>DATGMN010000014.1:0-17795 GCA_035293585.1 Bradyrhizobium sp. | reverse complement strand
TCATCGATCTTGGCGAGGAGGCGGAAGGGAAGGAGCGCCTCGAGGCGCAGATGATCCTCAACCACAAGGACGCGATCGAATTCCTAGTCGGCACCGCAGAGGAGATCGGCTTCAACCGCTACACCATCCTCAATCTCCACGCGCTGCTCGCAAACAACTTGCTCGCGGATCCCGACGCGGCGGGCAGACTCCGCCGCATCGGCGTCGCCATCGAGCGGTCCTCCTTCCATCCGCTTGAAGTGCCGCAGCTCATCGAAAAGTGTTTCGACCAGATCCTCGCGACAGCCGCAGCCATTACCGATCCGTTCGAGCAGGCGTTCTTCGTCATGGTGCAGCTCCCGTATTTGCAGCCTTTCGACGACGTCAACAAACGGGTGTCGCGTCTCTCCGCAAACATCCCCCTAATCAAAAGGAATCTCTCGCCACTCTCCTTCGACGGCGTGCCGCGCAGCACCTACACCGACGCCGTGCTTGGCGTCTATGAGTTGAACAAGACCGAGTTGCTGCGCGACGTGTTTCTCTGGGCTTACGAACGTTCCGCCGCGCGTTATGCCGCCGTCAGGCAATCGCTCGGCGAACCCGATCCGTTCAGGCTCAGGCATCGGGCGGCGCTGCGTGAAGTGGTCGGCGCGGTCGTTCGCGGGCAGATGGACAAGAAGCAGGCCGCCAAGCACATCACCACGTGGACGAGCGGGCACATTGATGAGGCGGAGCGCGAACGCTTTCGCGAAACAGCGGAGAGCGAGCTTCTCGGCCTCCATGAGGGAAATTTCGCGCGCTACCAGATCAGGCCGTCCGAGTTCGCCGCGTGGCGGGAGGTTTGGGGGTAAGTCTCGCTCCTGCCTGCTGGGCAACAGGGGCGGTCGAGAAGCGGTTCGCGGCCGCATTTTCGGCGACGAAGACGATCATGCCTTCACACCGTCGAGATGGTATTAGCACGATCAGCAATCATTCGCCATCGGCTCGCACGCCAAGTTTCTCGCTTAGCATGACTTAATATGGATGAGTGGGAGTGACGGGCATTGCTAGAGCAATGTGGAATGCACGTCTCTTTTTCACGTCCTTGCGCCATCTCTTAGCCACATGTGCAATTGCTTGCGGCGTGTCGTCACTCCACCGTCTCGTCGGTCCGTTTGCTGTTCCTTTCCCGTGGCAGCTCCATCTGAGCCGAAGCAGCGACAAAGGGAAGTGCTATTTTGCGGCGAGGGGGCTGTAGCGTAGGCTGTCGCAGAAATCGGCGGGATCAGCATCCTCCTCCAAGGTTCCGCTCCCGCTCGCTCCTGGTCAGTCCCCTTTGACCAATTCGATGTTGTCGTATCCCTTGATACGATAGAGTGCGATTGAACCGAGCCAACTCACGACGAAGACTGCAATCACGAGGTAGCCAATGCTGCCGAAATTGTCATTCAGCGTGCTGATCAGGCTCCAGAATGGCCCCTCCAAATGCAGTTCATCGGCAAGCAGTCCGAGCGCCTCGATGCCGCCGATGAGAAGGGCGACCAACACTGAGACGAACGTTATCGTGAGGTTGTAGTAGAGCTTGCGGATCGGCTTGGCGAAGGCCCAGCCATAGGCGCCGAGCATCAAAACCCCGTCGCTAGTGTCGACAAGGGACATCCCCGCAGTGAAGAGCGCTGGGAAAACCATGATTGACCAGACAGGGAGGCCCTTCGAAGCCTCGGCTGCGGAAATGCCGAGAAGCCCGATCTCGGTGGCGGTGTCGAAGCCGAGACCGAACAGGAACCCCAGAGGGTACATGTGCCAGCTCTTCGCCACCAGGCGGAACAGGGGCCGGAAAATGGGCCCCAGAACGCCCCGCTGCGCCAGGAGGTGATCCAAGTCTTCCTCGATGAATTTCCCGCCGCCGCGCACGCGTTGGAATGTCCTGTAGACCGCGCACAGGATGAAGATGTTGGCGCCGGCGACAGCAAACAAGAAAAGAGCCGAAACGCTCGTACCGATGAGGCCGCCAACCTCCTTAAATGACTCGAAGTGGCCTCGCAGCGCCGTCGTCGTGGCAGCAATGGCCGCCGAGGCGAGCACGACGATTGTTGAATGCCCCAGCGAGAAGAAGAAGCCGACCGCTACCGGTCGCTGGCCTTGCTGCATGAGTTTTCTTGTCACGTTGTCAATGGCGGCGATGTGGTCAGCATCGACGGCGTGACGAAGCCCAAAGGTGTAGGCAAGAAAGGCCGTACCGAGAAGGATTGGATGACTGCGGAAGGCGAGAAGCGCCCAAGCCCAGACGAAGAGATTGGCGCCGATCAGCAGTATGTAGAGCCCGACAATCCTGCGTTGCAATCCAACGCCGCGACTATCGATCTTGTCGTTGGTCATGAACTGCGAGACCATGCCTATATTCCTTCCAACTCATCCGTCATCCTGATCACAGAGGTCCGAAGTTGACGGCAAACTCGCTGAGCCGATCGCTCGGATACGGCACGTAGATTGCGGCGGGGCCCTGATCGATCAAATGAGCGGAGACGATGCCGAGATTGGAAAAGAGCGAGATGGCGCTGGCCTCGCCGGACCGCAGCCGATAGCGCGCTTCGACATCGTAACCGCTTCGCCGTGACCGACCGATATTCTGCTCCGGCAGTCCCGGCGCCGCCTGGAAGCTTTCGTTGGCAATATCGGTCGTCCATGCGTCGACCAAGAGCGAGGTACGAGGCAGGGCCGTGATGTGGATACCGACTTCCTTGCTGACGAGCTTCATCGGCTGCAAGGCCGGGTTCGAGAGGAGATCGTCGACCACGCTCGGCGAGCCAAAGCCTTCGCCGTAGTTGGCGTAGAGCTCAACGCCTTTGATCGGGGTGACGGCGATGCCGACCTTCGGGCTCCAAACGCCGGAGTTGATCGCCGGGGAGTTGACGGAGTCGAGGTGATTGTGAACGTCGTAGAAAAAATGGTCGTAGCGGCTGCCGACCGTCAGCTTGAGCCAGTCGAGCGGCTTCACCTGAATCTGCGAGAATGCTCCGACACCGTGCGCGGCATATGCCAGTCCGACCACGTCACCTCCGATTTGGTGCTGATCGGCGGACGGGTATTGGGTGGCGTCAACCAGATCTGTCCGATAATCGCCGCCGATCAGCAATTCGATCGGCAGCGCATTGCCGATGTTGCCGGTCCACACCTTGCGGACCGTGCCGCCCAGTGTGGTCCGATTCTCAATTTGTGCCCGCTGACCGGCCCAGCGCGTGAAACTGTCGTGGCTAACATAGGCTGTGGTATCGAACGCTTGCGTGGATGCGGCCGATGATGATTGTCGATGGCTCGTGAAAATCGTGATCCCCCCGGACGCAGTCCCGAACTTGCCGGTCACTGCGAACGGAAGAGATCAGCGCAGAAGAAAATGCGCGAGCACCCGATCTCTCATCGGATCACCCCGCCCGATGCGTCCGCGCATGACCGCGGTCGATGGCAGGTCTCCTGGCTCACGGGTCACTGCCTTGCGCCGCCTTCCCGGTTTCCCAGTGGCTTCGATGATGCAAGGCTCGCCGCTTACAGTTGCGGGGGCAGCCGCGGCATTGGGCGAATCGCCCGCACCGCATTCCCTCTTATCCCCTCGCGGGGAACCATCCCGGCGATCTTAGGTGCGCCGATGGTATGATGTCTATAGAAAAAGATCATACTCCCTCAGAGGAGCCTTCGGAGGATTCGGAGATGCGGCGCATCACCATTACGCTCGATGACGATCTGATGGCCGAGCTCGACCGCATCATCGCCTTGCGCGGATATCAGAACCGGTCGGAAGCCGTCCGCGATCTCGCGCGCGCAGGGATCAGGCAGGCTGCCGAGGAAACCGGCAGCTCGCGGGATTGCGTTGCCGCGCTGATCTATGTCTATGATCACGAAGCTCGAGAGCTATCGAAGCGCCTGACACGGTCGTTCCACGAACACCACGACCTGTCGCTCGCCGCCATGCATGTTCACCTCGACCATGATAGCTGCATGGAGGTCTCGGTTCTGAAAGGCAAGACCGAGGCAATTCAGAATCTCGCCGATCACGTGATTGCCGAGCGCGGGGTCCGACACGGGCGTCTCGTCACCGTCCCAGTGGACCTGGAAAGCCAAACGCACGCACATGGCGCAGAGCCAGGTCATCGGCATATGCATGCACATGTTCGCGAGGCCGGGTAAAGTGTGGCGCGATCGCTCTCGAGCCCGCCTTGACGGTATTTTTGTCGGGAGCTTCATTGTGACGCTGTTGCGCGTCGCTTCAAAAATTCGACCAGTTGACATCGATAGTCTCTGAAACCGAGCAAATCGCGGATCGTCGAAATTCCGGTTTGAATCAAGCGCGCAAATTTCTGACGGATCGGCGAGACGGTTCTTCGGCGAGTGAGCGTCAGCACCCCGTCTTCGAGATGCGCGGTGATGTTCTGCCGGTCCACCTGCCACGGCAGTGTGAAGCTGCGCGCGAAGTGCCCGATGGGATATTCCGTATAGAGGGGTTCGAGTCCGTTGTAGTTTGTGGTCTCAATGCGCCCCTCGATACGGAGCACCTCATTTTCAACTTTAACGTCGACTGCGTCCTTTGGCACGCCGGGCACTTCCATCACGATCTTCCGCGCGTCGGCGGTCTCGACTGGCCTCAAAGGTCGACTGAAGCGACCGCGTTTCGATGCATCCGGTGCCATCACGACCGCGATCTTTTAGCCGGCGCCCCCCGGTAGTGCCGGAGGAACATCTGGATCGTTTCGTCGACCAGTTCCTGATCTGGGACTGGTATTCTTTCGCGGCCCATCATCCAGGGCCACAGAGAGAGATCGTTCAGCGCCCCCATGAACTGGTGGGCCGCTAATACCGGGTTGCGGCAGTTCAGGACACCCATCGAGGTCATATGAGCAAGAAATCGCACGAGCCGCTCCGTCAAAGGATCCATGACCGCCGCGAATTCCTCGGCGATCCATGGAAACTGACGGGAGTCAGCCACGACCATGCGTAAGAAACCGAGATAGTCCTGATTTTTGTGCAGCTGCAGAATCATCCGCCCGACTGAGCGGAGCACCGCCTCGACGTCGCCTTGGGTTTCAACGCCCGGGGGGAAGGCGTTTTCGAGCTGACCTGACACGCTCTGGAGCATCTCTCGGAAGATCTCCTCCTTACTAGTGAACTGGTTATAGAGCGTGCGGCGTGCGACCCCGGCGGCCGCAGCCAGCTCGTCCATGCTGACGGCACCGAAGCCGCGCTCGAGGAAGAGGCGGGTCGCTGCCGCGACGATGACGTCCCGCGATCCACCTCGCCGGGCAGCGGGGAGGATCTCGTTCACATTCTTGCGAGCTTCCATACGAATCCCTCTTGCACTCATCAGTGCAGATAATTATACTGCACCGTGCAATGCAATTCAAGCTCGGCAACACGAGGAGGCATAGCCGCCCGGGACTGCCCTGCAGACCAGGACCTTACCGCAGCTTCTGGAGGCACCGATGCGCAAGTCTCTAATCCTCGCCGCCGTAATCGCCGCGGCAACTGTCGCGGGCTGTGACAAGAAGCCACCTTCGGCAACTCAGGTGCGACCCGTTCGGACCATAACAGTCGAGCGCGTCGCGGACGGCGAGACCGTCTCGCTGACGGGTCAGGTTCGCGCCAAGGACGAAGTCAGCCTTGCCTTTCGTGTTGATGGACGCGTGATCGAGCGCCCCGTCAACGTGGGCGATATCCTTAAGCCGGGGCAACTCGTCGCCCGGCTCGATCCCAAGGACCAGCAGAACGCGCTACGCACGGCGGAGGCCAACCTCTCAGCCCTTGAGGCGGTGCTGACCCAAGCGCGACTTACCTTCAACCGACAGCAACAGCTCTTGAAGGATGGTTGGACACCTCGCGCCACGTTCGACGAAGCCCACCAAAAACTGCTGAGCGCCCAGGCTGCGGTTGATGCTGCGCAGGCACAGGTGCGCCTCGCCGAGGATCAGTTGGGCTATACCTCCTTGTTTGCCGACGCCGCGGGCGCGGTCACGGCAAAAGGAGCTGAGCCAGGCGAAGTGGTCCATGCCGGTCAGATGGTCGTGCAGCTTGCGCGCCAGGGCGGACGCGATGCCGTCTTCGACGTGCCGGAGCAGCTCATACGGACAGGGCCGCGCGACCCCCTGGTGCAACTCGCTCTCACGAACGATCCGAGCTTCAAAGCTACCGGCCGCGTCCGGGAGGTGGCACCCCAGGCCGATCCGACCACCCGAACATGGCAGGTCAAGGTCGGGATCATCGACGCGCCACCGGCCTTCGCATTGGGGGCCACCGTCACCGGCAGTATCAAGCTGTCGCCGCCCCAGGGGGTGGAGGTTCCGCCAAGCGCGCTTACCGAGTCGGACGGTCGCCCGGCGGTGTGGGTGGTCGATCCGCAAACCCAGACCGTGTCCCTGCGGAACGTAGACGTCGTGCGATACGATCCGGCGGACGTCGTGATCTCGCAAGGGCTCGAAACCGGAGAGGTCGTGGTCACGGCCGGGGTCCAGGTGCTGCGTCCGGGTCAGAAGGTCCGGCTTCTGGGAGCCCCGCTATGACGCGCTTCAATCTCTCCGAATGGGCACTCCGGCACCGTTCCGTGGTGACCTATTTCATGCTCGTCATCGCGGCTGCAGGCATCTGGTCTTACCTCCGGCTAGGGCGAAGCGAGGATCCAGACTTCACGGTCAAGACCATGGTGGTGCAAGCCACGTGGCCGGGCGCCACGGTGGGCGACACGCTGGAGCAGATCGCCGACCGCATTGAAAGCAAGCTGCAGGAAACGCCGAACCTGGACTACCTGAAAAGCTACACGACTGCGGGGCAGGCCACGATCTTCGTCAACCTGAAGGATTCGACGCCTCCGGCGCAGGTGCCGGACATCTGGTATCAGGTGCGCAAGAAGGTGCATGACATCCAAAACACCTTGCCGCAGGGAGTCGTGCCCGGCTTCAACGATGAGTTCGGTGACACCTACGGTATCGTCTACGGCTTTACCGCGGACGGGTTCACTGATCGAGAGCTGAGGGATTACGTCGTCGACGTCCGCAAGCAGCTCCTGCAGCTGCCGGATGTCTCCAAGATCGACATTCTGGGTGCCCAGGACGAGCGTGTTTACGTCGAATTCTCAACCGAGCAGCTGGCGGGCCTAGGGATCGACCGGGCCGAACTGATTGCCGCGCTGCAGGCCCAGAACGCCGTCACGCCTGCGGGTGTGGTGCAGACTGGGGACGAAAAGATCCTCGTCCGTGTTTCGGGTGCATTTCGGTCCGAGCAAGATGTTCTTGCCGTCAACTTCGTCGCGAAGAACGGGCGGATCATCCGACTGGGCGACATTGCGCACGTTACCCGCGGGCCCGCCGATCCGGCCCAGCCGATGTTCCGTGTCAATGGACATCAGGGCATCGGGCTCGCCATCGCCATGCGCAAAGGCGGCGACGTCCTCGCTCTCGGACGAAACGTCGCGCGCGCCATGACGGAGATTACAGCGAATTTGCCAGTCGGGATCGAGCCGACGCTCGTCGCGGACCAGCCGGTGACCGTCGAGCATGCGGTGGACGACTTCATGGAGGCGCTATGGGAGGCGGTGGCCATCGTTCTCGCGGTCAGCCTGGTCAGCCTTGGGATGCGCGCGGGCGCAGTTGTCGCGCTGGCGATCCCGCTGGTCCTCGCCGCTGTGTTCGTTGCGATGGAGTTCTTCGGGATCGACCTTCAGCGAATTTCGCTGGGCGCCCTCATCATCGCCCTAGGCCTGCTGGTCGACGACGCCATGATCACGGTCGAAACAATGGTTTCGCGGCTGGAGCACGGCGAGGACAAGCAAAGCGCTGCCAGCTTCGCCTACACGTCAACTGCGTTTCCGATGCTCACCGGTACGCTCGTCACGATCGCGGGGTTCGTGCCGATCGGTTTCGCGCGCAGCGCGGCGGGGGAGTACACATTCTCGATTTTCGCCGTCGTGGCGATAGCACTGCTCGCCTCCTGGATCGTCGCGGTCCTGTTTGCACCCTTGCTCGGCATTTGGGTTCTGAAGACGCCCAGGGTGGCGCACTCGGAAGAACCAGGTCCGATCATGCGCGCGTTCCGCCGCTTCCTTCTGCTGGCGATGCGGGCGCGCTGGGTCACGGTGCTGGTCACGCTTTGCCTGTTCGGAGCAGCGCTGTACGGCATGCGCCTCGTTCCGCAACAATTCTTCCCATCATCCGACCGGCCCGAGTTGCTGGTGGATCTGCAGCTTCCAGAAAATGCGTCGATCTACGCAACCCGGGACGTCTCCGCGAGGGTGGACAAGCTCCTGCAGGGCGATGCGGACGTGGACCACTGGACCACCTACGTCGGTCAGGGCGCCGTCCGGTTTTATCTCCCCCTCAACGTCCAGCTCCCCAACGACTTCTTCGCCCAGCTCGTGGTGGTCACCAGGGGGCTGCAGCAGCGGGAGCGGGTAAAGACGAAGCTCGAGCAGGCGCTCGCGACTGAGTTTCCGAACGTTGTCGGACGGGTTTATCCACTTGAGCTCGGCCCGCCGGTCGGATGGCCGCTGCAATACCGGGTCAGCGGACCAGAGCCGGACCAGGTACGTGCCACGGCATTTAAGGTCGCTCAGGCCGTGCAGTCCGCCGCCGGCGCCGGGAAGGTGAATTACAATTGGATGGAGCCAGCGCGCACGGTCAGAATCCGCGTCGACCAGGATCAGGCCCGTCTTCTCGGTCTGAGCTCGCAGCAGCTGGCGCTGTCCCTGAACGCGGTGGTGTCTGGCGTCACCGCCACTCAGGTACGCAGTGGAATCTATCTCGTCGACGTACTGGTCCGAGCGACCCCGGAGCAGCGCGTGTCGCTGTCGACGATCCGGACACTTCAGGTGCCGCTGCCGAATGGGCACACCGTTCCCCTAAGTCAGATCGCAACCGTCGATTACGGCCAAGAGTATCCCATTGTCTGGCGTCGGGACAGGCAGCCCACAGTTACTGTGCAGGCCGACATCCTGCCGGGTACGCAGGCCGCCACGGTCGTACAGGAGCTGGCGCCAAAGATCGAGGCGCTGAATGCCAGCCTGCCGAGTGGGTACCATATCGCAGCAGGCGGAACGGTTGAGGAGAGCAGCAAAGCCCAGGCCTCCGTCGCCGCCGTCGTGCCGCTGATGCTTGTCCTCATCCTCACCGTGCTGATGATCCAGCTACAGGGATTCAGCCGGCTGTTCCTGGTGCTTAGTGTCGCTCCGCTTGGTCTGATCGGAGTCGTTGCAGCTCTCCTCCTCGCGGACAAGCCTCTCGGCTTCGTGGCGCTCCTTGGCGTGCTCGCCCTCACCGGCATGATCGCCCGCAACTCGGTGATCCTGATCGACCAGGTGGAGAAGGAGAAGGCACGTGGGCGCCACCCGTGGGATGCAGTCGTCGAGGCGACCGCGCACCGATTCCGGCCGATCCTGCTCACTGCTGCCGCCGCGATCCTCGGCATGATGCCGATCGCGCCGACCATATTCTGGGGACCCATGGCGTACGCGATCATGGGCGGCCTGGCGGTCGCGACGCTCCTTACGCTTGTCTTCCTGCCGGCTCTGTACGTCGCGTGGTTCCGGATCAGGAAGCCTGAGCCGCAGGTGTCGACCGATGAACCCAAGCTCGTCGCGCCTGATTTGGTTCAGCCAGCCTCGGGGGAAACAGCATGACCATCGATGCGAGCTTCCTGACCCCGATGTCAGCGATGTTGGGAGCGCTTCTCGGAGGCGGTGCCTCTCTGATGGCAGCCATCTATACGCACCGCAGCCAAGATCGGCTTCAGCGCGTTGCAGCGGAGGTCACGAAGCGGGAGACGGTCTACGGGGACTTCGTGATGTACGCGTCGAATTTGCTTCTGCGCGCCTACACCCGAGACGAGCTCGAACTGGGCGGCGACGAGCAACGCCTCGTCGGCCTCATCAATCGAATGCGGTTCTTTGCGCCGGTAAATGTGGTCGCCATAGCGGAGGCCGTGCTTAGGGCGATCGTTGAGATTTCTCTGAAGCCAAGCGTGGAGTTGCGACAGCTGGCGACCGAGGCGTTGACCAAGAGCCTCGATCCCGATCCGCTCCTGAAGTTCAGTCTGGTCTGCAGGGCGGATTTAGACAGCTTGCACCGCACCACGGCGTGAAGATGCCGCCTCGAGGGAAACGCTTGTTTGTCCTTTGGCCAACCGCTGATAGAGCTGGCGTTGGCACTGACGGTATTTTTCATTGGTCAGGCCGGTCGCGGTACAGCCCAGCAGAACGTCGAAAATCGACCGATCGATGTCGATAGTCTCTGAAAGCGAGCAAATCACGGATCGTCGAAATTCCCCTTTTGAAATCAAGAGCGCAAATTTCTGACGGATCGGCGAGACGGTTTCTTCGGCGAGTGCACAAAAAAATTGCGCTGAAAAATCAGCGCGTTACGATGCCTCAAAACAATCGAGTGGGAGTGACGGGGAGTACTGTAGCGTAGAATAGGATAGAGCAGCGTACCAAAGGCGACTTTGTCTCACCGATAGTAGTCGATAGCTGTCGACTCACTGCGACCCGTGCTGCTGCGTCCTACGTCACGCCTTGCTGTGTTGTCGAACACAAGTGAATGTCATCTTACCCAGCACAGCATGACAGTTTCGCCACGTCCTTGGCAAAGCCGAGTGCTGCCAATTTCAGGCCTTCGACTGTGGTGAGATACGGAAAGATCATATCGGCAAGGTCATCGACAGTGAGGCCTTGCCGGATGGCGAGTGCCGCGGTCTGGATGCTGTCGGCGCCTTCTGGGGCAAGGATGTGGGCGCCAAGCAGCCGCCCGGTGCTGGCATCCGCCACGAGCTTGACGAGACCACGGGTATCGCGAGCGGCGAGCGCCCGTGGCACTTGGTCGAGACCGACCGTCGACACGCGAACGGTATGGCCGGCGTTGCGGGCCGCTGCCTGGGTCAAACCGACGCTCGCCACCTGTGGGTCGGTGAACACGATGGCAGGCATGGCACTATTGTCATAGCGCAGACTGTCGCCGTTCAGCGCATTCTTGGCGGCGAGCTTTGCGCCGTAGGCGGCCATGTAGACGAACTGGTCGCGCCCGGTGACGTCACCGGCGGCATAGACGCCCGTTTTTGTCGTGCGCATACGATCGTCGACAATGATGTCGCCCTTCGACGAGAGAGCGACGCCGTGCTCGGCAAGGCCAAGCCCCTCGATGTTGGGTGCTCGCCCGGTGCTGACCAGCGCTTGATCGGCATCGATCGCCGCATCGTGACCATCGCGCGTGACGATCAGTGAAATGCCGCTTCCGGTTCTACGGATCTCACGATAGGCGATGCCGGAGACGATCGCGATACCTTCGTCTTCGAAATATCTCGTAAGCGCCGCGCCGATCTCGGGCTCGGCCTCGGGAAGCAGGCGCGACCGGCAGACGAGCGTCACCCTGACCCCGGCACGCGCGAACATCTGCGCGAGCTCCGCACCGATATAGCCGCCGCCGATGACCAGCAACGAATTCGGCAGGTTCTCGAGATCGAGCGCGCTCGTGCTGGTGAGATACGGCACGGATTCGATGCCGGGAATGGCAGGCACGGCAGGCCGGGCACCGGTCGCGATGATGGTCTTGCCTGCGGTGACGCGCGCACCGTTCACTTCGACGCCACCCTCGACGAGGCGCGCCGGGCCTTCGCGATATGCGATACCGTTATAGGCTGGCAGCAGGTCTATGTACTTGGCTTGGCGCAGCTCGGAGACGAGCGCATTTTTCTGCCGGACGGTTTCCTGCCAATTGGTCAGTTTGGCCTCGGCAGTGATGCCGGCGAAGCGTGCCGCCACACGGGCGTTGTGAAGCGTTTCGGCAGCGCGGATCAGCGTCTTCG
Source organism: Bradyrhizobium sp. (assembly GCA_035293585.1). Lineage (GTDB taxonomy): Bacteria > Pseudomonadota > Alphaproteobacteria > Rhizobiales > Xanthobacteraceae > Bradyrhizobium. The sequence goes on along the minus strand of DATGMN010000014.1, from coordinate 6,008 downwards.
ATGGCACGCATCCGATATTGACGCAGGTGCCGCCGATGGTGCCGCTGCCAATGAGCGCCACCTGTGCGCCCTGTTCTGCGGCCGTGATCGCGGCAGAGAAGCCAGCCGAGCCCGCACCAATGACGACGAGATCATAGGCGCCACCATTGCGGCCATTGGCGCGCAAGGGACGGTTTGTTACGGTCGTGTTCTTCGATGCCGGATCGATCGGAGATCGCGATACTCCGTCGATACCGGCGAGGCTCGGCCCGAACAGCGCACGACCGGCCTCTAGTCCTTCTTCGATCGACAGCCGAAAGCCGGGTTCATCGGCGGAACGCTCGCTGCGCCAAGCGGAAAGATGCTCGTCTGTGCAGAAGAAGGCGGTCGTCGCGCAAAGCGAGGTCGCGGCGCATGCGCTTTCATAGCGGATGCTTTGCCACATGACGGCCGCCCTCGGCTCGATTTCGGCGAGAGCGCGTCCTCTCTCGCGCGTGGTGATCCGGATCGGCGTGCCGCAATGACGGCAGCGCGAGACGATCGCGACGTCGCGATCGGTCATGGCGCCAATGCCGAGCGCGTCGACTGCACACATCGCGTTGAGAACATGCCCGTCCAGCGTGACTCGATGGCCTGTGTCGCGATCCGAGAAGGGGTAGGCGCCGACGATCCGCTCGCCATCGAGAACGACCAGGTCGCGCCCGCGGAGCTCCTGGAGCAGAGGCCGAAGGACCGTCCTGCTCAACCCTGCACGCTCTGCAAGCATGTCTGGCGCCGGAGCTCGTCCGCTTTCGGCGTAGAGCTGGAGCAGCGCCACACGGGCGCGGTCTGTCGTGGGATTGTAACCGCTCCAACGATTGAGCACGTGGTCGGAGCCGATCATGGCCTGCAGGACGTCTCTGACCGCTGGAGATGTGACGACCGACCAGTCCGGGAACGTCACGCCCGGCCGCACGACAAAGCTCGGCAGCGCTGCCGATGTCGAAGCCGCGGCGTGTTGCCGGGAGGAGGATGCGCAGCAATCAGTCATGGCTTGACGCCTTCCTTGCGAGTCTTCGTGTCGCAGCCCGTTGCTTTTGTCCGGCGATGACGGAGGGCCCAGGCGAGGAGACCGAGGCCCGCGACCACCAGCGGAAGCACCACCAGACCCGCACCCGCCATCCATGCGGCAAAGCCGGCCAAGGGGAGGGCCGCAGCGAGCAACGGTGCTGCGCAGCAGATCGCAGCCAGGATGGCGCCGACCACGCCAGTGGCGATGAATGCACGATCGCTCAAGCGGGAGCTCTCAATTTGCGCTCGCGACACGGGATGGATAGCCGGCCTTCGTTGTCGCCGCGATCAGCGCAGGTTCATTGGTGACGGTATCGTCAAACGTGACCGTCGCCATGAAGTCGGCCATCTGGTCCGCTTGGCGGATTTCCACATTCTTGACGCCCTTCACGCGCAGCAGCGACTGCTTCACGATCGGCGGACACAGCACGCAGTCCGCGTTTTTCACATCGAGGACGACGGTCTTGTCCGCTGCATAGGCCGGCCAGGACATCAGAACCGCGATGACTGCCGCGGTGGCGGTGACTTGAAGTTTGCGCATGGAAGTCTCCTTGGTTCAGAGGAACAGGACGGCGATGTGCGGGAAGCCGATGGCGATTAAGACGAGAACGAGCGCCGTCCACAGGCCGATTTTGGCGACGCGGCTTGAAGAAGGGCTGGCGCAATAGGAGCCATCAGCGCAGGCGGTCTTCGGTCTGCGATAGACTCGGTAGAAGCCATAGCCGAGGCACACTGCGGCAATCGCGGCGAACACTGGCTGGTAGGGTTCGAGAGCCGTCAGGTTGCTGATCCAAGCTCCGCTGACGCCAAGCGTGAACAATGCGAAAGGCACGACACAGCACGAAGCCGCGCCGAGCGCGGCGAGAATGCCGCCTACGGCGGCCAGGCGCTGGCGCCCGACCTCGCCGCGCTCCGGCGCTGGCACGCCTGCCGCAGCCGTCATTTCTGCCGTTCCGGAACCTGATGCAGGCATGGCTGGCCTCTTTTTCTTGCCGAAATCCTCATCGAGCCCTAGGGTAGGGTCTGTAGTCACTACAGGGTCAAGAGGGCTTTTGCGATGCGCGATCACGCCGTAGTGAAGGGCATGCAGCGGGCGGAGCTTGCCCGGCGGACCGGCAGCAATCTCGAGACGGTGCGCTACTACGAGAAGGTCGGACTTCTACCCGAGCCGCCCCGCACGGCCGCCGGTTATCGCAGCTACGACATCGCGCATGAGCGGCGCCTTCGCTTCGTCCTGCGTGCCCGCGAGCTCGGCTTCTCGCTCGAGGAGATCCGTGGACTGTTGCGCCTCGCTGACGAGCGTGACCGGCCCTGCGCCGAGGCAAGAGACGTTGCCGCCGTGCATCTTGCAGACATACGGGCGAAGATCGCTGACCTGAAACGCATGGAACGCGTGCTGAAGGATGTCGTGGCGCAATGTGGCGACGGCACGCTACCGGAGTGCCCGCTCATCGAAACTTTGTTTGGCGAGGCCGCGTGAGATCGTGGCTGCGAGCGAGATGATATGTCGACTGGCATGATGGACTTGGCGCAAACCGCCAGGCCGATGCGACCGATAGTGGCAGCCAAAGCTCCCGAAATCAGTAAGCGGTTCTATATCTGGCGGCTTGCTCTGCCCGATCGTTCGCGACGAACGCGGGCCGCAGGCCAGTTCGCAGGGCGGCGTGACACCATAATGGGCCAGTCATCACCTAGCACACGGAAAGACGTTCAACTTCTCGGCCTGACCGAAGCCGAGGCGCAACGTCGTCTCAGGCAATATGGGCCGAACGAGATTCCCGAGCAGCGCAGGCATCCCTTGCTGACGCTTCTGAACAAGTTTTGGGGACCGATCCCGTGGATGCTCGAAGCGACCATTCTGCTTCAGGTTCTGCTTGGGAAGGGCGGGGAGGCGGCGGTCATCGCCATGCTGCTCGGCGTCAACGCACTGATCAGCTTCGTGGAAGAAGGCCGCGCCAGCAAGGCGCTTGAGCTCCTGAGGCATCGACTGACGGCCACAGCGCGCGTGCTCCGCGACGGCGTTTGGCGCTCGACGGCCTCGGCTAGCCTGGTTCCGGGCGACGTGGTCCATCTCCGCATGGGCGATCTCTCACCAGCCGATGTCCGGATCGTGGACGGCGAAGTCCTGCTCGACCAGTCCGCCCTGACCGGCGAGTCCGTGGCCGTCGAAGCCGGCTCCGGAACGATGGCCTATGCGGCCGCGATTGTGCGGCGCGGTGAAGCCACCGGCGAGGTCACCGCCACCGGTTTAAGAACATATTTCGGCAAGACGGCTGAACAGGTCCGGACTGCGCGATCGACGAGCCATCTGGCGGTGACGATCTTCAAGATCGTCCGTATTCTCATCGCGATCGATGCCGTGCTGATCGCCGCCCTGCTGGTTTACGCTGCCTGGGCCGATCTGCCGCTGCGCGACGTGCTGCCATTCGCTCTGATTCTGCTGGTCGCTTCGGTTCCGGTGGCGCTGCCTGCGACATTCACTCTGGCCACCGCGCTTGGCGCGGCCGAGCTGGCGCGGTCCGGCGTGCTGCTGACCCGGCTCTCCGCGATCGAAGAAGCGGCGGGCATGGATGTGCTCTGCACAGACAAGACCGGCACTCTGACGGAGAACCGCCTGACGCTGGCGGCGATGCACCGTTTCGCCGTCGAGTCAGACGACGAGCTGCTGCGGTTCGCCGCTCTCGCCAGCGATCCGGCGACGCAGGATCCGATCGACCTGGCCATTTTGAGCGCGGCGGGCGCGCGCAACCTGCTCGCCGATCCGCCGCGCCGGATAGAGCTCGTTCCGTTCGATCCGGCCAATCGCTATTCGCTCGGGCACTATCAGGACGCCGACGGCGAGCTTTGGGTAATCAAGGGGGCGCCGCGCGCAGTCTCCGCCTTGATCGCCACGGCGCCTGACGTCTCGGATGCGATCACCGACCTCGCGGCCTCCGGAGCGCGCGTTCTTGCGGTGGCCTTTGGCCGCAGCCGCACGACCTTGCGCCTGGCCGGCCTGGTTGGCCTGGAAGATCCGCCGCGCTCCGATTCCGAGGCACTGGTGAAGGGCCTCAAAGAACTCGGGATTCGGGTCGTGATGGTGACGGGTGACAATGCCGCCACGGCTAGCGCCATCGCCCAGCGGACCGGCATCGATGGCCCGGTGGCGGCCGCCGACGCGCTCGATCATGTCGACGGTGTGCGAGCGCTGGATTACGGCGTCTACGCTCGCGTCTTTCCAGAGCACAAGATCAGGCTGATCCGGCTGCTCCAATCGGCTGGCCATGTGGTGGGAATGACAGGCGACGGTGTCAACGACGCGCCGGCGCTCAAGCAGGCAGACGTCGGCATCGCCGTCGCGAGCGCCACCGATGTTGCCCGCGCCGCCGCCGGCGTGGCGCTTACCGCGCCTGGTTTGGTGGATGCCCTGACCGCGGTACGGATCAGCCGCCGCATTTATCAGCGTATGCTCACCTACACGATCAACAAGATCATGAAGACGTTGGAGATCGCGGTCTTCCTGACTCTCGGCGTGATAGTCACCCATGTCTTCGTGATCACACCACTGCTGATCGTGCTGCTGCTGTTCACAAACGACTTCGTCACCATGTCGATCGCCACAGACAACGTGGGCTACTCGCAGCGTCCGGATCGATGGAACGTGCGCACGCTGATACTGACCGGCGGCCTGCTGGCGGCCCTGGTTCTTATACTTTCCTTCACCGTTTTTTTCGTCGGGCGCGACGTGCTCGGCCTCAAGCTGGGAGAGTTGCAGACGCTAGTTTTCGTGATGCTCGTGGCCACCGGACAGGGCAATGTCTACCTGGTCCGCGAGCGCGGCCCATTCTGGCGGTCCCGCCCAAGTTGGTTGCTGATGCTGAGTTCGATCGTGGATCTCTTGGTCGTGGCGGCAATGGCAAGCACGGGCGTTCTCATGACGCCAGTTAGTCCCGAGCTCATCGTCCTGCTGTTGGCTGTGGTCGCCGCATATCTGCTCATTCTCGATCAGCTGAAGGTGAGAATGTTTCGTCGTTTAGCGGTTCAATGACGCTGGGTATGGTTCAAGAGGTGCCGACTTCCTGCCCTCGGGTTGCGTGCCCGATAGCCAGACACGGAAATCGAGCTTCGAAGGTCACGCCACTGACCACTTCCCTGTGCCGGTCGTTCGCACCTATGATCGCTACGGCAGACGGTCTCTTTTCAATGGCGTGTGTTCACCACGTTCTGGATGAGTCTGGAAAAAATCGACCGATCGTTTCCGATGGTCGCTGAAACCGAGCAAATCGCGAACCGTCGAAATTCGTGTTTGAAATCAAGAGGGCAAATTTCTGACGGATCGGGGCGACGGTTCTTCGCTGTGCGCAGAAAAATTTGCGCTTGGAATTCAAGGCATTACGATCACTTAGAACAATCGAGCGGGAGTGAGGGGGATAGCCTGGAGAGTTCTGGAGGGGGATAGCGTAAGAAAGATAGAGGGTTACGGGATAGCTTGTTGATCATTGCATCGTCTCTCCGTGCCTTTGTTTGTCCAAGTCATGGATGTGACGGGAGTCGCAATTCGCGGTGGACGGATTAGGCCAACTCATTTGGCGGCGCCCCGACGGCGCTTGCCACAATCAGTGCATGGATATAACCTATAACAGGTTATATCGTGATCTCCGGTGACGCCTCATGAACTTCAACCTCTATCTCGACGAACAAACGGCCAAGGAATTGGACCGAACGGCCAAAAAGCTGGGGGAGACGCGCAGCGGGCTGATCCGCAAGGCGCTGCGCGAATGGCTGGACAAGAAGACGCTCGGTAGTCCTGGCTGGCCGTCGCTGATTCTGGAGTGGCAGGGTGCTCCCGACACGCCGCTGTTCGAATCGTATCGCGGCGAATTGTTGCCGCCGCGTGAAGATGCCTTTTCGTGAAATACCTCCTCGACACCAATGTGCTGAGCGACTTCGCGCGCGGCGAACGGGCCGTGATGGCGCGGCTTCGTCAGGAGGCGCCGCCG
>DATGMN010000013.1:0-191090 GCA_035293585.1 Bradyrhizobium sp. | reverse complement strand
GCCGTTCGAGCAGGCGAAAGCGATTGTGGCGCGGCTGAAGAAACAGCCGAAGGACGAGGTGCTGTTCGAGACCGGCTACGGTCCCTCGGGCCTGCCGCATATCGGCACCTTCGGCGAGGTCGCGCGCACCACCATGGTGCGGCACGCCTTCCGCGTGCTGACCGAGGACAAGATCAAGACGCGCCTGCTCGCCTTCTCCGACGACATGGACGGCCTGCGCAAGGTGCCGGACAATGTGCCGAACAAGGAGCTCTTGGAAAAAAATCTCGGCAAGCCGCTGACGCGGGTGCCCGATCCCTTCGGCACGCATGACAGCTTCGGCGCGCACAACAATGCGCGGCTGCGTGCCTTCCTCGACCAGTTCGGCTTCGACTACGAGTTCGCAAGCTCGACCGACTACTATACGTCCGGCCGCTTCGATGCGGCGCTGCTGCGCATGCTGGAGCGGATCGACAAGGTGATGGCGATCATGCTGCCGTCGTTGCGCGAGGAGCGTGCGGCGAGCTATTCGCCGTTTTTGCCGATCTGCCCGCGCACCGGCATGGTGCTGTACGTGCCTGTCACGGCACATGACGCCAAGGCCGGCACGATCTCCTATGACGATCCGGAAACCAGGGAGCCCATGACGGTGCCTGTCACCGGCGGCCATTGCAAGCTGCAATGGAAGCCGGACTGGGCGATGCGCTGGTATGCGCTCTCGGTCGACTACGAGATGGCGGGCAAGGACCTGATCGACTCGGTGAAGCTGTCCGGCAAGATCTGCGCAGCGCTCGGCGGCACGCCGCCGGAAGGCTTCAACTACGAGCTCTTCCTCGACGAGAAGGGCCAGAAGATATCGAAGTCCAAGGGCAACGGCCTCACCATCGAGGAGTGGCTGCGCTACGCGCCGCCGGAATCGCTGTCGCTGTTCATGTATCGCGAGCCGAAGGCGGCGAAGCGGCTCTATTTCGACGTCATCCCGCGCAATGTCGACGAATACTACCAGTTCCTGGAAGCCTATCCGAAGCAGGACTTGCGGCAAAAGCTCGGCAATCCGGTCTGGCATTTCCATGCCGGGCAGCCGCCGAAGGCCGACATGCCCGTCACCTTCCAGCTCTTGCTGACGCTGGTGTCGTCGTCGAATGCGGAGAATGCCGAGACGCTGTGGGGCTTCATCGGCCGCTATCGCCCGGGCGTGACGCCGCAGACGCATCCGAAGCTCGACGCCATGGTCGGCTATGCCATCAACTATTATCGCGACTTCGTGGCGCCGACGAAGCAGTTCCGCGAGCCGACCGAGGGCGAGCGCGCAGCGCTGCAGGATCTGCGCGATGCGCTGTCGAACCTGCCGCCGGAGTCCACCGCCGAGGACATCCAGAACGTGGTCTACGAGATCGGCCGCCGCGAGCCGTTCCTCGATGCCACCAAGAAGGGCAAGGACGGCCGCCCCGGCGTGTCGCTCGACTGGTTCAACATGCTCTACCAGGTGTTGCTCGGCCAGGAAAAAGGCCCGCGCTTCGGCTCCTTCGTCGCGGTCTACGGCATCGGAAACGCGGTGAACATGATCGACGGGGCACTGGCAAGGTCGGCGTGACTCGTCGCCCCGGCCCTGGTGCGCAATTGCGTGCGGGGCGGGGACCATAGCCACAGGCGGCTATTGCCGCGCGCGTCTCTCTCCTCCGCCATGCCGGGCTCGTCCCGCCGGCTGCGCGGCCAAAGCCGCTTCGGCGGAACGAGCCCGGCCATGACGCGTGGGGGGCGATTTCCTACTAACTCCGGCCTAAAGTTATGAGCCCCGGCCTTCGCCGGACCGACTTGAGGCGCTTGCGGTGGCGCACCAACGTCAGCAGCATGCGCGAGCGCGGCGCCGCCACCACCCGCTGACAAGCGGCAGCGCTACGCCTCGACGAGGCGCCACCTGGCGCGGAGCGGGGCCCAGGCCGGCTCCTGTTCGGGAGATAATCCCCCGCACCATCAGCGCCTTGCGTGATTGCCCGCGCTCTTCACAGCCGCCCCTTGAGTTGTGCCGAGACGGTCGATACGGTCGCCCATTGGCAGAAATTCCCAAGCAGATTCAAACAAGAGCCCCCGGCAAACTTCGTGGTCAAGATTTACAAGATTTGTTCCGCCTCCGCCTGGCGTGAGGCCGAGAGGAGCGGGATCTACCGGGGCAGCGCCGACGATGCGCGCGACGGCTTCATCCATTTCTCCACCGCGGCGCAGGTGGAGGAGACCGCGCGGAAGCATTTTTTCGGGCAGCACGCGCTGTTCCTGGTCGAGGTCGAGGCGGGCGCGCTCGGCGACGCCTTGCGCTGGGAGCCCTCGCGCAACGGCGAGAACTTCCCGCATCTGTACGGCGAGCTCGACCTCGGTGCCGTGCGCGGCGTCTACGATCTGCCTGCGCGCTCCGACGGCTATCATGAGATTCCGGAGCTGAAGCCGTGATCCGCGCCTTCGACGCCCTGTCGCTGCCGCTGCTGCGCTGGCTCGACCCCGAGGATGCGCACCGGCTGGCGGTCGGCGGCCTCAAGCTGTTGCCGCCGCTCAAGCCGCGCCCCGACGATCCCAAGCTTGCCGTGCGCGCCTTCGGCCTCAACTTCCCGAACCCGCTCGGCATGGCCGCAGGCTTCGACAAGAACGCGGAAGTGCCGGATGCGCTGCTGCGGCTCGGTTTCGGCTTCGTCGAGGTCGGCACCGTGACGCCGAAGCCGCAGATCGGCAATCCGCGGCCGCGGCTATTGCGGCTGGAGCGGGACGAGGCCGTGATCAACCGGATGGGCTTCAACAATGACGGCGCGGAGATCGTGCTGCGGCGACTTGCCGCGCGCGCCAACCAGGCCGGCATTGTCGGGGTCAATGTCGGGGCGAACAAGGATTCGCCCGATCGCGTCGCCGATTATGTGCAGCTGATCGAGACCTTTGCACCGGTCGCAAGCTATTTCACCGTCAACGTCTCCTCGCCCAACACGCCGGGCCTGCGCAACATGCAGCAGGCCGCGATCTTGGATGATCTCCTGGCGCGGGTGATCGATGCGCGCGAGCGGGTGCGCGAGAAGGCCGGCGACACGCCGGTGCTGCTCAAGATCGCGCCTGATCTGAGCCTCGCCCAGCTCGACGAGGTCGTGCAGGTCGCGCGCTCGCGCCGGGTCGACGGCATGATCGTCGCCAACACCACCATCGGGCGGCCGCGAAGCCTGCGCGACAAGGGCAGGGCGGAGGAGACCGGCGGCCTGTCGGGCCGGCCGCTGTTTCGACTGTCGACGCGGATGGTGGCGGAGACCTATGTGCGCGCCGAGGGCGCGTTTCCGCTGATCGGGGTCGGCGGCATCGATTCCGGCGGCGCCGCGCTGACCAAGATCCGCGCCGGCGCGAGCCTGGTGCAGCTCTATTCCGCGCTGGTCTACAAGGGGCTTGGCCTGGTCGAGGAGATCAAGGCCGATCTCGCCGCGACCTTGTTGCGCACCGGGCGCGAGCAGTTGTCGGAAATCGTCGGCGCGGATGCAGCGACGATCACCGCCGAGGACTGGCCGGTCTGAGTTCTCCCTCGCCCCGCGCTTCGCGGGGCGAGGGTCGGGGTGAGGGGCTGCTTCCCCACATTCGGCTGGCGAAGAGCGTGTGGAGACTCCCCCTCACCCGGATTGCATCTTCGATGCAATCCGACCTCTCCCCGCAAGCGGGGCGAGGTGCAGTGGGCACGCCGCAACTACCTCCCAAACGTCGCCCGCAGCAGCGATGGATAGCGCGCCGCCTCCAGTCCGCCGCGCGCGGCGTAGAAGGCGAGCAGCGCGCCCCACAGGCCGGCATTGCCGAAGCCGCGCAGCGCGAGCCAGGCGGCGAGGAAGATCGCGAGCGACGCCAGCATCAGATTGCGCATGTCGCGCGCCCAGGTCGCGCCGATATAGACGCCGTCGAAGGCGAAGGCGAACACGGCCAGCACGGGCGAGGCGACGACGAAGATGAGGAAGTCGCGCGCAGTGCGGCGCACGTCGAGGCTCGCGCTCATCATGTCGATCAGTTGCGGGCCGAACAGCGCGACACATGCCATGACGGCGATCGCAAAAACCAGTCCCCAAGACACGACCAGCCGCGTTGCCACGGCAAAGCCGGTCCTGTCGCGCGCGCCAAAGGCCTGGCCGCAGAGCTGCTGCGCAGCGTTGGCCAGCCCGTCGAGGAAGAAGGCGCTCACCAGCAGGAAATTGTTCAGCACCGAATTGGCCGCGAGCGTGACGTCGCCCGCGCGGGCGCCTTGCGCGGTGAAGAACAGCAGCGCCGATATCAGCGCCGCGGTGCGGATCAGGATGTCGCGGTTGACCGCGAACATGCGCGCCAGCCTGGTGCGGTCGAACAGCCTGCCGGGGGCCACGACGAGCCGTCCATGCAGCAGCCGCTGCGCGATCAGGATTCCCAGCACCAGGCCGCAGGCCTCCGCGATCACCGCCGCCATCGCCGCGCCCGCAATGCCGAAGCCGAGCACCAGCACCAGCAGCGCCGTGCTCGCCATGCCGATCAGGTTGATGACGACCTGCACGGCGAGCGCGAGTCTCGCGCGCGCCAGTCCGACCAGCCAGCCCAGCACGACGTAGTTGCCGAGCGCGAAGGGCGCGGACCAGATGCGGATGTCGAAATAGACCTTTGCCGCGGCGGTGACGTCACCGCTGCCGCCCATGGCCTTGAACAGCAGGGCGGCGAGCGGCAGCTGCAGCGCAATCAGCGCCGCGCCGCTCACGCCCGCGAGGATGAGGCCGCGGGCAAAATGCGCCGGCACTTCGTCGACCTCGCCGGCGCCGAGCGACTGCGCGGTGAAGGCGGTCGCGGAGAAGCGCAGGAACCCGAACAGCCAGAACAGGCAGTCGAAGATCACGGAGACCATCGCCACTCCGCCGAGCAGCGCAGGATCGCCGAGCTGGCCGATCGCCATGGTCGAGACGATGCCGATCAGCGGCGTCGTCAAATTGGCGAGCATCGCAGGTCCTGCGATGGCAAAGACCCGCGCGCTGGTGACCTTGGTCGTGAGATGGAGCGGTCGCATTTCCACCGGGAGGCTCGCCTCTACAGCTCTATCGTCAGGCCATCATGGGCGGCCGTGGTGGGAAGCGAGGCGAGCCGCCCCAGCATGTCGTCGCTCATGTGGGTGAGGATCAGTCGTTTCGGCTTGATGTCGGGGAGATGCGCCTGCAGCGTCGCGAAGCTCAGATGGTTCTTCACGGGCTTCTCGAAGGTGTAGGCTTCGGCGATGAAAAGGTCGGCGTCGCGCGCCAGCGGAATCAGCCTGTCGGTCCATTCCGTGTCGGCGCTGTAGGCGACGACGCGCCCCTCCGCCTCGACGCGATAAGCGAGAAACGGCCCGCCGGATTCGCCGTGCACCACAGGAAAAGGCGTCACGGCGACCTCGCCGAAGCGCCGTGTCTCGTCCGGTCGCAGCGCGACGACCGACAGCTCGAATTTCCGGCTCGTCCTCGACGAGTTCTCGAACAGCGCTTCCATGACTTGGGTCAGGCGCATTTCGATGCCCTGCGGCCCCGCGATCACCAGCGGTCGCGTGCGGCGCGAAAATTGTGCATCGAGCAGGACGAAGGGCAGGCCGCCGAAATGATCGCCATGAAAATGCGTGATCAGGATCAGATCAATCGCATCGCGAGCGACGCCGGCGCGCGTCAAGGCCGGCAACGATGACGCGCCGCAATCGATCAGGAAATTGACGCGCTCACCGGTGACATGGAAGCAGGTGTTGTTGCGGCCGCCGGAGCCGAACGCATCGCCGCAGCCGACGAATCGAAGGTTCACGTGATCCTGCCACTAGTAGCGGCGATGCGTACCGCCGAAGATCCGCGACAGCAGCCAGATCGGGATCACGATCACCGCGCCGAGCAGGAAATAGCGCCACAGCCAGTTGACGGCGTCGAAGCCGAGGTCCCAGAGCCGCCGGAACAGCAGGCGGACGCTCTCGATGATGTTCCAGGGATCGAAGCCGATCGCAGCCAGCACCACGCCGACCAGGATGGACAGCAGGATCAGCCGGAACGCTACTTGCAGCGGCGAGCCGCCGAGAAAGCGGGTGAGGCCGTCTGGACCTGCCGGCAGTTCCCTGGTGTCGTGTGACATCGTCGTTCTCCCGCGGATTCGCGCGTTGGGCGAAATCGGCTTATCCCAAGCCGGGCGGCTATCCCGAATCGTCATCCTGAGGCGCTCGCGTTAGCGAGCCTCGAAGGATGAACGGCCCCGGTGCTGACAGCGGGGCCGTCGCCCTTCGAGACGGCCGCGGTTCGCGGCCTCCTCAGGGTGACGGGAGACATGTCCCGATTCGATCTGAACCAACATTGCTCAAGTCTACTATGGCAGAAGGCAGATGGGGAACCACAAATGCCGCGTCAACGGCTTTCCGACGTTACCAAATCTTTATCTGCGGCCTCTGCTTTCAGCATCTTCTCCAGCGTTTCCAGCCGGTCGGCCTCGCGCGGCGGCTTGTCCCAGCGCAGCCGGCTGATGCGGGGAAAGCGCATGGCGACGCCGGATTTGTGCCGGGTCGAGCGCTGCAGGCCCTCGAAAGCAACCTCCAGCACCAGGCCCTTGTCAGCTTCATGAACGACGTGACGGACGGGGCCGAATTTCTCGATGGTGTTGCGGCGGACAAAGCGGTCGATCTGCAACAGCTCCTCGTCGGTGAAGCCGAAATAGGCCTTGCCGACCGGCACCAGCTCGTCGCCGGCTTCGCCCGCGGTCCAGACGCCGAAGGTGTAGTCCGAATAATAGGAGGAGCGCTTGCCATGGCCGCGCTGCGCATACATCAAGACGGCGTCGATGATGTGCGGGTCGCGCTTCCATTTCCACCACTGGCCCTTGGGGCGGCCGGGCAGGTACGGCGCCTCGCGGCGCTTGAGCATGATGCCTTCGACGGCGTCGGCATCCTCGCCGGCGCCCGCCGATACCGGATGGGCGCGGGCGAGGCGCAGTGCGTGCCAGCTGTCGAAGGCAATGGTCGGCGACAGGTCGATGCGGGGATCGCCGAGGCGTTTGACGAAGGTCTCGAGATGGGCGCGGCGCTCGGAAAAGGGCAGTTCACGCAGATCGTTCTCGTCGTCGCCGAGCAGATCGTAGGCGCGCAGATGGATCGGAAATTCCTTGAGCAGCTTCGGCGAGACGGTTTTGCGGTTCAGCCGCTGCTGCAGCACGTTGAAGCTCTGCACGCGGCCATCGCGCATCACCAGGAGCTCGCCGTCGATCGCGCCGGGCAGATGCAGCGCGGGCACGAGGTCGGGAAAGCTGGCCGTGATGTCCTCGCCCGTTCGCGAATAGAGCCGCGCCACCATGTGGCCGCGCACGTCGCGGCCCGCGACCGCCTGCACACGGATGCCGTCCCATTTCCATTCCGCAATGTAGTCGGATGGCTGCATGCCGGCGAATTCCTCGTTCTCGACCGCGTGTGCCAGCATCACCGGGCGGAACGGCGCGGGGTCGCGGTTGAGCGGCTTGTCGCCGCGTCCCTCGAGCCAGGCGAACAGGTCGAGATAGGGGGCGCTGAGCCCCGGCCAGATCAGCTCGATCTCGTGCGGATCCTTGTCGCCGAGTGCCGCAGCCGCGGTCTTGGCCAGGCGGGCGGAGATGCCGATGCGCATCGCGCCGGTGACGAGCTTCAAGAGCGCCCAGCGGCCGGTTTCGTCGAGCTCGTCGAGCCAGCGCGCGAGCTGCGCCGGCAGCTCGGTCTTGCCGAGCGTACGCAGGGTGGTGACGACTTCGGTGAGCGTCGGCGGCGGCGGGTCGTTGTGGCCGGCCTGCGCGGATGGGCCGATCTTCGGCCACATCAGCGCGACCGTCTCGGAGAGGTCGCCGACATAGTCGTAGGACAGGCCAAACAGCACGGGATCGGTACGCGCGGCGATGAGGTCGCGGATCAGGCCCGGCTTGGCATGCTTGAACGACAGCGCGCCGGTCAGCGCCGCCAGCGCATAGCCGCGGTCGGGGTCGCCGACGGCGCGGAAATAGGCGGTCAAGAGTCGCAGCTTGTTGTTGCGGCCGGGCTCATAGGCGAGCCGGTCGAGCAGCGCGGCGAAGCGGTTCATGCGTCGCTTCCCTTCGCGCTCGCGTCCTCGTCCGTGCCCTCGCTTTCCCGCACCTTGGGCTGGGGCTCGCCCTCATCCTCATCGCCATAGCCGACGAGGTCGAGCGGCCGCGCGGCAAGGCCTTTAGACTTGCACCAGTGCACCAGCGCGTCTTCCTGGCCGTGGGTGACCCAGACTTCGCCGGCGCCCGTCGCGGCGATGGTCGCCGTCAGCCCATCCCAATCGGCATGATCGGAGATGACGAGCGGCAGCTCGATGCCGCCCTGGCGGGCGCGGGCGCGCACCCGCATCCAGCCTGAGGCAAAGGCCGTCACCGGATCGGGGAAGCGCCGCGTCCAGACATCGGCGGTGGCGCTGGGTGGCGCGAGCGTGATGGTGCCGGCAAGCTCGGCCTTCTTCACGCCGCGTGCCGGACGCAGCTCGCCGAGAGGCACGCCGCGGCTTTGATAATAATAGGTGATCGCTTCCATCGCGCCATGCAGATAGATCGGCGCGTCGTAGCCGGCCTCCCGCAACAGCGCGATCACGCGCTGCGCCTTGCCGAGCGAATAGGCGCCGACCAGATGGGCGCGCTCAGGGAATAGCGCGACCGAGGCGAGCAGCTTCTTCACCTGGTCGGCCGCGTCGCCATGCCGGAATACCGGCAGGCCGAAGGTCGCCTCGGTGATGAAGACGTCGCAGGGAACCAGCTCGAACGGCGCGCAGGTTGGGTCAGCGGCGTCCTTGTAGTCGCCCGAGGCGACGATGCGGAGCCCCTTGCAGGACACCGCGATCTGCGCCGAGCCCAGCACATGGCCGGCGGGGTGGAATTTGACGCTGACCTCGCCGAGCCGGATGTCCTCGCCATAGGCAACGGCCCGCGCGCTTCCTGCAAAATTCTCCCCATACCGCAGCCGCATCATGTCGAGCGTTTCCTGCGTCGCCAGCACCGCGCCATGGCCGGCCCGGGCGTGGTCGGAATGGCCATGGGTGATCAACGCCCGCTCCACCGGGCGGACCGGATCGATGTAGAAGTCGCCGAGCTTGCAGCACAGGCCGGCGGGAGTTGGCAGCAGCAGGTCTTGCGGACGCATCCTGCCCATATAGGCCGAGATCTGACCAATTATAGGTGTCATGCGCAGGCTTGACCCGCGCATCCATCTTTTGAGAAAGAGATTTTTTGATTGATGGATTGACGGGGCCAACCCGGCAATGACGGACCCGGTTCCCATGCCTGCACGTCTCTTTCTCTCCTCCGGCGATCTCATTGCCGACCGCCGCTTTGAATTCGCGCGCGACCTGCAACTGGGCGGCGACCTGCAGGCTGCCGCCGATCTCCTGGAGCAGGCGATCGAGCTTGCGCCGAATTTTGCCACCGCCTGGTTCACGCTCGGCGAGATCCGCCAGCAGCTCGGCGAGAATGACAAGGCGATCGCAGCGTTCCGCAGGGCGCGTGACGCCGATCCGCAGGATCGGCATGGTGCAGCCGTCTGGCTGATGCGGCTGGGCGCAGAGGAGTTGTCGGCCATGCCGCGCGGCTATGTGCAGGCGTTGTTCGATCAATATGCGCCGCGGTTCGAGGACGCGCTGGTCGGCGGCCTCGACTACCGCGCGCCGCAACTCCTGTTCAAGGCGGTGGTCGCGGTGCGCGTCGCGGCACGCAAGCCCGCCTTCTTCAAGCGCGCCATCGATCTTGGTTGCGGCACCGGACTTGGCGCGGCCGAGTTCGCCAAGCAGGTCGACCACTTCATTGGCATCGATCTGTCGCCGGGCATGATCGAGGAGGCGCGTGCAACCGGGCTCTATGAACAGCTCGAGGTCGACGACATGGTGGCGGCCCTGCGCAGCAAGGCCGATGCAAGCGCCGATCTCGTGCTGGCGGCGGATGCGTTCTGCTATGTGCCGGACCTGCGCCCCGTACTTGCCGAGGTGCAGCGCGTGCTCGCGCCCGGCGGTCTCGTCGCCTTCACCGTCGAGACGCATGACGGCGAGGGTGTCGTGATCGGCGAGGGGCTGCGCTATGCCCATGCCGCGGAATATCTGCGCACGACCATTGCGGCTGTCGGCCTCAAGCTCGCGCATTTGGAACAGGCGAGCCCGCGCATCGAGGACAACGCGCCCGTGCCCGGATTGGTCGTGGTCGCCGGCAAGACTTGAGTCTAGGCGCTACGCAGCAGGCGATTTGGCGCGCCTTCTGAGCGCGTCGTCCATTTCGCTCTTGCCCATGGTCCCTCGATGCCAGCACAATGCTGGCCGTCCAGGGAGAAAACAAAATGAAAATCCGTCAAACACGGCGCGAGTTCTGCGCCGGTGCCGCCGCGACGATTCTCGCGTCCTCAACCACCGCCTTCGCCGCCGAAAAGAAATACGACGCCGGCGCCAGCGACACCGAGATCAAGATCGGACAGACCGTGCCGCATTCCGGCCCGGGCTCGCTCTATGGCGTGCTGGGGCGCGTCGGCGAGGCCTATTTCCAGATGCTCAACGACAAGGGCGGCATCAACGGGCGCAAGGTCACCTTCCTCACCCTGGATGACGCCTATAGTGCGCCGAAATGCGTCGAGGCCACGCGCCGCCTGGTCGAGCAGGACGAGGTGCTCGCGCTCTATGGCTCGCTCGGCACCGCGCCGCAGACGGCCGTGCATAAATATCTCAACTCCAAGGGCGTGCCGCAGCTTCTGCTCAACACCGGCGCATCCAAATGGAACGATCCGAAGAACTACAAATGGACCATGGCGGGGCTGCCGCTCTATCCGACCGAAGCGCGCATCCTCGCGCGGCATGTGATTGCAGTGAAGCCGAACGCCAAGGTTGGCATTCTCTACCAGAACGACGATTTCGGCCGCGATTTCCTGGGCCCCTTCAAGAAGACGCTGGAGGATGCCGGCGGCACCGCCAAGGTGATCATGGAGCAGACCTATGATCTCTCCGATCCGACGGTCGATTCGCAGCTCATCAACCTGTCGAAGTCGGGCGCCGACGTGTTCTACAACATCACCACCGGCAAGGCGACGTCGCAGTCGATCCGCAAGGTGGCCGAGCTCGGCTGGAAACCGCTGCAGCTGCTGTCGGCGGGCTCGACCGGCCGCTCGATCCTGAGCGCGGCGGGTTTTGACAACGCCGCCGGCATTGTCGCGATCCGCTACGCCAAGGATGCCGGTGTGCCGCGCTGGGAAAAGGATCCGGAGGTGATGGGCTTCGAGGAGCTGCGGCAGAAATATCTGCCGAGCGTCGACCCCGACAACACCATCGCCTATGCGGGCTACGGTCAGGCGGTCACCATGGGTGAAATCCTGCGCCGCTGCGGCAACGAGCTGACGCGCGAGAGCGTGCTGCGGCAGGCTGCGAATTTGAACGGTTTCCACTCGCCATTCTTCCTCGATGGCGTCGTGTACAACTACACACCCGACGACTACACCCCGATGAAGACGCTCTATATCTCGATCTTCAACGGCAAGGACTGGGATATTTCCGACAAGCCCGTGACGGAGTGAGGGAGCTCGTTTCCGCGACGGCGGTCTACTCCCTCTCCCCGTGAAGGCTCTCTCCACGACTCCGAGCCGCGGAGAGAACCCCTCACCCGCCGCGCGTTTCGCGCGTCGGCCTCTCCCCGCGAAGAGCGGGGCGAGGCGGGAGTTTGCGGCTCGCTTTGGCGCAATTCAAACCAGCGAGCTCTCGACGAAGCCGGGCGGACACCATACGTTCTCCTGGTGTCGCCTCGCCCCTCACCAGCTCGCCGCGAGCCCGCGGCTGCGCTACTGCCGGACCGTTTCGAACAATGGTTCGCATCGCGCGGCTGGGCGCCGCGTGCGCATCAACTGGCGCTGCTGGAGAAGGCGCGCGACAACCGTTCGGCGCTGTTGATCGCACCGACCGGCGCCGGCAAGACGCTGGCGGGCTTCCTGCCGACGCTGGTCGAGCTGAGCACGCCGCTTCCGCAGTTGCCTCCCCCCTTGCGGGGGAGGCCGACGCCCGAAGGGCGTCAGGAGGGGGGTAAGCCACGAGCGCCGGAGCCCGTGGCTTACCCCCCTCCCCAGCCCTCCCCCGCAGGGGGGGAGGGGGCTAGCGAGCGTGTGGCCCAAAGAGTCATCTCCACCGGCCGCAGCGTCAAACGCACCGGCGGCCTCCACACGCTCTACATCTCGCCGTTGAAAGCGCTCGCCGTCGACATCGCGCGCAACCTCGAGGCGCCGGTTGCGCAGATGGGGCTCCCCATCAAGGTCGAGACGCGCACCGGCGATACGCCGGTGTCGCGGCGGCAGCGCCAGCGGCGCTATCCGCCGGACATTCTGCTCACCACGCCGGAGCAGCTGGCGCTGCTGCTCTCCTCCGACGATGCGCCCTATCTGTTCTCCTCGCTCAAGCGCATCGTGCTCGACGAATTGCATGCGCTGGTCACCTCGAAGCGCGGCGACCTGCTGTCGCTCGGGCTGTCGCGGCTGTGGCAGCTCGCGCCCGAGGTTCGCGCCGTCGGCCTGTCCGCAACGGTTGCGGAGCCGGAAGAGCTTGCGCGCTTCCTGGTGCCCCAGCCGGATGGCGTCACCGCCTCCGCCGACATCGTCGTCGCGGACGGCGCCACGCCGCCGGTGGTCGAGATGCTCGACACGCGCGAGCGGCTGCCATGGGCCGGCCACACCGCGCGCCATGCGCTCGGCGAGATCTATCAGCTGATCAAGGCCAACAAGACCACGCTCGTCTTCGTCAACACCCGCAGCCAGGCCGAGATGCTGTTCCAGGATCTCTGGCGCATGAACGATGACGGCCTCGCAATCGCGTTGCATCACGGCTCGCTCGATGTCGCACAGCGGCGCAAGGTCGAGGACGCCATGGCGGAAGGCCGGCTGCGTGCGGTGGTCTGCACGTCTTCGCTGGACCTCGGCGTCGACTGGGGCGATGTCGATCTCGTCGTCAATATCGGCGCGCCCAAGGGCTGCTCGCGGCTGATGCAGCGAATCGGCCGCGCCAACCACCGTTTCGACGAGGCCTCGCGCGCGGTTCTGGTGCCGGCCAATCGCTTCGAGGTGCTGGAATGCCGTGTCGCCATCGATGCCATCGCGGAGAATGCGCAGGACACGCCGCCGCTGCGCACCGGCGCGCTCGACGTGCTGGCGCAGCATGTGCTGGGCCGCGCCTGCGGCGAGCCGTTTCTGTCGGACGAGCTTTATGACGAGGTGCGCACCGCCGCACCCTATGCACGGCTGTCGCGCGGCGATTTCGACGACGTCGTCGATTTCGTCGCCACCGGCGGCTATGCGCTGAAGACCTATGAGCGCTTTGCCCGCATCAAGCAGGACAAGGAGGGGCGCTGGCGTGTCGCCAATCCGGCGGTGCGGCAGAGCTACCGGCTCAATGTCGGCACCATTGTCGAGGAGACGATGCTGAAGGTGAAGCTGGTGCGCTCGCGCAGCAGTGGATCCGGCTCGACCGGCATGATCGGCCGCGGCGGGCGCATGCTCGGCCAGATCGAGGAATATTTCATCGAAGGCCTCGTGGTCGGCGACACCTTTGTGTTCGGCGGCGAGATCGTGCGCTATGAGGCGCTGGTGGAGGACGAGGTCTATGTCTCCCGCGCCAACGACAAGGATGCCAAGGTGCCGTCCTATATGGGCGGAAAGTTTCCGCTCTCGACCTATCTGGCCGAGCGCGTGCGCGGGCTGTTGGACGATCGTCGGGCATGGGGTGGCTTGCCGGAGCAGGTGCGCGACTGGCTCTCGTTGCAGCAGGATTTTTCCCGCGTGCCGGCGCGACGCGAGCTCCTGGTCGAGACCTTTCCGCGCGCGGACAAGCATTATCTGGTCTGCTATCCGTTTGAAGGTCGGCTTGCGCACCAGACGCTCGGCATGCTCTTGACGCGCCGGCTGGAGCGCGCCCGTGCCCGCCCGCTCGGCTTTGTCGCCAATGAATATGCGGTCGCGATCTGGGGGCTCGGCGATCTCTCCTTCATGGTGCGGCAGGGCATGGTCGAACTCAATGCGCTGTTCGATCCGGACATGCTGGGCGACGACCTCGAAGCGTGGCTCGCCGAATCCGCGCTGATGAAACGTACCTTTCGCAACTGCGCCCTGATCTCCGGCCTGATCGCGCGCCGCTCGACCTCGGAGGAGAAGAACCGCCGCCAGGTGCTGTTCTCGACCGATCTGGTCTACGATGTGCTCCGCAAGCACCAGGCCGACCACGTGCTGCTCCGCGCCGCACGCGCCGATGCCGCCACCGGCCTGCTCGACCTGCGCCGGCTTTCCGACATGCTCTCCCGCATCCACGGCCACATCACCCACCGGGAACTCGACCACGTCTCCCCGCTCGCCGTGCCCGTGATGCTGGAAATCGGCCGCGAGTCAGTTTATGGCGAAGCAGCGGACGAGTTGCTGGCGGAAGCTGCCGACGATCTCGTCAGGGAAGCGATGTCGTAGGGGCGAAATGATTTCCACGATTGACTCCGTCATTCCGGGGCGGTGCGCAGCACCGAACTACGGTGCGCAATTGCGCACCGGAGAATCTCGAGATTCCGGGTCTGGTCCTTCGGTCCATCCCGGAATGACGGCGCAAGCCAACTGGCGCTGCCGGGTATTGGCCCAGCCATGACGGAGACCGTGGCGCTTGGCATAAATCTGCAACGCACATTGGATATCGCCGGCGTCACGCTGCTCGCGGATATCTCTGGCGCGCTGTTCTGGCAAGACGAGCGCCTGCTCGTCGTCTCCGACCTGCATCTCGAAAAAGGCTCGAGCTTTGCGACCCGCGGCGTGCTGCTGCCGCCTTATGATACCGCAGCGACGCTGAGCCAGCTCGCGGCCGTCGTCTCACGCCATGATCCACGCACCGTGATTGCGCTGGGCGACAGCTTCCATGATCGCACGGCGCATGCGCGGCTGTCGGAATCCGATCGGGATGCGCTAGGCGCGTTGCAGGTGCGCCGGGACTGGATCTGGATTGCGGGCAACCACGACCCTGCGCTTCCCTCGGATCTCGGTGGCGTGGTTGCGAGCGAAGTCGCGATCGGCCCGATCGTGTTCCGCCACGAGCCGACCGGAGCTGCCGGCGAGATCGCCGGTCACCTGCATCCCAAGGCGCGGGTCTCCGCCCGCGGCCGCTTCATGGAGCGCCGCTGCTTTGCCTGTGACGGCGAACGTGCGGTGATGCCTGCGTTTGGTGCTTACGCGGGCGGCTTGAGCATCCGCGACCGGGCGTTTGCGAAGATTTTCCAGACGACGGGTTTCATCGCGCATCTGCTCGGCGATCGCCGCGTGCACAGCATCGCCGCCGCGCGGTGTTATTGAATCCCGGTTGACGCCGCGCACTGCCGCCTCGCCCCGCTTGCGGGGAGAGGCCGGATCGCATCGCAAGATGCGATCCGGGTGAGGGGGGTCTCCGCGTATTGAACTGCAAGTGTTGTTGCGGAGAGAGCCCCTCACCCCGACCCTCTCCCCGCAAGGGCGGGGCGAGGGAGCGCAGCGATGCGCGCGGCTCGCTTCACGCCGCTTTCGCCTGCACCGTCTCGCAGAATTCCGCGAGCCGATCCGCGAGCCGCAAGGTCGCGGGGCTGGCATCAGGCGAGGCCATCAGGGCGACCTCGGTCTTGTCGATCGGCTTGAAGCCGTCCTTCGCGGTCAGCACCTGATGATCGGCCTGGATCGCCATCTCGGAGAGGATGCTCAGGCCCATGCCGGCGGCAACGGCAGCCTGGATGCCGGCGAGGCTGGAGGAGGTATAGGCCATGTGCCAGGAGCGGCCGGCACTCTCCAGCGCATGGATCGCACGCACCCGATAGAGGCAGCCGGCAGGAAAGCCGATCAGCGGCACCGAGCCGATATCGAGGTCGCGCGGATGATGCTTGCTGGTGACCCAGTGCACGCGCTCCGGCCACACCGCGATGCCGCCCTTCTCGCCGACGGCGCGCTTGAACAGCGCAAGATCGAGCTCGCCGCGGTCGAGGTCGCGCTTGAGGTTGAGACTCTGGTCGGCGCGGATGTCGAGCCGCAGCGACGGATGCCCGCGCGAGAACGAAGCGAGCAGTTTCGCCAGCCGATAGGCGGCGAAATCTTCGGGAATGCCGAGCCGCACCGCGCCCTCCTGGGTCGGCCGCGCCACCACGTCGCGCGCCTCCTCGGCGAGCGACAACAGCCGCCGCGCATAGGACAACAGCTTCTCGCCGGCTTCGGTCGGGGTGACGTTCCTGCCGTTGCGGATCAAGAGCGGCTGGCCGATGTCGTCCTCCAGCCGTTTGATCTGCTGGCTGACGGTGGATTGCGTCCGGTGAACGCGCTCCCCGGCACGGGTGAAGCCGCCGGCTTCCACCACCGAGACGAAGCTGCGCAGCAGTTCGAGATCGAGCATGTCCGGCTCCATTCGATAATCCACTGCAAGCCAGTTAATCATTTAATTTCCAAATGGCAAGGGACCCCTTAAATGGGAGCGGCAAAGGAGACCTTCCATGTCCGCCGCCTCGCCAATGACTGTTCCCGCAACCGCCTCCGCGACCCGCTTCAGCACCCTGCCGTTCGCGATCGCGCTGTTCTGCCTGCTCTGGAGCTTTGCCTTTGTGGCCGGCAAGATCGGCGTCACCGATTGTCCGCCGCTGATCCTGCTTGCCGCACGGTTCTCGCTTGCCGGCATCCTGATCCTCGGCTTCTTCGCGTTGCGCGGCGAAGCTTGGCAGCTGGGCTGGCGCGAAGCGGCGATGTTCGCGATCCTCGGCATCGCCAACAACGCGCTCTATCTCGGCCTCGGCTATACCGGGCTGAAATATGTATCCGCGGGGCTTGGGGGCCTGATCGTCTCGGCCAATCCGGTGTTCACCGCGGCACTGGCGGCGCTGTTGCTCGGCGAAGCCCTGACCTGGCGCAAGATCGCAGGCCTCCTGCTCGGCATCGCCGGCGTTGCCTTCATCGTCTGGCATCGCATCTCGGTCGGCACCGACAGTCTCCATGGGGTGCTGTTCACGCTTGCCTCGCTGGCGTCGATCGTCGCCGGCACGATCCTGTTCAAGCTGTTCGCGCCCAAGGGCAGCTTGTGGATCGGCAACGGCATCCAGAATCTCGCTGCCGGCATCGTGCTCGCGCCGATCGCGCTCGGCTTCGCCGACATCCACGACATCGTGCCGAGCCTGCGTCTTGCGGGAGCCTTCGCCTTCCTGGTGCTGGGCGGGTCGATCGTGGCCTATGCCCTGTGGTTCCACATGCTGAAGGTCTGCGGCGCGACCGCCGCCAGCGCCTATCACTTCATCATGCCGCCGCTCGGCATGCTGTTCGCCTATCTCGTGCTAGGCGAGCATGTCGCGTTCCGCGATCTCCTCGGCATTGTGCCGGTGGCGCTCGGCATCTATCTCGTCACGCGTCCGGCCGCGGTGGCGAACGTCAGTCACGACTGAACACCGGGAATTGACAACAGGAGTTGATCATGAGCCTCGCGATTACCCTGATCGGCGGCCCGACCGCGCTGCTCGAAATCGACGGCGTCACCATCGTCACCGATCCGACCTTCGACCAGCCCGGCGCCTATCAGCTGCCGCATGTGAAGCTCGAGAAGCTCACCGGGCCGGCGCTGAGTGCGGAGCAGGTCGGCGCGGTCGATGCGGTGCTGCTGAGCCATGACCAGCACTCGGACAATCTCGACCGTTCCGGCAAGGATTATCTGGCAAAGGCGGCCCGCGTTCTCACCACCGAAGCGGGCAGCAAGCGGCTCGGCGCGCATGCCGAGGGGCTTGCGCCCTGGGCCAGCACCGAGCTTGCGGGCAAGAACGGCGTAACCCTCGAGGTGACGGCGACGCCGGCGCGCCACGGTCCGGCCGGCATCGAGCCGCTGTCGGGCGACGTGATCGGCTTTGTCGTCAGCCGCCGAAGCGGTCGTCCGATCTATATCAGCGGCGACACCACCTGGTTCGATGGCGTGGCCGAAGTGGCGCGGCGCTTCAATGCAGGCGTGGTGCTGCCCTTTGCCGGGGCGGCACAGACCCGCGGGCCGTTCCACCTCACCATGGATACCAACGACACCATCGAGACCGCGCGCGCCTTTGCCGATGCGCTGATCGTGCCGGTGCACACCGACGGCTGGGCCCATTTCCGCCAGAACGCCGCGGATCTGCGGCTGTCATTCGATGCGCTGGGCTTCGGCAACCGGCTGAGGTTGCTGGAGCCGGGCGTGCGCACGGTGATCGAGGAGTAGGCGTCGCTACTTCCCGTCATCCTGAGGCGCCGTAGCGAAGCGGAGGCGTCGAAGGATGAGCGGCCCCGCTGCAACCACCGGGGCCGTCGCCCTTCGAGGCCGTCGCTGCGCGCCGGCGCCTCAGGGTGAAGGTGCCAGTTTGGAGCCCGCTGCCGTCAGTCCTTCGCGAACACCAGCGAGGCGATCCAGCCGGTCATCAGCGCCATGGCGGCGGTGACGAGCCCGTAGACCAATCCATTCTGCCGCGCCGTGTTGGCGACGAACTGCTCGAAGCCGACCTTGACGATCTCGAATGCGGTCTCGGTGTGTGTCACCAGCACGCCGCCAGCGAACAGCTTGATCTCGATGTCATAGGTCCCGATCGGCACCTGCGCGGGCAGGGGAATGCCCGTGCGAAACAAGGTCGGGGTGATGAAGGTGACCGCGGACGTATCCTCGCGGTACAGCCCGCGCTGCTCCTGCAGCCGTACAAACGCGCTGCGGAAAGCGTCGTTGGGCACCACGTCGGCATAATCGGGGCCGATGCGCTGGGTCAAAAGCACGTTGTCGAGACCGAGCTGCTGGCGCCGCTCGACATCGGCGGAGGCGATGTCGTCGAAGGGGCGGTTGGCGAACAGCGCGAGATAGCTCGGTACTTTCAAAAATTGCCGGTAGTCCGAGTTCACCCAGATGCCGAATTTGCGCTCCTTGCGGCGCGTCACCATGTCCGCGCGCGGACCCGCAATGGTGACGACAAGGTCATAGGTCCTGCCGGCGGATGGCGTGGTCGCATCCTTCTCGACCGCGCCGAACAGCACGAGCTCCTCGCCCGAATAGTTCGGCGTGACGGTGACGCGATGGTTGGAGACCGAGACGATCAGCCGCTCGGCATGGGCCTCGCGCATCGCGAGGAGCGCCGCGAGCAGCGTGAGACAGACGATGATGCGGCCTCGCGCGGTCATTCCGTCACTCCGGCGTCGCGGATGGTGAAGAGCTCGGCCGGCCGGATCACGAGCTCGACCGCAAAGCGGATGCCGACGGCCAGGATCAGAAGGCCGAGCAGCAGGCGCAATTGCTCGCTGCGGATTTTCTGCCCGGCGCGCGCGCCGAACTGTGCGCCGGTGACGCCGCCCACCATCAGCATCAGCGCCAGCACGCCATCGACGAGATGGTTGGTGACCGCATGCAGCATGGTCGCAAACAGCATGGTGAAGAGCGTCAGCACCATGGAGGTGCCGATCACGGTCGTGGTCGGCACCCTGAGCAGATAGATCATGACGGGAACCAGGATGAAGCCGCCGCCGATGCCCATGACCGCGCCGAGAAAGCCGATGATGATGCCGATCATCACGACCGGGATCACCGAGAGATAGATCTTGGAGCGCTTGAAGCGCATCTTGAGCGGCAGCGTATGGATCCAGCCGTGGGTGCGGCGCGGCGCCGGCACGCCGCGGCGCAGCCGCATCACGGCGCGCAGGCCTTCCCAGAACATCAGCCCGCCAACGGCCGTCAGCAGCACGACATAGGAGAGCGCGATGGTGAGATCGAGCTGGCCGAGCGAGCGCAGGTAGGTGAAGGTCAAGACCCCGAGCGCGGTGCCGATGGTGCCGCCGATCAGGAGCACCAGCGCCAGCGTCGGATCGATGGCGCGGCGGCGCCAGTAGGTGATCGCGCCGGAAAAGGAGGACGCGGCGATGTGGCTTGCCACCGAGGCCACGGCGACCGCGGGCGTGATGCCGATGAAGATCAGGAGCGGCGTCATCAGGAAGCCGCCGCCGATGCCGAACATGCCGGAGACGAATCCGACGGCCGCGCCCATCGCCAGGATGAGGAAGACGTTGACCGGGAGGTCGGCGATCGGAAGATAAAGCTGCATCGCACATCTTCACGCAAATCGGGTTCACCCTTTGCATAACCGAAATCGCCATGGTGAGGGACCGCGGAAACGCCGTCGTGGCGGCTTTTTTGCCGCAGGCGGCCAACTGCCTTGCGGCATGGTGAAGGATTCAGATTAACCCGGTCAGATTAGCCTGGTGTGCGCAAACCGAGGCGCTTCAGGGCGCGCGAGCCGGATCGGTGACGAGGTTCATCGCCAGCGCCTCCCGGCTGCCGAGCCAGCGAATGTCGCGGGTCTGCGACATCGCCTCCACCACGCTGGAGGAGACGCCCATCTTCGTCATGTAACCCAGCACCTCGCCCGCGACACGCTGCGCCTCGGCGATGGGATCGGGCACCGGCGTGGTGGTGACGAAACGGTGCACGCCGAGCATCGAGCCCTTCACGCCATAGCGCGGCCTGCCGCCGGCAAACACCAGCACGCAGGCGCTGGCGCAATAAGCGGGGCGGACCTCGCCCGCGGCGTCGGCTGTGCCGACCGCAGTGGCGAGCCCACGGGCGCGAACAGTCTCGCCCATGATGATGGCTTGGTTGAGATCGCCGCCCGGCGAGGACAACAGCACGATATCGCCGGCGGCAAGCCCGGTCTCGTCGAGCTTCTGGCGCAGCCAGGTCGCAGCCGCGGCGCCGATCTCGCCGGAGACCAGCAGCGCCGCCCTGGTCTTTCCGGAGCCGTCGATGTCGACGTTCTCGATCCTGGTGGCCTTCAGGCTCGGCGACAGATACTGGTCCTTCCAATAGGCCCAGGCCTCCGGACGTGACATATCGCGATAGGCGCGGATCGACACGCCGAGCACGATCAGGAAGAAGACGGCATATCGCCACAGCCAGTGCCGGCGCAGGGGCGGCTGCGGAGCCTGGACCACGCGGTCCGGCGCACGGGGCGGCGCCACCCGCGGCCCCGTGGGGGACCTGCGGAACCCGCTGCCATCCTGGTCGCGATCATCAACAGACAAAGTCGCCTCCTCAGCCCGCCGATCGTACGCACAATACGGTCTATCTACACCGCTTTGTCGCCAACGAATATGACGCCGTTCGATCACACATGATTGTGCTGGATCGGGCTCCCTATCCGCCCCGTCATCCTGAGGCGCGAGCGCAGCGAGCCTCGAAGGATGAACGGTCCCGCTGCGGCCATCCGGGCCGTCGCCCTTCGAGGCTCGCTTTTCGCGAGCACCTCAGGGCGACGGTGACACATGGAAGATCGTAGCGGCCGGAAACGAGCGGCTTAATGCGCGGCCATTGCCGCGACGGCCGCGGCGCGCCTGGCGGCGGCCGGCTTGGTCGCGGGCTTCGATGCGCTCGGTGCCGGGGCAGCGTCCCAGCCGCCGGGCGGGGTCGCGACATTGACGGCATCGTCGGGCTGCGGCTCCGCAATGAAGGTCTGCACCGCAAGCTTCGCGGCCGCGAGCGACTGGGCGTCGAGGCGCTTGGCGACGTCGTCGCGCTTGTGGCCGGCATCCGCATCGCCCTGGGCTGCCGCAAGGCTGAACCATTTGAAGGACTCGGCGAGGTTCTGGTCGACGCCGATGCCGCGGGCATAGAGGATGCCGAGGTTGAACTGGCTGTCGGCCACGCCGTGATCGGCCGCCTTGCGGAACCATTGCGCCGCGCTCTTGTAATCCGGGCCTTTGCCGCCGCCATCGGCGTCGAGCACCGCCAGATTGTGCATCGCCTTGGCATTGCCGCGCTCGGCCGCCTGCACATAATAACGCCGCGCGATGTCGGCGTCCTTCTTCACGCCCAGGCCCTTTTCATAGAGTGTGCCGAGCCGGAAGGTCGCCGGGATCAGGCCGGCTTGCGCCGCGCGGTCATACCATTTGACGGCTTCTTCGTAATTCGTGGCCACGCCCTTGCCTTCGGCAAAGCGCACGGCGATTTCATAGGCCGCGGTCGGATCGCCCTTCAAGGCAGCACTGCGCAGCATCGCCCCGCCGATCCCGTCCGGCAGCTTCTCGGTCGGCGGGATCGCGATCATGGTGGGCTTGCGGGTGCCGGAGAGCTGCTGGATCGCGGGAATGCTGCCGGTCACGTCGGAGCCTGCGCCGGGCGCAGTCGCCGGCGCCTCCGGAATCGCGACCGAGGCGTTCGGCTCCGCGGCTCCATTGTTGTTGAACGACTGCTTGCCGATCGGGGTCGGCGAGGTCATCTGCGGCGTGACCTGCTCGGTCGGCGCGGGCGCGGCGCCGTTTGCCGCGGGGGCCTGAATGGGGGTCTGCGGCTCGCTCGCGCTTTCGACCGCAGGTGCCGGGCCCTGGCTGCCTGAGCCCTCGAGCAGCGTCATCGCCATCTTGAACGTGCCGAGCACGATCACGACGACGCTGGCTGCGACCAGCACGGAACGGATTGTCGAGGTGATGCTC
The DNA here is from genome assembly GCA_035293585.1 of Bradyrhizobium sp. Classification (GTDB taxonomy): domain Bacteria; phylum Pseudomonadota; class Alphaproteobacteria; order Rhizobiales; family Xanthobacteraceae; genus Bradyrhizobium. The sequence goes on along the minus strand of DATGMN010000013.1, from coordinate 168,676 downwards.
GACGATTCCTTTTTGACCTTGTCGCTGCTCGCGCTCTTGCTGGCCCGGCCCTTTTCGGGCGCAGCCTGCGCGGCAGCCGCAGCCTGGGCGGCACGGCGGGCGGCGGCGATGAAGCTCGAGGAGGAGACCGGCGGCTTGGGCGCAGCAGCCGGAATTTCGGCGATGGCGTCCTCGGATGCCGCAATGCGCTCCGACGGCGAAGTGGAGCGGCCGCCCGGGCGCGTGCCGGGCTCGAGCGGATGATCCGGGGGCAGGTCCGGTGCAATGGCGGCGCGGGGCGGCTGCGCCTGTGTGTGCGGGACCAGGATCTCGCTGATTGCAAGCGGCGGCTGCGGCGGTACGGGCGCGGGCGCTGCGGCCGCATGGAATTCGCGCGGTGCCGCGACAAAGTGCGCTTGTGCCGTGACAGGATTGGGCAGCTCGGGCTTTTGCGGCTCGCGCCGTTCCGGCGTCGGCTCCGACGGCATCGCCGCGCGCGGCGCCGGCTCGGACTCGATGAAGGCGGGAGCGGGCGGCGACGGAGCAACCGGCGGCGCGGTGCGCACCGCGCGCAGATCTCCCTCGATCATGGCGAGCCGATCGACCACATGGCCGAGCGTGTTGTTCACGGCCTCCAGCGAATCCTGGGTCTGGCGGTCGGTCTCGGTCTGGCGGGAGCGGATGTCGGAGAGCTCGCGCTTGACGATGTCGGCGAGCCCGGGATCCTGCGGCTCGGGCGAGCGCTGGTTGTTGTCGGCGAGCCGCATGAAGGCGGCATGCTGGCGCTCGAGATGGCCGAGAATGTCCTGCAGCGCATCCTCGACCCGCGAGAGGTTTTGATTGCCGCCGCCGCGCTGCTCATTCGAGGTCTCGATCCGCTCCAGGAGATAGGATACGCGCTGCTCGAGATGGGCGAAGGTGGCGTTGCTGTCATTGCCGACCTGGAGGCGGTCGATGCGATCGGACAGCCCGCGCAGCGCGTCCTCGAGCTGAGCCGAGCGGTCGTCGAAGGGCGGCCGCTCCCGTTCGCGGTTCTCCAGTGCCGCGGTCAGGGCCGCGATGCGCTGTTCCAGAACGGCAAAGGAATCGCTGCTGGCGGCGCCGCGGGTGATCTGGTCGACCTTGGCCGACAGCAGCCGGACGTCCTCGGCGAGCCGCTCCAGCGCGTCGTTGGAGGCGACGTTGGAGACGATGCCGCGGAGTGCCGCGATCGCGCTCTCCAGCTGCTGCACCGTGACGTGATCGTCGCTGTTGCGCAGGATGGTGTCGAGCTTGGCGCCGAGGTTGCGGATCGCCTCGTCATAGCCGCGCAGCTGCTCCGCCGGCATCAGCGTGCGCAGCACCTCGCGGATTTCGCCGAGCGCGCGCTCGATGTTGGACAGCGCCTGCGTGTCCTGCGTGTTCTGGCGGCTGTCGTCGATGCGGCGCGCGAGCGAGCGCACCTCGCTCTCGATCGTCTCGATGGCGCGGCGCGGCATCGCTTCAAGGATGGCATTGCGGATTTCGGCGAGCTCGCTGCGGAACGCCGTGACCGACTGTTCGAGCCCGTTCGGGCGCTGCAGCGCCTCGATCTGGCTCGTGATCTTCACAAGGTGGCGCTCGAGCGCTGAGAAGTCCGGTCCGCTGGGCTCGCGCGGGGCCGGCGCGCGGGGTTCGCGGGTCTCGCGCGGCTCTCTCGGATCGCGCTGGATCGGCGCCTGCGGCGCGATCGAGGGCGCGGCCCGCGGCGGAACGTTGCGCGGCGGTGGGCCGTCGAGCTCGCTCTGGCGCGCGGCGATTTCGGCGACGGCGGAATCGAACGGGGAGAGCGGCGGCGAGTTGCGGTAGACGGTCGCGGCGGCGCGCTCCACCGCCTCGCTCTCGCGCTCGCGCTGTTGCAGCGCCGGCCGCGGATCCTGCGGGGTCGTGATCTGGGCGAGCCGCGCATCCAGCCGCGAGATCGCGTCGTTGAGCTGGCGGGCGACGCCCTGCTCGCGGGTGGGCTCGTTGCGGCCGGGCTCGTTGCGGCCAGATTCGCTACGGCGAGGAGCTTGCGAGATCTGGTCGATCTGGCGGGTGATCGAATCCAGCCGCTGATGGATGTCGGCGACATCGCGGGAGAATTGCGGCCGCGGCTCGGGCGCCGGTGCAGAGGCGGGAGGAGGACTTCGGAAGTTCGGCGGGGTCTGCTCGCCGCCGAGCGTCGAGGCGAGCCAGTCGTTGAGAGACATGCCGGCGCGGCGCGCCGCAGCTTCGGCCCTCTCGCGAACGGATGGATCGATGCCGTCAACACTCCACACGCGCGAATTCATGATACCGTCCGGTTCCGACTTAAGGCGCTCACCCGGCGCCTGCAGCCTCCCCGCGCGTCCCATTTCAGAGACAATCGAATTCGGCGCGGCTCGTCTGCCTTAGCCGTCGACTTTTTCCCCTTACGGTAAATACCGAGTTAAGGAATGCGGTTTCCGGACCTTAAATTATCCTTTTGGGCCATGCGCTTGAGCCGGTTATTCGCGCTGGTCCCGGCGTTCGCGCCGGCCGCTGCCCATTGCCGTCACATTGCTGGCGCTGGCACCCGGCTGCAAGGTCTGCAGCGCCTCCTCGCACCACTCCACGACGGCCCGCTCGTGACGCAGGCCGAGATGCAGCGCGAGCAGCTTGCCGGTGTCGTCAAGCGACTCGGCGCCGTTGGGAAAGCGCTTGGTCAGAACCCGCTCATAGCGGGCCAGGCGATCGCGATGGTGCTCCAGCCGCGCCATCAGATCGGCCCGCATCGGCTCGATGTCGATGGCCTCGAGCGCACAGAGCCGCACCAGCATGTCGTCCTTGATCGAGGCCGGGCTGGACGGCCGGGCCGCCCAGTGCCGCAGCGCCGCCTTGCCTTCGGCGGTCAGCGTATAGACCAGTTTGTTCGGCTTGCCGGTCTGCACCACCTCGCGGGCCTGCACATGACCGCGCTCGCGCAGCCGCGTCAGCTCCCGATAGATCTGCTGGTGATCGGCCTTCCAGAAGAAACCGATCGAGGAATCGAAGGTCTTCGCCAGCTCGTAGCCCGTCATCGGACGTTCCGTGAGACAGACCAGGATCGCATCGCCCAGTGCCACGGCTTTGTCCTTTCGTCTTGCGCAAGCCCTGTTGACTTTATGCACAGAGTTGCATATGCGTCAATGTGCATAGAGAGGGGCGGGTGCGCCGCCCGTCGCCTGCGCGCGCCACGGTAACCGCGAGCCGCTGAAGAGAAGGTCAAGGAGACGTCCCGTGACGGTGACCGCACTCGACAAATGGTACGCCTACACCAAATCCCATGACCGCAAGGCGCTCTGGGACCTCCTGCATCCCGACGTGGTGTTCGAAAGCCCCGTCGTCCATACCCCGCAGCGCGGCCGCGACATCACCTTCAAATATCTTGCGAGCGCGCTGGAGGTCCTCGGCGGGCCGGGCTTCAGCTATGTCGGCGAATGGCGCCGCGACGACGGCGCGGTGCTCGAATTCGAAAAAGAGATCGAGGGCATCAAGCTCAATGGCGTCGACATCATCCGTTTTTCCGACGACGGCCGCATCATCCATTTCAAGGTGATGGTGCGTCCGCTGAAGGCGATCAACCTGCTGCACCGCCTGATGGGGGAACAGCTGATCAAAGCGTGACGATTTGACCTGCGTCGTCGCAGCCTTGTGCTGTCGAGGACATTTGGAAAGCGCTAAGGTCGCGCACGTCGAGTCGTTCGCTGCACTATAAGTCTTTCTTTGATGACGCCCACGCCTTGCCAATGAGGCCGGCCTGCCGGGAGATGCGAAATGCCGATCTACAAAGCCCCCGTGGAAGACGTGAACTTCCTGTTCAATGACGTGTTCCAGATCGACCGCTACGACAATCTGCCCGGCTTTTCCGATGCATCCGCCGATGTGCGCGAGGCGATTTTGGGCGAGGCGGCCAAGCTTGCGGAAGAGGTGCTGCAGCCGCTCAACCGTGTCGGCGATCTCGAGGGCTGCAAGCGTCACGACGACGGCAGCGTCACCACGCCGAAGGGCTTCAAGGAGGCCTTCAGGCAGGTCGCCGAAGGCGGCTGGCTCGGCCTGTCGGCGCCGACCGAATATGGCGGGCAGGGTCTCCCCGTGACGCTGTCGCAGGCGGTCAACGAATTCCAGATCTCCGCCAACATGGCGTTCTCGATGTATGGCGGTCTCACCATGGGCGCCACCGCGGCGCTCCTGGTGCACGGCTCGCCGGAGCAGAAGAAGACCTACGTGCCGAAGATGATCGCCGGCGAGTGGACCGGCACCATGAACCTGACCGAGCCGCATTGCGGCACCGATCTCGGTCTGCTCCGCACCAAGGCCGTGCGTCAGGCCGACGGCAGCTTCAAGATATCAGGCACGAAGATCTTCATCTCCGCCGGCGAGCACGACCTCGCCGACAACATCATCCACCTGGTGCTGGCGCGCATCGAGGGGGCACCCGCCGGCATCAAGGGCGTGTCGCTGTTCGTGGTGCCGAAATTCATGGTCAACCCCGACGGCTCGGCCGGGGCGCGCAACGGCGTGACGTGCGGCTCGATCGAGCACAAGATGGGCATCCACGGCAATTCGACCTGCGTGATGAACTACGACAACGCCACCGGCTGGCTGATCGGCGAAGAGAACAAGGGCATGCAGGGCATGTTCGTGATGATGAACGAGGCCCGTCTCGGCGTCGCCGTGCAGGGCCTCGCGCAGTCGGAGGTCGCCTATCAGAACGCGGCCGCTTACGCCCGCGAGCGCATCCAGGGGCGCGCGCTGACCGGCGCCAAAGCCGCCGACAAGCCGGCCGATCCCATCATCGTGCATCCGGACGTGCGCCGCACCCTGCTCACCATCCGCGCCTTCAACGAGGCCGCGCGCGCCATGGTGGTGTGGACGGCGCTCAAGAGCGACGTCGCCCATCGCTCCGAGGACGCCAAGGACCGCCAGGCCGCCGACGACCATATGGGCCTGATGACGCCGGTGCTGAAGGGCTTCCTCACCGAGATCGGCTTTGCCAATGCGGTGCAGGCGCAGCAGATGTATGGCGGTCACGGCTATATCGCCGAGCACGGCATGGAGCAGTTCGTGCGCGATGCGCGCATTGCCATGATCTATGAGGGCGCCAACGGTATCCAGGCGCTCGATCTGGTCGGGCGCAAGCTGCCGCGCGACGGCGGCCGCGCGGTGATGGCGTTCTTCGCCGAGGTCGGCGCCTTTGCCAAGGAGCATGGCGCGGACGAGGCGATGAAGCCCTTCGTCACGCCGGTGTCGACCGCGCTCGGCCATTTGCAGCAGGCCACCATGTGGCTGATGCAGAACGCGATGGCCAAGCCCGACAATGCCGGCGCTGCCGCCACCGACTACATGCACCTGTTCGGCTATACGGTGCTCGGCTACATGTGGGCGAAGATGGCCAAGGTCGCGCTCGACAAGATTGCGGCGTCGGGCGCAACGCCCTACCTCTCGACCAAGCTCGCCACCGGCCGCTTCTACATGGAGCGAATGCTGCCGGAGACCGCGCTGCGTCTCGCGCGCGTCCAGGCCGGCTGCGCCACGACCATGGAACTGCCGGCGGAAGCGTTCTAGCGTGGTATCTCCGCTGGTTCATTCCGTCATTCCGGGGCGCCGCGCCAGCGGCGAACCCGGAATCTCGAGGTTGCGGCGCGAGATTCAGGGTTCACCCTTCGGGCGCCCCGGAATGACGGAATCAAAGGTCGAGACAGAACACCCGAAGCGAGCGGCTCGCTTCCCCTGCCAAGTTCACTTCGCTATCATATGATGATCATAATCCCTGGAGGGCGTCATGCCTGAGGCATTTATCTACGATCACGTTCGCACCCCGCGCGGCCGCGGCAAGTCCGACGGCGCCCTGCACGAGGTCACGGCACTGCGGCTCGCCACGGTGCCGCTGGAGGCGCTAAAGGAGCGCAACAACCTGCCGGTGGATTCCGTCGACGACGTCATCCTCGGCGTGGTCGACCCCGTGGGCGAGGCCGGCTCCGACATCGCGCGCTTTGCGGCGCTGAATGCGGGCCTCGGCGAGGCCGTGCCCGGCGTGCAGATCAGCCGCTTCTGCGCCTCCGGCCTCGATGCCGTGAATTTCGCCGCCGCCCAGATCATGAGCGGCCAGCACGAGCTCGTGATCGGCGGCGGCGCCGAATCCATGAGCCGGGTCGGCATCGGCGCCTCCGGCGGCGCCTGGCCGATGGATCCTTCCATCGCCGTGCCGTCCTATTTCATGCCGCAGGGCGTCTCCGCCGACCTGATCGCCACCAAATACGGCTTCTCCCGCGACGACGTCGATGCCTATGCGGTGCAGAGCCAGCAGCGCGCGGCGAAAGCCTGGGACGAGGGCCGCTTCAACAAGTCGGTGGTGCCGGTGAAGGACATCAACGGCCTCACCATCCTGGCCAAGGACGAGCACATGCGCCCGTCCACCACCATGCAGTCGCTGGCGCAGCTCAAGCCGTCCTTTGCCGACATGGCGGCGATGGCAGGCTTCGACGCGGTCGCGGTGCAGTCGCATCCCGAGATCGAGCGCGTGAACTATGTGCATCATGCCGGCAACTCCTCAGGCATCGTCGACGGCGCGGGCGCGGTCCTGCTCGGCAGCAAGGAAGCCGGCGCGAAATACGGCCTGAAGGCGCGAGCGAAGATCCGCGCCTTCGCCAATATCGGCTCCGAGCCCGCGATGATGCTGACCGGTCCGGTCGACGTCACCGAGAAGCTGTTCGAGCGTTCGGGGATGAAGAAGTCGGATATCGACCTGTTCGAGCTCAACGAGGCCTTCGCTTCGGTCGTGCTGCGCTACATCCAGGCGTTCGAGATCGACAACGACAAGATCAACGTCAATGGCGGCGCCATCGCGCTCGGCCATCCCCTGGGGGCGACCGGCGCGATGATCCTCGGCACCGTGCTCGACGAGCTCGAGCGCACCAACAAGGCGACTGCGCTGGTGACCTTGTGCATCGGCGGCGGCATGGGCACCGCGACCATCATCGAGCGGGTGTAGAACGACTGCGTAGGGCGGGCAAAGGCGCGTTTGCGCCGTGCCCACCAGATGCGCACGCAGAGAGATGGTGGGCACGCTTAGCTTTGCCCACCCTGCAAATCTACGAAACCGAAATCATCCGCCGCGCCGTCACCGGCCGCCGGCATCGAGGGAGCTCCACATGGCCTTCAAGAATTTCAAGCTAGAGACCGACGCCGACGGCATTGCACTCGTCACCTGGGACATTCCCGGACGTTCGATGAACGTGCTGGACGAGACCTCGATCACCGAGCTCGAGGAGATCGTGAAGCAGACCTCGGCCGACGCTGCGGTCAAGGGCGTCGTCATCACCTCGGCCAAGGAAGCGCTGTCAGCCGGCGCCGACCTCTCGATGCTGGAAGGCATGAGCCGCATGTATGGCCAGGTGCTGAAGGAGAAGGGCGAGACCGCCGCGAACCAGATGCTGTTCGAGCAGAGCCGCCGCTTCTCGCAGGTGTTTCGTTCAATCGAGACCTCGGGCAAGCCCTGGGTCGCCGCCATCAACGGGCTCGCGCTCGGCGGCGGCTTCGAGCTCACGCTGGCCTGCCATTATCGCGTCGCCGCAGACAATCCCAAGACCCGCGTCGGGCTGCCCGAGATCAAGGTCGGCCTGTTCCCCGGCGCCGGCGGCACCCAGCGCATCCCGCGCATGGTCTCGCCGCAGGACGCGATGCAGATCCTGCTCAAGGGCGAGGCGATGAACCTTGCCAAAGCCAAACAGCTCAAGCTGATCGACGCCATCGTGCCAGCGGCCGACATGATCAAGACCGCGAAGGACTGGATCAAGGGCGGCGGCAAGGCCGTCGCGCCCTGGGACGAGAAGGGCTTCAAGCTGCCCGGTGGGCCGGTGTTCTCCAAGGGCGGCATGATGATGTTCCCGGCGGGCAACGCCATCTACCGCCGCGAGACCTACGACAATTATCCGGCGGCGCGCGCGGTGATGAGCTGCGTCTATGAGGGCCTGCAGCTGCCGATCGATGCCGGCCTGCGCGTGGAGTCGCGCTACTTCACCCAGATCCTGCGCTCCAAGGAAGCGCAGGCGATGATCCGCAGCCTGTTCCTGTCGATGCAGGAACTGAACAAGGGGGCGCGGCGGCCGGAAGGCGTGCCGAAGAACAAGGTCAAGAAGCTCGCCGTGATCGGCGCCGGCTTCATGGGCGCCTCCATCGGCTATGTGTCGGCCCAGGCCGGCATCGACGTGGTGCTGATCGACCGCGACCAGGAGAGCGCCGACAAGGGCAAGGCGCATGCGAAGTCCGTCATCGACGGCCTGATCGCCAAGGGTCGCGCCAAGGAGTCCGACCGCGACGCGCTGCTCGGCCGCATCACGGCGACCGCCGACTATGCCGCACTCGGCGATTGCGATCTCGTCATCGAGGCCGTGTTCGAGGACCGCAAGGTCAAGAACGAGACCTTCGCCAAGGCGCAGCAATATCTCAAGCCCGGCGTGATCTTCGCCTCCAACACATCGACCCTGCCGATCTCCTCGCTCGCCGAGGAGTTCAAGGACCAGGCGCGGTTCGTCGGCATCCATTTCTTCTCGCCGGTCGAGAAGATGATGCTGACGGAGATCATCGTCGGCAAGAACACCGGCGATGCGGCGGTCGCCGCCGCGCTCGACTATGTGCTGCAGATCAAGAAGACGCCGATCGTAGTGAACGACTCGCGCGGCTTCTTCGCCAACCGCTGCGTGCTGCGCTACATCTCCGAGGGCAACGAGATGTTCCTGGAAGGCGTCCCGCCCGCGATGATCGAGAATGCCGCCAAGATGGCGGGCATGCCGGTCGGTCCGCTGTCGCTGTCCGACGAAGTCGCGCTCGACCTGGGCCTCAAGATCATGAAGGCGACCGAGCATGATCTCGGCCCCAACGCCATCGATCAGGCGCACAAGAAGCTGATGGTCGAGCTGGTCGAGAAGCAGGGCCGCTTCGGCCGCAAGAACAGCAAGGGCTTCTACGACTATCCCGAGAAGGGCAAGGGCCAGAAGAGCCTGTGGCCGGGGCTGTCGGAGCTGCAGCCGAAGCATCTCGACCCCGATACGCTCGATGTCGAGGAATTGAAGCAGCGCTTCCTGGTGGTGCAGGCGGTGGAAGCCGCGCGCACGGTGGAGGACCACGTCATCACCGATCCGCGCGAGGCCGATGTCGGCTCGATTCTCGGCTTCGGCTTTGCGCCGTTCACCGGCGGCACGCTGTCCTATATCGACTTCATGGGCACGAAAAAGTTCGTCGAGCTCTGCCACAAGCTCGAGGCCAAATACGGCGCCCGCTTCACCCCGCCGAAGCTACTCGAGGAGATGGCCGCCAAGGGCGAGACCTTCTACGGCCGCTTCCCGCCGAAGAAGGCGGCTGCGTAAAAGGTAACAGTCGTCCCGGCGAAAGCCGGGATCCATAACCCCAGGCTCCGGTCTGGGGCAGGCAGAGAGTTGCCGTCATTGCGAGGAGCGAAGCGACGAAGCAATCCGGAGTCGTGTGGGTGGCCCTGGATTGCTTCGCTCCGCTCGCAATGACGGGGAGAGAGACAATCAAGCCGCCTTGAGCAGCCCTTCCTTGGTCATCGCTTCCTTCACCTTCGGCCGCGCGGCGACGCGGGCCTTGTAGGCCATCAGGTTGGGCAGGCCCGAGAGATCAAAGCCGAGACGGTCGGTCGCCCACATCAGCATGGTGAAGAGATAGCCGTCGGCGACGGTGAACTCCTTGCCCATCAGGTAGTCCCGCCCGCCGAGCTGGCTGTCGACATATTTGAACTTGCCCATGGCGCGGTCCTTGAAGAACGCCTTGGCGTCGTCGGCCAGCACCGGCGAGAACAACGGCCCGAGGTTCTTGTGCAGCTCGGTCGTAATATAATTTAGCCATTCCAGGAATTTGTAGCGCTCGTTGCTGTCGCGCGGCGGCGCCAGCTTCTTGGCGGCAGCCTGGTCGGCGATCATCTGGACAATGACCGGGCCTTCGGTGACAAGCTCGCCCGAGTTCAGCGCCAGTGCCGGCACCTGGCCCTTGGGATTGACCGCCCAGAAGTCGTCGCCGTTTTCCAGCTTCTTGGCCCGGAGATCGACTTTTACCAGATCGTAGGGCAGACCTGCTTCCAGGAGTGCGATATGGGGCGACAGCGAGCAGGCGCCGGGCGCGTAATAGAGCTTCATGGCGTTTTTTCCTCCTGTTGGGTCCTTGGGCAGGGGCGGACCAATGACTAAATGCATGTGCATGGAATAGTCAAGATTGATGCAGATGCATCGAGTGCGGTACAATCACGAGCCAAGTTTCTAGCCAAGCAATCTAGCCGAGCAATCTGGCCGAGTATCTAGACCGGGACCATGAAGCGCAAACCATCGACCGAGGCGACCGCCGCCTGGATCCGCCTGATGCGGGTGCAGAGCCGCGTGCTGGATGCCGTCGAGCAGGATCTGAAGAAGGCCGGCTTTCCGCCGCTCGCCTGGTACGATGCGCTGCTGGAGCTGTCGCGCGCGCCGACCGGCGAGCTGCGTCCGGTGGAGCTGGAGCGGCAGATGCTGATCCCGCAATATTCCACCTCGCGGCTGATCGAGCGCCTCGTCGACGAAGGGCTGGCGGCCCGGCGCGAATGCAAGGTCGACAAGCGCGGCCAGTTCGTCGAGATCACCGAGGCCGGGCGCGATCTGCAGAAGCGGATGTGGGGCGCTTATTCGGCCGCAATCGAGAAGTATGTCGGCTCGAAGCTGTCGGACGCGGATGCGGCCAGGCTGTGCGGCCTGCTCGACCGGCTGGGCTGCTCCTGCGGAGAAACCGCCCCGCCGGCCGTGGCCGAGGATGCGTCCGCCCGATGAGCCCCGTTTTGATTTATAGCGTTCGCGCAAGCCAAGCTTGGCGGACATCCCTGACAACGCGCGCATCGATCGAAGCGCCCTGGATCCGGATATAGTATGGCGCGAGACCAGATCGACATGACGCCGCTGCAATCGCGCGACGAACTCGTTGCGTGGCTCGAAGCGGGCGTAAAACCGCCGTCCGAATTCCGCATCGGCACCGAGCACGAGAAGACGCCGTTCACGCTTCAGGGGCACCACCCTGTGCCTTACGAGGGCGCGCACGGCATCGGCATGCTGCTGGAGGGAATGCAGCTCCTGCTCGGCTGGGAGCCGATCATGGAGCGCGGCAACATCATCGGCCTCTATGACGTGACCGGCGGCGGCGCCATTTCGCTGGAGCCGGGCGGGCAGTTCGAACTGTCGGGCGCGCCCGTGGACACGGTGCACCAGACCCAGTCCGAGCTGATGGCGCATCTGGCGCAGGTGCGCGAGATCGCAACGCCGCTGGGCATCGGCTTCCTCGGTCTCGGCATGACGCCGTCCTGGTCTCGGGCGCAGATTCCGGTGATGCCCAAGGGCCGCTATAAGATCATGACCAATTACATGCCGAAGGTCGGCCGCTACGGCCTCGACATGATGTACCGGACCTGCACGGTGCAGACCAATCTCGATTTCTCCTCCGAAGCCGACATGGTCAAGAAGCTGCGCGTGTCGCTGGCGCTGCAGCCGGTCGCGACCGCGCTGTTCGCCAACTCGCCCTTCACCGAAGGCAGGCCCAACGGCTTCCTGTCGTTCCGCTCCGAGATCTGGCGCGACACCGACAATGCGCGCGCCGGCATGCTGCCATGGGCCTTCGAGGACGGCATGGGGTTTGAACGCTATGTCGATTATGCGCTCGACGTTCCCATGTATTTCGTCAAGCGCGGCGATGCCTATATCGACGTGTCCGGCACCTCGTTCCGCGATTTCTTTGCCGGCAAGAATCCCGCCATGCCGGGTGAGCGGCCGACGCTGTCGGACTGGGCCAACCATCTCTCGACGATTTTCCCGGAGGTGCGCCTGAAGCGTTATCTCGAGATGCGCGGCGCCGACGGCGCCCCGTGGGGCCGGCTGCCCGCGCTGCCCGCGTTCTGGGTCGGCCTGCTCTATGACGACACCAGCCTGGATGCAGCCTGGGACATCGCCAAGCACTGGCAGGCCCATGAGCGGCAGGCGCTGCGCGATGACGTGCCGCGGCTCGGCTTCAAGGCCCGCATCAAGGACCGCTATCTGTTCGAGATCGCCAGGGAGTGCCTGGCGCTGGCGCATACCGGCTTGCGCCGGCGCGCTCATCTCGATCATCTCGGCCGCGACGAGTCCCGTCATCTCGAGCCGCTCGACCACATCGTCGAATCCGGCCGCACGCCGGCCGAGGAGCTGCTGGAGAAATTCGAAGGACCGTGGCACGGCTCGGTCGAGCCGGCCTATGACGAATACGCGTTTTGATGTGATCGTATTGGTTGACTGGGTCCGGCTGCAAACTCCCATCCTCCCCTGAAGGGGGAGGATCGCTCGCATTGAGCGCCGCGAGTGCGAGCGAGGTGGGGTGAAGCCGCGGAAATGGTCTTGCTGTATAGCAAAGCGTGGACCTCACCCGTCGCCGGATAGACCTGCGTCGCGGACGGACTGTCACCCCACCCCGATCGCGCATTCAATGCGCGATCGACCCGCCCCCTCCAGGGGCGGGTGAAAAAGTGAGGCCTTCACCTACGCGAACACCTCGCGCAGGGCGGCGCTGTAGGTCGCCTGCACGAGCGCGGGGTGCTTGCTGCTCAGCGCCTCCATCATCACGCCGGAATTGACTTCGAGCACCTGCCAGCTTCCGCCGACCCGCACCACGTCGACCGAGGCGAAGCGGATGCCGATTGCGTCGGCTGCGCGCACGGCGAGCGCGGCGCAGGTCTCGCGCATTGCGCCCTCTTGCAGCAGAACGGGCTCGGCGCCGCTTTCCAGATTATGTCGCCAATTCAGCATGCGCCGCTCGCCGGCCGGGGGAATCGCATCGAGCGCGGCCTTGTCGAGATCGGCGAACAGGCCGGGCAGCACGCTCGAGCGCCGCGCCGCCGGCAGGCTGTCGAGCGCGAGCGCGAGCAGCGAGCGCTGTCCGTCGCCGGTGACGGCCGGCCGGTCCTTCGCATAGACCACCAGCGGCTTGCGATCGAGCACGACCACCCGCACCTCGTCCTGGATGTCGAGAAAGGGCGAGACGACGAGCGCCGTCTGTGCGGAAAAAATCCGCTTCACCGCAAGCTCGAGCCCGGGCTTGCTTGTGACCCAGAACACCGATTTGCCCGACGTGCCCTCGTTCGGCTTGACGACGACGCCGGCGGGCGATTGCTCCAGCAGGGCAAGCATCGCCTCCCATGATCCGCGCGGCGGCACGAAGGCGTGGAGCTCGGGATTCAGGAACAGCGCATGCGGGACGCAGGGAATCGCCGACAGCGCCAGCACATCGCTGGTCGCCGATTTATCGTTGGCGATGCGGTGCGCGACCGCGCTGTTCAGCCCGAGATCATAGGCGAAGGCGAGTCTTCTCCGCGCGCCGTCACCCATCACGATCAGCCAGCCATCGGCGCGGACGTCGATGGCGAGGCCGTGCTCGGCACAATAATGTTTGATCGCCTGGACGAAGATGCGCTGGCTGTTGAGCATCGCTGAAAATCGCTTGTTAACCGGTTAACTAATCGTGTCGCGCGAAATTATGTGCCGGACAAGATGGCGCCCGACTAAGGAAATTACCGCACGATTCGTCTCCGCCGCAGCATGCATCGAACCGGTTCGCCAAATCGAGCGACATGCATTTGAGCCACCTCAATTACGCGTCATGCGGGGTTGATTATCTCGTGCAATCGCGTAAGTGAAACGCGAAAATCTCCCGCAAATTCAGCGGCTTTTACCCCTTTTGGGGTCGCGCGACCCTTTTGTTCCAACGCCCACCAGTTGAGAAGAAACTTAAGTCATGAGCGCCTTCTACCGAGAGAAAGTTCTTTCCGTCCAGCACTGGACGGACACCTTGTTCAGCTTCAGGGCCACCCGCGATAGCGGCTTCCGCTTCCAGAACGGCCAGTTCGCCATGATCGGGCTCGAGGTCGACGGCCGCCCCTTGCTGCGCGCCTACAGCATGGCGAGCGCCAATCATGAGGAGGAGCTGGAGTTCTTCTCCATCAAGGTGCCCGACGGCCCGCTGACCTCGCGGCTGCAGAAGATCAAGGAAGGCGACACCATCCTGGTCGGCCGCAAGGCGACCGGCACGCTGATCACCGACAATCTGATTTCCGGCGAGCGGCTGCTCTTGTTGTCGACCGGTACAGGCCTTGCGCCGTTCGCGAGCCTGATCAAGGATCCCGACGTCTACGAGCGCTTCGAGAAGATCGTGCTGGTGCATGGCTGCCGCCAGGTCAACGAGCTCGCATTCGGCGAGCAGCTGGTGGCGACGCTGACCGAGGACGAGCTGTTCGGGCCGCTGCTCGGCGAGAAGCTGACGTATTATCCGACGGTGACCCGCGAGCCCTTCCGCAACCGCGGCCGCATCACGGATCTCATCACCTCCGAGCAGCTGTTCAACGACATCGGCCAGAAGCCGCTCAATGTCGAAGGCGACCGCATCATGATGTGCGGCAGCCCCGCGATGCTCGAAGAGCTGAAGCAGATGCTCGAGGCGCGCGCCTTCACCGAAGGCAACCACACCGAGCCCGGCCATTTCGTGATCGAGAAGGCGTTCGTGGAACGCTGATAGCGCCGTCACAGCCGTCCCCGGCGAACGCCGCGACGCATCACCCGACACACACTCCGCCGTCATGGCCGGGCTTGTCCCGGCCATCCACGTCGTGAAAAATGCGTCCATGGCGGTTGGGTACGTTTACATTCTAGTGTTGCGAGTCTGACACTTCATTCCGTCATTCCGGGGCGCCGCGTCAGCGGCGAACCCGGAATCTCGAGGTTGCGGCGCGAGATTCCGGGTTCGCCCTTCGGGCGCCCCGGAATGACACCGAGTGAACCAAGCGTCTGGGTCACAACACTAGCAAGCGCGCCGAACGGTATCCTCTATGTCGGGGTGACCGGCGATCTTGTCCGTCGCATGAGCATCGAAATGGACTGGTGCCTGGATTTACGAAAAAGCCCCGCGTCAAGCGCCTGGTCTACTTCGAGCAGTACGACGACATTCAGATCGCGATTCAACGTGAAAAGAATATGAAACACCGGTCGCGAACCTGGAAGGTCAGACTGATTTTGATCGGCAATCCGGAATGGAATGATCTTTACGATTCGATCGTCCAGTGAAAGACGTGGATGGCCGGGACAAGCCCGGCCATGACGGCGGAGCAGGTGGCGACGCCGAGGCTATTCCTCGCGAGCCCTGTCCCATATACATAACTTACTTTCAACATACCTTCCTTTCCCAGCGTCCACGCTGCAGCGCAAAATGCGTCGGCGCCGTTCCATTCCCTCGGCCCTGCCGTAACGGCGAGCTTCTTCAAACCGAAGTGTTGTCATATGCTTGCGCCGGACACCGGATAGGCTGGCGCGCCGGCGCGTCCGACAACCAGAACCAGGCCCGAGCAGCCCGAGGGATATTCCATGGAAACCTTGATGCTTCCGTTCTCGCCACGCTTCATCGTGCTCACGATCTGTGCTGTGGTGACGGCGCTGCTGCTCGGCATCGGCCTGTTCGATCACAATCCCAAGGCCTTCGACGTCGTCCTCGTTCCGCTGCTGATCTTCGGCGGCTTGACGCTGCTCGGCGTCCGCGACCTCATGCAGAAGAGCCACGCGGTACTGCGTAACTACCCGATCTCGGCGCATATGCGCTTCCTGCTCGAAGAGATTCGGCCCGAGATGCGGCAGTATTTCTTCGAGAGCGAGAAGGACGGCATGCCGTTCTCGCGCGACACCCGCGCCGTGGTCTATCAGCGCGCCAAGATGCAGCTCGACAAGCGTCCGTTCGGCACGCAGGAGGATGTCTACCGCGACGGCTATGAGTGGATGCATCACTCGGTGGCGCCGAAAGCGCATGCCGACGAGAAGTTCCGCATCACCATCGGCGGGCCGGATTGCACCAGGCCTTATTCGGCCTCGGTCTTCAACATCTCCGCCATGAGCTTCGGTGCGCTGAGCCCGAATGCCGTGCGCGCGCTCAATGCCGGGGCCCGCAAGGGCGGCTTTGCCCATGACACGGGCGAGGGCGGCTTCAGCCCCTATCACGCCGAGATGGGCGGCGACATCATCTGGGAGATCGGCTCCGGCTATTTCGGCTGCCGCACCCGCGACGGCAAGTTCAATCCGGACGAGTTCGCCCGCGTCGCCGCCACCGACCAGATCAAGATGGTCGAGCTCAAGATCAGCCAGGGCGCCAAGCCCGGCCATGGCGGCGTGCTGCCGGCGGCGAAAGTATCGGAGGAGATTTCCAAGATCCGCGGCGTCGCCATGGGCGAGGACTGCATCTCGCCGCCCTGCCACAACGCCTTCTCGACCCCGATCGAGATGATGGAGTTCGTCGCCAACATGCGCAAGCTTGCCGGCGGCAAGCCGGCCGGCTTCAAGCTGTGCATCGGCCATCCCTGGGAGTTCCTGGCGATCTGCAAGGCGATGCAGAAGACCGGCATCTATCCCGACTTCATCGTCGTCGACGGCAATGAGGGCGGCACCGGCGCCGCACCGCTGGAGTTCATGGATCATCTGGGCATGCCGATGCGCGAGGGCGTCAATTTCGTCCACAACGCGCTGATCGGCATCGGCGCGCGCGACCGCATCAAGCTCGGGGCCTCGGGCAAGATCGCGACCGCCTTCGACATGGCGCGCGCCATGGCGATCGGCGCCGACTGGTGCAATTCGGCGCGCGGCTTCATGTTCGCGCTCGGCTGCATCCAGTCCTTGAGCTGCCACACCGACCGCTGCCCGACCGGCGTCACCACCCAGGACCCGACCCGCAACCGCGCGCTCTACGTGCCGCACAAGATCGACCGGGTCTACAACTACCACCACTCGACGCTGCTGGCGCTTGCCGAGCTGCTGGCCGCCGCCGGCCTCGAGCATCCGCAGGAGCTCAGGCCGATCCATTTCTCGCAGCGGACCTCGACGACGGAGGTGAGCACTTTCGCCAAGCTCTATCCGGCGCTGCAGCCGGGCGAATTGATCAACGGCACCGACGACGTCCGCTATCGCGATGCCTGGCGCATGGCGCAGGCGGAGTCGTTCAAGCCGGTGATGTGAATCCCGCGGACGTCGGTCGAGGCGCAAGACGGGTCCGCGCATGCGACCTTTTTCGGGAACCTCTTCGCCCGGATTGCATCCAATGCGGGATGTCCTAAAGGTTTGGGCCGACCGTCATGCTTCCGATCACAGCCAGCAAAGCGCTGCCCGCCGCGACCACCGAGAGTGAGCTCATTGCGAGGGCCAAGGCCCGGGACGAGGGCGCGATCCGCGCCATCCTGCAGGCCAACAACCGCCGCCTGTTCCGGATCGCCCGCGGCATCCTGCGCAACGACAGTGAAGCCGAGGATGTGGTGCAGGAAGCCTATGTCCGGGCGTTGACGCATCTCGACGGTTTTCGCGGCGAGTCCAGCCTGTCGACCTGGCTGTCGCGCATCGCCATGAACGAAGCGATGGGCCGGCTGCGCGGCAGGCGGCCTTCGCTGGATCTGGATTCCCTGCCGCAAGAGAGTCTGGCGGCCGAGATCATCCCGTTTCCCACGGCAGTGAGCGACCCGGAAAAATCCATGGCGCAACGTCAGATCCAAGGGGTCGTCGAGAAGGCGATCGACCGGCTGCCGGAGCCGTTCCGGCTCGTCTTCATCACGCGCGTGATGGAGGAGATGACAGTCGAGGAGACCGCCGGGTTGCTCGGCATCAAGCCCGAAACGGTGAAGACACGCCTGCATCGAGCGCGCGCCATGTTGCGCCAAAACGTCGAGAAAGAGATCGGCCCGGTCATTCTGGAAGCTTTTCCCTTTGCGGGCGGCCGCTGCGAGCGCCTGACCGATGCTGTCCTGAAGCGGCTCGGCGTTTCGAGCTGAGTTTTCTGGGAACCTCGGCGCTACTGCCCCATCCAACTTCCGTGCAACCTTTCACGCGCCGGCCTTTGGCCCGGCGCCACAGGAGTGTGAACCATGCTCGTCCGATCAAGCGCGGCGATTGCCGTCATCTGCCTCTGCTCCAGCATCGCGCTGGCGCAAGGAACGAAACTGACCGACCCGCAAATCGCCCACATCGCCTACACAGCCGGTGAGATCGATATCAAGGCTGCGAAGCAGGCGCTCGAGAAAGCGAGCAGCAAGGACGTGAAGCAGTTCGCGCAGGACATGGTGCGCGACCATGAAGCCGTGAACAAGCAGGCGCTTGCCCTGGTCAAGAAACTGAAGGTCACTCCGGAAGACAACGACACCAGCAAGGCGCTGACCAAACAGGCAAGCGAGAAGCTCGCCGAGCTCGGCAAGCTCAACGGCGCAGCCTTCGACAAGGCCTATGTCGAAAACGAGGTCGCCTACCACAAGACCGTGAACAACGCGCTGGAAACGCAGCTCATCCCCTCCGCCAGCAATGCGGAGCTGAAGGGGCTTTTGCAAACCGGGCTGAAGATCTTTCAGGGCCACGAGCAGCACGCCGAGCATGTCGAGGCCGAGCTGAAGTAGGAGAGGGTCATGACGCCGGGACGCCGCGCCGCCGTGGCCGCGCTATCGCTCGTGGCGGCGTGCGTTCCGGCGCGCGCGGCCACCATTCAGGTCACGATGCAGAATATGGACATTTCGCCGGCCTCGGTCGCGGCCAAGGTCGGCGACACCATCGAATGGACCAACAAGGACGTCCTGATGCACAGTGCCACCGCCCGCAACGGCGATTTCGACGTGAACCTGCCGCCGAAGCAGACGGGAAAAATCGTGCTGAAAAAGGCCGGCACCGTCGACTATTACTGCCGCTATCATCCGAACATGAAGGCGACGATTGACGTCGCGCCGTGAAGCCGACGCGCAAGGCCCGTCGTGGCGAGCGGCAGTCCCCCGAGTTCGGGGTCTGCAAGACGGCGGCCCGGCAACCGGGCGAATTGATCAACGGCACCGACGACGTCCACTATCGCGATGCCTGGCGCATGGCCAGGCGGAGTCGTTCGCGCCGGTGATGTGAGGGGCCGGTCGGCGCGCCGGAGCTCGCCCTGTCGATGCCGCTCGATCATGCGAGCAGCATCAGCCCCGAAACCATGAGCACGACCAGCACGATGCGACGGAACGTCGTGTCGTTGACGTAGCGGAACGCCACGATACCGAGTACCGATCCCGCCAACAGCGCAGGAATGCTCAAAAGCAGGTCGAAGAACACCTTTGACGACAGGTCGTGCCGCATCAGCATCAGCGCGAGCGAGAACAGCTGCATCGCCGCAATGAAGGGCTGAACGAGGGCGCGCTGCTCGTTCTTCGGCACACCGTGGATGTCGCACCAGATGGTCGGCAACGCTCCCGGCATCGCCGTCAGGCCGCCGATCAGGCCGCCGCCGAATCCGACCAAAGCGTTGCGGCCTTGTTTCATCTGCTGCAGATAGCTCAGGCTTGGCCGGAACAGCATGTAGCCGGCGTAAACCGCGACGGCCAGGCCAAATCCCTCGCGAAACGTCTTCGTATCGGTCGTGTGAAGCAGCCACACAGCAATGGGAACGCCGAGCAATCCGCCAAGCATCAGGATCAGGCTTTCCTTCCATCGAATGCTCTCGCGCAACGCCCAGAGATTGGTGGCCTGAACGCCCACACTGCACGCCATCATCAGCGGAACGGCTTCCAGCGGCTGCAGCACATGGAGCAGGATGCCGCCGGCGACGGCCGAGAATGCGAAGCCGGCGAGCCCCGAGACGAATGCACCCGAAAAGACGGCGGTGCTGAGCAGCAAAAACGATCCGATGTCGCTCATGAGCGATCCTCCGGTTGATCCGATTTCGTGCGCTGGTGGCCGCAACAGCGGCTAATCGTAAGGCGAGGGCTTCGGCTCGTCCTGCGTCGTCGCGGCTGCTCCGCCCGAGGGCTTGATCAAGACGACGCCGACGGCGATGTGAAAAATGAGAAAAGCGAGGGCGATGATCGCGAGCAGGACGTTTTCGCTCAGCGCCGGAACCTGGAAAGACGATCTTTTGTATGAGCGCCGTTCAGTGACCGACATCCGCCTCGCCTCCAGCGCTCGATGATGCACCGGCCGCATTGGACCGGGCGATCAGATGACGATATTGCCGAAGGACTCGCTGTGCCTGCAGATGCCGCGAGTGATGCAGCGCTTCGAGCAGCAAAGCGAACAGGTTCTTTCTTGCCGGCTTCTCTGCCGAAACGGCAGTCCTGGACGAAACCGCAGTCCTGGAAAAAGGAATACTCGTCGAAAACAGCGCGTGTCTCATCGTTGAAACTCCGCAATTGGTCATGGCAATGGGTGCACAATGCATCGTGCCGCGGCAGGAAGCTGTGCGCTGCACCACATTTCACGAAAAATTCATGACGCCGCGCACGCAACGCCTTCTCCACGCTCTCAGCGGCCGGCGAAAGCGAGCTGAATCCGGCGGCTCAAAGGCTCGGGGTGCGGCGACGGTTCGCGTCGCGTCGAGCGGTCTCTGCGCGCAAGCCCCGCTCGGGACGGAGCGTGTCATGCGGGTGTATGTTTTGTGACTTTCGGCGGTTGCGTTTGCATGAGTGGGATGCAGCGGTCGGCTTCGGTTGCGAAGAACATCGAAGTATAGGGGGTGACGACAACGCCGGATTCATCCGTGAGTAGAACCGATGACGCGTCTTTTGCGCTTACCTGTAACCATTTTTCTTTTTTCAGCGCTTGGCGTCGCTGCGGCAGTGGCACAGGAGGACGCGGATAGGTCCGGTGACGCGGAGCGTCACGCGAGGCTGATGCGGCATGTCGACAGCTTCGATTACTTCATCGCGCCGGGCGTCGATGGAGCCCCGCGCTCGGGGCAGGCGTTCCAGGCGGCCGCCTCCGAGCCCTACGACATGCTGATCGCGGATTACTATGCCGGGCACAACACGATCGATCCCGCCGGCGTGCGCGTCTTTCAGGAGAGCAATTCCCGTCGCGATCGCCTCGCGATCGCGTACATCGATGCTGGCGAATTCATGCGCTGCTGTTCGAACATCGATCTGGCCGACCAGGCCTCATGGTTCGATGCGAACGGCAACCTCACTGCAGCGGCACCAGGCTGGTTCGGGCCGCAGAACGGCAGTTTCAAGGGTCTGTGGGTCGTGAGGGATTGGGACCCCGCCTGGCAGGCCTATGTTCTCGGCGAGATCGACAAGATGATCGACCTCGGCTTCGACGGCGTATTTCTCGACGTCCTCTATAACGACAGCGTCTGGGGACCGAAGGGATCAGCCGCGGGGAAGGCCGGCGTTCCCGACTATCGGGAGAGCCAGAAGGATTTTGCCAAAGCGATCTGGCGCCATGTTCGTGACGAGCGCCACAATTCCCGCTTTGTCATCGTCACCAATTACTCGAGCGTCCTCGACGACAATGTGCCGGCCTTGACCGAGGGCCTGCACTATTCGGACGCCTTCATGAAGGAGTCGGACTATTTCGATCGCGACAACAAGCCGGCCCCGTGGGTCGGGAATACCCCGATCGATCAATATTTCGCAACGAGATATGCGAAGTTCTATGCCGGCATGATCAAGCTGCACAAAGTCGTTCTGCAGCAAACCTACAATCTGAGCTTCGACAACGAGGCGCTGATGCTCAAGGAGAGCGCCCGTTACGGTTATCTGTTGTCCAACACCAGCTTTCCGCAAGACCTCATCCACATCGACGGCTTGCCGTTCTGCAACAGGGAAGCCTGCTGGGCGACCAACGCGGCCGGGCAGTACGTCCGATACAAGCGCCGCGACGTTGACGGAGTTCGTACGGGCGACGAGGGCGTGCGCTGATGGATCGCCCAGCATCTCGCCGGATTGTTTGGGGAGAATGCGAAAATGGCGCCGCCGGAAATGAAAAGCTCCGGAAGCGTCCGCGTTGGCATGCAGCTCGACGTGGATGACCGGGACGGGCCCGGCAAGGACCGGCCGGCGATGTCCCGCTTCACGTCCGTCTGAGGCTGTAGGGCACGGCGTTCGCTCTCGCCGCGGCGGCCGTGGACGCAGCCTTACCCGTGTCCCTCATCCACGCCCGGGTTCTCGAGACTGAAAGTCTCCGACTGCTCGTCATACGAGAACAGCTCGGCGTAGCGGCCCCAGGAGACGATGGTCTTCAAGGTCTCGTCGGCATATTCCTCCGACATGTAGTCTTCCAGCTCGTTGCGGAAGCGGGCGGCGGGGGCGGTGTGGGAGGGACGCTCGTCGAGTACGCGCTTGATCAGGCCCATCACCGGCACGTAGGCGACGAGATGCTCGGCAAATACCTTTTTGCGGGCGTCGGTTTCGAGATTGGCAAACCGCTTGCCGGCGTCGGTCAGCACCAGGTCGCCGTCCTTGAACTGGGCGAAATGCAGGAGCTGCAGCGACTCGCCGAGATGCAGGATCTCGTCGGCCTCGAGCTGCAACTGGCCGGCCAGCACCGGCAGGTCGGCGTGGCCGTTATAGGGTTCGGCCGCCAGCGTCTCGATCAGGCCCGACAGCACGTTGGAGGAGACATGATCGAGCACGAGGCCGACGCCGGCATTGGCCTGGATGTTCTCCATCGTCGGCGGCTTGATCGGACGCTGGGTCATCCGCTCATAGAGGGTGTCGACAAGCTGGCGGAACACCGGATCGAGCCGGTTGCGCGGATGCGGCAGGTCGATCTTGTATTCGGCGGCGACGCGGCCCGGATTGGACGAGAACACCAGGACACGGTCGCACATCAGGACCGCCTCCTCGATGTTGTGCGTGACCATCAGCACCGATTTGATCGGCAGCCTGCCGTCGATCCAGAGATCGACCAGGTCGGTGCGCAGCGTCTCGGCGGTGAGCACGTCGAGCGCCGAGAACGGCTCGTCCATCAGCAGCAGGTCGGGATGCACCACCAGCGCGCGGGCAAAGCCGACGCGCTGGCGCATGCCGCCGGACAATTCCTTGGGGTAGGCGGATTCGAAACCGTCGAGGCCGATCAGGTCGATCGCCGCGATCGCGCGCTTGCGACGCTCGGCGGCGTCGATGCCGAGGGCCTCGAGGCCGAGCTCCACGTTCTGCAGCACGGTCAGCCAGGGAAACAGCGCAAAGGACTGGAACACCATGGCCACGCCGTTCGGCGGCCCCTGGATGGTCTGGCCGCGGCAGGTCGCGTTGCCCGAGGAGGGCGCGATCAGGCCGGCAATGATGCGCAGCAGGGTCGATTTGCCCGAGCCGGAGCGGCCGAGGAGACCGACGATCTCACCGGCGCGGATGGTGAGATCGACCTTGTCCAGCACCAGCAGATCCTCGCCACTCCCTTTCGGAAACGAGCGGCTGACGCTGCGGATATCGATCAGGGCGGATTGCTGCTTGGTGGGGTCGAGCATCGATGTTTCCTCACATCAGCCGAGACGGAGCCGGCGCTCACCGAAGGCATAGAGCGGGCGCCAGAACAGACGATTGAACAGGGTGACCAGCACGCACATGATGGCGATGCCGAGCACGACGCGCGGGAAATCGCCGGCCTCGGTCGCCCTTGCGATATAGGCGCCGAGGCCCGTGGCCGATAGATGGGTGTCGCCCCAGCTCGCGACCTCCGCGACGATGGAGGCGTTCCAGGAGCCGCCGGAGGCGGTGATGGCGCCGGTGATGTAATAGGGGAAGATGCCGGGCAGGATCACTTTGATCCACCAGCGCCAGCCCTCGAGATGGAGGCTCGACGCCGCCTCGCGCAGATCGCTCGGGAAGGCGCTGGCGCCGGCGATCACATTGAACAGGATGTACCACTGCGTTCCCAGGATCATCAGCGGGCTGAGCCAGATGTTGGAGTTGAGGCCGTAGCGCACGATGATGAAGACGAACACCGGGAATGCCAGGTTGGCGGGAAACGCCGCGAGGAACTGCGCCAGCGGCTGCACCCGCTCGGCGAGCTTCGGCCGCAGCCCGATCCACACCCCGATCGGCACCCAGATCAGCGTCGCGAGCGCGATCAGCACGACCACCCGGAGCAGGGTGATAAGCCCGTCGCTGAGCGCGACGTAGATATCCGAAGGCTGCAGGCTGGCCGAAAGATAGACATAGGCCTTGTAGGCCGCATAGCCGGTGGAGATGCCGACGATGGCAAACCACAGCGCATCGATCACGCGCGAGGGCGGACCGGCGACTGTTGCCGCGGGCAGGCGGAAGCTCTTGGGCCAGACGATGTTCAGATTGGAGAAGGCGCGGTTGAGCGTCGCGAACGGCAGCGTCAGGCTGCGCAAGGCGCGGGTGCGGCGGAACAGGTCGAGCATCCAGGAGGTCGGCGCATCGCCTGACGCGGTCTGCTCGAAGCGGAACTTGTCGGCCCAGGCGACGATGGGACGGAACAGGAACTGGTCATAGGCGATGATGACGAGCAGCATGGTGAGGATGGCATAGCCGATCGCGGCGAGATCGCGCTTCTCGATCGCGGTGGCCACATAGGATCCGACGCCGGGCAGGGTGACCGTCGTGTTGCCCACGGTGATGGCTTCCGAGGCGACGACGAAGAACCAGCCGCCCGACATCGACATCATCGCGTTCCAGATCAGGCCGGGCATGGCGAACGGCACGTCGAGCCGCCAGAAACGCTGCCAGCCGCTCAAATGGAAGCTCTTGGAGGCCTCGTCGAGATCCTTCGGCACGTTGCGCATCGACTGGTACATGCTGAAGGTCATGTTCCAGGCCTGGCTGGTGAAGATCGCGAACACGCAGGCGAGCTCGGCGCCCAGCACCCGGCCCGGAAACAGATTGAGGAAGAAGACCACGGTAAAGGTGAGGAAGCCCAGGATCGGCACCGACTGCAGGATGTCCAGCAGCGGAATCAGCACCATCTCGGCGCGCCGGCTTTTTGCCGCGACCGCCGCATAGATGAAGGTGAAGACGGTCGAGCAGACGATGGCGAGCAGCATCCGCAGCGTGGTGCGCAGCGCATAGACCGGCAGGTGCACCGGATCGAGCGAGACCGGCGCCGTCTCCAGCGCCGATAGCGGCAGCGTGGTCTGCTCGCCGCCATAGACGATCAGCACCATGGCGCCGATCACCAGGATCAGGGCGACCAGGTCCCAGACGTTGGGCCGGGGCGCTCTCGTCAGCACGGCAATGCGAAGGTCCTGCAGCGTCATTGGTCGTCCTGTTCAGAATTCGCCGTGCAGGCGGCAGGAGAAGATCGAAACCGGCCCGCGGTCGGCGTTATAGGCAGGATTGGCGACGAACTGGTAGTCCGCGGTCACCGTAAAGTTCTTGGTCACCTGGTAGGCGTAATAGGCCTCCAGGATCTGCTCCGGGCGATAGTTGAGCTGCCCGTCTCCGATCAGGAGCCCGATGCCGCCGGCGGCCAGAAAAGCGCGGTTTGCGGCGGACAGCCCGTTGATCGCGCCGCCGATGCCGACCGTGTCGTTGTCGCGGCCCCAATAGCTGCCCTTGATGGAGACGCCGCCCGACAGGCTGCGGTCGATGTCGGTGAAGGACAGGATTTCGGTCTGGCCGTCGTTCCAGCTGGCACGGGCAAAGATGCCGACGTCCTTGAGGATCTGCTGCTCGAGATTGGCGTAGACGCCGTACTTCATGTTGACGTGACGGATGCTCGCCATCACCGTGTTGATGTTCTGGGTCGGATCCGCCGCCTCGATCGCCAGCGCCTGATTGTAGTTGCCGGTCACGCCCTGGTTTTCGAAGGCGCCGAGCCGGAGCTTGCCGGGCTGATCGAAGATGGTGTGGCGCTCCTCGAACTCGACCACGGCGCCGCCGGTCTTGAACTGGAGGATGTCGCTGTTCGGCTCCGACGGCACCTCGACATAGGCGCCGCGCACCGCCCAGTCCTTGCGGTTGAACTCGGCATAGACGCCGCGGGTGTAGCCGGGCAGGTCGGCGGGGAAGTCGTAGGCGGCGGCTTCCCACAGCGCCCAGTTCATGAAATCGGCGCGCGGATCGTGCGCGTAAGCGTTGTTGTCGAAGAAGTCGCCCATCGCAAAGCGCCCGACCACCAGCGTCACCCGGTCGATGTCGCGCTTTCCCGCGAGCTGGTTCGGACCGTCGTCGACATCCTCCTGCTCGCCGCCGAGGCCCCAGGTCTGCTTGAAATAATAGCGCTGCGGGCGAATCTTCGGGAATGCCGCGCCGGCCTTCTGCGCCTCGCCGTTCGGGAAGCCGGCAATGCCGAGCGTGCTGTTGATGCCGAAGCCCTGCGCGAGCTCCGGATCGAAATAGAACTCGCCGCCGTCCCACAGCCGCACGCCAAGGAACGCGGTCGTGGTCCAGGTTTGTTGCAGCTGACCGCCGCCGGGAAGACTGTTGGGACCAGCATAGGGCGAACGGAACGGCAGATAGCCCTGCGGCAGGAACGTGGTCTGCGCGTGCACGTTCCAGTCGTCGGACTCGGGCAGCCGCGGCCCGGCATCGCCGGGCGGCTTCCACAGCGTGTCGCCGAACTGGTAATTGAGGCCGACCTTGGCGAGATGGATGCGCGGATCGACATTGATGCCCGGCAGTCCGAAGGCGGAGAGGTCGTAAGCCCGCCGGGCGAGGTCGATGTAGTCGTATTCCAGCTTGGCGGTCCAATTGCCGCTGACAGCGAATTCAAGGCCGAGACCGGCGGTCCAGCCCGGCTGGTAATGCCCGATCATCGCGCCGCTGCCGTCATTGATGTCGGCATGGCTATGCCCCCAGGCGAAGCCGCCGGTGACGTAGGGCATCCAGCGCCCATAGGCGTAGCCGATCCGGCCGCGCAGCGTGGCGACATAATCGAGCGTGGTGTCGAACGCGACCGGCGGCGCGCGGCCGACGGCCCCCGGATCGGTCGGGCTTGTGAACGACGCATCCGCTTCGACGCCGAGCACGACATGGTTGGCGAGCTCGCGGTTGTAGCCCATCTGGTAGCCGCCGATCACGCCGGTCAGGCTGTGCGGCAGCAGCGCGCCTTGCAGCGGCAGCGGATTGCTGCCGACGCCGAGGCTGCCGCCGCCATAGCCGAAATGCCCGCCGACATAGAAGCCGGTCCAGTCGTAGACACGCTTGAGCGCAGGCGCTTTCACCGGCAGGTCGGCTGCAGCCGCGGGCCGCCCGGCCACAAACATGCCGAGTGCGGTCGAGACGACAATGTGCTGCCAGCCCAGCCTGCCGCGGTTCATGAGGCGGGCATTCCCAGCGCGAATGTTGCGACAGCTATAATCGCCATGGCCCCCACATGCCGATGCGCCCGATGACGCCGAAGACTTAAAGACCGCCACCCTTCGCGCGAGGTCGTCAACAAGCGCGATGGATGCCCGCACAGCTTAATTCCCTTAATTGCAAATCGTTCGCAACAAGACCTATTGCAAGCCGCTCGCGATGGGAAGGAGCTGGGCCGACAGAGGTGCTAGATCGCATCGTCGAGTGACGCGCGTGCAACACCTTGCGAGCGGTTGGCCGGCCATGGCCATCGCTGCTTGGCGCATCCGGCCCCAACACGCGGCCCGGATCGAACGAGGCTGCGCCCGCCGCCTCCCTCACCTGATAAGACGGTTGGAAGACAGTTTTGTGAAGCGGTCCGTCGCGTAGCGATGCCTCGCGCGAGCGCGGGCCGGGCTCGTCCGTCTTGTCCAGCTCCCAGTGGCAGACCGGCCGGCCGGTGCTTGCCGACAGCTCCCAGCGGCAGACCAGACGCGGCGCCGCGATCCGCTGCGGGAGGCAGGGGCGCGGGTTGCGGCGGTTGTCGTTGGCGGGCGCATTCACGCCCGGCGCGGTACGCCGGGGCGCAAGCATCCTGAATGTGGCGACCTTGTTGAACATCGCTGCTCTCCTTCTCCGCGTCGATCGCGGCAGAGGAGTGAGCGGGACGGCGGTCAGCGAGAGGTGACCACCAGCGCTCGCGCGGCTGCCGCCGTCGCGGTCGATCTGAAGATGTTGCGGCAACGCGGCACCGGTCGTCGGCTTGGCGCTGCCTTGAGGGTACTGCCCATCGGACTTTCGTTTGGGTAGCTGTTCGGGTTGATCTGCGGTGGCGCGCATGGCTGCCGACGCGACCGCTGTTTGCGCACATAGTCCCGACCCCGGCTCAAGTCAAGCGTCGGCTGCTATCCTCCGGGGAGGATGACTGCTATCCTGCCGGGAGGATAGGAGACCAGGATGCCGGATCACCCCCATGCTGCAATCGCGAGCCGCCTGAAGCGCGCCTCGGGCCATCTCGAGGCCATCATCGAGATGATCGAAAAGGGCAAGCCCTGCACGCAGATCGCGCAGCAATTGCAGGCGGTCGAGGGCGCGGTCGAGAGCGCCAAGAAGGCCCTCATCCACGACCACATCAGCCACAGCCTCGAGCGCTCGCTCAAGGCCGCCGGCTCGAGGGGCCAGGCCGCGCTGAAGGATTTCCGGCAGATCGCGAAGTATCTGTGAGGCGGTCGAGCTGGGTGTCGCCGCTCGTTCACCTCTCCCGAAGGGAGAGGTCGGATCGCATCGAAAGATGCGATCCGGGTGAGGCGTTACAGTCCCTCGTGGGAATTGCGTCCCCTCACCCGATTTGCTGCGCAAATCGACCTCTCCCCGCTGGGGAGGCGTGAAGGGCGCCTGCCTTCATACACCCGCGCCCGGCGCGTGCTGCACCTCGACCGTGACATGGGAGAGGTCGGCGAAGCAGGCGAGGCGCTGGCGGTAGTGGGCGGCCTCGCGAGCGGTCGCCGTCGCGACGCAGACGATGGCGCCGAGATGGCCGGGGCCGAGCCGCCACAGATGCAGGTCGGTGACGCGGTCGCCCTCGCTTTCCACCGTGGAGCGGACCTTCTCGGCAATGCGCCGATCCGGCATGCGGTCGAGCAGGATGCCGCCGGTGTCGCGGATCAGGCCGACCGACCAGTTGGCAATGACGGCTGCGCCGATCAGGCCCGCAAGCGGATCCATCCAGAGCCAGCCGAAGCTGCGCGCCAACAGCAGGCCCGCGATCACCAGCACCGAGACGGCGGCATCCGCCATCACATGGATGATCGCCGCGCGCATGTTGTTGTCGCGGTGATGGGCGGCATCGTGGTCGTGCTCCTCGAAGGCGAGGTCGCGCGTGCCTGCCTGCGCCAGCGCAATCCGCGCCACAAAGGCATGCGGCTCGGGAATTTCATCGCGCGATTCCAGATAGCCGCCCTTGTCGGCGAAGGCGAATAGCTGGCGGCTGCCGTCGGGGCGGATGGTCTCGATGGTGAGGTCGGCGGCGTCAGGCAAACGGCCTGCCTCGGCCATGATGCGAAAGCGTGGCGGAACGCCGTCCTCGAACACCGCGACCGCAAGACGGCGCGCGTCGAAGGCGACCAGGCGCGGCGCCTCCTCATGATGGTGATGATGATCATCATCATGGCCGTGGCCATGCGCGTGACCGTGGCCATGATCGTGGCCATGATGGTGATGATGCCCGCCCGACAGCAGCCAGGCGCTGGCGATGTTCACGGCAAGTCCCAGCACGGCGATCGGGATCGCCTCGTTGAAGTCGATCGCGACCGGATGCAGCAGGCGCTCGACCGCCTCATAGGCAATCAGAAGCGCGATCATCGCCAGGACAATGGCGCTGGTATAGCCGGCGAGGTCGCCGAACTTGCCGGTGCCGAAGGTGAAGCTGCTGTCATAGGCATATTTGCGCGCATAGCTGTAGGCCAGCGCAGCCAGCAGGAGCGCGCCGGCATGGGTCGACATGTGCAGGCCGTCGGCGATCAGGGCCAGCGATCCGAACAGCGCGCCGCCGACGATCTCGGCGATCATCATCACGCTGCAGAGCACGATCACCGCCCAGGTGCGTCGCTCGGCCCGCTCGTGATCCTTGCCGAGAAACACGTGGTCATGCACGGCGAGGGATGCGGCGCCTTCGCGGTCAGTCATGGTCGCTCACCTCAGATAGCTATGGACGACGTCGATGAGCTGCTCGGCCGCGTCCGCATCGAGCGCGCCCCGAGTCCGTTCGGGATCGACCAGATGGGTGCGGATGTGGTCCTCGACCACTTCGGCCATCAGGCCGGCGACGCTGCCGCGGATGCCTGCGATCATATGCATGACCCGCCCGCACTCGGTCTCCTCGGCCAGTGCGCGCTCCAGCGCCTCGACCTGACCACGGATGCGGCCGACGCGAGCGAGCAGCTTCTTCTTCTCTTTGATGGTGTGGCTCATGACAGAGAGAGAGCAATAGGGTACCCCCCTATGCTATGTCAATCTTGGCGCAGGGAGGGCAGGACAAAAAGTGACCCGCCCGGGGGGATGGCCGGGCGGGTCGGGGGAACGACACGGGGTGGATGAGGCGCCCGTGCCGGACGCGAGTCCACAACGGGTCAGGAGCTCGGCTCAGTAGCAGCTGCGGATGGTGCCGATGTAATTGCCGAAGGCGTCGTACTGGCGCACCAGGCCGCAGCGGCGATAGCCGTAGTAATAGGGATAGGGATTGCTCGCGGCGATCGCGCTGCCGACCACGGCGGCGCCGACGAGGCCGGCGCCAATGCCCCAGCCGGGGTGGAAGCTATGGGCTTCGGCGGGCGTCACGGTGGAGGCGATGCTGCCGGTGACGGCAATGGCAGTGAGCGCGAGAGCGGCAATCTTGATCTTGAAAGACATAATCAAACTCCGTTGGGGTTAACGCGGGCGTTGTGGTCCGCATGCCCGTTGGACGGAGGTTTTGTGCATCGGGTTCGAAGCCCGCAGCGATGGCCGGCGGAGCCCGATTTTTGTCGCGTGATTGCAGGGGTTTAGTTTGACGCCAGGCTATTTCGCCGGGCCTCCGGCGAAGAGCTTCACATCAAAGTTATCGACGTCCGCCAGCAATTCGCAGAACGCCTGCGCGCCGTGCTCGATCAGCTGCTCGCCCTTCTCGGCCGTGGCCAGTCGCGCATTGCCGACCGCGCCGCTGGGATGCAGGTCCTGCGCCTGCCAGGCGAACGGCGCCGGCCGTTGCGTCGACAGCCAGCGATAGCGCGCCGCCATGTCGATGCTCGTCGAGCGGAAGTCCGCGATGGACTCGTTGCGCACCTGGTCGGCGAAGCGCGCCAGCATGATCGAGGTTTCGACCGCGCCGCCATGGATGCCGTGGCGCAGCTCCTCGTCCGGAAACAGTCCCGGCGGCACACCGAACCGCGACCAGGAGGTGGTGACGACGAGAAGCCCGTGATGCGCGCGCAGCTCCTGCGCAACCAGCGACATCGCGGCGCTGTTACCGCCATGGCTCGTGACGATCACGAGCTTGTTGACGCCCGCGCGCGCGACGCTCTCGCCCAGCGCCGTCCATTGCTCGATCGCCGCGATCGGCGACAGCGTCAGCGTTCCCGGAAAATTGATGTGCTCGGTGGAGATGCCGACCGGCTGCAGCGGCAGGAACGTCACCGGCAGGTCCGCAGGCAACAGCTCATGCACACGCGCCAGATAGGCTTGCGCGATCATCACGTCGGTTGCGAGCGGCAGATGCGGCCCGTGCTGCTCGGTTGCGGCCAGCGGCAGCACCGCGATCCAGCGCGCAGCCGCATCGGGGTCGATGTCCGGCCAGTGAATGTCGGTCCAGTTGCGGGGCGGGTTACCGGTCATCGGGGCATGGTTTCATTCAGCGAATTGCAGGCTTCCGCCATCGTTCAGGTACGCTATAAGCGTCCTGACTTTCCTATCATGGGCCAGAATGACCAACGGAGTCCAACCATGAACCCGGCTCTTTTGCTGCGAGCGTTAACCGGCCGAACGCCAGCCGGCCAGGCGTTGATCGGCATCCTCGCGGCATGGCTGATGGTTTCACCTGGGTTCGCTCAATCCCCGGCCCCGTCCAACGACGGCGACAAGCTGGACAAGGTCTCGTTCGGAACCAACTGGGTCGCGGAAGCCGAGCATGGCGGCTTCTTCCAGGCGGTCGCCGACGGCACCTACAGGAAATACGGCCTCGACGTCACCATCGTGCCGGGCGGGCCGAACACCAACAACCGCATGCTGCTGATTGCGGGCAAGCTCGACTTCTTCATGGCTGCGAGCACGCTGATGTCGTTCGACGCCGTCACCAACCATGTCCCGGTCATGGCGGTCGCGGCGGTGTTCCAGAAGGACCCGCAGGTGCTCCTGACCCATCCCGAAACCAAGGCGACCAAGCTCGAGGATCTGAAGCCGCTGACCGTGTTCATATCCAAGGAGGGCATGACGACCTACTTCCAGTGGCTCAAGTCCGAATACGGCTTCAATGAAAAGAATGTGAGACCCTACAATTTCAATCCGCAGCCCTTCATCGCCACGCCGCAGAGCGCGATGCAGGGCTATGTCACCTCCGAGCCCTATTCGGTCGAGAAGAGCGCGGGATGGAAGCCCGGCATCTTCCTGCTCAGCGATTATGGCTACAATCCCTATTCGACCCTGATCGAGACGCGCCAGGACATGATCGACAAGAAGCCGGATCTCGTGCAGCGCTTCGTCGATGCCTCGATGGTCGGCTGGTACAATTATCTCTATGGCGACAATTCCGCCGGGAACGCCATGATCAAGAAGCTCAATCCGGAAATGACCGATGAGCTGCTCGCCTATTCGATCGGCAAGATGAAGGATTACGGCATTGTCGATTCCGGGGATTCGCTGCAGAACGGCATCGGCGCCATGACCGACGAGCGGATGGCGAGCATCTTTGAAAAGATGGTGCGGGCCGGCGTGGTGCGTTCCGACGTCGACTACCGCAACTCCTATACGCTGCGCTTCGTCAACAAGGGTGTCGGCGTCGATCTGCGGCCCAAATCGACGACCAAGAATTGATGCAAGAAGTGAGGGATGAGGTGGAAGCCTTGCCCGGCAGCCAAGCCGAAATCGCGGGCCTCTCGGTCAGCCTGCAAGGCGTCACCAAGGTCTATGACAACGGTGTCGCAGCGCTCGGGCCGCTCGACCTGAAGGTCCGCAAGGGCGAGTTCGTCGCGCTGGTGGGGCCGTCGGGCTGTGGCAAGTCGACGGCACTGCGCATCATCGCGGGCCTCAGCGCAGCGAGCGCAGGCGAAGTGCGGGTGTCCTGCCAGGGCGAGGCGAGACAGCCGGGGCAGGGTTTCTCCGGTCATACGATCGGTTTCGTGTTCCAGGAGCCGACCCTGATGCCCTGGACCAGCGTGCGCGAGAACGTGCGGCTGCCCTTGAAGCTTGCCCGCGTGCCTTCGGCGCAAGCCGACAGCCGTATCGACGAGGCGCTGCAGCGCGTGGGTCTCCTGGAGTTCGCCAAGAGCTATCCACGCGAGCTGTCCGGCGGCATGAAGATGCGCGTCTCGCTGGCGCGTGCGCTGGTCACCGATCCTGATATACTGTTGATGGACGAGCCGTTCGCCGCCCTCGACGAGATCACCCGCTTCCGTCTCAACGACGACCTGCTGGCGCTGTGGCGCAATTTGGGCAAGACCGTCATCTTCGTCACCCATTCCGTATTCGAGTCGGTCTACCTGTCGCAGCGGGTGGTGGTGATGACCTCGCGCCCAGGCCGTATCGCCGCCGAAATCGGCGTCGCCACCGCCGAGCCGCGCGGCGAGGAGTTTCGCGCCTCCGCGGCCTATGCCGATTATTGCCGCAAGGTCTCGGATGCGCTCGCGCCCTCTTATTCCGGACGGGCGGCGCTATGAGCGCGCAGCGCAATCCGCCCGTCTCCGGGAGCGGCCGCGCCCTGCGGCTGTTGCAGATCCTGTTGCCGGCGGTCGTGATGGCGCTCGGGCTGCTCGCCTGGGAGCTCGTGGTGCGCCTCGACCATATCCCGCCTTATGTGCTGCCCGGTCCGGTCTTGGTGCTGCAGACGCTGGTCAGCGATTGGGCGGTGTTGTCGCAATCGCTCCTGACCACGCTGCTCACCACGCTCGAAGGTTTCATCGCGGCCGCCGTCGGCGGCATTGCGCTGGCGCTTCTGTTCAACCAGTCCAGGCTCGTCGAATATTCGCTGTTCCCCTATGCGGTGGTCCTGCAGGTCACGCCGGTCATCGCGATCGCGCCGCTGCTCCTGATCTATCTGCCGCAGCAGACGGCGGTCGTGGTCTGCGCCTGGATCGTCGGCTTCTTTCCGGTCCTGTCCAACACCACGCTCGGCCTCAATTCGGTCGACCGCAATCTGGCCGGATTGTTCCAGCTCTATGGCGCCTCCCGCCTGCAGACCTTGCAGCTTCTCAGATTGCCGTCGGCCTTGCCGTTCATCCTCGGGGGGCTGCGCATCTCCGGCGGCTTGTCGCTGATCGGCGCGGTGGTTGCGGAGATCGCGGCCGGTACGGCGGGCGCGGGCTCGGGGCTCGCCTACCGGATCGCCGAATCCGGCTATCGGTTGAACATTCCGCGCATGTTTGCCGCGCTTTTGCTGCTCTCGCTGGCCGGGATTGTCATCTATGGGCTGCTGGCGCTAGTTTCCCATCTCGCATTAAGACGCTGGCACGAAAGCGCGCTAGGAAAGGAAAACTGATGGCGGCCGGAACGATATCCTCGGAAAAAATCCATCTGGTGGTTCATGGGCCGCGCAAGCCGATCGTCGATAACGGCTTTCCCGACCAGTTCGTGCTGCACCAGTTCGAGACGACGGGCGATCTCGACCGCCTCACGCCGGAGGTCGCCGAGAACGTCCGCGGGCTCGCCATCACCTACAACACCGTTCGCGGCGACGCCAAAACGCTGGCCAAATTCCCCAAGCTCGAGATCGTCGCCTCGTTCGGCGTCGGCTATGATCATGTCGATGCGGCCTATGCGCGCGACCACGACATCATGGTCACCAACACGCCCGACGTGCTGACCGAGGAGGTCGCCGACATCGCGATGGGCCTTCTGATCGCGACGCTTCGCGAGTTCATCAAGGCCGACAAATATCTGCGCTCGGGCCTCTGGCAGACCCAGCAATATCCGCTCAGCGTCGGCTCCCTGCGCGACCGCAAGGTTGGCATGGTCGGCATGGGGCGGATTGGCCAGGCGATCGCGCGGCGGCTCGAGGCCTCCCGGGTGCCCGTGGTCTATCACACCCGAAATCCGATCAAGGAATTGCCCAACCAGCATTATCCCGACCTGATCCAGATGGCGAAGGACGTCGATACGCTGGTCGTGATCGTGCCCGGCGGCGCCGGTACCGCCAAGATGGTCAACGCCGAGGTCATGAAGGCGCTCGGCCCCCGCGGCGTCATCATCAATGTCGCGCGCGGCACGGTGGTGGACGAGCAGGCGCTGATCCAGGCGCTCAAGTCGGGCACCATTCTCGCGGCCGGGCTCGACGTGTTCGAGCGCGAGCCCAACGTGCCCGAAGAGCTGAAGGCAATGCAGAACGTCGTTCTGCTGCCACATATCGGCTCGGCTTCCGTGGTAACGCGCAACGCGATGGATCAGCTCGTGGTCGACAATCTCAAGGCCTGGTTCGCCGGCAAGCCGCCGCTGACGCCGGTCGCGGAGACCCCGGCCAAGGCACGTTGACGCTCGCCCCCAGAGGGCGTTTTCAAAAAGGCACGCGCCGATGAAATCCTGCATCTCCCCTGCATTGGCGGTGTCTGTCACGCTCGCGGCGGCAATGCCGGCGCGGGCGCAGGATGCGGTCTCGCTGAAGAAGGAGATGATCGGCCAGTGGGAGCTGTCGACCACCGACCGCAGCAAGACCTGCGTGGTGACGATGAAGGATGACCAGACGCAACTGGGGTTGAAGCTCGAGCTCGAGCCGGGCTGCGCGGCGGCGCTGCCGTTTTCCAAGGACATCAAGGCCTGGAGCATCAAGGGGCTCGATATCGTTCGGCTCCAGGACGCGAGCGGCGAGGCGGTGCTCGACTTCACCGAGGTCGAGAAAGGCATTTTCGAGGGCGTCCGCCCCAATGAGGGCGTCTACATCCTGCAGAATCTTGCCGCCGCCCGCTCGCTCGCCAAGTCGCAGGATCAGATGATCGGCGACTGGGCGATGGTACGCGGCAACGGCAACACGATCTGCGGCCTGACGCTGACCAACAACGACGCCGGCAACGACAATTTCCAGGTGTTCCTGAAGCCGAAATGCGATCCCGCCGTCGCCGCCTTCGCGCCGACGCAGTGGCGGCTGGAGCACGGGCAGATCCTCCTGATGTCCGACCGCGGCGAGATCTGGCATTTCGAAGCCGACGACAATGCGCAATGGCGGCTGGTGCCCGACAGCGCCGACCCCCTGATCCTGCTGCGGCAGTAGCGGCAGCGGGCGCCGGCCTCCCACGTCAATTTTTCCCGTATCCTGTCGATTCGGGCCGGCCTCATTCGTCGTCTCCTCATGCGAGCCGATTTCTGCGGCCATCCCGGCTGCTGCTCGCCCAACCAGGAGCCAGCCGATGCGTTTCATGTATATCGTGACCAGCCCGCAGCCGCAGGTCGGGCCGACGCAAGCCCTGCTGGAGGCGATAGGCAAGCTCGCCGACCGGGAGATCAAGGCCGGGCGGATGCTCGATAATGGCGGGCTGATGCCGCTTGCATCCGGCGCGCAGGTCCGCGTCGCCGACGGCAAGCTCTCCGTCACCGACGGTCCCTTCGTGGAAGCCAAGGAAGTCATCGGCGGCTATGCGATCTTCGAGTTGCGTGACAAGGAAGAAGCGCTGGCGATGGCCAGGGAGTTCATGCAGCTCCATGCCGAGCATTTGCCGGGCTGGACTGCAACCTGCGAGGTGCGCGCGTTGGCAACGCAGGGCCCCCCGCAGGCGCAAAATTTAGGCTGCAATGTCGCCGCAGGCTGAGATCGAACGCATCATCCTGGCGACCTGGCGCGTCGAACAGCCGCGGCTGATCACTACGCAGTCACGCATGCTGCGCGACGTGCCGCTCGCCGAGGATTTTACCCAGGATGCGCTGCTGGCTGCGCTCCAGCATTGGCCGCAGACAGGTGTGCCCGACAATCCGCCCGCCTGGCTGATGGCAACCGCCAAGCGCCGCGCGCTGGATCATCTGCGCCAGCGCCGGATGATTGCGCGCAAGCATGGTCTGATCCTGAGCGACATGGAGCGGGAGCAACAGGTCATGCCTGATCCGGATTCTGTGCTCGACGAGGAGATCGGCGACGAGATGTTGCGGCTCGTCTTCACCGCCTGCCATCCCGTGCTCTCGCGCGAAGCACGTGCGGCGCTGGCGCTGCGGATGATCTGCGGCCTGACCACCGCCGAGATCGCCCGTGCCTTTCTGCTGCCGGAGACGACCATCGCGCAGCGCATCGTGCGCGCCAAGCGGACGCTGTCGGAGGCGGGCCTCGTCTACGAAACCCCGCGCGGCGAGGAGCTGTCGGAGCGGCTCGGCTCGGTCTGCGAGGTCGTCTACCTCGTCTTCAACGAGGGTTATGTCGCAGGCGGCGGCGAGGAATGGCAGCGGCCGCAGCTCTGCAACGAGGCACTGCGGATGGGTCGCGTGCTCACGGCGCTCGCCCCGCTTGAGCCGGAGACGCACGGCCTGCTCGCGCTGATGGAGCTAAATGCCTCGCGCTCGTCCGCCCGCGTCGACGCGGGCGGCGAGCCCGTGCTCTTGATGGACCAGAACCGCGCCTTGTGGGACCAGCTGCAGATCAGCCGCGGTCTGCGCGCGCTGAAGGCCGCCCGCAGCCTTGGCGGCGCCGGCTTCTACACGCTGCAGGCGGCGATCGTGGCCTGCCACGCACAGGCGGGCGGACCTGAGGAGACCGACTGGCGACGCATTGCTGCGCTTTATGATGACCTTGCAAGACTGGTTTCATCGCCCGTCATCGAGCTCAACCGGGCAGTCGCCATCGGCATGGCCGATGGCGCAGCCGCTGCTCTCGTCATTGTCGAGCGCATCGCAGAGTCCGGCGCGCTGAACACCTACCATCTCCTGCAAAGCGTGCGCGGCGATCTCCTGTTCAAGCTCGGCCGCCACGGCGAGGCCCGCGCCGCATTCGAGCAGGCCGCAAAACTGACCGGCAACAGGCGCGAGGCGCAGTTGATGCTGCGACGTGCGGCGGAAGCGGCTGCGGCGGGGGCACTGCAATCGGAATCCAATCCAGGTGAGCGCGTTGGCCGCGCCTGAACGCGTGTGCGGGAGCAGCCTCGATGGCGCGCCAGAAGTTGCTCGCAATCGGCATCGAGGTGCGGCTATTTGCGCCGATAGAAGCCTTCGAAGGTGACGCCCACGCCGCCGCATTGGCCATTGTCCACGGCCACGAGCCAATGTTCGAAACGCTGCATCCTGACCCGGCAGCCGGAGTCGGATGTGGTCTCGAACGGCTGCGATCCGTCGTCGAGAAAGGCGATACTGTCCTTGCCGGGCATCACCTCGGCCTTGAGCGCGCCGGTGTGGACCTCTCTCGCCCCCTTGAATGCCGCGATGCCGTCGATCCGCAATCGTCCGCCGCTGCCGCGCGTGATCTCGATACCGGCATAGTGCTGCTGCCAGTTGCCGATCCAGTCCTCGACCCGCGGCGCGGCAAGCGGCCTGACCGGTGCCAGCGCCGCGCTCGGCAGCCAGCCCAAGGTGAAGACCGGCTGCCTGTCCGACGCGGACTGGTAGGTGATGCAGGTGAACGCGCCGCGCGTCCGGCCGGCCAGCACGAGGTCGCCGGTCACGAGATAGGACGTCTTGCGGCAGGCGTCGGTCGCGCCCGGGCAGGTCTCTGCCTTGAAATCGTCGTCATAGGGGCTCTTGACGAAATTGACGCGCGGCGCAGCGGTGACCTTCGCGACCTGGATGGTCAGGGCCTCGTCCTGCTCGGTGCCGTTGCAATTGGCGGGGTCCTCGGCGTCGTAGGCCGATGCCGACGTCGCCGCCATAACGGCGCCCAGGAATAGCCCGATGACCCATGCTTTCGTCATGATTTGCTCTGCCGCCCGCGCTCTCTTGATCGATTGTGTGAATGAGTTGCATTGCCGTGGCGCCCGGTTCAAACGCGCGGAAACGCCTGGAATCGCGGTTGACTTCCGCCGAATCCATTGCGAACAAGCCGTCGTGACAAGCCAAACGGAGGAGCAGGGATGTTGAGGAAGTTCGGGACTGCGGCAGTGCTGGCGCTCGCGTTCGCCATGCCGGCTCACGAGGCGGCCGCCCAGAACAACACGCTCGGCGGGGCGATCTTCGGCGGCGCTGCCGGCGCCATCGTCGGCGGCGCGCTCGGCGGCGGCCGCGGTGCGGCAATCGGGGCCGTGATCGGAGCGGGCACCGGCGCCGCCATTGGCAGCGAAGGCGATCGCCGCCGCAACGGCTACTATTATTACCACGACGGCTGCTATCTCCAGCGCCCGGACGGCTACTGGGTCCGCGTCGATCCGCGCTATTGCTATTGATAGCAACGCGCTCCGCCGCCGTGCCATCCGGCCGGCGGCGAAGCGTCTTGCGTCAGCGATCGCGGCGCGATTCGGCGCGAACCTCGATACGGACCAGCCCGTCAGGCTGAGCAGGCATCATCGTGATGCTCAGCTGTTCGATCCAATCCAGAAATTTATCGATCAGATGGCCGGCGCTCGTCGCGCGAGCCGCGTCCCACATTTGCACTGCCGTCTTGATCATCACCGATCCCCTGATATTCGATGACGAGCTACCCCTCTCATTCGATGATAAACTCTCTCACGGCTTGCCGGAATCGCGAAGCGAAGAGTTAATAGATGGTAAACGGGCCCGGCGAGCGGGTGCCCGATCGCGATTGCGAGCCCTCGAGCGGGCGTCGCTCGGACCTTGATCCAGGTCAACGACGCGTCGGCCAGGAACTTCTTTATCGGCGAGTTCTCAGCCGTCAGAAAAAGGCCCGACATGAACCATCAGCATCGCAAGACCCTGCACGCCTTGTTCGCCCATCCGATCAATTCGAACATCGACTTCAAGAAGGTCATGCACCTGCTGGAGGACGCGGGCGCCGAGATCGACAACAAGGCCGGCAACCGAATCGGCGTGAAACTGAACGGGCATTCTGCGGCGTTCACTCACGCCCATCACGACTTGCCGAAGGAGGAACTGATCCAGGTCAGGAAATTTCTCGAAAGCTGCGAGATCACGCCCGAAAAATTTCCGCTCTGAACCGGCGCACGGCTACCGTGCCTCACATCAGCTTCATCGCCTTCAGGCTCGCATGCCCGCTGCGGCCGACGATGATGTGATCATGCACGGCAATGCCGAGCGGCGTCGCGATGTCCACGATCGCCTTGGTCATGCGCACGTCGGCCTGCGACGGCGTCGGGTCGCCCGAGGGATGGTTGTGCACCAGGATGATCGCGGTCGCCGACAGCTCCAGCGCGCGCTTGATCACTTCGCGCGGGTAGACCGGGGTATGGTCGACCGTGCCGGTCTGCTGCACCTCGTCGGCGATGAGCTGGTTGCGCTTGTCCAGGAACAGGATGCGGAACTGCTCCTTGTCGGCGAACGCCATGCTGGTGCGGCAATAGTCGATCACCTCGTTCCATGAGGAGAGCAGCGCGCGCTCGCGCAGTTCGCCCCGGGTGACGCGGGTCGCGGCGGCCGCGATCAGCTTGAGCTGGTCGATGCAGGCCTCGCCGACGCCGTCCACCTCGCGGAGCAGCGTCTCCGGGGCATGGATCACCTCGGCAAAGGAGCCGAACCGCTTCAGCAGCGCCTTCGCCAGCGGCTTCATGTCGCGCCGCGGCTGGGCCGCGAACAGCACCATTTCCAGAAGCTCGTAATCGCTGAGCGCCGCGGCGCCGGCGCTGCGGAAACGCTCGCGCAGGCGCTGGCGATGGCCGTGATAATGCGGCGCCTCGGTGCGCGCAGGCGCGGGCGGCTTCCGATCGGGGGCTTCGCTGGTCTCGCTGCTCATCGTTCTCACTGTGCCGCGTCGGCGGCATTTTGCAACCACGAAGTGCGCGGCGGATGCGGCTGCCACGGCAGCGGGACGTCCACGAATATGTGACTTGATCTGGCGGAGCGATCCACCCAGACGAGCGTCTATCCAACCCGCCCGACCTTTCGAGAGCATTCGCTCCCGCCATCAACGACAGCAACGGGAAGAACATCGTGACGACGATCGCCTCCGATCGGCCCGACCGCGCCTCCGTGCCGAGCTGGATCACCGTCCTTTTGGCACTGTCCTGCGGGCTGATCGCCGCCAATCTCTATTACGCCCAGCCGCTGGTCGGCCCGATTGCCGCCGACCTCGGCCTCACGCCGCAGGCGGCCGGCCTGGTCGTGACCATGACCCAGCTCGGCTACGGCGCGGGGCTGTTGCTGATCGTGCCGCTCGGCGACCTCGTCGAGAATCGCAAGCTCGTGCTCAGCGCGATCGCGCTCGCCGCGCTTGCGCTCGCCGCGGCCGCAGTCGCGACCCAGCCGCTGCCTTATCTCATTGCCGCACTCCTGATCGGGCTCGGCTCCGTCGCGGTGCAGATCCTGGTCCCCTATGCGGGGCATCTGGCGCCCGCGCATATCCGCGGCCAGGTGGTCGGCAATGTCATGACCGGGCTGATGCTCGGCATCATGCTGGCACGCCCGGCCTCGAGCTTCATTGCCTCGGTGTCGTCCTGGCACATGGTCTATGCGCTGTCGGGGGGGTTGATGGTGGCGCTGGCGCTGGTGCTTTCTCGGGCGCTGCCGGTGCGCAAGCCGCAGGCGCGGCTCCATTACGGCGAACTGCTGGCCTCGATGGTGCATCTGGCGCGGACGACGCCGGTCCTGCGCCGCCGCGCGCTCTACCAGGCCGGCCTGTTCGGCGCGTTCAGCCTGTTCTGGACCACGGTGCCGCTGCTGCTCGCCGGTCCCGCCTTCAACATGTCGCAGACCGGGATCGCGCTGTTCGCGCTTGCAGGCGCGGCGGGCGCCGTCTCCGCGCCGATCGCCGGCCGCGTCGCCGACCGCGGCTGGACGCGGATCGCGACCGCCGTCGCGATGCTGCTCACGGCGAGCGGCTTTGCCCTGACGCAGATGGTCGCGCCCGGCTCGCTGGTGTCGCTGGCGCTGTTCGTGCTGGCCGCGATCGCCATCGATTTCGGCGTGCAGGGCAATGTCGTGCTCGGCTATCGCGCGCTGTTCGCGCTCGGCGCCGAGCATCGCAGCCGGCTCAACGGCATCTACATGACCACCTTCTTCCTCGCCGGCGCCGCAGGCTCCGCGGCCGGCGCCTGGGCCTATGCTTATGGCGGCTGGACACTCGCTGCCGCCATCGGCGGCGCAATGCCGCTCGCCGCGCTGA
This sequence comes from Bradyrhizobium sp., assembly GCA_035293585.1. Taxonomy (GTDB): domain Bacteria; phylum Pseudomonadota; class Alphaproteobacteria; order Rhizobiales; family Xanthobacteraceae; genus Bradyrhizobium. The sequence goes on along the minus strand of DATGMN010000013.1, from coordinate 126,776 downwards.
TCTATCTCGCGACCGAATGAGGCCGTGGTGGGCCGGCTGACTTGACCCATCGCGAATGGGGATCGCCGCGCATTGACACTATTCAACTTGTCTGTTACTAAACAATGCAGTTGAATAAGGATATGCCAATGGCCACGCCACAGGCGCCTCGGCTCGACGGCGTCTTTGCGGCGCTTGCCGATCCGACGCGGCGCAAGATTGTCGAGCGCCTGCTCGCAGCGGGCGAGCTCAGTGTCGGCGATGTCGCCGCGCCGTTTGCGATCAGCACCCAGGCGATCTCGCGGCACCTGCAGGTGCTCGAGCGCGCCGGGCTGATCGAGCGGCGGGTCGAACGGCAATGGCGTTATGTGCGCATGCGCGGCGACGCGCTGGAGCCCGTGGAGAGCTGGCTGTCACGTCAGCGACGCTATTGGACCGCCGCACTCGACCGTCTTGAGACGACGGCCGCCGAGCAAACGCCGAAGCGGAGAAAGTCGTGAGCCAAGACGTCGTGAACCAAGAGAGCGAGACGACGCTCCGCCTGGAGCGGCTGATTCCGATGGATCCCGAACCGCTGTTCGCGTTGTGGATCGAGCCGGTCCAGCTGGTGAAATGGTGGGCGCCCGAGGGCTGCGAGGCGTCGGTTGATGCGCTGGACGCGAGGCCTGCGGGGCGCTGGCGCGTCACGATGCGCAAGCCGGATGGCAATCAGGTCGCAACCAGCGGCATCTTTCGGATTGTGGACCCCCCGCATCGCCTCTCCTTTACCTGGGCATGGGAAGATGCCGGCGGCATTCGCGGACACGAGACCGAGGTGACGGTCATTTTCGAGGCAGCGCCCGGAGGCACGCGCCTCGTGTTGATCCAGCAGCGCTTCGACAACAGAGGCGCCCGCGACGGTCACCGTGGCGGCTGGTCGGCGTCTTTCGATCGCATGGCGGCGCTCGCCGGTCGATAAAGTCAAGGAGCGTGCAATGACCAAGCCAGAAATCCTCGGTTCCCTGCGATCCACGTATACGCGCGTCGTGCGCATGGTCTGCGAGGAGAAGGGGATCGACTACATCCTGACCGAGACCCTGCGGGGCGCGCCGGAGCTTCGTCGCATTCACCCGTTCGGCAAGATGCCGGTGCTGCGCGACGGCGACTTCGAACTCTGCGAGTCCAAGGCGATCGCGACCTATCTCGATCGCCGCTTTCCGGGACCGCAGCTCATCCCTGATGATCCCAGGCTCGCGGCGCTCACGGAGCAATGGGTGTCGCTGGTGAACACCATCATGGATGCGACCCTGATCCGCACCTATCTGTTCGCCTATGCCATGCCGAAGACAGCTGATGGCACGCCGGACCAGAGCACAATCGAGGCGGTGACGCCGGCAGTGCGAACGCAGCTTGCGGTTCTCGATCACGCTGTAGCTGCGACCGGCTATCTCGTCGGCGACAAGTTCACTCTCGCCGACATCAACCTGATGCCGATCCTCTACTACATCAGGCAAATGCCCGAGGGTGCCGCGGCGCTGGCGCTCGATACGCGTCTCGGACGCTATTACGCGTGCCACGCTGCAAGGGCGAGCTTCGAGCGCACGATGCCGCCCGCGGGGCCGCCGAAACGTGCGGCGAATTAGCGCTTCAGCCCCGGCACCAGCGCCGCAAGCCGGTCCTTGAGCACGCGCGCCCGCGGCGACGGGGCGCCACGGAATCCTGCTGGCGGCGGGCCGGGCGGAAATCCCGGTGGTTGCATGCCGGGCGGAGGGGGCGGCGGCATGTGGTGTGCTTCGGCGACCTTGGCATTGCGGTCGACCGCAACCGTCAGCGTTGCGACGTAACGCTCGCGCTCCTCTTTCACCGCGCAAAAGGCGAGGTGCGCCGGGTCGAGGTCGGCTGCGATGCCGTCATTGACGTTCATGATCATGCGCTGCCGGGGCCGGCCGGTATAGTCCGGCACATTGGTATAGATGAACTCGTTCAGCGCGTCGGGGAAGAAGGTCTGTCCGGTCAGGACCGTGCGCTCGTCCAGGAACACCTTGAAATGGATGTGGGTGGCGCGGCCGTCATACCAGCCGGGATAGATGGTCTTGAACTCGGTCCAGCCGCTCGCGCCCGCAAGCCTTGTGCCGCGCAGGAACGTCTTGTTCGACTGGTCGATGTTGTGGCCGTCGCCCTGGCCCGGAAAGGCCGAATAGATGCCGCGCGCATCGCAATGCCAGATGTCGACCCGCGCGCCGCCAATGGCCGTGCACGATCCCGCCTCGATCACGCGCAACCGCAAGGCCAGCGGCACGCCGGGCTTGCCTTCGGTGATGTCGGAGCGGTCGAGCTTGGGGTCGATATAGTAGGGCCCTTCCTCCGATTGCGGCGTCAGGATGCAGGCGTCGTCGAGGCCGGTGGCGACCGCTTCGGGCGCAGCGAGAGCCTGCCGCGCCGGCAGCAGCACCGCGGCGCCCGCGGGAAGCAGCCCCAGGAAGCCGCGACGGGTGGTGTTGTCCAAGGAAGGTCTCCCATCGTTGATTGAGCTCGCAACACTCAATCAGCGGGGAATGGCAACATCAGGACCTGATGCGGCCCCGAACACGTCCGGAAACAGAGTCGCAACCGGGTGCAACACCGGACGCAAATTGTGAACGCAAATTATCAGCGGAAATCGTCAGCGCGAATCATCAGACTTGCGCCCAGGGCTTCTCGTTGTTCCGCTGCGACAACGTGAAGATCTCGACGCCGTCCTCGGTCACGCCGACCGAGTGCTCGAACTGCGCCGACAGCGAGCGGTCGCGGGTCACGGCGGTCCAGCCATCGGACAGGATCTTCACATGCGGCTTGCCGAGATTGATCATCGGCTCGATGGTGAAGAACATGCCGGGCCTGAGGGGCACGCCCTCGCCGGGGCGGCCGACATGGATGATGTTGGGCTCGTCGTGGAACATCCGGCCCAGGCCATGGCCGCAGAAATCGCGCACCACGCTCATGCCCTGCGGCTCGACGAAGCTCTGGATGGCATGGCCGATATCGCCGGTGGTGGCACCGGGCTTCACGGCGGCGATGCCGCGCATCATGGCCTCATAGGTGACCTCGATCAGCCGCTCGGCCTTGCGCGCGATCGGCTCGATCGCATACATCCGGCTGGAATCGCCATACCAGCCGTCGACGATGAAGGTGACGTCGACGTTCACGACGTCGCCCTCCTTCAGCGCCCGATCGTTCGGCATGCCGTGACAGACCACGTGGTTGATCGAGGTGCAGGTCGAATAGCGGTAGCCGCGATACATCAGCGTCGCCGGATAGGCGCCGTGGCTGAAGGCGAACTCGCGGACGAAGGCGTCGATGTCGGAGGTGGGAACCCCTGCCTTGACGATGTCGGTGAGCTCGTCGAGGCATCTGGAGACCAGTGCGCCCGCCTTGCGCATGCTTGCAAAGGCGCTCGGCCCATGCAGCTTGATCTGGCCGGTCTTGCGCAAGGAGGTATCGGTGGCTTCGACGTAGCTCATCTGAGGATCGCATCTTTACGGGGAAAGCGGATAATTCGGTCTAATTTAATGATTGCGGGGGCTTTCGCAAGCCGGCCGTTGGGGCCGCGCTGGCGCCTGGTGTTGTGACCCAGACGCTTGATTCACGCGGTGTCATTCCGGGGCGCCCGAAGGGCGAACCCGGAATCTCGCGCCGCAACCTCGAGATTCCGGGTTCGCCGCTGACGCGGCGCCCCGGAATGACGGAATGAAGTGTCAGAGGCGCAACACTAGGTTGTCAAATCCGAGGTCGTCTGTACCGGCAGTGCGCCGTCGCGGACGCGGATGACCCGCACCGGGTAGGGAACATGGATGTCCTCGCTCTTGAAGACATCCCACAGCGCCAGCATCACATCGCTCTTGACCCCGTCCATGCCGTCGGGATCGGCGATCCAGAAGGTCAGCGAGAACCGCATGCCGGCCTCGGTGAAATCCGTCAGCAGGCAGTTCGGCGGCTTGGACTTGAGCGCGCGGGGCGAGGCGGCCGCGATCTCGGTCGCGAGCTTGCAGACCTTGTGCGGATCGGCCTCGTAATTGGTGCCGAAGGTCACCTTCACCAGCGTGTTCTTGTCGGTATAGGTCCAGTTGGTCACCTTCTGCGTCACGAGATCCTCATTGGGAATGAGGAACTCGCGCCCGTCGCCCGCGGCGACCGAGATGTAGCGCGTCTTCATGGCGCTGATGCGGCCCGAATTGTCGCCGATGGTGACGAGATCGCCGGGCTTCACCGATTTATCGACCAGCAGGATAATCCCGCTGATGAAATTGGCGATGATCTTCTGCAGGCCGAAGCCGATGCCGACGCCGGCGGCGCCCGAGAAGATCGCCAGCGCCGAGAGGTTGATGCCGACGGCGCTGACGGCAACGGCGATCGCGGTGACCATCAGCCCCATGCGGATCATCTTGACCAGCAGCACCTGGACCGATGGGGTGAGGTCGCTGGAGCGCGCGATCCAGCCTTCGGCGACATTGCTTGCGACATTGGTCAGCCATAGTGCCACGATCAGCAGCACGCCGAGCTTGATCAGAATCAGCGGCGTCAGGCGGAAGCCGCCCAGCACCACCTCGACCGAGTCCAGTGCATCGATCGTCGGCTCGAGCTGGCCGATGATGCTGAGCGCCGCAACCAGCCAGGCCGAGATCGACACCACGCGCACGATGAAGGGATTGCGCAGGCCCGAGGTGACGAGCCGGATCGCGATCCATGCCAGCGCGAGCTTGGCGCTGACCATCAGGAGATAGCTGCGGCTCGGCCAAGTGATGTGCCACATGACGACGCGGGCGATGATGACGAAGAGCGCGAACACCGCGGTCGGCGCGCTGCGGATCAGGACCCGCATGAGCAGCCGTAGCGGCAGCGGCCAGCCGGTGCCGAGCTTGTTCATGTCGACGCGCGAGCGGATGGCTGCGCCGGCGGCGAGCGCGACCCCGGCGGCCGCCAGGATCAGTCCGAACTGCAGATAGAACCAGGGCGATGTCAGCTCCGCCCCGACCGAGCGCGCGGTCGCCAGCAGGACGTCGAGTATATCCTTCAGGTCCATATCCATCGTCGAGGTCTCTTGAGAGGGGCGCGAAGGGGTGTGGCGGGACGGGTGTTACCAAAATTTGACTCGAAGAAAAGGACATATCGCCGCGATTTCGCAAAACCGGGTTGGCGTTCAAGTGTGGCGACGATAAGGATGCAATTTCAGTTATTTGCAACGGATTTTCGCAAAGCGCCCCATGGCCTCCCTGGACTCGGTCAGCATTGCCATTCTGCTCGGTGCCGTGTTGGTCATGGCGGGCATCCTGTCGAGCCTGCTGGCGCTGCGCTTCGGCGCGCCGTTGCTATTGGTCTTCCTCCTGATCGGCATGCTGGCCGGCGATTCCGGGCCCGGCCACATCGAGTTCGACGACGTGCGCACCACCTATCTGGTCGGCTCGGTGGCGCTGGCGCTGATCCTGTTCGATGGCGGCCTGCGCACCCGCTTCCAGACCATCCAGGCCGTGCTGGTGCCGTCGATGATCCTCGCAACCGCCGGCGTGCTGCTGACCGCGCTGATCACCGCGCCTGTCGCGCGCTTCGCACTGGATCTGAACTGGACCGAGTCGCTCCTGGTCGGCGCGGTGGTCGCCTCCACCGATGCCGCCGCGGTGTTTCTGCTGGTCCACGCGCAGGGCCTGCGGCTGCGGCCGCGTGTCGGCGCGACGCTGGAGGCGGAATCCGGCAGCAACGATCCCTTCGCGGTGTTTCTCACCCTGATGCTGGTCGAGTTCATCTCGGTCGGCCAGAGCACGCCGGGCCATGTGGCGATGGAGTTTTTGCGCGAAGCCGCATTGGGTGCGGTGGTCGGCGTCATCGGCGGCCGGCTCGTCGTGCTCGCGCTCAATCGCGTGGCGCTGCCGCAAGGCCTGCATGCGCCCTTTGTGACTACGGCGGCGCTGGTGATCTTCGGCGCGGCGCAGATCGGCCATGCCTCGGGCTATCTCGCGGTCTATCTCGCCGGCATCATCGTCGGCAACCGCCCGACGCGCGCCCATAATTCGGTCGTCACCTTCCTCGACGCCGCGACCTGGCTCGCGCAAATCGTGATGTTCGTGCTGCTCGGGCTGCTGGTCTCGCCGCATCGGCTCACCTCGAGCGCGCTGCCCGCGGTGCTGGTCGCCCTGGTTTTGATGTTCGTGGCGCGGCCGGTCGCGGTGTTCCTGTGCCTTGCGCCGTTCCGCTTCAACTGGCGGGAAAAGACCTTCATCGCCTGGACCGGCCTGCGCGGTGCGGTTGCGATCTTTCTCGCCTCGATCCCGATGCTGGTCGGCCTCTCCAAGGCCTATCTCTATTTCGACGTCGCCTTTGTCGTCGTCATCATCTCGCTGCTCGCCCAGGGCTGGACGCTGGCGGCTGCCGCGCGAAAGCTGCATGTGGCGCTGCCCCGCGCCGACCGCGCCCCGCGCCGCGTCGAGCTCGATCTGCCGGGCCAGCTCGAGCAGGAGCTGGTCGGCTACTCGGTGCGATCGAAAAGCCTGTTCTTCCGCCGCGGCCTGATCCCGTCCTGGTCCAAGCCGACGCTCGTCATCCGCAACCAGACCATTCTCTCGCCCACCGAGGCCGATCCGATCGCGCCCGGCGACTACATCTATCTGCTGGCGCCGCCGGAAAAGGCCGCGGCGCTGGACCGCTTCTTTGTCGACATGCAGCCGAGCTCGGCGCCCGATCCGCATCTGCTCGGGGATTTCATGGTTTCGGCCGAGCACACGCTCGGCGAGGTGGCCGCGATCTACGGCGTCAGGGTCGCCGACGACGACAGCAGGCTGACGCTGTCGGACTACTTCGACATCCATCTCGATCATGCCCCGAAGGAGGGCGCAACGCTCGCGCTCGACACCATCGCGCTGGTCGCCCGCAGCATCTCCGGCGGCCGCGTCAATGTGGTCGGCCTGCGGCTGCCCGAGGAGGACGAGCAAGTGCCGCCGACGCGATGGCAAAGCTGCAAACGTAAGCTTGCGGATGTGTGGGCGCAGGTCGCGGGGATTTAATGTCGCTCGCGGGGCTCTAGGCGGACGGCAGCCGAGCCGCCTCTCCCTGCGCCTGCATCAGCTTCACGGCCTTCTTGTCGAAGGAGACGAAGATGTCGGCGCCCAGCCAGCTTCCTTCGTATGCAATGACGCCATCGGCGAAGTCGCCGCCCGCGTTCAGCAGGGCCAGTCCAGCCTCGACGGCAGGCCGGTTCACCATCACGTTCGCCGCATCGATCAATCGCCGGATCGCTTCGGCGATGTCCGATGTCGAGACCTTGTAACCTTGCGACAAGACCCAGACGAGCTCGCAGAGCGCTGGCAGCGTCACCGCGACGAGGTCGGCCTTCGCCAACTCGGCCTGGGCCAGTTTGCTTTGTCGCGGGTCGTCGCCTGCAATCGCACGAACAAGCACATTGGTGTCGGCGGTAATCTTCATTTCTTTCCAGCCCAGCCGCGGGCCGCGATGTCGTTGATCTCCTCGATCGACAGGGCCGGGCGGCCCTTCTTTTTCAGGAGATTGAACACACGCGAGATATCGCCCGTCGGTCGCGCGGCCTTGATCTCGATCCGGCCATCGGGGAACTTGTCGACAAGGATCTTCTCGCCTGGCTGCACACCCAGATGTTTCAGGAGATCCTTGCGCAGCGTGATCTGGCCTTTTGCAGTAATGGTGAGCGTGCTCATCTCGATCGGGCCTCCAGCCACGTATGGTAAGGCTAAAGTGCCTTACTTTCAAGGAGCAGTCTGGCGCGCTCGTCGCAGACCATGGCCCGACCGGGAGAGGGGTGACGCCATCGTCCGGACCGTTCCCTCGCTGCAAGCGCAGATTGTCGAATCTCAACTCGCGCCATCGGCGCCGACCATCTTTATGGCGCAAGTTTGGCGGCTTGTCTGCGACGAAACCCGCGCTGCAATTGCAAGCGCTCGACACCGCGGATATACGCTTCGGTCCGGTGAGCGGCGCACTCGGACCCGCTGCGCATGCAGGATCCAGTCAATGAAGTTTGCATTGCGATTGCTCGGGCTCCTGTTCGCCGCCGGGACGGTGGTGTTCGTGGTCGGCGTGGCCGGCGTCGCGGGACTGATCTGGCATTTTTCGCAGGACCTGCCGGACTACTCCCAGCTGCAGAATTACGAGCCGCCGGTGATGACCCGCGTGCACGCGGCCGACGGCTCCCTGCTCGCCGAATATGCCAGGGAGCGGCGGCTCTATCTGCCGATCCAGGCGGTGCCGAAACTCGTCATCAACTGCTTCCTCGCCGCCGAGGACAAGAATTTCTACGAGCATGGCGGCCTCGATTATTCCGGGATGGCGCGCGCAGCGCTGCTCTTTGCCCAGAACTACGGCTCCAACCGGCGCCCGCAGGGGGCCTCCACCATCACCCAGCAGGTCGCCAAGAACTTCTTCTTCACCAGCGAAGTGTCGTTCAGCCGCAAGATCAAGGAGGCGATCCTGGCAATGCGGCTCGAGCGCGCCTATTCCAAGGACAAGATCCTCGAACTGTATCTGAATGAAATCTATCTCGGCTTCGGGGCCTACGGCATCGCGGCCGCCTCGCTGGTCTATTTCGACAAGCCGGTCAACGAGCTCAGCATTGCGGAAGCCTCCTATCTGGCGGCGCTGCCGAAAATGCCGGGCGCGCTGCATCCGGTCCGCAACCACGACCGCGCCGTCGAGCGCCGCAACTACGTCATCGACCGCCTGCTCGAGAACGGCTGGATCAGCCAGGCCGATGCCGAGAAGGCGCGCAAGGAGCCGCTCGCCGTCGCCAGCCGCGCCAACGGCGTTCACACCTTTGCCGGCGAGTATTTTGCAGAAGAGGTCCGCCGCGACATCTTCGAGCGCTATGGCGAGAAGAAGCTTTACGAAGGCGGCCTGTCGGTCCGCACCACGCTGGATCCGAAACTGCAGGTGATGGCGCGCAAGACCATGGTCGCGGGCCTCGTCAATTACGACGAGCAGCAGGGCTACCGCGGCGCCATCTCCAGGCTCGACATCTCGGGCGATTGGGGCGTGAAGCTCGCCGACGTCAAGTCGCTGTCGGACGTCTCGCCGTGGCGCATGGCGGTCGTGCTGGAGACGAGCGACCAGTCGGCGCGGATCGGATTCCAGCCGGGCCGGGAGCTTGGCGGCGCGGTCTCCAAGCAGCGCGAGACCAGCCTCATCACGCTCGACGGTGTGCGATGGGCGAAACCCGTGTCCGGGCCGCTGCGCGGCAAGACACCGACCGCGGTGTCGCAGGTGCTGCAGCCAGGCGACGTAATCTATGCCGATCCCCTGTTCAAGGACGGCCGTCCGGTCGACGGCCAGTATCGCCTGCGGCAATTGCCCGAAATATCGGGCGCGATGGTGGTGATGGACCCGTGGACCGGGCGCGTGCTGGCCATGGTCGGCGGCTTCTCCTTCGACCAGAGCCAGTTCAATCGCGCAACGCAGGCCTACCGGCAGCCCGGATCGACGTTCAAGCCGATCGTCTATTCCACGGCGCTCGACAATGGCTACACGCCCTCGTCCATCGAGGTCGATGCGCCGATCGAAATCGATCAGGGGCAGGGCGGCGGCGTCTGGCGTCCGGAGGATTTTTCCGTCGGCCATTATCGCGGCCCGATCACGCTGCGCGAGGCCCTGAAATGGTCGGTCAACACGGTGACGGTGCGGGTGGCGCAGGATATCGGCATGCCGCTGATCGCCGAATATGCCAAGCGGTTCGGCGTCTATGACGAGCTGCCGAATTACCTGTCCTATTCGCTCGGCGCGGGCGAGACGACCGTGATGCGCATGGTGACCGCCTATTCCATGATCGCCAATGGCGGCCGGCGGGTGAAGCCGACGCTGATCGACCGCATCCAGGATCGCTACGGCCACACGATCTTCAGGCACGATGCGCGCGAGTGCCGCGGTTGCGATGCGCCGGACGGCTGGACGAATCAGGCCGAGCCGCAGCTCGTCGACCGGCGCGAGCAGGTCTTAGACCCGATGACGGCCTATCAGATCACCTCGATGATGGAAGGCGTCGTGCAGGGCGGCACGGCGGCGGTGATGCGCGAGGTGGGCAAGCCGATCGCCGGCAAGACCGGCACCACCAATGACGCGAAGGATCTCTGGTTCGTCGGCTTTTCGCCGGATCTCGTGGTCGGCCTTTATGTCGGCTATGACAAGCCGCGCAGCCTCGGCAGAAACGCGCAGGCGGGCCACACCGCAGCGCCGATCGCCAGGGATTTCATGAAGCTTGCGCTCGCCGACAAGCCGGCCATCCCGTTCAAGATCCCGGCCGGCATCAGGCTGGTCCGGGTCGATGCCAAGACCGGCCTGCGCGCCGGCCCCGACAGCGGGCGCAGCATCCTCGAAGCCTTCAAGCCCGGTACCGTGCCTGCGGACAACAATGCCATCGAAGGCCCCGCCACTGTCGGCGCGCGCGGCATCTCGCCGGACGCCGATCGAGCCATCGTGCGCTCCGGCACGGGCGACCTCTACTAGACCGATGCGCGCCGTCAGGGCCTCACGTCACGCCGCCATTGCGGCAGGCGGCGAGGAAGAAGGTCACGCCGCGGGCCACATGCGGCGCAATCTCGCTGCGCAGCACCTCGAGGTCCCTTTCGAACAGCGCCCGCATCAATAGCGGCATGACGATGATATCGAGGAAGAGGCGCGCCGTCGTCGCGATGTGCTCGGGGGCAAAGGCGGCGAGCCGCCCGAGCTCGTCGGATTGTGTCAGCTCGCCGAGCAGCCGTGCGGCCATCTCGGTGCTGAGCTGATGCGCCGTCCGGCTGAGCGTGCTCGCAAGATCGGGAAACCGCTGCGTCTCGGCGATGGCGAGCCGCATCAGCCCGACGCGTTCGGGCTCCAGCGAGGCGTGCAGCACGAACATCCCGGCACTGGCGAGACGCTCCTCGATGGCTCCGCCGCTCGGTATGGCATTCGCCGATTGCCCGATGCGGGTCGCGATGTCCCGCGTCACCACGGCGGCGAACAGCTCCCGCTTGCCGCGAAAGCGGGCATAGATCGTTTGCTTTCCCGAGCGTGCGGCCTGGGCGATCTCGTCGACGCTTGCGCCCTCGAAGCCGCGCGCCAGAAAGATCCTGCGGGCGGCCTCCAGAACGCGCTCGTCGACCTCCCCGGCAAGCTCCTTGGGCGGGCGGCCGAAGCGCACCGCGGTGCTTTTGCCGCGGCTCCGCCCCGGGATGGAGGCCTTCTCTGTCGCGGCCTTGTCTGTCGCTGCCTTGTTTGTCGCTGCCTTGGGCATCGGATCCGCTCTTAAGCCATTCATTCTGTTGAGAGATTCAAGCGTTTCGCCGATCCCTCACGAGCCGGCCGCGCGCCGAATCTAGGCTGGCCTGGCCGCCTTGTAAATAGAACGAGACCGTTCCGTTCCTATTGACAGGCGGCCATAGGCGGGCTAGCTAAAACGAAACGAGACTGTTTCGTTTTGTTTTAGAGAGGGCTTCCGACAACGCCCTCGCGCTGACCAAAGGAGCGGTAGCCATGTTTGACGATAATGTCCTGGAACGCGGCGCACGGGTGCGCGAGCCGGTCGAATTCCTGCAAGATGCGGCGGCCGCGCAGCGGGAGCCCGCGTCCCCATCCTCGAACGGACAGGCGCGGTCGCCTGCCCAGCACAGACCGGCGGATCGGCTGAGCCCCTCTGACGAGCTGCGCGCCTCGCCCTCGCTCCCCGGCGTAGAGCCGCCGCAGCCGACCGATGCCCCGCAGCGGCGCGGGCTGCTGCGCCGCCGCCCGGTCGTCGCCGCCATCGGCGCGCTGCTGCTCGCGGTGGTGCTCGGTGGCGGCTATCTCTACGTCGATCAGGCCGGGCGTTACCAATCCACCGACGACGCCTTCATTGCCGCGCGGCAGTCGACGCTCGCGCCGAAAGTCTCGGGCTACATCACCGCTGTTCCCGTCACCGACAATCAGCATGTCGCCAAAGGCGACGTGATCGCCCGCATCGACGACCGCGACTACCGGATCGCGCTGCAGCAGGCAGAGGCCCAGGTCGCGGCCGCGCAGGCGAGCATCGCGAACATCGATGCCCAGCTCGACGTGCAGCAGGCCCAGATCAGCGCCAATGCGGCGCAGGTGGACCAGGCCCAGGCGGCGCTGGTATTCGCGGAACAACAGGCGGCGCGCTACGAGCATCTGGAGCAGACCGGTTTCGGCTCGGTGCAGAACGCGCAGCAATACACCTCGCAGCTGCATCAGCAGCAGGCCTCGCTGGCGAGCGCGCAAGCGACGCTGAAGCTGGCGCAACGGCAGCTGGAGTCGCTGAAGGCGCAGCGCAACAGCGCGGAGGCGAACCTTGCGCAGGCGCAGGCGCAGCGCGATCAGGCCGAGCTCAACCTGTCCTATACGACCGTGACCGCGGCTCAGCCGGGCCGCGTCGTCAACCTCAGTGCGGCGGTCGGCCAGTACGCCCAGACGGGAACGGGGCTTGCGATGTTCGTCCCCGACCAGATCTGGGTGACGGCGAATTTCAAGGAGATCCAGCTCGAGCGGATGCGGCCCGGCGATGCCGTAACGCTGAAGATCGACGCCTATCCGGGGCGCGCCATTCGCGGCCATGTCGACAGCGTGCAGCCGGGCTCCGGCACCGCCTTCTCGCTGCTGCCGGCCCAGAATGCCACCGGCAACTACGTCAAGATCGTGCAGCGCGTGCCGGTGAAGATCGTCATGGACAATACGCCTGATGATGTCGCGCTCGGCCCGGGCATGTCGGTGGTGCCGAGCGTCCGCGTCGATGCCACGCCCTCTCTGTTCGAGCGCCTGGGGAGGCTCTGATGGGTGCAGATGTCATCAAGCTCGAGTCTCCCGGCCGCGCGGCCGCCGGCGCCGTCACCAATCCCTGGCTGATCGCGGTCGTGGTCGCGCTCGCAAGCTTCATGGAGGTGCTCGACACCACCATCGCCAATGTGGCGCTGCCCTATATCGCCGGCGGGATGGGCGTGAGCCAGGACGAATCCTCCTGGGTGGTCACCACCTATCTGGTCGCCAACGCCATCATCCTGACGGCCTCGAGCTATCTGGCGCGAAAGCTCGGCCGCAAGACCTTCTTCCTGCTTTGCCTCGGTCTGTTCACCCTGAGCTCGCTGCTGTGCGGCTTTGCGCCCAATCTGAACGCGCTGTTGCTGTTCCGCATCATGCAGGGCGTCGGCGGCGGCGGCATGGTGCCGGTCGCGCAGTCGATCCTGGCGGATGCCTTTCCGCCGGCGAAGCGCGGTCAGGCCTTCGCGGTGTTCGGCGTGGCCGTGGTGGTGGCGCCGGTGGTCGGGCCGACGCTCGGCGGCTGGCTGTCCGACAACGTCTCCTGGGAATGGTGCTTCCTGATCAATGTGCCGGTCGGCCTGTTCGCGATCGCCATGATCGCGCTGATCCTGCCCGCGCCCCCGACCGCGCCTGCCGAGAGCCGGCCAAGCGACGGATTCGACATCGTCGGCTTCGCCCTGATCGCGACCTTCCTCGGCGCCTTGGAGGTCGTGCTCGACCGCGGCCTGGAGGACGACTGGTTCGCGTCGCCTTTCATCGTCACCTTCGCGATCATCTGTGGCCTGGCATTCGTGCTGATGATCCCGTGGGAATTGAGCCGCCGCAATCCGGCCGTGGACTTGCGGATGGTGGCCTCGCGCCAGTTCGGTGCCTGCTTCCTGGTGATGCTCGCGACGGGCGCCATCCTGCTCGCCACCACCCAATTCGTGCCGCAACTGGTGCAGCAGGATCTCGGCTACACCGCGACCTGGGCCGGCCTCGTGCTCTCGCCGGGCGGCGTGGTCACCATGGTCATGATGTTCGTCGTCGGCCGGTTGGCCGCCAAGGTGCAGCCGAAATACCTGATCATCGCGGGTGCCGTGATCATCGCGCTGTCGATGTATGCGATGACCAGCGTCTACGCCGACCTCGGCTTCTGGTTCATGGCGCGCTCGCGCATGCTGCTCGGCATCGGGCTGCCGCTGATCTTCGTGCCGATCATGGCCGCGTCCTATGACGGCATCGAGCCGTCGAAGACCGACCAGGCCTCGGCCCTGATCAATGCGGCGCGCAACACCGGCGGCTCGATCGGCGTCTCGATCGTCTCGAACGTGCTGACGCATCGCGAGCAGTTCCACCAGAGCCGGCTCGTCGAGCAGGTGATCCCGTCGAGCTCGCAATATCAGGACACGCTGCAGCAGATCACGAACTACTTCACCGCCCATGGCAGCCCGCTGGCGCAGGCGCATGACCAGGCCATCCTGTGGATCGGCCAGCAGGTGCAGGCGCAGGCGTCGTTCCTGTCCTATATGGACGCCTTCTGGGTGCTGATGCTGATCTCGCTGTCCGCGGTGCCGCTGGCCTTGAGCCTGCGCAAAGTCAAGCTCGGCGGCGCCGTCCACATGGGACATTGAAGCGGTGCGCGACCGTTCGCTCCACGGGCGAGGCGCTGCGCTGTGCAGCGGCCTCGCCCGATTTGCGCCATCTCGGCGGCTGTGCGAGACGCCGGCGCCTAGCCGGTCACCTCGCCGACCGGCTGCGGGCTCAGCCAGCGATAGAGAAAGCCGCCGAGCGCGCCGCCGATCAGCGGCGCCAGCCAGAACAGCCAGAGCTGCGCCAGTGCCCAGCCGCCGACGAACAGCGCAGGGCCCGTGCTGCGCGCCGGGTTCACCGATGTATTGGTCACGGGAATGCTGATCAAATGGATCAGCGTCAGCGCGAGCCCGATGGCGATCGGCGCAAAGCCAACGGGAGCCTTGCCGTGGGTCGAACCCATGATGACAAAGAGAAACATCATGGTCAGCACGACCTCGCTCACGAGGCATGAGCCGAGGCCATATTTGCCCGGGGAGTGATCGCCATAGCCGTTGGCGGCAAAGCCGCCGGCGAGGCTGAAGTCGGGCGCGCCGCTGGCGATCCAGTAGAGCACGGCGGCGGCGACGATCGCGCCGATCACCTGCGCGATGATGTAGGGAATGACGAGGTTGCGCGGAAAGCGTCCGCCGCAGAACAGGCCGACGGTAACGGCGGGGTTGAGATGGCAACCGGAGATATGGCCGATCGTATAGGCCATCGTGAGCACGGTGAGGCCGAACGCCAGTGCGACCCCGAGCAGCCCGATACCCACATGAGGAAATCCGGCCGAGATCACCGCGCTGCCGCAGCCGCCGAAGGTCAACCAGAAGGTCCCGATCGCCTCGGCCGCCAATTTGTCGCTGTTCATAGCCATCCTCCCTTGTGGGGCCCCCTCGTCTCCGCCAGGCCCGTGGCGGTGCGGCGCTAGGCTAGTCCACCTGTGCGAAGGAGAAAAGGCGCCGGCCGGCAACTTCCGGTAAGCGACGACCTCATTTGGTCGTTTCACCTGTTGGAAAACCCGCGGGCCGGCGCCGCGCGCGTGCAAGCCGGCACGCCGATGCGCCTCAGCCGGCCATGGCTACGGGCATGCCGCTCTCTTGACTCGTCAGGAAGGCCGTGACCTCGTTCTCGAAGGTCTTGAGCGCGGCGCCGATCGCCTGATGCATGTCGAGATATTTGTAGGAGCCAAGCCGGCCGCCGAAGATGACGTTCGGATGCGATTCCATCATCATGCGATAGCCGTGCAGGATGGCGCGGTCGGCGGCGGTGTTGATCGGGTAATAGGGCTCGTCGTCGCGCCCGGCGAAGCGGGAAAATTCGCGGTAGATGGTCGTCTTCGGCTCGGGGTACGCGCGCTCGGGGTGGAGATGCCTGAACTCGTGGATGCGGGTGAAGGGCACGTCCACGTCGGCATAATTGATCACCGCGGTGCCCTGGAAGTCGGCGACGTCATGTACCTCGCGGGCGAAATCGACCGTGCGCCAGCCGAGCTCGCCGCAGCGATATTTGAAGAAGCGGTCGATCGGCCCGGTATAGACGACGAGCTGATCGGGACGGACCTGGTCGGCGACGTCGAAATAATCGACGCCGAGCTGCACGTCGATGTTCGGATGGTCGAGCATGCGGCGGAAGATCGCGGTGTAGCCGTCGAGCGGCATGCCCTCATGGCGATCGGCGAAATAGCGGTCGTCGAAGGTGAGCCGCACCGGCAGGCGGCCGATGATGTCGGCGGAGAGCTCCTTCGGCTCGGTCTGCCATTGCTTCTGCGTATAGCCGCGAATGAGCAGGTCATAGAGCGTGCGGCCGACCGAGGCGATTGCCTTGTCCTCGAGATTCTGCACGGCCGTCGCGCCATCATGTGTGGCGCCATGCGCCTCCGCCTCGCTCGCGATCGCGGTCTTCGCCTCCTGCGGCGTCATCAGGCGGCCGAACGCGGCGCACACGGTCGCAAGGTTGATCGGCATCGAATAGAGCTGCCCCCGCGCCACGGTGAAAACGCGATGGCGATAGCCGGTGAACTCGGTGAAGCGCTGCAGGTAGTGCCAGACCGCGTCCGAATTGGTGTGGAAGATATGCGTGCCGTAGCGATGCACCTCGATGCCGCTGTCGGGATCGATTTCCGAATAGGCGTTGCCGCCGATATGGGCGCGCCGGTCGAGGACGCAGACCTTGCGGCCGAGCCGGCTTGCGACCTGCTCGGCAATGGTCGCACCGAAGAAGCCGGCCCCCACGATGATAACATCGAAGCCATCGAGCTGCATGAAATCCCCCGCCAATACGCGTCGACCGGCAGCGCCTGTCCGTGCGCTACGCCGTCCGACGTGGGTTCAACGTGGAGCCGTGGAACTTCGGGCGGAATAATTGCAGGCGGCATCGTTCAATTCGGGAGCCCGGGAATGCCCTCTCGACCGTTCAACAGTCGGGGGCGAGACGCGGGTTGCGATCCGAAGCTGGCGTCGACGCCATTTTTTTCCGGAGCCCGTCGACCATGTCCGTCATCTGCATCCTATCTGCGACCAACAGCGCCTATCTTTCGGTTCGTGGCATCCTCCTGATGGCCGGTGCCGAGCTCGATCGCCTCGGCCACGAGGTCCACATCATCAATCTGGAAGAGCCCGATACCTCGGCGCGGATCGACGCGCTGCTGCCGCGGCGCGACGAGATGATCGCCATCGTGATGTCCGGCATCGGCCTCGAAATCCGCACCAAGGACGGCCAGCTGCTCTGGGACGCGGTGCAACTCCCGGTGTTCAACTGGAATTGCGATCATCCGTCCTACTTCATGCGCCGCCACCGGTTCGAGAGCCGTTACATCGTGCACGGCTATGTCTTTCCGGATCACGCCGTGTTCAACCGCGACCATCTGCACAGCAATGGCGCGGCGTTCGGGACTCATATCGGCATTCCCGATCCCGGCTTCTTCGGCGCCCTGCCGGCCGAGAAGCGCAACGGCCGCATCGTGTTCGCCAAGTCCGACTGGAATCCGCTCAGGCTCGAGCGCGCCTGGCGCGAGGCGCTGCCGCCAAAGCTGTTCGCCATCCTGTTCGATGCGATCGCCCTGGCGCGTGGCAAGAACTGCTCGGCCTTTCCCCAGATCATCTGCGACGTGGCCGCCCAGCATCTCGTCTATCTGACGCCCGGCGGCGAGATCTTCAATGCGATCCTGACCCGGCTCGACAATTACACCCGCGCGGTGCGCACCCGCGAGGTGGGGGCGGTGCTGTCGAACTATCCGGTGGATTTCATCGGCGGCGGCTGGGACGACTTCAAGGCCGAGACGCGCCACGCCCGTTTCCTCGGTGCGATGCCTTTCGACGCGCTGCGCGAGAACCTCGGCACCTATCTCGGGGCGGCCTCGCTCAATCCCAATGTCGACCTCTCGGTGCACGACCGGGTGTTCTATGCGCTCGGCGCCTCAACCGTGCCGGTCTTCGACGCCAACAGCTTTTCCAGGGAGAATTTCCCGCGTCTCTCCGCTTTCAGCTTCGGCCAGGATGCCGACAGCATCGCTGCGGCCGTCGAGGCGGTGCTCGACGATCCCGCGGCCGCCCAGGCCGCGACTGCCGCGACCCTGGCCGAGACCTATCCCCGGCTGTCGATGCGGCGGTCGGTGCAGGATATCTGCGAGATCACCACGCAGATGGCGGGCGTCCCCAGCGCGAAGCTGATTCCCTCGCTGCCGTCGCCGGCCGGCGTCTGGAATCCGCCGAAGAAGCCGGCGGCCGCGGCGTGAGCTGCACGTGAATTTTGTAGGATGGTAGAGCGCAAGCGAAACCCATCACGCCTCCGCTCGCTCACGAGATTTCCGGGTTCGCGCTTTCAGCGCGCCCCGGAATGACCGCAGTGTCCCCAGACAGCCACGGGTTTCGCTTGCGCTCCACCGTCTGTGCGCCGCTCAATCCTCCTTGACCCATTCCGCGAGCGGTTTGACATCAGGCGCTTCGCCATAGCCGCGGGTCCACATGTCGACCACCCATTCGGTCTTCGTCGCGCGGTCGACCAGGACGGCCGTGTTGTGCGGCAGCTGCAGCACCAGCGGGTTGCCGCGATAATGCGGATCGCCGACGCTGTGGTATTTGAAGAGGCCCCAGTCCTGCATCACCAGCAGCAGGCTGGTGACGTTGCGCGTGGTGTCCCAGCAGTCGAAATTGTGCTTGTCGTCGAGCGCCCGGACGTCGGCCTTTGCGACGCGCTTGTCGGTGCCGAGCACCGGCCCCATGCGGCGATCGAACCAGATCACGGCCTTCTGCACGGCGGTGCGCTCGGCCACGGCGGAGCCGCGTCCGCCGGCCATGATCCTGGCGAGGGCCGCGCGATCGGCGGCGGTGAAGTCCAGTATCTGGCGGCGGCGGCAGACGAAGCCGTAGCATACGGTCATCGAGGTCGCGGACGGGGGATAGATCGAAACCGTGGTGTAGAGCGCCGCCTGCGCCGGCGTCAGCTCGGCCGCAGCGACCGGACCGGCAGTCGACATGGCAGTCCAGACCCACGCGGCTGCCATGACGGTCAGGACGTAATTCCGAAGCTTTGCGCCGATCCGTCCCGATCGCGGGTGTTTGCCGAGTTCCATCGTAATCCGAGTCCTCCCTCACGAATTTGTCACACAGTACTCCGGTGATATCGCAAAGGCCAAGGGCTCAGGTCTGCTTCGCCGGACCGCCCCCATGCTTCGACGATCGCGAGGGAGCCGGCTTACTTCAATTGCGTGTTCGCGACCGGCAGAATGGAGGCGATATGCCAGCCCTGCGCATCGCGGACGAAGGTCTGGCTGATCAGGAAGGTATTGCTTTGCGGCGTGGCGCCTGGAAGTCCCCGCGTGAAGACGATGGGGACAAGGATCTGCATGACATCGGGTGTGATCGCGGCGGCGTGAAATCCCGACATGTCGGGCTCGAGGTGCCACGTGCCCTGATAGTATTCCTTGAAGCGATCGGCGGCCGCCTCGGCTCCCCTCGCTTCAGTGCCGCGCGAAAAGAACAGCATGTCGGGCGAATTCCAGAGCATGGATTTCACCGCGCTCAGATCATGCGCATTCTGCGCGGCGACGAACTTCGCGAACAGCGCGCGCGCCTCGGCATTGTCCGGCTCCGCGGAGACGCCCGAGGCAAGCCCTGCCACGGCAAGCGCAAACGCGCCTGCAATCGAAAGAAGGCTCCGTCTTGGCGCGCGACGCAGCACCGCCAGGACGATGGAGCTGATGAGATTTTTCATGTTGCACCTGTGTTTTTGATTGGCGCCGGTGAGCGAATGGGGGCAATCGCCGCAGCAGATTGCCTCCCATTGTTTCGCGCCGATCAAGCGTTCGCCGCGGAAGCGCGCTCAAGCGCGGAATATCGCTCTGCGAGCTGTCCGCTCATCATGCCGTTGACGAGGTCGCCGCGCGCTTTCTGAAAACCGTCCCAGAGCTTGGCGTCGGCAAGCGACGGCATCACCCATTCCTCGCCCCTGTCGAGCCCGATCAGGGCGGCCCGAACCAGATCCTCGGGCTTCATCACCGCGCCCGGCGGCAGTCTGTCGTATGGCAGTCCGGCGGTTTCCCAGAACCGGGTTGCGGTCGCCGGAGGCGAGACCACCTGCACCAGCACGCCTTTGCCGCGGAGCTCGCCTTGCAGCGCCTGCGACAACGACACGACGAACGCCTTGGCCGCATCATAGACGTTGAACTCCGGCCAGGGATGGAAGGCCAGCACCGATGCGAAGTTGACGATGATGCCCTTGCCCCGCTTTGCGAAGCCGGGCGCGACAGCACGGTTGAGGCGGGTCAAGGCCGTGACATTGACCGCGATGGTCTGATCGATATGCGCGGTCGTGATTCCGGAGAACGGGCCGAAGGTGGCGGCGCCCGCGATGTTCGCGAGCAACGTCACGCTCTCGTCCCTCTCCAGACGCGCCTCGAGCTCGGCGAGGTTCTTCGGATCGGAGAGATCGTGCACGGCTACGCCCACCTGACGCCCGGTCTCGTCGGCGATCCGCCGTGCGATTTGGGTGATCTCGTTTTGCTCCCGCCCGACCAGAAGCAGATCGTAGCCTCGTTTTGCGAGGCCTTCGGCATAGTCGCGTCCCACACCACCGGCTGCGCCGGTCACCACAGCTAAACCCTTGTTCATTGTCCGTTCCTTTCGAAACCGGGTTGTTTCACTGGACGGGAAGGTAGGTCCGTGAAACGATGTCCCCAATGACGTAGATGCAATGTTTTAGGACATCGGTGTTTAGGACATCAGTGTTTCGAGGCGCCCATGCTGAGCGTAGGAATTGTGGTCTATCCCGGCTTTCAGCCGCTGGGCCTCGCCGTCGGGACCGTGTTCGAGTTCGCGAACGTCCTGAGCGGCGCCCCGGTCTATGAGCTGAGCCTGGTTTCGGAGAGCGGCGGGGCCGTCACATCGTCGCAAGGGTTCATGGTCAGCACGTCGTCGGTTCGGGAGAAGCGTTTCGACACCCTGATCGTTCTTGGCGACAACACCTGCGCGCCGGCGTCGGAGGCGCTGGTCGCCTATCTGCGGGACGCGCCGAAGCACGTGCGACGCGTGACCGCGATCTGTACCGGCGCCTTCATTCTGGCGGCAGCCGGACTGCTCGATGGACGTCGCGCCACGACGCATTGGTATTTCGCGAAGTCCCTGGAAAAGACTCATCCGTCGGTCGCGGTCGAGGCCGATCGCATCTTTGTCATCGACGGCCAGATCTGGACCTCGGCCGGCATGAGTGCCGGTGTCGACCTCGCTTTGGCGTTGGTCGAGAAGGATCAGGGCGCGGGCGTCGCGAAAGAGATCGCGCGAAAGCTTGTCGTCTATCACCGCCGCGGCGGCGGCCAATCGCAGTTCTCGGCGCTGCTCGAGTTCGACGCCAAATCCGATCGCGTCCAGACGGCGCTCGATTTCGCCAAGCAGAACCTGAAAACTGATCTGTCCGTCGAGACCCTGGCCGAGGCTGCGCATCTCAGCCCGCGTCAATTCTCCAGGGTCTTTCGCGAGGAGACCGGTCAGTCCCCGGCAAAGGCCATCGAACGCCTGCGCGTCGAAGCCGCCCGGCTGATGATCGAGACGACGCGTCATCCGATCGACGTCGTGGCGGAAGAGACCGGCTTTGGCGATCGCGAACGCATGCGGCAGTCGTTTCTTCGCGCCTTTGGCCAGCCGCCCCAGGCCATCAAGCGCGCATCGGGACGCTCGGAGCTGATCTAGGCCGAACGGCTTGGCACGACGCATGCGTGCCATGCGCAATTTGCCCGTCGCGTTAATCTGTCGCAGCGCCCCGTTCTTGTGTTTTCCGAAAATCAGAAGCATTATCCGGCCCATCCCGCCTCGCTCGCAGAGGGACGTATCGCGATCGTCACGACACGTGAGGCGGGGATGCGGTGGACGCGGATGTGCCTGACTGACGAGCGGCACGGAAGCGTACGGCGAAATCGTGTGGTCCTGGCGCCCCGAAAGATCCGGCGCCAAGTTGCCGACGATGCTTGCGCATCGCGGCGATGACGGTGGCAAACGGAATGGTTCACCGGGGAGAGCGCGTATAAGCTGTAAAACCACCGCGCAGGGAAGGCCGGTTGTCACCGCCTGTACCTGTGGTTCACGCGCTCGCGCAATTTTTTTTGCGCGTGCGGCCCCGGGTGCAGCGGCCACCCGGCCTTCCCTGCGCCCTCTGTGTTTCGAGGGCGATGTTGCTGGCAAAGCTCGGGCGAAACGCGCCGCGAGGACGCGGATGCATGTCCTTCTGGGAGTTGAAGCGGATTATATCCTCACGTCGTCCCGGCGAAGGCCGAGACCCATAGACCCAGGGTGTTGTTGTTGCCAAGGACGGTCGACTGGGACTGTGCGCGGACGGAGAGACTCCGCGGTCTGGGTCCCGGCCTTCGCCGGGCGACGCCGGAGCGAGGGGCTTTCGCCTGACGACGCAACGCAGGTCG
Source organism: Bradyrhizobium sp. (assembly GCA_035293585.1). Classification (GTDB taxonomy): domain Bacteria; phylum Pseudomonadota; class Alphaproteobacteria; order Rhizobiales; family Xanthobacteraceae; genus Bradyrhizobium. Next base: position 104,584 of record DATGMN010000013.1, on the reverse strand, counting down.
TCGTTTCCGTTGTTGAGCATCACGCAAACTATCCCTAGTCTCAACCCACCAACCAAATAACCTCGCGACGGAAACGTAAGGAGCCATACGCCATGTCCGCGCCGCAAGATGAACAGTTCGGCTTTGCGCCCGACTATGATTCACCCGTCCCCTATATGCAGCGGACCCGCGATTATTACGCCGCGATCGGCTACACCACGCCCTATCGCTGGGCGCATTATGTCGATGCGCCGTTCCAGCCGCTGACAAAGCCGCTGTCGCAAAGCCGCGTCACCATCGTCACCACCGCTGCGCCCTACGATCCCGCCAAGGGCGACCAGGGGCCGGGCGCGGCCTATAATGGCGGCGCCAAGTTCTACACGGTCTATGACGGCGACACCTCCAGGCCGCACGATTTGCGCATCTCGCATATCGGCTATGACCGCAAGCACACCACTGCAACCGACAGCGGCACCTGGTTTCCGCTGCCGCAGCTGCTGAAAGCCCAGCAGAAGGGGCGGATCGGCGAGGTCGCGCCGCGCTTCTTCGGCGCGCCGACCAACCGCAGCCACCGCGTCACCATCGAGACCGATGCGCCGGAGATCCTGGCGCGCTGTCGCGAGGACAAGGTCGATGCCGCGGTGCTGGTGCCGAACTGTCCGGTCTGCCACCAGACCACGGCGCTGGTCGCGCGTCACCTCGAAGCGAACGGCATTCCAACCGTGGTGATGGGTTGCGCCAAGGACATTGTCGAGCACGCGGCCGTGCCGCGCTTTCTGTTCAGCGATTTCCCGCTCGGCAATTCCGCCGGCAAGCCGCATGACGAGGCGTCGCAGGCGCTGACGCTCGAACTCGCGCTGCGCCTGCTGGAGAGCGCAATCGGCGCACGCACCACCATGCAGTCGCCGCTGCGCTGGAGCGAGGATGCCTCCTGGAAGCTCGACTACAACAATGTCGCGCAGATGTCGCCCGAGGAGCTGGCGCGCCGCCGCGCCGAGTTCGACCGGCAGAAGGAGATCGCCCGCGGCAATCGCGCTGCGTGAGCTCGCCGGCTGACCGTCGGCAAGCCTGCGCCAACGACAAGAACAACGACAAGAACGAGAACAAGAACAAGACCTGGGAGGAATTGCCGTGACCCGACCTTTCGAGGGCGTGAAGATCCTCGACTTCACGCAGGTGCTGGCCGGTCCCTATGCGAGCTACCAGCTCGCTCTGCTGGGCGCCGACGTCATCAAGGTGGAGCGGCGCGAAGGCGAGGACATGCGCCGCACGCCGCTCAGCCGCGAATGGGCCGAGCGCGGGCTGGCGCCGGGCTGGCAGGCCATCAACGGCAACAAACGCAGCCTGACGCTCGACCTGTCGAAGCCCGAGGCGATCGAGATCATCAGGAAGCTCGCCGCGCAGGCCGACGTGGTGATGGAGAATTTTCGCCCCGGCGTGATGGACAAGCTCGGCATCGGATTCGAAGCGCTGTCGGCGATCAATCCGCGGCTGATCTACTGCGCCGTCTCCGGCTTCGGCCAGACCGGGCCAGAACGGCTCAGCGCCGGCTATGACGGCAAGATCCAGGCGATGAGCGGGATCATGGCCATCACCGGACACGAGGAGACCGGGCCGACCCGCGCGGGCTTCGCCGTCTGCGACGTGCTGTCCGGCGCCACGGCGGCCTTTGGCGTGTCCAGCGCGCTGTTCCAGCGCAACCAGACCGGCAAGGGACAGCTCGTCGACGTCTCCATGCTTGAGGCGACGCTGGCCTTCCTGTCGGGCCAGATCGCGGATTACTCCGTCGCCGGCCATCGCCAGAAACTGTCCGGCAACCAGGCCGTCAGCCGCAAGCCGACCGCGAACCTGTTCAAGGCAGGCGATGGTTATCTGCTGCTCGCGGTCAACAATGAGAAGCAGTATCGCGCGCTGATGGCCGCGCTTGGATGCGAGGAGGCGTTGAACGATCCCCGCTTCGTCGACTGGTTCGCGCGGCAGGAGAACGAGCCCGCGCTCCGTGCCATCATCGAGCAGGCACTGGCAAAAAAGAGCCCGCGCGAATGGGAGACGATTCTCGACGCGGCGGGTGCGCCCTGTGCGTCGATCTGGACGGTCGAGGAGGTGATCGATCACCCGCAGATCGTCGCGCGCGGCGCCATCCAGGAGATCGACACGCCCTATGGCCGGCTGCGCTTCGCAGGAAGCGGCTTCCGCCTGGCGCACGGTGGCGGCCGGCTCGACCGCATGGCCCCCGAGCTCGGCGCCCACACCGACGAGGTGCTGGAGGCGCTCGGCTATGACGACCAGACGATCGCGGAGTTGCGCGCGCGGGAGGTGATCTGAGCGGCGTGGCTGATGGCGTCGAGGCGAAGCAGGCTCAAACCTCTCCCCGTCACCCCGAGGCGCTCGCGGCACGCGAGCCTCGAAGGGCGACGGCCCCGCTGCCGCGATCCCAGCCGTCCATCCTTCGAGGCCTCCGTGGAGCCTGGGCGTCAGCCTCACCCGCGCCCGCAGGCTCAGGAGCCCGAGAGGACCTTGACGCCGCCGAACGACGTGACCCGCCCGTTCCTGAGCAACACGATCTGGGTCGCGAGCTGACGCAATTCGGCGGGGTCATGGCTGACATAGACCATCGGGATGTGCGCCTCGTCGCGGAGCCGAACCAGATAGGGCAGGATCTCGGCGCGGCGTCCTTCGTCGAGCGCGCCCAGGGGCTCGTCGAGCAGGAGCAGCCGCGGCTTCGACAACAGCGCGCGTCCCAGCGCGACGCGCTGCCGCTCGCCGCCTGACAATTTGCCCGGACGGCGCTCCAGGAGATGGCCGATATCGAGCAGGTCGGTCACGCGCTTGCGCTGGGCAGGGTCCTCAGCGAGGGCGTTCATGCGCCGGCCATAATCGAGATTCTGCGCGACATCCAGATGCGGAAACAGCCGCGCGTCCTGGAACACATAGCCGATGCGGCGGCGCCAGGGCGGGACATGGATGCCCCTGCCGGTGTCGTCGAGGATGTCGCCGTCGATGGAGATGGTGCCGCGATCGGGCCGCAAGAGGCCGGCGACCATGTTGACCAGTGACGTCTTGCCGGAGCCCGATGCGCCGAACAACCCGGTCACGCGGCCCTGGCTCTCAAAGCTCGCCTCGAGCGAGAACTCGCCGAGCTGTTTGGCGACGTCAATGCACAGCATCGGTCAATTCCCGTGCAGGCGCATCGTGGCGCGCCGCGCGAACCATTCCGCGCCGACCAGTGCCGCGACGGCGATGATGACGGATACCACGACCAGCCGCAGCGCCGCCGTGTCGCCGTCGGGCGTCTGGATCAGCGAATAGATGGCGGAGGAGATGGTCTGGGTCTCGCCGGGAATGTTGGAGACGAAAGTGATGGTCGCGCCGAACTCGCCGATCGCCTTGGCAAAGCCGAGCACCATGCCGGCGAGCACGCCCGGCAGCGCGAGCGGCAGGGTGACGTTGAAGAAGACGCGCCAGGGTGGGGCGCCCAGCGTCTCCGCGGCCTGCTCGAGCCGGCGGTCGACCGCCTCGATCGACAGCCGCATCGGACGAACCAGAAGCGGAAACGACATCACCCCGCAGGACAGCACCGCGCCGGTCCAGCGGAACGCGAGCACGATGCCGAAATGATCGGCCAGAAAGGCGCCGATCGGCCCGCGCCGGCCGAAGGCGAGCAGCAGCAGATAGCCGGTGACGACCGGCGGCAGCACCAGGGGCAGATGGACCAGCGCATCGAGCAGCGACTTGCCCCAGAAATTGCGCCGCGCCAGCAGGTAGGCGAGCGCGATGCCGGGCGGGGTCGCCAGCAACGTTGCGACGGTGGCGACCCGCAGCGAGAGCAGGATCGCCGTCCATTCGGTGGGCGTGATGTCGAACACGTGGGCCGACGCCTGGTCCAACGCTTGCGCCCGGTCAGGACGTCGGCTTCACCAGATAGGTGAAGCCGTACTTCTCCAGCACCGCCTTGGCTGCGGCGGAATGCAGATAGTCGAGATAGTCCTTCGATTCAGGCTTGGCCGTGGAGGTCGCTGCCACCGGATAGATGATCGCGGGATGGGAGTCGGCCGGGAAGGTGCCGACGATCTTGACGCCGGGCTCGACCTTGGCGTCGGTCGAATAGACGATGCCGAGCACGGCCTCGCCCCGGGCCACCAGCAGCAGTGCCGCGCGGACGCTCTCGGCCATCGCGAATTTCGGCTCCGCCGCCTGCCAGGCGCCGAGCTTCTCCAGCGCCGCCCTGGCATATTTGCCGACCGGGACCGACTTGACGTCGCCGGTTGCGATCTTGCCGTCGCCCGCGAGCTTGGCGAGGTCGAAACCCTGGCTGATCGTGACATTGTCGATCGTGGAATCCTTCGGCGCGATCAGCACGATCGCGTTGCCGAGCAGGTTCGTCCTAGTCGATTCGTTGATGTCCTTCCTGCCGGCTGCGTAGTCCATCCAGTCGGTATCTGCGGACACGAAGATATCCGCAGGTGCCCCCTGTTCGATCTGCTTTGCCAGCGTCGAGCTCGCCGCATAGCTTGCGGAAACCTTCACGCCGGTCTTGGCGGTGAAGGCCGCGTCGATGTCGTCGAGCGCGTTCCTCATCGACGCGGCGGCAAAGACGGTGAGAGTCTTGTCCTCCGCAAGTGCGGGAGACCACGTCGATCCCAACAGGATGACGAAGGCGACGAAAATTCCGGAAAGGCGATGCATCGAAGCGCTCCATGCATGTTCGCGAGGCGCAAGACATTTGCGCGCGCAAATCAGCGTTGGTTCAGATCTGGGGGCGACAGCGGAAGCGCCGTTCCGGCCATCCCTTAAGACTTACGGTCACACGGGGATGTCGCCGGCCGGACCATATCAGGCTGGGCGCACGGGTAAAGGCGGCGGTTCGTCCAATTTCGCCTATTCCGACGGCAAGATCGCAATCGAGATCGATTCCTCCTTGGCCCCCGAGATCTGCAGCACGAAGGGGGTGGCACCGAGCTCATACTTCATGGTCTTGCGGATGCCCTCGCAATCGGTCGCGCCGCTGAAGCCCTTGGGCTTGAGCAGATGACCATCCTGGACCACATCGACCCAGGCGCCCGCCGACAGGCTGATGGTGTAGATGCCGGCCTTTGGTGCGGTCTTGAAACTGGTGAAGCCGGCAAACGTGCCTTCCTTCGGGGCCCGTTCGGGCGGGGAGGGCAGCCTGGCCTCCGAGGTCGCGCGCAGCGCCAGGGTCATGCCGGTGGAGGGCATCGCGGCAATTTCGGCGCCCGAGGTGAGCTTTGCACGATCCGGAGCCGTGAGCGCAGCGCGCTCATGGTCGATATTCCATTTGAACTTGTCACAGCCGCTCGGCTCCTCCGCCGCCAAGGTGGGTTCGGAAAAGGCAACCAGAAGGAAGGCAACAATCAACGCGCCACGCATGATCAATTCACCGCTTGTTTCATGAAGGTCATTCCGCGCAAAACCGGAATGGAGCAGACCAGAGTCTTGGTCCGGGGTTGGACCGCGCTTACGGCGCGCACCTGCTGCACTTTAGCGCAAGTTGCGGCGGACCGAAAACACCGTCGCGTTATTGCCTGGCGTCCGGCGCGTTGAGCACCTTCCTGCAATCCGAAGGCAGTTGCGCCAGCGTGATGCCGTGCGACGGCTTCCCCGGCTCCTTGGGCGGGGTGGGGTGTATGATGGAATCCTTGAACCAGTAGGCAAGATCGGAAGCCGCGCAGGCCTCGCCGCCCTCCTGGTCGGACTGGCCCTTGCACTCCCTGTCGCCGGCCGGACAACGCATGCGGATGTGGAAATGATAGTCATGGCCATACCAGGGGCGGACCTTGCTGAGCCAGCTGCGGTCACCCCTGGCGTCGCGGCAGAGCGCCTTCTTGATCGCCGCATTGACAAAAATGCGCTGCACGGCCGGCTCCTGCGCGGCGTCGCGCAGCACCATCCAGTGGTTCGCCGTCCACACCTTGGGATCGATGTCGAGGCGGTCGTCACGCACCATCATGGTCGCCGACATTTCCTCGCGCTCCTGCCGCGACAGCAGATGATCCGGCATCGGCATAAGCCAGACATCGGCATCGAGACCGAGCTGGTGGCTGGCATGCCCGCTCAGGGCGGGGCCGCCGCGCGGCTGGCCGATGTCACCGACCAGGATGCCCGGCCAGCCGGCGTCCTTGTGCGCCTTGATCGACAGGCGCTTGAGCAGTGCGATCATGTCGGGGTGGCCCCAATTGCGGTTGCGCGATAGCCGCATCACCTGCCAGGTGTTGCCCGTGATCGGCATCGCCTCGGCGCCGGCGACACAGCCCGCCGTATAGGAGCCGATCGAGTTGGCGGGACCAGCCGCCGGCTTGAGCTTGCGCGCGAACAGCTCCTTCGCCGCTAGCTTGGGATCATTGGGATGTTCGAGCGGCGGCAGCGGCTTAGGGTTGACCGTGCCAAGATCCTGCGCAAGCGCCGTCAGCGCCGTGGCGCAGATCATGCCGAACAAGAGCGGGATCAGAATCGGGCGGGCTGGCATCGCGTCACTCTAGGCACCTGCGAGACTAGCATGGAAGGGCTGCAGCGTCCCGACAACAATGGGTTGATCCTCAACTTTGCGTGCAGCCGAAGGAACGGCCGAGGCCATCTGCTCACGATCGAGACCCGTCATCCGCTCCGGATGCGACGGCTATGGCCCGGCGTCGCATGGCTGCGTCAGGCGGCCGCTTGCGCAAGCGGCCGCGCTGTTCGCATTGGTGAGCCGCAGCGGCGTGAGCAATACGCGGATCGAGATTTACTAGGCGCGAGGCGGATGTGCCTTAACTGTGCGATAACTATCTTCGCTATTGACCAAATTTCATGCGCGCGAAAAACAATGGGCGGATTTGCTGCGCGTGGTGAGAGCCGGGTGGTCGCGCCATGGGCAGATGATGATCATTTCATACCCATGGCTGCTATCGTGAGTTGTTGAAATAAAATTTCAGCTACTCTCGGCTGATGTCGCGTTCCGTCGGAAGACATCAGAACCGGCGAGGGCCGCGTTGGCGAACCGGCCGCGGATGCACCGCAGCAGAAGGATACCTTTTTTTTAAGACACTTGGCCGAAAACAAGCGCGCGCAGAATACGAATTTGGGGGCGCGCGTATGCCGAGTGTCCGGCGAAGGAAAAAGAAGTTCAAGCTTGCGGCGGCTGGCCGCAAGTCGCGCCGGCTCGGCAAGCTTGCTCCAACGTCGCCAAAATCGGGATTTGCAGACACCGGGCGGGATCCGTCCGTCGAGGCCGCCGAGATTGCGCGGACCCGTGCCGAAGCCGAAGCGGCGATTGCGGATGCGCGCAAGTCGCATGAGCGGCTGCGCGAAGCGATTGAGCTCTTGCCGCAGGGCATCGTCTTTCTCGATGCCGAAGGCCGCTATATCCTCTGGAACAAGCAATATGCGGAGATCTACAACCGCAGCGCCGACCTGTTCGCGCCGGGCACGCGGCTCGAGGATACGCTGCGCATCGGCGTCGCCCGCGGCGACTACCCAGAGGCTGTGGGGCGCGAGGAGGAATGGATCGCCGAGCGGCTGAACAAGATGTTCCAGCCCGGCGAACGCCATGAGCAGAAGCTCGCCGACGGTCGCATTATCCTGATCGAGGAACGGCTGACCGGGGATGGCGGCGTCGTGGGCTTGCGGGTCGATATCACCGAACTGAAGCAACGCGAAGCGTCGTTCCGTCTCCTGTTCGACGGCAACCCCGTCCCCATGATCGTCTGCGCGCTGCAGGACGGGCGGATTCTGGCCGTCAACGATGCCGCGGTCGAGCATTACGGCTACAGCCGTGCCGAATTCGAGACTCGGACCATTCGCGGCCTGCAGGCCTTCGACGGCGACCCGCCCTGGGAAGGCGGCCGCTCCGGCGAGGAGCAGGCGGCGCGGATCTGGAAGCATGTCAAGGCCGACGGCGCGCTGATCGATCTTGCGATCTATTCCCGCGAGCTGGTGTATGGCGAAAAGCCCGCCGTGCTGCTCGCGCTGATGGACATCACCGAGCGCAAGCGGGCCGAGGCGCGGATCGCCTTCCTGGCCCAGCATGATGGCCTCACCGGCCTGCCGAATCGCAATTTGCTGCGGCAGCAGATGGACGACATTCTCGCCCACACCCGCCGCAGCGGCGAAAAGGTCGCCGTGCTCGTGCTGGGGCTCGACAATTTCAAGGCGGTCAACGACTCGCTCGGCCACAGCGTCGGCGACAAGCTGTTGCGCGCGGTGGCCAAGCGCCTGCGCTCCACCTTGCGCGAGGGCGATACGCTGGCGCGGCTCAATTCCGATGAGTTCGCCATGATCCAGGGCGGCCTGACACGGCCCGAGGACGCGATCTTGATGTCGCGGCGGCTGCTGGAAGCGATCGGCGATCCGTTCCTGCTCGACGGCCATTCCGTGGTGATCGGCGGCACGATCGGCATTGCCATGGCGCCCGGCGACGGCGACGATTCCGAGACGCTGCTGAAGAATGCCGACATGGCGTTGTCGCGCGCCAAGAACGATTGCCGCGGCACGTTCTCCTTTTTCGAGGCCGCGATGGACGCGCGCGCGCAGACCCGGCGCAAGATCGAGATGGAGCTGCGCGATGCCATTCAGAGCGACCATCTGCAGCCCTATTATCAGCCGTTGATCGATCTCTCCGCAGGGCGCATCACGGGCTTCGAGGCCCTGGTGCGCTGGCCGCATCCGGAACGCGGCATGATCTCGCCGGGCGAGTTCATTCCGGTTGCGGAGGAGACAGGCCTGATCAATTCGATCGGCGGCCTGATGCTGCGCCGTGCCTGCAAGGATGCGGCGACCTGGCCGGACGACGTTCGTGTCGCGGTCAATCTGTCGCCGCTGCAATTTCGCACCGGCAATCTGCTCTCGATCGTGATGGATGCGCTCAAGCAGTCGGGCCTGCCGCCCAAGCGGCTCGAGCTCGAGATCACCGAGACCCTGCTGCTGGAAAAGAGCAGCCAGGTGCTGGCGACGTTGCATGCGCTGCGCGCGCTGGGCGTGCGCATCTCCATGGACGATTTCGGCACCGGCTATTCCAGTCTGAGTTATCTGCGCAGCTTTCCGTTCGACAAGATCAAGATCGATCAGTCCTTCGTGCGCGATCTCGGCGCCAACCGCGAGGCGCAGGCGATCATTCGCTCGATCGTCAGTCTCGGCAAGGGGCTCGGCGTCACCATCACCGCGGAAGGCGTCGAGACCGAGGCGGAGCTGAGCTGCCTGCGCGCGGAAGGCTGCCACGAGGGCCAGGGCTTCCTGTTCAGCCGTGCCCGGCCCAACGCGGAGATCGTCGAGCTGCTGCATGCCCAGCGCGGCGCGGACGAGCCTGACGCGGGCAAGGCGCAGGCCGAGGCGCGCGTCGCCTGAGCCAATCTTCGCCCGCGCTCCTGCACCTCCCCTTTGCAGCGAGGCTCGGCATCTCGGTCCAGGCCAGCGCGAGGCTGGACTGGCCCGGCGCGACCACGGCGTTCGACGAGGTGATGTCGCGCGGGCGAACCCGCCTCACGCCGCGCTGCGCAGACCGGCGAGGAACGTGTCGACGCTTTCGAACAGCGCGGTGGCCTGGCGGCTAAGCTGGCCGGATGCCGTCATGACGCTGTCGGCCAGAGCGCGAGAGCGGTCGGCGGCGTGGCTTGCGCCGGCCACGTTCTGGGTGACCTCGCCGGTCCCGGCGGCCGCCTGCTGCACGCTGCGGGCGATCTCGCGCGTCGCCGAATCCTGCTCCTCGACGGCCGCCGCAATGCTGGTGGCAATGCCGCTGATCTCGCGAATGGTCTGGCTGATGCCGCCTATTGCGGTTGCGCATTCGGAGGTCGCCGACTGGATGGCCGTAACCTGGCCCGCGATCTCCTCGGTCGCCTTGGCGGTCTGGCTTGCCAGCTCTTTCACCTCGGCGGCAACCACGGCAAAGCCGCGGCCTGCCTCGCCGGCGCGCGCCGCCTCGATCGTGGCGTTGAGCGCGAGCAGATTGGTCTGACTTGCGATCGCGTCGATTAGCCGCAGCACGTCGCCGATCCGCTCGGCGGTGGCGGCGAGGCTTGCGACCATTTCCGTGGTCTGGCCCGCTTTATCGACCGCGGCATTGGCGACGTTGGAGGAGTGGGTAACCTGCCGGCCGATCTCGGCGACGGAGGAAGCCAATTCCTCGGTCGCGGCAGCCACGGTGCTAACACTGGTGGAGGCCTGCTCCGATGCCGCGGCCGCGGCCGCGGCGCGCTGCGAGGTGCCGTTGACGCTTGTGGTGATCTCGCCGGCCACGCGCTGCATCTCTTTGGTCGCCTGCGCGACCTGGGCAACCACGCTTTTCACGTCCGCTTCGAAGCGATCGGCCATCTGCCGCTGCAGGGTCTGCTTCTCGACCTCCGCCGCCCGCTTGGCGGCCTCCTGCTGGTCGCGCAAGTCGCGTGTCTCGATCATGTTGCGGCGGAATACGTCGACGGCCTGCGCCATGGTGCCGACCTCGTCCTGGCGCTCGCCGCCGGGAATCTCGATCGACGTGTCGCCGCTGGACAGGCGGTTCATGACCTCGGTGATCGCAACGAGCGGACGAGACATGCCGCGCCCGAGCAGGAATGCCAGCAGCGCCGCGATAGCCAGGATGCCCAGCGTCGCCAGCAGCAGCGTCGTCTGGGCACGGCTCGCCGCCGCCTCATAGGCGGTCGTATCCTTGATGATTTCCAGCACGGCAACCGGCTGGCCGGCATAATTCCTGATCTGCCCGACATAAAGGGCGGCAGAGTGGCCCTGGAAGGTGGTGTCGCGCTGCTGCGCGGTGCCGTCGAAGGCGGATCGCAATTCGGCAGGCGTGGCCACCTGGACGTCGCCGAAAGTGGAGGACAACCGCTTGAACGACCCGCCATCGAGCCAGTAGACGGCGAGGTCGATGCCAAAGCGCTGCTTGGCGCGGTCGACGAATTCCCTGCCGAAGGCGGCACCGACGTCGACATTTGCCAGCGTCTTGCCGTCGCGCATGATCGGGGTCATCCCGAAAATGCCGAGATCGGCCCTCGCGGGCTCGACGCCGACAATGGATTTGCCGGTCCGGATCGCTTCGGTCACGGTATTGCGCCGCCCCGAGACGTCATCCCCGTAACTTTGCGGGGCATGAACACGGAAGAAGGAGATCGCGGGCGGGACCTGGAAGGTGATGAGCGGGATGCCCTGCGCCGCCAGCGCCTTATTCGAGTTGCCAAGCAGCGTCCCCAACGCCGCGCGGTCGCCCTTCGCGATCGCGTCCGCAACCGGCGGCAGGCCTGCGATGGTCGCGCTGATGGCGAGCGTGGCGCGGCCCTCATAGTCGATCGCGGCCACCACGCTGTCATATTGCAGCTTGAGCTGCTGTTCGAGCGCAAGCTGGGTCAGCGAGCGTTGCTGCAGGATGGAGAACGTCCCAAGGATTCCGCAGGCCGCGGCAACCGTGAGCGAGATGGCGAGGATCAGACGGGCGGCGATCGACCGGAGCTTGAACATTCAAAGTATTCCGAACTGCACGATGGCTTTGTTTGGGAATACTCAGGATTGATTAATATTGGCTGACGCCATCTGCGCTCAGGTCACGGCCAGGGACCGTGCCCTGCGTCGGAGGTTCCAATTTCCGTCTCATCCGGCGGTCGGGGGGACCTGCCACTTGCCGGACAGGATCACCCGGCCCGCGTCCTCGTAATGGGTGTCGCGCGCCTGGATCTGCTGGGCGATGGTGTGCATGTCGCGAAAGCGCCGCTCGAACGGGTTGGCGGCGAACACGGCGGTGGCGCCGGCCATGTGATAGGCGGTATCGACCACCGACGTCGACTGGTGGATGGTCCAGGTCGCGGCGATGCGCATGGCGATGCGGTGGGCCTCGGTCATGGGGGCGCCGCCCTCGAGCTCGCGCCAGACCTCGGCTGCGGTGGAATAGAGATAGGCCTTTGCAGCGCGCAAGCTCGCCTCGGTGCGGCCGATCAGGCCCTGTACGGCATTGTTCTCGCGCATCGCCGACAGGCCTTGCGGGGTCTTCTTGCGCGACAGCTCGATCGCCGAGTCCAGCATGGCCCGCGCCAGCCCGAGCGAGGTTGCCGCAAAACCCATGGCGAAAACGTAATGGGTCGAGATCTTGTAGAGCGGCCCCGCTTCACGGCGCGCCGACGGCTCGTCGCGCGGGGCCGCGAATTTCTCGGGGATGAAGAGATCGTCCACCGAATAGGAATCGGTGCCGGTGCCCTTCAGGCCGATGACGTCCCAGACGTCGTGCATGGTGGCGCTGGTCACGGGAAACAGGATGGTGCGGATTTCGGGCGTGCCGTCCGCCTTCTTGCGCGGCGTGCCGTCCTCCTCGACGATCCTGACATGGGCGCCGAGCCAGCTCGCCTGCCGCGAGCCGGAGGCAAAATCCCAGCGGGCGGTGGCCCGGTAGCCGCCGAGAACCGCGCGCGCCTCATGCGCAATGGCGCCCCAGGCCAGGATACCAGGCGGGTTGTTGAAGATCTCGTTGGCCGCATCGGGGTCGAGATAGGCTGCGACCATGGCGCAGACGCTGCATTGGCCGAGACACCAGGCCGTCGAGGCATCGGCTTTCGCGATCTCCTCCTGCATCTGCATGAAGGTTGCGAGCGGCGCTTCGTGGCCTCCAAGGCTCCGCGGCAGCAGCGCGCGGTACAGCCCGTTCTCGATCAGGGCCGCGGTCACCGCGGGCGTCAGCCGCCGCGTCCGCTCGATCTCGTCGGCTTCCCTGGCGATGAGCGGAGCCAATGCGCGGGCGCGCTCGACAAGGCCGAAGGCGGCAGGCTCGGTCATGGCGGTTCCTCTTATTTATCGTTTTATAAATTAGAGGCCGCGATGGTGATCTATCTGTGGCGAGAGAGCAAGATGGGTCCGGTCATTCCGGGGCGCTCGCGATAGCGTGCGACCCCGGAATCCAGAGGTTGCGGCGCGAGATTCCGGGTTCACGCCTGTCGGCGTGCCCCGGAATGACCGAGGCAATCGATCAGCTATCCACCTTCAGCGCGGCAATGAAGGCTTCCTGCGGGATGTCGACCTTGCCGAACTGCCGCATCTTCTTCTTGCCTTCCTTCTGCTTCTCCAGCAGCTTGCGCTTGCGCGTGATGTCGCCGCCATAGCACTTGGCGGTGACGTCCTTGCGCAGCGCGCGCACGGTCTCGCGCGCGATCACCTTGCCGCCGATCGCCGCCTGGATCGGGATCTGGAACATGTGCGGCGGGATCAGCTCCTTCATCTTCTCGACCATGGCGCGGCCGCGCCCCTCCGCGCGGGTCCGGTGCACCAGCATCGAGAGCGCATCCACCGGCTCGCCATTGACCAGGATCTGCATCTTCACGAGATCGGCCGGCTTGTAGTCGGTGAGGTGATAGTCGAACGAGGCGTAGCCCTTGGAGACCGATTTCAGACGGTCGTAGAAGTCGAAAACCACCTCATTGAGCGGCAGGTCGTATTTCACCATGGCGCGGGAGCCGACATAGGTTAGCTCCTTCTGCGAGCCGCGGCGGTCCTGGCAGAGCTTCAGCACGCTGCCGAGATATTCGTCGGGGGTGAGGATGGTCGCCTCGATCCAGGGCTCCTCGATCTCCGCAATCTTGACCACGTCAGGCATGTCGACGGGATTGTGGATCTCGATGCTCGAGCCGTCGGTCAGGTGCATCTTGTAGATCACGGAGGGCGCGGTCGCGATCAGATCGAGATCGAACTCGCGCGACAGCCGCTCCTGGATGATCTCCAGATGTAACAGGCCGAGGAAGCCGCAGCGGAAGCCGAAGCCGAGCGCCGCCGAGGTCTCCATCTCGAACGAGAAGCTGGCATCGTTGAGACGCAATTTGCCCATCGCCGCGCGCAGCGTTTCGAAATCGTCGGCATCGACCGGGAACAGGCCGCAGAACACGACCGGAATGGCCGGCTTGAAGCCCGGCAGCATCTCCTTCACCGGGTTCTTGTCGTCGGTGATGGTGTCGCCGACGCGGGTGTCCGCGACCTCCTTGATCGCCGCGGTGATGAAGCCGATCTCGCCGGGACCGAGCTCCTCGACCTGCTGCATCTTCGGGGTGAAGAAGCCGACGCGCTCGACGTCGTAGGCCGCCTTCGTGCCCATCATGCGGATGCGGCTGCCCTTCTTCATCACGCCGTCGACGACGCGGATCAGAACCACGACGCCGAGATAGACGTCGTACCAGCTGTCGACCAAGAGCGCCTTCAGGGTGGCGTCGCGATCGCCCTTCGGCGGCGGCAGGCGGGTGACGATCGCCTCCAGCACGTCGGGAACGCCAAGGCCGGTCTTGGCCGAGATCATCACGGCATCCGACGCGTCGATACCGATCACGTCCTCGATCTGCTGCTTGATCTTCTCGGGCTCGGCGGCCGGCAGGTCGATCTTGTTCAGGACCGGCACGATCTCGTGATTGTTGTCGAGCGCCTGGTAGACGTTGGCGAGCGTCTGCGCCTCCACGCCCTGGCTGGCGTCGACCACCAAGAGCGAGCCTTCGCAGGCCGCCAGCGAGCGGGAGACCTCGTAGGCGAAGTCGACATGGCCCGGCGTGTCCATCAGGTTGAAGATGTAATCCTTGCCGTCCTTGGCGTGGTAGTTCAGCCGGACGGTCTGCGCCTTGATGGTGATGCCGCGCTCGCGCTCGATGTCCATGGAATCGAGCACCTGCTCCTTCCCCGCCATTTCGCGATCCGACAGGCCGCCGGTCATCTGGATCAGGCGGTCGGCCAGGGTCGATTTGCCATGGTCGATGTGGGCGACGATGGAGAAGTTGCGGATGTTGGAAATGGGGGCGGTCGTCATGGGGCGCGGGATAGCATTGGCCTTCTCGGGCGGCAACCTTATTGCTTATTTCAAGGGAGTTTTGTTCACGCCAAGCTGATTCCAGGCTGTTTCAACTTCATTCCACTTGGGCCGAAAAAGCGCTACGCGTGAGGGCATGTCGATTGCATCGTTTTGGCCCACCGCCTCCCGCGCGCGGCGCTGGCGTTCCGTCCTCCGTCGTCCGGCAGCGTGGCTTCTGGCGCGGGTCCGGGATCCCGAGACCGGCCTCTGGCTCGTCATCACCTTTGCGCTTCTGCATGGTCTGATCTGGACCCAGACCCTGATCAGCTTGAAGGCCGCCCAGGACGTCCATATGGACGTGGCGGAGGCCTTCGCCTGGGGCCAGAAGTTCCAGTGGGGCTATGGCAAGCATCCACCGCTATCGGGCTGGATCGCGGGCCTCTGGTTCAGGTTTTTTCCAGTTGCGGACTGGGCCACCTACTTGCTGGCGATGACGGTGCTGGGGGTCGGGCTCGTGCTCTGCTACCTCATCGCGCTGCGCGTGGTCGACCGCCGCCGGGCGTTCTTCGTGGTGGTGCTGGTCGCGCTCTATCCGATCTTCAATTTCAAGGGTTTCAAGTACAACGCCGACCTCCTGCAGCTCGTCACGCTGCCGCTGCTGGTGCTGGCCTATCTTGACGCCTTCAAGAAGCGCAGCTGGGTCTCGGGTGTCTTTCTCGGACTTGCCGGCGCGCTGGCCTTGATGACCAAATACTGGGTGCTGACCATGATCGGCGCCATCGGGCTCGCTGCGCTGATTCATCCCGAGCGGCTGAAATTTCTGCGCTCGCCGGCGCCATGGGTGGGAATCGCAACCCTTGTCGTCGCGATGATGCCGCACCTCGTCTGGCTCAAAAGCGTCGATTTCGCGCCCTTGACCTACGCGGACGACGTCTATGGACATCCGGGCCTCGCGCTGAGCGCAAAGCTCGTGCTCGGCTATGTCGAGCACAATCTCGGCCTGCTGGCCGTGCCGGTGCTGCTCGGACTGCTCGCGCTGACCTGGCGCTCGCACGTGTCGGCGATCTGGTCGCGCGGACCGAATCCGGCCGTCAATGGCGCGCAGGCGCTCAATGTCTGGATCATCCAGATCATCGTCGCAATCGGTCCGCCGCTCGGCGGTCTTGCGCTCACGATCTATATGAAGACCGATTGGGGAATCTCGCTGTTCTTCCTGGTGCCGCTCGCGCTGGTCGCGATTCCGCGCCTGCGCTTGCCGGGGCTCGCGCTGTTCCGGATCGTCGTGATATGGTTCGTGCTCTCGCTCGCCACGCTGCTCGCCGCGCCGACCATTGCCGAGCGCGAGATGGCCGAGAATCCGAATGCGGCCAACGGCTATGCGGCGCGCTCGCAGCTCGCGCGCGAATTGACCCAGGCCTGGCGCATGCGCTTCGGCTCGCGCTGGGCGGTGGTTGCCGGCACTACCGAGATCGGCGAGCCCATGACCTTCTACAGCCCGGACCATCCGGCACCTTTGACTCCGGGCGAAGTATGGTCGTCCGGACTGACCTCGCTCGACGAGGCAAAACGGCTCGGCTTCATCGGCATCTGCGACACCACCGACAACCGGCTGCCGGAGTGCGAAGCCTGGATGAAGGACAATGCGCCCAATGCCGAGCAGTTGGTCATGACGACGCAACGCTTCTTCAAGGGCCATCCAGGTCCGTCGGTGGCATGGAAGATCTACATCCAGCCGCCGGGGAAATAACTCTCCGTCGTCCCGGCCGACGAGCCGGGACTCATAACCCTAGGCCAGCGTGAAGCGGGAAAGCGCCAGCCCGAAGCGTCATGGCCGGGACGAGCCCGGGCATGACGAGCAAGAGGAGCCGATCTTAGTAACAACATCCGGCTGGGATTATCGGTTCTGGCGTTCGCCAGTATGACGCGGGGCTAGTGTGGGGCTTGCCCCTCACGTGCCTTCTTCGTTGAACTTGCTCTGCACGAGCTCGGTGATTGCGGCGAGTGCGGCTTCCGCCTCGGCGCCCTTCGCCGAGACCACGATGGTCGTGCCGGGCGCGGCCGCCAGCATCATCAACCCCATGATCGAGGTGCCGCCGACAGTCTCGCTGCCGCGCGTCACCCACACTTCGGCGTTGAAGCGTTCGACGGTCTGGACGAATTTTGCGGAGGCGCGCGCGTGCAGGCCGCGCTTGTTGACGATCAGAAGTTCTTTGGAAATGGCCCCGCCGGGCACCCGCGGCCCGGGAATATGCTCGATCGACGCGTCGTCGTCGCCGCTCATTTGCCCGCAAGGACACGGCTGGCGATGGTGACGTATTTGCGTCCCGCTTCCTGCGCCATCGCGATCGCGTCGGGGAGGGAGCGCTCTTCGCGCACCTTGGCGAGCTTCACCAGCATGGGGAGATTGATGCCTGCGAGCACTTCGACCTTGGGGCGGCTCATGCAGGAAATCGCAAGGTTGGATGGCGTGCCGCCGAACATGTCGGTGAGGATGGCGACGCCGTCGCCGGAATCGACGCGGTTGACCGCTTCGATGATGTCGCTGCGACAGAGATCGGAATCATCTTCGGCGCCGATCGTGACCGCTTCGATTTGTTTTTGCGGACCCATCACATGCTCAAGCGCCGCCTTGAACTCGTCGGCGAGGCGCCCATGGGTCACCAGTACTAGGCCAATCATCGGAAACTCCTCGCGGGTGCCATTGGTGCACCGCACGAACGCGCCACTTTGACCATCCAGCGCCCCCGCGCAAGAGGGGATGTTTGCAGTTCTCCCGGAATCTGGCGGCTAGGGAGGGGGGCCACGACGGTCTATTCGGTCGCGAGTGTGGGACTGATATGGTTACCAATTCCCTTCTCACAATGGCCCGAATGGTTAACGGAAGATGAACTTGCGGTTGTCGTCAGCGCAGCAACAACCAACGGGAGGGGGTCGTGACCTGCTGCGACCGGGATTCGCGGTAGCTTAACACCAGAAAGCGTGATGGTAAGCGCGTCAGGTGGCGGCAGGCGCTCGGCGTCGGGCGCCGCAAGGTCGACCACGAGCCCGATTGGAGCCGCATTTACGTAGTCGCAACGGCGAATGCCGAGGCCAAAAATCTCGATCAGGCCCGCGAGCTCCGGTATCGCACGGGCCCATAATTCTTTGCCATCTGTGTCCAGCCGGACACGGTCGTCGGCCACCAGGGCGGCCGGCGGAAGCTGTCCGGCGCGCCCGGCAAGGATCAGATCGAAGGCCAGACGGGATTTGCCGGCGCCCGAGGGGCCGCGGATCAGGACCGCGTGGCTGCCCACCCTGACGGCGGAGGCATGCACGCTCGGCCCGGCCTGATCGGTCATAGCGCCGGCAGCCTGACGACGAAGTGCGCGCCCGCGATCGTCGGCTCGCCATCCTCGTTTGCGGGGCCCGGACGGTTCTCGGCCCAGATGCGGCCGCCATGGGCGTCGACGATCTGCTTGGAGATCGACAGTCCGAGGCCGGAGTTCTGGCCAAAGCCCTGATGCGGACGGTCGGTATAGAAGCGCTCGAACACACGCTCCAGCGCGTCGGGGCGAATACCGGGGCCGTCGTCGTCGACGACGATCTCGATCTCCGAGCGCACGCGGCGGCAATTGATGCGCACCTTGTTGCCGGGCTCGGAGAACGACTGCGCATTCGACAGCAGGTTGGTGATGACCTGGCCGAGCCGTGAATCATGGCCGGGCACCGAGAAGGTGTCGGTGGCCTTGCCCTCGAAACGCACCTCCACGGCGACGTCATGGCCGAGCTTGGTTTCGTTGGCGACCGAGGCGAGCGTGGTCAGAAGCCGGCGCATGTCGACAGGCGCCATGTCCTGGCGCTGCAGCTCGGCATCCAGCCGGCTTGCGTCGGAGATGTCGGAGATCAGGCGGTCGAGCCGCCTGACGTCGTGCTCGATGACGCCGAGCAGCCGGTTGCGGCTGTTCTCGTTGCGCGCCAAGGGCAGCGTCTCCACTGCGGAGCGCAACGAGGTCAGCGGGTTCTTGAGCTCGTGGGCGACGTCGGCGGCGAACATCTCGATCGCCTCGATGCGGTTATAGAGCGCATCCGTCATGTCGCGCAGCGCGCCGGAGAGATGACCGATCTCGTCACGGCGGCGGGTGAAGTCCGGAATCTCGACACGGGTCTTGATGCGGCGCCGGACGCGCTCGGCGCTGTCGGCGAGCCGCCGCACGGGACCGGCGATGGTGCTCGCAAGCAGGAGCGAGAGCAGCATCATCACCGCCGATGCCACGCCACCGACCTTGAGGATCGCAAGCCGCTCGGCCGTCACCATCTGGTCGATGTCGTCGCCCTGCGTCGACAGCATCAGCGCGCCGTGGATGGTGCGGGAACGCTGCACGGGCACGGCGACGGAGACAATCACCTCGCCGCGGGCATTGACCCGCACCATGCTGCGCTTCTGGCCCTTGAGCGCATCGGTGACCTCTTCATATTTCTCGCCATTGTCGTATTCGCGGTAGAGCGGCAGGTCGCCGCGGTTGAGCCAGGTGCGCACCGCGGTCGTCGCGCGCTCGTAAAGCCCCGGCTGCGAAGGCGGCGGCAGGTCGAAGCGCAGCACGTTTTCCAGGCTGCGGCTGTCGAGGATGATGCCGCCATTGGGGTCATAGATGCGCGCCCGCGTCTTGGTGGGCGAGATCAGGGTGCGCAGCACCGGTGCGACGCGCTCGGGGTTGATCGGGAAATCCAGCGGCGAATATTCGTCCGATGCGCCGATGCTCTCGCCGGCCTTGAGGTCCATGAGCCGGTCGGGATCGATGGTGATGGTGTTGGTCTGCACCGTCGCGGAAGCCGCAATCGCGCCCGCAATGATCTCGGCCTGCACCAACAGGCTCTGGGCGCGCGCGTCGATCAGGCCGGCGCGGAATTGCGACAGGTAAAGGATGCTCGCCACCAGCGCGAGCAGGCCGGCGATATTGAGCGAGACGATGCGCCGGGTCAGGCTCGAGAAGGAGAGCGTGAACAGGAATTGCCCGGCCCGGCTCAGCCAGCCGAGCGGCCGGCGCCAGCCCGCGACCGGCGACGCTTCCGCCTCCGCAGCTTCCATAACCACGGAGGAAGACACGCCCGGATCGTTCAGGCCTGAATCAGGCTGCGTTCGATCAAGCACGGCCGGTTTTTTCTCGTTTTAGGTCCCCCGCCATCCTACCCCAGTCCGATGATGGCGTCGCGAAGGCACGTCAAACAAAATGCAGATCAGGCTTCCTTGAAACGATAGCCGACGCCGTAGAGCGTCTCGATCATTTCGAACTCGTTGTCGACCACCTTGAACTTCTTGCGCAGTCGCTTGATGTGGCTGTCGATGGTGCGGTCGTCGACATAGACCTGGTCGTCATAGGCCGCGTCCATCAGCGCATTGCGGCTCTTGACCACGCCTGGACGGGTCGCGAGCGCCTGCAGGATCAGGAATTCGGTCACCGTCAGCGTCACCGGCTCGTTCTTCCAGGTGCAGGTGTGGCGCTCGGGATCCATGCGGAGCAGGCCGCGGTCGAGCGCCTTGGCGTCGTTTTCCTTGGGCGCTGCCGCCGGATCCTTGGGCTGCGAGCGGCGGAGCACCGCTTTGACCCGCTCCACCAGGAGCCGCTGCGAGAACGGCTTGCGGATGAAATCGTCGGCACCCATCTTGAGGCCGAACAATTCGTCGATCTCCTCATCCTTGGAGGTCAGGAAGATCACCGGCAGGTCCGATTTCTGCCGCAGCCTGCGCAGCGTTTCCATGCCATCCATGCGCGGCATCTTGATATCGAGGATGGCGAGGTCGGGTTGGGTTGTACGGAAACCGTCAAGCGCTGAAGCACCGTCAGTATAAGTCATGATCCGGTAGCCTTCTGCTTCCAGCGCAATCGAGACGGAGGTGAGGATGTTGCGGTCGTCGTCGACCAGGGCGATTGTGGGCATGGGCCTGCTTTCAGTTTTAGTTGGCTGAACGACGGGCGATCCAGGTGATGCGCCGTATGAATGGGTTCGAACATGGCCAGCGAGCAATGCAAGCTGGGCTGAAGTGTGACCGAGTTCCTTGGGGGACGACTCGCGTCCCGACCCATCTCAATGCCCTTTAGCCGAAAAAAGGGCATCTTTGCAATAAGATGACGAGTTAAATTCGATGCAACCGACCATTGATTTCGACCCTGCGAAAGTAACCCGATCCCTGCTCCGGCGCCGCCGCCAGGGGGCTTTGGCGACCCTGATGGCCGAAACGGCCGGTCCCTACTGCTCCCTGGTCAACCTGGCGAGCCACCCCGACGGTACCCCCATCCTGCTGATTTCTCGGCTTGCCGTGCATACCCGCAACATCCTGGCCGATCCGCGGGTTTCCCTGATGCTGGACGAGCGCGCACCGGGCGATCCGCTGGAGGGAGCGCGCATCATGCTGCAGGGACGGGCGGAGCCGCTCGGGAAAGAGGAGCTGGACCTCGTGCGGCGGCGCTATCTCGCGGCCCATCCGAGCGCCGCAGGTTTTGTCGATTTTGCGGACTTTTCCTTCTTCCGGATCATCCCGGACGGCGTCCATCTGGTGGCAGGATTCGGCCGGATCCTCGACCTCAAGCCGGATCAGTTCCTGACCGACATCGCTGATTCGACGGCGCTGATCGAGGCGGAAGCAGGCGCGGTCGAGCATATGAATGCCGATCATCGCGAGGCCATGAACCTCTACGCGACCAAATTGCTGAAGGCCGAGAGCGGGGACTGGCACTGCACCTCGATCGACCCTGACGGGATGGACCTGCAGGCCGGCGAAGCGACGCTGCGGCTGGACTTTCCCGATCGCGTTACAAATGCGAACGAGTTGCGCAAGATGCTGGTCAAGCTGGCGGAGCAGGCGCGCGCTGCCGTTTGATGAACAATCCTGCGCCTTCCCGCGACCAAGGGCTGGGTTAGCCCTGGTGCGCGAGAAGAGTGATGAAATCTGCCTGTCGATCTGCCGTCCTGCTGTCGCTCGCGCTCGGCGCGGGTCTCTTCCTCAACACTGAAGCGCCGGCGCAAGGCGGCCTGTTCGCGCGCAGCGGCAAGGTCATCGCGCTCAGTGAGGCCGGAAAATATGCCGAGGCCATCGCGCTGGCGCAGGCGATGGTGAGCGAGCTCGAGTCGTCGCAGCCGAACAGCCGCGATTACGCTGGCGCGCTCAACAATCTCGCCCAGCTCTATGGCGAGGTCGGCCGCGATGCCGAGGCCGAGCCGATCTACCAGCGCGCGATTGCCGTCATGGAGAAGGCCGGCGGCCTCGACAGCGCCGATGTCGCGCCCGAACTGACCAATCTCGCGGCGCTCTACGAGCGCCAAGGCCGCTATGCCGAGGCCGGGCCTCTGTTCAAGCGCGCACTCAGCCTCTGGGAGCGGGCGCGCGGGCCCGGCAATCCCGATGTCGGCAAAGCCCTCAACAATCTTGCGACGCTCTACGAGCGCGAGGATCGCCATGCCGACGCCGAGCCGCTGTTTCGCAGGGCGCTTGCGATCTATCAGAAGGCGGCCGGACCTGAAAATCCCGCGGTCGCCACCGTCCTGAACAATATCGGCCAGGTCGTGAAGAGCGAGGGCCGCTACGCCGATGCCGAGCCGCCGATCAGGCAGTCGCTTGCGATCCGCGAAAAGCTGCTCGGCCGCGACCATCCGGACGTCGCGCGCTCGCTCAACAATCTCGCCGACCTCTATGAGCGCCAGGGGCGGCCTGCCGATGCCGAGCCGCTTTATCTGCGGGCGCTTGCCATCCGCGAGCGCGCCGTCGGCCCCGATCATCCCGATGTCGCGACCTCGGAAAACAATCTCGCCGCGTTCTATCAGGGCCAGGGTCGCACGGCCGACGCACTGCCTCTGGTCGAAAAGACGCTCGCAAGCGGCCGGGCGCAACTCCGCAGCGCGCTGGCCGTGTTGTTCGCCAGCTCCGCCCGGCAATTGATGCCGCAGGACAAGTCGCTGGATCAGGCGCTCGACGTGATCCAGCGCGCCACCCAATCATCCGCGGCCTCGGCCGTGAACAAGCTTGCGGTGCGGCTTGCGGCAGGAAGCGACCATCTTGCCGAGCTCGTGCGCAAGGATCAGGACCTCGCCTCCGAAGCGGAGGCGCTGGACAAGGCGATCGTGGCGGCCGTCTCCAAGCCCGGCGCCCATGATGCGACGGCCGGAAGCCGTCAGCGCGAGCGGCTCGCCGCCATCGCCGTGGAGCGCGCGGGCCTGCAGCAATCGCTGGCGAAGGAGTTTCCCGACTACGCGGCGCTGTCGAATCCGCTGCCGCTCACCGTCAAGGAGATCCAGCCGCTCTTGACCAGCGATGAAGCCATGGTGCTGTTTGCGCCGGCGGAGAAGGAAAGCTACGTCATCGCGATCACGCGTGACGGCTCGGACTGGAAGCAGATCCCGCTCGGCGCGGAGGCGCTGTCGCAAAAGATCGCCGCGTTTCGCAAGGGGCTCGACGTCGGTCGCGCCGCTGACGCCTCCGGCAAGTCCGGCCTGTTTGATCTCGCGCTCGCCAACGAGCTCTATGAGACCTTGCTCGGCCCGGTCGCGCCGCTCGTGAAGGACAGGCGCAGCCTGCTCATGGTGCCTTCGGGCGCACTCACCGCCTTGCCCTTCCATCTCCTGGTGATGGAGAAGCCCGCGGCCGCGATCCCCGATACGTTCGACGGCTACCGTGATGCCGCCTGGCTGATCAAGCGCCATGCCGTGTCGGTGCTGCCGTCGGTTGCGAGCCTGAAGGCGCTGCGTGGCTTCGGGCAGAGGGACCAGGCGGTCAAGCCGATGACCGGCTTTGGCGATCCCTTGTTCAATCCGAGTGAGGGAAGTGCCGACAAGCGTGCGGTCACGACGGCCTCGCGAAGCCTGACCAACGTTGCCTATACCGATTTCTGGCGCGGCGTCGGCGTTGACCGCGGCCGTCTTGCCTCGGCGCTGCCGCAGCTTCCAGATACCGCCGACGAGTTGAATGCGGTGGCGAAAGACCTGGGAGCGGCCGCATCCGATATCCATCTCGGCAGCGACGCCAGCGAGACCATGGTCAAGCGGGCCAAGCTTTCCGACTATCGCATCGTCTATTTCGCAACCCATGGCCTGGTGGCCGGCGACGTCAAAGGCCTGGCCGAGCCCTCGCTCGCGCTGTCCATTCCGGCCCAGCCGACCGACATCGACGACGGCCTGCTCACGGCAAGCGAGGTGGCGCAGCTGAAGCTCAACGCCGATTGGGTGGTGCTGTCGGCCTGCAACACCATCGCCGGCGATCGTCCCGGCGCGGAGGCGCTGTCGGGGCTGGCGCGCGCGTTCTTCTATGCCGGGGCCCGCGCGCTGCTGGTGACGCATTGGGCGGTCGATTCGGCAGCCGCAACCCGGCTGACGATTTCGACTTTCGATCGTTTGAAGCTCGAACCGAAACTCGGGCGCGCCGAAGCATTGCGCCAGGCCATGCTGGCCTACCTCGCCGATGCCTCCTCGCCGCGTAATGCATACCCCGCGATCTGGGGGCCGTTCGCGCTGATCGGTGAGGGGGCGGCTCCGTAGATCATCTTTGTGCGCCGCAAAATCTGCTCACGCCGCGGGCTGTCGCGGCCTTCTCCCACGCAGTTTGCCTGCAATTCATGCTGCAGCGTGGCAAGTATCAACGGCTCATCGGGAAGAGCGTGGCCGAATAAACCAATCATGCGGGATCGGCTTGGCAAGCCGGGCGTTCATCAGTAATAGGTCGCCGGACCCAGGCCGGTGGGGCTATAGTGGTGCCACCGCAAGAAAGCGGCGCGTCGAGCAAGATCGCGCTGAATCGATGCGGGATCGAGGAGGAGCCTTCGTGCAAGAAACAGGCGTGCGTAACGGTGCATTCGGTGCCGACAAATTTGGTCTGAGAAATCTCAAGCAGGTGCACTGGAATCTCGGCGCGCCGCAGCTTTATCAATATTCGTTGACGGCCGGCGAGGCGGTGCTTTCGGCCGATGGCGCGTTGTGCGCCGACACCGGCGAGTTCACCGGACGCAGCCCGAAGGATAAGTTCACGGTCCGCGATGCGACCACCGACAAGAAGATGTGGTGGGCCGGCAACCAGTCGATCACGGCAGAGCAGTTCGAGACCCTCTACCAGGATTTCCTCAAGCATGCCGAAGGCAAGCGGCTGTTCGCGCAGGATCTCTATGGCGGCGCCGATCCAAGCTACCGGATCAAGACCCGCGTCTTCACCGAGCTCGCCTGGCACTCGCTGTTCATCCGCACGCTGCTGATCCGCCCCGAAGCGATCGAGCTCGCGGCCTTCGTGCCCGAGCTCACCATCATCGACATGCCGAGCTTCCGCGCCGATCCGAAACGCCATGGCGTGCGCTCGGAAAACGTCGTGGCCATCGATTTCGCCCGCAAGATCGTGCTGATCGGCGGGTCTTATTATGCCGGCGAGATGAAGAAGAGCGTGTTCACCACGCTCAATTATTATCTGCCCGAGCGCGGCGTGATGCCGATGCACTGCTCCGCCAATGTCGGGCCCAAGGGCGACACTGCAGTCTTCTTCGGCCTGTCCGGCACCGGCAAGACCACGCTGTCGGCCGATCCGAACCGCACCCTGATCGGCGACGACGAGCACGGCTGGGGACCTGATGGGGTCTTCAACTTCGAGGGCGGCTGCTACGCCAAGTGCATCAAGCTGTCGCAGGAAGCCGAGCCGCAGATCTATGCGGCGTCCAAGCGCTTCGGCGCGGTGCTCGAGAATTGCGTGCTCGACGAGGACACCCGCGAGGTCGATTTCGACGACGGCTCCAAGACCGAGAACACGCGTTCGGCCTATCCGCTCGACTTCATCCCCAACGCCTCGCGCACCGGCCGCGCGCCGCATCCCAAGAACGTGGTGATGCTGGCGGCCGACGCCTTCGGCGTGCTGCCGCCGATCGCCAAGCTCTCGCCGGCGCAGGCGATGTATCACTTCCTGTCGGGCTATACGGCCAAGGTCGCCGGCACCGAGCGCGGTCTCGGCAACGAGCCGCAGCCGGAATTCTCCACCTGCTTCGGTTCGCCCTTCCTGCCGCTCGATCCCTCCGTCTACGGCAACATGCTGCGCGAGCTGATCGCCGGCCACAACGTGGATTGCTGGCTGGTCAACACCGGCTGGACCGGCGGCAAGTATGGCGTCGGCAGCCGCATGCCGATCAAGGTGACGCGGGCGCTATTGACCGCGGCGCTCGACGGCAGCTTGCGCAACGTCGAATTCCGCACCGACAAGTATTTCGGCTTTGCGGTGCCGACCGCGCTGCCGGGCGTGCCGAGCGAGATCCTCAACCCGGTCAACACCTGGAAGGACAAGGACGAGTTCGACAAGACCGCGCGCGCCCTGGTCGGCATGTTCCAGAAGAACTTCGCCAAGTTCGAGGAGAAGGTCGACGCAGATGTGCGTGCGGCTGCGCCCGAGGTGAGGCTGGCGGCGGAGTAACAGCAACGAACTCTCGGTCGTCCCGGCTCTTCGGCCGGGACGACACCGAGTTTTGGTGGCTCGCCGAACTCAAGCCTTGAAATACGTCATCTGCGTCGTGGTGGCGAGCAGCCGGCCCGAGGGCGACCACAGCTCGCCGTTCTGATCGCCATAGCTCTTGTGGAAGATCTTGGCATCGGCGATGCCGAGCACGCGGGTGATGTCCTCGCGCGCAAGCTCCTCGGTGTCGGTGTGGAAATAGGTCGTCAGCGACACCGTTCCGATCGGGACCAGCTCGCCCCTGGCATGGAAGATGCGGGCGAAGAACGCGTCCGACATCGCAAGCAGCGACAGCGCGTCGACCTTGCGCGGCACCCGGTCGCCGATCCAGAGTTTCGAGAACGCGCTGCCCGGCTGCGGCCGAGTGCCGGCGGCCGCGTCGAAAAGACCCTCGACGAAGCGGAAATCATATTGCCGGGTCCAGCTTGCCGCGACGTCGGGATAGCGCCTGATCTCCTCGAACGGCCTTGCCTCGGGCATCCGGACCTGCGCCTGCGACCATGACGGGCGGCGCTCGGCAAACACGGCGGTCGCAAGCGTCGCGGCCTCGCCGCCGCCTTGCGACAGCTCCACGCACCAATGCTGGCTCGAACGGTTGGCCTTGACCAGGCGCAGGTCGAGATCGAATGCGCCTTCCGCGATTGGCGCGCAATAATTGACGGTGACCGCGAGCGGATCGCCGGCGGCTTGCGGATGCTCCATCAGCGCGCGCAGGATGGTCGCCGCCGTGAAGCCGCCGAACGGACCGACGAACGCCCAGTAATCCGGGCTGGTGCGTCCCTGCCAGCGGCTGTCGCCGGCCGTGATCCGCGTGGCGTCGTCGAAGAGGTGAGGGGATTTGCTGTGCATTGCGTGTTGGTTCACTCCGTCATTCCCGGGCGGTCCGTTAGGACCGAACCCGGAATCTCGAGATTCCGGGTCTGGTGCTGACGCACCATCCCGGAATGACGGAGTCAGTATCGACTTCGCCGACGCCAAATTCAATGACGCCCGAGGTAATCGATTTCCGCGCGGCAAAAGCTCAGCCTGCGCCGCGCTGCGCGCCGCTCTCCGGCAGCGTCGATGGCGTCGGACGCACCGGCACGTTCCAGATCTCCTCGGCATATTCGCGGATGGTGCGGTCGGAGGAGAACCACGCCATGCGCGCGACGTTGAGGATGCTGGCGCGCGTCCAGGCCGGGATCACCTGCCAGCGCGCATCGATGCCGCGCTGCGCCTCGTAGTAGGAATCGAAGTCGGCGCTGACCATGTAATGGTCGAGATAGCGCAGCGCGTGCGCAATGGATTCGAAGCGGCCGGGCTCGCCCGGCGAGAACTCGCCGGCGCCGATCGAATTGATGGCGCGCGCGAGCTGCGGCGATTTGCGGATCACGTCGCTGGCGTCCAGCCCCTGCTGGCGGCGCACCGTGACGTCCATCGCCTCCATGCCGAAGATCGCGATGTTCTCCGGACCGACATGCTCGCGGATCTCGATATTGGCGCCGTCGAGCGTGCCGATGGTCAGCGCGCCGTTGAGCGCCAGCTTCATGTTGCCGGTGCCCGACGCTTCCATGCCCGCCGTCGAGATCTGTTCGGAGAGATCGGCGGCCGGGATGATCACCTCGGCAAGGCTGACGTTGTAGTCCGGCAGGAAGGCGACCTTGAGCCGGTCGGCGATCACGGGGTCGTTGTTGACGACCTCCGCGACATCGTTGATCAGCTTGATGATCAGCTTGGCATAGCGGTAGCTCGCCGCCGCCTTGCCGGCGAAGATCTTGACCCGCGGCACCCAGTCGCGTTTGGGATCGTCCTTCATCGCCTGGTACAGCGCGACCGTCTCGAGGATGTTGAGCAGCTGGCGCTTGTACTCATGGATGCGCTTGATCTGCACGTCGAACAGCGCGGACGGATCGACCCGCACACCGAGCTTTTCACCGATCAGCCGCGCCAGCGCCAGCTTGTTGTGGTGCTTCACCTTGCGGAATTCGCTCTGGAAGGCGTTGTCGCTGGCGCGCGCCTCCAAAAGCTCCAGCCGCGCCGGATCGTCCAGCACCGCCTCGCCGCAGACCTCGCGCAACAGGTTGGTCAGCTTGGGATTGGCGAGCATCAGCCAGCGGCGGAAAGTGATGCCGTTGGTCTTGTTGGTGATGCGGCCGGGATAGAGATGGTTGAGATCGTGAAACACGGTCTCGCGCATCAGCTCCGAATGCATCGCCGAGACGCCGTTGATGCGGTGCGAGCCGACGAAGGCGAGCTGCCCCATCCGCACCCGGCGTCCGCTCTTCTCGTCGATCAGCGAGACCGAGGCGCGGAAATCGATGTCGCCCGGGCAGCGGTGCTCGGCGAGTGCGAGATGCTGGCTGTTGATGCGGTAGATGATCTCGAGATGGCGCGGCAGCAGCCGCTCGAACATTTCGACCGGCCAGGTCTCGAGCGCTTCCGGCAGCAGCGTGTGGTTGGTGTAGGACAGCGTCGAAACCGTGAGCTTCCAGGCCTCTTCCCAGCGGAAATTGTGCAGGTCGACCAGGATGCGCATCAGCTCGGTGACGGCGAGCGACGGATGGGTGTCGTTGAGCTGCACCGCGACCTTCATGGCGAGGCTGCGCAGCTGGCCGTCGGAGCCGAGATGGCGCTTCACCAGGTCCTGCAGCGAAGCCGAGACGAAGAAATATTCCTGCCGCAGCCGCAGCTCGCGCCCGGCCGGGCTCTCGTCATTCGGGTAGAGGAACTTGCAGATTGCCTCGGCCCGCGACTGTTCGGCGCTGGCGCCGAGATAGTCGCCCTTGTTGAAGACGTCGAGCTTCAGCGGATCGGGCGAGCGCGCCGACCACAGGCGCAGCGCATTGACGTGCTGGCCACGCCAGCCGACGATCGGGGTATCATAGGCCATGGCCTGCACGGTCTCGGCCGGATGCCAGACCGCACGGTCGCGGCCCTTGTCATCGATATGCTCCACGCCGCCGCCGAAATGGACGTGGTAGACCACCTCCGGCCGCTGCAACTCCCAGGGATTGCCCAGCGAGAGCCATTCGTCGGGATATTCCTGTTGCCAGCCGTCCTTGATGATCTGGCGGAACAGCCCGTAGTCATAGCGGATGCCGTAGCCGATGGCCGGAATCTGCAGCGTGGCCATGCTCTCCATGAAGCAGGCGGCCAGCCGTCCGAGCCCGCCATTGCCGAGCGCGGCATCCGGCTCGCATTTGCGCAGCTCGTCGAGGCCGACGCCGAGATCGCCGAGCGCGGTCTCGAACACCTGAAAAAGGCCCATATTGTTGAGCGCGTCGGTGAACAGGCGGCCGATCAAAAATTCCAGCGAGAGATAATAGACGCGCTTGCTGCCGGCGTCGTAGCTCTCTTTTTCCGCCGTCAGCCAGCGGTGCACGATGCGGTCACGCAGCGCCAGCGCGGCCGCCATGTACCAGTCGTGCTTGGTCGCCATGCCGGCGTCCTTGCCGATCGCAAGCCTGAGCTTGGCGAGGATGCCACTCTTGATCTCGGCCAGTGCGAGCTCGTCGACGGGTTGGCCGGGCGCGGGATAATGGAACGTTTGGTCTGCCAACTTGAGATCCTGACAGTAAGACTCACTGAAATCATACGCACGTTGCGCGCGGCCTGAAACCCGGGAGGGTCCGGTTTGTGCGACGCATGCACGATTTTTATGCAAGGACCGGGCCGAATCAGCCTGCCATGGTTCCGGTCGCCTCGCGCCCATACTGGGGTATACTGACCGCGCATCGCGCATCTCGGGAGGACCGCGGCCATGCGACTCACCATCGAGATCATTGCAGCCCTGCCGCTCCTCATCTGCATCTCCGCATCGAGCGCAGCCTTCGCGGCCGGCAAGCTTGGCCGCAGCGCCGATGGCCTTAGCTGCGCCTTCACCCTGTCGCAGAACGCCTCCCCCGCCGCCCGCTGCGCCGCCATCCGCAGGCAATGCGGCGGCAAGTTCTACGCCAATTACTGCGGCGACCGGATGGTCGCGGATATGTAGGCAGGGTCGCGGGCGACACTCTCAGTCGCCTTGGCGAAGGCCGGGGCCCATAACCCGAACTGTCAGAGAAGGGCCGACAGGTCGTCCCAATCGGGATTTCCTGCTCGATGAGCCGCGTCTTCCAGTCCCGACGCCATTCCTTCAGCTGCTTCTCGCGCTGGATCGCTTCTTGCGGCGAAGCATACTCTTCCACGTAGACGAGCCGAGTGACGCGGTACTTTTGGACGAATTCGGAGCCCTTGCCCGAGCGGTGCAATTCAAGCCGTGCAGGAAGATCGTTGGTGACGCCAATGTAGAGCGTGCCGTGTTTCTTGCTTGCGAGGATATAGACGAAATAGGCGCTGGGAGTGCTCATTTGGTTGAACAGCCTGCCCGATCTTAAGGCCTGGGGTTATGGGCCCCGGCCTTCGCCGGGGCGACGACGATCATCAGAACGAATTAAGAACAACTTAGCAACCATTTGATATATCATGGCGATTCGGCGCATCGCCGATACAACATCTAGGGTCTGTCCGTTTCCGCGAGGACTACATGTCCACCATTGCCTTCGATCAATTCGCGCTCACCCGGATCGCCGATTTCGCCCGCTCGCTGTCGCGGCTGCATCAGGCCTCGCGCCGGCGGTTTGTCGACGACGATGAGATTGACCGCGAGTTCAACGCGGTGTGCGCCTCGATCTGGGGCTACACCATCGACGATATCAGCGACGAGCTGTTCTCGGCCGCCGACCATGCCTTCCTCGACACGCTGGACGAGGCGCAGGCGCGCATCTTTGCCGGCGAGCAGGGCTACGACCTTGTCGACGACACCGGCATGCTCACGGACTGGTGGGGCTATTGCTGGATGATCCTGGCCGAGAAGCGCGGCCTGCTCACGCCGGAAAACCGCGCCGCCAGGCGTGCCGCGATCGAGGAGAAATATCTGGCGGCGCCGAACGTGATCGGCGTGATCGTGGGGCGGTGATTTTGCTCCGTCATTCCGGGGCGCGCGCAAGCGCGAACCCGGAATCCAAAGGTTGTGGCGCGAGATTCCGGGTTGGCGTCTTCGACGCGCTCCGGGATGACATTCGTCAATCCGCTTCCGCGCGCTTGTCGCGGGAGGGCAGCGGCTTGGGCACGGCCGTCACCGGGGGCAACGGCGCGCGGGTCACGTCAGCGGTTGCCGCATCATTGGCCACCATGTCGGCCCGCACCGGCGCCACCTTCATCTCGTTCAGCCTCGCGCGCACCTCCGGCGTCAGTCCCGGATAGGATGCGACAGGCGTGAAATCCGGGGCCAGGTCATTGCCGACGCGCACGCCGGAATAGGCGACGAGCCCATCCGTCGTGGCGATCACGTCGCCCGGGTGCAGCGAGCCGTCGAGCGCGAGATCGACCGGCGCAAGGCCTGCGGGATCGCGGCCGTTGCAGGTGCAGTCGGCGCGCAGCGCCTTGCGATAGGCATAGGCGTTCTCGCTGTCGGCGTAGCGCTCGCCGCTGGCCGCATAGGCGCCGTCGATGCTGGAGCCGTAGAACACTTTGGTCGCGCTCGCCGGACAAAAGGCCTGGCACATCTGCACCGGCGAGGCGGCGCTGCGCATCAGCGGAAAATATCTGCCGTCGCAGCTGCGCACGCAGAATGCGGGGCCGGAGCTTGCCACCGCCGGCCGCGGTGGCGGCGGGGCCTGCGGATTGCCGTCGGACGGGTCGGCGAAGAACGAGGCCTGCGGCGGGGCCTGGCGCTGCTGCTTCTGGCCGCCGCCGAAAAAGAAATCGAACAGGCCCTCGGCAGACGCCGCCCCTGACGACAGCGCCACGGCGCCGATGACGGCGGCTGCGACAAGCATGCGGCGCAGCTTGCACGGCAACAACAACGCGGTACGCAACGCTTACTCCACCTGGCGCAAATGGCTCCCTTCGCAGGCGCAAAGCGCGCTTGCAAAGCTTGGATTCACCATAATCGCGGATGGTAAACGAGGTCTGAGCGGACGGGAGATGGGCGGAAAGAAACGGGGGCGCTCTGCTCGCTTCTTGCCTCGCCCCGCTTGCGGGAGAGGTCGGATCGCATCGTAGATGCGATCCGGGTGAGGGGGAATCTCCGCGAATAGCGTTCGCGGAGAGAGGCCCTCACCCCAACCCTCTCCCCGTGAAGAAGGGGAGAGGGAGAGGACAGAGCCTCAATCCGTCAGGAATTCCGACGCCTTGTAGATCGAGCGGAAGGGCAGGCCGGCCTGCGCGAAGGTGTCGCTGGCGCCTTCCTCGCGGTCGACCATGGTCAGGACCAGCACGACATTGGCGCCGGCCTCGCGCAACGCCTCGACCGCCTTCATGGCCGAGCCGCCGGTGGTGGTGACGTCTTCGACCACGACGACCCGCTTGCCCGCGAGCGTCTCGCCCTTGGCGAGCCCTTCGATCGCGAGCCGCGCGCCGTGCTCCTTCGGCTTCTTGCGCACGAAGAAGGCCGAGATCGGATGGCCCTTGAGCCAGGACAGCTGCGCGATCGCGCCGGCGATCGGCACGGCGCCCATTTCCAGGCCGCCGATATAATCGAGCTCATCGTCGCGCAGCGCCTCGTAGCTGAGCTCCGCGAGCAGGGCGGCGCCCTCGGCGTCGAGCATGGTGGGCTTGAGATTGAAATAGAAGTCGCTCTTGCGCCCAGAAGCCAGCGTGATCTCGCCGCGGCCGAACGAGCGGCGGCGGATGATGTCGTGAAGACGGGCACGGGAGGCTGATTTGGACAAGGTTCTTCTCGCGTTTTCGGCAGCGGCGCAATTTATCGGCGCCCTCGCGCACATTCCAGAGCCGATATCGGCCCGTCAACAGCCGCTCCCGACCGGTGGGACGGGCGCCGGCGGCTTTGCGCAACCCGGCGCCAGGATGCTAGAGACCCGCGTCTGAACGAGAGCTGAAGGGCCGGCAAGGGCCGCGAGACCTGGCGCACAAGGGGAGCTCATGACAATCGAATTTCACACCTGGAACACGCCGAACGGCCGCAAGATTTCCGTGGCGCTGGAGGAAATGGGCCTGCCCTACAAGGTGATACCGGTGAACATCACCAAGGGCGAGCAGATGTCGCCGTCGTTCCTGGCCATCAGCCCGAACAACAAGATCCCGGCCATCGTCGACCCCGAGGGTCCCGAGGGGAAGCCGGTCAGCATCTTCGAATCCGGCGCCATCCTGCTCTATCTTGGCGAGAAAATCGGAAAGTTCCTGCCCAAGCCATTGGCCGAGCGTATCCCGGTCTATGAATGGCTGATGTGGCAGATGGGCGGTTTCGGACCGATGCCGGGCCAGGTGCATCATTTCATAGCGCTGGAGAACGAGCAGGACCGGGCCTATGGCCTGAAACGTTTCATGGCCGAGACGCGGCGGCTCTACGGCGTGCTCGACCGGCGGCTTGCAGGCCGCGACTATGTGGCCGGCGAGCTGTCGGTGGCGGATTTCGCCATCCTCGGCTGGGCCTGGCGCCATCCCCGCCACAAGGTGGACCTCAAGGACTTCCCCAATGTCGAGCGCTGGTACAACGCGCTGATGGCCCGCCCCGGCGTCAAGCGCGGCATGGACGCGAAGCTGGATTAGGCGTTTTTGAGCACCGTCATTCCGGGCTCGATGCTTCGCATCGCCCTGGAATGACGGTGCCAGAGAGGTACGATGCCGGGTCAGCCCGCGTGACGACCTCGCGCTACGCCCGCTTCGCTTCGAACGCCATCCGCACGGCGAGGCCCGCCAGCACCGTGCCCATCAGATAGCGTTGCGCCCGCATCCAGATCGGTCGCGTCGACAGGAACAGCGCGATCGCGCCGGCCGACAGCGCGATCGCCGCGTTGCAGCTGACGCTGATCGCGATCTGGATCGCGCCCAGCACCAGCGACTGCATAAGCACGCTGCCGGACGCCGGATCGATGAACTGCGGCAGCAGCGCCAGGTACAGCATCGCGATCTTCGGGTTCAGCAGATTGGTGACGAAGCCCATCGCAAACAGTTTGCGCGGGCCGTTGACGGCGAGCGTCTTCACCTCGAACGGCGAGCGCCCGTTCGGCCTGATCGCCTGCCAGGCCATCCAAAGGAGATAAG
Source organism: Bradyrhizobium sp. (assembly GCA_035293585.1). Taxonomy (GTDB): domain Bacteria; phylum Pseudomonadota; class Alphaproteobacteria; order Rhizobiales; family Xanthobacteraceae; genus Bradyrhizobium. Next base: position 70,415 of record DATGMN010000013.1, on the reverse strand, counting down.
CGCAGCCGGCAAAGCGCAGCGCGTCGTACGCATAGGGCACGGCAAACAACAGCGCGGTGATGCCGAACGCCGCGCACAGCATGTAGAACACGAAGCCGAGCGCCACGCCGCCCAGCGACACGATACCGGCCGCAGCTCCTTGGGTGATCGAGCGCGAGATCAGGTAGATCATGTTCGGCCCCGGCGTCAGGGCCAGACCGAAGGAGACCAGGGCAAAGCCGATCAGCGCGGAGATGTGGGGCATGGGAGCTCGCGAGAGTGCGAGCCGTTTCTAGCGCGCGAGATCAGGCGATGCCATTGCGCAATTGCTCCGATATTCGGAGCAATCGACTATTCGGAGCAATCGACGCTGTCGTGGACGGTGCTCTCCCTCTCCCCGTCCTTCACGGGGAGAGGGTGGGGTGAGGGGCTCTATCCGCGAATTCGGATGTTTCTGCGTCTGGGCAAAGCGAAGCGTGCCCACCACCTCCGGGACGCATGGTGGGCACGGCGCCACTGCGCCTTTGCCCACTCTACAATTCGATCAATGCGCCTCGTCCCAATTGTTGGCGGCGCGGGCGTCGACCTGCAGCGGCACCGAGAGCTGCACCGCCGGGTGCGGCGCGTTCTGCATCACCTGCTGCACGACCGGCAGGGTCGCGGCGACTTCCGCGTCCGGCACCTCGAAGATCAACTCGTCGTGCACCTGCAGCAGCATCTGCGCCGCGAGCTTCTTCTCCGCCAGCGCGTCCTCGACGCGGGTCATGGCGCGGCGGATGATGTCGGCGGCCGTGCCCTGCAGCCGGGCGTTGATCGCGGCGCGCTCGTTGAAGGAGCGGACCGAGGCGTTGCTGGCCTTGATCTCGGGGTAGTGGCATTTGCGGCCGAACAGCGTGGTGACATAGCCGTGCTTGCGGCAGAACTCGCGGGTCTCGTCCATGTAGGCGCGGATGCCCGGAAAGCGCTCGAAATATTTCTTGATGTAGGCGGACGCCTCCTCGCGGGCGATGCCGAGCTGGTTGGCGAGGCCGAACGCGGAGATGCCGTAGATGATGCCGAAATTGATCGCCTTGGCGCGGCGGCGTACCTCGCTCGGCATGTCCTTGATCGGCACCCCGAACATCTCCGACGCGGTCATCGCATGGATGTCGCGGCCGTCGCGGAACGCCTGCTTCAGCACGGGGATGTCGGCGATCTCGGCGAGCAGCCGGAGCTCGATCTGGGAATAGTCCGCCGAGACCAGCTTGTGGCCCGGCGTCGCGATGAAGGCGCGGCGGATCTTGCGGCCGTCCTCGGTGCGAACCGGGATGTTCTGCAGGTTCGGCTCGTTCGAGGACAGCCGTCCCGTGGTGGTCGCGGCCAGCGCGTAGGTGGTGTGCACGCGATGGGTCTGCGGATTGACGTAAGTCGGCAGCGCGTCGGTATAGGTCGATTTCAGCTTCGAGACCTGACGCCATTCCAGGATCTTCTTCGGGAAGTCGTAGCCCTGCTCGGCGAGGTCATCCAGCACCTGTGCCGAGGTCGACCACGCCCCGGTCTTGGTCTTGCTGCCGCCGGGCAGACCCATCTTGCCGAACAGGATGTCGCCGATCTGTTTGGGGCTGCCGACATTGATCGGCTCGCCCGCAAGCTCCTGCAGCTCGGCCTCGACCCGTGCCGCGGTCTGGGCAAAATCGCCCGACAGGCGCGACAGCACCTGACGGTCGATCGAGATGCCGCGCCGCTCCATCCGTGCCAGCACCGAGATCAGAGGCCGCTCCAGCGTCTCGTAGACCGCGGTCATGCGCTCGGCGACGAGGCGGGGCTTCAAGAGATACCACAGCCGCAGGATGACGTCGGCATCCTCGGCGGCATAGGCGGTCGCCTTGTCGATTGCGACCTGGTCGTAGGAGAGCTTGTTCTTGCCGCTGCCGGTCAATTCGCCAAATGTCAGCGTCGCATGCCCGAGCCAGCGCTCGGCGAGCGCATCCAGCCCGTGCGAGCCACGGCCGGCGTCGAGCGCGTAGGACATCAGCTGCGCGTCGTCGTAGTTGCGCAAGGTGATGCCGGCCTGCGCCAGCATCACCGCGGTGAATTTGATGTCGAAGCCGATCTTGAGGATTCCGGCCGACTCCAGGAGCGGCTTCAGCAAGCCGAGCGCGTCCTCCTCCTTGATCTGCCCCTGCGCCAGACCCGCATCGAACAGACCGGCACCGCTGCCCGGCTGCTTGTGGGCGAGCGGGATGTAGCAGGCATCGTTCGGTGCGAGCGCCAGTGCAATGCCGTTGATGTCGGCCAGCATCGGGTCGTCCGAGTCGGACTTGGCCTCGATGGCGAAATGGCCGACGTCGTGGATGCGTGCGATGAAGGCGCTGAGCTGGCCGAGGCTCTCGATGGTCTGGTATTTGGTCCTATCGATGCGGGCGCTGCGGATGTTTTCGGCTCGCGCATTGGCAAGCGCGACCGGCGTGCCCTTGAGGCTGGAGGCGCGGTCGCTCTTGTCAGGCGCGGCGCGGTTGGGACCGGCCGCATTGGCCCGCGGGCGCTCCTTTGCGGTCGCTGCGCCATTGGCGGGGGCGGCCGAAGCAGCGGCGGCAGCCGGCGCGGCCTCGCCATTGGCGCTGCCGCCGCTTTTCATCTGCTCGTCCGCGGCGATATCAGCCGGATCGATCTGCGAATATTCGGCCACGCGTCGCGTCAGCGTCGAGAACTCCATCGCCTTGAGGAAGGCGATCAGCTTGCGTGCGTCGGGCTCATGCACCGCGAGGTCGTCGAGCGGGACCTCGAGGTCGACCTTGTCGTCGAGCAGCACCAGCTGGCGCGAGATCCGCGCCTTTTCGGCATTCTCGATCAGTGCCTCGCGCCGCTTCGGCTGCTTGATCTCGCCGGCCCGTTTCAACAGGCCTTCGAGGTCGCCATATTCGACGATCAGCTGCGCCGCGGTCTTGATGCCGATGCCGGGCACGCCGGGCACGTTGTCGGTGGAATCGCCGGCCAGCGCCTGCACCTCGACCACCTTCTCCGGCGGCACGCCGAACTTCTCGATCACCTCTGGGACGCCGATGCGGCGATCCTTCATGGTGTCGTACATGGTGACGCAGTCGGTGACGAGCTGCATCAGGTCCTTGTCGGAGGAGACGATGGTCGCGGTCGCGCCGCGCTCGCACGCCTGCCGCACATAGGTCGCGATCAGGTCGTCGGCCTCGAAGCCGGCCTGTTCCAGGCAGGGCAGGTCGAAGGCGCGCACCGCGGAGCGGATCAGCGCGAATTGCGGGATCAGATCGTCGGGCGCCGGCGGCCGGTGCGCCTTGTAGTCCGGATAGATCTTGTTGCGGAACGTGATCTCGGACTTGTCGAAGATGATGGCCAGATGCGTCGGCCGGTTGTCCGGCGGCATGTCGCGCAACAGCTTCCACAGCATGTTGCAGAAGCCGAGCACGGCATTGACCTGTAGCCCGTCGGATTTGCGGTTGAGCGGCGGCAGCGCGTGATAGGCGCGGAAGATGTAGGAGGAACCATCGACCAGAAAGAGGTGGTCGCCCTTGCCAAGCGCCTTCGCTGCAATGGGCTTGGCGGCAGGCTCGGCGGCAGCGGGGGTTGCGGCGGCGCTTTTCGGGGATGTTTTCGGCATGGGCGCAATGTAGGGATTTTTGTTCCCAATGACACCCATTTGCGCGCTGCTGCGCACCGGATTTTTGCGCCCTATGGCGGCGTCAGGCAGCGCGCCAGGAACTCCATGACGGCGCGGATGTAGGCCATCACACTGGGCCGCGCGAAGATCAGGCTGCGGCGCGGCCCGAGTTCGTCGACATCGAGCGGCGGGATCCGCCCTGCGGCCTGGCCGATGCTCGCCGCCACGCCGAACGGCCCGACGCAGGCCAGCGTCTTCTGCAGCGTCGTGCCGCCAATGCCGTCATAGGCGACATCGACACCGCGGCCGGCCGTCAACTCCGATACCGTCTTGGCAAAATCGGCGTCGCGGCCGATGACGACGCGATGCGCGCCGGCTGCGCGGGCCACATCCGCCTTCCGCTCCGAGCGCTCTATCTCATTCCTTGAGCGATCACTCCGCCGGTTGCAGCGCGGCGGTCGGCTTCCGCGGCGCGATCCAGAATAGATCGGGCCGCTCGAACAGGAAATTGGCGTGCGCGGCCAGCGCCAGCCGCCAGATCGCCAGCGCGCCAACCACGCCCACGATGGTGACGATCAGGGAGATCGTGCCGATGTCGTGGATGAGGCCGATCTTCAACAGCAAGGTGCGCGTTGCGGCCATCGGCAGGAAGAAGGCGAGATAGATCACGATCGAATGCTCGCCGCAGAAGCGAAGAAAGCTGAGCCAGCCCGCACGGGCCAGCAGCGTGCCGGTCGTAATTACCGCGCAGGCGCCGGCCAGGCCGAGCAGCAGCGACACCCCGCGCAGCTCGCTCCAGCCAAGCGCAACGAAGGCTGCCTCGGCGAGCGCCCAAGCGGCGAGCGCTGTGAGCGCCAGCGCCGGCTCGCGGCGTGCGCGCTCCGACAGCGCGAACACGTAGTCGGCGAACAGGTAGCCCGAATAGATATAGACGAATCGCGCGCAGAACTCGTCGATGACGGTCCACCCCGTCGTCACCCGCGCCGTCTCCAACAGCGCCGCGACGCTCCAGACCAGAAGCGGTGGCGCGTTGCGTGTCAGTTTTATGACGACGAAGAAGATCGGCAGCAGATAGATGAACCACAGCGTGCCGAACGGCTCGATGAAGGATTCCAGATACAGATAGCCGGCATGGGCCCAGTTGGTCTCGGCGGCAAAGGCGGGCGCCTTGAAGGCGAACTGGATCGTCACCCACAGCACATAGAAGTAGGCGAAATGCACCACCTTGCGGTCGAGATAGACCCGCCAGTCGCGGCCGATCACGAGCGGCAGAAAAAGCCCTGAAATCAAGAAGAAGTCGGGCATCCGGAACGGTTTTGCGAAGGCCACCAGCAGATGCATGAACCCGGTCTGGCCGGCGGCCAGTTCCACCCCCAGCACCGAATGCATCATCACCACCATGACGATGCAGATGCCCTTGGCATAATCGACCCAGTCGACGCGCGCCGGCGCGGTCGCGGCAGCGCGGCCACCTGTCAGCGCTGTGCCGTTTCCCGTCATGGCTGTTCCCTTATGAGGCGGTATTGTTGCATCATCGGCCCAATCGGTTGCCGACTTCTTTATTCATACAAACGACGTGCCGAATTGAAGGGCTTCCCTTTGCAGGGAAATGCGCTAAGAGGCGGTCGCGTTAACCATTCGGGACGGTTGATTCATGCGAATTGCCATGATCGGCACGGGCTATGTGGGGCTGGTTTCCGGCGCCTGCTTTGCGGATTTCGGCCACCAGGTCACGTGCGTCGACAAGGATGCGGAGAAGATCGCCGCCTTGAAGCGCGGGGAGATCCCGATCTTCGAGCCCGGTCTCGACACCCTGGTCGCAACCAACGTCAAGGCGAAGCGGCTGGATTTCACCACGGAGCTGTCGGCGCCGGTCGCGGAAGCCGATGCCGTCTTCATCGCGGTCGGCACGCCGTCGCGCCGCGGCGACGGCCACGCCGATCTCTCTTATGTCTACGCGGCGGCGCGGGAGATCGCCAGCGCGCTGTCCGGCTTCACCGTGGTGGTGAACAAGTCGACGGTCCCGGTCGGCACCGGCGACGAGGTCGAGCGCGTGATCCGTGAGACCAATCCGCAGGCCGAGGTGGAGGTCGCCTCCAATCCCGAGTTCCTGCGCGAGGGTGCGGCGATCCGCGATTTCAAATTCCCCGACCGCATCGTGATCGGCACGTCGGACGAGCGCGCGCGCAGGGTGATGGCTGAAATCTACCGGCCGCTGTCGCTGAACCAGGGCCCCTTGATGTTCACGGCACGCCGCACCGCCGAGCTGATCAAATATGCGGCCAACGCCTTCCTTGCCACCAAGATCTCCTTCATCAACGAGATCGCCGATCTCTCCGAAAAGGTCGGCGCCGACGTGCAGGAGGTCGCGCGCGGCATCGGGCTCGACAACCGCATCGGCTCCAAGTTCCTGCATGCCGGACCGGGCTATGGCGGCTCGTGCTTTCCCAAGGATACCCGCGCGCTGATCAAGATCGCGCAGGACAACGACGTGCAGCTGCGCATCGTCGAGGCCACCCTCGGCGTCAACGACATCCGCAAGCGCGCGATGGCGCGCAAGGTGGTGAATGCGGTCGGCGGCAGCCTGCGCGGCAAGACCGTTGCCGTGCTGGGCCTGACCTTCAAGCCCGACACCGACGACATGCGCGAGGCGCCGTCGATTCCGCTCGTCACCGGCCTATTGGACATGGGCGCCAAGGTGCGCGCGCATGACCCCGTCGGCATGGAGCAGGCGCGCAAGGAGCTGCCCGATATCGAATATTGCGACGACCCCTATCTCTGTGCCAAGGGGGCCGATGCGCTGGTGCTGGTGACCGAGTGGGTGCAATACCGCGCCATGGATCTGGAGCGGCTGCGGCGCGAGCTCGCGCAGCCTGTCATCGTGGACCTGCGCAACATCTACCGCCTGGACGAAATGGCCGCGCACGATTTCACGTATGAAAGCGTCGGCCGCGCGCCGGTGAAGCGGAAGTGACGTCGTCACCTCGGCCCCGCCCTTCGCGGGGCGAGGTCGCCGCCGTCTTGCGCGGCGGGTGAGGGGACGCTCAGCATTTGAACTGCCTGAGGGATTCGTGGTAGCGGCCCCTCACCCCAACCCTCTCCCCGCAAGGGCGGGGAGAGGGAGCGCACCGGGGATACGGATTCCATCATTGCCCCGCAGCTTCGACACGCCGCTTCCGATCGACGCCGTTCTCGACGAGCTGTCCGGCACGCTCGCGCGGACCAACGCCGCGGTGCTGGTGGCGCCGCCCGGCGCCGGCAAGACCACGCGGGTGCCGCTGGCGCTGCTGGACGCGCCCTGGGCCAAGGGCAAAAAAATCATCGTGCTGGAGCCGCGGCGGATCGCGGCCCGCGCCAGCGCCGAGCGCATGGCGAAGACGCTTGGCGAGCGTGCCGGCGACACCGTCGGCTATCGCGTCCGCTTCGGCTCGAAGGTGTCGCGCGCGACGCGGATCGAGGTGGTCACCGAGGGGATTTTCTCGCGCCGGATCCTCGACGATCCTGAACTCTCCGATGTCGCCGCGGTGCTGTTCGACGAATTCCATGAACGCTCGCTCGACGCCGATCTCGGTCTTGCGCTGGCGCGCGACGCCCAAACCGGCCTGCGGGAGGATCTGCGCATCCTGGTGATGTCGGCGACGCTCGACGGCGCGCGCGTGGCCAAGCTGCTGGGCGATGCGCCGGTGGTTGCCAGCGAAGGCCGCGCCTTCCCGGTCGAGACCCGCTATCTCGGCCGCAAGCCGGACGTGCCGCTGGAGCGGCAGATGGCGGATGCGATTGCAGCGGCCCTGCGCGCCGATCCCGGCTCGGTGCTGGCTTTCCTGCCCGGCGCTGCCGAAATCCGCCGGACCGAGGGGTTCTTGAAGGAGCGCATCCAGGACGCCTCGGTCGAGATCGTGCCGCTGTTCGGCGCGCTCGACGCCGCCGTCCAGGATCGCGCCATCGCGCCGGCGCCACGAGGCCATCGCAAGGTGGTGCTGGCGACCTCGATCGCCGAGACTTCGCTGACCATCGAGGGTGTTCGCATTGTCGTCGATTCCGGCCTTGCCCGCGTGCCACGCTATGAGCCGGATATCGGGCTGACACGGCTGGAGACGGTGCGCGCCTCGCGCGCCGCGGTCGACCAGCGCCGCGGCCGCGCCGGCCGCACGGAACCAGGCATCTGCTACCGGCTCTGGGACGAGCCGCAGACCGCGTCGCTGTCGCCCTTCACCCAGCCGGAAATCCTCAGCGCCGACCTCTCCTCGCTCGTGCTCGACACCGCGCAATGGGGCGTGACCGACCCGACCACGTTGCCGTTCCTCGATCCGCCGCCGGCGCCGGCGTTGAAGGAAGCGAACAGCCTGCTGCATGAGCTCGGGGCGCTGGACGATAGCGGCCGCATCACCGCGGAGGGAAAAAGCCTGCGCGCCCTGGCGCTGCCGCCGCGGCTGGCGCGCATGATCGTGGATTCCGCGCGCTTTGGCGCAGCGGGGCCTGCGGCCGAGATCGCGGCCATCCTCACCGAGCGCGGCCTCGGCGGCGACAGCGCCGATCTCGACGCGCGGCTCGACCAGTTCCGCCGCGACCGTTCGCAACGCGCCCAAAGCGCGCGCGACCTCGCGCGCCGCTGGGCCTCCCAGGTGACGGCGGAGAACCCGCCGTCCGCGGGGGCGAGCGAATTGTCCACCGGCATCATGCTGGCGTTTGCCTTCCCTGATCGCGTCGCCCGCAACCGCGGCAATGGCAGCTTTGTGCTGGCCAATGGCCGCGGCGCCGCGGTCGAGCAGACCTCGGCCCTGGCGCGCGCGCCCTATGTTGCCGTCGGCGAATTGACGGGCACTGCGGCCAGCGGCCGCATCCTGCTGGCGGCGCCGATCACCCAAAGCGAGATCGAGGACCATTTCGCCGACCAGATCGAGACGCTGGACGACATCACGTTCGACCGCGGCGCGCTGGCCCTGCGGGGGCGGCGCCGGCGCAGCCTGCATGCGGTGACCCTGAGCGAGGCCCCGCTCGCACTCACGCCGTCGGCGGAAACCGCCCGCGTGTTCGCCGACGGTCTGGTCGCGGCCGGCCTCGACAAATTGCCGTGGTCGAAGGCTGCCATCCAGTGGCGCGACCGCGTGATGTTCCTGCGCAAGGCGGAAGGCGAGCCCTGGCCGGACCTGTCGGACGACGCGCTCGCCGCGCGGCGCGAGGATTGGCTGGTGGGCGCCCTCTACGACAAGACCGCGCTGAAAGACGTCTCCGCCGGCGATCTGTCGGAAGCGCTGATGGCGCTGCTGCCGTGGGACTTGCGCGCGCGGCTCGATCGCGAGGCGCCGACCCATTTCGAGGCGCCGACGGGCACGCAACTTGCCATCGACTACGAGGCCGAACAGGGGCCGACCATTGCCGTGCGCTTGCAGGAATTGTTCGGCCTCAACGTCCATCCCTCGATCGCCGGCGGTGCGGTGCCGCTGGTGCTCGAACTGCTCTCGCCCGCTCAGCGCCCGGTGCAGGTCACCCGCGACCTGCCCGGATTTTGGCGCGGCAGTTATGCCGCCGTCCGCTCCGATCTGCGCGGCCGCTATCCGCGCCATCCCTGGCCGGACGATCCCGCCAATGCGGTGCCGACCCGCCGTGCCAAGCCGCGCGGAACCTGAGCCGTCGGCACAGCCCCTGCTTCGCGGTCGGCGAGGCCTTCGGCGCCGCCATCGCGGGAGCGATCTATTATGCGCTGCGCGCCGTCATGCCCAGCCCGGTCGCAGAGGCGGCCTGATATCTCGCGGGCTCGGGGCCCGAATTAACCTTTCGCTCATCCTTTTCGCGAAAATGGCGGGGTTCGGACATCGCGGCCTTCGGCGGCCGTGGTCAAATGGTCCGGTCGTGGACCGACGGGTGGTGGCGTCATGCGTAACCTGATGATCTTTGCGGCGATCATGATCGCGCTTGGAAGCTTCATGGCCCAGATGGCGGACCGGATGACGCCTGCGTCCGCTTCCCCGAGTCCTGCCAATGCCGCCGTTGCGCCGGAGCCGGCGGCACAGGCGGAGACCGGCTCTCACAGTCTCAGCCTTGCGCCCGACAGCCGCGGCCATTTCCTGACCGAAGCCCGCATCAACGGCCAGCAGGTCAATTTCATGATCGATACCGGCGCGTCCGTTGTGGCCGTGAACGAAAGCTCCGCGGCGCGCTTCGGACTTTATCCCCCTCGCGCTCAGTACACCGCCAATGTCACCACCGCCAACGGCACCGTCAAGGGCGCTCGCACGCGCCTTGCGATGATCGATGTCGGCGGCCTCGTGCTGCGCGACGTCGATGCGCTGGTGCTGCCGGACGCAGCGCTGTCGGAGAACCTGCTCGGGCTGTCGTTCCTGTCGCGGCTGAAGCGGTTCGAATACAGCGACGGGCAGATGGTGCTGCGGCAGTAGGGCTGCTGGCCGCTCTCGATAGCAATAGCCTCTCCCGAGAGCTACGGCAGTATGCTATATTTGGACCATGAACCGCGCTGAAGCACTCGATACCTTGCGACGATCCGAACCGGCCTTGCGTAGCAGGGGCGTGCGACATGCCGCGTTATTTGGTTCGGTGGCGCGGGGCAGCAACAGGGCGGATAGCGACATCGACATCATGATCGAAATCGAACCTGCTGCGCGGATGACGGTTTTCGATTATGTCGATCTCAAGGAATATATCGCAGGTCTTTTTGACGCGCCTGTCGACGTCGTGAACCGCGATGCTCTCAAATCCCATGTGCGGCCCACCGCTACAGCAGATGCAATCTATGCGTTCTGAGCTTGTGGCGGGTGCTCGTCGGGACATCCTGCATCACATCAATTTGGCCGAACAATTCGTTGTAGGGTTTGATCCCGACAAATTCGCGGCTGACCTCCGCACGATCTATGCAACGACTTGCTGTCTCGAGATTATCTCCGAAGCCTCACGGCGCCTTTTCGGATGAGCTCAAGGCGCGACATCCGCAAATCGGCTGGAAGCAAATGGCCGGGGCGGGAAACGTCTATCGGCACGACTACGAGGACGTTTCGGCTCACTTTGTCTGGAACACCGTTCACGACGCCCTGCCGCCCTTGAGGTCCGTGGTGGAGGAGGAGCTATCGGGCGACGGCAGCTAGGCCGACCGCCCTCCATGTGTGTACCCCTCCGTCCGGGCGAATTATCATCATCCCGGCCGTAATCCCGCCTTTCGCCGCGGCGATCTATTCGCTATGGCAGCCGCAACCTGCTGCTCTCGAATTCCAGACGAGGTCATGTCCCGATGTTTCCGAAACCGAAGCCCGCGCTTTCGCCCAATACTTACGCGTTCGAATCCGAGCCGATGGTGAAGCCGACGGGCTTCCGCGAATATGACGCGCGCTGGCTGTTCAACAAGGAAATCAACCTGATGGGCGTGCAGGCGCTCGGCATGGGGCTGGGGACCTTGATCGCCGAACTCGGCGTCCAACAGGAAATCGTCACCGGTCACGATTTCCGCGCTTATTCGGCCTCGATCAAATATGCGCTCGTTTCGGGCCTGATGGCGTCAGGCTGCAAGGTGCACGACATCGGGCTCGCGGTGACGCCGATGGCTTATTTCGCGCAGTTCGAGCTCGACGTGCCCTGCGTCGCCATGGTCACCGCCTCCCACAACGACAATGGCTGGACCGGGGTCAAGATGGGCGCGAACCGCCCGCTCACCTTCGGTCCCGACGAGATGACGCGGCTGAAGGAGATCGTGCTCAACGCCGATTTCAAGACCAGTGCCGGCGGCGCCTATCAATTCCACGAAAACGTCCCGGCCCGCTACATCAGGGATCTCACCAGCCGGCCGAAGCTGAACCGCAAGCTCAAGGTCGTGGTCGCCTGCGGCAACGGCACCGCCGGTGCGTTCGCGCCGCAGGTGATGGAGGCGATCGGCTGCGAGGTGATCCCGCTCGATACCGAGCTCGACTACACCTTCCCGAAATACAATCCGAATCCGGAAGACATGGAGATGCTGCACGCGATCCGTGATGCGGTGCTTGAACACAAGGCCGATGTCGGCCTCGGCTTCGATGGCGACGGCGATCGCTGCGGCGTGGTCGACAACACCGGTGAAGAGATTTTCGCCGACAAGGTCGGCGTGATGCTGGCGCGTGACATGTCGGCGATCCACAAAGACGCGCAATTCGTGGTCGATGTGAAGTCGACCGGGCTCTTCATGACCGATCCGGTGCTGCAGCAGCAGGGCGCCCGAACCGCCTATTGGAAGACCGGCCATTCCTACATGAAGCGCCGCACCAACGAGCTCGGCGCGCTCGCGGGCTTCGAGAAGTCAGGTCATTTCTTCTTCAACAAGCCGTTCGGCCGCGGTTATGACGACGGCCTGGTCTCGGCGATCGCGATTTGCGAGATGCTCGATCGCGCACCCGGCAAGTCGATGGCCGACCTCAAGAACGCGCTGCCGAAGACCTGGTCGTCGCCGACCATGTCGCCGCACTGTGCCGACGAGCTGAAATACGGCGTGGTCGATGCCGTGGTGAAGCATTTCGAGGCTTTGCAGAACAAGGGCGGGCCGGTCGCGGGGCAAAAGATCCGCGACCTCGTCACCGTCAACGGCGTCCGCGTCACGGTGGAGGACGGCAGCTGGGGCCTGGTGCGCGCCTCGTCCAACAAGCCGGAGCTGGTGGTCGTCGTCGAAAGCCCGGTCTCCGAACGGCGCATGCGCGACATGTTCGAGGCCGTCGACAGTGTGCTGCGCACGCATCCCGAGGTGGGCGAATATAATCAGAAGATCTGATGTCACCCGCGCCCCGCGGCATTCGCGGAGCGGTCGCTTGCGTCAGGCCGCGAGCAGCGAGCGGAGGAAGGTCGCGACCTCGGCTTTCAACCGCGCGGATTGTGACGACAGCGCATTCGCCGCATCCAGCATGCCGGATGCCGCAACGCCCGTCTTGTCGGAGGCCCGGCCCGCGGTCTTGATGGTCCCGTTGACGTCGCGGGTGCGGTTTGCCGCCTGCTGCACGCTGCCGGCAATCTCGCGCGTTGCCGCTCCCTGCCGGCTCACCGCAAGGGCGATGTCGTTGGAGATGCCGTCGATCTCGGCGATGGTGTTGCCGATCGTCTGAATGGCGCTCACGGCCTCGCCCGTGGCATTCTGGATGTCCTGAACCTGTGCGGAAATCTCTTCCGTCGCCTTTGCGGTCTGATTCGCCAGGGCCTTGACTTCACTGGCGACCACGGCAAAGCCGCGGCCGTGCTCGCCGGCGCGTGCCGCCTCGATGGTGGCATTGAGTGCAAGCAGATTGGTCTGGCTCGCAATGCTCTGGATCAGCGTGACGACCTCGCCGATCTTCTGCGTGCCCGCCGCCAGCCCCTCGACCACCGTATTGGTGCGGCGCGCCTCGCCGGCCGCCTTGGCGGCGATCTCGGCCGAGCGCGTGACCTGCTGGGCAATGTTGTTGATCGATGCGTTGAGCTCCTCGGTGGCCGTCGCCACGGTCTCCACATTCTCCGAGGCCTGCGCGGAGGCGTCGGCGGCCGAAGCCGTCAGGCGCGCGGTTTCGGCGTTGCTCGTGCTCATCGACGACGACAGGCCCTGCATCTCGCCGGCCGTCACCGCGACCGCCTCGACAATGCTGCCCACGGTCCGTTCAAAGCCGGTGGCGAGCTCGCGACGGGCTGCGTCGCGGTCCTGCCTGGCGCGCTGCTCGATCTCGCTGCGCTCCCGATTGGCGTTGGCCTCGGCGGCGCCCGCAGCTTCCGCCTCGGCGGCCTTTTGCGCCGCAGTCGCAAACAGCTGCGACAGCTTGTGCGCAAGCCCGATCAGCACGCCTGCCTCGATCAGCAGGATCACGGCGTGCAGAACCACGCGTCCGAAGTCGGCGCCGCCGGGATAGATCGCGGCGGGAAGGATGAAGTTGAGCGCAAGATGATGCAGGGCGACCGCGACGGTGCCGGCGATGATCGGCCGGTAGTCGCAATAGGCGACCAGGCAGGCAAGCGTTGCGAAGAAGTACATGTGCATGTCGATCTGCCAGGGATGTCCCGATAGCTGGTAGACGAGCATCGACACGCCGCCCATCAGCGCAACCGCAATGGTCAGGCGGGTCGAGAGTGCGTTGCCGGCCGCTTTCCACGACAGGCTTGCGGCAACAGCCATCGCTGCCATGAATGCCGTCGGTATCAGCCAATCTCCGCGCATCATGCCGATGACAAGGGCGATCGGAACGTGCAGCCAGAGCACGGCAAGCAGCGCCTTGCTGGTGGTGTCGCGCAAATGTGCCAGATCATCGCTTTCGATGCTCATTCCCAGCCCCCCAACAATCACTGCAAGAAACACGCGGTGATGGCTTGCGGGTCCACCATGAGCCATACGCCGGCCGCGCGCAGCCGTGCCAGTCCGTCGTGCCGGTCCGGGCGCACCACCAGAAGGGACGGAACCGCCGTCATCCTCACGATCGCAGCATCGGCAGAGGCCGCAGCAAGAAAGGCTCTCTGGGAATTCCACCATGGCGGAAAAGCCACGGCGACGACCTCGGCACCGGGACGGACCTGTAACGACAGTGCCGTGATCGCGGTAAAGCTCGCGATCAGCAGCGCGGCGGCGTTCAGCCAGGCAGGCCATCGCAATGTCGAGATGGTGTTTGCCCGCTCCATCCCGGCAACACTATTTTCTCGAAGCTAACCGCGGGTAAATAAACGCCCGCTCTCGCGACGCGGGCATCCTCCGTCGAGCGCGAGAGTAGCGGCGCTATATTACCGTCGATCGCCGCCAGCTTCAGGCTACTGCCGGCACCGGCAGCGCGGTGACCGACTTGATCTTCTCCATCGCAAAGCGCGAGGTGACGTTCTTCAGCGTCACGGTTGCGATCAGCTTCTTGTAGAACACGTCATAGCTCTGCATGTCCGCGACCACGACGCGGAGCATGTAGTCGACGTCGCCCGCCATGCGGTAGAATTCCATCACCTCCGGCATGGCGCTGACGGCTTCGGCGAATTTCTTCAGCCACGCTTCCGAATGGTCGGAGCTTTCCACCGATACGAACACGGTGATGCCGAGCCCGATCTTGTTCTGGTCGACCAGCGCGACGCGGCGCAGGATCACGCCGTCGGCCTCCAGCCGCTGGATGCGCTTCCAGCAGGGGGTCGAGGACAGCCCGACCCGGTCGCCGATTTCGGCAACCGATAGCGAGGCGTCCTCCTGCAGGACCATCAGGATCTTGCGGTCGATGGCATCGAGGCGGCGGCTGGTCTCGTGGGGGATCTGAACGGCGAGCTCGCTCATGAGAAGAATGTTCCATATGTGACGTTTCCATAAGTCATATATAGAAAAATCTTCTATATCAAGCCCGTCATTCGGGCGCACGCGCCCTGCCGCCCGCGAGGCCCGGGCAAAACCCCTTCAAGTTCAATGCATTGCGATGCAATGCGGGCACCGCAAAATCGGCTCAGCGGTCCGCCCCGTGGACCCAGCGCCCAAGCAGATGGTGGGCGATGGCGAAGGGATGCGGGCCGGCCAGCCCGTCCGGGTGCTTGCGCGTCAGCATCAGCCTTGCCTCCTCGCGGTCGAACCAGCGCGCATCCTCGAGCTCGGTGCGGTCGACCACGATCTCCTCGGTGGTGGCGCGTGCCGTGCAGCCGATCATCAGCGACGACGGATAGGGCCAGGGCTGGGTCATGTAATAGGCCACGTCGGTGCAGCGGATGCCGGCCTCCTCGAACACCTCGCGCTGGACCGCGTCCTCGATGGTCTCGGCCGCTTCGACAAAGCCGGCGAGGCAGGAATACATGCCGGTGGGGAAGCGCGACTGCCGGCCCATCAGGCACTTGTCGCCCTTGGTCACCAGCATGATCACCACCGGATCAGTGCGCGGAAAATGCTCGGCCTTGCAGCTTCCGCATTCGCGCTTCCAGCCGCCTTCCCGCATCGCAGTCCTGGCGCCGCAATTGGCGCAGAAGCCGTGGCGCTGGTGCCAGCTGACCAGCGATTTGGCCATCGCGACCGCCGACAGCTCCTCCGGCGGAACTGCGCCCTGCATGGCCATACCGCGCAGCTCGTTCACCGCGACGTCGTCGCGGCCGATCAGCTTCTCGGCCGCGCCTGCCGCGATACCCATGCCGAACACCGCCGCGCCGTCGCGCAGGCCCAGAAACACCGTGCCCGGATTGGCGCCGAATTTCAGCGCCTCGTCGATGGTGAGCAGCGCGCGCGTGGCCTCGCCGTCGCGCTTCACCACCAGCGAATCGCGGAACACCACGTAGGCGCGCGTCCTGGAATCGCGCTCCATCGCCAGCAGCTTGTCGTCCTTGCCGCGCAGATGCGCGGCGCGGTCGAGGACGTTGCTGACGAACGCGGGCTTTCCAAGCGGAAAGGAATCGGATGCGGACATGTCTGTTCAACCCAACCAGATCTTGCGGCGCAGTGCGCTGATGAAATGTTGTACTTCGGTCGCGTCATGGTCGACCGGCTGCACCGCGCCCCATACCGGCCGCGGCCAGGCGGCGTCGGTCTTGCGGCGCGCGATCACGTGCACATGCAGCTGCGGCACGGCGTTGCCGAGCGCCGCGATATTGAGCTTGTCGCACTTGGTGATCTCTTTCAGCGCCCGCGCCACCCGCGAGGTCTCGGTCATCAGCTGCGCCTGCTCGATCTCGGAGAGGTCGATGATCTCGACCGCACCCTCGTGGCGCGGCACCAGCAGCAGCCAGGGGTAGTTGGCGTCCTTGATCACCAGCACCCGGCACAGCGGCAGGTCGCCGATGTCGATGGTGTCCTTCTTGAGCTGGGGATGCAGCGACCAGGCTGATTCGGGCATCGTTCTTCCCGGTTGATTCGCGAGTTTGCCGCACCGTCGTTCCGGGGCGATGCGCCAGCATCGAACCCGGAATCTCGAGATTCCGGGTTCGGTCCTCTCGGACCGCCCCGGAATGACGGAGCGAGACGTAGATGCCCGGGAAGGCCCAGGCACTTAACGGCACCTAAAGCTTTTCCCTGTTCCGGCACAACCCCCGGAAACGCAGCCGACACCCCGCTTGCTTTCTGGTCCTTTTGGCCCCAAATAGGTGCCGGGAGATTGGCGGTGGACGAGCCACTCGCCAACCGGGTCAGGTCCGGAAGGAAGCAGCCCTAACGAGGTCCGGATCGGGTCGCTCGTCAGTCTCCTACCTACTTTTGTGAAGCGAATCGCGCAAAGAAAGGACGATCTTTCGCCCGCATTCGCGTTTTGGCCGGTGGTCTCGGAATTCTCGCGCCTGAGACCGCTCGCCAGCCAGCCGATCGAAGCCGGCCGAAAGACGTTCATTTGCGGATCGATCGATGACCGACGCCGGCGCCCCTCCAGTAAACTCCGACAGCGCTGTATCCGATGGCCTTGATCTCGGCACGCCCGCGAGCAGCGCAAAGCCGTATCGGGTGCTGGCGCGGAAATACCGCCCGTCCAGTTTTACCGACCTGATCGGCCAGGATGCCGTGGTCCGCACGGTCTCCAACGCTTTCGAGACCGGCCGCATCCCGCAGGCCTGGATCCTGACCGGCGTGCGCGGGGTCGGCAAGACCACCACCGCCCGCATCCTGGCGCGCGCGCTCAATTACGAGTTGCCGGACGGCTCGGTGAAGGGGCCGACCATCGACATGCCGACGCTGGGCGTGCATTGCCAGGCGATCATGGAAAGCCGGCACATGGACGTGCTGGAGATGGATGCGGCGTCCCACACCGGCGTCGACGACGTCAGGCAGATCAATGACAGCGTGCGCTATGCGCCGGCGAGCGCGCGTTACAAGGTCTACATCATCGACGAAGTCCACATGCTGTCGACCGCGGCCTTCAATGCGTTCCTGAAGACGCTGGAGGAGCCGCCCGAGCACGCCAAATTCGTCTTCGCTACCACCGAAATCCGCAAAGTGCCGGTGACGGTGCTGTCGCGCTGCCAGCGCTTCGACCTGCGCCGGGTGGAGGCGGATGTCTTGATGAAGCATCTCGCCAATATCGCCAGCAAGGAAGGCGTCGCGATCGAGCCGGAGGCGCTCGGCATCATCGCGCGCGCCGCCGAGGGCTCGGTGCGCGACTCGCTGTCGCTGCTCGACCAGGCGATTGCGCATGCGGCCGGCGAGGTGCGCGCCGAGGCCGTACGCCAGATGCTCGGCCTCGCCGACCGCACCCGGGTGATCGATCTGTTCGATTCGCTGATGCGCGGCGACATTGCCGGCGCATTCCGCGAGTTCCGCGAGCAATATGACACCGGCGCCGATCCGATCGTTGTGCTGTCGGACCTGGCGGAATTCGTCAACTTCGTCACCCGCGTCAAGATCGTGCCGGCCACCGCCGACAATGTCGCCTATAGCGAGACCGAGCGGCTGCGCGCGCGCGATTTCGCGACCAAGCTGTCGATGCGGGTGCTGTCGCGGACCTGGCAGATGTTGCTCAAGGGGATCACGGAGACGCAAGGCGCGACGCGGCCCGCGGCGGCCGCCGAAATGGTGCTGGTGCGGATCGCCTATGTTGCCGATCTGCCGACGCCTGACGAGGCTGTCAGGATGATCGAGCAGAACGGCGGCGCGTCTGCGACGATTGCGCCGGTTGCCGGCCCGCGCGGCGCGCCGGCCCCGACCGTCTCCTCGATGTCCGCCTCCGCCGCGCGCGCCCCTGCGGCACCACGTGCCGAGGCCTCGGTTCGCGCGCAGCCGCAGATGGCGGCACCGGAGCCGCTAAGCGCGTCGCCGGCGCTGAGGATCACGAGCTTTCCGCAGCTCGTCGCCCTGGCCGGGGAGAAACGCGATCTGATGACCAAGTCGGCGCTGGAGGCCGACATGCGCCTCGTCCGCATCGAGGACGGCCGGCTGGAGGTTGCGCTGGAACCCAACGCCTCGCGCACCATGGTGACGGAGCTGTCGCGCAAGCTCGAGCTTTGGACCGGGCGGCGCTGGACGGTCGTCCTCTCCAACGAGGCGGGCCAGCCGACGCTGCGCGAGCAGAACCTGGTCAAGAAGAACGAGCGCGAGCGCGCCGCCGAAGCCGATCCGCGGGTCAGGGAAGTGCTGGCACGTTTCCCGGGTGCGCGCATTATCGAGGTGCGCAAGCTTGCCGCCGAGCCGCCGGAATCCGATATTGGCGCTGGCGGCACAGATGACGAGTTCGGCGGCGAGGATTCCGTCGATCTCGACGATTAGAGCATGATCCGGAACAGCGTGAAGCGGTCTTCCGAGACGATCATGTTCAACCAGGTTGGGATTTTTTCCAAAAGGAAACACCGATGCCCGATTTTCTCGGCATGATGAAGCAGGCGGCACAGCTGCAGTCGAAGATGCAGGCGATGCAGGAAGAGCTCGGCAATGTCGAGGTCGAAGGCAGCGCCGGCGGCGGGCTGGTGGCCGTGCGCATGACTGCGAAGATGGACGTGAAGGGCGTGAAGATCGATCCCTCGCTGATGAAGGCCGACGAGGTCGGGATCCTGGAGGACCTGCTGGTCACCGCGCATGCCGATGCGCGGCGCAAGGCGGAAGCCGCGATGCAGGAGAAGATGCAGTTGCTCGCCGGCGGCCTCGGCCTGCCGCCCGGACTCCTGGGGCTCGGTTCGTAACGCAATGCCTGCTGCCGTTGCCGGTCCCGAAATCGAGCGACTGATCCAGCTGTTGGCCCGGCTGCCGGGCCTGGGGCCGCGCTCGGCGCGCCGCGCCGCGCTGCATCTGATCAAGAAGCGCGAGGCGTTGATGACGCCGCTTGCGAGCGCGCTGCAGGTTGCAATCGACAAGATCCAGGTCTGCAAGACCTGCGGCAATATCGACACCCAAAATCCCTGCACCGTCTGCACCGATCCGCGCCGCGATGGCGCCATCATCGTGGTGGTCGCCGATGTCGCCGATCTCTGGGCGCTGGAGCGGGCGACCGCGACCAACGGGCGCTACCATGTTCTCGGCGGCACGCTGTCGCCGCTCGATGGCGTCGGGCCGCAGGACCTCACCATCGATGCGCTGGTCAAGCGGGCCCATGAGCCGGAGGTGAGCGAGATCATCCTGGCGCTCAATGCAACCGTGGATGGGCAGACCACCGCGCATTACATCACTGATCTGCTTCAGGACGCCAATGTCAGGGTGACGCGGCTCGCCCACGGCGTGCCTGTCGGCGGTGAGCTTGATTATCTCGACGAAGGTACGCTATCTGCCGCGATGCGCCAGCGCACGCTGTTCTAGCCGAATCACTTGGAAGACTGACGAATGACGAAACGACGATTCGCCATGGGCTTGGCCTTTGCGTCCATTCTGCTGGCGAGCTTCCCGGCCTCCGCGGGTCGGGCCCAGGGGCAGGACGAGCCGCGGCCCGAGAACGTGCCGTTGAAGGCCGGCAAGCCGATCAATGCCGGCGACGTGCTGTCGGGCGAGCTCAACGCGTTGCGGGTGCGCGACCCCAAGCAGCAGGGCAAGCGGATCGCGACCTTCCAGATCACCACCGAGCCGCGCCGGCTGCCGGCGCCGAGCGGGCTCTGCAATCTCGAGACCGGGCCCGAAACCTTTCAGCTCATCACCACCAGCAGCGCCCAGGCCAACCAGCTGAGATCGCTGGTCGGCAGGGAGATCTCGGTCAAGGTCGACGAGGTCGCCTGCGCCCAGGACGCCGGGCAGATGAGCGAGGCCGTGATCACCAAATGGAGTTTGGTGAGGCATTGATCGAGCTGTCATCGCCCGGCTTGCCGCCTCCGCCAAAGCTTCGCGTGCTCAGGACTCGCTCGCCCTGTCGAAGCCTTGGCGCAGACGGGACCGGGCGATCCAGTACGTCGAGGCCTTTCGGCTCATGCACGGCTGTCTCTGGAATACTGGATCACCCGCTTTCGCGGGTGATGACCACCAAAATGATAGCGACCGTGAGGAGCTAGTCTAAATCTTCACCGGCCCTAGCGCCTCGAAATGGCCGCGGCGGTCGAGCCAGGCGAGCAGCACGAGGCTCGGCACGGCGACTACAACGCAGATCATGAAGAACAGCGGCCAGCCGGCCGCCTTCGCCACAAAGCCGGCGCCCGATGACAGATAGGTGCGCCCGACTGCGGCGAGCGCGGTGAGCAGCGCATATTGGGTCGCGGTGTGCAGCGGGTTCTGGCACAGCGCCGACAGATACGCGACGAAGATCACGGTCCCGATGGCGCTGGTGAAATTCTCGGCCGTGATCGCAAAGGCCAGCGCCCATTGGCTGTTGCCCGATATTGCGAGCCAGGAGAACGAGAGATTGGCGACCGCCTGCAGGCTTCCCCCGATCAGCAGGCTCGCGGCGAGCGAATAGCGCCGCGCCACAAAGCCCCCGGCAAAACCGCCGATCAGAGTTGCGGCCAGGCCAACGCCTTTGACGATCGCGGCATAGTCGTTGCGGGAGAAGCCGAGGTCGATCACGAACGGCGCGGTCATGGTGCCGGAAAAGGCGTCGGTGAATTTGAACAGCACGACGAAGGCAAGGGCGGCGATGGCATCCTTGCGGGAGAGGAACTCCGTGAAGGCGCCGACGGCGGCATGCAGCACGCGGACAAGCGGCGCCTCCGCATGCGTCTTGGCTTCCGCGCGGACCGATTGTTCCGGCTCGGTTGCGAGCAGCGCCGTCACCGTCCCAATCAGGACCATGGCGGCCATGACGACATAGCCCCACATCCACGCCGCGCTGCGTGCCAGCCCCGCGGACTCGAAGCCGCTGACGATGAACAGCGCGCCCGCGGTCGAGACCAGCATGCCGATCCGATAGGCGGCGACATAGGAGGCCATGCCGGCGGCCTGCTCGCTTTCGGGCAGGCTCTCGACGCGGAAGGCGTCAACGACGATGTCCTGGGTCGAGGACGCCGTGGCAACAAGCAGGGCTGCCAGCGCGACGAAGGCCGGCGAGCGCGCGGGGTCGGCGACCGCCAGCAGCAGGATGGTTGCGATCAACAGCAGTTGCGAGAACAACAGCCAGCCGCGGCGGCGGCCGAAGATCTGCGTGAACGGCGGCACATGCAGCGCATCGACCAGCGGGGCCCACAGGAACTTCAGCGTGTAGGGCGTGCCGACCAGCGCAAACAGCCCGATGGTGCCGAGATCGACGCCGGCCTCCCGCATCCACACCAATAGCGTCGAGCCGGACAGCGCCAGCGGCAGCCCGGAGGAGAAGCCGAGGAACAGCACGATCAGCACCCGCGGCTGCAGGTAGACGGCAAAACTCTCGCGCCAGGAGGTGGCGGCGGGAGCTTTATCTTCGGTGGTTTTGGCTGTGGCTTCAGACGAGGTCATGCCCGCTGTTAGCATATTCGCGCCCCGCTGCCTCGTCTCCCTCTCCCCGTCCTTCACGGGGAGAGGGCGGGGTGAGGGGCTGCCTCCACGAGCACGGCTCGCGGAGAGTGCCCCTCACCCGCCGCGCGTTCCGCGCGTCGGCCTCTCCCCGTGAAGGACGGGGCGAGGCAAAAGCTCACTCCCCCGCCTGCAGCTTGCGCACCGGGAACAGTTCCGGCGCGCCCGCCTTCACCAGCTTCGGCGCCTCCGCCGGTGCCTCGGTCTTGGAAAAATCGAGCTCCTCGATTCGCCCGGCGCGCTTCTCGATCTTGTCGGCGGAGATCAGGATCTGCCTGATGTCCTCGTTCACGTCGCCGAAATGCTTCTGCAGCTTGAGCACACGTTCGCGCAGGCGGCCGAGATCGTCGCCGAGATTGACCACCTCGGTGCGGATCTGGTCGGCGGCGTCGCGGATGCGGGCATCCTTCATGATCTGCTGCATCACCTGGATCGCCAGCATCAGAAGCGACGGCGACACCAGCACCACGCGGGCGCGGTAGGCCTTCTGGATCACGTCGTCGAAACCGTCATGGATCTCGGCGTAGACCGATTCCGACGGCACGAACATCAGCGCGGAATCCTGGGTCTCGCCGGCGATCAGATATTTCTCGGCGATGTCGCCGACATGCTTCAGGACGTCGCCGCGCAGCCGCTGCGAGGCTAGCTTGCGCTCCTCGTCGGTGCGGGCGTCGTGCAGCGCGGTCATCGCCTCCAGCGGGAATTTCGCGTCGATGCACAGCGGCCGCTGGTCGGGCAGGAACACGACGCAATCCGGCCGCTTGCCGCTGGAGAGCGTGTACTGGAATTCATAGGAGCCCTTCGGCAGACCGTCCTGCACGATCGCCTCCATCCGCGCCTGGCCGAACGCGCCGCGCGACTGCTTGTTGGCGAGCACGTCGCGCAAGGTGGTGACCTGGGTGGTGAGGTTCGAGAGGTTCTTCTGCGCGTCGTCGATGATGCCGAGCCGCTCGTGCAGCACGCGCAGGGAATCCATGGTGTTGCGCGTGGTCTGCTCCATGGACTGGCCGACCCGGTGGGTCACCGAATCCAGCCGCTCATTGACGGCACGCGCCATCTCGGCCTGGCGTCCGGCCAGCGCCTGTCCCATTGCATCGGCCCGGACATTGGCCTCGCTCTGGGCGCGCATCAGCTCGGCGAGCCGCTGTTCCAGGTCATCGGCCCGGATGGCCTGCTGGAGCGCGAGATCGGCGCCGCGGCGGCCCGATCGCGCCACCACGACCACGATGGCGAGCAGCAGGATGAGGACAAGCGCGCCGAAGCCGAGCAGCGCCTCGCCGGCATGGACCGGCCAGTCGCCGATCATGAAAAGGATCTGGTTCATGCCGTCCTGTCTACCCGATTCGCGAGGCCGGGCGAACGAAGAGGGAACATTTATGGTTAATGGCCGGTAAATTTTTATGGTTAATGCAATGTTAAATTTCGTGGTTGGCGAAGCCTCGACGCCCTGCGCTGCGGATTGACCGTTCCCTGCGAAGTGCCTAAATCGCGGCCCATGGCCCTCAAGGAAATCATCATCCTGCCGGACAAGCGGCTCCGGCTTGTCTCCAAACCTGTCGACAAGATCACGCCGGAGATCCGGGCGCTGGTCGACGACATGTTCGAGACCATGTACGACGCGCCCGGCATCGGGCTCGCGGCGATCCAGGTCGCCGAGCCGGTGCGGCTTATTACCATGGACCTTGCCAAGAAGAGCGAGGAGGGCGAGACCAAGCGCGAGCCGCGCGTCTTCATCAATCCGGAAATTCTCTCGTCCTCGGACGAGCTGTCGACCTACGAGGAAGGCTGCCTGTCGATCCCCGAATATTACGAGGAGGTCGAGCGGCCGGCCAAGGTGCGCGTCCGCTTCACCGATCTCGACGGCAAGGTGCATGAGGAGGATGCCGAAGGGCTGTTCGCCACCTGCATCCAGCACGAGATCGACCATCTCAACGGCGTCCTGTTCATCGACTATCTGTCGAAGCTCAAGCGCGACCGTGTGCTGAAGAAATTCGAAAAGGCCGCCAAGCGCGCGGCGGAGTAACGATTGGTCACGGCTGTGCCCCCGCGCCCGGTCGGCCCTCTCCCCCACGCAACCGGGGTTTACCCCGGTTGCGCATCTTCAATTGGCGCAAGTCGGGCAGGCCCGACTTGCGGCGGGGGAGAGCTGGAGAGGGGGGACCACAGGCACCGAACCCGGGGCTTACCCCCCTCCCTAGCCCTCCCCCGCAAGGGGGGAGGGAACGCAGCGAGCGAGCCTCATGCCCCTTCGCCTGATCTTCATGGGCACGCCTGATTTCTCGGTGCCGACGCTTGCCGAGCTCGCCGCGCATGGACACGACATCGCAGCGGTCTACACCCGTGCGCCGAAACCGGCCGGACGCCGTGGCCTGACGCTGCAGCCGACGCCGGTGGAAGAGGCCGCGCGGCGGCTCGGCATTCCCGTGGTCACGCCAAAGACGTTGAAGACGCCGGAAGCGCTCGAGCAGTTCCGCGCCCACAATGCCGATGCCGCCGTGGTGGTGGCTTACGGCATGATCCTGCCGCAGGCCATTCTCGATGCGCCGAGGCTCGGCTGCTTCAACCTGCATGCGTCGCTGTTGCCGCGCTGGCGCGGCGCGGCCCCGATCAACCGCGCCATCATGGCCGGCGATGCCGAGACCGGCGTCATGGTGATGAAGATGGATGTCGGGCTCGATACCGGCGACGTCGCCATGGCCGAGCGCGTCGCCATCACCGACGATATGACCGCCGCCGAACTGCACGACCGGCTGTCACGGCTAGGGGCGGATCTCGCGGTGCGCGCGATGGCCGCACTCGAGCGCGGCCAGCTGGAGCTCACGCGACAGCCGGCCGACGGCGTCACCTACGCCGCCAAGATTGACAAGGCGGAAGCGCATATCGACTGGAACCGGCCCGCCCACGCCGTGCTCCGCCACATCCACGGGCTGTCGCCGTTTCCGGGCGCATGGAGCGAGCTGCAGACGTCAGGCGAGCCGGCGCGGATCAAGATTTTGCGCTGTATATTGGCGGCCGGCACCGGCGCGCCGGGCGAGGTGCTGGACGACCAGCTCACGATCGCCTGCGCCGACGGCGCGATCCGCATCGTCGAGCTGCAGCGCGCCGGCAAGGCGCCGATGAAGGCGTTGGAATTCCTGAACGGCACGCCGCTGAAGCGCGGCGCGCGGTTCGCCTGATGCCCCGCTACAAGCTCACCATCGAATATGACGGCGCGCCGTTCTGCGGCTGGCAGCTGCAGGACGACCTCCTGTCCGTGCAGGGCGCGCTGGAGACGGCGGTGCAGGCCATGTGCGGCGAACCGGTGCGTGTCCATGGCGCGGGGCGGACGGATGCCGGGGTGCATGCGCTCGGCCAGGTCGCGCATTGCGATATTGCAAAACCGTTCCGAGCCGACCGTCTGCGCGATGGGCTGAACGCGCATCTGCGCCCGCATCCCATCGCGGTGCGCGAGGTGGAGATCGTGCCGGAGACGTTCGAGGCGCGCTTCTCCGCCACGAAGCGGCATTATCTCTATCGCATCAGGAACACCCGCGCCAATTTGGCGCTCGACATCGGCCGGGTCTGGCGCGTGCCGCGGCGGCTCGACGCGGAGGCGATGCATGAGGCCGCACAGCGCCTGATCGGCAAGCACGATTTCACGACATTCCGCGACACCGACTGCCAGGCCAAATCGCCGGAGAAGACGCTCGATCAGCTCGATGTCGCCAGGGAAGGCGATGCGATCAACATTGTCACCTCGGCGCGCTCGTTCCTGCACAGCCAGGTGCGGTCCATGGTGGGCTCGCTGGTCTGGGTCGGCGAAGGCCGCTGGAGCGCCGACGATCTCGCCGCAGCGCTCGCCGCCCGCAACCGCGCCGCCTGCGGCCCCGTCGCGCCGCCGGAAGGGCTGTATCTGGTGCGGGTGGAGTATTAGTCAGGCTCTCCGCCGTCATGCCCCGCGTAGGCGGGGCATCCAGTACGCCGCGGCCTCTCCGTTTGACATCAACGTCTCTGGGATACTGGATCGTCCGCCTTCGCGGACGATGACAGCGGTGGCTTAAGCGAAATACCGCTCCAATATCCCGCGATAGATCTTCGTCAGCGTCTCGATATCGGCCACCGATGCGCGCTCGTCGACCTGGTGCATGGTCTGGCCGACCAGGCCGAACTCGATCACCGGGCAGTAGCTTGCGATGAAGCGCGCATCCGATGTGCCCCCGGTGGTGGAGAGCTCGGGCCTGCGCCCCGTGACCCCCTCGATCGCGGCGACCGCGAGGTCGGTGAAGGGGCCGGGCTTGGTCAGGAACACGTTGGAGTTCGACGGCAGCCAGTCGATCCGCGCGCGGATGCGGTTGCCGGCGGCCTTTGCCACGCGCTCCTCGACCAGCCTGCGCAGCGACTCCTGGCTGTGCAGGTCGTTGTAGCGGATGTTGAATTTCGCGCGCGCCTGGCCCGGGATCACGTTGGTCGCGGTGTTGCCGACATCGACGGACGTGAATTCGAGATTCGACGGCTGGAACTGCGCGCTGCCGCGGTCGAGCGGTTCGTCGGCAATCGCCACGATCAGCCGCGCAATGTCCGGCACCGGATTTTGCGCGCGATGCGGATAGGCGACGTGGCCCTGCACGCCCTCGACAATGAGCGTGCCGGATTGCGAGCCGCGGCGGCCGATCTTGATGCAGTCGCCCATGACGTCCTGATTGCTCGGTTCGCCCAGCACGCAATTATCGAATTTTTCCCCGCGCGCGGCCGCCCATTGCAACAGCTTGACGGTGCCGTTGACCGAGACATCTTCCTCATCGCCGGTGATCAGGAACGAGATCGAGCCTTTGCCATCTTCTCGGGGCTTGCCGCCGTGGTCTTTCAGATAATCCAGCACGGCGGCGACGCTGCAGGCGATGCCGCCCTTCATGTCGACCGCGCCGCGGCCATAGACGAAGCCGTCCTTCACCTCACCGGAGAACGCGCCATGGCTCCAGGCGGTCTCGTCGCCGGCCGGCACAACGTCGGTATGGCCGGCGAAGGTGAGATGCGGCGCGCCGTTGCCGATCCGCGCATAGAGATTGTCGATGTCTGCGGTGCCGGGCTCGCCGAAGGTCAGGCGGTGCACCTCGAAGCCGGCGGCTTTCAGCCTGTCTTCGAGAACGGACAGCGCGCCGGCGTCGGCGGGAGTGACGGAAGGGCAGCGAATGAGATCGCGGACGAGCGAAAGGGCGTCGGTCATGCCTTCCGATTAACATGCGGCAGCTGCGACGGGCTACCTTTGGTCGGCACAAATTCGATCTCGTTGTCCTGATTCCAGCCCGATCGACCGCGCCAGCTCGTGTGCTCCGCACGCGGCCGCGACTGCGTCTTCGGCAGCGGGCTGGGGCCGAAGCCGTTGGTCCGGGGGCTGCCTTTCAGCAGGTACATTTCGATTGCGCCCCACAGGTAGAGCAGGCCCGCGGCCAGCGCGATCAGGCCGTAGCCGTCATGGTCGCCGAGCCGCCCCGAAAAATGGCCGACCAGCCCCGGCAGCAGCATGAACGGCACCATCCACCAGCCACTGCGGTCGCGATCGTGCAGCCGCTTGATGGAGGTGGCGAGATAGATCCACAGCACGAGCGGCACGCTGATCAGCGAACCGGCGATTCCGACCAGGTCGCTTCGCGATGGGGAATGATAGGTCGCGGGATCGAGCAGGGCGAAGATCTTCTCGACACCGATATCGATGGAATAGGGCTTGTCCGGCAGCAGCCCCGCGGCCCCCAGCAGCCCGGCCGCCAGAACCACCATCCAGAGGGAAAAGATCA
Organism: Bradyrhizobium sp.; assembly: GCA_035293585.1. Lineage (GTDB taxonomy): Bacteria > Pseudomonadota > Alphaproteobacteria > Rhizobiales > Xanthobacteraceae > Bradyrhizobium. The sequence continues at coordinate 42,817 of DATGMN010000013.1, read as the reverse complement.
TCCAGCCGACGCAGACCGCCGTGGCCAGCCAGTATTTGGCGCGGTTGATGCGGCCATGAAAGCCGAAGAGATACCAGTTCCAGTCCATGCGAAAGCTCCGAACCGGGCCATGCCCGATCGGGAGATTGGTCGCGCCAGCGCGGGTCCGGGTTCGGTCGGCTCAAACCCGCGTGGATGTGGCCGGTGCCTGCGAGGCGCTGGCCGGGCCCGCTGGTATTGGATGGCCGCGGCCCATGCGGAGCAGCCCGCTGATCTCGGCTACACCCCAGAAATACAGCCCCGCCGCGACAATCTTGAGGGCCGTGGCCATATTCAAGCTCCCCGGCGAAACGTAGATCGCGAAGCCGGTCAGGGCGATGGGAAGCACGAAAAACGGCACGATCCACCAGGCGCTTCGGCCGGTGTCCCGCATCCACTGCCGGAACGCCACGAAATCGATCGAGACGGTCAGCGACGCCGCGGCATGGTTGCCCCATGCGACCATCGCGACCGGCACGCTCATCCAGCAGACATGGGCCAGCGGCACGATCAGCGCGCGGGCCCGATCGAAGGCGCCACTGAGGCCATGTGCAAACCAACGACAATCCATCGATGACCTCCGGAGCGCATCGGGTTCGCGCTCCGGTCATTGGTCGTGGTCGCGCCCGTCCGGGTTCGCCTCGATCAATCCCGCAGCAGCTCGTTGATCGAGGTCTTGGCGCGGGTGCGCTCGTCGACACGCTTGACGATCACCGCGCAGGCGGTCGAGGGTCCCGGTTGGCCGTTTTTCAGCGGCCTGGCCGGCAGCACGCCCGGCACCACCACGGCGTATTCCGGCACCTCGCCAACGAAGATCTCGCCGGTGTCGCGGTCGACGATCTTGGTCGAGGCGCCCAGGAACACGCCCATCGAAAGCACCGCGCCCTTGCGGACGATGACACCTTCCGCGACCTCGCTGCGGGCGCCGATGAAGCAATCGTCCTCGACGATCACGGGCTCGGCCTGCAGCGGCTCCAGCACGCCGCCGATGCCGACGCCGCCGGAGATGTGCACGCGCTTGCCGATCTGGGCGCAGGAGCCGACGGTCGACCAGGTATCGACCATGGTCGATTCGTCGACATAGGCGCCGAGATTGACGAAGGAAGGCATCAGCACGACGTTCTTGGCGATGAAGGCCGAGCGGCGCACGATCGCGCCGGGAACGGCACGGAAGCCGGCATCGCGAAAGCGGTTCTCGCCCCAGCCTTCGAATTTCGACGGCACCTTGTCCCACCAGGCGGCCTTGCCCGGGCCGCCGGGGATCATGCTCATGTCGTTGAGGCGGAACGACAGCAGCACGGCCTTTTTCAGCCACTGGTTGACCTTCCATTTGCCGCTGGCCTCGCGCTCCGCGACCCGGGCCTCGCCCTTGTCGAGCAGCTCGAGGGCGCTCTCGACAGCGTCCCGCACCTCGCCCTTGGTCGCGGTCGAAATGCCGTCGCGCGCCTCGAAGGCGGCATTGATGGTGGATTCGAGGGCGGACAAAGACATCGCGGCGTTCCCTGGTGGTTTTCGGGGGAGGGGAGGCGTTTTTCGGGATTTGACAGGACAGAGTCAAGCGCGCGGTCGTCATGGGGTCAAAGCGATGATTCTCTCCCCACCGTAGCCCCGGCGAAGGCCGGGGCCCATACCGCGGAATCTATCGATTTTGGGCGGTGGTAGACTACGCCCTTCGCACCGATGGCGTCCTGGGGTTATGGGCCCCGGCCTTCGCCGGGGCGACGAGAGAGCTTTTCCAAGAACCCCGTCAGATCATCCGTGACATGGTCCACATGGGCGGCGTCGCGGCCTTCCAGCTCCCAGTCCTCGCGGATCACCTCCCTGGTGCCGTCGGGCACGACCAGGATCGTCGTCATGCCGAGCTGATGCGGGATGACGAGGTTGCGGGCGAGGTCCTCGAACATCGCGGCGCGGGTCGGATCGACATCGTGAAGCTTGAGGAACCGCTCATAGGTCTGCGCCGCCGGCTTCGGCTCGAGCTCGGCGGCGATGATGTCGAACACGCCGTCGAAATGGCCGTTCAGGCCGAGCCGTTCCAGCACCTTCTCGACATGGTCGACCGAGCCGTTGGTCAGGATCAGCTTGCGGCCCGGCAGTTTTTCGATGGCCGCACCCATCGCCGGGTTGGGCTCGAGCGGCGAATGGTCGATGTGATGCACATAGGCGAGGTAGTCGTCGGCACTGACGCCGTGGAGGGTCATCATCCCGCGCATGGTGGTGCCGAAGCGCTGGTAATAATCCTTCTGGATCAGCCGCGCCTGGTCCTCGGTGATGTCGAGCCAGCGGCTGACATATTCGCTGATGCGCTTGTCGACCTGCTGCCACAGATTGACGTGATGGGGATACAGCGTGTTGTCGAGGTCGAACACCCAGGTGTCGACATGATCGAAGCTGCGGGGGGTCTTCTCAGTTAGAGGCATCGCTCTCTCATCTCGTCGTCCCGGCGAAGGCCGGCACCCATACCGCGGAATCCATCAATGTGGCAGGCTTTGCGACGCCGTCCTTCGCAAAACGCGATCCCCGGGTTATGGGTCCCGGCCTGCGCCGCGACGACAGCGGAGCAAGGAGCAACAGCTGTCACGGCACCGCAAACCGCAGCGTCTTGCCGCCGGCCGACATATCGACCACCGCAAACCCGGTGGCGACAAAGCCGCGGCTTCCGCAATCGCCCTGCTCATTGGTGTCGAACTTGCTCTCGCGGGTGCAGAGCTGCTTGGGCCCGCCCCAGTTCAGGGGCTTGTCGTTGAGCTTGATGGTGCGGTTGTCGGCATCGACGGCTTCGGCAAAACTATAGACCTGTCTCGGCTGTCCGCTGATATCGGGATGCAGGCATTTGCCGGGATCGATCCGGTACCAGCCGCGGCTGACCACGCTCTTGCCATCGTCGGCGCCCAACGCCGCCATCACCTTGTGCGGGGTGTCGTTGCACCAGGTGAGGCCGGTCGCCGAGGGCTGTTGCACCGCGTCGATCATGGTGGCGAAAAAATTAGGCGACTGCACCACGTCGGCGGGGAGGTTATGGCTCTTCAGGAATGAAGCGAGCGCTCCTTGCGTCTTCGGCCCGTCGACGCCGTCGATGGGCGCGGCGTCGTAGCCTGCAATCACCAGCAGGCGCTGGATTGCGGCGAGCCGGGCCTGCTCGTCGTCATATTCGGAATCCTCGGCGAGATAGGCGACCATATTGCCGTCGTCGGTCTGGCTCGGCGTCACCTGCGTGAACGGCACCGGCGTCTGGCCTGCGCGGCACTCGCGGGCGGCGGCGATGACGAAATTTCCCGGCGCCACGCACAGCGTGTCGCCGCCACTCTGCGGCAGGGGCGAGGCGCCGTAGACGCCGAGCGCGCGGGCGTTGAGCAGGATGCGGTCGGCGGTCAGCGTGCCCTGCACCACGACGCGGCAGGCGGCGGGGTCGATGCGAAACCAGCCGCGGGTCGCAGTTGCCGCCTTCTCGTCGATGCCGATCGCGGCCTCGACCACGTAGCTCATGCGGTTGCAGATCTTGAGGTCGGCGAAGGCGGGTGCCGAGGAGATGAAGAAGGAGAGCGTGGCTGCGGGGAGCGCGAGCAGCGCGCACTTCCAACTCGAAGGAGGAGCGAGCCGCTCCCTCCACTCGTCATGCCCGGGCTTGTCCCGCCTGCGCGGCCGAAGCCGCTTCGCCTCGCCGAAGCGGCTTCGGCCGCGCAGGCGGCTCAAGCCCGGCCATGACGGTGAGAGATGGTTTCGCGCCATCACTTGTGGATCAGCGTGCCGGTGCCCTGGTTGGTGAACAACTCGAGCAGCACCGCGTGCTGCATCTTGCCGTCGATGATGACGACGCCCTCGACGCCCTGTTCGAGCGCATAGATGCAGGTCTCGACCTTGGGGATCATGCCGCCGGAAATGGTGCCGTCGGCGATCAGCTTGCGCGCCTCCTTGACCGAGAGCTGCGGGATCAGCTTCTTGGACTTGTCGAGCACGCCCGGCACGTCGGTGAGCAGCAGCAGCCGCTTGGCCTTCAGCGCGCCGGCAATTGCCCCCGCAAAGGTGTCGGCATTGACGTTGAAGGTCTGCCCCGTCGCCGAGGTCGCGAGCGGCGCCAGCACCGGGATCAGCTCATAGCCGATCAGCTGGTTCAGCAGCGTGAGGTCGACCTTTTCCGGCTCGCCGACAAAGCCGAGATCGACCACCTTCTCGATATGCGAGCCCGGATCGACCATGGTGCGGTTGGCCTTCACCGCGCGGACCATGTTGCCGTCCTTGCCGCACAGGCCGACCGCCTTGCCGCCGGCCTCGTTGATGTAGCCGACCAGCTGCTTGTTGATCGAGCCGGCCAGCACCATCTCGACGATCTCGATGGTCGCGGCGTCGGTGATGCGCAGGCCCGCGGCGAACTCCGACTCGATGCCGAGGCGCTTCAGCATGGTCGCGATCTGCGGCCCGCCGCCGTGCACCACCACCGGATTGATCGCGGTCTGCTCCAAGAGCACGATGTCGCGCGCGAACTGGCGGGCGGTCTCCTCCGCGCCCATGGCGTGGCCGCCATATTTGATGACGATGGTCTCCTCGTCATATTGCTGCATGTGGGGCAGCGCTTCGGACAGGATGCGGGCCTGATCGAGCGGGCTGATGTGGGGCGCGTCGGTCATGGGATGGGTCTCTTCAGGGAGCGGGATGCGGCGAAACCGGCCGCGGTTCTATCCGATTGGTACGGACAGCGCAAAGCATCAGGCGGGGCGTGGCCAGGCGGCGGAAACCGCCAGCAGGAGCCAGCTCAGGATCAGCAGTGTGCCGCCGGTCGGCGCCGCGAAGGGAAACAGGCTGTGGCCGGCAAGGTGTCGCACCGTCAGGTCGCCCGCGAACAGGAAGGCGGCCACGACAAAGCCGGCGGCTGCGACCAGCCCCGCCCCCGCATGGATGAGGCCGCGCTCGGCGAGCGCGACGGCGCCGATCGCGGCGCTGGCATGAAACAGCAGCATGGAGGAGGCCGGCGCCAGCAGGGCGGCGTCGCCGCCATGGGCCGACAGCGCAGCCAGTATCACGCCGTCGGCGCCCATCAGGCCGGCCAGGATGACAAGAATACGACCGGACTTGCTCACGAGCTGCGCTCCTCCAGAAGCCGCATGATGGCCGCGCGCAGCTCGGCCATGCCCTCGCCCGAGCGCGAGGATGTCGCGAGCACGTCCGGGAAGGCCGCCGGATGTTTTGCCAGGGCCGCCTTTGTCGTCTCGATGCAGGCCGCGAGCTCGGCAGGCTTCACCTGGTCGGCCTTGGTCAGGACGAGCTGATAGCTCACGGCCGCCTTGTCCAGCGTCTTCAGGATCTCGGTGTCGACGTCCTTGAGGCCGTGCCGTGCATCGATCAGCACATAGACCCGCGCCAGCGAGGCGCGGCCGAGCAGGAATTTGTGGATCAGCGTGGTCCAGGCGGCGACCTTGGTCTTCGGTGCCTGGGCGTAGCCGTAGCCGGGCATGTCGACCAGGCGAAGGCCGCCGGTCGGCGGGCCCTCGAAGAAGATCAGCTCCTGGGTGCGGCCCGGCGTGTGCGAGGTGCGTGCGAGAGCGTTGCGCCCGGTGAGCGCGTTGATCAGCGAGGATTTGCCGACATTGGAGCGACCAGCGAAGGCGATCTCCAGCGCCCCCATCGGCGGCAGCGTCTCGATCGAAGGCGCCGCATAGGCAAAGCGCCAGTCGCCGGCGAATAATTTCCGACCGGCTTCGATCAGCTCCGCATCGGGCTCGGTCGTCATGCGAAGCTTTCCTATTTGTTACTTGCTCCGTCATTCCGGGGCGATGCGAAGCATCGAACCCGGAATCTCGAGATTCCGGGTTCGCCTCTTCGAGGCGCCCCGGAATGACGGTGCGACTCTAAGCCGTCTTCTTCTTAAGACCCAACGTGCCGCGGATATTGTCGAACAGCTCCACCTTGACGCCGTTGCGGCGCATGATGAAGCTCTGCTGGAGCACCGACAGCGTGTTGTTCCAGGCCCAGTAGATCACGAGCCCCGCCGGGAAGCCGGCCAGCATGAAGGTGAAGATCAGCGGCATCCAGTCGAAGATCATCTTCTGCGTCGGGTCCGGCGGCGTCGGGTTCAGCTTCATCTGGAACCACATCGAGATGCCCATGATGATCGGCCAGATGCCGAGTGCGAGGTAATGACCGAACACCGGAAGCTGGGTGGGATCACCGGGAATGAGCCCGAACAGCGTGAACAGGTTGGTCGGATCCGGCGCCGAGAGGTCCTTGATCCAGCCGTAGAACGGTGCGTGCCGCATTTCGATGGTGACGAACAGCACCTTGTAGAGCGAGAAGAACACCGGGATCTGGATCAGGACGGGAAGACAGCCGGCGATCGGGTTGATCTTCTCCTTCTTGTAGATCTCCATCATCTCCTGCTGCTGCTTCACGCGGTCGTCGGGATAGCGCTCTTTCAGCGCCTGCAGCTGCGGCTGCACCGACTTCATCTTCGCCATCGAGGCGTAGGACTTGTTGGCGAGCGGGAAGAACAGGAGCTTGACGATCACCGTCACCAGCAGGATCGAGATGCCGAAATTGCCGAACAAGCGGTAGAAGAAGTCCAGCGCCAGGAACATCGGCTTGGTGATGAAGTAGAAATAGCCCCAGTCGATCAACAGGTCGAAATGGTTCAGCCCGAGGTCGCGGTTGTAGCCGCCGAAGCCGAGGATCGGGAAATTGAGGCCGACGACGCTTGCTTCCTTGGCGCCGGCAAACAGCCGCGTCGAGGTCGAGGCGCTGCCGCCGATCGCAACGGTCTTGGCGTCCTCGAGATAGTCGGTCTGGTAATTGTGGTTGGTGCCGACCGCATTCGACGAGAAGCGCGCCTGGATCTGGGCGCCGGTGTCGGGCAGCAATGCCGAGGCCCAGTACTTGTCGGTGATGCCGAGCCAGCCATTGGTGACCTTCCAGCCGATCGACTTGGCGTCGTCGATCTTCTTGTAGGTGTATTGCTGCAGGCCCTCGTCGCCGAGATAGCCGATCAGGCCCTCGTGCAGGATGTAATAGCCCGAGACCTGCGGCGTGCCGTGACGCGAGATCAGCGCATAGGGGTACAGCGTGACGGCCGCGCTGCCGACATTATTGACCTCGTCCTTGATGGTGAAGAGGTAGCGGTCGTCGATCGAGATGGTGCGGCGGAAGGTGAGGCCTTCGCCATTGTCATATTTCAGCTTGAGCGGATTGGTCGGCGTCAGGCTGCCGCTGCTCTCCTGCTGCCACAGCGTGGTCTGGTCGGGCAGGTGCACATTGGTGCCAGCCGCGCCGACCCAGCCGAACTCCGCGTAATAGGGCGCGGCGGTGCCGGACGGCGAATAGAGCACGATCGGCGGCGAATGCGGGTCCACCGTCTCGCGGAATTTCACCAGCGACAGGTCGTCGATGCGGGCGCCCCGCAGGGAAATGCTGCCGACCACGCTCGGGGTCTCGATCTTGACGCGCGGGCCGGCCTCGATCGCCTCGTCGCGGCTGACCGCCGGCGCAGTGCCCGCCGCCGCCGGTGCGCCCGCGGGCACGTTGCCGGCCTGCGGCTGCGGCTGGCTCGACGGCGAGGCGGCGGGAGCCGGCTGCGTCGTCTTGGCGAGCTCGGCCTGCTGCTGCTGGATCGCGCGCTGCCGCTCCATCTGCGGGATGTTGTAGAAATATTGCCAGGCGATCAGCACGACGCCGGACAGGATGATGGCAATGATGGTGTTGCGGTTTTCAAGCATCAGTCAAAGTCTCGTCATCCAATCCGATTTGTCAGGCGCGTGACTGCGATCAGGATGCGATTACGGGAAATCGCATCACGATCTGATTTTCTTCCATGTGAGCATGATCTTCTCGGAAAAACCGGTGTCCACTTCTCCGGATCATGCTCTAGCGTCGTGCCCCGGCCGTCTGCTTGGCATTCTGCCGATCGAGACGACCCAGCGCATTGCCGAGATCGTCGATCATGGTCTTGAAGTCGCGCGAAAGCGCGGCGCGGCGCCCGATCAGCACATAATCACTGTGCGGCCGCAGCGCCATGACGTCGAGCTGCCGCACCACCTCGCGCAGGCGGCGCCGGATCCGGTTCCGCTCGGTGGCGGTGCCGTTCTTCTTGGATACGGTAAAGCCGACCCTGACTGGTCCGGAATCGTCGCGGCAAAGGCTCTGCAGGGTGAATGCCGGGGCAGCCACCCGCGCGCCATTGGCGACAGCGAGGAAGTCCGCCCGCTGCCTTAGCCGCTCCATGATGGAATCTCCGGCGCGAAACGCCTTGGGGTAGGATCAGGCGCTCAGACGCTTGCGGCCGCGGGCACGGCGCGCGGCCAGGACCTTCTTGCCGCCGGTGGTCGCCAGGCGCGCGCGGAAGCCGTGACGGCGCTTGCGCACCAGTTTGCTGGGTTGATAAGTCCGCTTCACGGGTCGTTCTCCGCTGACCGGGCAATCTGCGTCTTGAGATGCCGTTGAAAGAGTTGAGAGCTTAACGGTCCGGATGCTTCGGGCCCAAAACGGGCCGCGTCCGGCCCATCAAGACCGGCCCTGGTAGAGCCAAGGGCATCGCGGACGATTTGGCGCGGCTTATACGGGAGGGAGCCGGCCCCGTCAATTGTTCCGGCTTGCCGGAAAGATGGCAAAGATACCGAATATTCGCGTTTTTTCGGGGTTCTTAACCCAAAGGATGGTGTCCGCCGCCAATACGGACTAGATGAGAGGCTTGGCGGACATTAGCGATCCGTAATTTGACCGGCGCAGGCGACGGATCGCATGCTGCGCCGCGGTACCAAAGGTGCTTCAGAGGCGAATCCGAGCGTGTCAGCGACTGCCGATGAGCCGGCCACCACAACGCCCCCGCGACGATTGCCGCGTCGGCTCGGTCTGTCCGGGAAACTGCTGCTGTTGACCATTCCGCTGGTCATGATCGCAGAAGTGCTGATCTATGTGCCCGCAATCGCGAATTTCTGGACCAACCGGCTGAACGACCGCCTGGCCGCCGCCAATACCGCGGCCCTGGTGCTCGATGCCGCGCCGCTCGGCATGGTGCCGGACTCGCTGGCGCGGCAGATTCTCACCAGCATCCAGGCGCGCGCGGTTGCGATCAAGCTCGGCCAGCAGCGCCGCCTGCTCGCCAGCGCCGACCTGCCGGCATCGATCGACCATGACATCGACGTGCGCAACATGACGGTGTGGCAGGCGATCACCGGCTCGTTCGAGATGATGTTCGAGACCGGCCATGAGGCGATCCGCATCGTCGGCCCCGCATCGGGCGATGCGCAATTCATCGAGGTGGTGACGGACGAGCGGCCGTTGCGCCAGGCGATGTTCCGCTTCTCCCGCAACCTCGTGGTCGTATCGCTGGTCATTGCGGTCTTGACCGCGGCGCTGGTCTATCTCGCTTTGCATTTCCTGTTCGTCCGCCCGATGCGCCGGCTGACCGCGAGCCTTGCCGATTTCCACGAGAACCCGGAAAGCTCGGCGCGAATCATCGTGCCGAGCCAGCGCAGCGACGAGATCGGGGTTGCCGAGCGCGAGCTCTCCGACATGCAGCGCGACCTGGTCTCGATGCTGCATCAGAAGAGCCGGCTCGCAGCGCTCGGACTGGCCGTCTCCAAGATCAACCACGACCTGCGCAACCTGCTCGCCTCGGCGCAGCTGATTTCCGACCAGCTCGCCAGCGTGCCGGACCCGCGGGTGCAGCGCTTTGCGCCCAAGCTCGTGCGCTCCCTGGAGCGGGCGATCGCCTTCTGCCAGTCGACCCTGTCCTATGGCCGCGCCCAGGAGGCCGCCCCCGACCGCCGCATGATCCCGATCGAGCCGATCGTGGTCGAGGTGCGCGAAACCGCGGGCCTTGCGAATGACGCCAGCATCCGCTGGATCACCGCCATCGAGCGGGGACTGTTGGCGGATGCCGATCCCGACCAGCTGTTCCGGGTGATGCTCAACCTCGTGCGCAACGCCGCCCAGGCGCTGGAGAGCAACCCCAACAGCGACCGCTCCGCGATGCAGATCCGCGTCTCCGGCCGCCGCGAGGGCGCGGTGGCCATCCTGGAGGTCTCCGATACCGGCCCCGGCGTGCCGCAGAAGGCCCGTCAGCATCTGTTCGAGGCGTTCCAGACCTCCGGGCGCCCCGGCGGCAGCGGGCTCGGCCTGGCGATCGCCGCCGAGCTCGTCCGCGCCCATGGCGGCAATATCCAGTTGGTCGAAGGCACCATCGGCGCCACCTTCCGGATCGTGATCCCGGACCGTCCGGTGGAACTGTTGTCCGTCCGCAGCGAGCGGGCGCGGGCGTAAGGTTCAGAACCGGTAAAGCGAGGCGCTTCGACAGCCCTCGCGCTCCGGCGTTCCCGGACCGTCCGACAGGACCGAACCCGAATCTCGAGTTTCCGGGTTCGATGCTGGCGCATCGCCCCGGAATGACGGTGTCCCCACCGGTGCCGCCAAATGACGGCACAAACGGCCATCAATTCCGCAAATCCGGACCTTGCCATTTGCTCCCGGAGCCGTTAGGGAGGGGGCCGCTTTCGCCGCCGTCCGCTTCCTCTGGTCCGGACGGCCGCGGGCAGTCCTGCCCGCACCACTCACGCGAAACACGCGCCCGTAGCTCAGCTGGATAGAGCATCAGACTACGAATCTGAGGGTCGGACGTTCGAATCGTTCCGGGCGCGCCACTTCGGTACAAGACTGGGCACTTCAAAACCTGCCGTTTTTGCGCCCGACGCAGAAGCCATGGCTACTGTGGCAAGCTTGGCCAATCCACTGAACAGCCGAAGTGCGCGCCACATCACGCTGTAGTGCTCCGACCTCGTGCTTCCTCTGCAACGTACGCGCAATCGCGCACCGCAAGGCATGATCGCATGGCGGCAAAGAGCCGGGCCAGCGGAGCGCGGTCAAGGCCGCAAGCCGGCGGAGCCGGTCGCGCGCAGCGCGAGCCTTGACGGCGCACCGCTGGTCCGGCAGCGGCCCCGCATGCGATCATGGCTGCACATCCTGCCGGGAACGCGCAACAAGACGCTACCCTGCGAACGATGGCGCTCGGAACGTTGATTTTGAACGCCTTCTCGGTTCGAGCGGCACCAGGCCGTTCCATACGGGGCCGCTGCAGTGCCATCAAAAACAATGTGCAGACAGACACTTACGACCCTCGACGGCACGGAGCGACACCGTCGCTTTTATCTTGCCCTCCCAATCGGTCGCGTCTGCACCCCGTCAAGACAGGCACGCCGCGCTCGGTTGGAAATGTCGGGCATCCTCGATAGCGGCCGAATGCCCGTGAGCGGACCAACGAGTTTCGTCTCTTGTCTCCGCAACGCGGCGAGCGTGGTCATTGCCCAGCCGTGCCATTGCGGATAGGGCATTGTGTTCTGGAGATGCGGGAGGCGGCTTATGTCGGGTGATAAGGCCCTTCAAATACTTCTTGACACCTATTGGTCACCAAAGGGTTGGAAGCGAGACAACACGATCAGCTCCGCGGATTTCGAGTTCGCTCGATGGGCCGGTTACATGTTCGATCCCGTCATCGTAACCCATGACGACATCGTCGCACGGCTGCTCACTATTCGTAACCGCGTAAGCATCGAACAGATAACAGACGCTTTTCTGGCAAGCCTCAGCACACGTCGGCTTGAGTTGCGCTCTGCGCTGGGCAGCTTCTCCTTCGCCGCACACTTCCCAGATCATCGACTTGCCGAACAGGCCCGTGGTCAAATGCCGAGCGGCCGGCTGCATTGTCGTCTCTGTGGCCTTTACGGCCATTCCGCCGCAGAGCAGGAAGACCTCAACGTTCTGAGTTTCGAGAGATGGAAATGGGGCGGCGTTCGCCATCTAGATCCGCTGTACTGCTGGTTCGACCTAACGCAATTCGAGAAAGCCAGCTTGGTCGCGCCGACGCAGGAGGACTATTCGATTCTCGCCCGTATCGTCGAAATTGCGTCGAGCTTGCCCCCGCAAGCTAAGCCGAATGAGTTGGAGAAGCGCATCAGCAAGGTGGTCAAGTCGAACGGCTCGGAGCGGCGGGTCCTCATCGAAATTCTCGGGTATTGCGGCGTTCTCAAACCCGCAGGCCGCTTCGGCTTCCTGCAGGCATTTGCGTCAAATGAGCACAGAGACCGGCCTCCCGACCACACCAACGACTGGAAATATCCGGTCATTTGGTGGCAAGGTGCAGATGGCGTTGACAGAGATGCCCTCAATCGCCTCTTCCCGAAAATTGCAGCCCTGGTCTAAAAACCTCCTGCCACAAACCTCACGTGCTCAAGTTGGAGGCCGGTCCTCTTTGGCTACAAGAACTGCTGACTTACAGGGATCGTCCAGGATTGGAGCGGATACGGCACTGAGCGGCCCATCGCGTCGATCCCGGGATTAATCAAGAAGACCGCTATCGAAGGGTAGCCGGATCACCCCGCGAAATCGGGAAGACCGCCGCCCACGAGTCGTAGCGAAAGATCGCAGGGCCTCCCAGACTATGCGGCCGGATCGCGTCGGCGGCCGCGGCATCATAGCTTCACGGCGAAGCTATAGTGCCCATCTTCATCGGCCGTGGCGCGCCATTTTCCGATCGAAAAGCGCAAAAGGTGGACCTCTGTCGCGTCCGCGCGTCGGAAGCGGCGAGCTTGAAGTGCCGCGCCTCACTGGTTGCTGCCACTGGTTGTGGCGCAGGTGGCCGCTTTGTCGCGAAACGATGCGGATCACGCCTTGCCGCAACCGCCGTTGTTGATCTGATGCAGGCTGGCGACGTCGGAGCGACCCTGGTTTTCCGTGACCTGGACGAGTGTGATCTGGCCTGGCGTCACAATTCCCATCTGCGGATCGGCCGAGAGATAGGCCGTGCTGCCGGGATGCAGATCGACGGTCAGCTTCTCGCTGCCATGTCCGAACAGATTGGTGGTCAAAGGCATATTATTGACGGCGACTTCGTGGGGACCCGGCGGCAGATCGCAGGCCACGAACCCGGAGGGTTGACTGCTGCCAACCACCCGCCCGTCGATCATATAGTTCGGCTGGATCGCAAGCCCCAGGGCCGAGGTTCGGTAGATCACCAGGCGTGCAGCACTCGCTCTCACATTGTCCGTCAGGGTCTCGCTCCCGGTCGGCCCCGATGCGCACCCCGCCAGAGACGCAGCCACAACAAAGATTCCCAGACAGCCCCGCATGATCGCCCCGCCGATTCCAATTTTCCCCGGCTGGCATCATTATCAGGACGATGGTCGAAATCAACCTGGGCGGGAATCATTTGGTGGGGCTGTAAATTCAATCGGCGCGTGTGTCACGCGGCGGGCATGGTCAGGCCGACCCGCATGTCGCTGGCAACATAGACGCATTTGTCATCGGCAAGCACACGGCCGTTGGCAATTCCGAGCACCAGCCGTCCGCGCCTCACCTGACGCATGTCGACCACATAGCGCACGCGTTTGATGTCGGGCGTGACCTGCCCCGTCAGTTCCACCTCGCCGACCCCGATCGCGCGGCCTTTGCCCGGCGAGCCCGACCAGCCGAGCCAATAGCCGATCATCTGCCACATCGCGTCAAGGCCCAGACATCCAGGCATCACCGGATCGCCGGGAAACGTGCAATCGAAGAACCAGAGGCCAGGCTTGACGTCCAACTCCCCGACGATATGGCCCTTGCCGAATTCGCCGCCGTCGAGGCTGATCTCCGTGATGCGGTCGATCATCAGCATCGGCGGCGCGGGCAGCTGCGCATTGCCCGGGCCGAAATAGCCGCCTTCGCTCGATTTCAGCAGATCGTCCTTGCTGTAGGAGGATTGCGGCGTGTGAAAATCGTGTGGGTTGGGCACGACAATAAAGCCTTTGGTGCAATTGCCGTGGCATCATCCGCCAGGCGTGTGTCGCTGTCCACCCACACATCACGCACTACTTCCCCATCCGCAGTCCCTTGGTCGTGAACCGCTGCGGCCTCGCGCCGTCGCGCACCGGGCGTCGCGTGGCGGCGGCCTTGCCGGTGCCGGGGGGCTGGTGGGCCGGCACCAGCTGGTCGGGACGCGAGCCGATCAGGTCGGAGCGGCCCATCTGGCGCAGCGCGTCGCGCAGCACCGGCCAGTTGTCGGGGTCGTGATAGCGCAGGAACGCCTTGTGCAGCCGGCGCTGGCGCAGGCCCTTGATCGCCTCGACCTTGTCGCTGCCGCCTCGCCGCACGCCGCGCAGCGGGTTGACGCCGGTGTGGTACATGGCGGTCGCGGTTGCCATCGGCGAGGGCAGGAAGGTCTGCACCTGGTCGGCGCGGTAGCGGTTCTTCTTGAGCCAGAGCGCGAGGTTCATCATGTCCTCGTCGGTCGTGCCCGGATGCGCCGCGATGAAATAGGGGATCAGGTAATATTTCTTGCCCGCCTCCTTCGCAGCCTGATCGAACATCTGCTTGAAGCGGTTGTAGGCGCCGATGCCCGGCTTCATCATCTTGTCGAGCGGGCCGCGCTCGGTATGCTCCGGCGCGATCTTCAGGTAGCCGCCGACATGATGGGTGACGAGCTCCTTGATGTAGGCGGGGCTCTCGACCGCGAGGTCGTAGCGCACGCCGGAGGCCACCATCACCTTCTTGACGCCCTGCACCTCCCGCACCTTGCGATAGAGCCGGATCAGGTCGTCATGCGAGGTGTTCAGGTTCGGGCAGATCTCCGGGAAGACGCAGGACGGCCGCCGGCACGCCGCCTCGACCTTCGGATCCTTGCAGGCCATCCGGTACATGTTGGCGGTGGGGCCGCCGATATCGGAGATCACGCCGGTGAAGCCCGGCGTCTTGTCGCGGATGCGCTCGATCTCGCGCAGGATCGAGCCCTCCGAGCGGCTCTGGATGATGCGGCCCTCGTGCTCGGCGATGGAGCAGAAGGTGCAGCCGCCGAAGCAGCCGCGCATGATCGTCACCGAGAACTTGATCATGTCCCAGGCGGGGATCTTGGCATCGCCGTAAGAGGGATGCGGAGCGCGGGCGTAGGGCAGATCGTAGACCGAGTCCATCTCGGCCGATGTCAGCGGGATCGGCGGCGGGTTCAGCCACAGATCGCGGTCGCCGTGGCGCTGCACCAGCGGCCGCGCATTGCCGGGATTGCTCTCCCGGTGCAGCACGCGCGAGGCCCGCGCATAGGCCTCGCGATCGGCTTCGACCTGCTCGCAGGAGGGAAGCCGGATTACGACGTCGCCGGGCACGCGGCCTGCGCCCTCGTCGGCGGAGTCGAGATCGTCGGCATGCAGCTCGGTGTAATTGTCGGGCACGCGGCGGAACAGCGCGACGCCCCTGATGTCCGCGAGATCGCGCGGCGCTTCGCCTGCGGCCAGCCGGTGCGCCACCTCGACCACGGCGCGCTCGGCGTTGCCATAGAGCAGGAGGTCCGCCTTGGCATCGGCCAGCACCGAGCGGCGCACCTTGTCGGACCAGTAGTCGAAATGCGCGATCCGGCGCAGCGAGGCCTCGATGCCGCCGAGCACGATGGGCACGTCCTTGAACGCCTCGCGGCAGCGCTGGGCGTAGACGATGGTGCAGCGGTCCGGCCGCTTGCCGCCTTCGCCGCCGGCGGTGTAGGCGTCGTCATGGCGCAGCCGGCGATCGGCCGTGTAGCGGTTGACCATGGAATCCATGTTGCCGCCGGTGACGCCGAAGAACACGCGGGGCCGGCCCAGCGCCTTGAACGGCTCGGCCGACTGCCAGTCCGGCTGCGCGATGATGCCGACCCGAAAGCCCTGGGCCTCCAGCAGCCGGCCGATGATCGCCATGCCGAAGCTCGGATGGTCGACATAGGCATCGCCCGTCACCAGCACGATGTCGCATTCGTCCCAGCCGAGCGCCGTCATCTCGGCCCGGCTCATCGGCAGGAACGGTGCGGGCTTGCCTGAGCGGTGGCGGGGCCAGGACGTCAGCGGCTTGGCGGCGGGGGTGGGGGTGCTCATGGCCTGATGGCATAAGCCTGAGGCCGCGCAAATTCAACCGGTGGTCGGAAGCCCGCTCCGCAGCGGCCTAAATCCTACGGGCCGAGTTCCCCCAAGCCAAGCTTGTCGGCGAGGCGCCTTATGTAAGCTGGATGGCCCGGATTGCGGGTCTCTCCTGCCTGCGCAGCCAGCAGAATTCGCCCATCCTCGCGCCGGCCGCGTTTCGCCAGAATAATAGCGCAAATTACCCGCGGCGGGTCAGAGCATATGAAGACCGCGAGACGGTCTGCAATTCATTCAGAATGGCCCCTAGGGTTGGCGCCGCGCCAGGTCCAGGTTCCTGGCCTTGTCGAGATTGCGGGCGCCGGCCAGCGCGGCGACATCCGGCAAAAGGCTTGATGCGAGGTCGGTCTCGGTGAAATCGGCGCCGGCGACGCTGGCGTTGGATAGGTCGGCTCCTGCAAGGTCAGCACGGCTGAGGTTGCAATTCGCCAGATTGGCGTTCGCAAGCTTTGCGAACTCGAGATCGGTGCGCGCAAGATTGGCGCCGCTCAGATCGGCGTTGCTGAGGTCGGCGGATTTGAGCACGCCGCGCATCATGCCCATCGACTGGTTGCGCATATCGGCACTCAAATCGGCGCCCGCGAGCCTGGCCCCGACCAGGCTCGCACCGGAAAGATCCGCGGTGATGCGCGCGCCCTGCAGATCGGCGCCGCCGAGCCTGGCGCGCTGCATCTGCGCGCCGAGCAGCGATGCCCCTGCGAGAGACGCCCCTGTCAAGTCCGCGTCGATCAGCCATGCCTGGTTCAGGATGGCCCGATCGAAGCGCGCGCCCTTCAGATTCGCACCGTTGAGCTTGACGAGGCGAAGATTGCTGCCGGAGAAGTCGAGGCCCGAGAGATCGAGGTGCGACAGCCGCTTTCCCTGCAAATCCGCCGCGCGCCGGCCCGTGGCGTCCCGAGGCGCCGCGTCGAGAAGCGCCTCGACCTCGCCGCGCGTCAGCTCCGATGTGGACATGTCGGGACTGTTGAGATCGACGCTGCGCAGCATGTCCTGCGCTACGGCGACGATGGGATCAACCAGCAGCGCCGTCATCGAGACGAGAGCAATCGACCCAAGAGCAAATGCGAGACGAAGCAGCATTGCCGTCTCTCCGCCGGCCTGTTCCAACTGTAGCACAGGATCGTGATTGCGGCCATGCCCGTTGCCGCTCCTCCTGCCCAACGGAAGGGGGCGAAATCGAATGCGCCAACGCCGATTTCGAACAGGCGAGGCAAAATCGCGGGCTGCCGCAGCGGCTTCCGCCTAGACCTCCAGCCATTCCTTCCGAACCGCGTCGTTGGCCTTCAACTCCGCCGGCGTGCCTTCGAACACGATGCGGCCGTGGCCCATGACGTAGACGCGGTGGGAGATGCGCAGCGCGATCGACAGTTTCTGCTCGACCAGCAGGATGGCGACGCCGGCCTGCGCGATCCGCGCGATGAGGTCGCCGACCTGCTGCACGATCAGCGGCGCGAGCCCTTCCGTCGGCTCGTCGATCATGATGAGCTCGGGATCGCCCATCAAGGTGCGGCAGATGGTCAACATCTGCTTCTCGCCGCCGGACAGCACGCCCGCCGGCGTATCGGCGCGCGCGGCGAGGTTGGGAAACATCTCCAGCATGGCCTCGAGCCGCCATTTGCCGGGACGACGGACATCCTTGATGCCGAGCATCAGGTTCTGGCGCACGGTGAGGCCGGGGAAGATGTCGCGGTGCTCAGGCACGTAGCCGAGGCCGTGGTGCGCGATTCGATAGCTCGGCAGGCCCGCGATATCCTGGCCCTTGAAGCGGATCGTGCCGATCGGCGCCACCTCGCCCATGATCGCCTTCACGGTGGTGGAGCGGCCGACGCCGTTGCGGCCGAGCAGGCTCACGACCTCGCCGGCGGCGATGTCGAGATCGACGCCCTGCAGGATGTGGCTCTTGCCGTAATAGGCGTGCAGATCCTTCACCTCGAGCATCAGTGAGCCTCCTCGCCGAGATAGGCTTCCCTCACCTTGGGATTGCCGCGGATCTCCTCCGGCGTGCCGGAGGCGATGATGTGGCCGTAGACCAGCACCGAGATGCGGTCGGCGAGGCCGAACACCACGCTCATGTCGTGCTCGACGATGACGAGCGTGCGCCCCTCGGTGAGGCGGCGGATCAGCGCCACCGCGCGCTCGGTCTCGGCGTGGCTCATGCCCGCGGTCGGCTCGTCCAGCATGATGACGTTGGCGCCGCCGGCAATGGTGATGCCGATCTCGAGCTCGCGCTGCTCGGCATAGGTCAACAGGCCCGCCGGCACGTCGCGGCGATGGCTGAGATGGATGTCCTCGAGGATCTGCGCCGTGCGCTGCCGCACCTCCGGCAAATGATCGACGTTCTTCCAGAAGGCGTAGCGATGGCCGGTCGCCCACAGCACGGCGCAGCGGACGTTCTCCCACACCGACATCTTCGCGAAGACGTTGGTGACCTGGAACGAGCGCGACAGGCCGCGCCGGTTGATCTCGAACGGCCGCAAGCCCGAGACGACGTCGCCGTTCAGCCGGATCTCGCCCGCGCTTGGCTTGATGTGGCCGCTGATCAGGTTGAACGTCGTGGATTTGCCGGCGCCGTTGGGGCCGATGATGGCATGGCGCTCGCCCTTTGCGACGCTCAGATTGAGGTCGCGGATGACGCTGACATTGCCGAAGCGCTTCTCGACGGATTTGATCTCGATGGCGGCGGTCACGCGAGATACCCCCGGTCGCGGGCAATCGTGGCTGCGCGGTCCCAGGCCTCGGCGACGCGCCGCCAGCTGAGGCGGGCGATGAGGAAGCCGCCCACCACCAGCACTGCGGCCACCGCCCAGGTCACGGGCTTCGTCGCGTCGAACGGGACGCCCAGGAGATTGATGATATTGCCCTCGCCCTGGCTTGCGGTGTAGCGCGCGACCGTCTCGATCGAGAGGATGACGCCGAGCGCCAATGCCAGCGTCGGGAGCGCCGCGACCAGATAGGACGGGATCACCATGGCCAGCGATCCGGCCCGGACCAGCGGACGGTGCATCATCAGGAGGCCTGCGATGCCGCCCGGCGCGAACATCACGATGCCGATGAAGATGATGCCGAAATAGAGCTGCCAGACCGTGGTGACGTTGGTCAGCCCGAGCTGCAGATAGGTGACGAGGATGGCGCCGAGGATCGGACCGAAGAAATAGGCGGTGCCGCCGATGAAGGCCGCGAACAGCACGAGGCCCGATTGCGTCGCGCCGAGATAGGCGGAGTTGGCGATCTCGAAATTGACGGCGGCGAGGCCGCCGGCAATGCCGGCGAAGAAGCCGGCAAAGCCGTAGGCGAGATAGCGCACGACGTGCGGATCGTAGCCGATGAACTCGACACGTTCCGGATTGTCGCGGACCGCGTTGCAGATGCGCCCGAGCGGCGTGCGGGTCAGCGCATACATCGCGACCGCCGAGAGCATCACCCAGAACGCGATCAGGTAATAGACCTGGAGCTGCGGCCCGAAGCTCCAGCCGAACATGTGCGGCAAGGCGGTGCGGTCGGTGGTGATGCCGGCCTCGCCGCCGAACACGCTGCGCAGGATCAGCGAGGACGAGGCGACCAGCTCGCCGATGCCGAGCGAGATCATCGCAAACACGGTCCCGGCGCGCTTGGTCATCACCCAGCCGACCAGCATCGCAAAGGCCAGCCCGCCGATGCCGCCGACCAGCGGGATGAAGGGCAGCGGGATCGGGAGATCGTGACTGGCAACGGCGTTCATGACATGGACGGCGAGGAAGCCGCCGAGGCCGTATTGAACCGCGTGGCCGAACGACAACAGCCCGGTCTGGCCGAGCAGGATGTTGTAGGAGAGCGCGAAGATGATGGCGATGCCGATCAGGCTGAACGACGTCAGCGAGCCGCCCGAGGAGAAGACCAGCGGCAGCAGGATCAGCGCGATCGCGGCGATCAGCCAGATGCCGTAGAAGCGCAAGGCGCCTGGCTGCTCCTTCACCGCCTCGGGCGTCATGGTTGCGATCTCGCTCATGTCTCGCGCGTCCCGAGCAGGCCCACGGGGCGAACGATCAGGATCAGGACCAGCAGCACATAGGGCAGGACGGGCGCGATCTGCGCGATCGTGACATTCCAGACGTCGGTGAGCACGGACGGGCCGAGGCCCGGGTCGAGCGGCCCGAAGGCGCTTGCCAGCGAGCCGTTGAGCGCGACCGCGAAGGTCTGGATCAGCCCGATCAGGAGCGAGGCGATGAAGGCGCCGGGCAGCGAGCCGAGCCCGCCGAACACGATGACGACGAACAGGATCGGGCCGAGCAGCGATGCCATGTCGGACTGCGTCACCAGCGCGGGACCGGCGATGACGCCGGCGAGGCCCGCAAGCGCGCTGCCGACGCCGAACACCAGCATGAACACGCGCCCGACATTGTGGCCAAGATGGCCGACCATGTTCGGATGCGTCAGCGCCGCCTGCACGATGAGGCCGACGCGGGTCCTTTTCAGCACGACCAGCAGCGCCACGAAGATCGCGACCGATACCGCCAGCATGAAGATCTTGTAGGCGGGATAGTTGGTGGAGAACACGGTGAAGGCGGGAAAGTCGAGCGCGGCCGGGATCCGGTAGTCCATCGGGCTCTTGCCCCAGATCATCGAGACGATCTCCTCGATGGCAAACGCAAGTCCAAAGGTCAGCAGCAGCTCGGCGACATGCCCGTGCTTGTGGGTGTTGCGCAAACCGTAGCGCTCGACCGCCATGCCGACTGCGCCGACCAGGAGCGGCGCCAGCACCAAGGCCGGCCAGAAGCCGATCCAGCGGGTGAGCTGGTAGCCGAAAAAGGCGCCGAGCATGTAGAAGCTCGCATGGGCGAAGTTGAGCACGCCCATCATGCTGAAGATGACGGTCAGCCCGCTCGACAGCAGGAACAGCAGCATCCCGAACAGAACGCCGTTGAGCGTTGAAATGACGATCAACTCAAGCACGGCGGACTCGCTGACTGGCTCGACGGATCAAAGGAGCAGAGGTTTCGGCAAATGCATCCGGCATGCGCCGCCGGACAAGCGCGCCGCCCCGGTGCGCAGATCGCGCGCCGGGGCGGATCGCAGATCAGGGCCGCTTCATGCTGCAGGTCGTCGGCAGCATGGTCTGGGCGGTGTCGATCCTGGACACGAGATGCCAGCCCCAGCCGGTGCCTTCCTCGTCGAACGGGTCCTTGGCCTTGTCGGTGATGCTGCCGAACGAGGAGAGGTACATCGGCTGGAAGAACTGATGGTCGTCCTTGCGCATGTAGCCTTCACCGCCGTCGAGCACGTTGAACTTCATGTCCTCGAGTGCGGCCGCGACCTTCACCGGGTCGATCGAATTCGCCTTCTCGGCGGCCAGCTTGAACATCCGCATCTCGTTGACCGCGCGCGGATACCACACCGTCATGTTCTCCTTGGCGCGGAAGTCCTTCTCGAAGTCCATCGCCGCCTCGTTGCCGGAGTTGGGGATGCCTTCGCTGATCTGGAACACCTGATGATCGAGGCCGGTCTGCTTGATCGCGGTCGGCCCGCCGGCGCCGCCGGCATAATAGGTGTACCAGTTGACCTTGAGGCCGGCGTCCGCGGCCGCCTTCAACAGCAGCGCGAAATCCTGCCCCCAATTGCCGGTCACGACGCTGTCGGCGCCGGAGGCCTTGATCTTGGCGATGTAGGGCGAGAAGTCGGTGACCTTGAGCAGCGGATGCAGCTCGTCGCCGACGATCTCGACGTCGGGCCGCTTCTCGCCCAGCATCTTGCGCGCCTGGGTGCGGACCGACTGGCCGAAGGAGTAGTCCTGGTTGATCAGGTAGACCTTCTTGATGGACGACTGTCCCTTCATGTAGTTGGTCAGCGCTTCCATCTTGATGTCGGAGTTGGCGTCCCAGCGGAAATGCCAGTAGCTGCATTTCTCGTTGGTCATGCTCGGATCGACCGCAGCATAGTTGAAATACAGCACTTCCTTGCCGGGATTACGTCCGTTGTTCTTGGCGACGAAATCCTCCAGCGCCGCGCCGACCGAGGAGCCGTTGCCTTGCGTGATGTAATGGATGCCGGCGTCCACGGCCTTCTGGGCCTGCACCAGGCTTTCCTGCGGATTGGTCTTGTTGTCCATCGGCACGATCTCGACCTTGTGGCCGAGGATGCCGCCCTTGGCGTTGAGCTCGTCGGCAAGGTACTGGAAGGTCTTCAGGCCGCCTTCGCCGACGCTGGCGCCGCCGCCCGACAGGGGATCGATATAGCCGATCTTGACGCTGTCCTGCGCATGCGCTGCTCCCGAGATCGCCGTCCCCAGGACGACTGGCAGCATCATCGCAGCCGACATGATGATCTTTCGCATGCTCGGGCTTCCTCTTCTGATTATGCTTCTAATTATGCGACCAATTCGCAGGTCTTGATTATTGAACGCGACAAGGCCTTTCATAGCGGCTGATCTTGCGTTGACAAGGCCATGCGCGACCGAACTTGGCCTATCGCCATGTCATTGGCGCATGTATGGGCGCCCCGCCATGCCGGTGGCGGTTGCCTCATTCGATAGCATGGCCGCGCGTGTTTGGCTGGATTGCAACGCGATAGTTGCAGGCGTTGCGGCGAATTGCCGCCGGACGGGAGATCGTCAGGACATCGCGGGCCGATCGCTGCAGGCCCGTCAGGCGACGACGCACATCCTCAATCGAAAGTCTAAGGCGCGACGACGATCCAGTTCGATCGCATCGCGCCTCGTTGTCTGTCCCGGATTTGAGCTCCGGGACAGACGGGCTGACACAGCGCTATCGCTTCTCCTCCTCGCGCGCGGGCGGATGTTGCGCGGGCGCAGGTGCGGCCGGATGCGGCGGAGCTGCCATGTGGGGCGGCTGCTGTTGCGCGGCGGGCGGCCGCGCCGCTTCCGGCGGCGCCGCCGGTCGGCGCTCCTCGACCCTGGGTTCGGCCTTCGGCGGCTCGCGCGGCGCTTCGACAGGGCGCGGCGGCTCGGCCCTGGGTTCGGCTCTTGGTTCGGGTCTCGGCTCGGCCTTTGGCTCGGGCCGCGATGGCTCGCGCGGTGTTTCGACGGAATGCGGTGCCTCGGACTTGGGCTCGACCCTGGGTTCGGCCTTGGGTTCAAGCTTGGGCTCGACTTTGGGTGCCTCCTGTGGCGAATGCCGCGGCCCCTCGGCGGGCGTTTTTTCCTCGGCCCGCGGCGGCTCACGGCCCGGCTCCGTCGTGCGCGGCGGCTCCTGTCCGGCCCGCGGCTGCCCTTCGGGCCGCGCCTGCTCCTCCGGACGGCCGGGCTCACGGTTCGGCGCTGCTGCCGGCGTGACCGGCGTCCGGCTTGCGCGCGTGACGCCTTCGCCCTGCATGACGCCGGGGCGCGCGGTCGCGGCGACCGCGGGCTCGCCGTGGTTCTGCTTGGCGAACAGCGCGCGATCCTTGCTCGCGACCTCGACATGCTGGCGCTGTAGCGGGGTCGCCTCGACATGCTGCTGGCGCGCGAAGGCCTCCTGCTGCGCCGTCGGCCGCGCGGCCGTGCCGCCATTGCCGCCGTTGAAGCTGACGCGATCGACCCTGTTGTTCACGACCACCGTCTGACTATAGACGTTGGTGATCCTGATATTGCTGATGTTGTTGACGGCGCGGTTGTAGAAGAAGGCGCCATGGTCCCAATGGCCGCCGTAATAGCCGTCGCCGGTGTAGCCGTAGCCATAGTCGATGCCGCCATAGAAGCCGACTTCGCGCCCCCAATAGCCGGGATGGAAAGCATAGCGGCCGCCGGCCCAGCCCCAGTAGGCGGGCGTCCACAACAGCTCCGGCTGCGGCGGCAAGACCCAGGTGCCCGGCACCCAGTAGTAATCGTCCTCGGCGGCATCCCAGGCCCAATAGCCGGGGACCCAGATATAGCCCTCAGCCGGAATGGTCGGCTGCTCGTAGTAAGGCAATGGCGGCGGCGCGACCGCGACGTTCACGTCGATCGAGACCTGGGCCTGCGCCGGCGCGATCAGCATGGCGGGAAAGGCTGCGCCCAGCATGAGGGCGAATACCTGCGATCGAAGGATTTTCATCTGAATGCTTCCAAATCATGGGAGGGGCCGCGCAGACGCGAGCCGGGAGGGGGACAGGGCGCCTAACCGGGACGGGATCAGTTTGGTTCCATGCTCGGCGCCGGAATTGCCCTTGTCTGCATGTCCAAAAGACGACAAAGCCGCTGAATGCGGCCTGAATGCCGCTGTTCGGCAATTGTCAGGATGCCGACGAAAGCAGGCCCGATCAGGCCGCCCCGGCCTTGGTCACGATGCCTGGCGCTCGCGTGGCTTCGTCCGTATCGACGGTCCGGCTGCGCAGATCGGCAAGCGCGTGCGGACTTGGCAGCAGTCCGGTCTGGTCCCGAACGATCAGGACGAACAGAACCAGGTTTGCAAGAAAGCCGACCGGCAGGGCCACGAGGCCCGCGACCGTTCGCGCGAGCAGCGGCGCCGTCCAGACCGCGGCCAGCAGGCTGATCTCGTAATTCCTGAACTGCGAGCTGGATCGGTTCGCGATGAAGAAGGCCATAGCGGGCGCGAGCAGCATCAGGTCGTAATCGAGGATGTGCGGCGAAGCGAGCGTTGTCCCGGCGAGCAGCAGCGCAGCTTTCACTTCGCGGCTTTGATCGAGATACCAGACCCGCGCCGTGGCGCAGATGGCCGCCGCAGCGACCGCGCCCTGAACCGCGTAGGCCAGGCCTATGCTGCCGCCCCACATCCGCACCGCCGCGAACGCGCTCTGCAACTTCTCGAAGCCGACGCTGCCTTCCTCGAGCAGCAATTTTCGCGACACGTCGGTCGAGGCGATGAACGCCCACCAGGCGTCGCTGCCGAACAACAGGGCGGACGCGGCTGCCAACAGGATTACGGCCATGCCGCCAGCGATCATCGTTCGCCATTGTCCCGCCGCAAGCAGCGCAAACGGAATGACGAGCGCCAGTTGCGGCTTGTACGACAGCGCGCCGAGCAGGATGCCTGCGATGATCGGCCGACGGGCCAGGCAAAGCAGCGCCGCGCCGAACAGCGCTGCGCTGAGAAAGCCGTTCTGACCGTGGCCGAGATTGATGAAGGCGGCGGGAAAGGCCGCAGCCACCGGCAGCCACAACTTCGCGATCTCAGGGCTTTGCCGCCGCGGCCGCTGGAGAATTGCAGCAATGACCAAAAGGTAAGACACCAGCGTCGAGCCTTGCCAGAGCGCGAGCGCCAGCGGATAGGGCAGCAATGCCAGCGGTGCGGCAGCGAGGAAGAAGCTCGGAGGGTACAGCCAGGCGTAATACGGCGTATTGGCGCCGAACATCTGCTGTTGAAGGGCATGGTGGGCGGCCGCGCTGTAGGCGCTCGACGCCTTGCCCTCCAGCGCCAGCTCGCCCGCCGTATAGAAACTGGAGAAATCGGTCCCGAGAGGCTTGTCGTTGCGGTCGACCAGGCCGTTCGACAGGGCAATCCAGGTGACGATGCCGAGTAGCGCGATCGCAAGCAGGATCAGGCTGTAGCCGCGGGCGCGCGCAGGCGTGAGCCAGGACCCGGATCGGAAAGCGTGCCAAGTCTGCGGCATCAAGTCCGTGGCATTTCGATCGCACCAGATGAACGACATCTCCTGCCATAGATTTCCTAACGAATTGTTGTGGAGGCCGAGGCCAGGTTCAGTGCGGGCCGCCGCGTCCCCGGATCAGGGCGAGGCCGTGTCCGCGGGGCTTCGGCGCGAGGACGGGATCGACCCGCGGCCGGTTCGGCTCGTCGCGATGCAGATCATCCGCCTGATGCCGAAGCGGACGTTGCGGCTGAAGCTGCAGCAAGGCCCGCCAGCGGATCGGAAAGATCCCGATCGAGAACAACAGGCCGTCGGGCGAGGCGGCGAAGGCTTTCCTGAGCATCAATCGCGAAGGCTTCTCGACATAGAGGAAGAGGCCGATGCTGATGGCGACGGTGACGGCACAGACGCCGGCAAACTGCACCGCCATCGGCTGTGCGTAGCCGATCTGATGCGTGTCCGCGAACCGCAGCACCAGCATATGGGTCAGGTAGACCGAGAAGCTGACATCGCCGAGAAAGACCAGAGCCGGCCAGGACAGCGCGCGATCGAGCGGACCATGCAGGCTCAACGCCAGGATCAGGGCCGCGCCCAGCAGCGCCGTGATGACCCAGGAGCCGAAAAAGCCGGAATAATAGCCGTAGGAGATCTGTCCGATCAGGTATGACCGATCAAAGAACGCCCACAGCACGAGCGCCGTCAGCGTCAGCTGGACGAACCCGCAGCCCCGCCAAGTCGTGAGCCATGTCCTGATGCGGCGCGAGAGGCTGCAGAGTGCTATTCCCAGCGTGAACTCCCAAAGCCGTCCCGGCGGCCAATAGAGAAACAATTGGTAGCAGCTGGCGTGAAACGAATCGCCGGGCGCCTGGAAATTGGCCTGGCTCGCGAAACATCCGAGCGAATGCCCCCAGGTCGCGGCAATGGCAAAGGCGGCCACGGCCAGCAGCGCGCGCACCAGCCAGCCTCTGGCCATCAGCACCGGAAGCAGGAGATAGAACGCCCATTCGATCGAGATGCTCCATGCCGGGACATTGAACGCCTGGGACGCGAACGGACTGGCGCCCCAGGTGTGGGTCAGGGTCAAGCTTGCGAGAAGGTTGGCCGGATAGGTTCGGATCATGCTCAGGCCGCTGCGGGTGAACAGCACGATTGACGCCAGGATCGTGACGGCGTGCACCGGGAATAATCGCCAGAAGCGCGAGACGACATAGCGGAGCGTCTCCTCTCCGGCGCGCAGGACGGGAAAGTTGTAGGCGAGGATGAAGCCGCTCAGAATGAAGAACCAGCTGACCGCGATGTTTCCGGCATCGGCGGCCCAGTCCGGCATCGGCAGCGCATGGTAGCCGACGAAATGATGATACATGACCATCAGGGCGAACAGCGCGCGTACCGATGTCAGCGCGTTCAGACGTCTCGGCCTGCTTGTCCCGACCGACGGCGCGCGAGCTTCGGACGTGCTGAACGGGGCGGCCCCGCTTTCAGCCGTGGCACTGCCGACTTCGGCCGCTGCATCGGCGATGTCTGTGCGTTTGCCGCCGCGGATGTGCGCAATTTTCGCCTGCATGATGGACGCGCCGCTCCGTATCGACCGGATCGCTCCAACCTGCGGACGCGGCGAATCCTCCCGCGGCTCGAGCCTCAGGCTTTGGTCGCTGCCGTCGCTGTGATGTCCGCCCGTAGCGGGAGCCGTTGCAAGCGATGGTCGCAGCAGTTTGTGGCTGGCTGCCGTCGGCTTTGGAGCACGATCCGGAAAAGTGTGCAGCGGTTTTCCGGAAAGATCGTGCTCAATCGAAGACTGCGAGCACGAGCGATCATGCTGATCGTTTCAGCTATTCCCTCGCCAAAATGATCACGCCATTTGCGGGGAGGGTGAGGGCGGCTGACGCTTCGAAGCCGTCGCGCGGCTCGCGCCATGCGGAGACGGAACCGCCGTTGCCGATTGTGTTGGCATTGGGGAAGCGGTCATAGGCGTCGCTGTTGAAAATCTCGCGCCACGATCCTTCGCTCGGAACTCCGATGACGTAGCCGTGCTTGGGGCGCTCGTCGCAACTGGCGATCACGAGCACGTCCTGTCCGGAACCTTCGAGCCAGCGATGCAGCACGATCACGCGCTCGAAGTCGCTCGCGCGCGAGACGCGGGCGGAATTGCCGCGCAGGGCGGGATAGGACCGGCGCAAATTGTTGAGGTCGGAGTGAAAGCGCAGGTGGTCGCGCATGGCGGGGTCGGAGGCTGCAAGGCCGTCCCACCAGAGCAGGTCTGCGGATTGCGGGTCGTCGCTGAAATTCTTGTCTTCGAGAAACTCCTGGCCCATGAAAAGGGCGGGGATGCCGGGCGAGGTCATGAGCAGCGCCGCAACGAGCCGGCTGCGGCTGCGCGCATACCAGGACCGGGCATCGGAGCTGTCGGCGAGTCTCGCGACCCGCGCGGCGCCGGCATGGCGGGCATAGACCAGGTCGTGATTTTCCAGGCATTGGACGAGGCGCGCGCCGGCGGGAAAGCCTGCCGGCATGACGAGATTTGCGGCGACGCGCGACAAGTCCACCATCGCCGATGCGCCACCCGCGAGCTGGCCGAGCAGGCCGCGCAGCGCATCGCGCAGGCCGTCGCCAAGCTCCGCATCGAAGCCTAGCCCGCCTGGCGTCGGCGCGACGGCGCGCGGCCGGTCGTCATTCCAGTACTCGGCGATCTGGACGGCTTGCGGTTTGACGGAGCGGATGGTGTCGGTGAGAGCCTGGCAGAACACTCCGCCGCCATTGTTGGTGATGACGCGGACTTCGTCATAGCGCAGGCCGTCGACGTGATACTCCTCGATCAGTGCGGCCGCATTGTCGATCAGGAATCTGGAGACCCATCGATTCCAGTAGGCGAAGACCTGGCCGCCGGCCCAGTCGACGTCGGTGAAATAGAGGCTGTGGTTGGCGGTGCCGTCGGTCTGGAGATCGTAGAACCAGAGGCTCCGTGGGTCGAAATTGCCGCCCGCATGGTTGTAGACGACGTCGAGGATCACGGCGATGCCGTGCAGATGGCACAGGTCGACCAGGCAGCGAAGTTGATCCGCGCCGGAGACCAGGAGCGCGCGCGACAGCGGCATCTCGCCGAAGCCGGCGAGCATCCGGTTGATCGCCTCGAGCCGCCATCCCAGCTCGGACGGTGGCACGACGTAGCGCGTCTCCGGCGAGAAATAGTCGACGCCGTTATAGCCCAGGCTGAAATGCGTCTCGAATTCCTGGATCGGCAGGAGCTGCACCGCATTGATGCCGAGATCGCGCAGGTAGCCGAGCTTGAGGATCACGTCCAGGAACGTTCCGCCGCGCGTGGCGCGGACGTCATGGCCATTCTCGTCCTGCGCCCAGAAGGTGCCGACATGGAGCTGGTAGATGATGAGATCGCCGGGGGCGGGGATGCGCCAGCCGCGATCATGCCAGGGGTAGGCGGTGGGGTCGCGCACGACGCAGAAGCAGTCCGGAAAGGCGGGTTCGAGCGTGAGCTCGCGCGCGTAAGGGTCGCGCTTCCATCCTGCGCCGGCCTCGCCTTCGATGAAGAACATGTAGGCGTCGCCGTCACCGATGCCGTCGCGGAAGCCGCCCCAGCTGCCGTCGCCGAGCGGCGCCAGCGCGTCCGCCGGGTCCGGCCGCCATGTCAGGGCCGGGCGTTGCAGAAGCCGGCTGGCTGCGACCACCGACACGGCATGCGCATTCGGCGCCCATGTCCGAAACGCCGTTCCGCCCGCGACGGGGGTGGCCCCCATGGCGCTCTCCTGCGACACTCGTGCGCTGGTGTCCAGACAGGCCTCCCTCGATCGCGGCTGCCCGCTCCCACGCGGTCAAGCGGGTGGTCCGACGCCGCCGTTCGCAGTGTGGCACCAGATTACGCCGTGCGGATGACGGGACGAAAAAGGCGTATGATGCAGTTTGCGGGCATTGTATTGAATGACGCGTAGCGAGTCCAAGCCTGCGAACAGCCATGACCCTTCCTCTCGTCACCCCCCAGGACATTCGAACCGCGCTGCTGTTGCGCGAGGAGATTGCGCTGCTCGATCTCAGGCACGAGGCGGCCTTTGCCACCGGCCATCCGCTGTTCGCGGCCAACATGGCGGCCGACCGGATCGCAATCGAAGCCGCGGTGAGGCTGCCGCGCAGGAGCGTGCCGATCGTGCTGTATGACGACGGCGAGGGCCTGGTCGGCGCCGCGGCCGAGCGCCTCGCGGGGCTGGGCTATACGAATGTCAGCGCGCTCGGCGGAGGCCTGCAGGCCTGGCGCGCGGCGGGCTATGAAATCTTCCAGGACGTGAATTCCTACGCCAAGGCGTTCGGCGAGCTGGTCGAGCAGCGCCGGCACACGCCGTCGCTCAGCGCCGACGAGGTCGCTTCGCTGATTGCGGACAAGGCCAATGTCGCCATTCTCGACGTCCGTCGCTTCGACGAATACGCCACCATGAATATCCCGGGCTCGGTCAGCGTGCCCGGCGCCGAGCTCGTGCTGCGCGCGGACGTTGCCGCGCCCGATCCCGACACCACCATCATCGTCAATTGTGCCGGGCGGACGCGGTCGATCATCGGCACCCAGTCGCTGATCAATGCCGGCATCACCAACAAGGTGCGCGCCCTCCGCAACGGCACCATCGGATGGACCCTGGCAAAGCGCGCGCTCGAGCACGGCGCCAGCCGCCGCGGCGGCATCGGCGCGGTCGATGACGCCAGGAACAAGGCCCGCGACGTCGCCTATCGCGCCGGCGTCCGCCATGTCGGCCCGCGCGAAGCGGCCGCGCTCGCCGCCCAACAGGATCGCACGCTCTACTGCTTCGACGTCCGCCCCGAGGAGGAGTACGCCGCCGGTCATCTTCCCGGCTTTCGTCACTATCCGGGCGGCCAGCTCGTGCAGGAGATCGACATGGCCGCTCCGGTGCGCGGCGCGCGCCTGCTGCTTGCCGACGACAAAAGCGTCCGCGCCGACATGACGGCGTCATGGCTTGCGCAGATGGCATGGCAGGTATACGTGCTCGACGGCGGCTATGACGGCGCGCTTGAAATTGGCCCGCCGCAGCCGTTGCCCAGGCCCGACCCGTCGCATCGCTACCGCCGTCCCTATGAAGGGACCGATGTCGCGGAATCGGCGATGCAGGCCTATCTCGACTGGGAATATGGCCTGGTCGAGCAGCTGCGCCGCGACGCGACGCATGGTTTCTTTGTGATTTGAACGCTTGTCGGAGTTTGCGTCACGCCGATGACAGCACCGGACTTTTGCGGGCTCCGCACTCACGGTCTCGTTTTTTTCGAGACCGTACCTGCGTACCCTGATTAACATTTCATACAGTCGGATGTGAGTATCTTCGCCGCGCAAAAGGAGCGCGCGATGAAGCCGCATTTGATTCGTTTGGCCGGTGCCGTGCTGGTGCTGTCCGTTGCCTCGGTCCTGCCGGTCGCCGGTGCGCCGCATATGGTGTCGCTGGTGTTCAACGCCGCGCCGCAGGGGCCGCAGCAGATCGGCGGCGACGCATTCCGCCGCAAGCTGAACGAGCTCGCCGGCGGCCGCATCGTCATCGACGCGCGCGGCGGCTCGACCATGGGCAGCGAGAACGCGGTTCTGGCCGCGCTTCGCGATGGCTCGGTCGACATGGGGGCCTTCTCCGGCTCGGTGGTGAGCGCGGTGGTGCCGGAATTCGGCGTGTTCGACGTGCCGTTCCTGTTTCGCGATACCGCGCAGGCCAAGGCGGTCGCCGACGGTCCTGTGGGCCGCGAGCTTGCCAAGCATTTCGCCGCCAAGGGCCTGGTGCTGCTTGCAATCGGCAAGCAGGGCTTTCGCCATCTCACCAATTCCAAGCACCCGATCCGCTCGGCGGCGGACGTCAAGGGCCTGAAGATTCGCGTGCTGCCCAACGACGTCTATGCGATGACCTTCAAGGCGCTGGGCGCCGAGGTCGTGCCGATGGAGTTCACGCTGGTCTATCCGGCGCTGAAGGACGGCCGCATCGACGGCGAAGAGAATCCGGTGACCACGATCTTCACCAGCCATTTCGACGAGGTGCAGAAATATGCCAGCCTCAGCGGGCATTTCTTCGGCCCGATCGCCTTCGTCGCCAACCGCGACATGTTCGAGGCCCTCAGTCCCGCCGACCAGGCGGCCGTCATGGCCGCCGCCAAGGTCGGTGCCGAAGAGACCTGGAAAATGAACGACGAGGCGGTCAAGCTCGAACAGCTGCGCAAGAACGGCATGGACATCGTCGAGAATGTCGACCGCCAGTCCTTCATCGATGCCTTGAAGCCGCTGGAGGGCGAATTCGAGAAGCGCTTCGGCAAGCAGCTGCTCGCCGAGATCCGGGCGACGCCTTGATCCGAACGGACACCCCTGAGAAGCGATCACGAGAACAAGCGAAGACGCCATGAACCTGTCCCTGCTCCTGTCGCGCATCGGTATCCGCCCGCGCATCTTCGGCGGCTTCGCACTGATCCTGGCCTTTCTCACCGTGGTGGCCCTGCTGGCCGTGACGCGGCTTTCCGAGATCGGCAGCACGGTCGGCGATCTCGTCTCGAGCGCCGACGGCGATGCCGGCATGGCGCGCGTCCATGCCGCGCTGCTGTCGGCCAATACCGCGGTCGAGAAATTCATCCGCACCCGCAATCTCGGTGATCGCGACAGCGCCGCGAAGGCGATCGACAAATTCGGCCAGGTGTTCGACGAGATCGAGCAGCGCTTCGGCGGGCTGCCGGCGATCGCGGGTGGCCGCAGCGCGCTGGCGGATTCGCACGACGTCTACCGCAAATCCTTCAGTGCAGTCGCCGCCGCCGTCGATCATCTGCGCGAGGCAAGCACCAAGGCCGAGGCGCTCGGCGCCCATGCGAGCCTCGACTTTGCCGCCATCAATGTGGCGCTCGCCAACCGGCCGGAGCGGTTGCTCAATCCCCTGCGCATCGCCGGCACGGTCGACGCCGTGCGCGTCGCGATGCTCAACTACATGATGAGCCAGACCCAGGCCGCCGGCGAGAACGTGCCGCTCGCGATCGGCTATGCGCAGGCGGCGATCGCCGACAGCGAGGCGGAGATCGGCGACATCGAGGCGCCGCGCCTCAAGAGCATGATCGTGGCGCTGAAGAAGAATCTCGGCGACCAGGCGGCGACGCTCAAGGATGTCACCGCGGCCGTCGGCGAGCTGCGCAAGGCGCAGGCCGACATCGCAACGGCAAGCACCGCGATCGACGAGGAGACGGCCAAGATCAGCCGGGCGCTCGGCGTGGCGCGCCGCGAGCAGAGCGGCGTGACCTCCGAGTCGGTGGAGCATACGCGCAATCTTCTGATGGCGGTTGCGGCCGTTGCGCTCGTGCTCGGTGCGCTGCTGGCCTGGCTGATCGGGCGCAGCGTGTCGCGGCCGATCTCCCAGATGACCCTGCGCATGCAGAGCCTTGCCGCCGGCGAGCTCGACCAGGAGATTCCGGGCGGCGAGCGCGGCGACGAGATCGGCCACATGGCAGGCGCCGTCGAGGTGTTCCGCCAGAACGCGCAGACCGTGCGCCGGATGGAGCAGGAAGCGGCCGCGCAGCGCGAGGCGACCGAAGCCGAGCGCGCGGCGATGATGGCGGCGCTGGCCGACCGCTTCGATCGCGGCATGGAAGGCGTCATCGGCGGCGTCTCGAGCCGCGCGGAGGAGATGGGCAAGAGCGCGGAGTCGCTGGCGCGCGTCGCCGAGCGGGGCCGTTCGCTCGCCGAGCAGGTGGCCAGCACCTCGGCCCAGGCTTCGAGCAATGTGCAGACCGTGGCCGCGGCCACCCACGAGCTGGCCGCCTCGATCAAGGAAATCTCGACCCAGGTCGCCCGCTCGGTCTCGGTGTCCGACCAGGCCAAGGAAGAGGCGACGCGCACCGAAACCCTGATGCGGGCGCTGTCCGATTCCGCCGAGCGGATCGGCACGGTGGTGCAGCTGATCCAGGCGATCGCAAGCCAGACCAACCTGTTGGCGCTGAACGCGACCATCGAATCGGCCCGCGCCGGCGACGCCGGCAAGGGTTTTGCGGTGGTCGCCAACGAGGTGAAGAGCCTCGCCACGCAGACCGCGCGCGCCACCGAGGAGATCGCCGGGCTCGTCGCCGAGATCCAGAACTCGACGGGACAATCCGTCGCCGCGATCGGCCAGATCGGCAAGACCATCGGCCAGATGACCGAGATCGCGACCACCATCGCCTCCGCCGTCGAGGAGCAGGGCGCGGCCACCGGCGAGATCGCCCGCAACATCGAGCAGGCGGCCAGCGGCACGGCGACCGTCACCGGGCAGATCGGCGACGTCCGCACCGTTGCCGGCGAGACCGACGCCGGCGCCGAAGCGGCGCTCACCGCGGCCGCCGCGCTGCAGGACCAGGCCCGCGCGCTCAAGAGCAACGTCGCCGACTTCCTGGCCACGGTGCGCAAGGCAGGGTGACCCCCGGCGCTACACCGGCATGGTTCGATTCTGATAGGCTCGCCCCGTGGTCGCGGCGCGCTCGCTATGGCCTGCGACCACGCGCACGCCTTCGTCGAGGCGGGTGATGATGTTGTCCGCCGTGCAGCTCTGCAGAAAGGCGACACCGCCGTTGCGACATGCTGCGAGCACGCGGTCACGGGCGCTTTGCATCTCTGGCGGAAAAGGCTCGCGCGGGATGGTGCGATAGCCGAGCGAGAGGCTGAGATCGCCCGGGCCGATCTCGGCAAATCCGAGCCCCGGCACTGCGATGATTTCCTCGCAATTGGCGATGCCCTCGGGGCTCTCGAGCTTGACGCCGAGCAGCAGCTCGCCGTCCGGATTGAGCGGCCAGGGGTCGCAGCGATCCATGTAGTCCTCGGTCGACAGGCCCCAGACCGGCGCCGCCGTGCTTTCCGAGCCGCGTCCCCGCGTGCCGATGCCGAGCAGTTTCCGCCCGGCGGCGTCGCTGCCCGCGTCCTTCGGCCGCGTCGCGCCCGCCATGCGTTGCAGCGGCGCGGGGATGGCAGGATCGACGCCAATGCTGTGGTGCGGATAGCGGCAGGATTCCACGAAGGCGCGCACGGCGTCGGCGCTCTCGGCCTGGCACAGCAGGATGCCGTGCACGCCGCGGCCGAGGATCTGGCGGAATTGCCAGGCATTGTAACGCACATGGGCGGCGTCGATGCCGTTGACCGGCGCCTCGACGATCACGGCAGGCGTGGGATGGCCCGAGCGGGTCGGCCCGGCCTCGGCCATGCCGCGCATGTAGTCGGCGAGGCCCGCCATGTCGAACGCGCCGTGCTCCATGCCGACATTGATGTAGTCGGCCCAGGTCGCGGCATCGGTCACGCCTTGCGCATGCGTCAGCACATGGCCGCTATGGGGGCCGTCGTAATAGATCGCCTGATCCTGCTCCAGGAGCTCGATGCAGCGATTGATCCGCTTGGCCATATGTCTCCTCCCGCGTGCCTTTTGACGGAGGCAGGCGAAAGGTTAGCACGATGGCAGGCCGTCGTGCCGCTCCCCACCGTCTTGCGGGCTCAGATGCGGTGCGGCAGGCAGATGATCACGACGAAAGCCGTCGCGATGACCACGTCGACAAGCATGGCTCACCGCCGGCGTCCGATGGCGATGCCCAGTAGGAACGCGACCAGCAGGGAACCCAGCGGCGCCTCGCGCGCGATATTGCTGAGGATGCTGAGCGGCATGCCGGGCTTGCGCCCCGCTTCGATGGCGTCGCTGATCCCCTTAACCGTTCCCGTGACGGCGTCCGAAGCCTGCGCGAACGCCGACTTCGGCTCTGCCGGCGGATCAAGGCCGTCATAGACATAGGGGGCGAGCGGAATATCGTCGGTCACGGCATCATCTCCGCTTAGCGGTGTCAGCCGTAATACCGTCCGCCGCGGCGCCGCGGCGCCGGCCGCATCATCATCAGGGCGAGCGCAAACCCGATGCCGCCGGCGATCAGGACCGATCCGATCGGATTGTCCCGGACCCTTTTGGCAAGCGCCTCCGACCCTTCGCGGACCGTGTCGCCGCTGTTCTCATAGGCCTGCCTGGCGTAATCGGCGGCCGTGTCCGTGGCGTCGCGCGCCGCGTCCTTGGCCTGGCCGTACAAATTCTGCGCGGTGCCGGCCGCCTCGCGCAGCCGTCCCGAGGCCTGGGTGCCGAAATCCCCGGCTGCCTCGCCCACCGCACCCTCGGCTTTTCCGGCGAAATCCTTGGCCGTACCGACAATCCGATCCTTATCCATGGTGCTCCTCCAGCAGCAACAGAAGCTGTGACTGCCTAACCGGCGGCATCACGTTCGGTTCCCCAGCCCGGCCGATTTGCTCGCCTGTCATGATCGGGATGCGAAAATGGCCTAGAGATCGCTTGCGGCGACATCGGGGGCTCGATGCCGGCCGCGCGTGGTCTGGGGATGGTCATGAAAAATCGTGTTGCGTTTGCCTGTGTCGCGCTGGCGTCGTTCGCGGCCGCGTCGGCCCAGCCCATCATCATGCCGGGAAACACGCCCGGGCCGATGCAAGGCGCAGAGCCGCCGGCCGCTTCGGCCTTCGGCCCCGATCCCGTCATCCAGATCACCACGACCTTCCGCGCCCGCATCGAGGGCGTGGCGGATGCGCGCGAGGTGCCCTCGACGACGGCGCAGGACTCGGCCCGCCGCACCCTCTACAACATGGCGGCAAACGAATGCACCGTGCTGGCCGAGTATTGGAAGGCCGAATGCCGGTTGAACTCGTTCTCGGTCTATGTCTCGCTCGAGAGCCTGGTCGGGCCCGGCGCCGAGCGCGAGGTGCCCTCGATGTACGGCACCGCGGTGTATGAGCTGAGGCTGCAATCATCCGGCGGCAGCCGCTGAGGCTCGGCCGCCCGCCGGCAGGCTAGCATTTCAGCCGCTGAAGATGACGCGGCGGAACCTGTACAGCGCAGCGCCGAAGAACACGCTGCCGATCACGATCGTCGCCACGATCTCGGGCCACACGATCGAGGCATCGGCGCCGCGATACAGCACGTCCTGGGCGAAGATCACGAAATGCGGCGTCGGGCTGATGAGCTTCATCAGGTATTGCAGCCACACCGGCATGCTCTCCAGCGGCGTCGTGCCGCCGGACAGCAGCATCATCACCATGAGCACCGGGATCGACAGCAGGCCGAACTGGGCCATCGTGGATGCGATGGTGCCGAGCGCGATGCCGAGCGCCGCGACCGTGAACACATAGAAGCAGGAGCCGCCGAGAAACAGCAGCAGCGATCCGGTGATCGGCACCTGCAGCCACCATTGCACCACGAAGAGCAAGGACAGGCCGGCCGAAACCACGATGATGAGGCCGTTGGCGAGGATCTTCGACAGCATGATCTCCAGCGGAACCACCGGCATCACCAGGAGATGCTCGACGGTGCCCTGCTCGCGCTCGCGGATGAGTGCAGCCCCGGTCAGGAGCACCGTGATCATGGTGAGGTTGCTGATGATCTGCATCACCGATGTGAACCAGCTCGACTTCAGGTTCGGATTGAATTTGACTTCGGTGACCATCCTGCCCAGCACATCGATGCCGCCTTCACGTCCGGTCATGAATTGCGAGACATCGCCGAGGATGACGTTCTGGATGTAGGTCATGCCATTGAAGGCCTGGGCGGCGGCGGTGGCATCGACGTCGATTTGGACGCCGGGCTGGCGCCCGGCGAGAATGTCCGCCTCGAACCGCGGCGGGATCTCGATCACGAAGATGACGCGCTGCGAGTTCATGGCCGCATCGATATCGCTCGCGGCCAGCTGGATCGCGGGCTTGAAGGTCGGCGGCGTCAGGCCATCGGCGATGCGGCGCGACAGGTCGGAATGGTCCTCGTCGACGATGCCGACCGCAAGGTTGGTCGCCTCGGTCGAGGCGCCGCTGGCGACCGCGTAGATCGCAACCGTGAACGAATAGACGACGAGCGCCAGCATCACGGGATCGGAGCGGAAGCTGCGCAGCTCCTTGATCATCAGCCGGTAGATGTTGGACAGGTGCAGGCGGAGCTTCGCGACGCGCTGCGACATGGTCAGCTCTCCTGTTTCCGCAGCAGCAATTGCGCAGCGACGAAGAAGCCGACCGCGAACATCGCCAGAACGACGTCGTTGAGCCACAGGTCGGAAAATCCGAGCCCCTTGGTGAAGGTGCCGACGCTGATCGGCTGGAACCAGGCGGCCGGAAAGATCAGGCCGAGCAGCCGGCCCTGGCCGGTCAGCGAAGACACCGGCACGAGCAGGCCCGAGAAATTCACCACGGGGATGATGCCGAGAATCATGGTCGCAAACACCGCCGCGACCTGGGTCCGGGTGATGGTCGAGACCAGTTGCCCGAAGCCGCAGGTCGAGAAGACATAGAGCAGGGCCCCGAGGACGAGCGCGCCAGGCGATCCCTTGACCGGCACCCGGAAGACGAGGAACGCCATCAGCAGGAGCAGCGCGAAGGTCAGCATGCCCACCACCACGTAGGGAAACTGCTTGCCCATGAGGAATTCGAATTTGCTCACGGGCGTGGAGCGGAAGTTGGCGATCGAGCCGGTCTCCTTCTCGCGCACCACGCCGATCGTCGCCATGACGGCGGGGATCAGCACCAGCATGATCACGACCACGCTCGGAACCATGGCGAACACGCTCTTGAAAGCCTGGTTGTAGCGGAAGCGGCTTTCGATATTGACGCCTCCGAGATAGGCGTTGGACCCCCCGTTGGGGCCGATGCGCTCGGTGACGAGGTCCTGCGCATAGCGCAGCAAAAGGCCGGTCACGTAGCCCTTGGCGGTCTCGCCCCGGAACGGCATGGCGCCGTCGATCCAGAACGCAACCTCGGGCGAATGCAGGCTGGCGAGATCGCGACCGAAGCCGGCGGGAATTTCGACGACGACGGCGAGTTCGCCGCTGCGCATGCGCCGATCGAGCTCGGCGGTCGAGGCGACCGGCGGCTGCTCGGAGAAATAGTGCGAGCCGGAGAAGCTTTCGAGCAGCCTGCGGCTTTCCGGCGTCCGGTCCTGGTCGAACGCCGCATATTTCAGGTTTTCGACATCGAAGGTGATGCCGTAGCCCATGGCCAGCATCAGGACGACGGGACCGACGAAGGCAAAGGCGAGGCGGAAGGGATCGCGCAACAGCTCCATCGTCTCGCGCCTCGCATAGGCCCATAGCCGTCCGGGATCAAATCGCCTGAACTCGCGCGGCGGCGCGGACTTGACGGCAGGAGCGCCGGCTGCCGCTTCGCCTCCAGCCGCTTCGCCATGCCGAGGCGGCGGAGCCGCGGCCTGTGTCTCGTGGGCGGCCTCCTCCAGATAGGAGATGAAGGCGTCCTCGAGCGAATGCTTGCCGCGCTGTTCGGTCAGCTG
Organism: Bradyrhizobium sp.; assembly: GCA_035293585.1. Classification (GTDB taxonomy): domain Bacteria; phylum Pseudomonadota; class Alphaproteobacteria; order Rhizobiales; family Xanthobacteraceae; genus Bradyrhizobium. The sequence goes on along the minus strand of DATGMN010000013.1, from coordinate 4,125 downwards.
CCTGGGCGCGCCGACCGCGAGCACGCGTCCCTGGTGCATCAGCGAGATGCGGTCGCAGCGCTCGGCCTCGTTCATGAAGTGGGTGGACAGGAAGATGGTGACGCCGTCATTGCGCGACAGCTCGATCAGCGAGCGCCAGAACGCATCGCGCGCGACCGGGTCGACGCCCGAGGTGGGCTCGTCGAGAATCAGCAAAGCCGGCCGGTGCAGCACGGCCACCGCGAGCTGCAGCCGCTGCTTGACGCCGAGCGGCAGGCTGTCGGGCTTGGCGTCGGCCGCATCATCGAGCTCGTAGCGGTGAAGCAGCTCGCTGATCCGGCCGTCGATCTCGCCTGCGGGAAGGTGGTAGAGATGCGCGTGCAGGTCGAGATTCTGCCGCACGGTCAGCTCGTTGTAGAGCGAGAACGCCTGCGACATGTAGCCGACGTTCCGCCGCGCCTCCATGTCGTCGGCCACCATCGGCTTGCCGAACAGCTTCGCCGAGCCTTCCGTGACCGGCAACAAGCCGGTCATCATCTTCATGGTCGTGGTCTTGCCGCAGCCATTCGAGCCGAGGAAGCCGAAAATCTCGCCGCGCCCGATGCGGAAGCTGACATGGTCGACGGCGACGAAATCGTCGAACCGGCGCGTCAGCCCCTCCGCCTCGATCGCGGCCAGATCGTCGTCGCCTGCCGTGCGCGGCGGCACGATCACCTCGCGATGCCGCTCGCGCTTCTCGGGAGGCAGCAGTGCGATGAAGGCGTCGTCCAGCGTGCCCTTGCCCGCCTTGGCGAGGATCTCCTTCGGCGTGCCCTGGGCGATGACCTTGCCGTCGTCCATCGCGGCAAGCCAGTCGAACCGGCTCGCCTCGTCCATATAGGCGGTCGCCACGATCACGCTCATCAGCGGGCGGCGCGTGCGGATGTTGTCGATCAGCTCCCAGAACTGCCTGCGCGACAGCGGATCGACGCCCGTGGTGGGCTCGTCGAGGATGAGCAGGTCGGGGTCATGCATCAGCGAGCAGCACAGGCTCGCCTTCTGCTTCATGCCGCCCGACAATTTGCCGCAGGGACGATCGGCGAACGGGGCGAGCCCGGTGGCGTTCAGAAGCTCGGCGATGCGTGCGCGGCGCTCGGTCGCGCCTTGTCCGAACAGGCGGCCGAAGAAGTCGATATTGTCGAACACGCTGAGCGTCGGATAGAGGTTGCGCCCCAGCCCCTGCGGCATGTAGGCGATGCGGCCATAGCTCGCCCTGCGATGCTTCTCCTCGGCCATGCTGCCGTCGAGCACCGCGACCTTGCCCGCCTGAAGCTTGCGCACCCCGGAGATCAGGGCGAGCAACGTGGACTTGCCGACGCCGTCGGGCCCGATCAGGCCGGCCATGCACTGCGCGGGGATTTCGAGCGTGAGGTCGTCAAGCGCCAGGGTCTTGCCGTAGCGGTGCGTGACCCGCTCGATGCTGGCGAGAATGGGCGCGCTCATTGCGGCAGCTTGACTTCGAGCTCGCTGGGCCAGGCGACCTTGGGGTCGGTGCGCGCGAAGCCGAGGCCGCGGACGCCGGTCTTGACGAACTTGTGGTACTGGCTGAGCACCTTGGGATCGATCTGCACCTTGACGCGGAACATCAGCTTCTCCCGCTCCTCGCTCGTCTCGACGCTCTTGGGCGTGAACTGCGCTTCGGTGGCGACGAAGCTGATCGTGGCGGGAATGACGAATTGCGGGATCGGGTCGGCGATCACGCGCGCCTGATCGCCGATCATGAGCCGGCCGGCCTGGCTCGCCGGCAGATAGATCGTCATGTAGACGTCGTTGAGGTCGAGGATGGTGAGAATGCGCTGGCCGGCGGCGACCACCTCGCCCGATCGCGCCAGGCGATATTGCACGCGTCCGGTCCGTGGCGACACCAGCACCATGTCGACCAGCATCGATTGCAGCTGCTCGACATTGGCCTCCGCCGACTTGATGGCGGATTCCGCCTGATCGCGCTCGGCATTGGCGGCGACATAGGCGGCCTCGGCCGCCTCGAACCTGTTGCGGCGCGTATCGACCAGCTGCTGCGTGATGTTCCCGGTTTGCAGCAGCGTCCTGCCGCGCTCGTAATCGGTTCTGGCGAAGGTGAGATCGCTGTCGCGCTGCGCGATCAGTGCAACCGCTTCCGCCAGCGCCTGCTTGGCCTTGAGGACCTGGGCCTGCGCGGAGCGCAGCTGGGCCTCGGTCTCGGGCGAGGAGATGGTGCCGACCACCTGTCCCGCGGTGACCTCGTCGCCCTCGTCGACGGTCAGGGTCGCCAGCCGGCCGGGATATTTCGCCGACACGTCCACCTGCGTCGCCTCGATGCGGCCGTTCGTCTTCACGATGCCTTCGGGCATGTCGATGCCGCGCAGCCGGTTGATCAGCGTTTCGACCGCCGCGCGCGCCTTGTCGACGGGGCTCTGCTCGCTGGATTGAGCCTGCGCGGGAGCGAGCACCACGCCCCGGTCGAGGCCGGCCGACGATGCGGCCAGGGTCGCAAGGCAAATCAGGGCGGCGCGCAAACGATGCACAGGCAATCGCCCGGCCGACGGCTTCGGCTGACGCGACGATACGGAATCCGGATCCACGATGTTCTCCAAACAGGTTTTGAGACTGCGGCCCGTGAGGCGCAACTGGCGTTCCCTCGGCGTTCCCTGCCTGACCGACCCGTTGGAAGCCTGCCAGGCAGTGCAGGGTGCGCCTGCGCGCGCCCGGCCCAGCACGGCTTCATTGTCCTTCCGTGCCGCTGTCTTCTGACGACTTGGTTTTTCACTGATCTCGGGTCAGCTCGAAAACGATGGCAGATGCCTGCCCTGCACCCATTGATCTCGATCAAAGGAGCAGCGGCGCGCGCCGGTCGGTCACGTCGATGCCGCGGCGGATTGGATCGGCTTCGTCGGTCTGGCCGAGCTGCTGCTGCATCGTTGCGCATGTCAGCCGTGTGGCGCTATAGATGCGGCATGGCCCGTGACTTTCGCCCTCATCACACGCCAGTCGATGTTCTCGACTATGAGATCGCCCAGGAGCAGGCCTCCGCGCTCGGACGGATGGGGCGGACGCTGGAGCAGGCCCTGGCCAAGCTTCGGGAGTTCGATGCCGCCCTTGCGCATTCGGGCGCGCCGGCGTCGATGCAGCAGGCACGGCGCACCCTGGTGATGGAGGCCGGCCACGCGCTCTGGATGTTCGTGGTGCAGCGGGAGGCGTGTGGGCTGCGCGACAGCCGCGCCGTCATGCGCGAGTACAAGGTGCCGGGCGAGGTGCAGCAGTGCATGGGGGTGCTGCCCGGCAAGGCGGTGCGGAGCACGCCATAGGTTGCTGCGCGATCGTGCAGGTGTGTGCTACCATTGCCCCGCCCTTGTAGCCGTTCAGGTCCAGTTCACGCGGACGCCATAAGGTGGCCGGCGGGCAGGACACTTCTCGAGGTTAGAAGATCGTCCATGGTAGATAGATTAAGGCAATCGCTGGAAAATCTGGAACCCCCGATTTGTCCCTCCTGCCGGATCGAGATGAGGTGGAGTCGGTCCGAATTGGAGAAGCCGGATCCGGTGACCATCCTGCATATATTTCACTGCCCGAGCTGTCACCGGACGGCAGAGACAAAGTCATTCTCGACCCATGTGAGCATCCCCGCCGGCAAGCTCTCCGCGCCGCGCCAGGGAATGCGGGCCGCCTGACGCGCGGGCATTCGGGATTCATTCGAGCCGCCGTTCCAGCTTCGACAGGAACGGCGGTTTCGTTTCGCTCGGGAGCTACGCCGGCGTTTGTTGGCGGAGCGAAGGGCCGGCGCCGGAACTGAACTGAGTCGCCCGACGGGCGGGATCAGTTTACGTCAAGTCGCTTGAGCCTCTCGAACCGCGCAACAACCGCATGCCCCGAAAATCGAAATTCGGCTTTCGGCTCAAGCTGATTTGGGCTGTCCAGTCCGTTGCGCAAAAATATTTCTGTTTCGTATTTTCGGAAGGCGTGATCTGCTCAGCGCATCCTGGCCCGCCAGAGGGGCGTCTCGCGAACGTCACGATACGTTGGGCCGGCGATGCGGTGGACGCGAGGGCGTCGTCCGCGACGGACGATCGCATGGCGCATCAGCGTGAGCGGTCGATGCGCGCGGGACGAGCGGCGCTAAAAACGTCTCCA
>DATGMN010000012.1:0-32778 GCA_035293585.1 Bradyrhizobium sp. | reverse complement strand
GGATCGGCGGACTGGACCGGCTCCGGCCGCTCGATCGTCGCGGGGTCCTGCGCCCGGACCGGCGGCAGCTGCTCCGGCGTCTCAGGCATCGGCACGCTCTCTGCCGGCGCGCTGCTGACCGGATCGGGCATATCGGGCGCGGCAGGCGGCAGCTCGATCGGCGCAGGCACGGGCGGAGCGAGCAGCATGTCCGCCGGGGCCGGCGCTGGCGAGGGCACGGACGCAGCAGGCTGCGGCTGGACGAGCGGCTTGGCCGGCGCCGCCGGGCCGCTGCGGGGTTTCTTCGTCGCCGCGGCCTTGGTTGCCGCCGTGACGGGCGCTGGCGCAGGCTTGGTCGCTGGCGCAGCCTTGGGCGCAGGCGCGGGCTTGCTCGCTGCTGGCTTCGGCGCCGTCGCGGGCTTGCTCGCCTGCGCAGCCTTGGCCTTGCGCCTCGACAGGTCCGCAAGCGTGGCCGAGACGGCCACCGGCCCGACCTGCTCCAGGAAGGCGCGCTCGGAGGCACGCGAGAGCCGCGTCAGCGCCACCTCCAGCGGCAGCCAGTCGACCTCGCGGATGTCGGTCATCAACTCGTAGACCTGCTCGCCGTCGGCCTGCATGCGCCAGTAATGCACGATCTTGGAGCGGCCGCTGGCCTCATAGACCAGCGTGCCCAGGAACTCGTGCACGATCACGTCGTGCCCGGTCTCTTCATTGACCTCGCGCTCGGCGGCGTCGCGCGGCGTCTCGCCGTCGTCGAGCTTGCCCTTGGGCAGCACCCATTCATTGCGCTTGCGCAGGCGCACGACTGCGATCAGCGGCGGCTTGGCCTGCCGCAGCACAATGCCTCCCGCTGCCTGAACAGGCGTCCGTGCCATTGCGTCTCGAACTCGCTCGAAAGAATCGTCAAACGATCCATATAGCGAAGCGTTCACGCAAAATCGAGACGCGCCCTTACGGAATGCGCAAGAGCGGCGCGCCTGCGCGAATGTGTCCCCATTCAGTCACATTCTCGGTGAATTCGAAATGCGCGGGCGCGAGGATGATGATGGTCGAACCGTGCTCGAACCAGCCGAGTTCGTCGCCCTTCTTGACGTCGACGTCGCACGGATAGGTCAGCGGCCCGCGGGTCTGGCCGTTGAGCACGAGATCGAGGAAGTGCAGCCGGATGCTCGCCACCAGGATGGCTGCGACCGGAACCAGCGTCAGCGCCTCGCCGGTCTTGAGCCGCGTGCGGATCACCGCGCGCTCGTTCTTGCAGAACAGCTTCTCGACCCGCTTGAGCGCAATCGGATTGACGTTCCAGGTGTCGCCATGGATCAGCCGCACCTGATCGACGTGCAGATCGTGGGGCGCGTGGAAGCGGTGGTACATGCTCGAGGTCAGCCGCAGGGTGACGAAGCGGCCGTTGCGGTGCTCCTCCACCAATGCGGGATCGCCGAGGAGATCGACAAGCGAATACGGCGCGCCCTTGATCTGGAACAATTCGCCGTCGCGGATGGTGCCGAAGGCGCCGACGATGCCGTCAGACGGGCTGGCCACGATGGCCGGATCGGGATCGGCGGGGCGCAGGCCGGGCTTCAGCTCGCGGGTGAAGCAGTCGTGCAGGCTCTTGAAATGGGTCTTCCTGGCCTCCGTGAGGTCAAGGTCGGAGAACAGCCGCCACAGGCCGATGGAGGCGTCCTTCACCAACGGATTCTCGATCTTGGAGAACCAGCCCATGAAGCGGGTCAGCGCGGCGCGGGGAACGCGGTTGGTGAGCAGGAAATTGAGGTCTTCCTGCTGGGTCAACGAGGAGATGAGGCTTTTGACTGTCATGAATCTGTCAGGAGGAGTGGTTAGCGCTTAACGCATGGATACACAGCTTCCGATTCTCTCGCTCGTTGCGGGGGCTGCGGCTCTCACCGCAACCGCCGCCGTTGCCCCCAAGGTCAAGGCCAGGATCGCGCTGTCGCGCGCGAAACACCGGTCGCTCGCCGGACATTCCAAGATGTCCAAGCTGGCGGCTCGCCTGATCCCGCATTACGAGTTCGATATCAACGATTTTTTCCGCTCCGACAACGCGCCGGCCGAGATCGCGACCAAACGCCAGGACGGCTTCTTCCGTCTCGCCGAGGTCTACAAGACCCGCTTCGCCCGCTCGCGCGAGATGACCAAGGAAGCCGCACACCAGATCTCGGATCTGCAGTTCACGCAAAGCTACCGGGTGCCGTTCCAGTACAGCCGGCTGGTGCGGGAACATCTCGGCGCCGGCACCTTCATGCAGGGCTCGTCCGGCGTGACGCTGACCGATCTCGACGGCAACGTCTTCTACGATCTTGCCGGCTCCTATGGCGTCAACATCTTCGGCTACGACTTCTACAAGGAGTGCATCGAGACCGGCGAGAAGCGCGCCCATGCGCTGGGGCCGGTGCTCGGCTTCTATCATCCCGTCGTTGCCGAGAACGCGCGCCGTCTCAGCGAGATTTCCGGGCTCGACGAGGTCTCCTTCCACATGTCCGGCACCGAGGCCGTGATGCAGGCGGTGCGGCTGGCGCGCTACCACACCAAGCGCACGCATCTGGTGCGCTTTGCCGGCAGCTATCACGGCTGGTGGGGCGACGTGCAGCCGGGCGTCGGCAATCCGGTGTCGCCGCACGAGACCTATACGCTGGCCGAGATGTCCGACCGCACGCTGCATGTCCTGCGCACCCGCAAGGACATCGCCTGCGTGCTGGTCAATCCGCTGCAGGCGCTGCATCCGAACTCCAATGCGCCGAGCGACGGGGCCCTGGTCGACAGCTCCCGCAAGGGCGGCGTCGACCGCGCGGCCTACAGCGAATGGCTGAAGACATTGCGTGAGGTCTGCGACCAGCGCAACATCGTCCTGATCTTCGACGAGGTTTTCGTCGGCTTCCGCCTCGCCCCCGGCGGCGCGCAGGAGTATTTCGGCGTCCGCGCCGACATGGTCACCTATGGCAAGAGCCTCGGCGGCGGCCTGCCGATTGGCGTGGTCTGCGGCCGCAAGGATTTGATGCGCCGCTTCCGCGACGACCGTCCGGCGGACGTCTGCTTCGCCCGCGGCACCTTCAACTCGCATCCTTATGTCATGACGGCGATGGACGAGTTCCTGAGCCGGCTCAAGGCTGAGAATTTCCGCGCGATCTATAACGGCCTCGACGACATCTGGAACGGCCGGGCGAAGTCGCTCAACGCGGCGCTGGCGGCCGAGGGGTTGCCGGTCGAGGTCGCCAACCTCTCGTCGATCTGGATGGTCAACTACACCACGCCGTCGCGCTACAACTGGATGCTGCAATATTACCTGCGCGCCGAGGGGCTGGCGCTGAGCTGGGTCGGCACCGGCCGCTTCATCTTCAGCCTGAACTATACCGACGCCGATTTTGCCGAGGTGCAGCAGCGCTTTGTCGCTGCCGCGAAGAAGATGAAAGAGGACGGCTGGTGGTGGCATGACGCCGCGACCAGCAACAAGACCATCCGCCGCCAGATCATGCGCGAGATGATCGCAAGCCGGTTTTCGCGATAAATGCTTCTTCCCTCTCTCCCCGTCCTTCACGGGGAGAGGGTCGGGGTGAGGGGCTGCCTCCACGAGCTCAGTGCGCGGAGAGTCCCCCTCACCCGTATCGCATCTGACGATGCGATACGGCCTCTCCCCGCGTGCGGGGCGAGGCGGACGGAGATCGCGGCGAGATTCTTCATATCCACACGCACCGTCATTCCGGGGCCCGCGCCAGCGCGAACCAGGAATCTCGATATTCAGGTGCTTCTCCCCCCTCTCCCCGTCCTTCACGGGGAGAGGGTCGGGGTGAGGGGCTGCCTCCACGAGCTCAGTGCGCGGAGAGTCCCCCTCACCCGTATCGCATCTTTCGATGCGATACGGCCTCTCCCCGCGTGCGGGGCGAGGCGAACGGAGATCGCGGCGAGATTGTCCGTTTCCACGCACGTCGTCATTCCGGGGCGCCTCGAAGAGGCGAACCCGGAATCTCGAGATTTCGGGTTCGCTCGCTCCGCGAGCGCCCCGGTATGACGGTGCGCGTGCCATCAATTGCAGCCCATAAAGCAATGGCCGGGACGAGCCCGGCCATGACATTCGGTGAGAGGCTTTTGCGCCAACCGCTTAGGCCATCTTCTCTTCCAGGTCGTGCTCGACGATGTCGAGACCCGGGTCGATCAGCTCGCCGCGCAGCAGCGCGAGCGGGGCCTTGTGGTAGAGCTTGAAGTCGTTGAAGGGGTCGGTGATGATCTTGGTCATCCAGACGAGGCCGGTCTCGACGTCGCGGATGAAGAACAGCTGGACGGTGCGGAACAAGAGCCCGCCTGCGCCGACCAACAGCCAGATCTTGGCGACCTGGCGCATGAAATCGGTCGCGGTGACCCAGGGCTTGACCAGGCCGAACAGGGTCGGATCGAAGTAGATCACCACGGGCGAGGCCGCCCAGATCGACATCAGCACCACCTTGCGGCGGAGGTTGTAGCCGACCTTGATCTCTTCCTTGTGCTCGTGGGTCGCCTGGTTGATGTGGTCGTAGCCGCGCGGCTCGAAGAAGAAGTGGCCGGCCTGGCGCGAGGTCATGGAAACCAGCCAGCCGATCAGGGCCGACATCAGGGGATCGAACCACAGCATCACGTAGCCGATCATGAAGCTGACCGCGCTGACGAAGTGCAGGCTCTGGTTGATGCGGCTGTGATGATAGTAGCGATGGTCATCCCAACGCTGAATACGCAGCTGCTCCAGGAAGTTCTTGATCATGTCTTGCCCCTAAGAGTGAGTCGCAAGTGGTTATACTAGGATTCGATGTAGCGTGTGTGACATCATCATAATGACATATGACAGCACGCAGTCGTCGTAACAGGTGAGAGAGGGAAGCTTCCGTCGCCTGGCGCGCGGCTACCCGCACCAGGCGCATGCCCTCTGTCGCGGCCCTGCGCGGGCCGGTTCAGGCGTTCTTGCGCGCGCTTCAGGCGGCGCGGGCGGTCTCGAGCTTGCGGAAACGCACCAGCGAGAAATGGCCCAGCGGCGGGATCAGGCGGCGCTCGGCGAGCTCCATGCTGTGCGCGCCGGCGAGCCATTTGGTGTAGCGCGACCAGGCGAACTCCGCCGTGCGGAAGCCGAGCCGGCGCACCACCGGCTGCAGCGCCTGCTCGATGACGCGGCGGATGCCGCCGTCAGCGCTGACGCGGGTGAGGATGATCAATTCGCCGCCGGGACGGACCACGCGGGCGAATTCGTCCAGCGCGACTTCCGGGTTCGGCACGGCGGTGACGACATATTGCGCCATCACGACGTCAAAGGAATTGTCGGGGAATTCGAGCTTCTCGGCGTCCATCACGGCGAGGCCCTCGACATTCTTCAGGCGCTGCTCGGCCACGCGCTTCTTGGCCTTCTTCAGCATCTCCTCGGAGATGTCGGTGCCGAAGATGCGGACGTTCGGCCCGTACAGCGGCAGCGAAATGCCGGTGCCGACGCCGACTTCCAGCACGCGGCCGCCGAGCTTGTTGGTGGCCTCGATCGCAGCGTCACGGCCCTTGCTGAATACGCCGCCGAACACCAGGTCGTAAATCGGAGCCCAGCGGTCATAGGCCTGCTCGACCATCTCGCGGTCGAAGTCCAGCTCCCTGGCACCGTCAAGCTTCATCGTCTCTGCCATCTTGGGTCTCGCTATCCTTGTAAGAGGTCTATCAGCCTTTGGGTTCCGCTCAGCCGCGCACCGGGCTGCCGCTGGTCGCGACCCGGCTCGGGCGCGGCAGACGGCTCGGCTGCAGCTGGCTGAGATTTCCGATGAACTGGCGGGCGCTGTTCTCCCAGGACCGCTCCAGCGCAAAGGCGCGGCAGGTCTCACGTGACATCTCGCGCGAGGTCGGCAGCGCGCGCAGGCAGGCGGCGCGCAGATCCTTGTCCAGGGCGCCGATCGGATGATCGGCGATCACGTCGAGCGGACCGGTCACCGGAAATGCCGCAACCGGCACGCCGCAGGCGAGCGATTCGAGCTGCACCACGCCGAACGTATCGGTCAGGCTCGGGAAGACGAACACGTCCGCCGCCGCCATGTGCGAACTCAGATCCTTGCCGGTCTTCTCGCCGAGGAAATGCGCGGCCGGGAATTTCCGCTCCAGCTCGGCCTTCTGCGGGCCGTCGCCGACCACGACCTTCGATCCCGGCAGATCGAGCGAGAGGAAGGCTTCGAGATTCTTCTCCACCGCGACCCGGCCGACGGTCATGAAGATCGGCCGCGGCAGGTCGAGCGGGGCCGGATCGTCGGGCGTGAACAGCGCGGTGTCGACGCCGCGGGTCCAGAAGCCGAGCTTCTTGAAGCCGCGCTCGGACAATTCCTGCCTGAGCGAGGGCGTGGCGACCATGGTCATGGCGGCCGCGCCGTGGAACTGGCGCAGCACCGCATAGCCGACACTCGCCGGGATGCCGGTGCGGACCGAAATATATTCGGGGAAGCGCGTGGTGTAGGAGGTGGTGAAGGCGAGCTTGTTGCGGCGGCAGTAGCCGCGCACCGCCCAGCCGATCGGGCCTTCGGTCGCGATATGGATCGCCTCGGGCGCGGCGGCCTCGATCCGGCGCGCGATCTCGCCCCGGTTCGGCAGTGCCACGCGCAGGCTCTGATAGGTCGGCACCGCCATCGACGGGAAGCCGTCGGGAGTCAGAAACTCGATCTCGACCCCGAGCTGGGCGGCGGCGCGCGCAAGGGACGTCAGGGTGCGAACCACGCCATTGACCTGCGGATGCCAGGCATCGGTCGCGATCAAAATCCGCATCGGGGCGAAACCTTAAGGAGTTGGAAATGATTCTCGTGTCCGACCGACCATGTTCTATTGATATTTCAAACGTGTGACGTCATCGAAGTGTTGAAGAACCTTTTTGTGCGGCCGTCCTGCGCCGCGGTCGCGAAACCGTCACGAAACAAAACCTTAAGCCGACGAAACCGTTTTGGCGCTTCGGCGCAAACGTCCCGAAACTTCTGTTCTGTAAAACCCGTGGCCAAGGACGCTGGAAAATCGGCGCCACAGGGCGACAAACAGGGGGACGACCAATGCTCAACCGGACCGGGTTTGCGCGCTCGCGCGCAGTCGTTTTGGCTTCGCTGGCCATCGGGGCATTCGCTTTCGCATCGACCGCCCGCGCGGCGCCGCAGGACCAGCTCTTCCCGTTCATCCTGCCGCTGCCGGTCCAGCCATACCAGGCCAATCAGCCGAACCAGTATGAACCGCAGCACCCGGCGGTGCAGGCTTACGCGTCGACCGAGGATGAGGGCACCGCTTACGAGCTGCCGCCGCGACTGCGCCGCCAGATCGTGAGCTACGCCTCGCACGAAGCGCCGGGCACCGTCATCATCGATACGCCCAACACCTATCTCTATTACGTGCTCGGCGGCGGACGCGCGATCCGCTACGGCATCGGCGTCGGCCGCGACGGGTTCACCTGGTCGGGTACGCAGTCCATCACCAGGAAGGCGGAGTGGCCGGACTGGACGCCGCCGCCGGAGATGATCCGGCGCCAGCCCTATCTGCCGCGCCAGATGGCCGGCGGCCCGGGCAATCCGCTCGGCGCGCGCGCCATGTATCTCGGCGGCACCGAGTATCGCATCCACGGCACCAATGCGCCTTCGACCATCGGCACCCGTGTGTCGTCGGGCTGCATCCGCCTCACCAATGACGACGTCAGCGACCTCTATTCCCGCGTCAATGTCGGCGCCAAGGTGATCGTGCTGCCGATGGAACAGCGCCGCGCCGATCTCGGCACGCTGCATTAATCATCAAATTCCCGACAGGTGACCAAAACGGCGCCGGCCGCCATGCCGGGGCCGTTTTCCGTTGTGTTAGAGCTCGTTGCACGGGTCCCAGGCGATCTGGCGCGGGTCGGCGCCGGCCTGTAGACTCGCCCGCTCGATCATACCGGGGGGACGATGCGTCTGGATAAAAGGCTCAAAACGATCGCGATCGCGCTTGGCGTCGTCGTGGTCTCATTCCTGGTGAGCCTGAAAGCGATGGACTGGCTGTCCCCGGGCGGCGGCGCGGTCAAGGCCCCCGTCATTGCCGAGCCGCCGCCGCTGCCGCCGGTGGCGCGCACCTCCTTCGTGGTGGCGCCCGTCGTCGTCGCGCTGTCGGCCATTCGCGACGCCGCCGAGCGCAGCGCGCAGAGGAATTTCGCAGGCAAGGCCGACAACCCGGTCGCGCAGGTCCTGCAGAACGCCGACATCGGCTGGACCGCCTCGCGCGGGCCGATCACCGCAACCGGCGGCCAGGACATGCTGTCGCTGTCGACCCCGATCACGGGCAAGGTCAACATCACAGGGTCGCTGTCGTCGAAGGCGACCGGCGCGGTTCAGGATGCGATCGGCGGCCTGCTCGGGGCCAATGCGGCCAAGCAGGTCGGCAGCATCAACATCAAGAACATCAACGCCAATGCCGAGATCAAGGGCAACGTCACCATCACGTCGCGGCCGAAATTTGCCGCCGCCTGGCGGATCGAGCCGAATTTCGGCGCGCAGGTCTCGCTCGGCGACACCAACGTCTCGCTCGCCGGCGCCCATGTCAACGTGCCGCAGCAGGTCAAGCCGTTGATCGACAAGTCGGTCGGCGAGCAGCTCAATGCGGTCGGCGACCGCATCCGTCACGATGCGACGCTGGAGAAGAACGCGCGCGCGCAATGGGCCAGGGCCTGCCAGTCGATACCGCTGCAGGCCGCCGGCACCACCGCCGCGATGCCTGCGCTCTGGCTCGAGATGAAGCCTGTGCGCGCGGTCGCAGCGCAGCCCAGGATCGACGCCTCGGCGCTGACGCTGACCATGGGGATCGAGGCGGAGACGCGGATCTCGCCGACGCCGACCAGGCCGGACTGCCCGTTCCCGGACAAGATCACCATCGTGCCGCCCACCGCCGGCGGGGTCAGCATCGGCGTGCCGATCGACCTGCCCTTCACCGAGGTCAACAAGATCATCGAGGCGCAGTTCGTCGGCAAGACCTTTCCCGAGGACGGCTCGGGCGGGGTCGAGGTCACCGTCAAGCATGCAACGCTCGCGGCCTCCGGCGACCGCCTGCTGATCTCGCTTCTGGTGCACGCCAAGGAGAAGAAGAGCTTCTTCGGCTTCGGCGCGGATGCGACGCTGCATATCTGGGGCCGGCCGGTGCTCGATGACAGCCAGCAGACGCTGCGCTTCACCGACGTTACGCTCGCGGTGGAATCGGAAGCGGCTTTCGGCCTGTTGGGAGCGGCGGCGCGCGCGGTGGTGCCGCTGCTGCAGCGGACGCTCTACGAGAAGACGATGATCGACCTGAAGCCCTTCATGGCCAATGCGCGCGACAAGCTTGCCGATGCGATCGCGGACCTGCAGAAGAGCGGCGACGGCATGCGGGTCGATGCCAAGATCGACGACATCAGGCTCTCCGACATCGCCTTCGACGCCAGGACGCTGCGGGTCATCGCGCAGGCCGAGGGCGCCATCAACGTCACCGTAACCAAGCTGCCGGATTTGTGAGGCCGCAAGCCCCCTCGCCGCTGTCATCGCCCGGCTCGATGCGGGCGACCCAGTGTCGCAGAGGCGCCGGAGCTTATGCGGAGACGGCGCTGGAATACTGGATGCGCCGCCCACCCTCCCCGCACTGCCCAAAACGACCGCTTGGCGGCGCCGCCAAAATCGTGGCAAGTAGCCCCTCGACCAACAAACAGTAGTCAGGGAGAGATCAAGCATGAAACGACTTGCCGCAGCCTTTATCGCGGGAGTTGCACTCGCGGCGCTCGCGAGCCCCGCCGGCGCGCAGACCATTTCCGACGACGTCGTGAAGATCGGCGTGCTCACCGACATGTCGAGCCTGTATGCGGATGCCACCGGCAAGGGCTCGGTGGCCGCGGTGCAGATGGCGGTCGCCGATTACGGCGGCAAGGTCAAGGGCAAGCCGGTCGAGGTCGTCTATGCCGATCACCAGAACAAGCCCGACGTCGGCGTGTCCATCGCCCGCAACTGGTACGACAATGAGAAGGTCGACGCGATCCTCGACGTGCCCACCTCCTCCGTCGCGCTGCCGATCTCGGCGCTGACCCGGGAGAAGAACAAGATCCACATCAACTCCGGCGGCGGCTCCTCCGACATCACCGGTCCCGCCTGCTCGCCCAACACCGTGCACTGGACCTACGACACCTATGCGCTGTCCAACGTCGCCGGCAAGGCGATGGTCAAGGCCGGCGAGGACACCTGGTTCTTCGTCACCGCCGACTACGCCTTCGGCCAGGCGCTGGAGCGCGACGCGGCCGCCGTCGTCACCGGCAATGGCGGCAAGGTGCTGGGCGACGTCCGCGCTCCCCTCAACACCTCCGACTTCTCCTCCTTCCTGCTGCAGGCGCAGGCCTCCAAGGCCAAGGTGATCGGGCTGGCGAACGCCGGCGGCGATACCACCAATGCGCTGAAGCAGGCGTCCGAATTCGGCATCATGCCGGGGCAGAAGATGATTGCGCTCCTGATGGAGATCACCGACGTGCATTCGCTCGGCGTCAGGGCGACGCAGGGACTGATCGTGACCGACGCCTTCTACTGGGATCGCGACGACGAGTCGCGCGCGTTTTCAAAGCGCTTCTACGACAAGGTCGGGCACATGCCGACCATGATCCAGGCCGGCCTGTATTCGGCGACCATGCATTACCTGAAGGCGATCGAGGCGATCGGCACCGACGAGGCGCCCAAGGTGATGGAACAGATGCGCAAGATGCCGATCAACGACTTCTTCGCTCACGACGGCAAGATCCGCATCGACGGCCGCATGGTGCACGACATGTATCTGTTCGAGGTCAAGAAGCCCGAGGAATCCAAGGGCGAATGGGATCTCTACAAGCTGATCGCCACCGTGCCGGGCGACGAAGCCTTCCGTCCGCTGGACAAGGGCGGCTGCCCGCTGGTGAAGACGAATTGAGCTGTCACTTCCCTCTCCGGCCCTTTGCGGGGAGAGGGAGGAAAGCACAGGCGGCCAAAAAAAAACGCGCCCGGCTCGACCGGGCGCGTTTTCGTTTCGCAAGGACAGCAGCCGTTACTTCTCGTCGTACGTGAACTCCGGCATCGCCTTCAACTCATCCTTGGTGGCATTGAACTCGGCATGGTCGGGGTACCATTTGGATGTCGCGGACGAACTGCTCGTCGCAGTCGAGCCGGTGGTCGTGGTCGAGGCGGGCCGGCCGCCGGGCGGGGTGGTGGTGCTGGTGTTCGATGCCGTCGATGAAGGCACCGGCTGGTCGGAGAACTTGACCTTGTCGAACGACACGGCCACGAGATGCTCGCCCATGCCGAGGAAGCCGCCGACGCCGATCACGGCGGCGTTGACGCTGCCGCTCTTGTCCATCAGGAGATCGTTGATCGAGCCGATCTTCTCGTTCTTCTCGTTGTAGACGTTGAGGCCGACCACCTTCGATGCGCGCCACGTGCCATGCAGCGCGCTATCGGACGTTCCGGTCGGCGGCTCCGCAAACGCCGCACTCGCCAGCAGCGCCGAGCCGACGAGCCCGGCGGCGATCGTTTTCAACAACATGTGGTTCTCTCCTCCTTTTGGTCAAAAGATGAGGAAAGAACCGCGATGTACGTTCGCAGTTCCGGTGCGGCCAGCGATTTCGAACCTGCAGCGCAGCACGCGCGCAGGAGGGATGTCGAGGATCGCGGAACGCGTTCGGGAACAACGAGCCTTCCTTCTGGAAGGCCGGCTGTTCCCGCCAGGATCGTGACATCAAGACCGTGACATCGGGACCGTGACATCAAGACCGCGAGTTCAGGACTGCGTCGCGACGGCGAGACCGCGTCGCCTGACCGGCAATCGCGTCGCCGAGATCAGGTCTTGTAGTCGATCAGAATCGCCTGCAGTTGCGAGCCATTGTCCGACGTGGTGCTGGTGCCGCTCGCATTGTAGGAGGTCGATGACGAGCTCGACAGCGAGGACTGCAGCGCCTGCAGGAACTGCTGCAGCAGTTCGGAAATGCTGCTCGTGTCGGTCGAGGACGTGGCCGTCGAGGACGACGTGCTTGAGCTCGTGATCGAGGACGCATCCACGGTCAACGATGCCGAGCCGGTGCCGCCGGCGCCTTGCGCGAAGGTCGACTGGAAGACGCCCTTCAGCTCGGTGGCCTGCGCGCTGGTCAGCTTGCCCGAGGACACCTCGTTCTGAATGAGGTCGTCGATCTTCGACTGCATGTCGCTTGGCGAGAGCTTGCCGGAGCTGTCGCTGGACTGGCCCGACTTGATCGCCGAATCGATATCCTTCAATGCCGAGCTCAGCGCGGACTGGTCGGACGAAGAGATGGTGCCGTTGGAGACTTCCGTCTGCAACTCGGCCTCGAGCTTCTGCAGCGGGGACTGGTAGGTGTTGGACGAAACGGATGATATGGACATGGCCATTCCCGGTTGGGGTTGGAAGAACGCGCCTTGACCATGGATTAACCATATTAACGCGTTCTTTGCCGCCATTGCGGAGGGTTGCAGAACTCTCCGCTGGAAACAATTGGAAACAAAAATCTTTCCCTCCTCGAGCCGAATCAAAGACAAAGGTCAGGCATGGTCCGAGCGACACCCAACATCCTCGTCGTGGAAGACGACCGCGAGACGCGCACGCTGATCGCGAAGTATTTGCGTACCAATGCCTGCAACGTGGCCACCGCCGCTGACGGGCGCGAAATGGCGCGGGCCATGACCGATCACCGCGTCGACCTCCTGATCTTGGACGTGATGCTGCCGGGCGAGGATGGGCTGAGCCTGTGCCGCAAGGTGCGCGCCGAATCCCAGGTGCCCATCATCATGCTGACGGCGCGCGGCGAGGACGTCGACCGTATCGTCGGTCTCGAGATGGGCGCCGACGACTACATGCCAAAGCCCTTCAATCCGCGCGAGCTGCTGGCGCGCATCAACGCCGTGCTGCGCCGCCAGCAGGCCGCGCAGAATGCCACGGCCGTCGAGGGGGCGACCGCGCTGTCCTTCCAGGGCTGGCATATCGATCTGCGCCTGCGCGAGCTGCGCAATCCGGAAGGCGCGCGCGTGGCGATGACGAGCGCCGAGTTCGACCTGCTCCGCACCTTCTGCGAGCGGCCCGGCCGCGTGCTGTCGCGCGACAGCCTGCTCGATCTCACGCAGGGCCGCAACGCCGGCTCGTTCGAGCGCTCGATCGACGTGCTGGTCAGCCGCATCCGCCGCAAGATCGAGCCCGATCCGCAGGAGGCGACGCTGATCAAGACGGTGCGCTCCGGCGGCTACGTCTTCACGCCGAGGGTCGAAGCGGTCGCCTCACCGGCGAATGCCTGACCCATGCGGCTGACAGGCTTTCTGAACCTCAAGGCCATCGGCGGACAGATCGCGGCGCTCGTGATTGCCTCGATCCTCGTGCTGCACCTGATCTTCACCGCCATCTTCCTGAGCCACCGGATGGATTCGTCGCATTTGTCGCCGGGGCACATGCATGGCAAGTTCATTACGGCGGCACAACTCATCGCGGCTACGCCCGCAGAGGAGCGGCCTCGTCTGCTCGGCGATATCGCGCGCGCCTTCCCGGAGCTTGCGATCGCAATGCTGCCGCAGGACGCCGTGCCGTCTGCAAACGAGCCCGAGGATTTGCGCCTCCGCCTCATGCGCCCGCATCTCGACCCCGGCTTTCACCTGTTCTCGCTGCCGCCCGATCAAGGAACCAAGCGCGCCGGAATCATCCTGCCCGACGGCACGGCGATTGCCGCCGATATCGGATCGAACCAGGGACCCGGACCGTTCTGGGCCTCGCCCATCATGACGACGCTCATGTTCGCCGTCGTCTGCGTCACGCTGCTCGGCGTGTGGGCGGCGCGCGCGCTGGCGAGGCCGCTGTCGACCTTCGCCAAGGCCGCGGAAAATTTCAGCCTGAGCGGCACCGCCCCGGCGCTGCCGGAGCGAGGGCCCGAGGAAATCCGTGCGCTCGCCAAGGCGCTGAACCGGATGCGGCAGCGGATCACCAGCCTGATCGACGATCGCACCAAGATGCTGGCCGCGATCAGCCACGACCTGCGCACGCCGATCACGCGCATGCGGCTGCGCTCAGAGTTCATCGAAGACGAAACCAATCGCAGCCGCATGCTGGCCGATCTCGACCAGATGCTGACGATGCTGGAATCCGTGCTGTCCTTTCTGCGCAACGACCGCAAGATGGAATCCTTCACCCTCGCCGACGTCGCAAGCACATTGCAGCTCGTCGCCGACCAGTTCGCCGACATAGGCCACACTGTCTCCTATGCCGGCCCCGATCACGCCATGGCCGTGGTGCGCCCCGACGATCTGCGCCGCGGCGTCACCAATCTGGTGGAGAACGCGGTGCGCTTCGGCGCCGACGTCACTGTCAGCCTCTCGATTGCCGCAGGCCGGATGATGATCGACGTCCTCGACGACGGCCCCGGAATCTCCGACGCCAAGAAGGCCGAAATGCTGGAGCCGTTCGTACGCGGCGACGATGCGCGCAACATGGACGAAGCGGAAGGTTTTGGGCTCGGGCTCTCCATCGCGCGCGCCATCGCGCTCGCCCATGGCGGCGAGCTGTCGCTGCACGACCGCAATCCGCATGGGCTGGTGGTCCGCATGACGATTCCGCGGCTCATGCACGACGAGCGCCACGCGGCGTGACGCGGCCGGCGGCCTACGCCGCGAGCGGCGGGCTTTCGACGCCTTCATTCTCGAAGAACGCAATCGCCTCGAAGCGATAGTCGCAGGCGTGGCAGCGCCAGAGATAGACCGTGCGGTCCTCCTGCTCCTCGATCCATTCAGGCATGGCGATCGGCGCACCGCACTGGGCGCAAGGATTTTGCCTGGGCATGTCGCGAACAGCAGGACGGATCATTTCGCTTGTCGTCGCACGTGTCATGGCGCTTCTCCCTTTGGCGCGTGTGGTGTTTGCACAAGCAAATGGGACAGAATGATTGCCGCAACGAGCGGCCGCGCGGCGCGCAAAAACGACAGACAATATCGGTGGGCAATAATCGGCGTCTCTCTAGAACGTCGGGCGGCGCGAATCAACTCATCTGATTGTCTCATCGATCACGGGCTCGCGCGTGTGCACCGCACCCGCCTTGCGAACATGGATGGTGGCGAGATCGTCGGAATAGACCTTCTCCCACCCGTCCATATGATCGAGCAGCCTGGCCGCGGCGCTCTGCGTGCGCAGGAACGTCGCGTCGATCCGATATTGCGCGAGGAGGCGGAACAGGTTCTCCGGTTCCGCCAGCCCCGATGCATTGTTGTGGTCGACGAAGAATTTTTCGCCGAACAGTTCGGTGCGGCCGTCGATGAAAGTGTCGACGCCGCGATAGATGAGATAACCGCCGAAATCATAGTCGTTGAGCACGCGCGTGACGTCGAGCGTCTTCAGTTCCGTCACGGCCGCGACCGGCGCGCCGCGCAGATTCGGCTCGAAGCGATGCACCGACGCGTAGACCGCAGTGCCCGCAACCAGCATGGCTGCGACCACGCCGATCAGTGCGCCGTGCGGTGCGGCACGATCCTCGGCGGGGATAGCCGCGCCGATCTGCCGTGCCAGCGGCAGCGCAAGCAGCATCGGCGCAACCAGCGCCAGGATTTCCGCGGCACGGCCCTGGCTCAGCGCCATGTGCAACAGCCCGAGCAGGATGAGAATACGCGTCGCCGGCAATGTCACGCCGCGATAGAGCATCAATCCGATGCCGAGCAGGAGATAGATCTCGAAGGCGCCGACGCGGCCGAAATCGGCCGCATGCCATTCCGTGATGAGCTGCAGCGCACGGCCGAGCCCCAGGATCTTTCGCGAGGCGAGCAGCGCGTCGAAGCCGTAGGGATTGCAGCAACTCGCAAGCAGCGCCGCGAGACCAAACAGTGCCCAGCGCAGCGCCAGCATCTTGCGCGCATCCCGGTCGGCGCCCGCCACGGCATCCAGCGCGATCGGTCCCACCATCATCAGGCCGAACACGAAGCCGCCGTGCAGATTGGCCCACAGCACCATGTTCGGCAGCAGCCAGAACGACGGCGCCTCGCGCCGGTCGGCAGCCGCAACCATGCCGCCGATCCACAGCACCATGAAGGGCATCGCCAGCACGTGCGGCCGCGCCAGAAGATGCGGCATGCTCAAGGCCAACGCGGCGCAGACGAAGACCAGGCTTGCGCTCTCGGAGAGCCGTGCGACGAGATAGCGCGCAAGCAGCGCATAGGTCGCAGCGATCGCAGCCGCGGCCAGCACCACCGGGCCGGTCCAGCCGGCCCAGTCATAAGCCTTGGCATAGAGGATTTGCGCCAGCCATTGGGTGGAGATCCAGGGCTCGCCACGCATGGTGAAGGAGTAGATGTCCTCATGCGGCACCGCCTGGTGGTCGAGGATCCACTGCCCGAGCGTGACCTGCCACAGCGTATCGGGATCGTTGAGCAGCGTGTTTCCGGCGACGACGAGCAGCGTATAGACCGCGAGCCCGACCCAGAGCGGCAACAGCCCGCCAAAGCGCGCAGCAAGGCGTCCACCGAGCCTGCGGGCGGGTTCCTCGGCGTGCGAGACCGAAATCGTCATGAGGCTTGCCTGATCGGGAATGCTGCTTGCGCGGCCCTGATCGAACCATGCCAGGCCATAATTATGGGTAAAGCCGCCCTGCAGTTTTGCCGTGCGCTATGCCCGGTTCTGCCGGCTTTTGGCCACACTCGGCGATCAATGGCGGCAATCAAGGTACCCAGAAGGTTAACAGCGCAGGACACCCTTGCCGATGAAACGCCAGCTCCCGCTCGCCGCGCTCGCGGTCGTTGCCGCACTCGGGCTGCCCGTGGCCGCGCAAGCCGGCTCGGAATACGACGCGCTGATCGCACAGCATGCCCAGGCCAACAATGTCCCCGAAGCGCTGGTACACCGGGTGATCATCCATGAGAGCCGCTACCAGCCGCAGCTCGTCGGGCGCGGCGGCGCCATCGGCCTGATGCAGATCAAGCTCGCGACCGCGCGCAGCCTCGGCTACACGGGCGACGCCGCCGGCCTGCGCGATCCCAACACCAACCTGACCTATGCGGTGAAATACCTCGCCGGCGCCTATCGCGCCGCCAATGGCGACCACGCGCGGGCCATGCATTACTATGCGGCCGGCTATTACGATGTAGCAAAGCAGCAGCGGCTGGCCTATGCGAGCGGCCGCGTGCTGGACAGTTCCGGCACGCCGCAACCGCCGCTGGAGCCTGTTGCGCCGCGGCATCACGCCGGCAGGCGTGCGATCGACGCCCGAGCCCAGGCTCGCTTGCAGGCTCCCTTGCAGCTGATCGATCTCAAGCGGCGTTGACACGCCGCCACATCGGCCTACATTGTGACTGTTCCGAGGGGAGCTCCGATGAGGAGCTGAGATACCGCACCCTTGAGGGCCTTGTCCCGGAATCGGGATAGGAACCGAAAGACCGCGGTGACCCTTTGAACCTGATCCGGGTCATGCCGGCGAAGGGACAGGGATGCACCAGAGCAAGAGAGCGCGGACGGATTCGTCCGTATCCATCATCGGCGCAGGCATTGCAGGAGCCTGGCACGCGCTGCTGTTCGCGCAGGCCGGCCACGACGTCACGCTGCATGAACGCAGCGACGCCAGCCTGATGCTCTCCACCAGCCATTGGGCCGGCGGCATGCTCGCGCCCTATTGCGAGAGCGAGGTGGCCGAACCCATCATCAGCCGGCTCGGCTTGCGGGCGTTGGACCTGTGGCGGCGCGAGCTGCCCGACACCCCGTTCAACGGCTCGCTGGTGGTGGCCCATCCGCGCGACCGCAACGATTTCGAGCGCTTCGCGCGGCTGACCGAAGGCCACCGGCGGCTCGACGCGGCCGGCATCGCCGCGCTGGAGCCTTCGCTTGAGGGCCGCTTCCGCGAGGGGCTGTTCTTTGCCGCCGAAGGCCATGTCGAGCCGCGGCGGGTGCTGCCCAGGCTGCACGAGCGCATCATCGCCGCCGGCGGCACCATCAAGTTCAACAGCGACGTCAGGCCTGCCGATGTCGAGGGCCTGGTGATCGATTGCCGCGGGCTTGCCGCGCGAGACGAACAGCCCGAGCTGCGCGGCGTCAAGGGCGAGTTGATCCTGATCGAGACCGACGAGGTCACGCTGGCGCGCCCGGTGCGGCTGATCCATCCGCGCTGGCCGCTTTATGTGATCCCGCGCGAGGATCACCTGTTCATGCTGGGGGCGACCTCGATCGAGGCCGAGGACACCGGGGTAAGCGTGCGCTCCGCGCTGGAGCTGCTCAGCGCCGCCTATACCGTGCATCCCGCCTTTGCGGAGGCGCGCATCATCGAGTTCGGCTCGGGCTTGCGGCCCGCGTTTCCCGACAATCTGCCGCGCATCACCATTGCCCGCGACGACCGCATCGATGTGAACGGGCTCTATCGCCACGGCTTCTTGATCGCACCGGCGCTGGCGGAGCTGACCCTTGGCTATGTGCAGCGCGGCCAGATCGACAATGAGGTGATGCGATGCGCGTGACCGTGAACGGCGAGAGCCGCGAGATCGCGGCCAGCAGCGTCGCCGCGCTCTTGAGCGAGCTCGACTACGAGGGCACGCATTTCGCGATCGCACTCAATTACGACGTGGTGCCGAAGAGCCGCTGGGCCGAGACGGCGCTGAACCCCGGCGACGAGATCGAGATCATCACCCCGCGGCAGGGAGGGTGAGGATGAGGCGCCAGTTGTTTGGCCCGTCATTCCGGGGCGATGCGAAGCATCGAACCCGGAATCTCGCGCCACAATCTCGAGATTCCGGATCGGCCCGCGTACCGCGGCCCGTCCGGAATGACGGAGAACAAAAATGCTAGTCTTCTACGGCCGCGAATTCTCCTCCCGCCTCCTGATCGGCAGCGCGCTGTACCCCTCGCCCGCGATCATGCAGAGCGCGATCCGCGCTTCCGCTGCGCAGATCGTCACGGTGTCGCTGCGGCGCGAGTCGGCCGGCGGCAAGACCGGGGACGCGTTCTGGAAGCTGATCCGCGAGCTCGACGTCACCGTGCTGCCAAACACCGCCGGCTGCCGCACCGTGCGCGAGGCGGTGACGACCGCAAAGCTCGCGCGCGAATTGTTCGGCACCTCCTGGATCAAGCTGGAAGTGATCGCCGACAACGACACGCTGCAGCCCGACGTCGTCGGTCTGGTGGAAGCCGCCACCATCCTGATCAAGGATGGCTTCGAGGTGTTCCCCTATTGCACCGAGGATCTGTCGGTGGCGATGCGGCTGGTCGATGCCGGCTGCAAGGTGGTGATGCCCTGGGCCGCGCCGATCGGCAGCGCCAAGGGAATCACCAACCGCGACGCGCTGAAGCTGTTGCGCGACCGGCTGCCCGACATCACGCTGGTGGTCGATGCCGGCATTGGCGCGCCGTCGCATGCGGCGCAGGCGCTCGAACTCGGCTATGACGCCGTGCTGCTCAACACCGCGATCGCCAAGGCCGAAGACCCCGTCGCCATGGCCAACGCCTTCCGCCTCGGCATCGAGGCCGGCCGCGCCGCATACGAAGCCGGGCTGATGAACGCGCGCGATTTCGCCTCCCCCTCCACTCCAGTCGTTGGGACCCCGTTCTGGCATGCCGTATCCTGATCGCTTCTATCCCGTCGTCGACAGCGTTGCGTGGGTCGAAAGGCTCGCGAAGCTCGGCGTCGGCACGATCCAGCTGCGCGCCAAGAATCTCGGCGACGCCGAGGCGCTTGCGATCGTGCGCGAGGCGCTCAGCGTGACCAAGGGCACGGGCGCAAAACTCGTGGTCAACGATTACTGGCGCGCGGCCATTGATGCGAATGCGACGCATCTGCATCTCGGCCAGGAGGATCTTGCGGAAGCCGACCTCGACGCGATCCGCGCCGCCGGGCTTTCGCTCGGCGTCTCCACCCATGACGACGAGGAACTCGCCACCGCGCTGCGCGCTAAGCCCGATTATGTCGCGCTCGGCCCGATCTTCTTCACCACGCTGAAGTCGATGCGCTTTGCGCCGCAGGGCATTCCGAAGATCACGGAATGGAAGAGGCGCATCGGCAATATCCCGCTGGTCGCGATCGGCGGCATCAAGCTCGAGCACGCCGCCGAGATTTTCGCCGCCGGCGCCGATTCCATCGCGGTCGTTTCCGACGTCACCCAGAACCCCGATCCCGACGCGCGCGTGCGCGCCTGGCTCGCGGTGCAGAGGGAGGCGGCGTGATGATCGCGCGCTTCAACCGTTCGACCCGCTTCAATCGTTCGACCCGTCACCCTGAGGTGGCCGCGCCAGCGGCCCTCGAAGGGCGACGGCCCGGCTCGTTCATCCTTCGAGGCGCGCGGATGCGCGCACCTCAGGATGACGAGAGCAACCATACGCCCAAGGGCCAGCAGAGAATCAAAAGGAGGATCTCATGAACATCCGCTCCAATCCCGACACCACACTGCCTGCCGTGACCACGGGACCGCTGCCCTCCTCGCGCAAGATCTTTGCTACCCCCGATGCTGCGCCCGATCTGCGCGTGCCATTGCGCGAGATCATGCTGTCCGAAGGTGCCGGCGAGCCGAACCTGCCGGTCTATGACACCTCGGGCCCCTACACCGATCCGCAACAGACCATCGACGTGAATGCGGGCCTGCCGCGCACCCGCAAGGCCTGGGTGCTCGAGCGCGGCGGCGTCGAGGAATATCAGGGGCGCGTGATCAAGCCGGAGGACAACGGCAACGTCTCCGGCGACAAGGCCGCGCGTGCCTTCTCTGCCTACCACAATCCGCTGCGCGGCCTCGACGGTCACAAGATCACGCAGCTCGAATTCGCCCGCGCCGGCATCATCACCAAGGAGATGATCTACGTCGCCGAGCGCGAAAATCTCGGCCGCAAGAAGCAGCTGGAGCGAGCCGAAGCAGCCCTTGCCGACGGCGAAAGCTTCGGCGCTTCGGTGCCGGCCTTCATCACCCCGGAATTCGTGCGCAGCGAGATCGCGCGGGGACGGGCGATCATCCCCTGCAACATCAACCATGCCGAGCTCGAGCCGATGATCATCGGCCGCAACTTCCTCACCAAGATCAACGCCAATATCGGCAACTCGGCGGTGAGCTCCTCCGTGGAGGAAGAGGTCGACAAGATGGTGTGGGCGATCCGCTGGGGCGCCGACACCGTGATGGACCTCTCGACGGGCCGCAACATCCATACTACCCGCGAATGGATCCTGCGCAACGCGCCGGTGCCGATCGGCACCGTGCCGATCTACCAGGCGCTGGAGAAGTGCAATGGCGATCCCGTGAAGCTGACCTGGGAGCTCTACAAGGATACGCTGATCGAGCAGTGCGAGCAGGGTGTCGACTATTTCACCATCCATGCCGGCGTGCGCCTGCCCTACATCCACCTGACCGCGAACCGCGTCACCGGCATCGTCTCGCGCGGCGGCTCGATCATGGCCAAGTGGTGCCTGGCGCATCACAAGGAGAGCTTCCTCTACACGCACTTTGACGAGATCTGCGACCTCATGCGCAAGTATGACGTGTCGTTCTCGCTCGGCGACGGCCTGCGTCCCGGCTCGATCGCCGATGCCAACGACCGCGCGCAGTTCGCCGAGCTGGAGACGCTGGGCGAACTGACCAGGATCGCCTGGGACAAGGGCTGCCAGGTCATGATCGAGGGCCCCGGCCATGTGCCGATGCACAAGATCAAGATCAACATGGACAAGCAGCTCAAGGAGTGCGGCGAGGCGCCGTTCTACACGCTGGGGCCGCTGACCACCGACATCGCGCCGGGCTACGACCACATCACCTCAGGGATCGGTGCGGCCATGATCGGCTGGTTCGGCTGCGCCATGCTCTGCTACGTCACGCCGAAGGAGCATCTGGGGCTGCCCGACCGCAACGACGTCAAGACCGGCGTCATCACCTACAAGATCGCAGCGCACGCCGCCGATCTCGCCAAGGGCCACCCCGCCGCGCAACTGCGCGACGACGCGCTGTCCCGCGCCCGCTTCGACTTCCGCTGGACCGACCAGTTCAACCTCGGCCTCGACCCGGAGACGGCGAAGAATTTCCACGACGAGACCCTGCCGAAGGAAGCCCACAAGGTCGCCCATTTCTGCTCCATGTGCGGCCCGAAATTCTGCTCGATGAAAATCACCCAGGACGTGCGGGACTATGCGGCGACGCTGAACGATCCGTCCGCGGTGGGGATGTCGATCTCGGGGACGATCGAGGACGGCATGAAGCAGATGAGCGAGAAGTTCAAGGAGATGGGGAGCAGCGTGTATCTGGATGCGGAGAAGGTGAAGGAGAGCAACAGGGTGTTGTGAGGCGTGTCAGCCAAGCCGACAGACCGGCTTCCTGATCAACTTCAGGACAATCTCCGATTGGTGTTCGTAGGCACGGCGGCCAGCACACGGTCAGCCGCCGTGGGTCACTACTACGCGCATCCCGGCAATCGGTTCTGGAGAACAATCCACGAAGTCGGCCTCACGCCGCGCCGGTATGAACCAGGCGAATTTCGGTCTTTGTTGAGCTTAGGCTTCGGCTTTACCGATCTTTGCAAGTCAGGCGCAGGGATGGATCACCAAATTGTTGATCACCCGATCGACGTTGCGGGTTTCAAGTCGAAGATCCGAAGGTTTCGGCCCAGATCGATCGCGTTCACGAGCAAAAAGGCGGCCAGCTTCTTTTATGAAAAGCCGACAAAAGCGATTGCTTTGGGACGCCAACGGTGTGATGGGGACTTCCCCGACATATTCGTACTATCGTCCCCATCCGGCGCCGCTTCCGGCTCCTGGACGATCGAGCCGTGGCGCGAACTGGCCGACTGGATCAAGGAGTGTCCAGCGATTGATGGGACCGCAGGCGGACGAGAGAAGGAATGCAGGGCGGGTTAGCGACAAGGGTTACGCTGACGCTCTAACCCACCCTGCTCCTTCGCTACTTCATCGTAATCGCCAACCCGCTCAAATCCGCGTTAGCCATCAGCCCGACCTGTTGCCCCGACAGCTCCAGCACGGCGCCCTTCTGGTTGGTCAGCACGATCGCGCGTGCCCCCGCACCCACCGCAAGGCCCGCGCCCGCTGCGCCGTAAACGCCGGCGACGTCGGAAGGCGAGTTGATGTTGCTGACGCGGCCGCGCAGGATGGTCTTGGAGCCGCCGAAGACGAGGCCGTAGTCGAGCCCGCCGGTCGAGAGCGCGTAGGTGCGGCCGCGGAAATGCAGCACGCCGTGGCCGCCGGAGCCGCCGATGATCCAGCCCGCCTTGTAGATGACGAGCGACACGGTGCCCTCGTCGGCGCGCGCGGCGGACAGTCCGGCGAAGGCCGTCAGCGCGACCAGCGCGGCGCGGAGTGCGTGCGAAATCTTCATGTGGGTCTCCCGGAATGAGTGCTGAGATGGCGTGAAGCGAAACGAATCGGTCCCGCGCAATCTAGACCAAGGTTTGAAGGGACAAAATGCATTCGCGACACTGGTCTTAGGCGGATGAAGGGAGCAATATTGCGGCCGGGACCGTGCCGCATCTTGCCCCTGCGGCCCGCGCTCACCCCAAGCGCCGGAGGCGCCATGTCGAAAATCCAGCACTTTCCGCCGCCGCCGGGCATCAAGGCCCCGCCGCTCTCCTTTGCCGCCCGGACCGGCGATCTCCTGTTCATCTCGGGCATCCCGGGCTTCGACGAGCACGGCGCGTTGCCGGACATGTTCGAGGCGCAGTTCGGCAATGTCGTGAAAAACATCCGCCACGTGCTGGAGCAGGCCGGCGCGAATTTCCGCGATCTCGTCAAGGTCAACGTGCTGCTCACCCGCGCCTCCGACGTCGCCGCCATGAACGCGCTCTACGCCGGCGCGTTCGGGCCGGCACCCTATCCCGCGCGCACCACCTGTGTGGTGCATGCGCTGCCCGACCCGAAGATGTTGATCGAGATCGAGGCCGTGGCGTCGCTTGTGAAGTGAGATTTCGTGGGGCGGGTAGAGCGCAAGCGAAACCCGCCATCTTCGCACCACCCGAAAAGAAGCGATGGGTTTCGCTTCGCTCTACCCATCCTACGCTCCCTTTCCGCTTGAACCTCCTGCTTCCTCACCGACACTCAATGCTTGGCCGGAGCGCGCACACATGCAGCTCGCGGCCGGCCTCCGCATGATTGCATGCGGAGGAGCATCATTTCTTTTCTTAAGGAGCTCTTCTGATATGCGTCGCATCACCACGCTTTTCGCCGTTTCTGCCGTCGCCCTTTCCGCAGCTTCGCTGCTCAGCCCCGCGAACGCCGCGCCCTATCATCTGATCCGCTGGGACAACACCGGCTATTGCGAGATCTGGGACACGGGTCTCGCCATCAAGCCGGTGCGCTGGCTGTCGGATTATGAAGTCGTGTCCAAGCGCAAGGCGACCATCGAGGCGTCGCTCGCGACCAAGGACAGGCTGCTGAAGAGGGGCGTCTGCAAGTTCTGAGACGCGGTCTACGACCGAACCCGAGAACGGCCGGCGGACGACAGTCCGTCGGCCTTTTCATTCGTGCCTGTAGGCGCCCCGGTGCATCAGGATTTCCTGCGCCGCGATCAGCTCGCGAAACGCCTCCTCGCTGCCGCCCATGTCGGGATGCACCATCTTGGCGGCGCGGCGGAAGGCCTGGCGAATCTCGGGGCGCGCAAGGCTCTTGCCGAGCGGCAGCTGCAACAATCGGCGGGCGCGCTCCTCTGCGCTCAGCGGCTTCGGCCGCGCGCGACGCATGCCGAAGCGCGGCATGGCCTTCTGCTGCAATATGTCGAACAGGATGAGAAGCCGCCGCCTGGCGCCGAGCGCGACGCTCGGATCGCCCCCGCCCTGCGCGGCATTGCGCAGGATCGGGATCGCCTGGGTCGCCGCCTGGCGCAGCAAGGCATCCGCCGCGTGGCCCGCGATCTCGGACGCAAGCCGCGCCGCCTGTGGCCAATCGATCTCGTCCGCCGACACCAGGCGCTCGACGGACAATTTCCAATGTTTCACATGCTCAGTCATACCAGGGCGGAGTGAACACCAAGAACGTATATTCTCGCCCCTTGCAACGCTTCGAATTTGAATTAGCTTTTCGATAAAATTGAAACAATCACGGGGGGGAACACGCCATGCCGCTGCTCGAAAACCACCTCGCGGTCGTCACCGGCGCCGCCTCCGGCATCGGACAGGCGATTGCCACGGGCTTTGCGCGGGAGGGCGCGCGCGTGGTGCTGCTCGACATCAACGCGCGCGGCGCGGCGGAGGCCGCGGAGGATATCCGCGGGGCCGGCGGCGTGGCCTTCAGCTTTGCGCTCGATGTGACCAGCCGCGAGGACTGCAACGCCGTCGCGAAGACAATCGCAGCCGAGATCGGGCAGGTCTCCATCCTGGTCAACAATGCCGGCATCAACCGCCGCAATGCCTTCACCGCGGAGCCGGAGGCCGTGGTCAAGGACTGGCAGGACATCATGGCGATCAACCTGAACGGCGTCTTCAATGTGACGCACGCATTCCTGGATGCCTTGCGCGCCAGCAAGGGGCGCATCGTCAATATCGCCTCGATCCAGTCCTTCGTGCATGTGCGCACGCCGAACTCCCCGGCCTACACCGCCTCGAAGCACGGTGTGCTCGGCTTCACCCGCGCGCTCGCGGCCGATCTCGGCAGGCTTGGCGTGCGGGTGAATGCGATCGGCCCCGGGCTGATCGAGACGCCGCTGAATGCGCATGCGCGCGCGACCAATCCGCAACTGGTGCAGACCTTCCTCGACCACACCCCGCTCGGGCGCGCCGGCAAGCCGGAGGACGTCGTGGGTCCCGCGATCTTCCTCGCGTCCGACCTGTCGTCCTATGTCACGGGCTCGATCGTGATGGCCGATGGCGGCTACCGGGCCATATGATGCGCCTGAGCCTCGCGCCCAGCATGACGCAGAGCGCGATCGCGGCAACCCACAGGCTCATCAGCTCGATGGCGCGCAGCACGAAGGCGGTCAGCACCGCCCATGATGCCTGCGGCTCCTCGGAATAACCGACCGGCACCACATCAGGAACCAGCGCGTGGGCCATGACAAGGGCGATCGCGCCGGCGGCTGCCGCGAGCAAGACTATTTTCCAACCGGCGTTCATCGCCTCGCTCCATCGGCCGACGACCGGATCAGACCGTACAGTCATGCCATCATCGTCGATTGATGTTGATCAATCCCGCGCGGGAACCGTGCCGCAATTGCTGGGCAAAGTGGACCTCTGCTAAAAAGCCCCTCCTGAATCGAAGCAAAGGAGCAACGCGTGGCGGATGAAAAAGCCTCCCGGCGAGGGCGACAGGGACCTCCGGGCCCACGCGGCAAGCAAGGCGAGCCTGGCCGCCCAGGTCCGCAAGGCCATCCGGGACGGCGCGGCGCCGATGGCGCGCGCGGCAAGCCCGGACCCGATGGCAAGCCAGGCGCACCGGGCAAGCCGGGGCCGCAGGGCCCGCGCGGGGAGCCGGGGCCACAAGGCAAGCCCGGGCCGCAGGGACCTGCCGGTCCGCGCGGCGAAGCAGGCCCGCCCGGCCAGCTGCCGTCGATCGAGCAGGTGATGCCGTGGCTGCATCTGATCTTCGACGCCTATGAAGACTATCGCAAGCAGCGCGAGCAGCAGGCCGCCGAGCGCGCGGCGCAGGAAGCGCAAGAGCGCGAGGCGATGAAGGTGTTCGAGGATGAGGACATCATCGGCGATCACGGCGACGAGCTGGATGAAGATGGCGCGGGCAGGCGCGAGAAGAAAGACAAGAAAAAGAAGAAGCACAAGGACAGGAAGCACAAGGATCGAGAGGGAGAGTAGCTTTCGCTCTCTCCGTCATGCCCGGGGCCTATCCCGGGCGTCCACGCGTCACGCCCGGCTTGACGGCAAAGACGTGGACGGCCGGGTCGAGCCCGGCCATGACGATGTGGCTCCAGCGCCCTCAAGGCGTCAGACGGCGCCGCATCACCCGAACCGCAACCTTGAGCGCTCCTTCGCTTTCTCCGCCTCGACGGCGCGGTCGCGCGGCGGGGCCTGGGTGTGCAGCGAGGTCAACAGCCGCCGCGCGGCATCGCTGACCTCCTCCACCGCGCGATCGAAGACGGCCTGGTTCGCCTGCGACGGCCGGGCGAAGCCGGAGAGCTTGCGCACGAATTGCAGCGCGGATGCGCGGATCTCGTCCTCCGTCGCCGGCGGCTCGAAATTGAACAGCGTCCTGATGTTGCGGCACATGACTGACCTCCACGGCAGCGACCGGTCCCAGCGCGCCCTTGCCCGAGGACGAACGAGATGCCGCAGACCCTACATCGCGGCGCCGAATTCGCCTAGAATGGCGCGATCGGTTCCGCGGCAAGCGGACTAGCGGGGGTGCTTCAATGTCTCACATCACCTACAAGATCGTCGAACATGACGGCGGCTGGGCCTACACCGTCAATGGCGTGTTCTCGGAAAGCTTCCCGAATCATGCCGCAGCACTGGCGGCCGCCAAGCGTGCCGCGGCCGAGCAGCGCACGCCCGGTCGTACCGAGGTGATCGAATACGAGACGCCCGACGGCAAGTGGCACACGGAGACGGCGGAAGGCAGCGACCGCCCCGAGACCGATGTCGAGGACAAAGGCACCCCATAATCAGAACAAGCGGAAGGAAACCCAATGAAACGGCTCTGCGCGGCGGTTTGTGCCGCATTGGCATCGGCCACGGCAATGGCGGCGGATTATCCCGTACCCAAGCAGGGCGACTGGATCGCAAAGGATTTTAGATTCCACACCGGCGAGGTCATGGGGGAACTGAAGCTCCATTACACGACCGTCGGCGAACCGAACGGCGAGCCGGTGCTGGTGCTGCACGGCTCCGGCGGCTCGGCGGCAAGCATGCTGACGCCGGGCTTCGCCGGCGAATTGTTCGGCGCAGGCCAGCCGCTGGATGCCAGCAAATATTACATCATCATCCCCGACGGAATCGGTCACGGCAAATCGTCCAAGCCGTCGGACGGGATGAAGACCGCGTTTCCGAAATACGATTATGCCGACATGGTCGATGCGCAGTATCGCCTGGTCACCGAAGGCCTCGGCATCAGGCACCTGCGGCTGGTGATCGGCAATTCCATGGGCGGCATGCACACATGGATCTGGGGCGAGCGCTATCCCGCCTTGATGGATGCGCTGGTGCCGATGGCCTCGCAGCCGACCGAGATGGCGGCGCGCAACTGGATGCTGCGGCGGATCATGCTCGACACCATCCGCAGCGATCCCGACTACAACGGCGGCAACTACACGAGCCCGCCGCGGATGATGAAATACGCCATCGCAGCCTATGGCATTGCCTCTGCCGGCGGCACGCTTGGCTATCAGACGCTGGCGCCGACCGCCGCGGCAGCCGACAAGATGGTCGACGAGCGGCTCGCAACCCCCGTCACAGCGGATGCCGACGACTTCATCTATCAGTGGGAAGCGTCGCACGATTACAATCCATCCGCCGGCCTCGAGACGATCGAGGCGACGGTGCTCGCCATCAACGCGGCCGACGACGAGCGCAATCCGCCGGAGACCGGCGTCACGCTGGCCGCGATGAAGCACATCAAGCATGGCAGCCTCTATCTGATCCCGGCAAGCAGCGAGACGCGCGGCCATCTCACCACGGGAAACGCAAAGTTCTACACCGAGCAGCTGCGGCAATTGCTGCAGACCGCACCGCAGCGGGCGATGTGAGCAGATCCATCAGCTGATTTCGCGGCGAATCAATCCGGCAGTGCCGCGCATCGCTCAATATTTGAGCGTGCATCGACCGGCCTCCTCGGGCTTAATTGCATCCACGCCATCCGAATCGCTGCGCCAATGAACGAGCGCGCGACGGCGAGCCGTGACGGCGTGCGGCAACGCACGAGCACCATGGAGGAGCATTGCATGCGCAACATCGCGTTCGTCGCGTGGCTTGCATGCCTGTGCGCGACCGCCGGCGCGGCGCTCGCCTTCGACAACGGTCAGTATGAGAATGTGCCGGCCGATATCCGCGCGTGGTTCAAGAGCGTGATGGCGCCGAACGGCGTGCCCTGCTGCGACATCTCCGACGGCCATCGCACCGACTATGATTTTCACGACGGCGCCTATTGGGTGCCGATCGAGGGCCAGTGGATGGCCGTGCCCGAACGCGCCATCATCCGCGACCGCGGCAACCCGGTCGGCCAGGCCGTGGTCTGGTACGTGCATCACCGCGGCAGCATCATCATCTCCTGCTTCGTGCCGGCCGATGCGGTGTGAGGCAACGCCGTCATTCCGGGGCACGCGAAGCGTGAACCCGGAATCTCGAGATTCCGGGTTCGGTGCTTTGCTCCGCCCCGGACTGACGGAGGTTGGGTCGCTGGCAATGACGCCGTTGCAAAATCTGCATGATGACGGCGCGATGGCACGCTGCTAGCCTTCGACGAAACTCACGGGAGCGCCACCTTGACCGACGTTACCGCCACCGAGCTTGCCGCGATCTATCCCACGCCGACCCCGCGCGTCATTGCCAAGGCGCGGCCGTCGATCGATGTGCATGCGAAGAATTTCATCGCGATGTCGCCGTTCTGCGTGCTCGCGACTTCGGGCAAGGACGGCAGCGTCGATGCCTCGCCGCGCGGCGGCGGCGTCGGCTTCGTCCATGTCGAAGGACCGAACCTGCTGCTGATGCCCGACCGCGCCGGCAACAACCGCATCGACAGTTTCAGGAACATCGTCGAGGGCACGGGCCTGTTGCAGCTGATCTTCTTCGTGCCCGGGATCGACGAGACGCTGCGCGTCGGCGGCCGCGGAACGGTGACGACAGACCCGAAGCTGTTGGACGCGATGATCGAGTTCGGCAAGCTGCCGCGCGCCGTGCTGCGGATCGAGGTGAGCGAGGCCTATTTCCACTGCGGCAAGGCGTTGATGCGCTCGAAACTATGGTCGAACGACGTGCAGGTGACGCGCGCGAGCTTCCCCTCCATCAGCGAGGTCATTCACGACCAGACCACGCTCGGCGATCCGGAACCCCAGGCCGTGGTGGAAGCGCGCTACAAGACGCAGCTGTAAGCCAAACATGGGTCGTCCCGGCGGAGGCCGGGACCCATAAGCCCAGGCAGATATTGTTGCTAAGGACTACCCCATCGATAGATTCCGCGGTATGGGTCCCGGCTTTCGCCTGGCTTTCGCCGGGACGACACCGAATGTGGATTGCCCGCCGGAGGACGCCGACGGAAGAGGGGTTCAGTGCCCCTCGCTCTCCAGGCCGCCGACGTGCTTCTGGGTGTAGAGCTCGAGGCCGATGCGCTTGATCAGGTCGAGCTGGGTTTCGAGGAAGTCGATGTGGTGCTCCTCGTCGCTCATCAGCTTCTCGAACAGATCACGCGTCACGTAATCCTTGACGCTGTGGCAGTAGGTCGCCGCTTCCTGGTAGAGCGCGCGCGCGCTGATCTCGGCGGCGAGATCGCAATCGATGATCTCCTTGACGTCCTGGCCGATCCGCAAGGGATCGAGCACCTGCATGTTCGGGAAGCCGTCGAGAAAGAGGATGCGGTCGGTCAGCTTGTCGGCGTGCTCCATCTCCTCGATGGATTCCTTGCGCCAGACCTTGGCCATCTCGAGCAGGCCCCAATTGTTCAGCATGCGGTAGTGCAGCCAGTACTGGTTGATGGCGGTGAGTTCATGACGCAGTGCCTTGTTGAGATATTCGATGACTTTCGCGTCGCCCTGCATAATGCGCTCCGGAGGTTCTTGATCGGCTTTGGTGATATCAGGCGCGAGCCGGATAACAGCTTAGAACGGTTCTAATTGGATTTGCGGCCAATACAAGCGCGCCGGCGGAAATCCGCCACGTTCGGCCGCATTCTGTTGGGGAATTTCAGGACGCCGCGAGACCGAACTCGTCTCTCAGCTCGATCCTGGCGTCGGCCTGAACCTCGTCATTCGCAGCGGCAAGGCTGTGCGGGCAACCGGCTTGGCAAGCCTGCGCGCAGGCGCCCAGCGCCTCGTCGATGATCGATTTGATCGTGCGCGCGCACCGGCCGCATTCGGCGCTGCAGCCGAGGCAGCCATAGATCTGCTTCGCATGGCGCACGACGTCATCGGCGCCGCTGACGGCGTTGCGCACATCGTGGTCGGTGATGACGTTGCAGGAACAGACGATCATGGAAACGCGACGAGCCTTTCGGTGATGCAAGAATTGAAATAATGAAGCGCACGGCGGGAGGCAAAAGGAAAAACCCCGATTTGAAGCGATTCCAAACTGCATCGACCCACGAATGACAGGCTAGAATCGATCTAATTCGCCGTATTGCGGCAGATCAAACACGGGACGAGGACGCAGCCGGCAGGAGCGTCAATCAGTACCGCTGCTGCCACCGCCGCAGTCGCCACCGCCTCCGCTGCCGCTGTCACCAAAGCTGCTGCAGCTGCCGGAGTCGGCCGGGTTGCCCGAGCTGTCGGAGCAGGACGAGGAGTCACCGCCTGAAAACCAGCTCGCGAGGCTCCAGCTATCGGAGCTTGCGGACATCCCGCCGTCGCCGCCGTCACCGCCCGACCGGGGCCGCGCCAGCCGCCGCTCGGCGCGGAGCCGGTCCGCACGCAGCAGACGTGCAAAGCAGACGGTCGCCGCCGCACAGAGTGCAATCAGGACACCCATCTCCGTGGTCATAGGTACCTCCCGCTCTTTCCTCGCGCTTTCGCCGATCACGCCATCGTGCACCGCACAATTACGCCTCAAGGCCATGATTTGTCGCCAATTATGACGTACGCGTTCATCGACCGTTCAAGCGTGATATGGAACTCTTGGTGTCGACAGGCGGTGTAGATCGACCAGGCCGCCTCCAGGAAAGGTACCGCCATGAAGAAGACGTTGATGGCACTCCTCGCGGTTGCCACGCTGGCCGTTTCGACCGCCTCCCCCGCACTCGCCTGGCGCGGCGGCTGGGGCCCAGGCCTCGCGGCGGGGCTGATCGGCGGCGCGATCGTCGGTGGCGCCATCGCCTCGAGCCCCTATTACTATGGGCCCGGCTATGGCTATTACGGCCCCGGCTATTACCCGCCCGGCTACGCCTATTACCCCGGCCCGGTCGGCCCCTGCTACTGGCAGCACCAGCGCTTCTGGGATGGGTACGGCTGGCGCGTTCGCAACGTCCGCGTCTGCGACTGATCGGCCGACCTCCGTCCGAAACCTGTGAGTAGCATCCCAAGCAGCAACGCTTCCGGGATAGCGTTCATCTAATCGCCTGAAAAACACCGCTTTTTCGGGCGACCCGGGAAAGGCGTTTACCGGGGATTGACTGTTTTGGCGTTTTGTTACGGCCAACGGCCAGGTCCGGACACGGCGTTAAGAGTTCACCTAACCCGGCGCCGCTCACGAGCGCGCCCCCTCCAGGAGAGCGAAAGATATGAAGAAGTCAGTTGCCGCCTTGGTCGCGATTGCGACGATCGCGGGATCGTTGGTTTCGGTCACGCCGGCTGCCCGCGCCGGTGATGGCGTCGGCGTCGGTATCGCAGCCGGCCTGCTCGGCGGCGCCATCGTGGGTGGCGCCATCGCAGCGAGCCGCCCGGCGCCGGTCTATGGCGAGCCGGTTTATGTCGGCTCCCCGCCGCCCCCGCCGGGCGGCTGCTACTGGCAGCGCCAGCGCGTCTGGGACGACTATTACGGTGTCTGGCGCGTCCGCCCGGTGCAGGTCTGCTACTGAGCTGGCTGACGGCTACTGAGCTGCCGACGACAGTTTTGCGAAGGCCCGGTCGTGATGTCGACCGGGCCTTTTCTCTTACCGCTGGGAGCGTTGAAGGCAGCAGCGTCCGCTAGAGCGTTTCACGTTTTGATGGAAGCGTATCCGGCGTTTTTGAAGTAGTTGCCGCATTCGCTTGGCTGGATGGTTGTGACGAGGCCGCCGATGTGGCGGCAAACGTCGTCGATGGTGCGCTTTTGGGCGGAGCGCAT
>DATGMN010000011.1:0-45999 GCA_035293585.1 Bradyrhizobium sp. | reverse complement strand
GGCAGCGACTGCAGCTCGATGGAATAGTCGCGGATCTTCTCGAAATCGGCCTCGGTGATGCCGCCGCGGCGGATATGGCTGGAGGGGATGCCGGTGCGCTCGGCGATGATACGGGTGGCGAGCTGCTCGCCGGACATTTCGCAGGAGAAGAAGCCGATGATGCCGCCGTTGATCGCCTTGGTCGTGCCGTCCGCCTGGACCTCGCCCTGATAGGCCTTGGCCACGTTGTAGGCGATGTTGGTGGCGAGCGAGGTCTTGCCCATGCCGGGGCGCCCGGCCACGATGATGAGGTCGGAGTGCTGCAGGCCGCCCATCTTGGCATCGAGGTCGCGCAGGCCCGTCGAAATGCCCGACAGCTTGCCGTCGCGCTTGTAGGCATTGGCCGCCATGTCGATGGCGGTGGTCAAGGCCTGCGAGAATTTCTGGAAGCCGCCGTCATAGCGGCCGGTTTCGGCCAGCTCGTACAGCTTGCGCTCGGCATCCTCGATCTGCACCTTCGGCGCGAAATCGACCGGCGCCTCATAGGCGACATTGACCATGTCCTCGCCGATCTGGATCAGGTCGCGCCGCAGCGAGAGGTCGTAGATGGTGCGCCCGTAATCCTGGGCGTTGATGATGGTGGTCGCTTCGGCTGCCAGGCGCGCCAGATATTGGCCGACCGTCATCCCGCCGATGTCGATGTCGGCGGGCAGGAAGGTCTTGAGCGTCACGGGATTGGCGATCTTGCCCATCCGGACCAGGGAGCCCGCGGTCTCGTAGATCGTCTGGTGGATCGGCTCGAAGAAGTGCTTGGGCTCGAGAAAGTCGGACACCCGGTAGAAGGCGTCGTTGTTGACGAGGATCGCACCGAGGAGGCCCTGTTCGGCCTCGATATTATGGGGTGCAGTCCGATAGGCCGGGGTTGCCGGATCGGGAGCGAGCTTGAGGACGGTCGAATCGGTCAAGGCCATGGCAGGAGTTTAAGCGGTAGTTTCTGTCGTTGTGAGGGGTGGCGATAAAGCGCCAGTCTGCGGCGGCATGAAAGCGGCCAGCGGCCTTATGCCCGATTCACACACAGGCGATGTGTGAATCTTGCGGCGGGCGTCGGCAACGCTTGACGTGTTTTGCCGCGATTTCGGGCCCGTTTGACGGAAATCCCGGCGAGGTTCTGCAAGATGAACCTTTTGCCGCCTCGTCGCACTTATTTGAATGAGCAGGCCGTGAGCCGTCTGGCTCAGGTCATCAGCAGATAGGCGAGGGCCAGCGCGGCGGCCGCAATACCGGTTGCGATCAAGAGATAGTCGGTTCGCAGGTCGTCCATGGACTCGAACGGCTGGTAGGATTTCTCGGTCATTCCGTATCTCTACGGGGGCGGGAACAGATTGGATGTGAGGTAGTTCACAAATTGCCGGGTTTTTGTGGCCCAGGCCGGCCGCAACCATACCAGAGGCGGATCTTTCGATGCAGCAGCGGAAGGCCATATGGCGGGGCGGCGAGGATCGGCAGCTGTGGCTGTCGATGCTGGTCGATGCCATGGAGGAGGCCGGCCGCCCCGAGGTCCGCGCCAAGCCCTGCTCGCCAGCCGTCCTGATCGGTTTGCGCGCCCAGCTCGCGCAGCCGGTGCCGCATTATCCCATTGCGGCGTCGGCCTTCAGCCGGCGTCACTAGAGCATTTCCGGTTCTGATTGAATCAGAACCGGGCTCCAGCTTTTTTGTTTTGACGCGTTTTCTTCACGCGAACCGGTATCCACTTCGCTCGAAAACGCTCTAGGTTACCGCTATTCGCCGGCCAGCTTCAGCCGCGGCTGGCTCTTGCGTTCGCGGGCGCGCAGCTCAGCCTCGCCGCGGGCGATATAGTCGCGGGTCATCGGCACCACGCCCTGGCGCTTGGTGAGCTGGATCTGAAAGTTCATCAGGTTCTGCTTGCGGAACGACATTTCGGACGCCGCGAGGTAGAACTCCCACATCCGCGCAAAGCGCTCATCGTAGAGCTGCACCGCCTCCTCGCGCCGCGCCATGAAGCGCTCGCGCCAGGCCTTCAGCGTCTCCGCATAATGCAGCCGCAGGATTTCGATGTCGCAGACGAGAAGGCCCGCGCGCTCGATCGCGGGCAGCACCTCCGACAGGGCCGGGATGTAGCCGCCGGGGAAGATGTATTTGGCGATCCAGGGATTGGTGGAGTCCGGCCCCTCGGAGCGGCCGATCGAATGCAGCATCATGACGCCGTCGTCGGTCAGAAGCTCCGCACAGCGTTTGAAGAAGGTATCGTAGAAGCGCACCCCGACATGTTCGAACATGCCGACCGAGACGATGCGCTGGAAACGCCCTTCGACGTCGCGATAGTCCCGCATCTCGAAGCGGGCCGATTCCGCGAGGCCTCGCTCGGCGGCGCGGGCGTTGGAGACCTGGAGCTGCTCGGTCGAGAGCGTGATGCCGGTGACATTGGCGCCCGCGATTTCGGCAAGGTACAGCCCCAGGCCGCCCCAGCCGGAGCCGATATCGAGCACGCTCTGGCCGCGCCCGATCAGCAGCTTGGCGGCGAGGTGGCGCTTTTTCGCCAGCTGCGCGTCGTCGAGGTTTGAGTCCGGCGTCTCGAAATAGGCGCAGCTGTATTGCTTGTCGGCGTCGAGAAACAGCGAATAGAGCCGGCCGTCGAGATCGTAGTGATGCGCAACATTGTTGCGCGACCGGCCGCGCGGATTGAACTGCCTGAGGTGACGGGCGAAGTAGCGCGCCCACCATTGCGGCCGGGCCCATTGCGGCAACGCATCCGGCTGGCCCATCAGGATCGCGAGCGCGTCGGCGATCGTGCCCTGCTCGACGGCGAAGCTGCCGTCCATGTAGGTTTCGCCGAGCGCGAGCTCCGGGTTGAGCAGGATTCGCCGCTCGGCGTTGCTGGTGACGAAGCGGGCATGCACCGGTTCGCCGGTTCCGTCACCACAGGTAAATGTCGCGCCGCTGGCCGTTGTAAAAGTCATCGAACCGCGGCGAATGAACTTTGTCAGCAGACTACGCAACAAACGGTCCATCGCACCACCGCCACCCGCGATATCGTCAGTGATATCCCGTCAGATCCAACCTCCCGGCGAGCAGTAGACGCCGCTCGACCAGATTTGGTTCCACGCGCCCCAGTCGGATCATAATGCAAGTTCCGCAGCCGTCTATTGCGCTGGAGTCAAAGCGGATATCCCGAATCGCGGCATTCACAACCTTGCGCATCATGTGCGCTTCCATTGCCGCGATAATCCGCTAAAAGGTGACCCGCCCCGGGCCTTGATCCGGGTCGGGCGGCGGAAAATCGG
Organism: Bradyrhizobium sp.; assembly: GCA_035293585.1. Taxonomy (GTDB): domain Bacteria; phylum Pseudomonadota; class Alphaproteobacteria; order Rhizobiales; family Xanthobacteraceae; genus Bradyrhizobium. The sequence goes on along the minus strand of DATGMN010000011.1, from coordinate 42,718 downwards.
GCAGCGCTTGCCGCTGCATCCTCAGTTGTCGGCATCTGGAGAACAGCCAATGGTGTTGAGCCGAGCGCTCAGTTTAGCGGCGGTGACGCTGGTGATCGGCTGTTGCGCAATGGGGCAGGTGGCGGCGCAGGAAAATCTCGACGCCGGCAAGAACCCGAGCCAGATCTTCTCGGGCACCTGTACGGCCTGCCACAAGAGCGCGCGGGGCCTCTTGAAGACGGTGGCGCCGGGTTCGCTGCAGGGCTTTTTGCGTCAGCACTACACGACAAGCCCGGAAATGGCGGGCGCGCTGGCCTCCTATCTGATCTCCAATGGGGCGACCGACACCCGTTATGGCGACAAGCAGAAGGGCGCCAAGGACGGCAAGGGCGGCAACAAGCAGACGAAATCCGAGGCCGAGCCGGAGGCCAAGCCCGACACCCGCCCGGAAGCCGGCGCGGCGCAGGGCGAGGGCGAGCGCGCGAGCCATCGGCGGATGGCTCGCCCTGCCGAAACGCCCGACGCGGCCAAGCCTGCGGCCGAAGGCCAGGCGCCTCAACAGGCTGCCGGCGAGCACGAGGGACGCAAGTCCAAGCGGCTGAGCAAGCGCGGCAAGCCGGGCATGCAGGAAGAGGCGCCCAACGCTCTCGACAAGCCCATCGAGCCTGCGAAGGGGGCGGCGGCCGTGCCCGCCAAGCCTGAAGCTGCCAAGCCTGAAGCCGCCAAGCCTGAAGCCGCCAAAAGCGAAGCGGCCAAGAGCGAACCCACCACGACCGAGACCGTCCGGTCTCAACCCGCCAGGCTTGAGGAAACCGCCAAGCCGGTTGAAGCCGCGAGACCCGCGGAAAGTCCGGCGCAGTCTGCCGATGCCGATGCGGCCAAGGCGCAGGTCAATGAGGCGCTGCCGCCGTCGCTGCGGCGCGATCCCGTCCCCGCGGTGACGCCGGCCGCGGTCGCGCCGGCGCAGGCCGCTGCGGCGCCCGCAAGCCCGGCTGCGCCACCGTCGGTGACCGCATCAGTCCCGCCGCCGGCTCCGGCCGAGCCGTCCAGCCCGCCGGTGCCCCCGATTTCCCACTGATCCGATCCGTGTCCCGACCCCGGCGCGAGGCCGGGATCGGGAGAGAAGGATCTTACTGCTCGGTCGCTTCGGCCTGCGCCGGCTCCTCGTCGTGCTGCGCCTCCGGATCGAAGAACTCGCCGGCAGCAGCCAGCGCCTCGGCGGCTGCGTCCTGGTCCTCCTGGCGGGTCGAAATGTCCTCGCCGCGCTTGATGCGCTCGGCCTCCTCGGCGCTGCGGGCCACCGTCACGGTGATCGTGACTTCGACCTCCGGGTGCACGGCAATCGCGACCTTCTGCTGGCCGATGGTCTTGATCGGTGCATCGAGCCAGACCTGCGGGCGGGAGATGGTGATGCCGTCGGCGGCGAGCGCCTCGACGATGTCGCGCACCGTGACCGAGCCGAACAGCTGGCCGGATTCGGAGGCCTGGCGGATGACGACGATGTCGCGGCCCTCGATCTTCTCGGCGACCTTGGCTGCCTCGCCCTTGGCCTTGATGTTGTTGGCCTCGAGCTCGGCCTTCATGCCGTCATACTTGGCCCGGTTCTCCGCGGTCGCGCGCAGCGCCTTCTTGCGCTTCAGGAGGAAGTTACGTGCGTAACCGTCCCTGACCTTGACCACTTCGCCCATCTGACCAAGCTTGGCGACGCGCTCCAGCAAAATGACTTCCATGATGTTCTCCTTGTGACATGTTGAGAGTGAGAGAGGGGTGAATCTTCAAGGGACCGGCAGCGGCGGCGGGCGCGAGCGCAGATAGCGCCGCCTCAGGCCGAACACGGCGTCGGCGAGGCCGAGTGCGGCCATCGCCAGCATCGGCCAGCCGAACACCACGACGAAGGCGTAGGTCGAGCCGAGCCAGAAGGGGCGGCTCTTCAAAGCCAGCGTCAGCGTGTGCAGCACCGCGAAACCGGTGAGGGCATAGGCGATGACCAGCGCCGACGTCGCGATCCGCGCGAGCAGCGCGATCAGGCCGCCGGAAAAGCAGAAGGCGGTGACGACGCAGAGCGCCACCAAGGTCATCGGCGGCAGCGCCGCCGTCTTCAGGTCGGGCCAGGGGCGCGACAGCCGGCCCGAGGTCGCCGCGATCTTTGCCGCGAGCCAAAGATTGAGCGTCAGCGTCAGCATCGCGACGATCGCCGCAGCCGACGGCGCAAAACTCACCATCGCCTCGATCCAGCGGTCGGTATCGGCGCCGGTCGCCACGTCGTTCATCGCCAGCGCCCGCAACAGGAAGCTGCGCAAGGTGGCCGCAATCGCGGCTGCGTCGCTGCCAAGCGCAAGCAGCGCGGCGGCGGTCGCCAGCGCCGCGAAGCCTGCGACCCAGACCAGGATGCGGCCGACCGGATACCATTCGAGCGCTGCGGGGCTGTCCTGGCGGGTAGCGTGACCATCGGCCTGGTCATGGGGCGTCGGACGGCCCAGCAGGCAGAGATGGCCGAGCCAGCAGGCGGGCAGGGCGACTGCAATCGCATAAGCAAGGAAGTCGCCGATGCCGAAGGCGGCGCCGAGCGCGATCGCGGCAAGCGCACCGCCGATCGCGGCGATCAGGGGACCCCAGCCGATCGCGGCCACCATCAAGGGCAGCGGCGACAGATACAAAAGGACAAGCGAAATCAGCGCGCCCGAGGTGATCGAGGCGAACATGGCCGCCGAGGCACAGCCGGCAGCAAGCGCGATGAGAAACGGACCGATCATCAGCTGTCCCGCTCCTTTCGAGCGGTTAGAGGCTCTCTTCCCAAACAGACGTCGAGAGCCCCAACCATCGGCAACCGGACGACCCGGAAGCCTTAATCAGATGTCGCGACCGGCGGCCTGATGCCGCCGATCGCAACGATTGAGCTTAGCGAATGACGTAAGGAAGCAGGCCGAGGAAACGGGCGCGCTTGATGGCGCGAGCGAGCTCGCGCTGCTTCTTGGCGGACACCGCCGTGATGCGGCTCGGCACGATCTTGCCGCGCTCGGAGACGTAACGCATCAAGAGCTTGGAATCCTTGTAGTCGATCTTCGGCGCGTTCGGACCCGTGAAGGGACAGGTCTTGCGGCGGCGGAAAAACGGACGACGTGCACCGGCTTCAGCCATGGTTCTTACTCCTCTTCCACGACTTCAGCATCTTCGCGGGGACGGCGCGGGCCGCGGTCGCCGCGATCACCACGGAAGCCGCCGCCGCGATCATCGCGATCGCCGCGGAAGCCGCCGCCGCGATCGTCACGCTCGCGGTCGCGATCGGCCTTGCGCATCATGGCGGAGGGGCCTTCCTCCAGCTCCTCGACGCGGACGCTCAGATAGCGAATCACGTCTTCGCTGATCCGCTCCTGGCGCTCGATCTCGGCGATCGCCGCCGACGGCGCGTCGATGTTGAGCAGCACGAAATGCGCCTTGCGGTTCTTGTTCATGCGGTAGGTGAGGGAGCGAACGCCCCAGTTCTCGGTCTTGGTGACCTTGCCGCCGTGCTGCTCGACCACGCCGGTCATCTGGGTGGTCAATTCCTCGACCTGCTGGGGGCTCGCGTCCTGACGCGCGAGAAAAACATGCTCGTAAAGAGGCATGATGGTCCTTTCCTGTGTTGGCGCAGATCCGGCGACAAGCCCTTCGAGGCCTTCGGAAAGGACTCGGGGGTAGCTCAGAAGGCGGAAGCACGGGACGACGGGCCAACTGACCCTGCCACATCAATATCGCCAGCGATGGTGAGATTGCTGAGACCGTCCGTTCAGCTCCCGGCCGGGACCTGCGGATGCCGCGCTTTATACGGATTTTGGCCGGGATGGCAAGCAAAACGGGTGGGTTCCGGGCTCGATTTGTCCGGGCAATCGGTGCAGACGGGCAGTCAGAACCGGCCTCTTGGAACCTCTCACGCGTTCCGGGCGCTCAATTCCGCGCCTGCGGAAGCGCGATCGCCCCGGAATATGGCCTGCATTTGCTTCACATCGCGCTTTGGCGGCACGCCGAACATGCGGGCATATTCGCGGCTGAACTGCGACGGGCTTTCATAGCCGACCTGAAAGGACGCCGCCTCGACGTTGACGGCATTCGAAATCAGCAGCCGACGCGCCTCCAGCAGACGGAGCTGCTTCTGGTACTGGAGCGGCGTCAACGAGGTCAGCGCCTTGAACTGACGGTGGAAGGCCGAGGGGCTGATCTGGGCAATCGCGGCGAGCTCCTCGATGCGAACGGTCTCCCTGAAGCGACTGCGCAGGCTGTGGACGGCGGCGATCACCCGGTGCGACGGGCTGTTCGTCAGGGTCATTATGGCGACATCGCCGCCATGGGGGCCGGTCAACAGCCAGTAGCAGATCTCGCGCATGATGACGGGATAGAGCGTCGGGATCGCCTTGGGCGTATCGAGCAGGCGGACCAGGCGCAGTGCGCAGTCCGCCAGCGGGCCTTTGAAATCTGTCACGAAGACGCCGCGGCCGGGCTCCCCGCTTGCCCTTGGCGGCACATCAAGTCCTTCCGCGACGGAGCGCATGATGGCGAGGTCAAGCGCCAGCGCGAGGACCAGGCAGGGCTTTCCCGGGCTGGCCTCGGTGACGCGTCCGACCGAGGGAGTTTCGACTCCGACCACCAGCGCTTCGCCCGCCCGATACTCCAGGCGGTTCTCCCCGAATGTCGCCCACTTGGCACCCTGCGCCACGATGCACATCGCCGGCCTGAAAATCATGTGGGCGGGCGGCTTCGGGTGGTCTGATCGGATGACATACAGCCCATCGATCGCCGTTTCGAACGCGTGTCCCCCGGCCTGACTGCGCGTGTAGCGCAAGATCGCTTCTGCCAACTGATCCGACATGTCCGATCCTTTCGCGCTGAGGGCCCGGGCGAAATGCCGTTTTCGCGCAGGAATAGGCAAGAAATAGGAGGATTCCGGCATTCCGCTCGCCGGCCTCCGGCGGCCATAGTGACCCAGAACAACCGGCGCCAAATTGCAAAAATCAACAGAAAGATAAATCATGTCAAATAGTAAGATCGCGATCGTGACCGGCGGCAGCCGGGGGATCGGCCGCAATGCGGTGCTCTGCCTCGCCAGGCGCGGGGTCCGCTCGATATTCACCTACAACTCCAATCGGGCAGAAGCCGACAAGGTCGTGGCGCTCGCCGCGGAGGCGGGGGCGCAGGCGATCGCCCTGCAGCTCGACACGGGCGATGTAGGCGCGTTCGATGGCTTCGTGAGGGATGCGCGGCAAGCGCTGGCCGAATTGCAAGCCGAGCGTTTCGATTATCTCGCCAACAATGCCGGCATTTCATCGAACGCCGGGCTTGCGACGATAACCGAAGCGGAGATGGACGCGCTCTATCACGTCCACTTCAAGGGCGTGCTGTTCCTGACGCAAAAACTGCTGCCGCTCATGAACGATGGCGGCCGCATCGTGAACATCTCCTCGGGGCTCGCCCGTTTCGCCATGCCGGGCCGCATCGGATACGGCTCGATCAAGGCGGCCGTCGAAGCGCTGACCCGGTACATGGCCGTGGAGCTGGGACCGCGCCGGATCGCCGTCAACGTCGTCGCGCCGGGCGCCATCGCCACCGATTTCAGCGGCGGCATCGTCCGCGACAATCCCCAGGTCAACAAGATGGTTGCCGACCATACGGCGCTCGGCCGCGCCGGCTTGCCCGACGATGTCGGGCCGGTGATCGCCGCGCTGCTGTCCGACGATTTCGGCTGGGTCAACGCCCAGCGGATCGAGGTCGCGGGCGGCGTTCACATCTAGGGGCCATCATGTCGACAGCCTATCTGAGAAGTCCTGCCGATCGCAAAGCGTACATCATCACCGGCCCGACCTCCGGCATCGGTCGCGCCGCGGCGCTCGAGCTGGCCAGGCACGGCACGGTCGTGCTGGTCGGCCGAGACCGCGGCAAGCTCGTCGAGCTGCGGAAGGCCATCGAGCAAAAAGGGCAGCACGCAGTCTCAGTCGTGTGCGATTTGTCCGATCCCGCGAGTGTGCGGCGCGCCGCCGCGGAGATCATCGCGCTCCATCTTCCGATCGCCGGCCTGCTCAACAATGCAGGCATCATGCAGATGCGCCCGACCAAGAATGCTTTGGGCTGGGACATGACGTTCGCAACGAACCACCTCGGCCCGTTCGCGCTGACAGAGGCGCTCGTTCCGCATCTTCCCGACGGTGCGAACGTCGTCTTCGTTGCCTCGGGGGTAGAAGATCCCGAGCGCAAGCCCGCCAAGGTCGCCGGCTTCCGCGGTGCTCGCTATATCTCTGCGGAGGCGAGCGCGCGCGGCGAGTGGCAGCCCGGCGGCTCCAAGCTGCCGGGCGCGGACGCCTATGCCACGGCGAAGCAGTGCAATCTCGCCACGGTGATGGTCTTCGCCCGTGAGACTCCACGGCTGCACTTCAACGCGGTCGAGCCGGGCCTGAATCTTACCACCGGTCTCGGAGGGGACGATGTCGGCGCCTTCGTGCGTTTGCTGCAGACATACATCATTCCGCTGCTCGTGCCGCTGCTGATGCCTTTCATAAAGATCTTGAGCACCCCCAAGCGGGCCGCGCGCGTGCTTACCAAGGTCATGATCGATGCATCCGGTCAGACCGCTGTCTACTACGACGAGGGCGGCCGTCCGATGCTCGGCTCCGTGCTGGTACGCGACCCGAAGTTCCAGGACCGCGTCGTCGCCGAGACGCGGGCGTTGCTGTCAACAGTTCCAGCCTGATGTGGCCAGCCCGGGGCCACACTCTCCGTCACTTGATTTATTTATTTGTTTGTATAACATACAAATAAACATGGAGGGACGGAATGGCCGCGAAAATCGCGCCTGACACGCCGGTTGGCGACCCGAAACATGCGGTCCGCGCGACCCGCACGGCGGGCCGCAAGATGCGTTCGCTGTTGCTGGATGCCGCAAGCCGCCTGTTCAAGGAGCGGGGGCTGTCCGGCACCTCGATTGCCGACATCGCGGCCGGCGCTGACGCCTTTCCGAGCCAGATTACCTATTATTTCCGCACCAAGGAGGCGCTGTTCGTCGAAGCCGCCTGCCGCGACATGCTTTACCTGGCGCGCGCCACCGAGCAGGCGGCGCTTCAGGCCAACACGCCCCGCGACTACACCCGCGCTTTGGTCGAGACCGTGACGGCGAGCGACACAGTCGCCTTCTTCGCGGAGGCACTGACCCTGACCCGCCGCCGCCAGGATCTGGCGCCGCTGGTCGAGCGCACCATCGAGCGGCTGCATGCCGAGGGCTTGCGCGCCTATGCGAACAAGATCGAGCGGCACGGCTGGCGCAGCCTGCGCGACCCGGACGCGACCTCGCGCAGGTTCTGGGCGCTTGCCGTCGGCATCATGGTCGAGGGCTACGCCATGGGCCGTTCGCCCGAGGCGCTCAGCAGCGAGATGCTGCGTGTGCTGGGCGACCAGGCGACGCGAGCGACCGACGCGGCGCGGCTGCGCCTGGTCGGCGAGGCCGCAACGACATCGGACCGGGAGGACCAGACATGACCGCACGTCGCATGCGCGCCCGCGACTTCCTCACCGAGGAGCAGTTGATCGAGGTCCGCCGGCGCTCGACTTGGAAGGGCGCGGCGCTGATCGCGCATGCCTGGGCGCTGATCCTGGCGGCAATCGCGCTGGTCGCGTTGTGGCCGAACCCGTTCACCTACCTGCTGGCGGTCGCGATCATCGGCTCGCGCCAGCTCGGCCTTGCGATCCTGATGCATGATGGCGCGCATGGATGCCTGTCGGCCGACGAGAAGCTCAACCTCGCCTTGAGCCAGTGGTTCTGCGCCTATCCGATCTTTGCCGAGACCCGGGCCTATCGCCGCTATCATTTGCAGCATCACGCAAGGACGCAGCAGGAGGATGATCCGGATCTGGTGCTGTCGGCGCCGTTCCCGATCACGCGGCTCAGCTATCGCCGCAAGTTCTTCCGCGACATCACCGGCCAGACCGGCTACCAGCAGCGCAAGGCGCAATTGCTCAACGCGCTCGGCCCCAAGGAGTGGCCGCTGGCGCGGCGCGCCGCGCATGTCTGGGACAAGCTTGGCCCGCAATGCATCGCCAATGCGGTGCTGTTTGTGGCGTTCGCGCTTGCCGGCGTCTGGTGGGCCTATCCGCTGCTCTGGCTGGTGCCGCTTTTGACCTGGATGATGGTGATCACCCGCATCCGCAACATCGCCGAACACGCCGTCGTCCCCGACAGCCAGGATCCGCTGCGCAACACCCGCACGACCCGCGCCAACCTGCTGGAGCGGCTGTTCATCGCGCCGTACTACGTGAACTACCATTTGGAGCATCACCTCCTGTTCTATGTGCCCTGCTACAACCTTCCGCTGGTGCATCGCATCTTGAGCGAGAGCCGGTTTGCCGGCCGCATGGAGGTCCAGCCCGGCTATGCCGCGGTGCTGCGGCTGGCCACCGCGAGGCCCGATTCCGACGACCGCCGCGGACAGCTTGTGAATAGCGCGCGGCGGGCGCGGGCCGGCGCCGAGGTTGGCGTTGACCAAACCGCCGGCGGGTTCTAGAAGCCCGCCCGCTCAGGTCCCGCGGGGGTTCCGCAAGGATTGGTCTGCCAAGGCCGGGTCTGCCAAAAGCCTGGCCTGGAAAGGCTCGGTCTGGAGAGGCCCGGTCAAGGCTTGGCTTGACATTCCGGCCTCCGGCGGTGTCTTACGGCCGGTCGGGGGGGCACGCGGTCCGGAGATGGGCCACGCCGGCGCCAGGCCTGGATAGCGGGCGTGGGCGCCGGGTTTTCCATTTTAGATCTCAGGTGCGAAAGAGGCAGGGAGCGCCGATGACGGCAGCATTTACTTTTCCGGGGCAGGGGTCGCAGGCCGTCGGCATGGGCAAGGCCCTGGCCGATGCCTTCCCCGCGGCGCGCGCGGTGTTCGAGGAAGTGGACGGCGCGCTGTCGGAAAAGCTGACGGCCATCATGTGGGACGGCCCGGCCGACACGCTGCAGCTCACCGAGAACGCCCAGCCGGCGCTGATGGCGGTGTCGATGGCGGCGCTGCGGGTGCTCGAGACCGAGGCCGGTTTTTCCGTCGGCCGCGATGCGGCTTTCGTGGCCGGGCATTCGCTCGGCGAATATTCGGCGCTGGCCGCGGCCGGCAGCCTTTCGATCTCCGATGCGGCGCGGCTGTTGCGGACCCGGGGACGGGCCATGCAGAAGGCCGTGCCGGTGGGCGTCGGTGCCATGGCCGCGCTTCTGGGCCTCGACTATGAGGCGGCGGTCGCGGTTGCCGACGAAGCGGCCCAGGGGCAGGTCTGCCAGGCCGCCAATGACAATGGCGGTGGCCAGGTGGTGGTGTCCGGCGACAAGGCCGCGGTCGACCGTGCGGTGGAGATCGCCAAGGCCAAGGGCGCCAAGCGCGCGATGTTGCTGCCGGTCTCCGCGCCCTTCCATTGCAAGCTGATGCAGCCGGCCGCCGACGTCATGGCCAGCGCGCTTGCGGACGTCACGATCCAGCGGCCGGCTTCGCCGCTGGTGTCGAACGTGCTGGCCGCCCCGATCAGCGATCCCCAGGAGATCCGCCGCCGACTGGTCGAGCAGGTCACCGGCACCGTGCGCTGGCGCGAATCGGTTGCCTATATGGCAGGGCAGGGCGTCACGCGGTTTTTCGAAATCGGCGCGGGCAAGGTGCTGAGCGGACTCGTCAAGCGCATTGCCGAGGGCGCCGTGGGCGTTGCGGTCGGCGGGCCGAATGATATCGCTGCGGCGAAGGACGCCTTGGCGGCGGCGAAGGCCTAGGGAGTAGACCATGTTCGATCTGACTGGCAGGACGGCGCTCGTCACGGGCGCCACGGGCGGAATCGGCGGTGCGATCGCGGAAGCCCTGCACAGGCAGGGCGCCACCGTTGCGATCTCCGGCACGCGCCGCGAGGTGCTGGACGAGCTAGCCGCCAAGATGGGCGCGCGGGTGCATGTGCTGCCCTGCAATCTCTCCGACGCGGCGGAGGTCGAGGCGCTGGTGCCGTCGGCCGAGCAGGCGATGGGCGGCCTCGACATTCTCGTCGCCAATGCCGGCATCACCCGCGACAACCTGTTCGTGCAGCTGCGCGACGAGGATTGGGACGACGTCATCAAGGTCAATCTGACCGCGACCTTCCGCCTGGCGCGGGCCGCCACCAAGCTGATGATGCGCAAGCGCTTCGGACGCATCATCGCCATCACCTCGGTGGTCGGCGTGACCGGCAATCCCGGGCAGGGCAACTACTCCGCCTCCAAGGCCGGAATGATTGGCATGATCAAGTCGCTGGCGGCCGAATACGCCAAGCGCAATGTGACAGCCAATTGCATCGCGCCGGGCTTCATCAAGACGCCGATGACGGACGCGCTCAACGACAAGCAGCGCGAGGCGATCCTGACCCGGGTTCCGGCCGCGCGGCTCGGCACGCCCGAGGACATCGCGGCGGCTGCGGTCTATCTCAGCTCGAATGAGGCCGGCTATGTCACCGGGCAGACCATCCATGTGAACGGCGGAATGGCGATGGTCTGACGGGCCTCCAGGGGCAGGCTGCGGCGAAAAGCCGTTTCGGCAGGCAGATCAGGGCGTGTAGTCAAGGGTTTTGATGTATGATAACCGAACCGAAACGGCTGGCTCAAAGAACGCCATTGCAGGATGTCGAAACCCTGTATATTGGCGAGGACGAAGCTTGCCGTCGTTCGCCGGGCCATCTTGGCCAAATCAAGTGATGCGCGTTGCGAAGGAAGTTTAACGACCACGATGGCGCGTAACATCCCGGGGTCGGGTCTTAAGGGAACAAGCACGAGGTTGGAGCATGAGTGATATTGGCGAGCGGGTTAAGAAGATCGTGGTCGAGCACTTGGGCGTCGAGCCCGAGAAGGTGACCGACAATGCGAGCTTCATCGATGACCTCGGCGCTGACAGCCTCGACACGGTCGAGCTCGTAATGGCTTTTGAGGAAGAGTTCGGTTGCGAGATTCCAGACGACGCTGCGGAGACCATTCTGACCGTCGGCGACGCGACGAAATTTCTCGAAAAGAACGCCAAGAGCTGAAGTTCCTGCTGGAGCTTGGCCGCTGTTGAAGCTCTTGTGCGTTGACAACCCGGCCGGCCGGGCCGTCCTCGGACGGTCCCCCGGCCGCACATTGCAAGCCGTAAACCCGGGGCGGGAGTGCTGGACATGAGACGAGTCGTCGTCACAGGCCTCGGCATGGTGTCGCCACTTGGTTGCGGCGTCGATGCGACCTGGAAGCGGATTCTCAACAGCGAGAGCGGTGCGCGCAGGATCGAGACGTTCGACGTCTCCGACCTGCCGAGCAAGGTCGCCTGTCCGGTGCCGCGCGGCGACGGCACGGGCGGCACTTTCAATCCCGACCAATGGATGGAGCCGAAGGACCAGCGCAAGGTCGACGACTTCATCATCTTCGCGATGGGAGCAGCCCGTCAGGCGCTGGACGATGCCGGCTGGCATCCCGCGACCGAAGAAGACCGCTGCGCGACCGGCACCATGATCGGCTCCGGCATCGGCGGCCTGTCCGGCATTGCCGACACCGCAATCCTGCTCAAGGAGCGCGGACCGCGCAAGGTGTCGCCGTTCTTCATTCCAGGCCGCCTGATCAATCTGGCGTCGGGCTATGTCTCGATCGAGTTCGGCCTGAAGGGGCCGAACCATGCGGTGGTGACGGCCTGCTCGACCGGCGCGCATGCGATCGGCGATGCCAGCCGGCTGATCATGCTCGGCGATGCCGACGTGATGGTCGCCGGCGGCACCGAATCGCCGATCTGCCGCATCGGCATGGCCGGCTTCTGCGCGGCGCGCGCGCTGTCGACCGGCTTCAACGAGACGCCGGAGAAGGCCTCGCGTCCCTACGACAAGGACCGCGACGGCTTCGTCATGGGCGAGGGCGCCGGCGTCGTGGTGCTCGAGGAATACGAGCATGCCAAGGCGCGCGGCGCGCGCATCTATGCCGAAGTGACCGGCTATGGGCTGTCGGGCGATGCCTATCACATCACCTCGCCCTCGCCGGATGGTGACGGCGGCTATCGCAGCATGGCGGCGGCGCTCAAGCGCGCGGGGCTCACGACCTCCGACATCGATTACATCAACGCGCACGGCACCTCGACCCAGGTCGGCGACGAGATCGAGCTCGGTGCCGTCGAGCGGCTGCTCGGCAACGCCGCGTCGCGCATCTCGATGTCCTCGACCAAGTCGTCGACCGGACATCTGCTCGGTGCGGCCGGCGCGATCGAAGCGATTTTCTCCATTCTGGCGATTCGCGATAACATCGCCCCGCCAACCATCAATCTGGAAAATCCATCGGTCCAGACGGCGATCGATCTCGTGCCGCAGGTTCCGCGCAAGCGCGAGATCAATGTTGCGCTATCCAATTCGTTCGGTTTCGGCGGTACAAACGCGTCCGTCATCTTCCAGCGCGTCGCCAGCTGATTGCTGCGGGTGGTAAACCACCGTTTCGCCGCATTCGGTGCTAAATCGTTGGTTCGGGCGTAGACGACCGGCCTCGCGCAAGCCTGCGACGAAGCGGTGACAGAGCGACAGGATTCAGGTTGCATCGATGAGTGAAAGGCCGCCCATCTCGCCACGCAGCCCGCGCGCCGCGCTGGAGCCGGAACAGGTTCCGCCGCCGCCCAGACGCTCCGAGCGTGCCCGCAATCCCTTCATCGTTGTCGGCAACGCCATCATCACCATCGTGCTGTTTGCGATGATCGGCGCCGGCGCCGTTTACTATTATGGCAGGCAGGTTCTGGAAGCGCCGGGTCCGCTTGTCGAGGAGAAGATCGTCAACATTCCCGCGCGCGCGGGCAAACGCGACATCGCCGAGGTCCTGAACAAGGAGGGCGTCACCGACGTCAACCCCTGGGTGTTCATCGCCAGCGTGTTCGCGCTCAAGGCCAGTTCGGAGCTGAAGCCCGGCGAGTATGCGTTCCAGAAGAACGCCTCGCTGCGCGACGTCATCGCCACCATGGTCGACGGCAAGGTGGTGCAGCACATGGTGACGATCCCCGAAGGGTTGACGTCGGAGCAGATCGTGGGACGGCTGACCGACAACGACATCTTCACCGGCAGCGTGCGTGAAATTCCGCGCGAGGGCACGCTGCTGCCCGAGACCTACAAATTTCCGCGCGGCACCAGCCGCGACCAGGTGATCCAGCGCATGCAGCAGGCGCAGAAGCGCGTGGTGGCGGAGATCTGGGAGCGCCGCAGCCAGGATCTGCCGGTCAAGACTCCGGAACAGCTGGTGACGCTCGCCTCCATCGTGGAGAAGGAAACCGGAAAGCCGGACGAGCGCAGCCGGGTCGCCGCGGTGTTCGTCAACCGGCTGAAGCAGAAGATCAAGCTGCAGTCCGATCCGACCATCATCTACGGCCTGGTCGGCGGCAAGGGTACGCTCGGCCGACCGATCAGGCGCAGCGAGATCACGACGCCGTCGCCCTACAACACCTATGTGATCGACGGCCTGCCGCCGGGACCGATCTCCAACCCCGGCCGGGCCTCGCTCGAGGCCGCCGCCAATCCGGCGCGCACCCGCGACCTCTATTTCGTCGCCGACGGCACCGGCGGGCACGCCTTCACCGAGACCTACGACCAGCACCAGAAGAACGTCGCCAAGCTCCGGACGATGGAAAAACAGATCCAGAACGACACCGTCGAGCCGGCGGACGATCCGGCCCAGCCGCCTGCGGCAGCCGGGGCGCCGGCGGCCGACAGCGCGCCGACTGCCGCCACGACCGGCAAGCCCGCGGCGAAGAAGCCGGCCAGGGCGCCTGCGCGACAGGGGGCCGCACAGTCGAACGCCACCGCGCCGGTCGTGCAGCAATAGCCGGCCGTTCAGCAGGAATTAAGCAGCCGGCGGCTTGCGGACTCCACTTTTCCTGAAAACGTCCTATGGTCCGCCGGCCTCTGCCGTTCGGCGAATCTCGCCTTCGATCTCGCTTTGGAGACTCCTGCGCATGGTGCTGTCGAGCATGACCGGTTTTGCACGCAGCCATGGTGCGAGCGGCCCTTATACGTTCGAGTGGGAATTGAAATCGGTGAATGCCAAGGGGTTCGATCTCCGCCTGCGCCTGCCGCAGGGCTGGGACGAGCTCGAGGTTTTCGCCAAGAAGCGCGCCGCCGAACTGCTGTCGCGCGGCACGGTCTATGCCAATTTCAACGTCAAGCGCGCCGATGCGCTGTCGACCGTCCGCATCAATGAAGACGTGCTGGGGGCGATCGTGAAGGTCGCAAGCTCGCTTTCCGGCAGGATCGACGCGGTGGCGCCGAGCATCGACGGGCTACTCGCCATCAAGGGCGTGATCGAGGTGGTCGAGCCCGAGCGCAACGAGGACGAGGACAAGGCCGCGATGGCTGCAGCCTCTTCCGCGTTCGAGGAGGCGCTGACGAATCTCGTGGCCATGCGCCGTCGCGAAGGCGAGGCGCTGGGACAGATCCTGGGCCAGCGCATGGACGAGATGGAGGCGCTGGCCAGGCGCGCCGAGGCCGCGCCGGGCCGCAAGCCGGAGGCGATCAAGGCCCGGCTTGCCGAGCAGATCGCGGCGCTGCTCGAGACCTCCGACCGATTCGATCCGGACCGCCTCAATCAGGAGGCGCTGCTGATCGCCGCCAAGGCCGACATCCGCGAGGAGCTCGACCGCATTGCCTCCCATATCGCTCAGGCCCGCGAGATCATCGGCAAGGGCGGCGCAGTCGGACGGCGGCTCGATTTCCTGGCGCAGGAATTCAATCGCGAGGTCAACACCACCTGTTCCAAGTCGAATGATGTGGAATTGACCAATATCGGCCTGGAAATGAAGAACGTCGTCGAGCAGTTTCGCGAGCAGGTGCAAAATCTGGAGTGATGCAGATCCGGAGAGATAGATGACGGCTCACCGCCAGGGTTCCGGAGTTGAACGGCGCGGTTTGATGTTCGTGCTGTCCTCGCCCTCGGGTGCGGGCAAGACGACGCTGTCGCGTCTTTTGATCGAGCGCATGCCCGGCCTGAAAATGTCGGTATCCGCGACCACGCGCCCGATGCGCCCCGGCGAGATCGACGGGCGCGACTACATCTTTGTCGACAAGGCGCGCTTCGAAGCGATGGTGAAGCGCAATGATCTGCTGGAATGGGCCACAGTGTTCGACAACCGCTATGGCACGCCACGCGCACCGGTCGAGGCGGCTCTTTCAGCCGGCGAGGACGTGCTGTTCGACATCGACTGGCAGGGCACGCAGCAGTTGCGCGAGAAGGCGCGTGCCGACGTGGTCAGCGTCTTCATCCTGCCGCCCTCGGCCGCCGATCTCGAAAAGCGGCTGCACTCCCGCGCCCAGGATTCATCGGAGGTGATCCGTTCGCGGATGAGCCGGGCGAGCCATGAGATGAGCCATTGGGCGGAATACGACTACATCGTCATCAATCACGATGTCGATGAAGCTTTTGCCGAGGTGCAGTCGATCCTCAAGGCCGAACGGCTCAAGCGCGAGCGTCGCACGGGACTGACCAATTTCGTCCGCGAGCTGCAGCGTCAGCTGGAGACATAGGACGCCACACGCGCTCCGGCTGATATGCAGACGTCGTTCGGTCGATGCGCCTTGGCGCTCAAGCCGGCTTCAGATTCTTGCTAATCGATCCGATGATGGCCGCCGCGACTCAGCAGGTCTTGCAGCGCCGCTCGTCCGCTGCGCGCGGACGAGGGATCAGGCAAGCTTGCCCGGCGCTGGCTGACCGGCGTTACGGTTGGAACACGGCGCGGCTTGTTCATCTTACCTTGCAATCGCGGAGCACTTAGGTTGCCTGAAAATCAAGATGGAAGGCCAGGTTGAAAATCGGGGCCGCGGGCGCATTGCCGGTTTCTGATAGCCCTATTAACGACGCGCCAACCCATATTTTGGATAATGACGACCGAATTGCATTGGCCGCCGCATTGGGCTGCGGGCTAATCGTCGTTTGGAATGCCGGGCGTAATACAATACCGGTTGGAAGTATGCCGATTGATTCCCAAGGAAACGCCTTCGATGTTCAAACGTTCGTCCCCGAAACCGGATCATCTGGCCTTGCTGGCCACCAAGACCATAACTGCGAAGCTGATGATCGCGGACGAGAATCTCCAAATCGTCTACATGAACGACGCGGTCGCGGAATTGCTGCGGGATGTCGAAGCTGACCTGAAAAAGGAACTGCCGAAGTTCGACGTCAGCACGCTGATCGGAACCAATATTGACATCTTCCACAAGAACCCGAGCCATCAGCGGGAGATGCTGCGGAAGCTTACCTCGCAGCACCGGGCGACGATCAGGATCGGCCGGCATACCTTCGACCTGATTGCAACGCCGCTCAAGAATGCCGACGGGACCCGTGCCGGTACCGTGGTCGAATGGGCGGATGCTTCGGTGCGCCTGCAAAACCTCGACTATGCCGGACAGGTTGCAGCCGCGAACCGTTCGCAGGCCGTCATCGAGTTCAGGATGGACGGCACCATCATCACCGCCAACGAGAATTTCCTGAACGCGCTCGGCTACGCCCTCAGCGAGATCCAGGGCAAGAACCACAGCATGTTCGTCGAAGCTTCCGAGCGCGATAGCTCGGCCTATCGTGAGTTCTGGGCGGCGCTCAATCGGGGCGAATACCAGGCCGCCGAATACAAACGGATGGGCAAGGGCGGCAAGGAGGTGTGGATCCAGGCCTCGTACAACCCGGTCTTCGACGAGACGGGCAAGCCCGTCAAGGTCGTCAAATTCGCAACCGACGTCACCAAGCAGAAGCTGAGGAATAGCGATCTCGCCGGCCAGATCGCTGCGATCGGCAAGTCGCAAGCCGTCATCGAATTCAACATGGACGGCACGATCATCACGGCAAACGACAACTTCCTGAACGCACTTGGCTATTCCTTGAACGAGATCAAGGGAAAACATCACAGCATGTTCGTCGAAGCGTCCGAACGCGGCAGCTCCTCCTATCGTGAGTTCTGGGCGGCGCTCAATCGGGGGCAATACCAGGCCGCCGAATACAAGCGGATCGGCAAGGGCGGCAAAGAAGTCTATATCCAGGCTTCTTACAATCCGATCCTCGATCTCAACGGCAAGCCGTTCAAGGTTGTGAAATATGCGACCGATGTGACCAAGCAGGTGCTGGTCCGCATGGGCAACGAGCGCGTGCGCGGCATGATGGAATCGGTTGCCGCGGGAGCCGAGGAGCTCAATGCCTCCGTCCGCGAGATCTCCGAGGCCATGACCAAATCCCGGGAAACTGCCATCAGCGCCGTCGGTCGCGTTTCCAACGCCGACTCCCAGGCCCAGCGCCTGTCCCACGCGGCCCAGTCGATGACGGGCATCGTGGAAATGATCAACAACATCACCGGGCAGATCAATCTGCTGGCGCTCAATGCCACCATCGAATCGGCGCGGGCCGGCGAGGCCGGGCGCGGCTTCGCGGTCGTTGCCTCGGAGGTGAAGAGCCTTGCCAACCAGGCCAAGCAGGCCACCGACAAGATCGGTGAGGAAATCGGCAGCCTCAATACGATATCAGGCGACGTCGCCGAGGCGCTGGGCGCCATCAAGCAGGCCATCACCAGCGTCAGCGAATATGTCACATCGACGGCGGCGGCTGTCGAAGAGCAAAGCACGGTGACCAACGAGATGTCGAACAGTATGCAGCGCGCTGCAGCCGAAGCCGCCAGGATCGCGGCCGGTTGATCGTCGTGTCGCAGTTCGGGGGCCCGGCAGAAACCAGGCTCCCGGCCAACTCATCTTCCTTCAGTCGACCGCAAACAAGGGCGTCCTGAGCCAGATCGTCAAGCGTCGTCGATCAGGTCGGATTTTTCGGCGCGCCGCCGTGGTGCAGCGCCTTTACGCTTCGCTTTGCTGTCCTTGCCTGACGAGCTGCGCCAGGATCTCTTCGATCTTCTGGTGGCGCTGCTGTACGGGGCCGCTCGGCATGGCTCTCCGTGCGGGAATCGGAAGCGACACCGGCTCCTCTTCGATTTCCGGTGGGACCCACGGCGGCCTGGGGCCGCTCTCGACGCTCTCCCAGAGGACGGCACGGCGTTCCGAGGTGGCCAGGCGCCGCTCCTTGCGGCGTCCGAGCCGATAGACGATGCTTGCCGTCAGCCCTGCAAGCGCCAGTGCTCCGCCGATCACGGCAAACAGCATCTGCAGGGAAGCGGACGGTTTCGCAGGAACCGCGGGCGCGGCAGCAGCGGGGGGGCCCGGCGGCGTATCTACCACTGTACTTGCGTCGGTCGTCGCATCCGCGGCGGAACTCGAATCGGTCGCGTCGGCGGTGGTCTGCAGCGGCGCAGCGGCATCGGGGGCCAATGTCGTCGCGACCGGCGCAGGAGCCGTCAGTCCGGGGGCAGCCGCCGCAGGAGCAGCCAAGGAGGGAGCCGCCGGCGCAATGGCGTTTTCGGGAGATGGCCAGCGCGCCGAGACGGCGGAGCCTCGCGGATCGGCTGGCGGCGGGGCAGCAACGGGAGCACTTGCGCGCGGGACCAGACCAGGCACGGGCGCGGCGACCATGTTCTCGCGCGACTGCGGTATCGGATATTCGGCATGCGCGTCCTCGACGGAACGTGGCGGATTCGCGCTCGTCTGCGCCGCCGCTTTCGGAGCCGGCTCGGACTCATCGGCTGGCGCGACCTGCGCAGCCTTGCCGTCCTGGCCACGCAAATACCAGCAATGCCGCTTGGTGCCGTGCTCAATACGATAATACCAATGTTGGCCCTGCGTGCCATCCTTGCCCGGCTCGGGGAGGCATTCGGCGGCAGTTGCGACATCGCGGGGCATGGTCAGGGCCGTGCCTGCAAGCATGCCGGCAACGATGCTCGACGCGATCTTCGCGGGAAGGTTGGCCATCGACTACTCCACTCAACTCTACGCAACGCGTAATCTCGCCAATCTCGGTAAGAAGTTAGGTCGCAATAGGCCGCAATTCCGGAGAGGATGGGGCTTAATTCAGGCTCGCGTTTTTTTGCGATCGGTGTGCCAAAATCGCAATAATTCGCGAGCTATTGCTTCGATGCGGTCCAGCTTCCGCTGCAGCCATCGGAGCGGCGAAAGCTCCCCGAGCCGCTACGACCCGAGAAGCGGCCCGAGCTGGTCACCGTCACGCCATTGCCGGCATTGCCGACGGCCGAAGCCGCACCGCTCGGGCTCACGCGACCGCTAAACCCATCGCCGATGATCCGGCCGCTGGTGATCACGAAGGCGCCGCTTGCCGTGCCGCCGCATCCGACCGCGACGGAGACCCAGGCACCGTCGAAGCCGCCGCCACCGCCGCCCGAGCGCGACGTCGAGCGGCGTGGCTCGCTTTGGTCAGTGCTGCTGCGCCGTGCGGGCCGTTCCGGTTCGACCGAGCGCGCCTCGGGCCGCGAACCGGACAGTGACTTCTCGTCATTGCCGATGCTGCCGCCGGCACTGCCTTGCGCAAGCGCAACGCTCGGTGCGGTGACGAGGAGGGACATCAGAAGGGCGAGGGTCGGGTTTCGAAAAACATTTCGCTCAAGCATTTTTATATCCAAATTGACAAATGACTAGGTTCTGCCGCTGCCGTCGGCGCAAACCGCGCCGACGATGCGGCAAGCTTTGCCGCTCTTGCTACATTCGCCAAGCGCGGCATCCTTGGCCTTTTGCACAGTCTCCCGCTGAACCAGCGCATAGGTGCTGCCGGAGATGGCAAAGGCTCCGCATCGCGCTCCATAGAACGAGAGCTCGAGCGGGCATTTGCTGCCCGTGCAATTGGCGCGCGCGGATTCGGTTGCGGCCCTGCGCGAGGGGTAATCCCAGGAAATGCCCCATTGATTGCTCTCGGGGTCGTAGACGATCGAGCCCCATGGCTTGAGGTCGTCGAGCTTGCGCAGCCGCATCAATAGCCCTTCGGTCGGCTCGCCGTTCGGCGTGATGCCGCTCTTCTTCTGGAAGCTCGTGATCGCGAGCGCCAGCGTGTTCTTGGCCGAGGGTCCTTCGGGATCGAAATTGTGCTCGTAAAGCCGTTCGCTCAATTCGCGCAGCAACTCCGGGTCCTTCAACGGCATACGGTCAGGATCGGCGCGCAAGGGCTCCTGCGGCGCGGCTGCGGCTGCGGCTGCTGCGCTGGGCGGAACGAAATAGAAGGTGCCGTCGATCGGCGAGGACGACACCCAGGGCTGCTGTGCACCGCCGGTGGCACGCTTCACCGTCAGCCCAACCTGGTTGAAGGTCTGGAAGATGTCGAGCCCGGGCTGCTTCAGCGTCACCGCCAGGGCCTCTGTATAGGGGCTGTGGCCGTCGCTTCCGTCCTGCGCGACGTTGCCGGGCTGGGTCGCGTAGGAAATCAGCGTGCCGTCGGGCGCGCGCATCTGTGCCAGCCCGCCGTCGGAGCCACGCAAGCCGCGCGAGCCGAACGGATTGTTGCGGCAGGCGTCCAGGATCACGAGGTTGAGCCGCGTGCCCGAGCCCTGCATCTGGCGCAGCACCACATTGGCGTCGACCATCTGGAAGTCGACATCCGCCTCGCGGGTCGGATTGGCCCCGATCGGCACGAGGTAGTTGAAGCCCGCGACCTGCAAGCCATGGCCGGCATAATAGAATAGCGCGACGTCCGCGCCCACGAGCCGACGGCCGAACTCCTGCACGGCGTTATCCATCGCGCTCTTGTCGAGGTCGAGCTGGGCATGTCCGCCGACCAGCGTGAAGCCGATGTTGCCGAGCGTCTCCGCCATCAGCTGCGCATCGCGGGTCGGATTGTCGAGCGGGGTGACGTTCTTGTAGGCGGAGTTGCCGATCACCAGCGCTACCCGCTTGTCGGCACATGCCGGTCCGGCCGAAAGCACGGCAAGGACGGCAGCAAGCGCAGTGAGCCGGCCAAAGCACCGCACGAAATCCAACCACGCCCGTCCCATGCCCCCTCCGGCGAGATCACGCGCTTAGGATTTTATCAGGGCCGCAGCGCGCCGCAAAGCGTTGCGCGCTACTCGCTCGCCAGCACGTCCGTGAACAGCACATAGCGCTCGCCGTCGAAACGGACCAGCCGCACCTGCTGGATCGGGCGATGATCCGAAGGTGTCGTCCTCAACCTGATACCGGGAAGCAAAAGCGGCAGCTCCATGTCCATGTGGGAAGCTTTGTCCATCAGGTTCGCGCGCGTGAGGTTGTCGCCGCATTGCTTGAGAAGCTGCACCACAGCGTTGCCGATATTGTAGCCGTAGGGCGCGTAATAGTCGCTCTTGTCGACATAGGGATTGTACTGGTCCATCCAGGCATTCCACGCCTTCATGGCGGGATCGTCACGCCACTGCGGGTCGGCCGGATCCTTCATATAGGCCGCGGTGATGACGCCCTTGGCGGCATCGAACCCGGCGGGGCGGATCGCGCCCGCGATCGAGGAGCCGACGCTGGAGACGAACTCCTGCGGATGCCAGTCAATGTCATGGGCCTTGCGGATGGCCTGGGCTGCGAATTTCGGCACGCCGAATATGAGGAAGACGTCGGCGCCGGCGGTCTTCAGCGATACCACCTGGGAATCCACGGTCGGATCGCTGGTGTTATAGGTCTGATAGGAGACGATCATGGAGGAAGCACGATCGCCAAGCCCGCGCTTGAGGCCGTTGGTGTAGTCGCGGCCGAGATCGTCGTTCTGCGCGAGGATGCCGACCTTCGCGTCCGGCTTCACCGACAGAAGGTATTTGCCATAGATCTCCGCCTCCGACGTGTAGTGCGGCGTCCAGCCGAGCGTCCACGGATAATGTTCGGGATCGTTGAACACGGTCGCGCCGGAGCCGACGAAGAGATGCGGGACCTCTTCTGGTTGATGTATTTGAGCACGGCCATGTTGGTCGCGGTGCCCACCGGATTGACCAGGAACATCACCTCGTCGCTTTCGATCAGCCGCCGGATCTGCTCCACCGTCTTGGGCGGGCTGTAGGCGTCGTCGAGGCTGATGAAATTGAGCTTGCGGCCGTTGACCCCGCCTTGCGCGTTGATCATCGTGAAATAGGCGCTGATCGACATCGCGCCGGCCGAATAGGCTGACGCGGGCCCGCTATAGGGCGTCGTGGTGCCGATCCTGATTTCGCTGTCGTCGGCGCCCGGATCGTATTGCTTCTGTGCCTTCGCCGGCGTGACCGCGAACAGCAGCGCGGCGAGCGCGCTCCCGAGCGAAAATGTCCTCCACATGTTCCGTCCTCCCGTTGTTCGGTGAGGCCGGCGGGACGCTCGTTGTTGTTGTGGTGATCAGTTCTTGAGAATGACGCGTCCCACCACTTGTCCGGCCCGCAACGCATCGATCCATTTCTGCACGTCGGCCATCGGTTCCTCGCGCATCGGCGTCGGCTTGATCTTGCCGTCCCGCGCAAGCTGCATCAGCTCGTGGCCTTCGGCCAGCGTGCCCACCATGAAGCCTTCGATGGTCATGCGCTTGTAGACCCACTGCACCATCGGCAGGCTGAAATTGCCGCCCATGAGGCCTGAGACCACGACCTTGCCGCCGCGCGCGAGCACGGCGACCGCAAAGGCCATCGACTTCTCATTGCCGGCGAAGTCGACCACGCCGTCAAAACCGCCTTCGGTCTCCTTCAGGATGCGCTTGATCACGTCTGGCTCGCTGGGATCATAGGCCACCGCGGCGCCGTTCTTCAGCGCGGTTTCGCGCGCAGCGGAATTGAGGTCAGCCACCGTGATGGGCTGCTTGAACATGGCTTGCGCGAACGACAGGCCCATCTGGCCGACGCCGCCGAGGCCGACCAGAAGCAGATTGCGCTGCCGCGGCCTGTCGACCAGCCGCTTCAGCGCGCCATAGGCGGTGACGCCCGAGCACATCAGGGTCGCCGCCTGGTTGACCGGCAGCGTACCGTAGTCGAGCAGATATTTCGCGTCGGGCACCAGCACGTGGCTGGCGAAGCCGCCGTCGATGGAGACCCCGAGGAAGCGCTGCTTGACACAGAGATTTTCATCGCCAGCGAGGCAGTCACGGCATTGGCCGCAGCCGATCCAGGGAAACACCGCGCGCTTCGCGCCGATCAGGTCCTTGGGGACATCGGAGCCGACCTCCTCGACCACGCCCGCGATCTCATGACCGAGCGTGAAGGGCAGCGTCATGCCGCGCGTGGTGTCGAGCTTCTTGCCGCCGCCGAGGTCGGCATAGCCGTCCTGGATATGCAGGTCGGAGTGGCAGAGACCGCAGCGCTCGATGCGAACGAGGACTTCGCGTCCCACAGGCTTCGGCGTATCGACGATGGTTTCGCAGAGCGGGGCGTCGAACTTGACGAGGGACTGGCGGCGCATCAACGCCATGGCGTTCTCCTATTGCGGCATGCTTGTTTTTTCTGCCCGTATATCGGCCAATTCGCGCGCCATGGCAACAAAGCCCGCAACCGGGATGGTTTCCGCCCGCCGGGTCGGATCGACATTGGCGGCCGCTGCAAGCCGTGCCGGATCGGCCGAGAGCGATTTCAGGCTCTGGCGCAGCATCTTGCGGCGCTGGCCGAAGGCGGCGGCGGCAACCTGCTCCAGCAGGCGCCTGTCGCAGGGCTCCGGCGCCGGGCGCGGCGTCAGCCGCACCACCGAGGAGGTGACCTTGGGCTGCGGCACGAAGGCGGCGGGCGAGATGTCGAACAGGATCTTGGTCTCGCAGCGCCAATTGGCGAGCACGCCGAGCCTGCCATAGGCCTCGTCGTTCTCATGTGCTGCGATGCGCTCGGCGACCTCGCGCTGGAACATCAGCACCATCATCTCGTACCAGGGCGGCCACGGCTCGGCGGTGAGCCAGCCGATCAAAAGGCTGGTTGCGATGTTATAGGGCAGATTGGCGACGATCTTGGCCTTGGCCGAGCCGATATAGGGCCTGGGATCGAAAACCTGCGCATCCGCGCAGACGACCTCGAGCCGTCCGGGATAGCGCGCGGCGATGTCCGCAAGCGCGGGCAGCGCCCGCTCATCGTGCTCGACGGCGATGACATGGCGCGCCCCCAACGCCAGCAGCGCGCGCGTGAGCCCGCCGGGGCCCGGGCCGATCTCGACGACGGTCGCGTCCTCGAGCGGCCCCGCGGCGCGCGCGATGCGGGCGGTGAGGTTGAGGTCGAGCAGGAAATTCTGTCCGAGCGATTTGCGGGCCGAGAGGGAATGCTGGCGAATGATTTCGCGCAGTGGCGGCAGATCGTCGATCGCGCTCATACGATAGCCGGCGCAGGCGCCGTCGCCATGCGCCAGGCCAGCCGCAGCGCGGCGATCAGGCTCGCCGGATTGGCGCGGCCGCTTCCAGCGATGTCGAAGGCCGTGCCATGGTCCGGCGACGTGCGGATGAACGGCAGGCCCAGCGTGACATTGACCGCATCGTCGAACGCCAGCGTCTTGATCGGGATCAGTGCCTGGTCGTGATACATGCAAAGCGCGCAGTCATAGGTCCTGCGTGCCGCCTCATGGAAGGTGGTGTCCGCCGGCAGCGGGCCGCGTGCGTCGATGCCGTCGCCGCGCAGCGTGTCGATGGCTGCGGCAATCATGGTCTTGTCCTCGGTGCCGAGCGTGCCGTCCTCGCCGGCGTGCGGATTGAGCCCGGTGACCGCCAGGCGCGGATGCGCAAGGCCGAAGCGGCTGCGCAGCTCCGCCGCCACGATACGGCCGGTGGAGACGATCAGCTCGCTCGAGAGCTGATCGATCGCCTCGCGCAGCGAGACGTGGATGGTCACCGGCACCACGGCGAGCAGCGGCGACCACAGCATCATCACCGGCTGCGGCGGCGTGCCGCCGGAGGCGGCGAGCTCGGCGAGATATTCGGTGTGCCCGGGGTGCTTGAAGCCTGCGCGGTAGAGCACGTTCTTGGCGATCGGATTGGTGACCACCGCGCTCGCGCGCCCCGATCGCACGTCGGCAACCGCCTGCCGGATGGAAGCAAGGGCCGCAGGCGCGCTCGAATCGTCGGGGTGGCCCGCCTTTGCGGTGATGCGATGGCCGGTGGCCTGAACCGGGAGGGCGCTGGCAAAGGCCTGCGCGGCCTCCTCGGGCGCGACGTCCGCGAAGGGAATTGTCAGGCCGAGCGCTGTGGCCCGCTCGCCGAGAAAGCCGCGGTCGCCGACGAGATAGAAGGGCGGAAGCTTCAGCTCATTGCGGCGCAGCCAGGCCGCGATGGTGATGTCGGGCCCGATGCCGGCGGGTTCGCCGAGGGTGAGTGCAAGGGGCGCAAGCGCAAGCGGCTTTGCCATGACCATTGATATGGCTACTGGTGAGGATATTCGATCATCGCGGCCTTGCGGATCTCATCAAGATAGGCGTTCGACGTGGCGTCATATTTCTTCTTGTACATCTGCTCGCGGATTTCCTTCCTCTTCGGCGTATCGACGGTGGTCGGCTTGCGAGCGCACAGCACCACCATCTCCACACCCTGCTTGGTCACTTCCGGCGGCGTCAGATGTCCGATCGGCGTGTCGTCGAGCACCTTGCGCAGGACCGGAGGAATGTCGGCCGATGTCTTGACCACGGCCTCGCGGATCGCCGCATTCGGCATGCTCTTGAAATAGGAGTTGGCCTCCTCGCAGGTCTGCACCCGCGACCGCAGCGTCTCGGCCTCCTTCTGCCGGCTTTCAAACAGCGAGGGAGAAGCTCCTTTCGGCACGATCAGCACGATGGGCTGCATCTTGTACTCGAAGGCATCGGTCTTCTGCGCGTCGTCGCCGCCCTCGGCCTTGATGGCCCTGTTGACGTCGCTTTCGCCGACCTGCAGCCGCTCCTTGTAACGGCCGCGTACCAGCGCCGTCCAAACCATATCGGCCCTGATGCGGGCTTTCAGCGTGTCGGGCCGGATGCCCTGCGATTCCAGCGACTTGTTCAGCTGGTCGGCGTTGATGCGCATTCGTCCGGCCATCTCCCCATAGGACTGGTCGATATCGGAGCCCGAGGGATCGATGCCGAATTTCTTGGCTTCCTTGATCTTCAGCTTCTCGTCGATCAGCTCGGTGAGAACGTCCTGCCGGGCGGGCTGTTTGTGCACCGTCAGGAAATCGAGCTTCGTGCGCTGCTCGATATCATAGTCGGTAATGGGCTCGCCATTGACCATCACGGCGATGGCCTGGCTGTGCGCCGGCGACACCAGGAGCGGCGAGACAATCGTCGCGACGCAAACCACCAGCAGAGCCCGCAGGCGGGAAGGGAACGTGATCGTCATGGTCATCTTCGCTGTCAATCGATCCAACTGAAGCTGGTTTGCGGCCGGAATTCCGCCTCCCGTTCCATGGCGCCTTCATGGAGACCGGCCGCACCATTGGCCGTGCTGGACGAGATCGTCTCCTCAGGAGCCGGCCATGGTCATGGTATGCCGGTCGTGGTCGTGGCAATCGTTCGCAGACCGATGGTCAGCATATAGGTCTCGCTCAGGACGGGCGGCGTGCCCCCGACGCCGTAATTGTAGGACTTCAGATAGTTCAGGCCCAGCACAAAGCAATCGTCCACATAGCCCGCGCCGATCAGGTACTGGTTGACCTTGTTGGCTTCCAGGTCCCAGCGCGCGCCGCCGCTCAGCACCCAGTTCGCGGCGACCTTGACCGAGCCCTGGCCCAGGATGCCTTCGCGGCGGGTCAGATAGCCGAGATCGGGCTGCGGTGCGTAGTTGCCGTATATCATGCTCACCGACCAGCGATCGAAGTTCGCGGACGCCTGGGCCTCGAAGCGCTGAACGTTCCAGGTCTGCTCGTCGAAGCGCGAGCGAACGCTGAATGTGTAGGTCCGGTTCGGCGAATAATCGACGCTCGCGACGTAGTCGGACACGGTCTTTTGTAGACCGGAATCGACGCCGGTGTTGATCTCATCCTGCACCGCGTAGGAGTTCAGTCCGAACAGCTGGTAGGACTGGCCGAACATCACCTTGACCGCGCCGCCACGGTCGAATTGCGTCGTCGACTGCACGCCGATATTGGCGCGTCCGCCGCCTTCGACGCGGTCGTAGCCGGAGAATTTGTCGACGCTGAACAGGTTCGAGGTGTCGAACACCATGCTCTGCGCATCCTCGTTGGGCAGCTTGCCGGCATAGGTCTCGTTCGGTCGGATGATGATCTGCGCGATCGGCTCGATTGTCGTGGAGCCCCACGGCTCGACGTTGATGAAGGGATAGCGATATTCGAGACCGACGGTGGGCATCAGCCGCAGCGCCTGGGTGTCGCCGACGGGCAGGAAGTTGGACACGCCCGGCTGGTTCGAGACGTCCGAGTTGATCGCGTCCGCGCGCAGGATCGCAAACGGCGTCCAGATCTCACCGGCCGAATCCGTGAACGAGCGCCGCCATTGGCCCTCGACCGAAAGGCGGGTGTAGGTGCCTGGGAAGCCGCGCAACAGACACTGCGAGGGCGTCAGTGCCTTCGGATCGGCCGAGGTCAGCAGAGAGGTGGTGTTGCACAGCGCGTTCGCGCTCGCAGCCGCGGTGATCGGATCGAACACCGCGTCGTTGCGCGTCAGGTTGGTGAAGTTGGTCTTGTAGCTGACCTCGCCGCCCAGGATCGAGTAGTTGAACGTGTTCGAATAATCCAGCACCGGCCAGATCACCGGAACCTGCTGCTGGTTGCCCGAGAAGCTCAGATAGTAGATCGATCGCAGGTCGAAGAAGCTGCGGTTGCCGACGCCGGTCAGATAGAGCTGCGACACCGCCTCCGTCGGCAGGGTCAGGAACGCGTACATCGGATCGCGGTACTGACCGAGCTTGTAATCCTGGTAGAAATAGTAATCCGACAGGATCACGCCTTCCCAGCCATAGACCCACTTGTCGTTGGCTGCGAACTCGCCCCTGGTTTCAAAGCCGCCGCGGAACTGGCGGTCGCCGGGTTGCCCGGCCAGATTGCCGGGATTGAGCTGGTCGATCCCGTAAGCGCGGACCTGATAGGAGCCGTCCAACAAACGCTGGCGGAATTCGGCCTGGAACAGCACGCCCTGCGACGTGGTGATGCGCGGGCTGAAGGTCGCGTCCATGTCCGGCGAAATCGCCCAGTAGTAGGGGATCTCGATCCCATAGCCATAGACCGACGAATTGCTGGGCGTCGGCATCAGGAAACCCGATTTCCGCTTCACGGTCGGGTCCGGCGTCGAGAAATACGGCATGTACGCGAGCGGCACGCCGAAGAACTCGAGCTGTGCGGTCTCGAAATACAGCATCTTCTCCTGCTGGTCATGGATGATGCGGGCACCCTTGACTTGCCAGAGCGGCGGTCTCTTCGGATCGTCCTTACAAGGCGCGCAAGCCGTGTAGACGCCGTTCTCGAACACGGTGTAGTTGCCGCTGGAGCGATCGGCGCGGGTCGCGGCCATACGGGTCTGGTCTGCGGTGTCGACGTGCAGCGAATCGACAAAGCCGTCGCGATAGTCGTCGCTCAGATCCAGGATGTTGGCGTAGGTGATCTTGCCCTCCGCATCGGTCATGCGGATGTTGCCCTCGGCATGGAGCCGCTTGGTCTTCTGGTCGTAGATCACCTTGTCGGCTTCGACGGTGGTGCCGTTGTAGTAGAGCTGCACATTGCCGACCGCCGACACCCGCGAGTTGTTGTAGTCGTAGTCGACCTCGTTGGCCTGGACCAACATCTGGTTGTCGTTGACGACTTTCGGCGGTGCCGGGTGGGGCGGGCGCGGATTGAAATTGAAGCTTTGCGCGGCCGCGGGCGTGGTCGTCGCAAGTCCGATCGCGCCGGCCAGGGCGAGGCAGACCAGGAGCGGCAGCAGCGACAGGCCGCGCGGGCAGACGCGCGTTTCCTGCCGGCGCGCGACGGCACGCGGCCGGAACCGGCGCGAACGCTCGCGAAGGGCGGCGACCAAAGCCACTAGCCGTCCTCCTGATAAAGCAAGGCTACAAAACCCGTGAGGCCGCCCACAAGCACGGGCAGCCACGCGGCCGCGATCGGATGCATCAAGTCAGCCTTGCTCAGGTCCTCAGTCACTTTCGAGAGCACGTAGAGCAGAAAGCCCGCGCCCACGCCACTCAAAACCATCTTTTGCACGCCGCCCATCCGGAAGAAGCGCAGTGACACCGATGCAGCCAGCATCACCATCGCAGCCAGCAAAAACGGCTGTGCAATGAGCTTATGGTACTGCAGGCGATAGCCCGCTGTCGCAAACCCCGAACTCTCCGATGCGCGGATGTAGTTCGGCAGTTGCCAAAAGGACACAGTTTCCGGGGTCGAGAACGTGTTGCGGACCTGCGAGGTCGTCAGCGTGGTCGGGAGCTCGAATCGATCCTGGTCAACCGGCGGGGCATCGAGCGAGTAGCGGCGCACGTCCTTGAACAGCCAATAGCCGTCCTCGAGCGTGGCTTCGCGGGCCTCGATTCGCTCCTTGAATTTGCTCTCTGTATCAAACCGGAACAGCGTGAGCCCGGTCAGCCGCAAGCCCTGCCGCTCGCTGCGTGCGGCGTTGATGATGACCTGACCGTCGCTGTTGATCTGATTGAGCCAGAAGCCGGATGCGTCCTGCACGCCGCCGCCGGGCGCATTGCCGAACAGCTGGGCCTCCAT
Organism: Bradyrhizobium sp.; assembly: GCA_035293585.1. Taxonomy (GTDB): domain Bacteria; phylum Pseudomonadota; class Alphaproteobacteria; order Rhizobiales; family Xanthobacteraceae; genus Bradyrhizobium. The sequence continues at coordinate 13,340 of DATGMN010000011.1, read as the reverse complement.
GCGCTTGGAGAGCTCGCTCAAATTTGCCGACATGGGGTTGTAGGCAACCGTGGCGAGCACGCCGAGCGCGATGGCGCTTGCAAGCGCCGGCGAGATGAATTGCCAGGCGGAGACGCCGGCGGCGCGCGCGACCACCAATTCCAGCCGCCGCGACAGCGCGAGATAGCAGGTCATGGCGCCGATCAGGACGCAGAACGGCATCATTTTCTCGAGCAGTTGCGGCACGCGGAACAGCGAGGTTTCCGCCACCATCAGCGCGGATACGCCGACCAGCCCCGATGTCTTCCGTACCATCTCGATGTAGTCGACCAGAACCAGCAGAAGAAAAATGCTGACAAAGACGCCAAGCGCCGAGACCACGAAGCGACCGGCGAAATAGCGGCCCAGGGTGTTGTTGATCATGCTCATGCGGCGGCCGGCCGTCTGAACAGCCGCGCCAGGCGGGCATTGGATCTGTTGATCGCCTCCAGCAATGCCGGCGGCGGCTCGATCACGATGCCCCCGATGATGGCCCAGATGCTGACGGCAATCGCCGCAGCCAGCATCAAGTACTGGACGAGGGGCGCAGCCGGTGATTTCACCGCCATGACCGAGCAGGCGAATCCGGCCATGCGCAGGCCAAACACGGCGAGGATGGAGCCGCCGATGGAGAAGTTGCGGCTCTGGCGCGTGGTGCGCGGCGCGCCGAGGAAGGCGAAGGTGAGGGCGGCGAAGGCGAAGGGATAGATCGGCGACATGAAGCGGTCATGCAGCTCGGCGCGGAACTGTCCCGGGACCTGCTTGTAGACGGGGTCGTCCTCCGCGGGGTCCATCAATTCCCACAAATAGCGCTCGCGAATGCCGAGCAGGACGTCGTGGCCCTGCTTGGAGAATTTGGACATGTCGAAAGCATAACGGACGAAGGCGACCAGCGCGGGGTCACGTTTTCCGGCCTCGAAGCGCTGCAGATTGCCGTCTTCCAGCACCAGGAACGAGCCGTTGGCGTCCTTCACCACCGTGCCGTGGTCGGCGACGATGCTGACGCGCTCCTTGGGATCGCGGCGATCGTCGATGAAGATGCCCTTGAGCAGCCCGCCCGGGTCACGTTCGCGAATCCGCATCGTCAGGTTCTGGTCCAACTGGGCGAAGCGCCCCGGCTGCAGAATGTTGGCGAGCACGTCGGCGGTGATCTCGGCGTCCCACTGCTTCAGCCGGCGCATGCCTTCGGGAGCGAGATAGGCGGCGATATACGCGACCAGCAGCGCCACGACGCAGGTGGCATAGAAGAACGGGCGAAACAGCCGGAACGGCGAGAAGCCGGCGGCATTCATGACGATGATTTCCGAATCGGTCGCCAGCTTGTTCAGCGTGTGCGAGATCGCAATCATCAGCGCGATCGGTGAGATGATCAGAACGAGGGCCGGAATCACGAGGCTGGTCACGCCGAGGAAGGTCAGGATGGTCTGACCCTGGCTCGTCATCAGGTCGATGCCGCGCAGCGCCTGTGTAATCCAGATCACGCCCGTGAGGCTGACCAGGACGAGCGCAAACGACGCCAGCGTCGTGCGGAAGATATACTTGTCGATCGACCCCATCGGCTACCGCACGATCCCGCCCCACGACCCCAAGGTCCACGAGCCCAAAGGCATCGAGAACCCAAAGGCGCAATGAACCCTCAGGCGCAAAAGGCCCAACCAACCCCCAGAAAATCGAGGGTCCCCATGGTTGGGCCAAATCACGCCAGAAGCACCTATTCTCTCACTACCATCCCTTTGATCCGTCAACAAAATGGCTGACCCATGGCGCGCTCCCTCCATGGTTAATATTTCCCTGATGTGACCAGCCTGCCACGGCCGCGCTTGGCACCGTGCCTGCTGGCAGGTCATATTGAGCGAATGAGTCCCCAAAGGCCGCCGAATCGCGGCCTGCAGGGACGATCAAGATACCCCGCGGACTGCCTTGGGGGCCACCCTGAGTCGGCTTCTTTGCCCCTGCCAACGTCCTGATTTCTGGAGGATTTACCCATGCCCGACGCCGTCAAGGTCGGCTTTGTCCCTCTTTCTGCCGCTGCGCGCGGGATTCTGGTGGTGTTTTGCGATGATGAATTGAAGCTCGGCGCGGCCAGCCGCAAGGCGCTGGGGACGGCTGCCGATCTGGTCAAGCGTGCCGCCGCGACCAGCCGTTTCAAGGGAAAAAGCGGGGCTGCGCTCGATCTCCTGGAACCTGAGGGAATCAAAGTTCAGCGCTTGATCGTGATGGGCATGGGCAAGACTGCCGAGCTGAAATCGCGCGATTTCCTCAAATTCGGCGGAGCAATTGCCGGAAAATTGAACGGGGGCAGCGAAGCGGTCACCGTGCTGGCCGAGTTGCCTGACGGCGCCATGCTGCCGGACCAGGCGGCGGCGGTCGCCGCAGGCATCCGGCTGCGTGCGTACAGGTTCGACCGCTACAAGACCAAGAAAAAGGACGGCGAGGACAGCGGCTTGCGGGCAGACATTGCGGTCGGGGTCGACGACGTGCCGGCGGCGCGGAAGGCGTTCGCGCCCGATTCGCATGTGGTCGACGGGGTCAACCTGGCACGCGACCTCGTCAATGAGCCGCCGAACGTGCTTTACCCGGAGGAGTTCGCCCGCCGCGCCGCGGAGTTGAAAAAGCTCGGGGTCGAGGTCGAAATTCTCGACGTCAAGGCCATGACCAAGCTCGGCATGGGGGCGCTGCTCGGCGTCGCCCAGGGCTCGGTCCGGCCGGGACGCACCGTGATCATGCGCTACAATGGCGGCAAGCGCGGCGAGGCGCCGGTCGCCTTTGTCGGCAAGGGCGTCTGCTTCGACACCGGCGGCATTTCCATCAAGGGCGCCGCCAACATGGAGGACATGAAGGGGGACATGGGCGGCGCAGCCTGCGTCGTCGGCCTGATGCATGCGCTTGCCGCGCGCAAAGCCAAGGTGAATGCGGTCGGCGCCATTGGCCTGGTCGAGAACATGCCTGACGGCAATGCGCAGCGTCCGGGCGATATCGTCACCTCGATGTCGGGCCAGACCATCGAGATCATCAACACCGACGCCGAGGGCCGCCTGGTGCTGGCCGACGTGCTCTGGTACGTGGCCAAGAAGCTGAAGCCCAAATTCATGGTCGATCTCGCGACCCTGACCGGCGCCATCGTGGTGTCGCTCGGCACCGAGAATGCCGGACTGTTCTCCAACAATGATGAACTGGCGGAGCGGCTGACGGCCTGCGGGCTCGAGACCGGCGAGAAGGTCTGGCGGATGCCGCTGGCGCCGGAATACGACAAGCTGATCGACTCGCAATTTGCCGACATGAAGAATACCGGCGGCCGCTATGGCGGCTCGATCACGGCCGCGCAGTTCCTGCAACGTTTCGTCGACAACACGCCATGGGCACATCTCGACATTGCGGGAACGGCGATGGGGGCGCCCAAGAGCGAGATCAACCAGAGCTGGGGGTCGGGCTTCGGCGTCCGCCTCCTGGACCGGCTGGTCGCCAATTATTACGAGGCGAAGAAATGAGATGACCGAGGTCCTGTTCTACCATCTGCAAAACATGTCGCTTGAGAGCGTGTTGCCGCCGCTGCTGGAGAAATCGCTGGAGCGCGGCTGGCGGGTGGTCGTGCAGTCGACCTCGCAGGAACGCACGGATGCGCTCGACGCGCATCTGTGGACCTATCGCGACGATTCGTTCCTGCCTCACGCTACCTCTCGCTCGAGCGATCTGGCCGAGCAGCCGATCGTGCTTGCAGCGGAGGAGGGCAATCCGAACGGTGCCAATGTCCGCTTCCTGGTCGACAATGCCGCCATGCCTGCGGATGCCGAGCGCTACGAGCGCATGGTGCTCGTGTTCAACGGCGACGATCCCGACTCGCTCGCCGCCGCCCGCAGCGCCTGGACGACATGCAAATCGCGCGGCTTCGAGGTGACCTATTGGCAGGCCGACGAGCGTGGCCGCTGGCAGCGGCGCGACTAGCTGGCAGATTATGGGCTAGCTTTTTGTTTGCGCAGGGCCTTTTGCCAAAACCGGTGTTGCGACTGCGACGATTTTACCAGCCGCGCCGACCAACGATTGTTGTTCGGATTTGAAGTGCGGCCTTGCGCCAGCCACGGTCGTGCCGCAAAGTGATGTTGGGACAAATGCTTAGGGCCGACCCCTGAGGTGAGATTCTAGTACGTCGTGAAAAACAGGACCGACCTTCGAAAGCAACTGGCACTGTTGCTTGTGCTGGCGCCTGCAATTGCAGGCTGTTCCGGCGCGTCAGATATGTTCCAGTCCGACCTGTTATCGAAGGACGCGGAATGGTTTAAGCGGCCGGGACGGCTGTTCATCCAGAACGTCTCGATCGATGCGCCGCCGCTCACTCCGGACAAGCCGGTCACCGCCGAGGATCTCGTGAGCGCGGAAGGGGCATGCCCTGGAATGCCGCCGCCGACGAATCCGGCGGATGCCAATGCATCCACCGATGCGCCCGGCGGGGCGCCGCCACCTGGAACGTCTGGAACGGTGGCGCTCGGGCATACCGAATGCGACGTCGTTCGCGGTATCGGCGCACCTGACAACGTCAATATTTCCGCCAACCAGCGTGGCGAACGGGTGGCGGTCGTGACCTGGTCGCATGGTCCGCGTGCCGGCATCTACACCTTCACGGCCGGCCGATTGGCATCCATCGAGGGCGTGCCGACGCCGCCTGAGGCGCCGAAGACGGCGAAATCGAAGAAGACGGCCAAGAAGAAGCAGTCGACGGGTTAGCCGGCCGCCGGCGTCATGATCCGGCTTCGTCGAACTGGCTGCTCGCCTCCAGCCATTCCTCCTCGGCCCGCTCGAGGGCCGTTGCGGCATTGGCGCGCGCCTTGGACAACTGCGCCGCCTGTTTCGGATCGCGGGTGAAAATATCCGGGAGCGCCAGCGCCGTATCGATCTTCGTGATGATCTCGCCGATGCGGGCGATCTCGGCCTCGGCATTGGCAATGCGCTGCTTCAGTGAGCCGCGCTTCTCGGCTTTCGGCCGCTCCGGCTTGTCGGTTTTGCCATTGCGCGCACCATCACCGTCCAAGCGAGAGCGGGCCGACAGCACGTTGCGCCTGTATTCGTCGAGGTCGCCGTCGAAGTTGGTGACCGCGCCGTCCGCAACGACCCACAGCCGGTCGGCGCAGGCCTCGATCAAATAGCGGTCGTGGGAGACCATGAGCACCGCGCCCGGGAATTCGTTGATCGCCTCCGCAAGCGCCGCGCGGCTGTCGATGTCGAGATGGTTGGTCGGCTCGTCCAGGATGATCATGTTGGGGCCGTAGAACGTTGCGAGCCCCAGCAGGAGGCGCGCCTTCTCGCCGCCGGAGAGGCTGCCGGCCTTGGTGTCGGCGGCCTTGCCGGAAAAGCCGATCGCGCCACAGCGTGCGCGTACCTTGGCTTCCGGCGCTTCCGGCATCAGCTTGCGGATGTGATCGTAGGGCGAGGCGTCCTCATTCAATTCGTCCAGCTGGTGCTGGGCGAAATAGGCGATCGCCAGCTTTTCCGCCCGCGTGATCGATCCGGAAAACGGCTTCAGCCGATCGGCGAGCAGCTTGACCAGGGTCGATTTGCCGTTGCCATTGGCGCCGAGCAGCGCGATGCGGTCGTCGTTGTCGACGCGCAACGTCACGCGCCTTAGCACCGGTGTTGCGGGGTCGTAGCCCACCGACACATTGTCGACCGCGATGATCGGCGGCGAGAGCGTCTTCTCGGGCGCGGGGAACGAGATTTCGCGCACCTCCTCGCGCACGAGCGCGGCGAGAGGCTTCATCCGCTCCAGCATCTTGACGCGCGACTGCGCCTGGCGCGCCTTGGACGCCTTGGCCTTGAAACGGTCGACAAAGGCCTGCAGGCGCGCCCGCTCGGCTTCCTGGCGCCGGGCCTGCTTGGCATCGAGCAGTTCGCGCGCGGCGCGTTGCTCCTCGAACGAGGAATATGAGCCGCGGTAGAGCGTGAGCTTGCCGCGCTCCAGATGCAGGATCTGGTCGACCGAGGTGTCGAGCAGATCGCGGTCGTGGCTGATCACGACCACGGTGCGCGGGTAATGCGCCAGGTGATCCTCGAGCCACAGCGTGCCCTCGAGATCGAGGTAGTTGGTCGGCTCGTCCAGGAGCAGGAGGTCGGGCGCAGCGAAAAGGGTTGCCGCGAGCGCAACCCGCATGCGCCAGCCGCCGGAGAATTCGGCGACCGGGCGCGCCTGGTCGGCGGCCGAAAAACCGAGACCGGAGAGGATCGCCGCCGCGCGGGCGGGCGCCGAATGCGCGTCGATATCGACCAAACGGGTCTGAATTTCCGCGATCCGGTGCGGATCGGTCGCCGTCTCCGCCTCGCGCAAGAGCGCATCGCGCTCGAGATCGGCCTTCAGCACCACGGTCAGCAGGCTGTCCGGCCCGTTCGGGGCTTCCTGCGCCAGGCTGCCGACGCGCCAGCGGGGCGGCACGCTGATGGTCCCGCTCTCGGTGGCCAGCTCACCCCTGATGGCGCGGAACAGCGTCGATTTGCCGGTCCCGTTGCGGCCGACAAGGCCGACCCGCGCGCCGGGGATGATTTGCACGGAGGCGTGATCAATCAGGAGCCGTCCGGCGAGGCGGATGGACAGGTCGGTGATGCTGAGCATGTGCGCCTTGTCACCGCAGCGGACGCCAAACGCAACCCACTTTGTGAGCAGGGCACGACCGCCGCCGACGGGGCTAGCGCGGGCGCGTTCCGGCGTCCTGCCGACGCAGCGCGTCCATCAGGTGGCGGAGCTGCTCGGGCAGCCGCGAAAAATCCGGCCGCATGCTGTGCTGCAGCCGTTCGCCCACCGCATTGCAGATCGAGCGGCTGGTCCTGCCGTCGATCGCATCGGTTGTGTTGGTGGACTGGCCGTTCATGAGCGTTCTGGCGTTTCCTGTAACCGGAATGACGCCGGATCAAGTCATGAGGCCGAAAATTGGTTCCGGTCAGTCACATGGCTTTTGCGTTAACGCTCGGTAAGGCGCCACCGGCGCGCTTCGCCCGGAGGCCCCAAGCGGGACCTCCAGGACGCGGAGCTTCAATCAATAGCAGCGGTTGACGAGCCGCCAGCGCGGGCCCCACGGCGTCGGGACCAGGCGCCGCACATAGCAGCCGCCGCCGTAGCCGTAAGCCGGGTAGCCGTAATAGGCAGGGCCGCCGACGACAATGCGCGGGCCCCACCAGCCGTGGTGCCAGCCGCCATAGCCGCCGTGCCAGCCGCCCCAGGCGGACGCCGATGTCGGGGCGAGCGCCGCACCCAGCGAGGCCACGGCAACGGCAACAAGCGCGAGTTTGCGGATCAACATGGTTACCTCCTGATCATTGCGGGCGCGCGCAATCTTGGCGCCCCGGTAATTCCGGCCTGCGGCGCCTCTTGACGGCTTTTCGGCTGAGGAGAGGCGCCAGGTCAGCCGCGACATTAGCCGGGCCTGGCTGAACGCGAGGCTGACGGCGGTTGCAGACAGGGTTCACCATCGTGAAATTGCTGTAATTCGCGCGATCCCCGCCCTTGCGCTGGCCGTGACGCGGGCCTCGCTTGCCGTCCGCGAGCGGCGTCGATATAAGCCCGCAACTTCCCAATCCACCCGTTAGTTTTTGAGGACACGACATGGCGATTGAACGCACCTTCTCGATCATCAAGCCGGACGCTACCGAGCGGAATCTGACCGGCGCCATCAACGCGCTGATCGAGAAGGCGGGGCTGCGCATCGTTGCGCAGAAGCGCATTCGCATGACCCGCGAGCAGGCCGAGACCTTCTACGCCGTGCACAAGGCCCGCCCGTTCTTCGGCGAGCTGGTGGACTTCATGATCTCCGGTCCCGTCGTCGTGCAGGTTCTGCAAGGCGAGGGCGCGATCGCCAAGTACCGCGAGGTGATGGGCGCGACCGATCCGTCCAAGGCAGCCGACGGCACCATCCGCAAGCTGCACGCGAAGTCGATCGGCGAGAATTCGGTGCATGGTTCGGATGCGCCCGACACCGCCGCGGTCGAGATCGCCCAGTTCTTCTCCGGCAACGAGATCGTCGGCTGATTTGCGCGCGACGGCTGACGGGGGCGGGTGGTGATCTTGTTGCTGCAGGCGTTTGATCCCGCCAATATCGGCGCCGTCTTCGCGCAGCTGCAGGCGGACATGCAGCATCCGGCCTTCTGGCTGGCCGTCGGCAAGATCATCTGGATCAACGTCCTGCTGTCCGGCGACAACGCGCTGGTCATTGCGATGGCCTGCCGCGGCCTGCACGGACGGCACCGCTTCTGGGGCATGGTGATCGGCGCCGGCATCGCCGTGGTGCTGCTGATCGCCTTCACCGGCATCGTCGCCACGCTGATGGTGCTGCCTTATCTGAAGCTTGCCGGCGGCCTTGCGCTGCTCGTCATCGCCGCCAAGCTCCTCGTCCCCGAGGACGAGGACGACGAGATCGCGGCCGGCACCACGCTCTGGCACGCGGTGCGCATCGTCGTCATCGCCGACATCATCATGAGCCTGGACAACGTGATCGCAGTCGCCGCGGCCGCCAACGGCGAGCTGCCGCTGTTGATCCTCGGCCTTGCCATCAGCATTCCCATGATCATCGCAGGCGCTGCGCTGATCATGCTGGTGCTCGACCGCTTCCCGATCCTGGTCTGGCTCGGCGCCATGCTGCTCGGCTGGATCGCGGGCGACGTCATCGCGAGCGATCCGGCGGTCGCGCCGCTCCTGCACCGGCTGATCGACGGCAAGATCGCGCTCGACATCACGGGAACGTCGGCCATCTTCGGCGTGGCCCCGCAGATCAGCCTGGATGGCGAGTTGGCGGAGACGCTGTCTTCGCTGCTCGGGGCGATCGTGGTGCTGGCTGCGGGGACGCTCTGGCGCAGGCGCAAGCTTGCAGAGTCCGAGCAAGTGGTTCTGTCGGACGCGGCCGCGCCGAGCGAGTAACACAGCAGCGAGCATGATGAGATTAGGTTCGGTGGTCGCCGCGGCGTGCACCTCTCCTGACGGGAGAGGTGAAGCGGAGTCTGCGGCCCGAGTTGATTCCACCAAGACTCAGTTCCACCAAGACTCATCGCACTCTAGCGCCTCACGATCGAGCCGGTGCGGCCGACGAGCCGCGCCAGCTGCTTGAAGCGGCCGCCGACGCGGTCGGCGACGAGATCGACCATGCGGTGCTCGAACACCAGCATCAGCTTGCGCCCCTCGCTGCGGAAATGCGTCGCCGGCAGCACGCCCGGACGCGCCGCCGAGATCAGATGCGCCACGCGGAAGGCCGCGCCGAGCACCCGCGCACGCTCCAGCATGGCCGCCGTGACGAGGTCCTGGATGACGGGCGGCGGCTGGTTTTCCTCGGAGAGGCCGGCGTAGCGGTAGAAGACCGCCAGTCCGACAAAGGCGCGGCCCTGGTGGCTGATGTCGCCGAAATTGCCGTTGATGATCTGCGTCATCGTCTGCTCGCCGCGATGATCCGGGTGCACGCGCCAGCCGATGTCCGACAGCAGGCACGCCGCGTGCCGGAGCCTCCTGTCCTCCTCGGTCTCGCGCAGCTTCACCACGCGGACGAAGCGGTCGGTCCATTCGATCAGCTCGCGGGCATGGCGGGCGGAGCGCGACAGCAGCTCGTTGAGCTCCTGCGCGGCCGTGAGCAGGCCGTCCTTGGCGCGCTCGGAGTCCGGCAGCATCGAATAGAGCAGGCCCTCGCGCACGCCGAAGGTCGAGAACATGATGGTCTTGGGCTTGGCGACGCGAATGACATATTCGAGTACCAGCGCGCCATAGGTCAGGAGCGGTCGCCGTGCTTCGGCGATGGCCTCGATGTCGGCGAGCATGCCGGTGGCGACGAGCCGCCGCAGCCGCCGCACGAAATCCAGGGCCTCGGCCGCGGGAATGGAATAGCCGTGCATCACCCCGAGCGGATAGCCGCTCTGGATGATGTGGATGCGGGCGAGCGCGCGCCAGGTGCCGCCGACCGCATAGAAGGTGCGGCCACGGCCGGCCTTGAGCTGCGCGACGTCGATGAGATCGGATCTGACGATCCGCTCGGCGCGCTCGATGGATTTGTGCGAACTGTCCTGCAGCGCGAGGCTGCCGAGCGGCAGCGTCACGCCGCTGCGCACGGCATTTCCCCGCACGTCGATCAGCTCGAGCGAACCGCCGCCGAGATCGCCGACAATGCCGTCGGGCTTGTGGATGCCGGAGACGACGCCGAGCGCCGAGAGCTTCGCCTCACGCGGCCCCGAGAGGATCTCGATTTTCACCCCGCAAATGCGTTCGGCCCTGGCAATGAAATCGGGCCCGTTGGAGGCGTCGCGGCAGGCCGCGGTGGCGATCGCATAGACCTTGCCGACCTGCTGGATCCTGCACAGCGCGCGGAAACGCCGGAGCGCGGTCAGCGCCCGTTCGACCGCATCGGGCGCGAGCAGGCCCGTGCTCTGCACCTCGCGGCCGAGCCCGCACAATGCCTTCTCGTTGAAGATCGTGGTCAGGCTGCGTTCGAGCGCCTCGTAAACCACGAGGCGAACCGAATTCGAGCCGATGTCGATGACCGCAACGGTGGCCTTGCGTCGGCGTGGCCGCGTCACCGCTGCGATCCCAGCTTGGCTCTGCAGGCGCGGAATCCGTTGTCAGCGTTCGTTGCGGCGCGTGAGGCGGCGCGGCGCGAATTCCTTGAGCGACTTTCCACGACCTGACAAGCTCGGATTCGTCATGAAGTAATTATGCAGGTTGAACGGCTCTTCGCCTTTCGCCGCCTTCATACGCGTTGACGATCCGTCCGGCAACAACTGCCAGCTCTGCTCGGTATCCTTCAGGTTGGCGACCATGATCTGGTCGAGAACCTGCTGATGCACCGTGGGATTTTGCAGGGGGCAGAGGACCTCCACCCGGCGGTCGAGGTTGCGCGGCATCATGTCGGCCGAGGAGATATACACAGCAGCTTTCGGGCTGGGCAGGCCCTGGCCCATGCCGAAGCAGTAGATCCGTCCATGCTCCAGGAAGCGGCCGATGATCGACTTGACGCGGATATTCTCCGACAGCCCCGGCAGCCCCGGCCGTAGGCAGCAGATACCGCGCACCACGAGCTCGATCTGCACGCCGGCTTGCGAGGCCCGGTACAGCGCATCGATGATGTCGGGATCGACCAGCGAGTTCATCTTCATCCAGATCGCGCCCGGCTTGCCGTGGCGCTGATGCTCGATCTCATTGTTGATATGCTCGAGCATGCGCTTGCGCAGCGTCAGCGGGGAGACCGCCATCTTCTCGATGTCGACAGGCTCGGCATAGCCGGTGATGTAGTTGAAGACGCGCGCGACGTCGCGCCCGATGGTCGCATCGCAGGTGAAATAGGACAGGTCGGTATAGATGCGCGCCGTGACCGGGTGGTAGTTGCCGGTGCCGGTATGCACATAGGTCGCCAGCGTGCCGCCTTCGCGCCGCACCACCAGCGAAAGCTTGGCGTGGGTCTTCAATTCCAGGAAGCCGTAGACCACCTGGACGCCGGCGCGCTCGAGGTCGCGCGCCCAGCGGATGTTGGCTTCCTCGTCGAAGCGCGCCTTCAGCTCGATCAGCGCGGTGACGGACTTGCCGGCTTCCGCGGCTTCCGCCAGCGTGCGTACGATCGGGGAGTTGTTGGAGGTGCGGTACAGCGTCTGCTTGATGGCGACGACATCGGGGTCGCGCGCGGCCTGCTGCAGGAACTGCACCACGACGTCGAAGGATTCGTAAGGGTGATGGACGATCAGGTCCTTCTGCCGGATCGCGGCAAAGACGTCGCCGCCATGGTCGCGCACCCGCTCGGGATGGCGCGGCACATAGGGCGTAAATTCGAGGTCGGGGCGATCGAGCCTCGTCAGCTGCGACAATTCGTTCATGGCGAGCACGCCGTCGACCTGCATCAGCTCATCGTCGCTGCAGGACAGCGCATGCTGCACGAAGGCGCGCAAATCCTCGGGCATGCTGGCCTCGATCTCGAGCCGGATCACGCTGCCGCGGCGCCGCTGCTTGAGCGCGGTCTCGAACAGCCGCACCAGGTCCTCCGCCTCTTCCTCGATTTCGATTTCGGAATCGCGGATGACGCGGAACGCGCCCTGGCCCTTGACGGTGTAGCCGGGGAACAGCCGTCCGATGAAGAGGCCGGTCGCCTGTTCCAGCGTGATCAGCCGCACCGAGCCCTCCTTGCCCGAGGGCAGGCGGATGAAGCGGTCGATCTTGCCGGGCATGCGGATCAGCGCGTTCATGGCCTTGCCGTCATGGATGCGCGACAGCTGCAGCGCGACGGTGAAGCCGAGATTGGGGATGAACGGGAAGGGGTGAGCGGGGTCGATCGCAAGCGGGGTGAGCAGCGGGAAGATGTTGTGGAGGAAGTGATCCTCGATCCAGGCGCGCTCGGATTTGGTCACGTCGCGGCCATCGACCAGCACGAGGCCGACCTCGGCCAGCATGCCGCGCAGATCGCGCCAGATCGCCTGCTGGTCGATCGCGAGCACCGACACCGTCTTGTTGATCAGCTGCAGCTGCTCGGCCGGCGTCAGCCCGTCGGGGCTGCGCTCGGTGATGCCCTCGCGGACCTGGGCCTTGATGCCGGCCACGCGGACCATGAAGAACTCGTCAAGGTTATTGGCGGAAATCGACAGGAACCGTACCCGCTCCAGGGCGGGGTGGCCCGGATTGACGGATTCCTCGAGCACCCGGCGATTGAAATGCAGCCAGGACAGCTCGCGATTGATGAACCGTTCGGGGCTCGTGGCGATCGACGGCAGGCTTCCGGAATCCGCATCTTTTTCATTGATTACAGTGGCTTGCGAAGAATCCATGAGAAGTCGATCCATCTGTTTCGGAGAGCAGGTCCAGCCGGCCGGGACCCGGGGGCCACCATGTTCAGGCGCCGTGACGATTCAATGACATGATGTTCCTGCAGGCGGTGCGGTTCAAGCCCGGCCTGCGCGGGGAAGGGCAAATGGCATCGTGGCTTCCGGCCGAATCGACCGCTACGGCGGCATCGTCCTCCTTGCGAACGCCATCGGAGGCCGGGGGCGCGATAACCACAGGGCGCTTTGCACGGCCCCCTTGGCTCCTCGCAACGACGCTGGAGTGGACGCACATCATCGTCCTCGCGACGCTGTTTCGCCCGAGCTTTGCATCGTCATCACCCTCTTCAAACCGAAGAGGGTACAGGGAAGGCCGGGTGGCCGCATGCACCCGGGGCCCCCGCGCAAGAAAACTTGCGCGAGCGCGCGTTGACCACAGGTACAGCGGAGACACTCCGGCCTTCCCTGCGCAGTGGGTTACGGCTTACTTCGTGCTCTTCCCGGTGAGCTTTGCTGGATTGCCACCGTCGCCGCCGCACGGCCTTTGGAGCCGACGACGGCTTGACGCCTAG
>DATGMN010000010.1:0-50157 GCA_035293585.1 Bradyrhizobium sp. | reverse complement strand
GCGAGCGGCGAGACCGAGTACACCAGCCGCGGCATGCTGGCGATGCTGCAGATGAAATCGGCCGACGTGCTGATGCCGGACCTGCAGCGCATGGGCGGGCCGACCGAGTTCATCCGTGCCGGCCACCTCTGCGCCGCGTTCGACGTCAAGCTGTCCTCGCATCTGTTCAGCGAGATGAGCCTGCCTCTGCTCGCCGCCGCGCCCAACGCCTACATCCTCGAGCACATGCCCTGGTTCGAGCCGATCTATGCGCAGCACATCGAACTCGACAGCGAAGGCCGTGCGATCGTGCCCGATCGCCCCGGCTGGGGCTTCGCGTTCGACATGGACGCGGTGCGGCGGCACGGCGGCTGAACCGACCTTGGCGAGGTGCCCGCATGAAGCCCACGCTCCGCCAGATGCATTCGCGCGCGATCGACCCGCCAATCAGTGCCGGCCCCGCAACGCCTTGGAAAGGCCCAGCGGCCGCCCGAATTGGTTAAAGTCCTGTTAAGCGCCGTGCGGCAACCTCGCGATCACTGGTTCGACGTTGCCCCTAGCCCCCCAAGCCCCCAAGGCAACGCGAAGGAAGGCCGGCGCCTGCCACGCGCCGGCCTTCTCCTTGTGCCCCAGTCGCGGCAAGTATGGTCATCGGCGGCTTTTGATGAAAAGCAGATGAACCAATCAAGGCGCACATTGTTAGCGCTTCATGGACGATGACTTGAAAAACCGTATGGAACGAGCGCTTGTCGCAATTGCATTGAGCGTGGCCACGCTCGTTGCGAGCGTCGCTCTGCTTGTGTTTCAGCCAGGAGCTGAGGCATCTGCGATCGTGAGGGCGTCGCTGCTGCAATAGCGCTGCTACTCCGGCGGCCGCAGCCCCGAAGAGTCCAGCCACTTGTCGATATCGGCCTGTGTTTCGGCCTGACGCGCTTTTTTCAGAAGGGCTTTGCGCTCTTCGCCAGCCGGGAGCTGCTCGGCTTTTTCCCGAGCCAGTTTCGCCTCCGCAATCAGGCGCTCGCCAAGCGATTTGTCTTGCCTGAGCTGAAAGCGCTTCATGACGCCGGACCCTCCATGAAACCTGCTCCACCCCATTAAACGTGGAACGGGCGTGAAGGTTCATGATCATGTACCACGTTCGCATCGGAAAGAGCAGCGACTCCCTGCGACTCGGCTGGAAAGCCGCCGTGGGTGGCGCGAAAGAAACGACCCCGGGGGCAAACCGGGGCCGTCCTCCTCTTGGATGTGGTCCGGCATACGAACCGGACCAAACCTCGGTACGCCTGATCGTCAGAGCAGTCGGTTCAGAACGACACTTTTGGTGATCACCGTTTCGCGACACGCTTCGGCGGCCGTTCAATCTTCACTCGCAGCTGTTCGAGATGTTTATACTTTGCTTCCACGCGCGAACTGGGTTGGCGCAAAGCCTGCTCCGCCTCGAGCCGGCGCTCGGCATCCTTGGCCTTCCGCTCTTCCCTGGTCAGCCGTTCGCATTCGGTCGGAAACTCTTTTGACATGCGGAGGTAACAGCGAGAGACGTGCGGCCCCGACATAGACCGGTTCGCGGAGTTGATCCAAGCCGAGTTGCCTCTCAAGCGAATTTGGCTGCTGGTCGAAGAGTGAGACAGTCTTTTTAGATGTCCAATCTGTGTTCCGCCGTTCGCTGATCGCTGCGATGGCCGGAGGGCCTCGGCCGTTCAAAGTAGCGATCACAAGCGCCAAAATTCGAAATTCCCAAAGCACATCGAGCCGGTTACCGCGTCCAAGACCTCCCGCATAAAAATAAATCTCTTCCATTTTTCCGAAAATCATGCTTCACTCCACCCATTCCGCGCCGGTGTGAGGGGCGTATCGCGATCGTCACGAGCGTGGTGCGGAATGCGGTGGACGCGGATGTGCCTGTTGACGAGCGGCACGGAGGCGGACGGCGAAATCGTGTGGTCCCGACGCCCCGACGCTGGCGTCAAGTCCAAGCGAAGCCGAAAGCTTCGCGGGGATGACGGTGGCAAACGAGCATTGGCTCGCCGAGGAGAGCGCGTATAAGCCGTAACCCACTGCGCAGGGAAGGCCGGTGTGATCACCGCCGTACCCTAGGTTTTCGCGCTCGCGCAACTCCATTTTTGCGCGGGAGCCCCGGGTGCAGCGGCCACCCGGCCTTTCCTGCGCCCTCACCATTCTCCGAGGGCACGAGGTCAAGCAAGACTCGGGCGCGAAGCGCCGCGAGATTGCAGACCTGCATCTTCAGGAGAGCCGTTACAATGCTGCTGCATTGCTGCGTACAAATAGGGCTCGCCATCGGCCGTGCCGGCTGACAGAAGGCGATGCCGCCAAAAGACCTTGCCGACACCACCCGAGACCAAAGCTTCATGCCCCACCCTGCTCCGTCAGCCAATGGCGCCCGCGTCCTTGCCGATCTCAATGCCCTGCGCGCGATCGGCGCCTACAAGAGCGGCGTGCACAAGCCGACCTTCTCCGAGCCGCATCTCGCCTCGCTGCACTGGCTGGTGGCAAAATTGCCCGAGGCCGGATTGACGGGGGCGATCGACGGCATCGGCAATGTCTTGACGACAAGTGCAAAGCCGGGAGCGAAGCTGCTCGCCGGCTCGCATCTCGAAAGCCAGAACTACGCCGGCTGGCTCGATGGGCCGCTCGGCGTCGTCTATGCGCTGGAAGCCGCGCGCGTGCTCAACAATGACGCGAGCGTTGCAGGCTCGGTCGAGGTCGCCGCCTGGTGCGACGAGGAAGGCCATTTCGGTCACTTCCTCGGCAGCCGCTCCTATGTCGGCGGCGTGTCCGAAGCGGACATCGATGCGGCAACCGATCGCACCAGCGGCCGCAGCATGCGCGAGGCGCTGAAGGCGGCAGGCCTTGCGGGGGTCGCGCGGCAAACCGCCGAGCGCGGCCGGCACATCGGCTATCTCGAGGCTCATATCGAGCAGGGCCGCAGCCTCGAGAGCGAAGGCCTCAGGATCGGCGTCGTCACCTCGATCGTCGGCATCTGGCAATACCGCATCAGCTTCACCGGCGAGCAGAACCATGCCGGCACCACGCGGATGGCGGAGCGCAGGGATGCGGGGCTGGCGCTGGCCAAATTCTGTGTCGCCATCGACCAGCGCTTCCCGAGCATCTGCGGGCCGCGCACGGTGTGGACCACCGGCCGCATCACGCTCGATCCCGGCGCGCCCAGCATCATCCCCGGCCGCGCCGAGATGCTGTTTCAGATCCGCGATGCCGATGTCGCCGTGGTGGCGCGGCTGGAAGCCGCCCTCAACGCCATGGCGGAGGACGTCAACGCGCAAGGGCGCTGCAGCGTCACCACGGACTGCATTCGTAAAGGCTCGCCGGCGTTGATGGACAGCAGGTTCCAGCAGGCGATCGAGGCCGCCAGCTTGGATGTCGCCGGCGGCAAGTCGGTGCGGATGCCGAGCGGCGCCGGTCATGATGCCCAGGTGCTTTCCACCATCATGCCGGCGGGCATGCTGTTCGTGCCCTCGATCGGCGGCATCAGCCATCACTGGACCGAGAATACCGCGGATGCGGACATCGTCACCGGCGCCCAGGTCTATGTCGAGACCTGCCGGCGCCTGCTGGCGCACTAGTGTTGTGACCCAGACGCTTGATTCACTCGGTGTCATTCCGGGGCGCCCGAAGGGCGAACCCGGAATCTCGCGCCGCAACCTCGAGATTCTCAGGTGCGCAATTGCGCACCGTAGTTCGCCGCTGACGCGGCGCCCCGGAATGACGGAATGAAGTGTCAGAGTCGCAACACTAGAAGCGTGCTCGCTTGGGGGATTTCCGACCATTTCAGCGCTTGGCGCGACGGCCGTTTTTGTTTTAGACACAATGCCGTTCCAGGCTGGTCGGCCTGAGAATCGAGCAGCCATCCCAAAGGGGAGAACGATCCATGCGCGTTATTCTTGCCGCCGCGATGATCACGCTGTTGGCGTCGACGGCCTACGCCCAGGACAACCACGTCCAGCGCTATGGCGAAGCCGACAAGGAGAAGTCGGCGACCGAGCTCCAGGCTGAAAAGGACGCCCAGCGCGCCTATCAGAGATCGCTCGGCAATATTCCCGACAAGGGCCCGAGCGATCCCTGGGGCACCGTGCGCTCGGACACCCCGAAGGCCGCGGCATCGACGCCCGCCGCAAAGACCGCGAAGACAAAGACCAAGACCGGCGCTGCCAACTAGCCGCGGCGCCGCCTGCCCGTCACGCGCGGCTTGCGTCCGAAGATGGCTTCGCCCTGTGGGCGGCAAAGAACGTGTACAGCAGGCACAGATCGATCAGCATCGTCGCCGCCATGACGCCGTAGGCCCAGGGACTCGCCATCAGGTTCAGCTCGATCAGCACCCGGGACAGGCCGAAGCCTACGACCCAGGCATCGAAGCTCATGCAGATGCGGCGGAAGGTCTCCGGGTCCAGCTGCCGGATGACAAACGACCCCAGGGGGATGCCGAGCAGGACGCTCGGAACGAAGACATAAAGCAGGCTGCCGGCCTCGGTGATGAACAGGCCGAGCTTGTAATAGACGAGGGCGGTGACGCTCGATTCCGCCACGCGGACCAAAGCAAGACCGGCGCGAAACTCGTTCTTCACCAGGCCCTGATTGTTGAAGAGCATCGCCAGAGGCGGGCCCGAGATGGTCGTCACCGAATAGAGCACGCCCAGCATCGATCCGAACGGCAGGCCGATCAGCCAGCTCGCCTTGATCGGGCGGCGCCAGCCGGCGGCCTGCAGCAGGATCAGGGGCAGGATGACGGTGTAGGTGGCGAACTTCACCCAGCCCGGGCTCAGCGATGCCAGCGCATAGCCGCCGACCGCGATGCCGGGCAGCAGCCCGATCAGAATCGGAAGCACCCGCCGCCAGACCGTGGCGACGCCCTTCAGGTTGATGAACAGGACGTAGAAATTGACAAAGACCTCGACGATGACGATCGCCGGATTGAGAATGCGATTGGTGTAGAACACCAGCGCCAGCGGTACGGTGAGCGACGAGAAGCCATAGCCGATGGCTCCGTTCACGAAAGCAGCAAAGAAGGCCGTTGCGGCCAGAAAAATCACGGCGGCATCAAGGGCAGGGGCAGACATATCCTCAAGCTTTCCAATTCCAGCAGGTGTCGGATCACGGCGTCTTGGCAGGTGGGCTGTGCCGGACGTGCCTCGAGCCCGCCCTCACCTCGCAAGACGCCAAAACCAACGCGCAGTCGAGCCCGATCATATGCGGGACCCGCGCCCGGAACCGATTCCGTCGGCGAGGCGCGGCGCTCAATAAAATCATCCCCAATGCCTCGAATGCCTCGCCGTTCCGTCCCCCGGCGCACGCCGATCGCGCCTGGCCGCAGACCCCGCCATGACACGTCGTCACAACAACTTAAGAGCCGATCATGCACGCGGCTCTGCAAATCCGCCCGGCGCTCGGCCCCTGAAGTCGGATGCTAAAGCTTCGGATGCCGCATCGCAAATACGCTGATCGACCGCGCCGGCCAAATCATGCCTTCCGGCTTCAATTGCGCTCGAAAACTCGTTGATTTGACTAACAAATAAAGATTGTTGGTCAATGGCGTCCCTGCCCTCGCAAAATTCCGGCCGGGAAGCGGCCGATGACGAGATGTGTTGCGGCCCGATCGCCGCTTACGCACCGCACCCGAAAGCCGTCGTGGAAACCCAGGATTGCAAGACCATCCGCGATCCCGCCCTGCGGCCCACCTGCTGCGGGGCGATCATCCCGCCGGTCGCGACGCGTGCGGAGCCGGTGTTTCGAACAGCGCCTGCCCAATAAAAAAGCCGCGACCGGGCGCTGCAAACGGCTATGGTGAATCGCAATCGGGCGCCGTAGCGAACCCCGGAAAAAGGCCTATCTCCCGTCCTGCATGAACCTGCTCAATTCACTCCCCACCGTCATCGGAGCCGCCGCGGTCGGGCCCGCGCTTTTGATCCTGTGGCTCGTGATCGCCGCCGGCGAACGGCCGGGCTCCCCGGTCAGGGTATGGGGTGCGTTTCTGCTCGGCGCCGCCAGCATCTCGTTCCTCGGCGTGGTGCGCGCGCCCTTCATCAATCTGTTCGCAGCCCCCGGCAACATCTGGGTGGCGCAGGCCGTGCATTCGATTTTCGGTGTGGCCCTGCCCGAAGAGGCCGTCAAGATCCTGGTGATTGTCGCGGTCTCATCGCGGCGGCGGCCGTTCGACGGTCCGATGGACACGGTGGTCTACGGCGCCGCCGCGGGGCTCGGCTTTGCGGCTTACGAGAACCTCGCCTATCTCGTGCAGCACGCCGACATGTGGCGATCGCTTGCCGCCTTGCGCAGCGTTCTCACCGTGCCGTTCCACGGCGCGCTCGGCATCATCGCCGGCGCCTATCTCGCGCTTGCGCGCTCCGGCACCGCGCTCGGCGCCCACCGGCACAGTCGCGACTGGGCGCGCATCTCGAGCCTGTCGCTGGTCCTGATCGGTCCGCTTGCGCTGCATGCGGGGTTCGATTTCCCGCTTCTGATGCTGCAGAAATATCCCGATCTCGCGCCGACGCTCCGGCTCTGGCTCGGCGCAGCCAGCGTCCTGATCGGATTTTCCTCGATCGGCTTCGCGGCCCGCCTGGTGCGGCGGGTCGCGCGCCATCACGCGCCGCGGACCGCGCTGGCGCGCGAACGGCTGAGCCAGTTGCGGCGGATGTGGGCGCTGCTGGTGCTCGGCGGCGGCGCCGGCTTCATGGGGCTCGTGTTCGTTTTGACCTCGCTCCACCACTGGCTGCACAATCCGGACCGCAACGTGGCGATCCTGCTTGTTCCGGTCGGGTTCACGGCGCTCCTGCTCGGCACCGGCCTATTGATTGTCACAACCGCGATCTATCTATTCAGTCGCAACCGCTTGCGGACGACGGCATAGTCCCGGCCCGCGGGACGCCCATTTGGGGAGATTTGAGATGACCCTTCCGCAGGACGCCGGCGACGAGATCAGGAAGCTGCAATCACGGATGCAGGCTTCCGTGCGCGAGCATTGGAAGGCGTTCCTGATCGAGGGCATTCTGCTCGTGATCCTCGGGCTTGCCGCGATGATCGTGCCGCCGCTCGCGAGCCTTGCGGTGACGATCTTCGTCGGCTGGATGTTCCTGGTCAGCGGCATCGCCGGGCTGGCGCTGACCGTCTGGGCGCGCGGCGTGCCGGGTTTCTGGTGGGCGTTGATCTCGGCCGCCCTCGCGCTGGTCGCCGGCATCATCCTGCTCGTGCAGCCGGTGCAGGGCGTCTACACCCTGACGCTGGTGATCGGCGTCTACTTCCTGGCCGAAGGCGTCGCCACCATCATGTATGCATTGGAGCACCGGCGCGAATTGTCGGAGCGGTGGCTGTGGCTCATGGTTGCCGGCGTCTTCGACATCCTGATCGCCTTCATGATCATCTCCGGCCTGCCGGGATCGGCCGAATGGGCGATCGGTCTTTTGGTCGGGATCAACCTGGTATTCGGCGGCGCCTCGCTGATTGGCATGGCGCTGGCCGCGCGGCAGGGGTGAATCGCCGGTGATTTTGGGGGGTGACAAGACGCGGCGGCTGCGCTATGAGGGCCGCCATGATCAACCTCGCCACCAGCTATTTTTGGTACTTTAGCTACGACAGCTCGCTGGCGGTGGGAGGATCGCGCGCAATCTGACGAATTGCAGCCAAAAGTCCAAACAGCCGCCAGACCTGGCGGCTTTTTTATTGGCCGACGGGTTTTTCAACCACAGGAGCCCGCCATGCTAAGTACGACCGACGATCTTCGGATCAGGGAAATCAAGGAACTGACGACCCCGGAAGAGGTGATGCGGGAAATCCCGCGGACCCTCACCGCAACGCGTGTGGTGATGGCCGCGCGCAACGCCATCCATGCTATCCTGAACGGCACCGACGACCGGCTTCTCGTCATCGTCGGCCCCTGCTCGATCCACGACCCCGCCGCCGCGATCGACTATGCCGAGCGGCTGGCGAATCTGCGCGAACGCCTCGCCGACCGTCTCGAGATCGTCATGCGCGTCTATTTCGAAAAGCCGCGCACCACGGTCGGCTGGAAGGGCCTGATCAACGATCCCGACCTCGACGGCAGCTTCAACATCAATAAGGGCCTGCGCCTGGCGCGCTCGGTGCTGTCGGCAGTGAACAATCTCGGGCTGCCCGCCGGCGCGGAATTCCTCGACATGACGACGCCGCAATATATCGCCGATCTCGTCTCATGGGCGGCCATCGGCGCACGCACGACCGAGAGCCAGATCCACCGCGAACTCGCCTCCGGCCTCTCCTGCCCGGTCGGCTTCAAGAACGGCACCGATGGCAGCGTGCGCATCGCGGCCGATGCGGTGAAGGCGGCGTCGAACCCCCACCATTTCATGGCGGTGACCAAAGGCGGACGCTCGGCGATTGCGGCGACCACCGGCAATGCCGACTGCCATATCATCCTGCGCGGCGGCCGTGCGCCGAATTATGATGCGGCCAGTGTCGAGGCCGCCGCACTCGAGCTTCATCAGGCCGGCGTCGGACCGCGCCTGATGATCGATGCGAGCCACGCCAACAGCAACAAGAAGCCGGAGAACCAGCCGCGGGTGCTGGCAGACGTCGCCCGGCAGGTTGCCGGCGGCGAACGCCGCATCATGGGCGTCATGATCGAGAGCAACCTCGTTGCCGGCCGTCAGGACGTGCAGCCCGGCAAGCCGCTCACCTACGGGCAGAGCATCACGGATGGCTGCATCGATTGGGAGACCACCGTGCCGGTGCTGAACCAGCTGGCGGACGCGGTTGCGTCGCGCCGTGCGACGCCGGACGGCAAGGTCGAGGAGCTCTCGGCGTAATCGTGCACGTGCGGGGCGTGCGCCAGTCGCGCGCCCCTTGCGACCGTCAGCAGCCGCGGCAGATGCTCTTGATCTTCTTGTCGAGCGCCGCGTCCTCCTTGTTCTGGACGCTGTTCGGATCGGAGAGATTCTTCTCGCTCGGCACGTCGCCGGCCCGCGGCTGGCGGTGGCCGATTGGCGCCTCCGGTATGCCGCCATTGACGGTCTGGCCGACCGATCCCTTGTTCATGCCGCTCTGGGCGATCGCCTCGGCTCCGCCGAACAGGATCAGGAGCGTCAATACGCTGGCGGTCGTCTTCATGTTGCTCCTCATCATATCGCTCCTCCCGTCAGAGCCCGTCATACCCGAACAGATCCATGTCCATCACGGCTGAGGTGGATAGAGATGCACCTCGCCACAATAGTCCGTGACACGATAGCGCGTTTCTCGAACCGCATCACGTTCACCCACAAAAGAATTTTCCGCCCTCAGGTAGCTCGGCCCCACCGGGGACTTGCCGGCGCCACCCGGGATGTCCAGGACATATTGCGGCTGGCACAAGCCGGATACCCGCCCGCGCAAGGCAGCCATCAGGGCCTGGCCATGGGCGAGCGTGGTGCGCAGATGCGCCGTCCCCGGCGCCAGGTCGCCATGATGCAGGTAATACGGCTTGATGCGGCATTCAACGAAAGCGCGCATCAACTCTTCCAGTGCGGCCACATTGTCATTGACGCCGCGCAGCAGCACGGACTGGCTCACCATGGGAATGCCGGCCTGAACCAGCTGCGCCACCGCCCTGCGAGCGCGTTCCGTAAGCTCCCGGGCGTGATTGGCATGCAGCGCCACCCAGACGGTGGCGCGATCGACTCTCAGCGCCTGCACCATCTGCTCGCTGATCCGTGAGGGATCGGCGACCGGGACACGGGTGTGAATGCGGATGATCCTGACATGATCGATCGCCGCGAGATCGTTCATCACCTGGCCGAGCCTTCGCGGCGACAGCATCAACGGATCGCCGCCGGTCAGGATCACTTCCCAGATACCCTTGTTCGCACGGATATAGTCCAGTGCGCTCGCATAGGCCTCCTCCGACAAGGCGCTGTCCTTGCCGGGACCGACCATCTCGCGGCGGAAGCAGAAGCGGCAATAGACCGCGCAGACGTGGACGAGTTTCAGCAGCACCCGGTCGGGATAGCGGTGGACGATGCCCGCAACCGGCGAAAACGCGCCATCGCCGATCGGGTCGGCGCGCTCGCTTTCGTGGACCGACAATTCCTCCCTCGATGGCACGAACTGCCGCGCGATCGGGTCGGACGGATCGTTCCGGTCGATCAGCGCGGCAAGCTCCGGCGTGATGGCAACCGCATAGCGCGATGCAATCTTTTCGAGATCGGCGAGATCGGCGGCGGGCGCCAGACCCTGTGCCACCAGTTCACGCGCATCGCGGAGTGTCGTTGCAGGCTTCATTCTGTTCATCTGTCCAAGGTCGCCGGCGTCCACGTCACCTGATCGATGCGAAGCGCACCGCTTGCCAGCATCACCAGCCTGTCGAAGCCGAGCGCGACGCCGCAGGCCTGCGGCATGTTTGCAACAGCGGCGAGAAAATCCTCATCCAGCGGATAGCGCTCGCCATAGCGGCGCTCCTTTTCATCCATCGCAAGCTCGAACCGGCGGCGCTGCTCCGCCGCGTCGGTCAATTCGCCAAAGCCGTTGGCGAGCTCGACTCCGCAGGCATAGACCTCGAAACGCTCGGCGACCCGCGCATCCGCGGATTTCACCCGCGCCAGCGCCGCTTCCGGCGCAGGATATTCAAACAATACCGTCAAATGCCCGAGCCCGAGCTGCGGTTCGACATATTCGACCAGGATCTTGCTGAAAATATCGGACCAGCTGTCGTCATCCGCAAGCCGCACCTTGCCCTCGGCCAGGTCGGCGAGCGCCGCGCGATCACCTTCGCCGCCTTCGACGGTCGCCAGCAGATCGATGCCGGCGTACCGCTCGAACGCCGCGGCAACGGTCAGCAATTCCGGTTCGGCATGGGGATCGCAGGCCTTGCCGCGGAAGGAGAAGCTGCCGATCGCGGTCGCCTGGGCGGCCTGCGCGATCAAGGTCACGCAATCCGCCATAATCTCCTCGTAAGGCGCGTTGGCCCGGTACCATTCCAGCATGGTGAATTCGGGCAAGTGCAGATCGCCTCGCTCGCGGTCGCGAAACACTCGCGCAAACTCGAATATCCTCATCTCGCCGGCAGCGAGCAGCTTCTTGCAGGCGAATTCCGGCGAGGTGCGCAAATAACGCTTCGCGCGCCTCCCATCTGCCCCGATCAGCTCGGTGCGCGGCGCATGTAGGTGGGTTTCATTGCCCGGGGAGACCTGCAGAATCCCGGTCTCGACCTCGGTAAAGCCCTGGGATTCGAACCAGGTCCGAAGGCTGCGCGTGATCGCGGCTCTCGCCTGAAGAAATGGCCTGATATCGGCGTGTCGGGACGCCGACCACCAGGGCGAAATCGGGTCTGGTCCGACCATCAGAGGTTTGGCCTCTGTGGCGGCAAAACGCTGGCGTCCTGCGGCAAAATGAGTATGTTGCGGCCCGAAACAGCATCATTCGCATCCCCAGACCGGCATTTCGTACCGTTTCGGGCCCAAATATCAGGAAAATCAGCTTTGAGAGTCATCGCCAGCTCTATTCGCAAAGGCAACGTGATCGAGCAAGACGGCAAGCTTTATGTCGTTTTGAGCGCCGAGAACATCCATCCCGGCAAGGGAACGCCCGTCAGCCAGATCGAAATGCGTCGAATCAGCGACGGCGTGAAGGTCTCGGAGCGCTACAAGACCACCGACCAGGTGGAAAAGGCGACGGTCGAGGAGCGCAACTTCACCTATCTCTACGAAGATGGCGATGGCTATCACTTCATGAACCCGGAGACCTACGACCAGGTTCAAGTGCCCAAGGACATCGTCGGCTCGTCCGCGCCCTACCTGCAGGAGAGCATGACCGTCAAGCTCCTGATGCACGATACAACGCCTGTGGCAATGCAGCTGCCACAGCGGGTGACGCTGGAGGTGGTCGAGACCGAGCCGGTCACCAAGGGCCAGACCGCCTCGTCGTCCTACAAGCCGGCCGTGCTGTCGAATGGCGTCCGCACCGCAGTCCCTCCCCATATCAGCGTGGGCACGCGGATCGTGGTGATGACCGAAGACGGCTCTTACGCCGAGCGCGCAAAGGACTAATATCGGGGCGGGTTTGCGCCGGGGGACGCGGGGTTGAGGGGAACGGCAGTCCGGTTCGTCTATAGCCTGCTGGCCGGTTACGCCTCGCTGCTCGCCGGTGGGCTTGCGGTTTCCGCCGAGGAGTTCCGGCCGCCCGAGACGTCGGTTCTGCATGTCGACTGGCGCGCGGCGCAGAATCAGCTCCGCGTCGAGCTTGCGACCGCCCCCTCGCTTACCGCCGATTTCAGCTTCTCTCCCCAGCACCGCCTCAATGGCTTCAATTCGCGAGCGCTGCCGGCCTGGGTGGCGCTGAATGCTGCAACGGAGCCGGTCTTCGCCGGCATCGCGAAGAGTGCCGTGCCAGTGCTGCTGCCGTTCGACACCGCCGGCTTCCTGCAGGCGAGGCAGAACGGGGCTGAAAAAGCTGTCCCCGTGTCGCGCTACCAGGCCGACTTCCGCAGCGTCGATTTCTT
Source organism: Bradyrhizobium sp. (assembly GCA_035293585.1). Taxonomy (GTDB): domain Bacteria; phylum Pseudomonadota; class Alphaproteobacteria; order Rhizobiales; family Xanthobacteraceae; genus Bradyrhizobium. The sequence goes on along the minus strand of DATGMN010000010.1, from coordinate 37,706 downwards.
CGACGCAGGCCCCTCCGGCTACGACGCCGTCTTCTCGCTCGAGCCGGGCGCCGGTGACGGCCTGCCGTCGCGCGTCTTTGCCAAGCCGGTCGAGGTCCAGATCACCGGTTCGCTGCTGATCTATGACGTGGCCGACCCCGCCGGCGGCAAGGGTGAGCCGGTCAAGAGCCTGGCTGCGCAATATCCCGATCTCCGCCGCTTCATCCGGGAAGGCTATGTCCGCTATGCCTTCACCCGCTTCGACGTTCCTTATGTCGTCTCCATCCAGTGCCTGGACTCCGCACCCCGCCCGCGCCGGCTGGCCTGCCGCGAGGCCTATCCGATCGCAGAGCGGTTTCTGAGGGCGCTTCATGTGGCCGGCGGGCGGCCTGCACCGCCGCGCCAGGACGCCGAGCTGCTGCTGTCCGAGCGGCCGACCGATCAATCAGCCGGCTTCACTTACCGGCCGGTCGGCGACCTCATCCAGGGCAGCGGCTTCCATCACCAGAGCGGCCGCGCCGACCCCAACGTCTATTCGCAAATCCGCTTTCCGCTGAATGCGCCGGCCTTCCTGCACTCGCAGTCCTTCGGCAAGCGACGCTCGACCGACAAATCGGACTCCCCGAGCGGCGGCTATCCCTGGCGCGACAGTTTCTGCGAGGCGCGCAGCTTCAATGTCGGCCAATGCGCCACCGGTTTTGGCCATCAGGGCCAGGACATCCGGCCGGCGCCCTGCCCGCCCGATACCCCGTCGAGCGTGTGCGATCCCAAGCGGCAGCCGATCTTTGCCGTGCGCGATGCCGTCGTGCTGCGCTCGAGACAGCAACAGGCGGCAACGCTGCAGGTCAACAGCACGACCGAGCACATCCGTTTCCGCTACATGCACATGAACCCGTCCACGATGGATGCGGATCGTCTCCTCAACGGGCGCGAGGTGTTTGAAGGCGAGCAGATTGGCGTGGTCTCCAACTATCTCGACCATCCCAACGGCACCAGCCGTCATCTGCATTTCGATGTGCAGGTGTTCACGCGCGACGGCTGGATCTGGGTCAACCCCTACGTCACCTTGATCGCTGCCTATGAGCGCCTGATCCACGGCCGCGGTCACGAGATCGGTCCGCAGATCGCAGCGTCCCCGGTCGCGCATGCGCTGCCCGAAGATGTGGTCAAGCCCGATCCGCAGGAAGGCAGCGAGAACTGACCGTCGCAGCGCCAAGCGGTCCAGATGCATCGGCTTGGCGGCCTGGGAGCGGCAGCGCTACCTGCTCCGCTCGCGACGCTGTCAATCGAGGAGGGTCGTGAGCTGCGCCCCTTCGTCGGCCACGAACACCGCGATCAATTCTGCGGGCTCGGTGTTGCTCGCATTGGCCGACACCAGATGCGTCGACCCCGGGGGCTCGAAGAAGGTTTGGCCGACTGCAAAGGTCTCGAGCGGCCCGCCGCCGAGTTGGGAGCGAATTTCGCCCCGGGTGATGTAGGCGGTCACCGAACCGGCGTGCCGGTGCGGGCGCGAAAAACCACCGGGACCGTAGGTGACGCGCACGATGGTCACGCGCTTGCCGGCGACGTTCGGCAGCGGATAGGAGGCGATCACCTCGACCTTGTCGAGCGGCGATCCCTCGGCGGCGCTGGCGCAAAGCGGCGCCACCGCACCGGTTATCGCACCCATGCTCAGCGGTAGCGCCCTCCCGATCGCCAAGGCGCAGGCGAGCCCGGCGACGACGGCTAGCACGACCGCCCCTGCCGATGGCCTCGGCGCGACATTGACTGCAATCGATGTCATGCTCGGTCTCCTCCGGCTGGGGCTTCTGGCTCAGGATGCCGTCCGTGCGCCCTGACGCAGCGGCGGAGTCCAGCGGTAGGCCGCGCCGAACCTGTTCCAGGTGTTGATCGAAGCCACCGCCGAGGTGAGGTAGAGTAGCTCCGTTTCCGAGAATTCCCGGCGCGCTTCAGCATAGATCTCGTCGCTGACGCCCTCGGGCAGCAAGGTCAGGGCCTCGGTCCAGGCCAGCGCCGCGCGCTCCCGGGACGAGAACATCGGCGCCTCGCGCCAGACCGCAACCAGGTTGATCTTGTCGGCGGAAAGCCCGAGCCGCTCGCTCTGCAGCACATGAAGCTGCAGGCAGAAGGCGCAGCCGTTGATCTGCGAGGCGCGCAGCTTGATCAGCTCGAGCAGCTGCTTGTCGAGCCCGGCCCTGGCGGCAAGCTGGGTCAGCGCGAACACCGCATCGTAGATGTCGGGCGCGATCTTCCTGAATTCGTCATATTCGCCGCGGGCGTGGGACATTATTGCCTCTTTCACGTTATCAGCCTACTGATAACTTATAAGAGCTCTTATATGCGACGCAAGACCGTGATGAAGACGAAACCGCAATTGACCAAACCGACGGAAAAACGGCAGAACGCAGCAAGAACCGTGAAGGATGCCCGCGCCAAAACGGCGGCGCGGCGGGGAACCCGCATGGCCCCTGCCGGGCAGTTGCCCCGCAGCGCCAGCCCCCCGGCTCCCGGCGAAGGCAAACGCGGCGAGAGCGGCTATCTCGGTTACTTGCTGCGCCAGGCCCAGGCGGCCGCGCGGCTGACGCTGGAGCGCTCGCTCGGCGAGCTCGGCGTCACCGTGCCGCAATTCGTGGTGCTGACGATGCTGAAGGCCTATCCGGGCCTCTCCGGTGCCGAGCTTGCCCGCGTCGCGCTGCTGACGCCGCAGACGGTCGGCGTCATCATCGGCAATCTCGAGCGCGACGGCGCCATCCGGAAGACGCCGCATCCGGTGCATGGACGGATGCTGCAATGGACCCTGACGCACCGCGGTACGAAGCTGCTGGAAGAATGCCGCAAGCGGGCGATGGCGCAGGAGCGGCGCCTCGCGGCAAACCTGACTGCGGGTGCTGAACGGACAGTCAGGCAGTGGCTTACGTGGATCGCGAGCGAGCTCGGGCGCGAGACATAAGGAGCGGCGGCCGACATTCGCGTCGATTGATTATTTATTTGACAATCGTTCTGGTTGCGATGATAACCAAGCCATTATTCGCCAGCGCGGTCATGAATTTCAGGAGCGGTCATGGAGAAACCCGTGAGCTTCGCCGCAGATATTTTGCCTCTGTTCACGCCGATCGATATCCAGCACATGTCGTGGTTCTGCGACCTCTCCAGCTACGCTGACGTCAAGACCAATGCCTCGGAAATCCTGAAACGCCTCAAGGGCGTCGGTGGCGCCGTCATGCCTCCGTCTCCGACCAAAGGGGGCTCGGGCCCCTGGAGCGCCGAAAATATTGCGCTGTTTTCATCGTGGATCGACGACGGTTGTCCCGCCTGAAGCAGGTCTCGACCTGTGCATTGCAGGAGGTCTCCAATGGGCTCGCTATGTCGCGTTGCTGTTGCATTCCGCGTCGGAATTATTCCGTTGCTCGCTGCAGCCATGACGTTTTCCATCGAGGCGTTTTACGGCGGAGCCTGGGCGCAAACCCCCTCTCCGCCGCCCGGCTACTACGATGTCCCGCCGGGCTACGATTTTCCGGCGGACAAGCAAACCCTGGAGCAGTACCGTCGGAGCGGAAATACCAGCGCCGAGCGCACGCATGTCTGGAACGTGTTTGCGGGGATGACGCAGCCGACGCCGGACAACAAATACGCGATCTTCGAAACCTGGTATGCTGAAGCGGAGGCGTTCGCGAACGGACCGACGCCGCAGGCCGTCGGTCCGCGCCGCGTGGTGCGGCAATTTCGTCTCCCGCAGCAGTTCGTGGGTGTGCCGGGTCAACCGGCCTTGGAAGCCGCGGGCGACGCCTTGCTCTCGGAGGTGATGTTCAACTTTGCAAACTACAACCACATTCGCGCGAAACAGCTCTACTTGCAGTCCCAGCTGAACAACCTGCAGCAGAGCGGGGACAAGGATCCCGAGATCGCAAACGACACGACGATTCCGGCCTTTCCGGCAGCGGCGATTTCGCTCAAGACGATCTGGTGGCCGGTCGCCAGGGATGCGCCAACTCCGATGCCGATCTGGGATCCGGCGAATGACGCCTCCAATCCAACCGGACGCCATCCCTATTCGAGCTGGAAACGCGCGGTCGTGATCGATCCCACCCGCACCAACATCCCGCCAGGCGAGACGACGAACGTCGACTTCCACGGACCCAGGCCCAATTCGCATGTCGTCGGGCTGGACCAATTCCATTACGTGGTCGTCGATGCCCAGACGGCGGCGAACGCAATGAACAATCCGAGACTGCAGCAGTTTGTGGCCGACGTGTTCGGCTCCAACCGGCCCCTGCAGGAGGGCGACTACCTGGTATTCGCCGGCAGCCATATGACCACCAAGGAAATCGATGATTGGGTCTGGGCGACATTCTGGTGGCATGATCGCCCGGACGCCGGTCCCTATGCTGCCGACCGCACCGACAAGGTCACAGGCGTCTGGCGAAACTACCTGATGAGCACGAGCTATGATCTGAGCCTGCCGACCGAGTCCGACGGCTCACCGCACGTCGCGTTCAATCCATGGCTCGAGGCAGGATTTCCAAGCGGCATCCTCAGCAATTGCATGAACTGCCATCACCGCGCCTCGTCGCCGAATCCGGGCTTCCTGCCGATTTTCCGGGGCAATCCCGATCCAAACGATCGGGCCTACGCCGCGGGCGTGCTGCGGACCGACTTTCTCTGGTCGATTCCCGACAACGCGAACTAGCCGTGCCGAGGCCATCTCGCGCGACGCCGGCGAGGATCGCGGCCGCTTTGGTCGCGGCCAAGCAGCTTGCGCGCGGGCTGGATGATATCCGCGCGGTCGACTACGGTGTTGTCTACGAGAAAGGCAAGGCGACCGCACGGCGTGGCATTCGCTTCCATATGAACCGAAAGCTGAAGCTCGCAAGCATCAAGCGGGATCAGCGATTGCCGGATGCAATCGGCGGCGTCGAAATCGATGTCCTCGGCGTCGGCTACGCGCCGCACAATGGCAGCAATCCTCGCGCCGCCCATGATCCCCTACAGCCCGGCCTCAGTGTCGGCAGCAGGAAGCAGCTGACCACGGGCACCCTCGGCGCGATCGTGCGCGACCTGAACAGCCAGAACCTCTGCCTGCTCAGCAACTGGCACGTGCTCTGCGGCGGCCCGGAGGCCCGTCCCAATGACGAGATTACCCAGCCTGGTCCCATGGATGCGAGCAACGGACCGACGGTCGCTCAGCTCGAGCGCTGGCTGCAGCTCGGCGAGCAGTTCGATGCGGCTCTGGCCCGCCTTGTCCCCGGTGGACACGCGAATGATCAGCTCTTCAACACGACCTACACCGCGACTGCGACCAAGCTGCCCGCTGTGGGCATGCGGCTGGTGAAAAGCGGAGCCGTCTCGGGCATCACCTATGCGCGGGTCGACGGCGTCGACGGCCACTATCGGCTGGACTACAGCCAATACGGCGACGGCCCCCAATGGATGCAGGGCTTTCGCCTGGTGCCGGAAGCGGATTCGCCGTCCGCAGCGATCAGTCTTCCGGGAGATTCCGGAGCGCTCTGGATCGACAGCGCTGACGGGCTCGCCGTCGGTCTGCACTTCGCCGGCGAAGACGACATCAGTCCGCTCAACAGCTATGCGCTGGCCCACCCGATCGGCGATGTCTTTTCGCGGCTCAATGTCGCACTGACCTAGCCCTGATACGACAGGCCTATCGAGGATCGGCGGCGCCGGTGCGTGAAAATGCGCTCTGCCCAGGTTCGCCCTTGGCGCTAAAATGCGCCCATGAGCGAAGCCGATTCCCAGGACAATTGGACACGCCGGGCCTGGCTGACGCACGGGCTTGGCGCTGTGACCCTGCTGCTCCGCCCCGTGGGCGTGCTGGCTGCGCCTGCCGGGTTCGAGCGGTGGCGGGCAGGCTTTCACCAACGCGCGCTGTCCAAGGGCATCACCGAGGCGACCTGGGAGCGCTGCATGGCGCATGTCGAGCCCGACATGAGCGTGTTCAAGGAGATCGGCGACCAGCCTGAGTTCAACGAGGAGGTCTGGCAATATATCAACCGCCGCGTCTCCGACTGGCGCATCATCCATGGCAAGGAGGCGCTGAAGAAAAACGCGGCGCTGTTTACGCGCATCGAGAAGGATTTTGGCGTCGAGCGTGGGACGCTGCTCGCCCTGTGGGGCGTGGAATCCGCCTACGGCGATCCGCTGGTGCAGAAGAACCATATGCGCCCGGTGTTCCCGTCGCTGGCCGCGCTCGCCTGGAACGCGCCGCGCCGCAAGGCCTATTGGGAGAGCGAGCTCGTCAACGCGCTGCGCATCGTCGACAAGGGCTGGAGCACGCCGCAGGAGATGCGCGGCTCCTGGGCCGGTGCGATGGGCCATACGCAATGGATGCCGGAAGTCTGGCTCCATGTCGGCATCGACTATGACGGCGACGGCAGGATCTTGCCGTTCGGCAAGCCTGACGACGCACTCGGCTCGACCGCAAAATTCCTGGTCGATCGCGGCCATTATCATCGCGGCGAACATTGGGGCTATGAGGTCAAGAACCCCGGCAGCACGATGCACGGCAGCCGGACCTATGCCACCTGGGCCGCTGCCGGCGTGGCCCGCGCCGATGGCGAGGCATTCCCGCAGCCGAATGCGTCGGCGCAGATGTGGATCCCGGTCGACGGAGGCCCCGCTTTCCTGCTCGGCCCCAATTTCTATTCCGTGCGCAGCTACAATCCGTCGATGAACTATGCGCTCGCGATCTGCCATCTCGGCGACCGCATTCTCGGCGCAGGCCCCTTCATCCAGCCTTTCCCCGGCTCCGAGCGCGCGCTGACGCTTGCCGAGGTACAGGAGATGCAGACGCGGCTGACCAAAGCCGGCTTCGACACCGGCGGCACCGACGGCCGCGTCGGCAACGATACCATGCAGGCGGTGCGCGACTTCCAGCTCAAGGCCGGCATTTCGCCGGCCGATGGCTATGGTGGGCTTGAGGTGCTCGCCCGTTTGCGGCAGGGCGGCTAGCGCAGCTCACGTCCTGCGCGGCGCGGTACCTGCGAACATGCCGCCGTCGATGACGAGCTCGCTCCCGGTCACGTAGCTCGAGGCATCCGAGGCGAGATAGAGCACGCCCTGGGCGATCTCACGCGCCTGGCCGGGCCGCCCCAAGGGTGCCGCGAGGTTTGCCATCGCTTCGAAATCGATCGGCGCGTTCTGGCCGGCCGACGCCCCGCCGGCCGGAATCTTGGTCCAGATCGGCGTGTCGATGATCCCAGGATGCACCGAGTTGACGCGGATGCCGTCACCCGCCGAGGCACATTCCATCGCAATCGACTTGGCGAATAGCCGTACGCCGCCTTTGGTGGCGGAATAGCCGGCGAGCGTCGCCGAGCCGCGCAGGCCAGCCAGCGACGACATCATGATGATGGAGCCGCCGCCGGTCTCGCGCATCAAGGGCAGGCTGTATTTCACCGACAGAAACACGCCGTCGAGATTGATCGCGGTCTGCCGGCGCCAGTCGGCGAGCGACATCTCGACGATCGACGGCGCGCCGATCCCGATGCCGGCATTCGACACCAGCACGTCCAGCTTGCCATAGCGCCGCTTGATCTCGCCGACCACCTCCGCCCAGCGCGGCTCGCTGGTGACGTCCTGATGCAGAAACACCGCCTCACCGCCGGCCTTCTTGATGCCGGCCGCGACGTCGGGCCCTTTCAGCTCATCGACGTCGGTCACGACGACGGAGGCGCCCTCCTCCGCCAGCAATTCGGCGGTCGCTTGTCCGATACCCGACGCGCCTCCGGTGACCAACGCAACCTTGCCTTCAACCTGCCCTGCCATGTCCACTCCCGTTTGCTTCTTCTTGCGCTTCTTTGTGCGTTATCTGATCAATGCCGGCCCCTGGTCGGGCAACGCGACATCGAGCACGCGCAACTGTACCCGTTCGATGCCCTGATAGCGATCCACGCTGAGCGCGCCTGCGACATGCAGCGCCTGCCCGCGATGCTCGGTCAGCGCGTTGCCGAGCTTCTGGCCGACCGAGCGGAACGCCATGGCGTTGACGATCGCGCCGTCGCCGGATTTGAAGCGCAGCCGCAGGTGCGCCTGGCCGACCTCGTCGGCATAGATCAATTGGTGCGCCGGCAGCGCCAGCACCGGCTCCGGATTGCCGCTGCCGAACGGGCCGGCGCGATCGAGCGTCCGTGCAAGCTCCGGCGTGATGCTGCGCGCGGTGACTGCGCCGTCGATGAAGAGCTCGTTGACATGCCGCGCCTGCGCCACGTCGTGACCGAGCGCATTCTCAAGATAGGCGCGGAACGCGGCGAGCTTCTCCTTGCGCAACGTGACGCCAGCGGCCATCGCATGACCACCACCCTTGATCAGGATGCCTTCGATCACGGCCTGGCGCACCGCCTTGCCGAGGTCGACGCCGGCAATCGACCGGCCCGATCCGGTGCCGACGCCGCCCGGCTCGAGCGCAATCGCAAAGGCGGGGCGGGAGAACTTTTCCTTCAGCCGCGCCGCGACGAGCCCGACCACGCCGGGATGCCAGCCTTCGGAGGCCGTGACGATCACCGCGCCCTTGTCCTCAAGTCCGAGCGAAGCCAGCGCTTCCGCCTCGGCCTGCGCTTCCGCCGCCTGCTCGATCACGCGTCGTTCGGCGTTGAGACGGTCGAGCTCGGCCGCAATGCGCGCGGCCTCCGACGGATCGCCTTCCAGCAGCAGCCGCACGCCGAGATCGGCGCGCCCGATACGCCCTCCGGCATTGATGCGCGGACCCAGCATGAAGCCGAGATGCCAGGCTTCGGGCGGGCCGTTGAGCCTCGCCACATCCATCAGCGCGGTATGGCCGACATGGTCGCGCCGGCGCATCGCGATCAGCCCTTTGGCCACCAGCGCGCGGTTGAGCCCGATCAGCGGCGCGACATCGGCGACGGTGCCGAGCGCCACATGATGCAGCATGCTCAACAGATCAGGCTCGGGCATCTCGGCGGTCCAGAAGCCGCGGTTGCGCAGCTCGCGGTTGACCGCAACCAGCGTGACCAGCACAAGACCGACGGCGGCGAGATAGCCGAGCCCCGAGAGATCGTCCGGCCGGTTCGGGTTCACCAGCGCATCGACTTCGGGCAACTCGGCGCCGCATTGATGATGGTCGATGACGACGACCGACATGCCGAGTTTCCTCGCCTCGGCGAGCGGCTCGATGCTGGTCGTGCCGCAATCGACGGTGATGAGCAGCGTCGCGCCCTTCCCCGCCAGCATGCGCACGGCTTCGGTGTTGGGGCCATACCCCTCGAACAGGCGGTCGGGGATGTGGATCAGCGGATCGAGCCCGCAATGGCGCAGATGCCAGGCGAGCAGCGCCGCCGAGGTCGCGCCATCGACGTCGTAGTCGCCGAAGATCGCGACCTTTTCTCCGCGCACGGCCGCGTCCGCGATGCGCCTCGCCGCAGTCTCCATCTGCGTCACGGTGTAGGGGTCCGGCATCAATTTGCGGATGGTCGGATCGAGGAAATCCGGCACCGCATCGATGTCGACATCGCGCCCTGCCAGCACCCGGGCCAGAAGCTCGGGCAGCTGATGGCGCTGCGTGATCGCGAGCGCTAGGGCCGCCCCTCGCCCATCCAGCCGGTCGCGCCAGAGCTTTCCGGTCAGCGAGTGGCTGACGCCGAGAAAGGCCGGCGGCGATTCGACAGGCAATGCGGCTAGAGGAAGCGTCATGATGCTGCTTGCACGTAAGCACGAAGACCGCGCCGGACAAAGAGACGGGTATGCGTCTGTCCACGGCTGATCTCGGAACCAACAGCGTGCGGGACGCGCCTCTCTTATCCCGAATCGCACAAAAAAGCAGCGCGCCGCCGAAACAAGATGCAGGCTTTTACACTGCAAAATGCGGCCTAAGCCGCGGAAATTAAAAGCGTGTTAGCTCTCTTTGGCGACCATCGCACAAGTTGTTTCGAGTAGGTCTTTTCGATTCTTCCCTCTCCCGCTTCTAGCCGGCTGCGGGATCATCGGCATGAGGATGCAAGCAATGTCCGTCGCGCTCTCCACCCAACGCGCAAAACCGCGCGCCAACACGTCGGTCGAGGCAACCGAGGATAATGCCGACATCTCCGGCATGATCGCGCGGCTGACTGCCGAAGTGAACCAGATCGCCTGCGACAAGACCAAATCGATCCAGCAGATCACCAACCAGATGAAGATGCTGGCGCTGAACGCGCTGATCGAAAGCTCGCGTGCCGGCGCGCAAGGCGCGGGTTTTGCCGTGGTGGCGCAGGAGGTGCGCGGCGTCGGGCAGCTGGTCGAAAACATCGCGCGCGAACTCGAGACCGAGCTCACCAAGCGCACCGGCAGCCTGATGAGCTCGATCGCACACATGGTCAAGCGCTCGCGCGGCGAGCGGCTGGTCGACCTCTCGCTCAATGCCATCGAGCTGATCGACCGCAATCTCTATGAGCGGACCTGCGACGTGCGCTGGTGGGCGACCGATTCGGCCGTCGTCGATTGCGCCACGGCGCCGGATGCCGCCAACGTCGCCCATGTTTCAGAGCGACTGGCCGTCATCCTGTCGGCCTATACGGTATATCTCGATCTCTGGCTCTGCGACCTCGAGGGCAACGTCATCGCCAACGGCCGTCCCGAGCGTTTCAATGTCAGGGGCCAGAACGTTGCGGCGACGAAATGGTTCGGCCAGGCGCGCGGACTTGCTTCCGGTGACGACTATGTCGCCGGCGACGTGGAGTGCCAGCCTCTGCTCGGCAACGCGCAGGTCGCGACCTATTGCGCGAGCGTCCGCTCCGGCGGCCAATCGCGCGGCAAGCCGATCGGCGTGCTCGCCATCCATTTCGACTGGGAGCCGCAGTCGCGCGCCATCGTTCAGGGCGTGCGGGTCGGCGCCGACGACAAGGCACGCGTGCTGCTGGTCGATTCCAGGTTCCGCGTCATCGCAGCCTCCGACGGCCAGGGCATCCTGTCCGAACATCTCTCGCTGTCGCTCGACGGGCGGCACAGCGGATTCTACCATGATCGCTCGGGCGGTCTGGTCGCGTTCCATGCCACGCCCGGCTACGAGACCTATCGGGGCCTCGGCTGGTTCGGGGTGATCGTCAGCGGCGCCGGATAGACGTCCGCGCGCGTTAGCACCCAAGCCTGTCGGCGATCTCGCCAAAATCCCTGGCGACGATGTCCCAGTTACCGGTGGCCTCGAAATCGACTTTCTGCAGCGGGCCGTATTCGGTCGGCCGCGCCACGAAGGCGGTTTTCAGTCCGTGCTTCTGCGCGTGCTTCAGATCGTAATTGTGGGCCGCCACCATCATCACCTCGGCCGGCCGCAAGCAAAGCAGCTTTGCTGCGCCGAGATAGGTTTCGGGATCGGGCTTGTAGTGCGCGAACAATTCCGCGGACATGATGAGGTCCCAGGGCAGGCCCGCGAACTTCGCCATGTTGGTCAGCAGCGCGACATTGCCGTTCGACAGCGGCGAGATGATGAACTTCGTCTTCAGCCGCGTGAGCCCGGCGACGCTGTCGGGCCACGGATGCAGGCGATGCCAGCCCATCGTGAGATGGTGCAGATCGGCGTCGGTCAAACCTGAGATGCCGAGGCTCAGCACCAGCTTCTCGAGCGAGCGTCGATGCAGCACGTCGAGAATCACGTAGCCGCGCTCGGGATGCTTGCGCACCTCGTCCATCGAAGCCGTGTAGACCGCGCGCCAGCCGTCGACCAGCGCGACCCAGTCGGCCTTGATGCCGCGCTTCGCGCCCCATGTGGTGAAATCGTTGATCAGGCTGGTGCGCCAATCGACGACGGTGCCGAACACGTCGAACACCAGCGCTTTGACGGCGGAAAGATCGGACATGCGCGCCTCCTATTCTTGTTATTCTCGTCATTCCGGGCACGCGAAGCGTGAACCCGGAATCTCGCGCCACAACCTCTGGATTCCGGGTTCGCTCGCCATGGGCGAGCGGCCCGGAATGACGGCGCGTGGGGCTGGTTAGTCCAGGTGGAACTTCTCCAGCTGCCGGTGCTCGGCCTTGATATAGCGGACGGTGCCGGTCACCGAGCGCATCACGACGGTGTCGGTCTCGATCACGCCGTCCTTGCGGAACTTGACGCCTGACAACAGCGAGCCGGTGGTGACGCCGGTTGCGGCAAACAGGCAGTCGCCGCGCGCCATGTCCTCGATACCGTAGATCTTCTTCGGGTCGGTGATGCCCATCTTGTGGGCGCGTTCGCGCTTGTCCTCGCTGTCGAGGATGAGCCGGCACTGCATCTGCCCGCCGATGCAACGCAGCGCGACAGCTGCCAGCACGCCCTCCGGCGCGCCGCCCGTGCCGAGATACATGTCGACCCCGGTGTTGTCAGGATCGGCACAGTGGATCACGCCCGCGACGTCGCCGTCGGTGATCAGCCGCACGGCAGCCCCCGTCGCGCGCACGTCCTGGATGATGTCGGCATGGCGCAGGCGGTCGAGCACCAGCACGGTGATGGCGGACGGGTCAACGCCCTTGGCCTTCGCAAGACGCCGGACGTTCTCCGATGGCGGCGCATCGAGCTCGACCACGCCCTTGGGATAGCCCGGACCGATCGCAAGCTTCTGCATGTAGACGTCGGGGGCGTGCAGCAGCGTGCCGCCGTCGGCCATCGCCATGGTGGCGATCGCACCGGGCATGTTCTTGGCGCACAGCGTGGTGCCCTCGAGCGGATCGACGGCGATGTCGACCCGGGGGCCGGCATTGAGGCCGACTTTCTCGCCGATGAACAGCATCGGCGCCTCGTCGCGTTCGCCCTCGCCGATCACGATCGTACCCTCGATCGGCAGCTTGTTGAGCTCGCGCCGCATCGCGTCCACCGCGGCCTGGTCGGCCGCTTTCTCCTCGCCATGGCCGCGCAGCCGCGCCGACGACACCGCCGCACGCTCCGTCACCCGCACCAGTTCAAGCGTCAGAATGCGCTCGAGCAGCATTTGCGGCGGAACGGAAATATGGGTCGACATCTGCGCACTCCTCAAGACGGTCTGAATGGGCCTTCGCGGCCCGCGGTCAATCAATCAACGCACAAACAGCACGATTTGTCGTCAATTCTTTTCAATCCTGATCACCTGGGGCCGGCCGCTGATCACCTTGTCCTGCTGCACGGCTTTCAGCGCGCGATATACCGCGTCCTCATGCGTCGCATAGGTAATCAGTATCACAGGCACCTGCGACGATTTTCCGCCCTTGGGCGCTTCCCCGTTGGGGTGACGCTGCACGATGGATTCGATGGAAATCTTCTGTTCCGCGAGCCGGGTCGCGATCGAGGCCGCGGTGCCCGGGAAATCGCGCGCCATCAGGCGGATGTAATAGCCGCCTTCGTGCCGCTCCATCGGCGCCTTCTCGGTGGCCTTGAGGCTCTCGGCCGGCCGGCCGAACGGGCTCACCCGCACCCCGCGCGCAACATCGGCGATATCGGCAACCACGGCGGAGGCCGTCGCGGCGCCGCCGGCGCCCGGGCCCACCAGGGTGATCGGCGGAATGCCTGCGCCGTCGATGGTGACCGCGTTGGTCACGCCCATGACCTGCGCGATCGAGGAGGATTTCGGCACCATGGTCGGATGCACGCGCTGCTCGATGCCCTTGGCGGTGCGCACGGCAACGCCGAGCAGCTTGACGCGGTAGCCGAGATCGGCGGCGGCGCGCAGATCCTCTGGGGCGATCGAGGAGATGCCTTCGACATAGATCGCGCTCTCCGCGACCTTGGTGCCGAAGGCGAGGCTGGCGAGGATCGCCAGCTTCTGCGCGGTGTCGTGGCCGTCGACGTCGAAGCTCGGATTGGCCTCGGCATAGCCGAGCCGCTGCGCGTCGGCCAGGCACTCGGCGAATGACAGGCCCTCCTGCTCCATCCGTGTCAGGATGTAATTGCAGGTGCCGTTGAGAATGCCGTAGACGCGGTCGATCGCAGTGCCGGCGAGCCCCTCGCGCAGCGTCTTCACGACCGGAATCGCGGCTCCCACCGCCGCCTCGAAGTTCAGCGCGGCGCCGTGCGCCTCTGCCGCCTTCGCAAGCCGCAAGCCGTGCTTGGCGATCAGCGCCTTGTTGGCGGTCACCACCGATTTACCGGACTTCAGCGCCGTCTCGATCGCCGACAGCGCGGGGTCGCCGGCGCCGCCGATCAACTCGACCAGGCATTCGACCTCGGCATTCTCGGCGAGCGCCTGCGGATCCTTGGCCCAGGTGATGCCGCGCAGGTCGAGCCCGCGCTTCTTGGCTTTCGATCGCGCGGTGACCGCAACGACGCGGATCGGGCGGCCACAGCGGGCCGACAGCACGCTGCTTTGGCCCTCGATGAGGCGGACGACCTCAGCACCCACGGTGCCGAGGCCCGCAATACCCACTTTCAGGGGGGCGACCATAACGAACCAGACCTGCCGGAGGAGAGTTAGCGCCGGTTGGCGAGAGGAACCACGTTGTGCAACGTTTCGATGCCGCTTTCAAGGAAGCGGCGCACGCCGCGGGCGGCCTGCCGGATGCGTTGCTCGTTTTCCACCATGGCGATGCGGACAAAGCCCTCGCCATGCTCGCCGAAGGCGACGCCGGGCGAAACCACAACGCCCGACTTCTCCACCATCAAGGTCGCGAACTGCATGCTGCCGAGCGCCTCGAATCCCTTGGGCAGCGGCGCCCAGGCAAACATCGAGGCGTCGGGCGGCGGAATGTCCCAGCCCGCACGCCCGAAGGATTCGACCAGCGCATCGCGCCGCTTCCTGTAGGTGTCGCGCATCTCGCGAATGCAATCCTCGGGGCCGTTCAGCGCCGCGGTCGCCGCCACCTGGACCGGCGTGAACGCACCGTAATCGAGATAGGATTTCACCCGCGCCAGCGCCGCGATGATGCGCTCATTGCCGACCGCAAAGCCCATGCGCCAACCGGCCATGGAAAAGGTCTTGGACATCGAGGTGAACTCGACGGTGACGTCGATGGCGCCCGGCACCTGCAGCACCGAAGGCGGCGGATTGGCGTCATCGAAATAGACCTCGGCATAAGCGAGGTCGGAGAGGATGAAGATCTCGTGACGTTTGGCGAATGCAACGAGGTCGCGATAGAAATCGAGGCTCGCGACATAGGCGGTCGGATTGGAGGGGTAGCAGACGACGAGCGCGATCGGCTTCGGAATCGAATGCACGATGGCGCGCTCGACCGCCTCGAAGAATTGCGGGGTCGGCTCCGAGGGCACCGAGCGGATCACCCCGCCCGCCATCAGGAAGCCGAAGGCGTGGATCGGATAGCTCGGGTTCGGACAAAGGATGACGTCGCCGGGCGCGGTAATCGCCTGCGCCACGTTGGCAAAACCCTCTTTCGAGCCCAGGGTCGCCACGACCTGGGTTTCCGGGTTGAGCTTGACCCCGAACCGGCGCTGGTAATAGGCGGCCTGGGCCCGGCGCAGGCCGGGAATGCCGCGCGAGGCGGAATAGCGGTCGGTCCGCGGCTTGCCCAGCGTCTCCTTCAGCTTCTCGAGGACGTGCGGCGGGGCCGACAGATCCGGGTTGCCCATGCCGAGATCGATGATGTCGGCGCCGGCATTCCGCGCGGCCGCCTTGGCCCGGTTCACTTGCTCGAAGACGTAAGGCGGCAGACGGCGGATGCGGTAAAAATCGTCCATGGGTCCCTAGCTCCAGCAACCATCCGGGCGGAATCGCGAAAGCCCCCTGGCTTTGCATTGCGCGAGGACCTGGCCCTACAAGAAAGTCGTGCAAATACAGACCGATAGCACGAATTCAGAGACAAAATTATGAGGCAGGCCCGCCCTGATTGCGGTTGAATCCATTTCTTTTAGCACGGACCGGGGGCAGTGCCAGCGTTCACTTTGCGCCGGCGGTCTGGGCTGCGGCGGTCTGGCCTGGGCTGGTCTGGGCCGCCGGACCCTGCGCAGCCGAGGCCTGGGTCTGGCGGTCCCTTGCAGCAGCCAGCTCGGCCTCGATCTTGGCGCGCTGCTCGGGCGTGATCACGACGTCATCCCGATCCGGCGGCAGGTCGTGCACCGGCAAATAAACGTCCTTGGACTTGGCTGAGGTATCGGCCGACTCCAGCGAAGGCATGTCGGCAATGGGACTCGAGCAGCCGGCAAGCGAGCAACTCAAGGCGGCTGCCCACAGCGCCAGCAAGGCAAAAGCCTTTGTCCGCCGATCCCAAGACATCGTTGTATGCAAGTCCCACCCCGCGGCGACAATGAGGCGCGCAGTCTTGCCGCAGCTCAAGGCATTGCCGTCGGAACCGATTAAAGTCAAAACAGTAGACGAGAGCGATGGGGCCGGATTGTGACGGAACCAAGATGGATACCGCAGCGCAACAGCTGCAATGCCAAAAAAGTTAAGGCGAACAAAGCTTGATGCGATCTCGCGGTGACGACGGCAAAATGAATCGATAGTGTCTTGCCATGGATGACGTGACAGTTGGCAAAGAGGCGACGAAGAAATTCGACGCCGAAGCTTTTGCGATGAACCTCGCCCGCGCGCTGGAAAACGGCGGCAAGGCGCTTGCGGCCTATCTGAAGCCGCGCGAGAGCGGCGAGGTGAAGGACAATCAGCCGACTGAGATGACCGAGGTGATCAAGACCCTCACCGCGGTCGCCGAATACTGGCTGTCGGACAATGAGCGCTCCTCCGACATCCAGACCCGGATCGCCAAGGGTTATCTCGATCTCTGGGGCTCGGCGGCCCGCCGGCTTGCCGGACAGGAATCGATGCCGGCGATCGCGCCCTCGCCGCGCGACAAGCGCTTTGCCGATCCGGAGTGGAAGTCGAACCAGTTCTTCGACTTCATGATGCAGCTCTATCTGCTCACCACGCAGTGGGCGCATGATCTTGTGCGCAATGCCGAAGGGCTCGATCCGCACACCCGCAAGAAGGCCGAATTCTACGTCCAGCAGATCACCAATGCGCTGGCGCCGTCGAACTTCGTGCTGACCAATCCGGAAGTGCTGCGCGAGACGCTGGCCTCCTCCGGCACCAATCTCGCCCGCGGCATGCAGATGCTGGCCGAGGACATCGAGGCCGGCAAGGGCACGCTGAAGATCAGGCAATCCGATCCCGCCAATCTCGAGATCGGCGTCAACATGGCGACCACGCCGGGCAAGGTGATCTATCAGAACGACCTGATGCAGCTGATCCAGTACGAGCCGACGACCGAGAAGGTGCTGCGCACGCCGCTTCTGATCGTGCCGCCCTGGATCAACAAGTACTACATTCTCGATCTGCGGCCCGAGAAATCCTTCATCAAATGGTGCGTCGACCAGGGGCTCACCGTCTTCGTCATCTCCTGGGTCAATCCCGACAAGAGCTTGGGAGCGAAGACCTGGGAAGACTACATGAAACAGGGCCCGCTTGCTGCGATGGACGCCATCGAGAGAGCGACGGGCGAGTTGAAGGTTCACACGCTCGGCTATTGCGTCGGCGGGACGATGCTCGCCACCACGCTGGCCTGGCTTGCCGAAAAGCGCCGGGTGCGCGTGACATCGGCGACCTTCCTCGCCGCGCAGGTCGACTTCACGCATGCCGGCGACTTGCTGGTGTTCGTCGACGAGGGCCAGATTTCCTCGCTCGAGCGCGACATGCAGGAGAGCGGCGTGCTGGAAGGCGCCAAGATGGCAATGGCCTTCAACATGCTGCGCTCCAACGACCTGATCTGGTCCTATGTGGTCTCGAATTATCTGAAAGGCCAGCCGCCGTCCGCGTTCGATCTCCTGCACTGGAACTCGGACGCGACGCGGATGCCCGCCGCCAATCACTCCTACTATTTGCGCAACTGCTATCTGGAGAACCGGCTCTCGGCAGGCACCATGGTGCTCGACAACACCCTGCTCGACCTCTCCAAGGTGAAAGTGCCGGTCTACAACCTCGCCACCCGCGAGGATCACATCGCGCCCGCCGATTCCGTGCTGTACGGCTCGCAGTTCTTCGGCGGCCCGGTGAAATTCGTGCTGTCAGGGTCCGGCCATATCGCCGGCGTCGTCAATCCGCCGGCGTCGAACAAATATCAGTACTGGACCAACGACAATATCCGCGACGTATCGCTGCAGGACTGGCTGAAGGCAGCGCAGGAGCACAAGGGCTCCTGGTGGCCGCATTGGCGCGAATGGCTTGCCAGCGTCGACGCCGAAGAAGTCGCGGCCCGCAGCGTGGGCACCGACGCGCAGCCGCCGATCGAGGATGCGCCCGGCAGCTATGTTCGGGTTCGCGCATAGCGCGGCATCGCACCCTCGGGTATAAAAGCCAATGAGCCAATTCCTGATGCGTTGAGGGGGACACGATGACGCCCGGTTTGCTGACACCCGAATTGTTCTGGCTGACCTGCACGGTGATTCTGACGGGGATCTTGTGGATCCCCTACATCATCAACCGCTGCCAGATCCGCGGTCTCGGCGGCGCGATGGCCAATCCGACCCGCGATGCCAAGCCGCATGCGCCCTGGGCCACCCGGCTGATGTTTGCGCACGACAATGCCGTGGAAAATCTGGTGATTTTCGCGCCGCTCATCCTGATCCTCAACGAGATCGATTATTCGACCAAATGGACCGTCTATGCCGCTGCGGTCTATTTCTGGGCCCGCGTGGCGCATCTGATCGTCTACAGCCTCGGCCTGCCGGTGTTCCGCACGCTTGCCTTCACCATCGGCTTCCTCGCACAGGCCGTGCTGGCGTTGGCGATCTTCAAGGTCTTCTAGGGGCAGCGCGCCTTCAATCCTGCCGCGCTCAAGCGCGCCAGCACGTCGTCGAGATGAGCGCGGTCGCGCGTCTCGATGACGAGCTCGAGCAAGGTCCCCTTGGCCGGCAGGTCGGAGAACGTCCGCTGATGTGACACTTCGATGATGTTGGCGCCAGCGTCCGCGAGCAGGGTGCAGACGGCTGCCAGCTGGCCGGGCCGGTCGACGATGTCGAGCGAAAGCTGCGTCAGCCGGCCCTCGCGCGCGAGCTCGCGGGTGAGGACGGAGGCGATCAGCCGCGTGTCGATATTGCCGCCGGTCAGGACCAGGCCGACATTGCGGCCCGCGAACGGCTCGGGATTTGCCATGACGGCCGCAAGACCGACGGCGCCGGCGCCCTCGGCGACCGTCTTCTCGATCGAGATCAGGCTTGCGACCGCGCGCTCGATCTGATCCTCGCTGACGAGCACGATCTCGTCCACCAGCTCGCGGATGATCTCGGTCGTGATCCTGCCCGGCGATTTGACCGCGATGCCCTCGGCAAGCGTGTCGCCGCGCATCGGCAGGTCGACCCCGTAGATGGCGTTGTACATCGAAGGATAAAGCGCGGCCTCGACGCCGACGATGCGCAAGTCCGGCTTGACGGCTCGGGCCGCGATCGCGATGCCCGAGATCAATCCGCCGCCGCCGATCGGCACGACGAGCGTGTCGAGCGCTGGCGCAGCATCGAACATTTCTGGCGCGATGGTGCCCTGCCCTGCGATGATCAGCGGGTCGTCATAAGGATGGATCATGGTCATGCCACGCGCCTCGCTGTGCTGGCGGGCGAACTCGCCTGCCTGCTCCAGCGTCGCGCCCGAAATCACCACCTCGGCGCCGTGGCGGCGGGTGTTCTCGACCTTCACCATGGGCGTGCCGATCGGCATCACGATGGTCGCGGGAATGCCGAGCCGCTTGGCATGATAGGCGACGCCCTGCGCGTGGTTGCCGGCCGACATCGCAATCACGCCGCGGCGACGCTCATCGGCAGACAGCGCCTTCAGGCGGTTCAGCGCGCCGCGCTCCTTGAAGGAGGAAGTGAATTGCAGGTTTTCGAATTTGAGCCAGATCCTGCAGCCGCAGATTTCGCCGAGCGTCCGGCTCTCATTGCATTCGGTGACAAGCACCGCATCCCGGATCGCCGCAGCGGCAGCCGTGATGTCAGCCGGCGTCACCGGCAATTCGCGCACAGCGGTGCGGCTGGCATCGTCAGCCATTTGGGCAGCCTCGTTCAGATTCAGGCAGTATAGCGCCTCATTCCGGGCTGGTTGCGGGAAACCAACCCGGAATCTTCCGACATCAGGCGGGATCTGCGGCGACTAGACGTCGCCAAGCCCCAGCATCAGGCGCAGGTTCTGCACCGCGGCACCCGAGGCGCCCTTGCCCAGATTGTCCAGCCGGGCGACCAGCACCGCCTGGTGATGCTTGTCGCTGGCAAAGACATAGAGCTCGAGCTGGTTGGTCTCGTTCAGCGCCTCCGGCTCGATCCGTCCGCTCCTGGCCGCTTCGTTCCCGGGCGGCATCACCGACACATACTTGCTGCCGGCGTAACGCGCCGCCAAGGCGGCCTGCAGGTCGGCCCCGGTGGGCTTGCCCGGCAGCGCGTCGAGCTGCAACGGCACCGACACCAGCATCCCCTGCCGATAGTTGCCGACCGAGGGCACGAAGATCGGCCGGCGCGTGAGATTTGAATAAAGCTGCAGCTCCGGGATGTGCTTGTGCTCGAAGCCGAGGCCGTAGAGCTCGAAGGAAGGCGCAGTACCGTTCTCGAAGCTTGCGATCATCGACTTGCCGCCACCCGAATAGCCGCTGACCGCATTCACGGTCACCGGATAATCCGCGGGCAACAGACCGGCATCGACCAGAGGCCGCAGCAGCGCGATTCCGCCGGTCGGATAACAGCCGGGATTGGAGACCTTTCGCGCGGACTTGATCTTGTCGCTCTGGTCGGGGGCGAGCTCCGGGAAGCCATAGGCCCAATCCGGCGCCACCCGGAACGCAGTGGAGGCGTCGAGCACCTTGGGGGCGGCATTGCCCATGCTGTCGATCAGCGCAACGGTCTCCTTGGCGGCATCGTCGGGCAGGCAGAGGATGACGAGATCGACCTCCTCCATCAACGCCCGCTTGGCCGCGGGATCCTTGCGCCTGTCCTCGGCGATGGTCTTCACCACGACGTCCTTCTGCAGCTGCAGACGCTCGTTGATGCCAAGCCCGGTCGTTCCGGATCCACCATCAACAAACACCGTCGCAGTCCTTACGGCAGCCGTAGGGGAAGCGGTTTCGGCGAGGGTCATTGCGCGCTCCTTTCGAGCCGGCTCAGGTCGAAAGCCAAGGCCTTTGGTTGCTCGTCGCGCATTAGACGCGCGATCTGTTGCGAACCGATGTCGGTGAGAGGAAGGTAGTGAAGGGACGTGTCCATATCCAGCTCCTGTTGACCTTGGAGCCGCCGGATCAGGACTTGCGCTTGTCGCAGGAACAACTGCCGCAGGACCCTGTCCGGCGGCAAAGGCGACGATCTCAAACGCCGATGACCGCCAATGCCGCGAAGGTGCGGCGGCGGCGCATGATGCGGATGGTCGCGGCGTTGATCATGGGCGCGCCCTATAAGGGCATGGGCGCCCGGCGTCAAGGTACGATGGCGCCCCGGCGATTTGGGCCGCGCCTACCAGTGGGAAAATCCGAAGTGTCCGAACAGGGCCCACCAGGGGAATATCCGTCGGTCAGCCCATCGAGATGGACGCAGGCCTGCATGATCGCCTAGATGGTCGGGTCCCACGGCATCGGAATCACCCGATAGCCGTTGCCGTCCTTCTCCAGATGGGCGAGCCCCGGGAATGGATAGTGGAAGCCCTGCAGCAGCAGTTTTTCCGCCGACACCATGTCGTAGACCCGTCTGCGGGTCTTTTCCGCCTGCTCGCCATCCTGGTCGAAAAAGGCGTGCCACTCTGGATGGGTGGCGAACGGGTTCGGGTTGTTGGTCACGTCGGACTGGATGAAGACCTTGTCGTTGCCCGATGACAGCACATAGGAGGTGTGGCCGGGCGTGTGGCCGATGGTCTCGACCGATGTGAGGCCGGGTACGATGTCCTTGCCCCATTCGTATGGCGTGACCTTGCGCTTCAGGCCGGCATCGAAAACGTTGCGGTTGTTCTTGAACAGGCTTTGCATGCGGCCGGCCGGGGCGCGGCTCATCTCGCCGTCATCCATCCAGAATTTCCACTCCACCGCCGGCACCAGCACCTCGGCATTCGGAAAGGCCGGCGTGCCGTCGGCGGTGAGCAGTCCGTTCACGTGATCGCCGTGGAAGTGCGAAATCACCACCATGTCGACGGCCTTCGGGTCGAAGCCCGCAGCCACCATATTGTCGGCGAACAGGCCGTTGGCGCCCTTGCTGTTCTGCTTGGCGAGCGCGCCATTGCCGGTGTCGATCACGACCACCTTGCCGCCGATGTTGAGCACCAGCGGCGCGAAATAGATCGTCATCATGCCGGAGGGCATGTAGGCCTGCTGCAGCGCCGCACTCACCTCCTCCTTCTTGGCATTGGTGATGAAGGAATCGTCCAGCTTGAACACGTTCTTGCCGTCGGAGACGACGGTGACCATGATGTCTCCGACCCTGTAGCGATAGAAGCTCGGCGCCTGCCTTTCGGCGGGTGGCGCGGCGGCCGTGGCCGGCGCAGCAGGCAATAGCGGCGCGGCGGCCAGCGCGGCGGCCGAGGCGAGAGCTTGGCGTCGTGTGAATGACATGATGTTTGTTCCTCCCGGCGACATGATAGTTTTAAGCGGTTCGTTGCGCCTAACCCCTGCCCGCCTCGGTCTATTCCGCTGTCGGCTAGATCAGGCGCCACAACCACTCCAATACATTGGCGATCACGTCACCAAACAGGAGCAGCGCCGCGGCCCAGACCAGGGCCGAGACGAAATTGGCAACCTGAAACTGCCAGTACGGCATCTCGAAAATGCCGGCCGCGAGCGGCACCGAGGCCCGCAAGGGACCGAAGAAGCGGCCGATGAAGATGCTCGGCACGCCCCAGCGCCGCACGAAGGCCTCGCCGCGCGGCAATATCTCGGGGTAGTGCGACAGCGGCCACATCTGCGCGACATGCTCCTTGTAGCGGTAGCCGAACCAGTAGGAGACCCAGTCGCCAAGCGCAGCCCCGACCGAGCCCGCGATCCAGATTGGAAAGAAATTGATGCCGCTGACCCCGATCAGCGCGCCGATTGCCACCAGCGCGCCCCAGGCCGGGATCAAAAGCGAGATGAAGGCGAGCGATTCGCCGAAGGCCAGCAGGAGGACGATGGGAGGCGCCCAGGCCTGATGGTCGCGCACGAAACCGGCCAGGGCGCGGGTAAACTCTTCCATGTGCCGAAAATGCCTTCCCGCCCGATTTGTCTGGAACCCGTCCGAGCCCCCTGCCTAAAAATCAGGTACGCCCGCCACTATATGCGCTTCAACTCACAAAGGATGGCGCTTTTGTTCCCGCTAATCTCCCCCCTTGCGGGCCGCGCCGTCACTTTTTAAGCCCAGCCATGGCATAGTCAGCCAAAGCCGATTCGATCCCCGCGCGTCACGCGCGCATTGCATGAAGACATATGGCCAAGTCACTGAAAGCGCTTGCTAAATCAAAGTCACCCACCGATCTCTTCGCGGCCAGCGAAGATAAAGGGAAGGCTGGGTCGAAGGTTCCATCCAAGACACCATCCAAGCCCGCTTCGCGCGCCACAAGCGCCGAGGGCGAATATACCGCCCGCGACATCGAGGTGCTGGAGGGCCTGGAACCGGTGCGCCGCCGCCCCGGAATGTATATCGGGGGCACCGACGAAAAGGCGCTGCATCACCTGTTTGCCGAGGTCATCGACAACTCGATGGATGAGGCGCTGGCCGGGCATGCCGACCGCATCGAGGTGGAGCTCGGCGCCGACGGCTTCCTGAGCGTGACCGACAACGGGCGCGGCATTCCGATCGACCCGCATCCGAAATTCCCCAAGAAGTCCGCGCTCGAGGTCATCCTGTGTACGCTGCATGCCGGCGGCAAGTTCGATTCCAAGGTCTATGAGACCTCGGGCGGCCTGCACGGCGTCGGCGTGTCCGTGGTGAACGCGCTGTCGTCGCGGCTGGAGGTCGAGGTCGCGCGCGGCCAGAAGCTCTACCGCATGGCGTTCGAGCGCGGCCATCCCAAGGGCAAGCTCGAGGAGATCGGCAAGGTCAACAACCGCCGTGGCACGACGGTTCGCTTCAAGCCGGATGCGGATATTTTCGGCGCCAAGGCCGCGTTCAAGCCGCAGCGCCTGTTCAAGATGGCGCGCTCGAAAGCCTATCTGTTCGGCGGTGTCGAGATCCGCTGGCGCTGCGCGCCCGAGCTCCTGAAAGGCATCGAGGACGTGCCGCCGGAGGCGAGCTTCCACTTCCCCGGCGGCTTGAAGGATTATCTCGCGGCGGCCATCCATGCCGACACGCTGGTGCATCCGGACATCTTCTCCGGCAGGTCGGGTCGCGTCGGCGGCCATGGCGGCTGCGAATGGGCCGTGGCGTGGACGGCCGACGCCGACGGCTTCGTCTCCTCCTACTGCAACACGATTCCCACCCACGACGGCGGCACCCACGAATCCGGCATCCGCAGCGCGCTGCTGCGCGGCCTGAAGGACCACGCCGAGCGCGTCGGGCAAGGCAAGCGTGCGGCCAATGTCACCTCGGAAGACGTGATGGTGGGCGCGGCCGTGATGCTGTCGGTGTTCGTGCGCGAGCCCGAATTCCAGGGCCAGACCAAGGACCGGCTCGCGACCGCGGAAGCGCAGCGGATTGTCGAGCAGGCGGTCAAAGACCCGTTCGACCATTGGCTATCGGCCAATCCGGTGCAAGCCAACAGGCTGTTCGATTTCGTGGTCGAGCGCGCCGAGGAGCGCATCCGCCGCCGCCAGGAAAAGGAGATCGCGCGCAAGACCGCGGTGAAGAAGCTGCGTCTGCCCGGCAAGCTGTCCGACTGCACCGATTCGGCGCAGGACGGCTCGGAGATCTTCATTGTCGAGGGCGACTCGGCCGGCGGAACCGCCAAGGCCGCGCGCGACCGCAAGACCCAGGCCATCCTACCCCTGCGCGGCAAGATCCTCAACGTCGCCTCCGCCGGCAAGGACAAGCTGATGGCGAATGCGCAGCTGTCCGATCTCGTGCTGGCGCTCGGCTGCGGCACTGGCCCGCATTATCGTGAAGAGGATCTGCGCTACTCACGCATCATCCTCATGACCGACGCCGACGTCGACGGCGCGCACATCGCTTCGCTTCTGATCACCTTTTTCTACCGGCAGATGCCGCGGCTGATCGACGAGGGCCATCTCTATCTCGCAGTGCCGCCACTTTATAAACTCACCCACGGCAGCAAGACGGTCTATGCCACCGACGACGCCGACAAAGAGCGGCGGATCAAGAGCGACTTCAACGCCAATGCCAAGGTCGAGGTCAACCGCTTCAAAGGCCTCGGCGAAATGATGCCGGCGCAGCTCAAGGAAACGACGATGGACCCGGCGAAGCGTACGCTGCTGCGCGTGGTGCTGCTGCCCGACGACCGCGAAGGCACCGCTGATTCCGTCGAGCGGCTGATGGGCACCAAGGCCGAGGCGCGATTCGCTTTCATCTCCGAGAAGGCCGAATTCGCCAACGAGGACCAGCTGGACGTCTGATTGGCGACAACCATCCCGTGCAGCGTGGAGCCGCAACTCCACGCTGGACCGAAACATTCCTCTTAACTTTCAGCCACTTGGCAAAATTTCGGTTTGGACTACCAGCGGTGGTTTTCCGCTGACTGTGCCTGTCAGGCAACAGCATTTTCAACCGAACCGGCTATATTGCGTGCACCGGGGGAGCTGGGGATCGGTTCTCCCACCGAGTTTTACCGACGGCGGTCGAACGCTGAAGAGATTGAGGAACCAAAAATGAAGAAGCTCCTGCTCGCCCTGTCCGCGGTGGCAGTCATGTCCGGATCGGCCTACGCAGCCGACCTCGCCCCCCGCACCTACACCAAGGCTCCTCCGCCCGTCATGGCGCCGAGCTGGACCGGCTTCTACGTCTTCGGTGGCGGCGGCGGTGGCCTGTGGGCGGCTGACCAGCAAATCGTAAACACCGGATCGAACATCCCGCTGACCGTCAACCAGCGGCAGGGTGGTTCCGGCTGGTTCGGCACGGTCGGTGCTGGTTATGATTGGCAGTTCAACCAGACGTGGGTTGCCGGCATCTTCGCCGACGGCCAGTTCGGCAGCATCAAAGGCTCCTTGCAGGACCCGTTCGTTGGTCCCAATTTCGGCATCACTGGAACCCAAAAGCTTGAGGACTCCTGGGCCGCTGGCGTGCGCGTCGGCTATCTGGTCGCCCCGAACGTCCTGTCCTACGTGAACGGCGGTTATTCAGGTGCGCATTTCGGCCGTTCGGAGTTCTTTGACACCGTGACTGGCCTGGACGCGGGTGTCCACACCAACAGCTACAACCGCAACGGCTGGTTCATCGGTGGTGGTGTCGAGAACAACCTCAACATCTTCGGCATCACTGCTCCCGGCTGGTTCATGAAGACTGAATATCGCTCGGCCTTCTACGGTCGGAAGACTCTCGATGAGTTTGCCACTCCCACCAATCTCCCGATTGGCGACAGCATCCGCTTCAACACCTGGAACCAGACCATTTCGACCTCGCTGGTCTATCGCTTCAACTGGACCGGCCCGGTGGTTGCCAAGTACTGAGCAAGTACTGATTTCCTCCCTGCTTGTGAAAAACTTAAAAGCCCCGGCACTGGCCGGGGCTTTTTGATTCGATGCTTCCTGATTTCGAGGCGCCGGCGTCGGGCGTTCGGACGTGACTGGTGGGCCCCCCCTCCTCAAGCGGCATCGGGCTTTGCAACATGCTCGAACCACGGCTAGGCTCCGCCTCAAGCAAGGCGCGCCGAGGCTTTGGATGCCATCAGCCCTCGGATGGCCGTAACGGTCGAAGCGACGGCCCCGGGAGGAAACACATGCGCACAGCGCTTCTTGTCGTCGGGCTCCTCGCGCTTGCCGTGGGACTGCTGTGGATCGGCCAGGGCACCGGTACGGTCAAATGGCCGCAGACCAGCTTCATGATCAATCAAATCCAGTGGGCCGGCTACGGCATGGCCCTGGCGGCGCTCGGGCTGATCTTCATCTGGCAAGCCAAGCGCTGATCATCCTTTGGAGTGCACGCAGGCTATGACAGCAAAACCGTTCGATCTCGGCGGCAAGGTCGCCATCGTCACCGGCGGCAATGGCGGCATCGGGCTCGGCATGGCCTGCGGCCTCGGCGAAGCAGGCGCAGCGCTTGCCATTATCGGCCGCAACGCGGAGAAATCGGACAAGGCCGTGGCGGAGCTTGCGTCCCGCGGCATCAAGGCGATCTCCGTGACTGCTGACGTCACCGACAAGGATGCCGTCGACGCGATGATCGCGCGGGTCGGACGCGACCTCGGGCGCATCGACATCCTCGTCAACAACGCCGGCATCAACATCCGCAAGCCGCCGCACGCGCTTGAACTCGATGAATGGGAGCGCGTGATCGACACCAACCTCACCAGCGCGTTCCTGTGCAGCAAGGCGGCTTACTCCGCCATGAAGCACGCGGGCGGCGGCAAGATCATCAATATCGGTTCGATGATGTCGATCTTCGGCGCGACCTTCGTTCCCGCCTATGCCGCGAGCAAGGGAGGCATCGTTCAGTTCACCCGCGCATGCGCCTGCGCCTGGGCCGGCGACAACATCCAGGTCAACGCGATCCTGCCCGGCTGGATCGACACCGATCTCACCAAGCGCGCCCGCGCCGAGATCGACGGCCTGCACGACCGCGTGCTCGCGCGCACGCCTGCGGCACGCTGGGGCGAGATCTCGGACTTTGCCGGGATCGCGGTGTTCCTCGCCTCGCCCGCGTCCGATTTCGTCACGGGTACCGCGATTCCCGTCGACGGCGGTTATTCGATCATGGGCTGAAGCGCGAGGAGCAACCGTCAGGTAATAGCCGGGAGGCTCCAGCCCGCGCTTTGGCCGGCGCGTGGCGCGTCCGCACCAGTCGTCGTCAGTTGTTGCTGCGGTTCGCGGTCCGGAAGGTCTTGACCTCGGACACGCTGCCGTCGCGGTATGTCAGCTCCACGGACATGAACTGGGTCGCGGGCGGAAGCTTCATGTAGAGCTGGGCGCCATACGGAATTTCATTCGGTTCTCGCATGTCGCAGGGCGGCATCTTCAACACGCGGTCGGGCACCGAATTGTCGATGCCGATTCGCGCCTCGCGGATCGCACAGCGATAGGACAGCAGATGCGAGAAATAGACCAGCAGTCCGTTGAACTCGCGGAACGAGAGCCAGCTCGTCGCCGTCATGTCCAGAATCTTGCGCTGGTCGCGGATCAGCGCGGCTTCGGGGTCGAACCTGATCGGAAACGGCCCCTGCAGCTCGCCGGACGCATCGACATAGCGCACCTCGATGGTCGCGGGTCCCTGATCGCCGGGCAGCTCGATCGAAGGATTGGGCATGCGCTTGCGCGTGCGCGGGTCGAGCGTATCGATGAAGCCGGTCTCCCGGAAGTCGCCGGCATCTCCGATGCGCCAGGAAATGCCGAGCGCGGGATCGGCGATCGAGAACGACACGGTCCAGCCGCCGCTGTGGCGTGAGAACGCCGCGATCGGCGCATTGAGGCTGTCGTTCGACGGCGCGGTGCGCGGCACCGAAACCGGCGGGAGTGCCGCGACCTTCTGCGGCGCCGGATCGGCGGGCTTGCCCGCCTGGGTCGCGTCCTTTGCCGAATCCTTGGCCGGATCCTTGGCCGGATCCTTGGCCGGATCCTTGGCAACGCCGTTGAGGAACACGTTGTCGACCATCTGGTCGGAATAGGCAGGGATCTGCTTGTGGCCGACGCTGTCGGCCATCTCGCTCACCAGCTTGCGGGTGTGCTGGGCGACCTCGACCAAATTCTCGCCGGGCTGCAACAGCTCCTTGGCGAAGGTGCGCGTAAACACCGAATTGGGGCTTGCATCATCGTTGGAGAGCCGGTCGAGCGCGGTCTGCTTGTAACCGGCCGAGAAGATCGAGAACACGCCTTCCGGCAGCTGCGTCATCGGCGCGAGCCCGCCGCCGCCGGCGACCGCGCGCGTGCCCGATCGTTCGAACGGATTGTTGCGGCAGGCATCGAAGACGAGGATCGAGGTGCGCACCCGCTTGTTCTGCAGCCGCTCGACGATGCGGTCGGCCAGCACCGAGGCGTCGCGCACCAACTCCTCCTGTCCTTCGGTCGCCGCCGGCACGTCGGTCGGCAGCAGATAGTTCTGTCCGGCAATTTCAAAGCCATGTCCGGCATAGAAGAAGAACGCGGTGTCGCCGGGACCGACGGCATTGTCGAAGGCGAGCAGCGTCTGCGAAAACTGCTGGCGGTTCTGGTTTTCCGCGACCATCACCTCGAAGCCGAGCTGCTTGAGCGCGTCCCCCATGGCGCGGGCGTCATTCACCGCCTTCTGCAGCTTCGGCACGTTCCTGTAGTCATTGTTGCCGACGACGAGCGCGACGCGCTTTTCCGCATGCGCGGGCACCGCGACAGCATTGAGCGCGGCCACGAGAGCGCAAAGCAGCGCGACCTTGAGCGACGACCATGTCATGAGAGAATCCTGGCTCAAACCACCTCGATCGAATAGTCGGCCGAGCCGGCGCTCCGGTTCAATCCACGGCCGCTGCGCCGGTCCATCGCCTCAGCAGCGGCGCCAGCAGATTGAGCGCGAGCGCAAACAGCGCATTGCGCGGACTGATGAAGCTGACGGCAATCGCAAGCAGCGAGGAAATGATCAGGAGACCCGCCGAGAGCTGCCAGCGGCGCAGGTGCACGTCCTTCTCCAGCTCCGGTGTGATCAGGGTCAGGCGCGCACCGACCAGCGCGATCAACAGCGTATGGCCGGCATAGAGCCAGATCGCCGGCGCCAAAAAGGCGTAGCGGCCGACCACGATGGTGGTGAAGGGAACGCAGGTGATGAGCAGCAGATAGAGCAACCACCAATTGACGTATTCTCGTCCGACAGTCTCAGCGTGCGAGCGGACCTGGATATTGGACAGCCAGCGCAGGCCGAGGACGCCGAAACTGAGCAGATAAGGCAGAAGCTTGGGCCATAGTCCGGCGAGCCCTTCCAGCAGCTCACTGCCGTTCCGGGGATGGAAGTCCTCGGGCAGCCTCACGTCCAGCACGAGCAAGGTCATGGCGACGGCAAAGATGCCGTCGCTTAATGTGTCCAAACGGGCCTTGGAGAACATGGCAACCTTCGAATTGACTGGTATTTATGCAAAAACATTAGGGTTTTTCAGCGCTTCCCGCAGCCGCTCCATTGACTTTGGGCCATTTCGACCTATGTTCCGCCTCGAAGCGGCAACGTTCGCAAGAAAAGCGATTCCGTGAAAGCGCCGCCGGTCAGCGTAAATCAGCGCCCCCAGCTTTTGAAAGCACGCCGTTTCGGGGCAGCACGCGGCAGCCTTTTTACCCTCGATTCCAAACGGCGGTTTCGACTAGAGGCTCAATGTCCTTTTCACATCTCGGTTTGTCCGACAAAGTTTTGGCCGCTGTTGCGGCCACCGGCTACACAACCCCCACCCCCATTCAGGAACAGGCGATTCCTCACGTCCTCACCCGGCGTGACGTTCTCGGCATCGCCCAGACCGGCACCGGCAAGACCGCTGCCTTCGTGCTTCCGATGCTCACCATCCTGGAAAAGGGCCGCGCCCGGGCACGCATGCCGCGCACCCTGATCCTGGAGCCGACCCGCGAGCTCGCGGCGCAAGTTAAGGAAAACTTCGATCGCTACGGCGCGGGCCAGAAGCTCAACGTGGCGCTGTTGATCGGCGGCGTCTCGTTCGGCGACCAGGACACCAAGCTGACCCGCGGGGTCGACGTCCTGATCGCAACGCCCGGTCGCCTGCTCGACCACACCGAGCGCGGCGGGTTGCTGCTCACCGGTGTCGAGCTGCTCGTGATCGACGAAGCCGACCGCATGCTCGACATGGGTTTCATTCCCGACATCGAACGGGTCTGCAAGCTGGTGCCGTTCACGCGCCAGACGCTGTTCTTCACGGCGACGATGCCGGCGGAAATCCGCCGGATCACCGAGGCGTTCCTGCACAATCCGGTCAAGGTCGAGGTCTCCAAGCCCGCGACCACCGCGATCACCGTGACGCAATCGCAGGTCACCTCCCGCAGCGAGCCGCATGAGAAGCGCGAGGTGCTACGCCGCCTGCTGCGCGACGCCAAGGACCTGAAGAACGCCATCATCTTCTGCAACCGCAAGCGCGAAGTCGCGGTGCTCTACAAATCGCTGCAGAAGCACGGTTTCAGCGTCGGCGCGCTGCACGGCGACATGGATCAGCCGGCGCGCATGGCCGCACTGGATCAATTCCGCAAGGGCGAGCTGCCGCTCCTCGTCGCCTCCGACGTCGCCGCGCGCGGCCTCGACATCCCCGAAGTCAGCCACGTCTTCAACTTCGACGTGCCGCACCACCCCGATGACTACGTGCACCGCATCGGCCGCACCGGTCGCGCCGGACGCAGCGGCACGGCGATCTCGATTGTCACGCCGGCTGACCAGAAATCCATCGTCGCGATCGAAAAGCTGATCGGCCAGAACATTCCGCGTGCGGAAGGCAATTTCGCGAGCGAAGCCGGTGCCAGCGACGAGGCCCACGAGCCGAGGTCGCGGGAAGCTGGCCGCCGCGGCCGCAAGACCGGTCGCGAGGGAGGCCGTGAGCGCGAACCCCGCCACGCCAGCACACGCCACCACGCGGCGCCCGCACCCGCCCCCTCTCAATCGCAGCGTGCGCCTCAACCGCAGCGCAGCGAGACGCGGCGGCCCCGCGAAGCGGATGCCGAGCCTGCGGATCATTCGCATCTTCCCGCATTCCTGCTGCGGCCGGTGCGCGCCCGCGTCTAACCCCGTTTGTTTACGGGTCATTCACGATCGTCCATTAACGTGACGACGATAATTTGAATGATTGCCGCGCGGGCGGGCGCTGCCCCGCTTATTGGGGATAGTGCCGTGGTCAGGGTGCTCGACGAACACGAACGCACGATGGCGTTTGCCGAAGTCGCTCTTGGGCAGATCAAATCCCTTCGCCAGACCGCCATCCCCCGCAATTATGAGATCTGGTACGTCTACGCGACCGGCTACAACGCCCCGCTCAACAAGATCATCAACGAGACGCTGGCGCGCAACGGCAAGCTGACCGAAGCCGATCTCGAGCAGATCTACGACACCTATCTCTCCCACATCAAAACCACCGATCGCATCGACAAGGTCGGCTCGCGCGTGATCGGCGAGATCGACGATGTGATGAACCTGATCTCGGAGGCGCTCGGAGCGGCTCAAATCTACGACGCCAGCCTGGTCGGCGCATCCGAGCGGCTCAACACGGCCCACACCGCCGCGCAGGTCAAGGAGATCGTCGGGACCCTGGTGAAATCGACACGCGAGATGCGCGACACCAACAAGGCGCTCGAGGCAAGGCTGGCGCTGTCGAAGGTGGAGATCAGCAACCTGCAGCAGAGCCTCGAAGCGATCCGCGCCGAGAGCCTGACCGATCCACTCACCGGCCTCGGCAACCGCAAATATTTCGATCGCATGATCGAGACCGCGGTGCAGAACGCGCTCGCCAGCAACCTGCCGCTCTCGCTGCTGATGTTCGACATCGACCATTTCAAGTCGTTCAACGATTCCTACGGCCATCTCACCGGCGATCAGGTGCTGCGGCTGGTCGGCCTGTCGCTGAAACAGACCATCAAGGGCCAGGACATCACCGCGCGCTACGGCGGCGAGGAGTTTGCGGTGGTGCTGCCCAATACCGCGCTGCGCCAGGCGCTGACGGTCGCCGACCACATCCGCCGCGCCGTGATGGCTAAGGAATTGAAGAAGAAGTCGACCGGAGAAATTCTCGGCCGCGTCACCATCTCGGTCGGCGTCTCCATGCTGAAAGCGGGCGACGACACCGATTCACTGATCGAGCGCGCAGACGCCTGCCTCTACGCCGCCAAGCGCGCCGGGCGCAACCGCGTCATCTGCGAGGTCGACCCGGAATATTCCGCCGAGATCCGCAGCCAGGTGGCGTGATTCCAACTCCTCATGGTGAGGAGCGCGAAGCGCGTCTCGAACCATGAAGGCCCGGCTCTCGCCCGCGGCCATCCTTCGAGACGCCTGCTACGCAGGCTCCTCAGGATGAGGATCGTTTGCGTGGCGCGCTCTTGCGTTTCTTTGTTGCCGTCGTCGCCTTCGCGGCAACAGCCTTCTTCGCGGATTTCTTCGTCCCCTTGCGCTTTTTCGACGCGGCGCGTTGCGCTGCGGCGAGCGCCGCCCTCGCCCACACCGCCAGTTCCTCGGAATCGTCGAACAGCCGCGCCGGCAGCTCCCAATAGGACGCCACCGTCACCATCTTGGCGCGGGTCTGGTACTGGAACGGCTTTGAGCCTTCCGCTTCGAACTGCGGGATCGTTGCCTCATCGGCACGAAAATACAGCCCGCTGCGCAGCGCCAGCGCGAAATTGGTGCCGTCGGCGGAAATGCCGAAGCCGGAAAACATGCGGCGGATGGTGACGGGGCCGAAATGTGCAAACAGGTCGGTCAGGAATTCGCGGTCCATGTGCCTGGCACCCGCTATCCGTCGTATGCGGCTTTCGCCGGGACGACGAGAGGATCAAACCTCGGCCGGCTTGAGCTGCACGGACTCGCCGCAGCCGCAGGCGGAGATCTGGTTCGGGTTGTTGAACACGAACTGGGCCTGCATCCTGTCAGCCTTGTAGTCCATCTCGGTGCCGAGCAGGAACAAGACGGCCTTGGGGTCGACCAGGATCTTGACGCCCTTGTCCTCGACCACTTCGTCGGTCGGGCGGACTTCATGGGCATATTCGACCGTGTAGGACTGTCCGGCGCAGCCGCCGTTCTTGACCCCGACGCGCAGGCCGACGATTTCCGAATCGGCGCGTTTCGTCAGCTCGAGCACACGCTGCGCCGCCGCGTCGGTCAGGCGCATGACCTGCGGACGCGGGCGCACTTTCGGCTTGGGAGCGGGGTTTGGTGCCTGGGTCATGTCAGTCATGTGGTCAATCCCGTCAGCAAATCAATGCTGCTCATTCGTTGTTGCTACGCGTCACCACATATTCAGCACGAGCCGTGCCTCGTCGCTCATGCGCTCGGGCGACCAGACCGGCTCCCACACGACATTCACGCTCACCACGCCGACGCCGGGAACGCTGGCGACGGCGTTCTCGACCATGGTCGGCAACTCGCCGGCCGCCGGGCAGTTCGGCGTGGTCAGGGTCATGAGCACGTCGATCGAGCGGTCGTCCTTGATGTCGACCTTGTAGATCAGGCCGAGTTCGTAGATATCGGCCGGGATTTCCGGATCGAACACCGTCTTCAGCGCGGCAACGATGTCCTTTGACAGCCGCTCGGTCTCATCCGGCGGCAGCGCCGAATGGGTCTCCATGGGGTTGGCTTTCACATCAGCCGTGTCGGTCATATCGGTCATGCGAACAGTTCCCGCGCCTTGATCAGCGCCTGCACCAGATGGTCGACTTCTTCCCGCGTATTATACATGCCAAAGGACGCACGGCAGGTCGCCGTCACGTTGAACCTCTCTAACAGCGGCATCACGCAATGGGTGCCGGCGCGCACCGCAATGCCCTGGCGGTCGATGACGGTCGCGACGTCGTGGGGATGGGCGCCCTTCAGCTCGAAGGAGATCACCGGCCCCTTGCCTTTCGCCGTGCCGATCAGCCGCAACGAATTGATCTCACGGAGCCGCCCTTGCGCATATTCGACGAGATCATGCTCGTGCGCGGCAATTCGCGCCTTGCCGATCGAGTTGACATAGTCGATCGCAGCCCCGAGCCCGATCGCCTGGACGATCGGCGGCGTACCTGCCTCGAACTTGTGTGGCGGATCGCCGTAGGTGACCCAGTCCTGCGCCACCTCGCGGATCATCTCGCCGCCGCCGTTGAACGGGCGCATCGCCTCGAGCAGCGCGTGCTTCGCATAGAGCACGCCGATCCCGGTCGGCCCGTAGAGCTTGTGGCCGGTGAAGGCGTAGAAATCGCAATCGATGTCCTGCACGTCGACAGGCAGATGCACCGCGCCTTGCGCGCCGTCGACCAGCACCTTGATGCCGCGGGCATGCGCCAGCCGCACCACGTCCTTGACCGGCACGGCAGTGCCCAGCGCATTCGACATCTGGGTGATCGCGACCAGCTTCGTGCGGGCGGTCAGGAGCTTTTCGAACTCCTCGATCAGGAAGTTGCCGTCATCGTCGACCGGCGCCCATTTGATCACCGCGCCATGGCGCTCCCTGAGGAAATGCCAGGGCACGATGTTGGAATGGTGCTCCATGATCGAGAGCACGATCTCGTCGCCCTCGCCGATGTTCGGCTCGCCATAGGACGACGCCACGAGGTTGATCGCCTCGGTGACGTTGCGGGTGAAGATGATCTCCTCAGGACGCCGGGCGTTGACGAACTGCGCCACCTTTCCCCGGGCGCCCTCATAGGCCTCGGTCGCGGCATTGGCGAGATAGTGCAGGCCGCGATGCACATTGGCGTACTCGCTGGTATAGGCCTGCAGCATGCGGTCGAGCACCGCCTTCGGCTTTTGCGCCGACGCGGCGTTGTCGAGATAGACCAGCGGCTTGCCATAGATCTGCATGGCCAGCGCCGGGAAATCCTCACGCAGCCTGGCAACGTCGTAAGTCCCGTTGAGAACGGCCGGATGCGCGTTCATCGCCGCGCCTCCAGCCAGCGCTCGGCCTGCCCGGCCACGAACTCGCGCAAATGATCGTCGGCGATCTGCTCGATGGCCTCGCCGAGGAAGGCCAGGATCAGCAGCGCCTGCGCTTCCTTCTCGGGCAGACCGCGCGCCCGCAGGTAGAACAGCAGGCTGTCATCAAGCGCCCCCGATGTCGCGCCATGGCCGCAGGTGACGTCGTCGGCGAAGATCTCCAGCTCCGGCTTGTTGTCGGCCTCGGCCTCGTCGGACAGCAGCAGCGCCCGCGTCATCATCTTGCCGTCGGTCTTCTGCGCGTCAGGGCGGACGATGATGCGGCCCTGGAATACCGAATGGCCGCGATCGTCGACCACGGCGCGGAAAATCTCCCGGCTGGTGCAATGCGGCACGGCATGGTCGACCACCAGCGTGGTGTCGCCATGCTGCTTGCCCTTGAGCAGGTTGACGCCGTTGACGGAGAGATCGGTGCCCTCGCCTGCCAGCGTGACAAACCCCTGGTAGCGGCTCACGACGCCGCCGCTGGTCATGTTGAACAGGTTCAGTTTTGCCTTGGCGCCAGCCGTGATGATCGCGGAGGAGATGTTTACGGCGTCGGCAGCGTCCGACATCAACCGCACATGCGACAGCTCGGCGCCATCGCCGACCCACAGGATCACGGCATCATTGACCTGGTAGCCGTCCGCCCCCTCGGCGGCGACAAAGCTCTCCACCAGCGTCGCGTGCGATCCCTTGCCAAGCTGCACATGCGAGCGCGTGTAAGCGGCGGCCGCAGATGCCGTTGCGACATGGATGATCTGGATCGGGCGATCCAGCGTCATGCCGTCGGCGACGTTGACGATCACGCCATCGGTCACCATCGCGGCATTCAGCGACAGCATCGGGTCGGTTGCCAACGTCAGCAGCAGGTCGCCAGCGGCCGGATTGGCACTGTTCTCCAGTACCTCGCGCAGCGGTTTCACGCTGATGCCGTCACCGAGCGCGGCGAGATCGGACAATTCGGGTGCAAAGGCGCCGTCGACCAGGACAAGCCTTGCTGCCCCCTCGGCCGCCTGCTGCGCGACCGCAGCCTTCGCCCGCGCGAGCGCCGCGGCATCGGGCCGGGGCGCCAGCGGAAGCACGTCACGCACCAACGCACGCAGATCGGTGTATTTCCATTCCTCGATCCGCCGGTGCGGCAGGCCCGTGCGCTCGAACGCCGCGAAGGCCTCGGCGCGGGCGTCTGCGACGGGACCGACGCCGGGCAGCCGGCCGCGGGCGGCGGTGAAGACATTGTCCACCGTGCGTCCGGTATCGGTTTTTGCCAGAACCAGGTTCATCGGAAAATCCTTCAGGCCGCGTCCTCGAACTGGGCGTAGCCGGAGGCCTCGAGCTCCAGCGCCAGCTCCTTGCCGCCGCTCTTCACGACGCGTCCCCTCGACATCACGTGCACGACGTCAGGCACGATGTAGTTCAGGAGCCGCTGATAATGGGTGATCACGACCATGGCGCGATCGGGCGAGCGCAGCGCATTGACGCCGTCGGCGGCGATCCGGAGCGCGTCGATGTCGAGGCCGGAATCCATCTCGTCGAGGATGCAGAGGCTCGGCTGGAATAGCGCCATCTGCAACACCTCATTGCGCTTCTTCTCGCCGCCGGAGAAGCCGACATTGACGCCACGGCGGAGCATGTCCTGGGGAATGTTGAGCGACTTTGCGACCTCACGGACCTTCTTCAGGAAGTCCGGCGTCGAGAACTCCTCCTCGCCGCGCGCCTTTCGCTGCGAGTTCAGCGCCGTGCGCAGGAAGTTCATGGTGGCGACGCCGGGGATTTCCACCGGATACTGGAACGCCAGGAAAACGCCCTTGGCGGCGCGCTCGTCCGGCTCCATCGCGAGCAGGTCCTCGCCCTTGAACAGCACCTGCCCCCCCGTCACCTCATAGCCGGGCTTGCCCGCAATGACGTGGGACAGCGTGGATTTGCCGGAGCCGTTCGGCCCCATGATCGCATGCACCTCGCCGGCATTCACAGTAAGGTCGAGCCCGTGGAGGATCTCGCGCTCCTCGACCCGGACATGCAAATCTCTGACTTCAAGTAACGCCATTGTCTTGATCCTTGAAAAGCGTCGTCCCGCGCCGCGAGCCACCATCGGCGGGGCTCGCGAGGACGACCATTAGCCGACCGATCCCTCGAGCGAGATCGAGATGAGCTTCTGCGCTTCGACGGCGAACTCCATCGGCAGCTGCTGCAGCACGTCCTTGACGAAGCCGTTGACGACGAGGCCGACCGCCTCCTCCTGGCTCAAGCCCCGCTGGGTGCAGTAGAA
>DATGMN010000009.1:0-341000 GCA_035293585.1 Bradyrhizobium sp. | reverse complement strand
GCCGGCCCGATGCTGCGCGGCAACTGGAAGGGCAAGACGCTGGGCTCGGGCTCGGATGCCTGGAAATACTGGGACGAGCGGCGCGCCGGCAAGATCTCCGACGCCGACTGGGTCGACATGGAGGCCGGCATCGCCCGCTCCTACGGCACCTGCATGACCATGGGCACCGCCTCCACCATGACTGCGATTGCAGAGGCGATCGGCATGACGCTGCCGGGCGCGTCCTCGATTCCCGCCGCCGACGCCAATCACATCCGCATGGCCTCCGAATGCGGCCGCCGCATTGTCGAGATGGTGTGGGAGGATCTGACGCCGCAGAAGATCCAGACCCGCAAGGCCTTCGAGAACGCAATCGTGGTCGCCATGGCGATGGGCTGCTCGACCAATGCGATCATCCATGTGATCGCGCAGGCCCGCCGCGCCGGCCAGGATATCGGGCTCGATGATTTCGAAAAGGCCAGCCGCAAAGTGCCCGTGATCGCCAATGTGCGGCCGAGCGGCGACAAATATCTGATGGAGGATTTTTTCTATGCCGGCGGTCTGCCCGGCCTGATGAGCCGGATCAGGGAGCATCTCCATCTCGACTGCATCACCGTCACCGGCCGGACGCTGGCCGAGAACATCGCGCGTGCCGAAGTCTACAACGACGACGTCATCCGCAGCGTTGACAATCCGATCTACAAGGAAGGCGCACTCGCGGTGCTCAAGGGCAACCTCGCGCCCGATGGCTGCGTGATCAAACCGTCCGCCTGCGATCCGCGCTTCCTCAGGCATACGGGTCCTGCGCTCGTGTTCGACGACTATGCCGCGATGAAGAAGGCGGTCGACGATCCCGGCCTCGACGTCACCGCCGACCATGTGCTGATCCTGCGCAATGCCGGCCCGCAAGGCGGGCCCGGCATGCCGGAATGGGGCATGCTGCCGATCCCGACCAAGCTCGTGAAGCAGGGCGTGCGCGACATGGTGCGGCTGTCGGACGCGCGCATGAGCGGCACCTCCTACGGCGCCTGCATCCTGCATGTGGCGCCGGAAGCCTATGTCGGCGGCCCGCTCGCGCTCGTGCGCAATGGCGACAGGATCACGCTCGACGTCGCGGCGCGCACCATCAATCTCGACGTGCCGGACGCGGAGCTTGCCAGGCGGCGCGCCGAATGGAAGCAGCCGGAGCGCCGCTTCGAGCGCGGCTATGGCTGGATGTTCTCGCGCCACATCCGCCAGGCCAATGACGGCTGCGATTTCGATTTCCTCGAGACCGGCTTCGGCAAGCCGGTCGGCGAGCCCTCGATTTATTGACTCCGTCGTTCCGGGGCGCGAAGCGAACCCGGAACCTCGAGATTCCGGGTTCGGTGCTGTCGCACCGCCCCGGAATGACCGGAAAGAGCACCGCCCCGGAATGACCGGAGAAAGCGACATGGCAAAACTCAGCGACACCACCC
Source organism: Bradyrhizobium sp. (assembly GCA_035293585.1). Classification (GTDB taxonomy): domain Bacteria; phylum Pseudomonadota; class Alphaproteobacteria; order Rhizobiales; family Xanthobacteraceae; genus Bradyrhizobium. Next base: position 339,564 of record DATGMN010000009.1, on the reverse strand, counting down.
GCAACAAGCTCAGGACCGTCTCCACCGCAACGGTGGCGACCGCGCTCTACAAGCGCGGTTTTCGCATCCAGTGCATCCAGGATGTCCTCCCCCTGAGCCCGGACCAGCCGACCATGGTGGGCGAAGCCTTCACGCTGCGCTACATGCCCGCGCGCGAGGACCTCAACAAGCTCGACGTGTTCCGCGACCGCTCCCATCCGCAGCGCAAGGCGATCGAGGAGTGCCCGCCGGGCAGCGTGCTGGTGATGGACAGCCGCAAGAACGCCCGCGCGGCGTCCGCCGGCGCGATCCTGGTGACGCGGCTGATGAAGCGCGGCTGCGCCGGCGTCGTCACCGATGGCGGCTTCCGCGACTCCCAGGAGATCGCCCGCCTCGGCTTTCCCGCCTATCACCAGCGACCGAGCGCGCCCACCAACCTCACCCTGCACCAGGCGATCGAGATCAATTGTCCCATCGGCTGCGGCGACGCGCCGGTGTTTCCCGGCGACGTCATCCTCGGCGATAGCGACGGCGTCATCGTGATCCCCGCGCATCTTGCCGATGAGATCGCAGACGAAACCTTCGAGATGACGGCATTCGAGGATTTCGTCGCCTCGGAGGTGCACAAGGGCCGCTCGATCGTCGGCCTCTATCCCGCAACCGACGAGCAGACGCTGAAGGACTTTGCGGTCTGGCGCAAGGCGCAGGGACGCTGAGGCCAGAAGACCCTCGTCATCATTCATCCCAGCTTGCTACCGAAATCCAACGGAGCCCATTGATGCGTACTTTGTCGATCGCCGCCATTCCCGCCGATGGCATCGGCCCCGAGGTCATCTCATCCGGTATCCGCGTGCTGGACGCATTGGCAAAGCGCGCCGGCGATCTCGCCTTCAATGTCAAGACCTTCGACTGGGGCTCGGACTACTACAAGAAGCACGGCGTGATGATGCCGGCGGACGGGCTTGCGCAGCTCAAGCCGTTCGATGCGATCTATTTCGGCGCGGTCGGCGCGCCCGACGTGCCCGACCACATCACGCTGTGGGGCCTGCGCCTGCCGATCTGCCAGGGTTTCGATCAATACGCCAATGTGCGCCCGACCAAGATCCTGCCCGGCGTCGCCTCCCCCTTGCGCAATGTCGGCGTCGGCGATCTCGACTGGGTGATCGTGCGCGAGAACTCCGAGGGCGAATATGCCGGCTGCGGCGGCCGCGCCCACAAGGGCCTGCCCGAGGAGGTCGGCACCGAGGTCGCGATCTTCACCCGGGTCGGCGTCACCCGCATCATGCGCTATGCGTTCCGCCTCGCGCAGTCGCGCCCGCGCAAATTCCTCACCGTGGTGACGAAGTCGAACGCACAGCGCCACGGCATGGTGATGTGGGACGAGATCGCCGCCGAGGTCGCAACCGAATTCCCCGACGTCACCTGGGACAAGATGCTGGTCGACGCCATGACGGTGCGCATGACGCTCAATCCCAGGAGTCTCGACACCATCGTCGCGACCAATCTGCACGCCGACATCCTGTCCGACCTCGCGGGCGCGCTGGCCGGCAGCCTCGGCGTCGCGCCGACCGGCAATATCGATCCGGAGCGCCGCTTCCCCTCGATGTTCGAGCCGATCCACGGGTCGGCCTTCGACATCACCGGCAAGGGCATCGCCAATCCGGTGGCGACGTTCTGGACGGCCGTGCAGATGCTGGAACACCTCGGCGAAAAGGACGCCGCCGCGCGGCTGATGGCGGCCATCGAAAAGGTCTGCGCCGCAGGGGTGCTGACGCCCGATGTCGGCGGCAAGGCCAACACAAAGGAGGTCACCGACGCCGTGATCGACGCGATCCACGGCTCGAACGTGTAAGGACCGCGGCCGTGGAGGTTAGAGCCCGTCCGGAATAGGCTTCCCATTGATCCGGATCAAAGCATCCGCCCGACAGAGCCTGTTGGGTCGCGAGGCGATGATCCGGGGGGCGATGCGATGACGGAAGCGGCAGCGGCTGGCGACGACCGGCAGGTCAAGGTAACGCCGTATGAGTTGATCGGCGGCGAGGCGACCGTCAGGCGGCTGGCCGACCGCTTCTACGCGATCATGGACAGCGATCCGGGCGCCGCCCGCATCCGCGCCATGCACGGCAAGGATCTCGCTCCGATCCGAGAGCTGCTGTTCGAGTTCCTGAGCGGCTGGCTCGGCGGGCCGCCGCTCTATTTCCAGCGCAGCGAGCACCGCTGCATCATGTCGGCGCATCGCCCCTTTGCGATCGGCGAGGCCGAGCGCGACGAATGGATGATGTGCATGCGCCGTGCGATGGACGAATGCGCCGTCACGGGCGAGATGCGCGCCGTGCTGGACCGCGCCTTCCTGCGCATGTCCGACCTGTTCCGCAACCGCTAAGACCATCCGGCCCAACCGGCCCCTCGGGGTGCAGGCCAGCCATAGTGCCCGAAATGTCTCAGCTGGGGATTTTGACCTGGTCTGGCTCAGGGTGAGGAACCAATGTTCACTTTTGGACATATCCCCGCCGCAACGTTCAAGCGGTCGCAAGGGGGATCATGTCCACGCTTCCTTTGATCCTGGTCATCGAAGACGAGTACTTTTTGCAGGCCGATGTCGAGAAGGTGCTGACTGATGCTGGTTTCGAGACCATCGTCGTGGCGTCCGGCGAGGAAGCTCTGACGCTCCTCATGGGAGAGACCAAACACCCCGACGCACTGGTCACGGACGTCAAGCTCGCGGGTCGCCTGAGCGGGTGGGACGTCGCCAGGCGCATCAGAGAGAAAGACCCTTCGTTCCCTGTGGTCTACGTCACCGCCTTTGATCAGGATTGGTCCGCTTATGGCGTTCCGAACAGCATCGTCATTCCGAAGCCGTTCGCGCCGGCGCAGCTGGTGACGGCCGTTTCAACTCTTCTCAACATCAGCAAGCCGCCGGCACGCGAAGGCTAGACCGGCTCCGGGCGGATATGACATCGAGGCGGGCGCGAGGCTGATCGTAGGAGAGCGGCATGGGGCTCGCGTGTCTGGACGATTTCGGGCCGGGCGGCCGCCGCGCCGGCATCCCAGATTGACACGCGGCCGTCATTTCGATAATCGTTGAAATATGGAAAAGACAGATGCCGTCGCGGCGCTGGCCGCGCTCGCCCAGGACAATCGGCTCGACGTGTTCCGCCTGCTGGTGCAGGCCGGCCCCGAGGGCATGGCTGCGGGCGCCATCGCGGACGCGCTGGCGCTGCCGCCCAATACGCTGACCTTCCATTTCGACCGGCTGCGGATGGCAGGCCTTGCCACCGTCCGGCGCGAGGGCCGCTCGATGATCTATGCGGCGCAGTTCGAGACCATGAACGCGCTGCTCGGCTTTCTCACCGAAAATTGCTGCGGCGGAGCGTCCTGCGCGCCGGCAGCAGCCTGCAAACCCGCGCGCAAGCGCGCCAAAGTGCCAGCCTGAAAGGACACGCCATGAAGCGCCTGCACGTCCATGTCTCGGTTGCGGATATCACCCAGTCCATCGGCTTCTACTCGGCGCTGTTCGCTGCACGGCCCTCGGTCGTGAAGTCCGACTACGCCAAGTGGATGCTCGAGGACCCGCGCGTGAACTTCGCGATCTCGACGCGGGGGCGCCAGCCCGGGCTCGATCATCTCGGTATCCAGGTGGAGAGCACCGACGAGCTGCACGACGTCTATGCGCGCCTGCGCCAGGCCGGCGGCGAGATCGTCGAGCAGGGCGAGACGACCTGCTGCTATGCCAGGTCGGAAAAATCCTGGATCGACGATCCCGCCGGCATCGCCTGGGAGACGTTCCACACGACGGGCGAAAGCACGGTCTATGGCGACGGCACCGGCGAGAACGGGGCGCGCGTCGCCCGTGAGGCAGAGCCGGCGAAGCAGTCCGCCTGCGGCGCGCCGTCCGCGCCGCCGAAGCCGTCCTCGGCCTGCTGTTGAGACCCGCGGACAAACGCGATGCGAGGACCAGCGCGATGGACGTGATCATCTACCATAATCCGGACTGCGGGACGTCGCGCAACACACTCGCCATGATCCGCAACGCCGGCATCGAGCCGCATGTGATCGAGTATCTGAAGACGCCGCCCGCGCGGGCGCTGCTGCAACGGCTTGTGGCGCGCATGGGCATCCCGTTGCGCGATCTCTTGCGGGAGAAAGGCACGCCCTATCAGGAGCTCGGCCTTGCCGACGAAACCCTGAGCGACGACCAGCTGCTCGACGCGATGACGGCGCACCCGATCCTGATCAACCGGCCGATCGTGGTGACACCGAAAGGCGTGCGGCTTTGTCGGCCGTCCGAATTGGTGCTGGAGCTGCTGCCGCCGCAACAGGGCGAGTTCGTCAAGGAGGACGGCGAGCGCATCTCACTGGGCCGCCCGGCGTGACGCCAGGGCCCCTGACACCGACCCTCGCCCAGCGGGCCTTCACCGAGTGGCTGGGAACGGCCTTTCTCCTTGCCGCCGTCGTCGGCTCCGGAATCATGGCCGAACGGCTCGCGGGCGGCAATGTCGCGCTGGCGCTCCTGTGCAACACGCTTCCCACCGGCGCCATCCTCGTCGTACTGATCCTGACGTTCGGTCCGCTGTCGGGCGCCCATTTCAATCCGGCGGTGTCGCTGGCCTTCGCTTTGCGCGGCGAGCTCCTATGGGCCGATACGGCAAGCTACATCGTCGCGCAGATCACCGGCGCGATCGTCGGCGTGTGGATCGCCCACCTGATGTTCGAGCTGCCGCTCTGGCAGCTTTCCCTCCATGAGCGCAGCGGCGTCGGCCAGTGGCTTGCGGAAGCGGTCGCGACATTCGGCCTGCTGTCGACGATCTTCGGTGTCGCCGCGCGCACGCCGGCCGCCGTTCCCTACGCCGTCGGCCTCTACATCACCTCGGCCTACTGGTTCACCGCGTCGACCTCGTTCGCCAACCCCGCGGTGACCATCGCCCGATCGCTGTCCGACACCTTCGCCGGCATCGCCCCGCACGGCGCAGCCGCCTTCATTGCCGCCCAGCTTGCCGGCGCAGCGCTTGCGATTCCGCTGGCGCGCTGGCTGTGGCCGCGGCTCGCCTAGCTTTGGCAGGTGGAATCCGGTCGCGCCCGACGGGTGCAGCCGCAGAGCCTCTCAGACTCGGCTCTGCTGTTCCTCGGCCTGAGCCAAAACTGAATCTAGGTTTCCCGCAGCCAGACTTCGCCGACCGAATGGTCGGAACGCTTGCGCAGCACAACGTCGGCCCGCGTGCGCGTCGGCTGAATGTTCTCGCGGAGATTGGCGCGATGATGTTCGCGCCACAACCTGTCCGCAACCTCGCGCGCATCCATCGGTGGGAGGTCCCTGTAGTGGTGGAAATATGAAGCGGGGTTGCGGAAAGCCGTTCGCTGCAGCTTGAGAAAGCGCTCGACGTACCAGGATTGGATGTCCGCCTCATCGGCATCGAGGTAGATCGAAAAATCGAAGAAATCCGAGACCACCACGGGCGCCGTACCCCGCGCCTGCAGGACATTGAGGCCCTCGAAAACCAGGATGTCTGGTTGCCGGACGACTTGACGTTCCGATGGAACGATATCGCCGATCAAATGCGAGTACATGGGCAGCTCGAGGTCACGTTCCCTCGCCTTTGCAGTGGCGAGGAATCGCAACATCCGCGGCAGATCGTAGCTCTCGGGAAAGCCCTTGCGTCGCATCAGCCCGTGCTCCTCCAGAACGCTGTTGGGATGCAGAAAGCCGTCGGTCGTCACCAGCTCCACCCGAGGATGATCTGCCAGGCCGCCCAGAAGCGCACAAAGCACGCGGGCAAAGGTGCTCTTGCCGACAGCAACACTCCCCGCCAACGCGATAATGTAGGGTGCAACGCGTGCCGGCCGACCGAGAAATTCCGCCTTGACATGCATGAGGTTGCGCGCGGCCGAGAAATGCAGATTCAACAGGCGGGTCAGCGGCAAGTACACGTCAGTGACTTCGGCAGACGTGATGGGCTCGTTCAAGCCGTGAAGCGCCGACAGATCGGCGTCCGAGAGTGTCAGCGACGTGCCGGAGCGCAATCCCGCCCAATCGTTGCGGCCGAAGGTCATGTATGCGGACAGTTCGTCGGCGTGGGTCATTCTCATCCGTTCACGGCGGGCCTGATGCATCCCGTCAAGCTTGTCGAGGCGCATCCGGGGACTTCAATGCCATCGATATGAGCGTTGGACAGCGTGCAGGTATATATCATCACACCTGCAACCAGGGCCAGAATAGCCAAGGGCTGGTTCGCCTGACAGCAGATGTTCCCGTTTCGGTCATCGGCGGCTACGCCCCGGATTCCGCGGACCGTTGCGCGAAAAATCGAATTTCGTCTTTCCGCTCAAGCTGATTTGGGCGGTCCAGTCACTCGCGCAAAAATATTTGGCTTTCGTTTTTCCAAAAATCACGGTTCACTCCCCTCGTTCCGCGCCGGCACGAGGGGCGTATCGCGATCGTCACGAAACGCGGTGCGGAATGCGGTGGACGCGAAGATGCCGACTGACGAGCGGCATGGACGCGGACGGCGAAATCGTGTGGTCCTGGCGCGCCCAAGCCGCGCCAAGTTGGCGACGATGCTAACGCATCGTGCTGATGACGGTGGCAAACGCTGGTTCACCGGGGAGAGCGCCTATAAGCCGTAAACCATCGCGCAGGGAAGGCCGGTGTGATCACCGCCTGTACCTGTGGTTCTTGCGCTTGCGCAGTTTTTTTCTGCGCAAGGGCCCCGGGTGCAGCGGCCACCCGGCCTTCCCTGCTCCCTCGTTCTTCCGAGGGCGGTGAGGTTTAAGCAAAGCTCGGGCGAAACGCGCCGCGAGAACGGCACGGTGTGTCAGCGGTCGTTTCGTGGCCCATCCTTCGAGACGCCGCCTGACGGCCGCTTCTCAGGATGAGGTTGCCATTCCTGGCGCGCACGCAAACCCTCATGGTGAGGAGGCGCGTCAGCGCCGTCTCGAAACATGAAGGCCCCGATGCCGATCACGGAGTTACTTCCCCGTCCACACCGGCTTGCGTTTCTCGCCGAATGCCTTCAGGCCTTCCTTGGCATCCTCGGTCATCGCGAGCAGCGCGATCTGGCTTTCGGTGTAGGCGATGCTCTCGTCGAAGGACATCGAGGCAATCGCGCGCATGGCGTACTTGCCGCGGCGGATCGCGGTCGGCGATTTGTCGATCAGGCGCCCGATCAGCCAGTCGACCTTGGCGTCGAGCTCGGCGGCCGGCACGACGTGGTTGAGCAGGCCGGCAGCCTGCGCCGCCCTGGCGTCGAACGGCTCGCCGGTCAGCGCCCATTCGCTGACGAGGCGCGGCGGGGCCATGGATTGCAGCAGGCTCATCACCTGCATCGGGAACACGCCGACCTTGACCTCCGGCAGGCCGAAGATCGCGTGATCGGCGGCGACCGCCATGTCGGTCATGCAGAGCAGTCCCATGCCGCCGGCCATGCAGACGCCGCCGACGCGGGCGATCGCGGGCTTGGTCGCGTTCTGCGACAGCCTGAGCAGATCGGCGTAATCGACATTGGGCCTGGAAAAATCCATCGAGAAGGCCGCGCCCGAGTTCTGCAGATCGGCGCCGGCGCAGAACGCCTTGTCGCCCGCGCCCGTCAGCACGATGACGCGCACATCGGCGTCCTCATGCGCCGCGCGATAGCCCTTGGCGATGCCGCCGATCACGCCGGCGTTGAGCGCGTTGCGCTTGTCGGGCCGGTTGATGGTGATCCACAGCGCATGCCCGCGCCGGTCCAGAATCACGCTGTCATTGTCGCTCATTGCATCACCTCGCGCTCTCGCCTGATCAACCATTTGCGATGGGAGCCTAGCCGAGGGCAAGGGGCGCGCGCTTGCGTCAGCAATGCGTCCCGTGCGGCGCCTGCGCATGCGCGATATTTGTTCAATATTTCAAGAACTTGGACAAGAAACCGAGAGCCGGCAGGAACCCGGGCCGCGCTGTTGCAGGATCGCCGCGCTCGCGCAGAAAATGCGCGTCCCGCGGGCGTGATCTATTGCGGATGCGAACGCTGGAAACCTATACCCTGTACAATGATTTGCGATCCGCAGAGGGACTCCATGACATCGAATAGCGGCAATGCGGTGCGTCACGGCGGCTTGGCGTCGCCGGCGGGGTCACGGCGTGGCGTGTTGAAGGCCGCAGCGCTGGCCATGCTGCTCCTTGCGGTGTCGCTCGCCCCGCGCGGCGCCGAGGCGGCCCAGGCGATGCCGGCAGGCGCACACGTCTATCTGATGCGCGGCGTGCTCAACATCTTCTCGCTCGGCCTGGACACGATGGCCGCGCGCCTGCAGGCGCAGGGCATTCCGGCGAGCGTGCACAACCACATGCTCTGGGCTTCCGTCGCCGACGACGCCGCCGCCGAATACAGGAGCGGCCGCGCCAAGGTCATCATCCTGGTCGGTCATTCCTCGGGCGCGACCTGCCTGCCCGACATGGTGGAGCGGCTGAGCCAGCAGGGCGTGCCGGTGAAGCTCGCGATCGGGCTCGACTCGGTGTTCCACACCAGCCTCTCCGGCCGGGTCGGCAAATACATCAATTTCTATGTCGCCAACGGCGCCGGCACCCGGGTCGAGAAGACCCGGAACTTCCAGGGCCAACTCGAGAATGTCGACGTCGAGAACGTGCCGGGCGTGGGCCATCTCACCATCGACAAGAACGAGCTGATGCAGCAGAAGGTGATCGCCGCAATCGATGCGGCGGTGGCGAGCGGCGGGGGCATCGCGCCCGCTCCGGGGGCCGTCCCGGTCGGACGCAAGCCCGGCGTGGCCACCCAGGCGGCGGGCCCCAGGCGCGCGGCGGCCGCGAACTGATCGGGGCTTGATTTGGGCTTGGCCATCGCGTCAGGCCCGGCCTCAAAATCTGCCCATTCGTTTGCAACGCAATAGGTCCGCGCCGGACCGGCGCGGGTCGAGCAAGGCACCATCAGCGGCGGACGGGCGGGCAGTGAATATCAACCAGGGTTTTTCCCGGCCTTACGCGATTTCGATCGTCGCCGCGGCCATGTTCGCCGCCTTTTCCTGCACACAATCGGCGCAGGCCGGCACGGTCGCCCCGCTCCGCCAGACCGTGGTCCATCGCACCGATGCCAGCCCCACGCAGGGCAAGACTGCGCCGGCGGCGGCCGCGCCGGAGGCGGCGCCGATCGTCCCGCGCGGGCGGGTCTATCTGTTCCGCGGCGCACTCGGTCCGATCTTCTCAACCGGCATGGACCGGCTCGCCGAAAAGATCGTCCGCGCAGGGCTTCCCGCCGACACCTACGAATTCACGATCTGTCCGCTGATCGCCTCGCACGCGATCGAAAAATACCGCGAGGATCCCCAGCCGATCATCCTGATCGGCCATTCCATGGGCGGACGCTGCGCCCTCCAATTCTCGGAAAAGCTGCAGGAGGAGGGCATTCCGGTCAGCCTGGTCGTAACCATCGATCCCGCTCATCTCAGCCCGAGCGTGCCGACCAATGTCGAGCGCTTCATCAACATCTTCCTGTCCAAGAACGTGCTCGGCGGCGGCGACATCAAGCCCGTCGCGGGCTTTCCGGGGCATTATGCGAGCTACGACCTCGAGCAGCACGACGAGGTCTCGCACATCACCATCGACAAGATGGACTCCGTGCACCAGCAGCTGATCGCCAAGATCATGGAGCTCACGGCAACGCCGGCGAAGACCGACGACGAGATCGCGCCCTTGCGCTATGCGGTGCCGCCGAAGGAGCCGATCGAGCTGTGGGATAGTGGCTTCATGATTGCCGCCCGCCCGGGCGACACGCTGCAGACGCTCGCCGCGGAATATCGCCTGCCGCTGTGGTCGCTGACGCAGATGAACCCGGGGCCGGACAATGCGCCGCTGATGCCGGGCCAGCGCATCGTGATACCGCGGCATCTGGCGCCGCCTGCCGCCGTCGCCCAGCAACCGGTCGCCGCCTCGGGACGCTGAGAGCTTGAGTTCAGGAGCGCCGGAGGAACGGCACGATCATCGGGACGCGGCGGCTGTAATTGCGATACGCCTCCTGCCCGAGCTCGACGGAGAGGAAGCCCTCCTCCATGCGCGCCTTCTGCCATTCGCCGAACGAGACGAACAGCGCGCCCAGAATTGCGGTCCAGGTGCCGACGGCAAGACCGGTGGCGAGAATGCCGATGATGAGGCCGGTATAGATCGGATGCCGCACCATGCCATAAGGGCCGGTATCGATGATGCGATGATCCTCCTTGTGGGTGATCGCATTCGACCAGAAATGGCCGAGATGGATCCGCGCCCACCAGGTGAAGGAGATGCCGCACACGGTCACCAGCGCCAGCAGATAGGTGCCGACATTGCCGACATGGTAGAGCGGCTCCGCGCCGAGCACGCGCGCGGTCAGCGGCATCAGGAGGATCGCGCCGATCAGGATCGGCAGGCGGTAGACCCAGGAATCCCAGGTCGCCACATGCGTCTTGGTGCGGCCGGACCAGAACGCGGCAACCACCCAGCTCACCACCCAGGCAAGCCAGATCAGCGACAGCAATTTGGTGGGCCAGGTGACGATCCAGCCTGAGAGGATGGCGTCACCGAGATTGCCCAGACCGTCAAGCATGCTTCAGAACCTCACTAACAGGCGCGCCCATCATGCGGGCGATCGTCTCCTGCAAGACCGGTCCGACCGGACGCGGCGCGTAGCCGAGCTCGCGCTTGGCCTTCTCGATCGACAGCGCACTGGCCCGCCGTGCGATGCGGACGCCCTCGACGGTCGCCGCAGGCGTGCGGCGGGTGACATAATTGGCGTTGAACTCTATCACGGACGCAGCCCATTCCGCCATCCGGCCGGGAATCGGAACAAACAGCTTGCGGCGGCCGCTGATCGCCGCCATCAGCGACAGCACCTGGCCGAGCGGAACGGAATCGCCGCCCAGGACGTAGCGGTTCCCGATCCGGCCCTTCTCCATCGCCAGAACGAGGCCGTGGGCGACGTCGCGCACGTCGACCAGGTTGACGATGAAGTCGAGATAGAACCGCAGGGGTCCGCCGCCGAGGAAGTGCTGGAGCATCTGGGTCGGCGGCGTGGTGTTGTGATCATGCGTGCCGATGGGCATGGTCGGACATCCCACGATCAGGGGAAAGCCCGACGACGCGGCATCGAGGGCGAGCTGATCGGCGAGCATCTTGGAGCGGGTGTAGGGGCCCGGCATCTCGTCGACACACAGCCGCGCGTCTTCGGCCGGCGCCCTGCCCGGCTCGGTGCTGCGGAACAGGATGGACTCGGTCGAGCAATGCAGGAAACGGCCGATGCCGCGCTTGCGCGCGGCGGCGAGCACGTTCTCGGTGCCCTTGAAGTTGATGGCATGGAATTCCGCGCGGTCCCGCTTCCACATGCCGGGATGGGCCGCGAGGTGATAGACCTCATCGACATCGGCCATGGCGTCCTGAACGCGTGCCCGATCGAGCACGGAGCCCTGGATATAGTCGACCGCGGCCATCGGGCGGGTCGGCAGGCGGACGTCGAGCACGCGTACCAGGTGCCCACGCCCAACAAGCTCGGAGACCAGGTGCTGGCCGATGAAGCCGCTGCCGCCAGTGACAAGAATGCGTGTCATGCAGAAAGATTTCGGCTCGTCTTAGCGATTGCCCGGATAGCTGGCCGGTACGGGTCCGATGATGGCCGCCAGGTCGTGCCGGAGGCCAAACGCAATGAACAGCTTGGCCATCACAAAGGGCGGCCCGAGCAGGAAATGGGTCGGATGATCGGCCATCGACGGCTTGCGCCGTTCGAAGATCTTGTGACCGACGATCTGCGCCGTGACGCCAATCACGATCAGCACGGCAGCCAAGGCCCAGACGGCCGGCACGCTCACATTCGCGACAATGGCCGCGGCGACGGAGAGCAGCACGATGGCCGAGCAGAGAATTGCAAGCCCGATCACGGGGTCGAGCACCAGCCAGTAGACCAGCACCGGCAGCGCCAGCAGCATCGCCAGCGTGACATGCCCCCCGAGCCCGGGAATCGTCCACATGGTCAGCGGCAGGATCGCGCCGAGGAAAAGGAAGACGATACCGAACACATGAGCCAGGCAGTTCCAGGGATCACGGTGGTATTCGACATAGTCTACAAGCTGACGCCGGAAATAGGCAGTCATGCGAGGCCCTCTTTCGATCTGAGATGCGTGCACACCGCTTGGCAACGGGCCAATAAAACAGCGTGTCTTCGCATCATCCTTAGCGTCTCCGGCGCGATTGGGTCGCTACTTAAGCCACTCATCCCACCGATGTCAAAACGGCTGGTTAGGCGCTCCGGGGAAAAACACAAGCAGGAAAAAACACCAGCGGACGTGACCTGGACCACAGTCAGGAACAATCAGGCTGAAACAGCATAACACCTCTGAAATGGCCCCATTTTACGATAAAGGAGGGGCTCGAAACCGCCGATCCGATCCGAGATCGGGGAAGGATATTGCCGATCATCCCATGCGGCGGAACGCACCGCCAACAGCGCCAACAAATGATGGCGCAATCGTGACGGAAGGCCGTTGCCGGGCCGCAACCGCCTTCCGTTTGCAACTCGATTGTCGTCCCGGGCCGGTCATGTGGTTGCCGGTTTGAGCGTGCTGATAGGCAATTTATGCGGCTTATTTGTGCATCATGGCTGACAGTCATTTTGGCGGCCGCCGCCGGCTTTACCGCGGACCGCGCGGCGACAGCTGCCTGGTAATCGGCAATGCCGGCTATCCCGACAATGATTCGCCCCTCAGCGACCCGGCCAATGACGCCCGGGATGTCGCGGATGAACTGACCCGCGACGGCTTCGCTATCGGAAAAGGCATCAACCTCACTGGCGAAGCTATGCGCCAGACGCTGGAGCGGTTGCACGCGCGGATCGGGCGCGGCGGCATCGTCCTCCTCTTCTTCGACGGCTTTGGCATACAGACGACCACCCGGCAAATCGACCACCTCCCCGTCCATGCCCAGATCTGGGCGGAAGCGGACATCGTCCATGTCAGGTTCAATCTGGAACAATTCTGGATCAGCTGAACAGCCGCGGCGCCGCGATCCAGGTCGCCCTGCGCGATGCCTGCCAGCGCAATCCATTCGAGCGGCGCCGCCGCCACTCCTCCGCAGGCCTTGCGCCCGCCGCGCCACACGCCGGTGCTTACTCTGCGGCGGTCGGCTCCGTCGTCGGCGACAACCACAACGTTCCCGCTTCACCGAGTGCGCGCCGCAGCCTCGCGACGTCCCACCCTCGCATCGATCTCCGCAGCCAGCCTGGCCGGAACGTCCTGCCCGAGAGCATCGGCCAAGGGAATCAGGTGTTTCGCATAGCGGCGCCAACCGCCAATCGAGGATCGATACAGCGGCCTGCGAACCTGCATCAGGCTCGCCGTTCGCACCGTTCGCCTGGTATCGTGAAAACTGCGGCAGGCGTCTTCCCATTGCAGACCGCAATGTTCGAGCACGGCGCGCGACACGCCTTCGATGTCCTCGACCAGCTCTTCGTATTGCACATCCATCATGACGCCCTGCGGCAGCACGCCATGCCAATGATCCATCACCGCCTCGTAGCCACGATAATAGCGCCCGAGCTCGGCAAGGTCATAGGCAAACGGCTGGCTTCCCGTGAACAGGAGCGAGAAGCAGGACATACATGTGTCGAGCGGGTCGCGACGAATGTGGACGAAGCGCGCTTGCGGAAGCGCAAGGTGGATGAGCCCGACGAAGACGAAGTTGAGCGGCATCTTGTCGACGATGCGGGCAGCATCGGGCGCCATGCCGCGAACACGCTGCGTGTAGAGCTCGCCGAGCCGTGCGATCCCGTCCGGCGACAGGGAGTCCATCAGGTCCGGATAGGCTGGCGGAATGCCCTCCTGCTTGGCGCATTCGCCGATCAATTCCTTGAACGTCTCCAGCTCGCCGGCACCGAACACCTTTGAGTGACTGGCCAGCACCTGCTCCATCAAGGTGGTCCCCGACCGAGGCATGCCGACGATGAAGATCGGCGACCACGCCCCGTCGACGTCTTCTCGGCGGATCCGGAATCGCTCTGGCGGAAATTTCAGCTTGATGTTGTCAAACATCGCCAGCCGCTGCGGTTCGTCGTAGACGAACGTCCTTCGTTTCAAGGCATTCGCGCTTTTCAAGTGCTGGAACGCCTCATCATATTGTCCGAGATCCGCAAGCGCCTTGCCCATGGCAAAATGCGCCGCGATCTGCTTGTCTTCGTCGAGCGTATCGACCACCGCGATGAGCCGTCTCAGACCGCGCAGACGCCGATCGCGCGGCTTGAAGCGATCCATGTTCGCAAGATTGAGGTGAATCGGCGCCTCGTTCGGGGACAGCTCGAGAGCCCGCTCAAAGGCTCTCTTCGCCTCGTCAAACCGGCCCAGAGCCTGCAACGCGACGCCGAGATTGTTGTATGAGCCGAACCGCTCCGGCTTTAGTTCGAGGGCCCTCCGATTCTGCTCAATCGATTCCTCGAGGCGATTTAGCTCCAGCAAGGCATTGCCGAGGTTGCCATAGGCATCGGCGTAGACGGGATTGATCTCGATCGCAGTTCGATAATAGTCGATCGCCCGTTCCGCATGGCCTTGCCGCAGCAGGACGTTGCCGAGATTGTTGTGCGTTTCGGGATGTCGGGGACTGAGCTGCAGAACCTTGAGATAGCACCGAGCCGCCTCGCGGTCCTTGCCTGTCGCATAGAGCAGATTCCCGAGGAGAAAATGCGACTCGAGGTGCTCGGGCCTGACCGCCAAAGCGACCTTGAGATGCTGAATTGCCTCCTCGTTCCTCGCCAGGCTCTGCAGCGTCGCGGCAAATCCGTAGTGGATACCGGGATGATGAGGAGCCAGCCCCAGCGCCCTTTCAAAGCAGGCCACCGCCGCGTCAAATTCGCCGCGGGAGGAATGTATTGCTGCGAGACTGCCATAGGCCTCGGCCGAGTTCGGATCGACGGCGATCATCCGCTCGAAGCAAGCCTTGGCTTCGTCAGGGCGATTGGCGTTGGCGCACAGCGACCCCAACATCGACAGTGAGGGGATGTGATCCGGTCGTGCGGCCAGCACGGCGCTCAACAGCCGTTCGAGCTGCTCGAGCTTTCCGGCTTGTTGAAGCTTGATGGCGAGCTGAAAGGCACGCTGAATTCGAAGGTCGGCATCCCCATCCGAACCGTTCGGAATCGATCGAATCTGGGGCGGCGCCTCGGCTGATCCGCCGCACGAAGCAGCCTCGGGCTGCGGCGGATCGACCCCAAGCGCGTCCAACAGAGGTTTCAAGCGCGCACCATAGATGCGCCAGCGGCCGACCGAATTGGAGCTAATCGGCGCGCGAACCTGGACTACACTTGCGGTCCTGACCGGCCGCCTCGTCTCATGGAACGAAAGGCAACGTGGATCCCAATCGAGCCCGCAATATTGGATGAGGCGGCGCGACTGTCCCTCGATGTCCGCGACCAGGTCCTCATATCGCACTTCCAGCATCGAGCCTTGCGGCAGGACGGCATTCCAGTGCGCCATCAGGTCCTCGTAGGCCCTGTAGTAACGTCCGAGCTCGGCGAGATCATAGGCAAAGGGCTGGTCTTCGGAGAACAACAGGGAGAAGCAGGACAGGCAGGTATCGACCGCGTCCCGCTTGACGTGGATGATCCGCGCGCGCGGCAGCGCCAGGTGAATGAGGCCCGCCATCACGAAATTCGAGGGCATCTTGTCGACGATGCGATCCGCCGACGCAGCCGACGCCCGCAGGCGCTCGACATAGGTCCTGCCGAGAGTGTCCAGATCATCCGCCGGCATTGCAGGCAGCATTTCGGGGAACGTTCGTGCCAAACGCGCCGCGAACTCGGAGGTCAGCACTGCAAAATGGTCAATCTCGCCGGCTCCGAAGACGCGCGGGTGGCTGGCAAGGATCTGTTCGACCAGGCTCGTTCCGGAGCGCGGCATGCCCACGACGAAGACCGGCGCTTCAGCGATGTGGCCGTGACCGGATTTTGCCCGCACAAGATCAGACGAGAAGACCTCGCGGATACGGTCGAAATAGCCGAGCGTTCCGTGCTCGTCATAGGCGATGTGTCTGCGCTTGATGCGATTGCCGGTGCTGAAATGGTGAAACGACCGGTCAGCATCTTTCAGATCGGCAAACGCCTTGCCGAGGGTGAAGTGCAGCGCGATTCGATCATGGTCGGATAGGTTCGCCTCCTGCGCGGCGAGGCTGTCGAGCGCAGCCAGCCGGAAATCGCCTTGCGAGAATGTACTAATTGCTGCGTAGTTGAGCTGGATGCCGAGATTGGTCGGCGCGACGTTGAGCGCGGCTTCGTAGGTTCTGATGGCCTCGCCCAGATCGCCCGCGACCAGCATTGCCGAGGCGAGCAGATTGAGTGTCGAGGCATCGTCAGGTTCGATAACGAGCGCAGCGCGATACTGCCTGATTGCCTCGTCAAAGCGATTGAGCGCCTTCAGCGCGCCGGCCAGATTGCGGCGCGCGGCCGCGTATTGCGGCTTCAGACGGACGGCCTCGTCGTAGTGCCTGATTGCGTCCTCGTAGCGCGCCCGCTGCTGCAACGTGTTCGCCAAATTGTTGTGCGCCTCGGCCCATGACGGCTTAAGCTCGATGGCGCACTCGTAGTGGCAAATCGCGGCGTCGAGATTGTCGAGTTCGGCGTACAGATTTCCGAGATTGTAGTGCGGCTCGCCGAGCCGGGGATTGATGGTCAGTGCCCGCTGATAGCAGCGAATCGCCTCCTCACGACGCCCCGTGACTTGCAAGACGCCGCCAAGATTGAGATGGGTTTCTGCGATGCTGGAATCGATGGCGAGGGAGCGGCGATATTCTTCGATTGCGTCGTCATACCGATTCGCCCGACGCAGGGCGTCGCCGCGGCCAAGATGCACCAAGGCCAGTTGCGGCCTGAACGCGAGAATCGGCTCGTCCCTCGCTGTTGCCGCTTGATGCTGGTCAACGTGCTGCAAAGCAATTCCCGGGGCTGCTTGGAGTCGGCCTCATTGCTGGCTCGCCGCCCCAGATCAGGCGCAGAAACCGCTTCTGCGCCTGATCTGGCGTTGCCTGGAGGCTTGCGCCGCAATCCTTCGTCAGTGCCAGAGGTGCGCGAGATCCATGTGGCTTACTGCGGCCGGATTGTTGTGGACGTCGTTGCCCAAGGCCGTTACCGCGCTACTGATCGCGGCGGCGTTACCGCCCTGCAGGGCCTGCAGCAGTGCCGCGATATCACTGGCAAGGTGGCTGCCGGCATCCTGATTGCCTGCACCATTGGCACCGCTCCCGGCGCCATTGTTGCCGCCCGAACAGCCGTGGCCGCAGTCCGCACCGGTGCTGCCATGCGGCCCGGTCCCTGAACTATTTGCGCCGCTTCCCGAACCATTCGGACCGGTCCCCGAGTTCGTTCCACTGCCGTTCCCCGACGTCGTCGTGCTCGACGCCGGCGCGCCGCCGGTACCATTGGCGATGTTCGGCGTCGCTGTGACCGGAATTGTCCCGTGCGCCACTCCGTGAACCGACGTCGCGGTCGAGACCGTAGTCGCCGTGCCGACATAGGTGCCTCCGCCAACCGGCAGGTTGTTGCCGGACACGTCCATCGCGTCCGCCGAAAATCCCATACCGGCGGCGGCAACCATTGCATGGTCGGCAGCAAGGGCGGCGCCGGTGTCGCCATTGAGGATGCCCTGGAGCCCCTTCACGGCATTTTGCGTGTCGGTGAGCAGCGTGCCGCTCAGCAATTCGTTGTCGAAGCGAGCCTCGAAGATCGGGCCTTGCGACGCGTCGAAATTGGCGCCGAACTGCTGATAGTTCTGAATTTGCGTGATCAGCGCCTGGCTCGCCTGTTCGCCGCCGGTGGCCACCTTCTGCAACTGCGCATTGATCGTGTTGGCTTCAGCCAGGAACGCAGCCCAGAAATTGGTCTGCACCTGGTTGTCCTGAAACTTGTTGGTGGTGCCGGTGAGATTGCCCGGCATTTCGGCGAAGCCGCCGATGTGTCCGGGTGTGCCTGTCCCTCCCGCCGCAGTGTTCAGGTTGGCGTCGCCCTGAATGATATCGATGATGTCGAGCAGGTTATCAGCAGTGCCGCGCAAACCCTCGTTCTGGCCGGCTGCGGACATCCCGTCATACTTGTTGAGCTGCAGATTGACCTGCGCCAACGCTGTCTGGAGGTGAACCGTGGTGAGGGCCGCAGCGTTGGCCGTCTCGCCGGTCTCAATCTGCGCCAACATCGTCTTGTTGTTGAGGATATTGGTCAGCCCCTGCGACACTGCGGTGAGATCGGTGGTGACCTCGTTGAGATTTGCATTGTTGATGCCGCCGATCGCGAGATCGGCCGCTGCGTTGAAGACCTCGCCCACAGCCTTCAGGCTGCTGCCGGCCGTCGCAGCCGCCACGGACGCCGGATCGTCTGCTCCTGCAGGCAGGGACTGGAATGCAACGTCGTGTCCACCCGTGTTGGCCAGGAATGTCACGTTGTTGAGCGCCGCAGAAAGGTGCGGATCGTTCGCAATCTCCTGCAGGATCTGCATCTGCCCGGCGTGCAGAGTCTGCTCGGCCGCCTGCATGTTCGCCGCGTTGGTGATTTGCGGCGCCGTATTGATCAGCGTGGTGAGCTGGCTTGAAACCTCGGTCAGAACTGCGGTGTCGGTCGCATTCAATGTAAAAGCCTGCCCCCCAAGCGTCGTGTGCGCCGGAGTGCCAAGGATTGCCGCGATGTCATTCTGCACCGCATGAAGGTCAGTGGTGTAGCTGCCGAGAGAAGGATTCTGGTTGCCACTTCCCGAAGGCGCGAAAAACGTGCCGCCCTCCAGCAATCTGGTGGCATCATTGAAGACGACACCGGCCTGTACGAGATCCGTCGACTGATTGAGCGCGTCAGCGCGCACGATGAGGTTGGACGTGCCGTTTGCGAGAGCCGTCGCGTTGAAGGTGTTGTTGGTCGCCATTCGTTGATCTCCCCAATACTCAATCCCCCCTCCTGTCTCGGCGCGCTGCAGGACCAAGCGAGGATACGTAGAACATTTGCCCCCTCAACCGACGGCGTCGGCCCAGGGATTTGTATGTGCGTGCTGCCCAAAGCGCGATGAAGTGCCGCGTCACCGTTGTCGCGCTTTAGGCTCCGTGATCGAGCATGAACCCCGCTACCCACTTTCGGGATCACGCCCAGAGCGGTTGCGAACTAATCGCGGTAATTTGGCCAAACGAAGTGCACCGGCGTCCGCAAATATGATCAAGTTCGGGCGAATTGCGGCTGCCGCGCTCGCTTACGAACACCGCATGCGCCGCGCATTTCGCACGAGGCACGCGTCGTTGCGCGAGCTCAATCGGAGCACGCGACCACACGCTTCCCTTCGTTCACTACTCGACAAAGGCACGCCGCAATTGATCGGTGATTGGCTCGAAGATGTAGCTCAGCATCGTCCGGCTGCCGGTCTGCATGAAGACCTCGGTAGGCATGCCGGGAACGAGCTGCTGCCCGCTGAGCCGCCGACGCTCTTCCTCCGGCAGCACGACTCTCACCGTATAGAACGGCTTGTTCGATTGCTGGTCGTGCCCGGTGTCGGCCGACACGTAATTGACGCTTCCCTTTAGCTGCGGCGTGGTGCGCTGATTGAAAGCGGTCAATCGGACGAACGCCTGCTGACCGGTCTTCACATGGTCGATATCCTTCGGGTCGACCCGCGCCTCAATCTGCAGGTCATCCGTATCGGGCACGATTTCCATGATTGTCTCACCGCCCTTGATGACGCCGCCGACCGTGTGAACTGAAAGCTGATTGACAGTGCCGGAGGTCGGAGCGCGGATTTCGATCCGGTCGAGTTGATCCCGCGCCGCGATGCTGTGCTCGACCAACTCGGCCTCCTTGCTTTGCGCCTCATTGAGATCCTTCACGACTTCGGCCCGGAAGTCCTGGTCGATGCGGACGATCTGAAGCTTGGCTGTATCGATCTTGGCTCTGGTTTCGGCGATCGAGGACGTCAGCTGCCCGCGCTCGCCATCGATACGGGCGGCATCGCGCTGAAGGCTCGTGAGCCTGGTCAGGGGCACCAACCGCTTGTCGTAGAGATCCTGGACGCCGCTTTGTTCGCCCTGGATCAAATCCAACTGCTTGGCCTTGGAATCCACCTGCGCGTCAAGCCCGGATATCTCCTGGGTGAGTTGCGCGATCTGGCTGTTCAGCAGATCCCTCTGGCTCTGCCGCGTGGTGGCGCGCGCCCTGAAGAGCTGCTCTTCCGAGGCCAACAGGCTCATGACATTGTCTTCGCTCGCCCGCGTCAGGAGCTCGGCCGGGAATTCGATTTGGGGCTTGCCGTCGCGCTCGGCGGAAAGCCGCGCCATCCGCGCCCGTATCTCGTCGAGCTGCTTGGTCACCACCTGCAGACTTGCTTTCGCCTGAGTGGCATCAAGCCGCACCAGGAGGTCACCAGCCTCGACCCGCGCGCCATTCCGCGCCTTGATCTCGGCGACGACACCGCCGGTCGGATGCTGAATCTGCTTGACGTTGGACTGAACCACGAGGCTGCCGGGCACAACGACGGCGCCGGCAATCGGCACGAAGGCGAACCAGCCGCCGCCCAGCACCAGTGCAATGATCAGAATGCGAAGCCCGACGCGTAGCTCATGCTCGAATCCCCATTTCGTCCGGACAAGGAGGCTGTCGTCAGCCCCGTCGGCAGGCGGCGCGGCGCCGTCGCGATCCATGATGAAGGCTACACCCGTCACCAGCCCGTCCCGGCATTTTCCGATCCATTTGGCCGCGGGCGACTCGATCCTGGCCGGAAGCGCAGCCTCCGCGGGCTCGCCGACGGCGGATCGCCGCGCATCCTCGAGCATGCGCATTTCCGGTGCGGGCGCGGTGAGATCCATGAGCACCGGATCGATGGGAGCGATTGGCGGACTTTGCCGGCGCGGCGGCACGACCATCGGCTCGATCGGCCCCTCGCGATGCCGCTCGGACTCCATCGGCGGCTTCGCTCCGAATGGCCGCAGGCACGCGTCGATGGCCTGCTCCATGGCGGTTTTCGGCTTGGGTTGCGGCGGACGAGGATTGGCTTGGGGCTTGCGCGGCGGCGCTTGAGATGGCCGCGGCGGCTCGAACCGGGTCGCATGGTTGGCGCGCGGCGGTTGGTCTGCACGCGCCTGCGGGGCACGCTGTGCCTGCGACGCTTGGCGCGCCTGCGGCGCCTGGCGTGCCTGCGGCGCTTGGCGTGCCTGCGGCGCTTGGCGAGGCGGCGGCGCCTGATTTGCTCGCGGTGCTCGATCTGGCTTTGGCGCTTGATTTACCGGCGGTGCCCTGTTTGCTTGCGGCGCCTTATTTACGGACGGCGATTTATGTGCCTGCGACGCCTGGGGCTTCCGTGGCGCCTGCGGCTTTCGCGGCTCGTTGGATGCGCCGGGCTTGCGCCGGCGGCCGCCACCCCCGCGCTCCTCGTCAAGGGCCTGGCGCAGGCGCTGCAGCTCGTGGATCAACGCCGTACCCTGCGGGCCGACCCTGTCGCCATCGCTCTCGCTGCTCCATCCCTGCGGGGAGCGATCGAAGCGCGGGTCGTTATCGATGTCACGCATGTTCATACGCTCTCGGCGACAGCTGCGGGAGGCGGCGCTTTCGCCACCGGTTGAGCCGGCATTTTTGGCGCACCAGGCACGCGCGAGCCGCGAACGCGAGAGAAGATGTCCTCGGTCCGGCCGAAGGCGATCACCTTGCCCTCATAGAGAACCATCGCCATGTTCAATGCGGCGATGGCGCTCGGACGGTGGGAGATCACGACGACGATGCTGTTGTTGCGCCGCAGGATCTGAATGGCACGGGTCAAGGCATTCTCACCGTCTGTGTCCAGATTTGCATTGGGCTCGTCGAGCACAACCAGGAACGGATCGCCATAGACGGCCCGCGCCAGCCCAACTCTCTGCCGCTGTCCCGCCGACAGCGACATCCCGCCCTGCCCGATCTGGGTCGAATAGCCCTCGGGCAGGCGCAGGATGATGTCGTGCACGCCGGCGATCTGCGCAGCCCTGAGCACACCTTCCGACGTGGCCCGCTCGTCGAAGCGCGCGATGTTCTCGGCAATGGTGCCATCGAACAGCGCGACATCCTGCGGCAGATAGCCGATATGGCGACCAAGCTCCTCGCTCCGCCACTGGTCGATCGCGGCGCCATCGAGTCGGACCGAGCCCTGCCTGGCCGGCCATATTCCGACCAGCGCCTTGGACAGCGAGGTCTTGCCAGAGGCGCTCGCGCCAAGGAGAGCCAGTCCGGTGCCCGCGGGAAGCTTGAAGCTGATGTTGGACACGATGGGGGTGTTGGAGCCGGGCGCCGCGACGGTGAGCTCCTGCACCGCGAGCTCGCGACAGGGGCGCGTCAGCGCCACCGCCGGCAGCGGAGGCCTTGCGGTCGCCTTGCAGACCTCGCGCAACCGGTTGATCCCCTGGCGCGCGGCAACGAGCTGCTTCCAGCTGCCGAGCGCAACCTCGACCGGCGCCAGCGCACGGCCCATCATGATCGACGAGGCGACCATCACGCCGCCCGAAGCCTTGTCGGACACCACGAGATAGGCGCCGATGCCGAGCATGCCCGATTGCAGCACATAGCGCAGCACCTTGGCGCCCGAACCGAGATTGGCGAACAGATCGCTCGCGCGGATGTTCTCCCGTAAATAGCGCTCATTGACGCGGGACCAGCGCGTCCTGAATCGATCGCTCATGCCGAGCGCCTGAATCACCTCGGCATTGCGCTGCGTGGCATCGGCCAGCACCTGGCGCTGCGCGCTCGACTCCATCGCAGCCTTGGCGGCGCCGCGCGACAGCCGCTCGGTCAGCAAGGTCATGGCGATGATCGAGGCCGTCCCGAGCAATGCGGTAAGTCCGATCGCCGGATGAAACGTAAACAATGCCAGCAGGAACACGGGAATCCACGGCATGTCCAGAAACGCGGTCGGTCCCATGCTCGACATGAAGGCGCGGATCTGATCGAGATCGCGCAGCGGCTGCTGCATCGTGAGCGGCTTCGCGCCGCGCAGCGGCAGCGTGGCGAGCGCGGTATGGATCGCCTCCTGCAGCCCGACGTCGAACAGGGTCGCAACGCGGCACAGCATGCGCGAGCGCAGCGCCTCGAAATATCCCTGCATCAGATAAGCAAACAGCACCATCGACGAGAGACCGAACAGCGTCGCGAGATTGCGGCTCGGAATCACCCGGTCGTAGACCTGCAGCATGTAGAGCGAGCCGGACAGCATCAACAGGTTGATCACGCCGCTGAACACGGCAATGCCGATCATGCGCCGGCGGCTGTCGCGCAAGCCCCGCGACACCGGATCGTCGTCGACAGACGTCGACGACGGCTGAGCCGCTGCGGATAGCGGCGATGTTTGCAAACTGTCCTGCACGACACTCATCGCGTGCACCCTCCCCCTGATGAGTCATCGCTGGCCAGGAGGTCTATTGGCAGCCGATGCTGACCATTTTCCGGCAACAATTGGACTTGAAAAAAAATGGCTGGCAAAAGTTCCTTGTCGGAGATTGAACGCGAGATGGCGTCTCGGGAGCACCATCGGGGGCGCGAGGGTCACGCCGGCCTGCACAATTGTCCCGGAGATGGCGCGACAATTTCGACGCGACCATAGACACTTGAGACACTTGCGCGCGGGGCATGCGGCGCCTCTCGCAGCTGCGTCATAGAATCGTCCGGCTATAACCTTGCTTCTGCACGCATTAGTCGCTGTGTCGGCCGAATGACGCCATGAAGCTAAATAAACCTTCATGCCGTTGGGTCGACGACGTCGGCCGGTGCTCATTCTGGTGAGGCTGGCGGCGCAACGAGAAACGGGGAAACAACAATGCAGCGCTACACGAACGACACAACTGGCAACAAGGTCTGACGAGCGTATTTCGGGGATCAGCCAGTCACGAGCCATCACGCGTCCGATCGAAGGATCATCCAATGCAGCCTGGGGAGTGCTGCCTGGACAATCTTCGGCTGCGTGCCGAATGACAAGGAGAGAGGTTAGCATCGCCGTTGCAGGCGATCCCGTAATCTTGGGGGACAGGTAGTTGTATAGGCGTAACAACGGCTTTCTGCAGCACATCGCGAGGCCGCTAGCGAGTGAATATGGCCTGCGGCCACGCGGCGCGTGCGCGCAAGCCACGCTTTGCGCGGACGTCCGAGCCAAAGTCATCGAAGGCCTGAGCCTCCGCGAAGGCGGGAGGCGCCGGTGAGACGCCGCAAGACAGACTACGGCACCGTCATCCTGCATTGGCTGATGGTGGCGGCGACCATCGCGGCGTTCGTGAGCGGGCTGCGCATCGCGACCGAATCGCCCGATCGGACCTGGATCAACCTGTTCGATGCCGTCCTGCCGCGCGCCAATGTCTGGACCCTGCACATCAAGGCGGCGGTGGCGCTGATCGCCATTGCGCTTGCCTACGCCATTTATCTGACACGCTCCGGCCTTACGCGCCGCGTGCAATTCGACAAGGCGAGGCTGCGGGCCCTGGTCGGACGCAAGCATGCACGGATCGGTGCAGTCAGCGCGCTTCTGACCTGGGGATTCTTCCTCACCATGCTGACCCTGATCGGCAGCGGCGGCCTGCTCTATTTCGGCCTGTTCTCGGGCTACGGCGTCACCACCGCACACTGGCTGGCGAGCTGGGCCATTCCGGTCTTTGTCGGCCTGCATGTTCTTGTCCATGCCCGAATCGGCGGAACGTCGCAGCTGCTTCGCATCATCAGGCCCGGCCCGCTGCCGCCGCCGCCACCGCGGCTCGACGCGGCCGAGCTGCTCACTCTGCTCGCCGAACAGACCGCACCGTCCGGCCCGGAGACCCAGACCCGGGTGCCGCCACTGCAGCCTGCGCCGCCCGACAGCCTCGGCAAGCGCGATGCGCAAGCGCGGCGGCAACCTGCGGCCGGCCTCAGGACCACCCAGGCTCCCTCGCAAGTGCGGCGGCGGCGGAACGTGACGCTGCAGACCAATCCCCTGCTGGTCGCCGCGGCGGCCGCCATGGTCGCGACGTGGATCCTGCTCGCATCGGACTGGCTGATGGTCGACACCTTGCACATTCGTCGCATCACGAGCGCCGAAGCACCGGTGCTCGACGGCGACACCTCCGATCCGGTGTGGCGCAATGTCGAGCCGTTCTCGGTGATGACCAATCAGGGCGGCAATTTCGACGGCAAGGGCGAGTCCAGGGTCCAGATCCGCGCCGTGCACGATGACAGCTGGGTCTATTTCCTGTTCACCTGGGAGGATCCGACGCGCTCCTTGAAGCAGCTGCCGCTGGTGAAGCAGGTCGACGGGTGGCACCTGCTCCATGACGGCTATGAACAGGGCGACGAGCACGCCTACAACGAGGACAAGTTCTCGGTGCTGTTCACGACGCTGGACGTCACGCTCGCCGGCGATCGCACGTTTCATGCAAGCCCGCAGCCGATCCCGAACGCGCCGGCGACCATGAGCGGGCGCGGCCTGCATTTCACGATGGCCGAAGGCGTCTATGCGGATGTGTGGCAATGGAAGGCCACAAGCGGCGGTCCGACGGGATGGATGGACGACGACCATTTCGGCCCGCCGGTCGAACCCACCGCAGCCCAGCTCAGCAACCAGGCACCCTATCGCGGCGGCTTCGCCCCCGATCCCGGCACCGCCAACTATCGCAACAATTTCGTCCTGCCGCCCGACGCTGCAGGCTTCGTCAAGCCGCTGCGGCTGCCAAAGGATCTGGTGGCGACGGGCAATGCGATGGGGCTGATCAATCTCGATCCGGACGTCGGCGAAAGCGACGGCGCGCGCTGGTTCATGATGGAGGCGGACACGGTGCCGTACACGCCGGAGCTCGATCGCCTGATTCCCGTTGGCACCGTCGTGCCCGGCGTGATCATTTCGGGAGACTACACCGGCGATCGCGCCGACGTGCGCTGCGCGGCGCGCTGGGCGTCCGGACATTGGGCGCTCGAGGTGGCGCGCCGGCTCGATACTCACAGCAAATACGACGTGCCGATCAAGACCGGCGTGTTCATGCGTGTCGCACCCTTCGATCACAGCCAGATCAGGCATACGCGGCACGTCCGGCCCATTCGCATCGAGGTGGAATAAATGCCCAAGGCTTGCAAGATCACTTTCAACGACGAGACGTTCTACGCCAATTGCGGGGACCTCTTGCTCGACGGGGCGCTGATGAACGGGGTCGAGATGCCGCACGATTGCCGCAGCGGCGTCTGCGGCGCCTGCAAGGTGCGCCTGGTGGAGGGCAAGGTGTTCGGCGGCACGGAGCCGAACGGCGATGCGATCTACGCCTGCCAGGCGCGGGTGGTCTCCGATCTCACGCTGGAGGTCGAGCCGACGCCGGATCCGACCTCGGTGGTGGCCCGCGTCGCCGACATGGCGCGCCTCGCCTCCGACGTCGTCGGCGTCACGCTCGAGCTGCCGCGGCCGTTCGACTATCTCCCCGGCCAATATTGCAAGCTGCAATTTCGCGGTTTCCCGACGCGCTGCTACAGCCCGACCTATCCGCTCGAAGGCGCGCCCGACGAGCGCTACATGCATTTCCACATCCGCCGGCTGCCCGATGGCACCGTATCCTCCGCGCTCGGCGACAAGATCCGCATCGGCCATCGCGTCCGCCTGTCCGGTCCGTACGGTCACGCGTTCCACCGGCCGAATCATCATGGCCGCATGGTGATCGTTGCGAGCGGCACCGGATTTGCGCCGATGTGGTCGGTCGCGGTCGGCGCGATCACCGAGCGGCCGCAGCGCGAGCTCGTCTTCATCGTCGCAAGCCGCAGGCTGCAATCGTTCTACATGGACGGCGCGCTGTGCCGCCTCGCGCTGTTTCCCAACGTCACCATCATCCCAGTGGTGTCGGAGCAGCAGAGCGTCTCCTCCGTGCTTCGCAGCGGCCGGCCGACCGACTATCTGCCGGATCTGCTGCCGACCGATCTCGTCTACACCGCGGGCGCGCCGGCCATGACCGAGGCCGTGGCGAAGCTCGCTGCCGCCGCCGGCGCCCGGTGCTACACCGACCCGTTCGTCTCGAACCCCGGCGATGACGACGCCGGCCTGCTCGCGCGCGTGGTCGGCTGGTTCGACGGCTCGCCGCGCAAGACTCAGCAGGAGCTGCACGCGGCCTAGCATCAAGCGAGGACGAGGCATGACCAGGATCACCTTCATCGATCGCAGCAACCAGATGCGCAGCATCGATGCCGACAACGACTCCTCGGTGATGCGCGCAGCCGTCAGCCATCGCATCAGGGGGATCGCCGCCGAATGCGGCGGCAACGGCATCTGCGCGACCTGCCACGTCTATGTCGAGGAGGCCTGGCTCAAGCGGCTCGGTCCCATCAGCGAGGACGAGGACGCGCTGCTCGACAGCACCGCCTCCGCGCGCCTGCCCAGCAGCCGGCTGTCCTGCCAGATCAGGGTCACGCCCGCGCTCGACGGCCTGACGCTGCGCCTCCCGGAGCGGCAGGTCTGACGCGCTAGCCTTCGGGCGCAGGCCCGGCCTTCTTGACCCAGACCTTGTTGTCGTGGAAGGCGGCGCCTCCGATCGGCGCGACGGCCTCGGCGCCGGTCAGCGTGTTGATGCCGCGGCCGCCGATATGATCGCGGTTCGGATGAATCGATTCCGCGATCAGCACGCCGCGGCGCACGCCGTCGAACAGCTTCGCAATCAGCGTGGTCTCGCCGCGGGTATTGCCGAGCGTGACCGTATCGCCATCGGCCACGCCAAGGCTCGCCGCATCCATGGGATGAATCATCACGGAGGCTCTGCCCTCGCGCGCCTGCGACGACGGGGTCTCGTTGAAGGAAGTGTTGAGGAAACTGCGCGAGGGGCTGGTGGCGAGCCGGAACGGATGCGCGGCATCCGTCTCCTCGATGACGGCCCAGTGATCCGGCAAAGACGGCATCTTGTCGACCGCGCCCATCACGCGGCCGAACGGCGGGTGCGCCCAGTCGGCCTTGAAATGGAATTTCCTGTCGGCATGGGCAAAGCCGTCGAGATAATGCGAGGTGCGGAAGTCCGGCTGCAGGTCGCGCCAGAGATCGGCCTCGAGCTCGTCGATGCCGCCATGGCCGCTCTTCTTCAGCGTGGCGTCGATCAGCTGCCGCGGCGTCATCTCGAACCCGGGATGCACTGCGCCAAGCCGCGGCGCCAGCGCCTGCAACAGCTGATGGTTGGAGCGGCACTCGCCGGGCGGATCGATCAGCCTGGGGCCGACCGAAATGTGCTGGTGGCCGCCGCCATAATAGAGATCGTCGTGCTCCATGAACATCGTCGCCGGCAGCACGATGTCGGCCATCTGCGCCGTCTCGGTCATGAACTGCTCGTGGACCGCGACGAACAGATCCTCGCGCGCAAAGCCCTTGCGAACAAGGGTCTGCTCGGGCGCGACCGTCACCGGATTGGTGTTCTGGATCAGCATCGCCTTGACCGGGCCCTTGCCCTGCAACGCCTCCGCATCGCCGGTGAGCACGCGGCCGATCTTGGATTGATCGAGCAGGCGGATGCCGTGATCGATGGCGTCATGGCCTTCGATGACGGATTCGTCGAAGCCCCAGAGCGCGGCATTGTTGAAGAACGCGCCGCCGCCTTCATATTGCCAGGCCCCCGTCACCGCCGGGATCGACAAGGCGGCGTGCATCTGCGTGGCGCCATTGCGGCTGCGGGAAAAGCCGTAGCCGAGCCGGAAGAAGGTGCGCTTGGTCTCGCCGACGGCATGTGCGAAGGCTTCGATCTCCGCGACCGGCACGCCGCAAATCGCCGACGCCCATTCGGGCGTACGCGATTTGAGATGCGCCTCGAGCTCGGCGGGGCAATCGGTGTATTTGTCGAGATAGGCGCGATCGGCAAGACCGTCGCGAAACAGCACGTGCATCACGCCGCAGGCGAAGGCGCCGTCGGTGCCGGGCCGCAGGATGATCTTGATGTCGGCCTGCTTCATGGTGTCGTTGTTGTAGATATCCACCGCCGCGATTCTGGCGCCGCGCTCCTTCTTGGCGCGGGAGGCGTGGGTCATGACATTGACCTGCGTGTTCACGGGGTTGGTGCCCCAGATCACGATCAGGTCGGACACGCCCATCTCGCGCGGATCGACGCCGGCGATCTTGCCGGTGCCGATGGCAAAGCCGACACGGGCGATGTTGGCGCAGATGGTGGAATAGAAGCGCGAATATTTCTTCACATGGGTCAGCCGGTTGATGCCGTCGCGCATCACGAGCCCCATGGTGCCGGCGTAGTAATAAGGCCAGACGGCCTCCGATCCAAACGCGCGCTCGGCTTCGTTGAAGCGCGCAGCGATCTCGTCCAGCGCCTCGTCCCAGGAGATGCGGGCGAACTTGCCGGAGCCCTTCGGCCCGGTGCGGCGCATCGGATGGGTCAGCCGCTCAGGATGATGGATGCGCTCGGCATAGCGCGCGACCTTGGCGCAGACGACGCCCGCCGTATAGGTCTGCAGCTTGGAACCGCGCACACGGCCGATGTGATGTCCATCGATCACCTCGACATCGAGCGCGCAGGCCGACGGACAGTCGTGCGGACAGGTGGAATGGCGGATCGTGAGCTGAGCGTGCTTGTTCATGACGAGAATAAGTAACATCAAAAATTTGGCCAGCCGAGCGTATTTATCCGGCAATCCCCGCGCGGTTTGCGCGCAAGCCATGCGTTTGGCAGCCGCACGGGTTCCCCGCCCTTGTGGCGCGCCCGCCAAGGCGGGGCGCCGGGACCACGAGGCCGCCCCGGGGCCGCCGTCCGTGCTGCTTTCGTTGCGAGGGGGATGGAAGCAGCCATTGTTACCGCTCCACAAACGCCAGGGGCCGTCGACAGCCCGTTCGGATTGCAGCTAGATTGCCGAACAACGAACAATGTTGTCGGGAGGACTGAGGATGGCCGGCTGGAGGCTTGGCTGGACGCTGGCAGCACTGCTGCTGGCGTGGCCGAATTCGAACTCGCCCTGCCGCGCCGACGATTACCCGAGCCGCCCGGTCCGGATCATCGTTCCCTTCGGCGCCGGCGGTCCCGCCGATGTTGCGGCCCGCCTGCTCGGCAACGCGCTGCAGGAAAGCCTTGGCCAGCCCTTTGTGGTCGAAGACCATAGCGGCGCCGGCGGCATCATTGGCACGCTGGAGGTCGCGAAGTCCGCTCCCGACGGCTACACCCTGCTGATGATGTCGAACACCCAGACGGCGAACGAGTCGCTGGTGCCGCAGCGCAAATATGAATTGATGCGCGATCTCGTCCCCATCGCGCCGGTCAACTCGTCCGACCTCGTCATCGTCGTGCATCCGTCGGTGCCGGCGAGGACGCTGCAGGAATTCATCGCATTGGCGAAGTCGGAACCCGGCAAGCTGAACTACGCCTCGTCGGGCCAGGGCACGCCCTATCACATGGCCGGCGAGCTCTTCAAAACCATGGCCGGCGTCGATATCGTCCACGTGCCCTACCGCAACAGCGGCGAGGCGCGGACGGGCGTGATCGCCGGCCAGGTGCAGATGATGATCGACGCGGTGCCGGCGATGGCGCCCAACATCGCCGATCATCGGGTCCGCGCGCTCGCGACCACCGGCCAGACGCGCTCCGATGTCCTGCCCGATGTGCCGACGGCGACCGAGGCCGGCGTTGCCGGCTACGAGGCGACGATCTGGCTCGGCCTGATGGCGCCCGCCGGCACGCCGAAGCCGGTCATCGACAAGCTCAACGCCGCCGTGAACGCCGTCCTGAAGCGGCCCGATATCGTCAAGCTGTGGAGCGTGCAGGGCGCCGTTCCGATGGCGATGTCGCCCGAGGAGTTCGATAGATTCCTCCGCAACGATATTGTGAAATGGGCCGGGGTCGTCAAACGATTCCAAACGCCCTAGAGGTGACGCGGCATGGCAAGCATCCGATTCCACCTCAATGGGGTTGCGACCGAGGTCGACGCCGATCCTGATCGCGCGTTGCTGGACGTGCTGCGCGGGCATTTTGGCCTCTTGGGCGCGCATTTCGGCTGCGGCTCGGGCGAATGCGGGGCCTGCCGGGTCATTGTCGGCGATCATGCCGTCACCTCCTGCGACACGCCGTTGTGGTCGGTTGCCGGCAAGGACGTCACCACGCTCGAGGGGTTGGGCAGTCCGGAGCGCCCGCATCCGCTGCAGCGCGCCTTCATTGCCGGACAGGCGATGCAGTGCGGATATTGCGCCTCCGGCGTCATCATCAGCGCGGCCGCGCTGCTGATGCAGAACCCCGATCCTTCCGAGGCCGAGGTGCGGACAGCGCTCGACCGCAACCTCTGCCGCTGCGGCTCCCAGAACCGCATGGTGCGCGCCATCCTCGCCGCGGCCCAGGAGACGCTCAACGATACGCCCAAAGAGGCGACGTCGTCATGAGCGCCGCCCCCGCACTTCAGCTTCCGGCCAGCCTCGCCGCCAACCCACGACTGTCGTCCTGGGTGAGGTTCGGCGCCGATGGCGAGGTCGCGGTCTCGCCCGGCAAGGTCGAGATCGGGCAAGGCATCGTCACCGCGCTGGCCCAGATCGCTGCCGACGAGCTCGATGTCGATCTCGGGCGCGTCAAGATGGTGCGCGCGTCGACGGCGGCAAGCCCGAATGAAGGCGTCACCTCCGGCAGCCTGTCGATCCAGCATTCGGGCCGCGCGTTGCGCCAGGCCTGTGCCGAGATCCGGCAGATCTTCCTGGCCGCCGCGGCCGAGCGGCTTGGCGTGGACGCAGACACGCTTCGGATCAGCGACGGGACCATTTCGGGCCCCGGCAATGTCGCAACCAGCTACTGGGAGCTCGCCGACGACGTCTCGCTCGATCGGGATGCCGTGCCGGGAGCCGTGCCGAAGCCGGCGGCGAAGCGCGCGCTTGCGGGGCACTCGGTGCAACGGCTGGACATTCCCGACAAGGTGTTTGCGCGGCCCCGCTTCATTCACGACCTGACGCTCGCCGGGCTCGTGCATGGCCGCGTGCTGCGGCCGGAGCAGGCCGGCGCAAAGCTTGCCGGGCTTGACGACCGCGTCGCGCGCGCGACGGCCGGCCTCATCGCCGTTATGCGCGACGGCAGCTTTGCCGGCGTGGTCTGCGAAAGCGAACCGTCTGCCGAGGCTGCGGTTGGCGCCTTGCGCAGGGGCGCCGAGTGGACGGCGGGCGAAGCCCTGCCGGATGAAAACGATCTCGCCACCTTTCTGAAGGCCCAGCCGGTCGCCTCGACCATCGTTGGCACGAAGGCGGCGACCAGACCCGGCGCGACGGCACGCACGCTCCGCCGACAATATACCCGCCCCTACATCGCGCATGGCTCGATCGCGCCGTCCTGCGCAATCGCGCAATGGAATGGTGACCGCGTCCATGTCTGGACCCACAGCCAGGGCGTTTTTCTGCTGCGCTCCGATCTCGCCCTTGTCCTGAAGATGCCGGTCGAGAACATCACGGTCGAGCATGTGGAAGGCGCCGGCTGCTACGGCCACAATGCCGCCGACGACGTCGCGCTCGATGCGGTGCTGCTGGCACGCGCCGCGGGCGGCAAGCCCGTTCGCGTCCAGTGGTCGCGGGCGGACGAAATGACGCACGCGCCATTCGGCGCTGCGATGCTGATGGAAGTCGAGGCCGATCTCAACGCGCAAGGCGACATCGTCGCGTGGCGTCACGCGGTCTGGAGCAACGGCCACACCGCCCGGCCGGGCCGCGCGACCGAGCCCGCCCTCTTGGCCGCCACCGAGATCGCCGCGGCGTTTCCCCGCCTGGTGTCCACCGATCCGCCGCAGGCCGTAGGCGGCGGCAGCGACCGCAATTCGATTCCGCTCTACGATTTTCCGGCCTGGACCATCCAAAGCCATCGCCTCCTGACCATGCCGGTTCGCACCTCCGCGCTGCGGACGCTCGGCGCGCAGGGCAACGTATTTGCGATTGAGTCCCTGATCGACGAGATCGCCGCCGAGCGCGGCGAGGACCCCGTCGCCTTCCGCCTGCGCCATCTCAGCGATGAGCGCGCCCGCGACGTGATCCGCAACGTCGCCGGACGCGCCAACTGGAAGCCGGCGGCAAAGGCCGGCACCGGCCACGGCATCGGCTTCGCCCGTTACAAGAACACCGGCGCCTATTGTGCCGTGATCGCGGAGATCGAGGGCGATGAGGATATCCGCGTCAGGAAATTGACCATCGCGGTCGATGTCGGCGAGGCCATCAATCCGGATGGCGTGATCAACCAGATCGAGGGCGGCGCCATCCAGGCCACGAGCTGGGTGCTGAAGGAGCGCGTTCGCTTCGATGCCGCGCGCATCACCAGCACGAACTGGGCGGATTATCCGATCCTGCGTTTCTCCGAGGTGCCGAAGGTCGAGGTCGAGGTGATACGGCGGCCGGAGATCGATCCGGTCGGTGCCGGCGAAGCCGCGCACGGGCCGGTGACGGCGGCGATCGCGAATGCGGTGTTCGATGGCCTGTCCGTGCGGGTCCGTCAACTGCCGATCACCCGCGACAATCTGATTGCGGCCATGGATCTCTCGGCATGACGCGCGTGAACATCCTGAGCGGCGGCGCGGCGCAGGGCCTGGTCGCAAGCCTTGCGGCCGACTTCAAGGCGCGGACCGGCTTCGATATCGCAGGCGACTACGGCGCCGTCGGTGCAATGGCCGACAAGCTTCGCGGGGGAATGCCGACCGACCTGATCATCCTGACCGCGGCGCTGGTGGCGCGACTGGCCGAGGAAGGCCTCGTCGTTCCCTCCTCGATCACCGATGTCGGCGTGGTCGAAACCGCAATCGCCGTGCGCAGCCGCGATCCCAAGCTCTCCGTCCGCAGCGCCGACGAGCTTCGCGCGGCGCTGCTTGCGGCGGACGCGATCTTCGTTCCCGACATCAAGGCGTCGACCGCCGGCATCCATGTCGCCAATGTGCTCGAGCGGCTCGGCATTGCCGATGCCGTAGCGGGACGGCTGCAGGTCTATCCGAACGGCGCCACCGCAATGCGGCACCTTGCGGCCTCCGGCGCGGCAAGACCGATCGGCTGCACCCAATCGACCGAAATCATCAGTACGGACGGCGTCGAATTGAGCGGTGCGCTGCCGCCGGGCTGCGAGCTCAAGACCATGTATACGGCTGCCGTCACGGCACAGGCGAAAAGCCCGGCAGAGGCGACGATCCTGATCGACCTTCTGACCGGCCCCGAGGCGCGTGCGGCACGAAGCCGCGCGGGGTTTGCGGGTTGAGGTGTCCACGTCGTCCAGGCAGCAATTCGCGACACGCATGCGCCATCGTTCTCGCGGCGCGTTTCGCCCGAGCCTTGCTTCATCTTTCACCCTCCGAGCAAACAGAGGGCGCAGGAAAGGCCGGGTGGCCGCTTGCCCCCGGGCCTCGCGCAAAAAGGAAGTTGCGCGAGCGCGAAGTCCACAGGTGCAGGCGGTGATCACACCGGCCTTCCCTGCGCGATGGGTTACGGCTTATACGCGCTCTCCCCGGTGAACCATTCCGTTTGCCACCGTCGCCCCCGTGAAGCCTGCCGGCTTCGCTTGGACTTGGCGCCAGACCTCGGGGCGCCAGGACCACACGACTTCGCCGTCCGCGCAGGTGCCGCTCGTCAGTCGGCCCTTTCGCGTCCACCGCACTCCACCCCACGTTCGTGACGACGCGTACGCCCCTCGTGTCGGGATGGAATGAAGACGAGGGTAATTCCGATTATCAGAATACGCAAGGGATCAATCTGCGGCAGAATGGCGCGACGGGCAGATTGCGAATGATCGATATGCGCAAATTGCCCGTCGTGCAGTCTCAGACGGTTCGACCCAGCCGCGGCTCCGTCCCCGCCAGTAACCGTCGAATGTTGGCGCGATGGCGAACAATCACGTAAATGCCGCCTGCGATCACCAGCAACCGATAGGGCAATGGGTGCTCGAAACCGCAGATCAGAACGATTGCTGCCGATGCCGCGAGTATCGAGCTCAGGGAAACAAGCCGCGCAATCGCCAGCACGACGCCAAAGACCGTCGCAGCCCCCAATCCCACGGGCCACGACATCGCCAGCAACACACCGAGCCCGGTCGCTGCGGATTTGCCGCCCGTGAAGTTCAGCCAGATCGAGCGGCTATGCCCCAACAGCACCGCAATTCCGGCCAGGCAAACCGCCCACGACCCCCAGGTTTGCAAATCGACCGCCGTCGGCGGCGTGGCGGAGAATTCCGTATAGACCCAGGGACAGAATGAGCGGGCTACGACGATGGCCGCCACGCCCTTCAGCACATCGGCGATCAGCACCACCAGCGCAGGCCACTTCCCCAAGGTCCGCAGCACGTTCGTTGCCCCGGTGGATCTGGAGCCATGCTCGCGAATATCGATGCCCTTGAGCAGTTTCCCCGCCAGATAGCCCGTGGGCACAGAACCGAAAAGATAGGCGATCATCAATCCGACCGCGCTCGCTGTCCAGAAAGCCATGGACGTCACCACTCCGGTTTCACGCAAGCCTTGTTTATCGCCGGGTGCGTTTGGCCGCCATGGCCGATTGCGGGCGATCTTGCAGCACGCGTAGCTGCGAAACCGCGCAGACCCCGTCGACCCTCCCCCTTGACCTGTCCCCTAGGCCAGCCCCGATAAGGAGTGCCCGGCAGCGAGCAGCGAGGTGAGTCGTGACGTCTTCC
The DNA here is from genome assembly GCA_035293585.1 of Bradyrhizobium sp. Taxonomy (GTDB): domain Bacteria; phylum Pseudomonadota; class Alphaproteobacteria; order Rhizobiales; family Xanthobacteraceae; genus Bradyrhizobium. Next base: position 304,052 of record DATGMN010000009.1, on the reverse strand, counting down.
ATGCGGTTCCTGAATTCGTCCGAGGCGGCGAAGCGGCTCGGCGTCTCCGCCAAGGCGCTGCGGCTTTACGAGCAGCGTGGCCTGGTTGCACCTCACCGCACTCCGGCCGGCTGGCGCGCCTATGGTCCCGAGCAGATGGCGCAGGCCGCCGAGATCGTGGCCTTGCGCAGGCTCGGCCTCAGCCTTTCGCAGATCGCGCGGGCCCTCGGCGGCGAGCCCGCGAGCCTGGAGCCTGCGCTGGCTGCGCACCAGGCGACACTCGAGGATCGAATCCGCGAGCTTGTCGGCACGGTCGACAAGCTGCGCGGCGTCAGGGCGGATCTTGCGCGCGGAGAGGTGCCCGCACGCGGAGAGCTGGCGCGCCTGCTGCAGCCGTCCGCGGAGCTCAGCGTCGCCTTCGAGCTGCCCTGGCCGTGGGGCGGCGAGCCGTTCGAGCTCGGCGATATCAGGCCGCTCAACTACATCATCGGCCCCCTGGGCAGCGGCAAGACCAGGCTGGCGCGGCGTCTGGCCGAGACGCTGCCCAATGCCGCCTTCCTCGGCCTGGAGCGGGCGGCGGATCATGCAGCGGACGCACGCGCACGCCGCGATGGCGACCCCGCGCTCAAATTGCGGGTCGACCGGATCATCGACTGGCTGGTCGACGAAGGCGCCACCGCGTCGGATGCGCTCGTCGCCCTGCTCGTCGGGCTGGAAGCCGAGGGACCGGCCATCCTCGTCATCGACATGGTCGAACAAGGGCTGGACCACGCCACACAGGAAGCCCTGAGCGCGCATCTGCGTCAACGTGCGGCAGCGAGCCGACGCCCGCTGTTCCTGCTGACGCGATCATCCGCGATCCTGGATCTCAAAGCCGTCGGCCCGGATGAGGCGATCATCCTCTGCCCCGCCAACCACGCGCCGCCGACCCGTGTCGCGCCCTATCCCGGCGCGCCCGGCTATGAGGCCGTCGCGACCTGCCTCGCCTCACCGGAGGTGCGAGCCCGCACCGAAGGCGTGATCGCGTGGCGGCCCGATGTGGCGTGATGCGCTGTAGGATGGGGAGAGCGAAGCGAAACCCATCGATCCGCCCACTCCCCGTCATTCCGGGGCGATGCAAAGCATCGAACTACGGTGCGCAATTGCCCATCTGGGAATCTCGAGATTCCGGGTTCGCGCTTTCAGCGCGCCCCGGAATGACGGCGCGCGTGGCGAAAACGATGGGTTTCGCTTCGCTCTCCCCATCCTACCGCACCCATGAACTTCGGCGCGATCACGTCCCCAGCTGCGTCAGCCCCGTCGGCGGGCCGTCGATCGCGGTCCAGCCGCCGTCGACGAATAGCGTGGTGCCACTGACATAGCTTGCGGCATCGGAAGCGAGATAGGCGACTGCGGTCGCTACCTCGTCGGCGCTGCTCCAGCGGTTGAGCACGGTGTGGCCGGCATAGAGCCTGTAGATGTCCGGCCGCTGCGTGATCGGCGCCGTCAAGGCGGTCTCGACGACGCTTGGCGCGATCGCGTTGACGCGCACGCCGTGGCGGCCGACCTCGGAGGCAAAGCCCTGCACCAAGAGGCCGATCGCCGCCTTGGTCGCGCCGTAGACCGCAAGCCCGGGCTCGATGGTCACCGCGCGCACCGAGGAGCATGCGATCAGGCTGCCGCCCTTCTGCTCGACCATGATGCGGCCGAAGGCCTGGAAAAAGAACACCGTGCCCTTGATGTTGAGGTCGATGACGCGGTCGAGATCCTGCGCGGTGTAGTCGAGGATGGTCTTGCGGATGTTCAGGCCCGGCGTCGTCACGGCGATGTCGAGGCGCGGGAAAGTCCGCAGCGCCGTCGCCGCAAGGCTTGCGACATCGGCGGCGCTGGCGGCATCGCAGGCCGCGGCCTCCGCCATACCGCCGCGCTCGCGAATGGCGGCGGCAGTGGCCTGGGCGCCGTCCTCCGATTTGTCCGCGCAGAGCACGCCGGCGCCGAGCGCGGCCAGCGCCTCGGCGGAGGATTTGCCGATACCGGAGGCGGCGCCGAGCACGACCGCGGTCTTGCCGGTGAGATCGAACAGCTTGCGATAATCGGTCATCTCGAAACCTCCCGTTGCGGCGGCGCACAATAGAAAGTGCGGCTTGTTCGTTTGCCAACCTCGTTCGGTTCATATACTAATATATTAGTTGCGAGAACAGACATGCGCGCACCCGTGACCAGCAAGAAGGCGGCAGCCGCCAGCGGCCCCGGCAAGACGCCTGCCAAGATCCGGCGTGGCGCGCGGCCGCGGCGGACGACGGCGTCGTCGCGCATCTATTCCGAGCTGCGCGACGAGCTGGTGTCGCTGCAACGCCGGCCGGGCGAGGCGATCTCGGAGGCCGAGATCGCGCTCTCCTACGGACTCAGCCGCACGCCGGTGCGCGAAGCCATTCTGAAGCTCGCCGACGAAGGCCTGGTCGACATCTTTCCGCAGTCGGGCATCTTCGTCTCCCGCATTCCGCTGGCAGCGCTGCCGGAGGCGATCATCATCCGCAAGGCGCTGGAGGAAACCACCGCGGGCCTGGCGGCGGAACGCGCCACGCCAAGCCAGATCATGAATTTGCAGGCCATCGTGCAGCGGCAGCGCGAGGCGGATGCGGCCTTCGATCGCGAAGGCTTTCACCTGGCGGACGAAGCTTTCCATGCCGGCATCGCCGAGATCGCCGGCTATCCCGGCATCTGGCGGCTGATCCTGCAGGTCAAGGTTCATGTCGATCGCTACCGCCGGCTGACCTTGCCGGTGGCGGGCCGCATGACCCAGGTGATCGCGGAGCATGAGCCCATTCTTGCGGCCATCGAGGCGCATGATCCGGCGGCGGCGCGCGCGGCCATGGAGCAGCATCTGGCGCGTCTATTGCTGGACATCTCCGCCACCCGGCACACCAATCCGGAGTTCTTCGACAGCCACGCCTGACGACAGGCGCGCAGATAACGCCGCGCCGTTCAAACACGAACGACAAGTGGGAGGATGACATGAGACGCCGCGACTTCATCAAGCTGACCGCGGGATTTGCCACGATGGCCGCGAGCGCCGCGCCGATCGCGATGGCCGCAGCGCAATCCAAGGCCACCTTCAAGGCCTCCGACGTGCAGCCCGCCGGCTATCCGACGGTCGCAGCGACCGAAAGCCTCGGCAGGAAGCTCGAGGCCGCGACCAACGGGCGCCTCACTGTGCAGATGTATCCCTCCGCCCAGCTCGGCGGCGAGAAGGAGACCATCGAGCAGACGCAGATCGGCGCGATCCAGATGCTGCGCGTCTCGGCCGGCGCGCTCGGCCCGATCGTCGACGACATCAACGTCGTCAACATGCCCTTCCTGTTCAAGAACACGGCGCATGCGCAGGCGATGATGGACGGCGAGATCGGGCAGGAGCTGCTCGACAGGATCACCGCCAATGCCAATGCCAACCTCGTCGCGCTGTGCTGGATGGATGCCGGCGCGCGCTCGATCTACAACACCAAGAAGCCGATCAAGACGGTCGCGGACCTGAAGGGTCTCAAGATCCGGGTGATCGGCAATCCGATCTTCATCGAGATGATGAACGCGCTCGGCGGCAACGGCATCGCCATGGGCTACGACCAGGTGTTCTCCTCGCTGCAGACCGGCGTGATCGACGGCGCCGAGAACAATCCGCCGAGCTATGTCTTCTCCAACCACTACACGGCGGCGAAATATTATTCGCTGACCGAGCACCTGATCATCCCCGAGGTGCTGCTGTTCTCGAAGCGCGCCTGGACCGCGCTTGGCCCCGACGACCAGAGCCTGATCAAGAAATTCGCCCGCGAAGCCCAGTTCGAGGAGCGCGAGCTCTGGAAGAAATATGAGCAGCAGGCGATGGACAAGGCCAAGGCCGCCGGCTGCGAGATCGTCGAGATCGCCGACAAGGCGCCGTTCCAGGCGGCGGTGAAGCCGGTGTGGGACAAATACGGCCCGAAATATCAGGACATGATCAAGCGCATCCAGACCATCTGAGCGCGGGACGCGAACAATATCGGGAGGCTCTCGCATGGCTGGGCTGTTTCGGCGCACGATGGATTATCTCTATCTCGCCTGTGTCGTGGTCGGCACCGTGGCGCTGGTGCTGATTTCCGCCGTCATCCCCTATGCGGTGTTCACCCGCTATGTGCTCAACAGCGCGGCGTCCTGGCCCGAGCCGCTCGCGATCCTGCTGACGATCGTGCTGACCTTCATCGGTGCCGCCGCCGCCTACCGGCTCAACCTGCACATGAACGTCGGCTATTTCGCGGGCAAGCTGCCGCCGCTCGGGCGGCGGCTGCTCGACCTCCTGGTCCAGCTGCTGATGGCCGTGATCGCGCTGTTCATGATCATCTGGGGCGAACGGCTGGTCGAGGTGACCTGGCACAACAGCATCGCCGACTTCCCGTTCCTGTCGGTCGGCGTCACCTATCTGCCGATCCCGCTCGGCGGCGCCTGCCTGCTGCTCTTCATCATCGAGCGGATCTTCCTCGGCCTGCCGCCGGATCCGCTGCACCACGACGCCGAAGCAACGCCGTTCGACTGATCCGCACGCGAGAGAGAACTCGAGAGACCATCATGGATATCTTCATCCTGCTCGCGACGATGGCGTTCTGCTTCATGATCGGCATGCCCATCGCCTATTCGCTGGCTCTTGCCGCCATCGCCGGCGCGCTCTCGATCGGCATTCCGCTCGAAGCATTGATGCTGAAAATCTCCGACGGCGTCAGCAAGGTCGCGATGCTGACCATTCCCTTCTTCGTGCTTGCGGGGGCCATCATGGCCGAAGGCGGCATGGCGCGCCGGCTGGTCGCCTTCGCCGACGTGCTGGTCGGCCTCACCCGGCTGCGCGGCGGCCTCTCCATCGTCAACGTGCTGGCGACGACGTTCCTCTCCGGCATCTCCGGCTCGGCCGTGGCCGATACCTCCGCGATCGGCTCGGTGATGATCCCGCAGATGGAGCGCTCCGGCTATCCGCGCGTGTTCGCAACCAACCTCACCATCACCTCCTCGGTGCAGGCGTTGCTGGTGCCGCCGAGCCACAATGCGGTGCTGTATTCGCTCGCCACCGGTGGCACGATCTCGATCAGTGCGCTGTTCATGGCGGGCGTCTTCCCGGGGCTCCTGCTCGGCCTCTCGCTGATCATCCTCTGCGTCGTGATCGCCTATCGCGAGCGCCATCCGCAGGGCCAGATGGTGCCGCTCAAGGATGCGGTTCGCATCTGCATCGATGCCGCCTGGGGCCTGATCACGCTCGTGATCATTCTCGGCGGCATTCTCGGCGGCGTCTTCACCGCCATCGAGGCCGGCGCGGTCGCCTGCGTCTGGGCCTTCTTCGTCACCATGTTCATCTACCGCGACTATCGCTGGCGCGACCTGCCGGTGCTGCTGCATCGGACGTTGCGGACGGTTGCGATGGTCATGACCCTGATCGCCTGCGCCTCCAGCGTCGGCTATATCATGGCCCTGACCCAGATGCCGGCAAAGATGACGGCCTTCTTCCTGTCCATCTCGGGCAATAAATACGTCATCCTGCTGCTGATCAACGTGCTCCTGCTGCTGCTCGGCACGCTGGTCGACATGGCCCCCTCGATCCTGATCGCGACGCCGATCCTATTGCCGGTGATGCAGAATTTCGGCGTCAACCCGGTTCATTTCGGCATGATCATGCTGCTCAATCTCGGCATCGGCCTGTGCCACCCGCCGGTCGGCTCGATCCTGTTCGTCGGCTGTGCGGTCGGCAAGGTCACGATCGAGGAGGTGATGCGCAAGATCTGGCCGTTCTATGCGGTGATGTTCGCGGTGTTGATGGTCGTGACCTACATCCCCGCAATATCGCTCTGGCTGCCTGGCCAAATCTTGCGATAGGCTGCGGGCCTCTTTGGTCAGAGAGGCTCTCTTAGCAATGAAAATCGTCGATCTCAGCCGCGAGCTCTATCATCGCGTCCCGACCTATCCCGGCCATCCGCCCGTGATCCACGGCGTCTGGAAAAGCCACGAGGACGCGTTCGCCGAATCCGGCCAGGTCTGGGGGCTGTCGTCGATGTTCATCTCGATGCCCGACCATGCCGGCACCCATATCGATGCGCCCCGGCATTTTGGAAAAAGCGGGATTCCGATCAACGAATATCCGCTCGAGAAGTGCATCGTTCCGGGCATCTGCCTCGACCTGCGCCACATCGCGCCGCGCGCGGAGATCACGCCAGGCGACCTCGAAGCGGCGGTGAAGCAGGCGGGCCTTGCCGTGCCGAGGGGCGGCACCGTACTGCTCTGCACCGGCCATCACGCCCGCACCTTTCCGGGCAAGGACTATGCGACGGAGAATTCCGGCGTCAATGTCGCGGCGACCGAATGGCTCGCTGGCCGCGGCGTGGTGCATTTCGGCATCGACTCGATGCGGCCGGGCCCGATGGGCGACGTCAACCTGCTGGTGCACAAGGCCTGCCTCGATCTCGACATCACCCATATCGAGAGCCTGTGCAATCTGGAGGCGCTGCTCGGCCAGGGTCAGTTCACCTTCATCGGCTTGCCGATGAAAATGCGCGAGGGCACGGCCTCGCCCATTCGCGCTGTCGCGGTGTTCGACATGTGATAGGGTCTGCGCGCGGCCGGCGGCCGCAATGAACAGACCCGGCACGAGCCGGGCGAAACGCATCGGGGAGCAGCCGAGGTGGGCGACACGCTACGTCCGTCGCGACGCGACGTTTTTCGTAACCTCGGCGCTCTCGCCACGGCCGCTGCCGGCGCATTACTTGGCATGAGGTCCGCGAAAGCCGCAGCCTACCCCGACCGTCCCATCAGGATCATCGTGCCGTTCGCGCCGGGTGGTCCGACCGACATCATGGGGCGGATCCTCGCCACTCATCTCGGCGATGCCATCGGCGGCACCGTCGTGGTCGAGAACCGGGGCGGCGCCGGCGGCAATATCGGCATGGGCGTTGCGGCCCGCTCGGAGCCGGACGGCTATACGCTGCTGCTGACCACCAGCGCCTATGTCGTCAATCCCTCGCTCTACGCTCACTCGCCTTACGATCCCTATCAGGATTTCGCGCCGATCGCCGAGCTCGCGACCTCGCCCAACGTGATCCTAGCCGACCCGAAGCTCGGCATCAGCTCGATCGCCGAGCTGGTCGCGCGCGCCAAGGCCAATCCGGGCGAGCTCAATTATGGCAGCCCCGGCATCGGCACCACCCCGCATCTGACCGGCGAGCTCCTGAAGATCAAGGCCGCCATCGAGATGACACATGTGCCGTTCTCCGGCTCCGGCCCGGCCGTGCAGGCGGTCCTCGGCGGCACGACCCAGCTTGCGGTCGTCGCCCTGCCGCCGGCGCATCCGCATGTCCAGGCCGGGGTCCTCAAGGCTCTGGCGGTGACGGGGCCCGATCGCTGGTTCGACCTGCCGGACGTGCCGACCATGGTCGAGCTCGGTTACAAGGACTTTGTCACCGACACGTTCCAGGGCTTTTTCGCGCCTGCGAAGACGCCGCCCGCCATCGTCCAGCAACTCGCCAGCAACTCGCTTGCCATCGTCAAGACCACCCGGATTGCCGAACAATTACGCAATGACGGCTTCGAGGTGCTTGCCCACGGGCCGGACGGCCTGAAAAAACGGATCGACGATGAAGTGCCGAAATGGCGTGACGTCATCATGAAGGCCGGCATCAAGCCGGTTTGATCAGCCATGCGTCAGCCGTGCTGCCCGGTCTCTTGCTGCCTGTGGCTCGGCTGTCCTAGGTTGTCGCCAACACAAACAAGATCCGGGGAGGAAGCCGCCATGACCACGCGCCGTGATTTTCTCAAGACGGGCGCCGCCGCGGGCGTCGTGTTTTGCAGCTGCGGCCTGCTCAAGGGCGCGCATGGGCAAGCGGCGCGCCAGAAGCTGCCGGTCATGGTCAATGGCAAGCGCGTGAAGACCATCGACGTTCACTCGCATTGCCATTTCCACGAGGCCGGCGCGCTGCTCGCCGACGGGCCGAAGCTGCAGGTGCCGCCGGTCAACGGCGCGGAAGAGGCCTTCATCGACATCAACCAGCGCATTGCCGCGATGGACTCGCAGGCCATCGACCTCGAGGTGCTCTCGATCAACCCGTTCTGGTACGACCGCGACCGCGATCTCGCCGCAAAGATCGTCAGCATCCAGAACGAGAAGCTCGCCGAGCTGTGCGCCTCGAAGCCCGATCGTTTCGCCGGCTTCGCCTCCCTCACCCTGCAGGCGCCCGATCTGGCCGTGCAGGAACTGGAGACCGCGATCAAGAAACAGGGACTGAAGGGCGCTGCGATCGGCGATGTCGTCGACGGCGTCGAATTCTCCGATCCCAAATTCCATCCCGTCTGGGCCAAGGCGGAGGAGCTCGGCGTTCCCTTGTTCATTCACCCGCAAGGCCTTCCCGAATTGAACAAGCGCTTTGCCGGCAATGGCTGGCTCGGCAACACCATCGCCAATCCCTTAGGGACCACGATCGCGCTGTCCCACCTGATCTTCGAAGGCACCTTCGACCGCTTCCCCGGCCTGAAGGTGATTGCCGCCCATGGCGGCGGCTATTTGCCGTCCTATGCCGATCGCTCCGACCACGCCTGCCTGGTCGGACCCAAGGGCTGCAATCCCGAGGTGAAGCTAAAGAAGCAGCCAACGGAATATCTGAAGCAGATCTATTTCGACTCGCTCGTCTTCACGCCCGAAGCCATGCGCCATCTGGTCGCCCAGGTCGGCGCGAGCCAGCTCGTGCTCGGCAGCGACTATCCCTATCCCTATCCCTGGCAGATGCAGCCGGTGGATCACATCTTCGCCTGCACCACGCTGAGCGACGACGAGAAGGCGGACATTCTCGGCCGCACGGCGGCGAAGCTGTTCAACTTCTCGGCCTGAGTCGCGATGAATCGGTTCGAGCCGAAGACACGGTTCACCTCTCCCGTCGGGAGAGGTCGGATCGCATCGAGAGATGCGAGCCGGGTGAGGGGTTATTGTCTCTCGTTGGAGCTGCGGCCCCTCACCCGATTTGCTGCGCAAATCGACCTCTCCCCGCTTGGGAGAGGTGTCCTGCGCGGCGACCGATCGAGCCCGATCTCGTCGCGCCGGCGCGGCGGGATCGCGCTTGAAGTTTTCTGAAATCACGATGGAGGATGCGCAATGGCGCGAAAGCTGATCGACATTTCCGTGCCGTTGCAGAATGACGTGCCGGCCGATCCGCCCGGCAATCATCCGACCATCCAGTATATCGACCACAGCCAGGGCCTGCCGCGGATGCTGCAGTTCTTCGACGGGTTGAAGGCGGAAGATCTGCCTGACGGACAGGGCTGGGCGGTGGAGCAGGTCAATCTCTCCACCCATAACGGCACGCATCTCGATGCGCCCTGGCACTTTCATCCCACCATGAACAGAGGCGAGCGCTCCTGGACCATCGACGAGGTGCCGCTGGACTGGTGTCTGCAGCCGGCCGTGAAGCTCGACTTCCGGCACCTGCCCGACGGCTATGTCGCAACGCCCAAGGACGTGGAAGACGAGCTCAAGCGCATCGGCCACACGCTCTCGCCGCTGGAGATCGTGGTGGTCAATACCTCTGCCGGCGCCAAATTCGGCCGGGCCGATTACGTCAATTCCGGCTGCGGCATGGGCTACGAGGCGACCATGTACCTGCTCGAGCGCGGCGTGCGGCTGACCGGCACCGACGGCTGGAGCTGGGACGCCCCGTTCGTCTATACCGCCAGGAAATATGCGGAGACCAGGGATGCCAGCCTGATCTGGGAAGGCCACAAGGCCGGCAGGCATATCGGCTATTGCCACCTCGAAAAGCTGCACAATTTGGAACTTCTGCCCTCGACGGGATTCACCATATCGTGCTTCCCGGTGAAGATCGAACGTGCATCCGCCGGTTGGACGCGGGCCGTCGCGATCATCGAGGCGTGAGGCTGCACACAAAACAGGCTTGCGACTTTAGTTCTGCTTTGGCGAACCGGAGGCATGCTCGGTTTTGCTTGCCGGGACGGATCGTGCCATTACAATCCGGCCCAACCAAAAAGAATAGACATCAAAACAAATAATAAAGCGGAGAGAGACGACGATGAAAACGACATCCTTTGTGCATTGGTCCCTGTTCGGTGCAACCGCCCTGGGCCTTCTGACCGGCCTGACGCCGGCGCTTGCTGCCGACCCCATCAAGATCGGCGTCATTGCCGAAGCCCAGGCGATTGCCGGCGCATCGATCCCGCAAGCCGCCCAGATGGCGGCGGACGAGATCAACGCCAAGGGCGGCGTCGACGGCCGCAAGATCGAGATCGTCACCTATGACAATCACTCCTCGTCGGCCGATTCGGTCCGCGCCTTCCAGCGCGCCGTCAACGAGGACAAGGTCAACATCGTCATCGCAAGCTATATCAGCGAGGTGGTGCTGGCGCTCGAGCCCTGGGCCGCGCGGCTGAAAACCCCGTTCGTCACGCCGGGCGCGGCCTCCAACGAGATCAGCAAGAGCGTGCATGCCGACTATGAGAAGAACAAATACACCTTCCACGGCTACCTGACCTCGGCCGCGCTTGCGCAGTCGGTCTGCGACGCCGCCAAGGATCTGCTGGTCGACCAGAAGCACATGGCAAGCGCCGTCATCATGAGCGAGGACGCGGCCTGGACCAAGCCGCTCGATGTCGGCTACGAGGAATGCCTGCCCAAGATCGGGCTCAAGGTGCTCGACCATATCCGCTTCTCGCCTGACACCACCGACCTCACCCCGATCTTCAACAAGATCGAGTCAGCCAAGCCCGATGTGATCATCACCGGCATCTCCCATGTCGGCGTGCAGCCCACCGTGCAGTGGAAGAACCAGCAGGTGCCGATCCCGATGTTCGGCATCTCCTCGCAGGCGACCAATTCGACCTTCGGCAAGGACACCAATGACGCCGCCAATGGCGTGATCTATCAGGGCGTCTCCGGCACCGGCGTCGCGGTGACGCCGAAGTCGCTGCCGTTCGCCGAAGGCTTCAACAAGAAGTACGGCAACTATCCGTCCTACGCCGGCTACACTGCCTATGACGAGGTCTATTACATCGCCGACGCCGTGAAGCGCGCAGGCTCGACCGATGCGGATAAGCTGGTCGAGGCACTGGAAAAGACCGATTGGGAAGGCACCATCGGTCGCGTCCAGTTCTATGGCAAGGACGATCCCTTCACCCACTCGATCAAATACGGCAAGGGCTTGATCACCGGGTTGATGCTGCAGTGGCAGGATGGCCAGCAGGTGGCGATCTGGCCGAAGGAGGTCGCCAAGGCCCAGATGAAGTTCCCGAGCTTCATCAAGGTGACCTCGAACTGACCAGTAGAGAAGCGCACGCGCCCGAGCCAGGTCTTGTACTTGGCTCGGGAGCATCGTCCCGTCTCGTGATTTCGTGGAGTGGAGGCCAAGGTCTTGCCGCGGCTGAATTAAATGCTTGCTTTACAAATCCTGATCGACGGCTTTGCCGTCAGTGCCTTGTACGCGCTCGGTGCGACCGGCTTCACACTCATCTTCGGCGTCTCCGGCGTGCTCAACCTGTCGCACGGCGCCATCATGGTGCTGGCTGCGGTCGCCGCCTGGGCCGCAGCGAGCGTGCTGCACACCGGCACCTATGCCGGCGCCCTGATCGGCGTGGCGGTCGCGCTGCTCGCGTCCTTTGCGACCTATTTCGCGGTGGTGCAGCCGATCCAGCGCTCGAAGCGCATCCCTAATGAGGAGAAGGAAATCTTCGTCCTCACCGGCACGCTTCTCTGGGGCATCATGATCCAGGAGCTGATCGCGTATTTCTTCACCAACAATGCCAAGACGGTGCTGCCGATCGTCGAAGGCGTGGTCGACCTATTGGGCGTTCGCACGCCGAAGAACGAAATATTCACCGCAGCCGTCTGCTGGGTGGCGATCGGGGCCCTGTGGCTGCTCGTCAACCGCACCCGCACCGGCAAGGCCGTGCTGGCGGCCTCGATGAATCCCCGCGGCGTCATCCTGCTCGGGCTCGAGCTCAACAACATCTACCTCGTGGTCTGGGCGATCTATGGCGTGTTGGCCGGGATCGCCGGCGTGCTGCTCGGGATGTTCTTGGGCGTCAGCTCCTACAGCGTCGGCCCGCTGACCGCGAGCGCCTTCTCGATCGTGGTGCTGGGTGGGCTCGGCAGCGTGTCAGGCTCGCTGATTGCGGCCTTCGTGGTCGGCTATCTCGAGACGCTCACCGCCTATCTGATCTCCCCGGCCTATCGCACCATCCCGGCGCTCCTGCTCCTGGTCGCAGTCATGTATGTCAGGCCGCAAGGCCTGCTCGGGAGGCGTTGAGCATGACCGGCTTCTTCAAATCGCGGCTGTTCCTGATCTCGATCGTCGTGGTGGCGATCGCGGCGACGTTGCCGCTCTACGTCTCCGGCTATGTGCTGGGCCTCCTCACCGTCGCCTATTATTTCGGCGTGTTCGCGATGTCGTGGGATCTGCTGTTCGGCTTCGCGGGCGAGGTCAATTTCGGTCCGACCTTCCTGATCGGCGTCGGCGCCTATACGGCCGGCATTCTCAACAATCAATATGGCTGGTCGGTCTACCTCTGCATCTTCCTCGGCGCGATGGCCGCCGTCATCGCCGGCTTTGTGCTCGCGCTGCCGGCGCTGCGCGTGCGCGGCCCCTATTTCGGGCTGACGACGCTGGTCGCCGTGCTGATGCTGCAGAACTTCGTCGTCGTGTTCGCCGATCTCACCGGCGGCGAGATCGGACTGACCATTCCCGACGTGATCACCATCAGCGCCAACATCAACTACTGGATCGCGCTCGGCTTCATGGTGATCTCGGCCGCGATCCTATACGGCCTGTCGCAATCCCCGATCGGGCTCGTGCTGCAGGCAAGCGGCCAGGACCCGGTGCAGGCCGGCGCGCTCGGCTTCAACATCGTCAAGCACAAGCTGTTCGCCTTCATCGTCAGCGCCTTCTTCTCGGGGCTGTCCGGGGCGCTGCTGGTGTTCTATTTCGGCACCGCCTCGGTCGGCACCGTCGTCGACGTCGCCGTCGGGGTCAACGTCATCGTGGCCGCGGTGCTCGGCGGCCGCCGTACCGTGCTCGGCGCCGCCCTCGGCGCCATCTTCCTGATCGTCGCCGGCGAGTTCCTGCGGCCGACCGGGGAACTCGCCACCTTCATCGTCTCCTTCGTCGCGCTCCTGGTCGTGCTGTTCTTCCCCGGCGGCTTCCTTGGCGCAGCGCTGTCGCGCGAGGCCCGCTCGTGATGGATGCCCGCCTCAACTCCCCCGCCACGCTCCAGGTGCGCGGCCTCACAAAACGCTTCGGCGGCCTCACCGCGGTCAAGAGCCTCAGCCTCGATTTGCACGAAGGCGAGATCCTCGGCCTGATCGGCCCCAACGGCTCCGGCAAATCGACCGCCATGAAGTCGATCATGGGGATCGAGCGTCCGACCGCGGGCGAGGTCGTTTTCCAGGGCGAGAACGTCGCCGGCCTGCCCGCGCACAAGATCGCGCGCAAAGGCTTTGGCATGGTGTTCCAGCATTCCCGGCCGCTGAACCGGCAGACCGTGCTGGAAAACATCATGGTGGCGCTGCTGCCCGACAGCCTGCTCATGCTGTTTCCCGACAGGGCGCTGACCGAGCGCGCCAAATGGATCGCCAACCGCGTCGGGCTCGGCAATGTCATGGATCGCCGGCCGCCGACGCTGCCCTTCGCCGATCTGCGCCGGCTCGAGCTTGCGAAAGCGATCGCCCGGGATCCCAAGGTCGTGCTGGTGGACGAGCCTTTCGCCGGGTTGACGCTGGCCGAGGTCGGCATTTTCTCCGAGCTGATCAAGAGCTTTCGCGACGAAGGCCGCGCGGTGCTCCTGGTCGATCACAACGTCAAGAGCGTGGCGGCGCTGGTCGATCGCGTGCTCGCGATGTATCTCGGCGAGGAGATCGTCACCGGCCGCGCCGACGAGGTCATGCGCAACGAAACCGTGCGGCGCGTCTATCTCGGCGGCGCCATCGAGACCTCGGCACGGCCCGAGACCAGCTTCAAGGACAAGGTGCCCGCGCTGGAGGTCAAGGACCTCACGGTGCACTACGGCAAGGCGCAGGCGCTGGAGAATGTCTCCATCCACATCCATCACGGCGAGTTCGTCTCCGTGGTCGGCCTGAACGGCGCCGGCAAGACCACCCTGTTCAACGCGATCTCGGGCTTCCTGCCCTATGGCGGCGACATCGTGCGCGACGGCGAGAAGCTGCGCGGCATCAGCCCGGCGAAAATCGCGCGCAGCGGCATCGTGCAATGCCCCGAGTCGCGCGAGCTGTTCGGCGAGATGACGGTGCGGGAAAATCTCGACCTCGGCGGCCAGCATCTGTCCGAGGACGAGCGCAGCCGGCAGCTGAGCTGGCTGTTCGAGCTGTTCCCGATCCTGAAGGAGCGTCAGGGCCAGCTGGCGCAGACCCTGTCCGGCGGCGAGCAGCAGATGCTCGCGATCGGTCGCGCGCTGATGATGCAGCCGAAGATCCTGATCCTGGACGAGCCGACGCTGGGGCTTGCCCCGGTCATCCTGGAGCAATTGTCCAAGGCGCTGGAAAAGCTGCGGCAGACCACCCCGATCACGGTGCTGCTCGGCGAGCAGAACGTGACCTTTGCCCTGCCCCACGCCGACCGCGTCTATGTGCTGGAGCACGCCCGCATCGTTTGGGAAGGCGATCCCGGCCGCTTCGCGACGGAGGCCGGCGAAGGCTATTTGTGAGCGCTAGTCCTCGTCCCGCCCGCCAGCTTCGGCGAGCTCGCGCAGCGCCGCCGGATCGAGCACGACGATTGCGCCGTGCTCCAGCCGGACCCAGTTGCGCATCACCCAGGCGCGCAGCTGCTTATTGATGCTCTCGCGCGTCATGCCAACCATCTCGCTGATTTCCTGCTGCGTGATGGGAATGGTGTGGCTTTCGGGATCGGGCTTGCGCTTCTCGATCAGGCCGAGCAGCGCACTCGCAAGTCGTCCCGGCAGATCCTGCAGGATGACCTGTTCGACCTGCTCGCTGGTCCAGCGCAGACGCGCGCATAATAGCTCGATGAACTTCATTGCGAGCGTCGGCTGGCTCCGCACGAAGGGCAGAAAATCGCGGCGGTCGATGACGAAAATCTCGCAATTGGTATTTGCGGTGGCGTCGGCTGAGCGCGGCTGACCGTCCAGCACGGACATCTCGCCAAACAGCTCGCCCGGGCCCACCAGATTGAGGATCGCGTTGCGGCCATCGGGCGAGGACACACTGAGCTTGATCGTGCCGCTGATCACCGCGTAGAGGCTGTTGCCGGGATCGTCCTTGGCAAACAGCGTGGCGCCCCGCTTGAGGACCGTGTGCTTGGCATAGCGGCACAGCTGGTCCAGCGCCTCCGGCTCGAGATCCCGGAAGATCGGGTTTTGGCGCAGAACCGATAGTTTGCTGTTTGAGACGCGGCGAGCATCTCCGACGGTTTCCTGGGGCACGCCGGCTGTGACTCCTGGAGGGCTGCGGGGCACGCCATCCTTCCGTAGTCAAGGAAAGTGTCATTTTCAATCACAAAGAGCCCGCATGCGTCAGTCCGGCACGCCTCATTTGAGACGATTAAAGCAAGAAAAACGGCAATCTTTCTATGCTTTATCCATCGAATACAACTTAAGCGAAGCGGCGGTCTGGAACGACTCCAGCGGGGCCAACAGGGCGCGACGCCGCTCGTTACCGATACCGAGTTCCCTGATCGCGCGTGCATATTGCAAGTTGGTCACGCGCCATTGCGCCGGTCCTCAGGTGAGCTGCGACGCTCCACGAACCCGAGGCCTTCGAGCTTGCGACAGACCTCCGCACCGGCAAGCCAACGAGACCTGCGCACCCGCAGCCCCCCATTGCGCGCTGCGCGTCCAGCAAGCCGGCCGCAATCCCTGGCTAAGGGGAGACTGCGCTATCGCCCTCGGGCTCGGCAATCGGCCAGAGGGCGGGATGAGGGAGGCTAGAAGCTTCGCCGCTTTTGCGCCGGGGCATCCGTCGGTCTGGTCTGACGATCAGCCCAGGCCAGCACGACCGCGAAGCCGACAAAGACGACGGTCACGGCAAGGCTAACGATCAGCGCATCAAACGGCATGACGACCTCCTCGAAAATCGTTCCGCAAATATCGCGCGGGCGGCGAAATGAGGTCGTTGATGCGGATCAATTTCGGACTGCAGGGACGGAAATTTCGGTTAAGCCGCCGCGAGCGCCTCGGCGCGGGCGGGATCGAGCAGATGCACGCCGCCGGAGATGATCTCGATGACGCCGTCGCGCTCCAGCTTGGTGAAGGTGCGGCTGACGGTCTCGATGGTCAGCCCGAGATAATCGGCAATGTCCTGCCGGCTCATCGGCAAGGGCAGCGTGGCCGACGCCCCGTTCTGCCGGGCCAGGCGGTCGCGCCAGCTGACCAGGAAAGTTGCGACCTTCTCCTCGGCGGACCGCCGCCCCAACAGCACCATGTGCTCCCGCGCCTGGGCCAGCTCGCGAATGGCGAGCTCATTGATGCGACGCAGCAGATGCGGCTTGTCCTCGGCAAAACGCTGAAAGGACGCCTTGGAAAACCGGCAGACGTCGACTGTGCCGATCGCGTCGGCCGAGAAGTTGTTGCGCCCCGAAGCGGTCATGCCGAGGAAATCGCCCGGCAACGCAAATCCGACGATCTGCCGGCGGCCGTCGGGCAGCAGCTTGTAGAGGCGCATGACCCCGTCGAGCAGATTGTAGAACGAGGTGGTTATTTCCTCCTCCGCGAAGACCGTCTCACAGGGCGAAAAACGGGCGTGCCGACTGAGATGTTCGAACTCCTGCATCTCCGCCTTGTCGAGCGACGCGCAGATGCTGAATGGACGCACCGAGCAATCGGCACAGGATTGTCCATTCGACTCGATCGCAGCCAAGAAAGCTTTCATCTCCAACTCCGCAGGCTGCCGGGCGGCCATCTTGCGTGCTCGCCGATCAGTCCAATCACATCTTAGTCAAATGACCGTACGGCGATTGACGCAGATCAAGAATGGTCGTGATCGCAGCCCTTATCGTGCTACCGACACGCAAAGGCTGGCTATCCGATGCTCCGACTGGTGCTGTGCGAGGCCCTGATCTCGCTGACGCTGCTGACCGCCGCATTCGCGGCCTCGCCGGCCCAGCGCGGCAAGATCTATGCAAGCACCCATTGCGCGCGCTGCCATGCGATCGGGCGCACCGGCGCGAGCCCGTTCGAGCCGGCGCCGCCGTTCCGCACCCTGCACCTGCGTTACCCGATCGAATCGCTTGGCGAAGCGCTCGCCGAGGGCATCAACACCGGCCATCCCGCCATGCCGGAATTCGTGCTCGAACCCGACCAGATCCACGACCTGCTGTCGTATCTGAAGACGCTGGAATAGACGTCCTACCGCGCAAAACTCGCAAGCCCCGTCAGCCCGAAGTGCTCGCCTCAGCGAGCTGCGACGGCCGACGGCCCGGCTGCAGCAGCGGGGACCGTGCATCCTTCGAGGCAAGCTCTGCGCCGCAGGGCTTGCCTCAGGATGACGGTTCTGGACGAGCCTCGTGCGAGATTTGGACGCACCTCTCATAGCCCCTGCACCGTCCAGCCGATCATATCCTTCGCGATCCGGTCGAAAGTGTCGCTGAACGCGCCGACCGCTGCGGCCGGCTCGAGCTGGTTGAGCTTCTGGCTGCCCTCGAACAGCTTCGAGGCGAGCACCTTGCCGTTCTTGTCGAGGAGCCGCGCCGACAGCGCAATCTCCACTGTGGGCGACGGATCGGTCGCGATCCCGAAACGCCTGACATCGATGAGCAGCTGGAAATCAGGTTGCCCGAGGTCGGCCGCGCGCAGCGGCGCATGGGCGATGTCGTAATTCTCGAAGCTGTCGATCAGCCGCGCCTGCAGGAGTTTCGGAATGGAGTCCGCCCAGAGGAAATCGGCGAAATCTGGGTAGTCCTTGACGGGCGAGAACAGCATGCGCTGGGTCTGCAGCATCGCGACCGCGGTCGGCTCGGGGATCGCCAGCTGCCCCTTGACGGCCTTGGTCGGCGGGCCGAAATCCTGCGGCGCGCGCAGGTCGTAGGTGATCTTCTGCGCCGGCGCGCCGCCGCCCGTCATCTTCTCGAGGCCGGCGATGATGCCGTCGAGCTTGCCGGTGTTGCGCGCCAACCCGTCGGAGAAGGTCTTGAAATTGGCGATGGTGTCCTTCAGCGGTTCGGAATTCTCCGACAGCACGGTATCGACCTTGCGCAACGCATCGCGCGCGGCTGCCGTCATGCTGAGGCCCGCGCCGGGCTCGGCGACCAGGGTCGGCACCGCGCCGGAGCTCGCAAGCTCTGTGCCTCCCTCCAACGCGATCACGGGAACGCCGGTCAGGCCCTGAAACTCCAGCCCGACCTTGGTGTCGGCGCGCACCGGCGTGGTCGCAGCGACCGAGATGGTCGCATTGACGCGGCGCGGATTGTCGGGCGCCAGACCGAGATCGGTGACCTCGCCGACACGGATGCCGTCGAACAGCACCGCGGCTCCGACCAGGAGCCCCGGCACCGAGCCGTCAAACTGCACGTGATAGCTGGCGCGTGGGCCGAGACCGCCGGTGTTGTTCAGCCAGTAGACGAAGCCGAACACGGCGACGATGGCAGCCAGGACGAAGGCGCCGATCAGCACGAAGGGAGCGCGGGTTTCCATCGTTTCAACTCGCTTGAGGTTGCAGCATCTGGGAGCGCTTGCCGTGGAAATAGGCCCGCACCCAGGGATGGGTGGATTGCAGCAATTCGGCCATCGGTCCGATCGCGACGATCTTGCCGTCGGCCAGCGCCGCCACGCGGTCGCAGACCGTATTCAGGCTGGCGAGGTCATGGGTCACCATGAACACGGTCAGCCCGAGCGTCTTTTGCAATGTCTTGATCAGGGCGTCGAAATCGCCGGCCGCGATCGGATCGAGGCCGGAGGTCGGCTCATCCAGAAAGACGATCGCAGGATCCAGCGCGAGCGCTCGCGCCAGCGCCACGCGCTTGGTCATGCCGCCCGACAATTCGGCAGGAAACTTGTCGCCGTCCTCCGGGGTCAATCCCACCATTTCGAGCTTGGCGATGGCGATCTCGTCCATCAGCGACTGCGACAGCACGAGATTTTCGCGCAAGGGAAACTGGATGTTCTGGCGCACGGTGAGCGAGGAGAACAAGGCCCCCTGCTGGAACAGGATGCCCCATCGGGCCGCAGCGCTTTGCGTCGCGCGATCCTGCGCGTCACCGATCGGCCTGCCCATCACCTCGATGGATCCGCCGCGCCGATGAATGAGACCGATGATGGTCCGCATCAGCACCGACTTGCCGCCGCCGGAGGCGCCGACCAGCCCGAGAATCTCTCCCTTGCGCACATCCAGCGACAAATGGTCGAGCACGGTCTGGCTGCCGAAGCCGACCACCAGATCGCGTACTTGAATGGCGAAGCGTACATCGGTCTCCTGCATCGCTACATTCCGATCGAGGCAAAGAAGACCGCGAAGAGCCCGTCCAGCACGATGACCAGGAAGATCGACTTCACCACCGAGGTCGTGGTCTGCTTGCCGAGCGATTCGGCGCTGCCCTTGACCCGCAGCCCCTCGCTGCAGGCGACGATGCCGATCACCAGCGCCATGAACGGCGCCTTGAGAATGCCGACCTCGAAATGGGTGACGGAGATCGCGTCATGCAGTCGCGCCAGGTAGATCGGCGGCGACATGCCGCCATAGAGCTGCGCCACCAGGCCGCCGCCATAGAGTGCCGCAATCGATCCGATGAAGGTGAGGATCGGCAGCGCGACCACGAGCGCCGCGACGCGCGGCAATATCAGCACATCCACCGGGTTCAGCCCCATGGTGGAGAGCGCGTCGATCTCCTCGCGCATCATCATCGAGCCGAGCTCGGCAGTGTAGGCGCTGCCCGAGCGGCCCGCGACCATGATCGCGACGATCAGCACGCCAAGCTCGCGCAGCACCAGGATGCCGACCATGTCGACCGTGTAGGACTCCGCGCCGAACCTGCGGAAGTGGAAGAAACCCTGTTGCGCAATGATCGCGCCGATCAGGAAGGTGATCAGCACGATGATCGGGATCGCCTGCCAGCCGACCCGGTAGAGCTGATAGACCAGCGAGGTCAGGCGCAGCGAGCGCGGCCTGCGTACCACGTTGACCAGCGCCAGGAACAACGCCCCCAGCATCTGCAGGAACGCCGCGGCGTCCTCGCGCGCGTTCAAGGTGGCGCGGCCGAGGTCACCGAGCCTGGCGATCGCAGCATTTGCTGCCGGCTTCGGCGCGGGGCTGTGACGGTTGACCTGCCGGACCTCCTCCATCAGGCCGGAATAATTGTCGGCTATGCCGACGATCTCGGCCCGGTGTCCATGCGAGGCGGCGCGGCGGGACAGCTTCTCCAGGAGCCAGGCGCCGAGCGTATCGAGCTCCTCGACGCCGGCCATATCGACCCGCACGGAACTGGAACGGTCGAGCTCGGGCGCGACCACGGCCGTCAGATGCTCGAGGCTCGCGACATTGGCCGCGATCCAGGCCCCGCCAGGACGCAGCTCAAGCCGATTGCCGGATGGCGTAGCGGTCAGCACGGGTTCGGATATCAAGACTTGCATTCCTTTCGGCGTCACGGCGCCGTCGCGCCGCTTGCGGATTTAGTAAGACCTTGCCTTTCGTCCCATTTGACCTGCCTCAAGGTGCGCCCGAACGGCGGTTGACGCAAATCAAAGGTCGAACACCGCCCTCGTCTAGGCTTTCGCCCGAATTTGGCGAGGACGAGCAATGTTCGATCAAGGCGCGCTGAGGGACGAGCTGCAATCGTTGAAGGTGGATCTGGCGAGCATGCTGAGCTCGGCCGGCGAGGATATGCTGAACAGCTCGAAGGCGCGAGCGGATGCGCTCGCGGACCAGATCAAGGCGGCGCTCGCCGATCTCGGCGACGTCCTGGCCGAGGAGAACGGACAGATCGGCAGGCTGGTCGCCGATCGCCCGGTCGCCTCGCTCGCCTCGGCCTTCGCGCTCGGCGTCGTCGTCGGGCTGGCACTGAGGAGGCACTAGCGTGAACAGTGAAAACGTCGTCAAGCATGTTCGTGCGCTCTGGCGCACCGACAGGATCATTGCCGACATCAGGCTGCGTCATCTGCTCACGGGATTTGGCCTGCGGGCGTTTGCGGCGCTGATCGCCGTATTCGGCCTGGGCATGCTGGAATTGGCAGCCTATTTCGCCCTGCTTCAGCCCCTGAACGCGATCTATGCGGCCGTGATCCTCGGCATCGCCAATTTCGCGATTGCCGCCATCCTACTTGCCGTCGCTGCGAGGCCGCCCTCGGGGCGCGAGCTCGAGCTTGCCAACGAAATTCACGGCTCGTCGATCGAAGGACTGCAGCTCGAGGCACGCGCGCTGCAGTCCGAGATTTCCGGGATGATCCATCATCCGCTCAACGGCGTGCTGCCGCTACTCATCGTTCCGTTGATCACCATCGTCGCCAAGGCGCTGCGGCAGCATTCGGCCGCAAAACCGGCCCCCGCCGAAGCCGCGGCTGCGGAAACCGGCGAAGAAATGTAGGATGGGTTGAGCGCAGCGAAGCCCATCCTACGAGCTCACGCCGCCGCATCACAGCCGCAGCCGCACCTTGCAGATGTCGTGTTCATGCGGATCCGACTTCACCTCGAAGCCGAGGCTGCGGCACATGTCGAGCATGACGCTGTTCTCATGCAGCACGTCGCCCGAAATCTCCTTGAGGCCTTCGGAACGCGCATATTCGATGATCGTCTGCATCAGCGCCCAACCCAACCCCTTCCCTTTCAGGTCCGAGCGCAGCAGGATCGCGTACTCGCCGCTCTCGTAGATCGAGTCCGAATGAATCCGCACCACCCCGACCAGCTCGTCGGTTGCCTCGTCGAACGCGACAAACGCCATGGCGCGGGCATAGTCGAGCTGAGTCAGGCGGGCGATGAACTGATGGCTGAACTCCTTCATCGGCGCGAAGAAGCGCAGGCGGAGATCATCGGCCGTGACATGACGCAGCAGGTCGTGGATCAGCGGCTCGTCCTCGGGACGAATGGGCCGCACGAAAATCCGCCAGCCATCCTTGACCTCGATGTGCCGCTCCAATCGTGACGGATAAGGCCGCACCGCGAAATTCGCCGATGTCCTGCCCTTGAATTTCGGCGCGATCCGCCCGACCGCGATGCGCGCATCGACCGCGGTGACGCCGTTTTCATCCGCCAGCAGCGGATTGATGTCGAGCTCGCGGATTTCGGCGATATCGGTCGCCAGCTGCGACAGCTTGACCAGCACCATCGGAACGGCGTCCTCCCTGACCGCGGGCACGTCGCGATAGGCAGACAACAGGCGGGAGACGCGCGTGCGCTGGATCAGGTCGCGGGCGAGCTGCATATCGAGCGGCGCCAGCGCGAGCGCCTTGTCGTTGATGATCTCGACTGCGGTTCCGCCACGGCCGAACACGACGACCGTACCGAAGGTCGGATCGTCGGCGAGGCCCATGATCAGCTCGCGCGCCTTGGCGCGAACCACCATCTCCTGAACGATGACGCCTGCAATCCGTGCATCCGGGCGATGCGCCTTGGCGCGGGCCATGATGTCGATCGCCGCGGCACGCACCGCGTCCAGGCTGGTCAGGTTGAGAACGACGCCGCCGACATCGGATTTGTGCACAATGTCGCGCGAGTTGATCTTCAAAACGACGGTGGCGCCGCGCGCGAAGATCTGCGAGGCATAGGCCACGGCCTGATCGGGATCGGAGGCGGCAAACGTCGGCACCATCGCGATCTCGTAAGCCTCGAGAAGCTGCTTGATCTCGATCGGGTCCAGCCACTGGCGGCCGTCGGACAGGGCCGCGTTGATGATGCGCCGTGCGGCCTCGACGTCGGGTTCAAAGCCGACGGGCATCGCAGGCGGGACCTGCATCAGCGCGTCCACCACCTCGCGATGGCGCACCAGATGCATGAAGCCAAGCACGGCATCCTCCTCGGTCGGATAGTTCGGAATGCCGGCGCCAGAGAGCTGGTCGATCACCTTGGGCTCCGCGCCGGCCCAGACCGCGAGCACCGGCTTGGCCCGGCGCGCAGTCTGCTTGCGATAGTCGCCGACAAGCTTCGTCACGGTGGTCGCGATTTCCTCGGCGGAGGCAAGCGCCGTCTGCACATTGATCACCAGGATGGCGTCGTTGCCGCGATCCGCCAGTAATATTTCGAGCGTTGCGGCATAGCGCGCGGCATCGGCGTCGCCGACGATGTCGACGGGGTTGGAGCCGGACCAGGTTCGCGGCAACACCGCGTCGAGCTTCTCGCGAATCTCGGGCGAGAGCGCAGCCGGGATGCCCCCGAGCTCCACCAGCCGGTCGACCGCGAGCACGCCGATGCTGCCGCCATTGGTCAGGATCGCCAGCCGCTTTCCCGGCGGAGATTCCAATCGGCCCAATGTCTCGGCGCAATCGAACAATTCCCGCAGATCCGACACGCGCAGGATGCCGGCCCGCCGGAACGCCGCGTCGTACACCGCATCCGAACCGGCCAGCGCGCCGGTGTGAGTTCCGGCGGCGCCGGCCCCTTGCGCCGTGCGGCCGGATTTTACCACCACGACCGGCTTGATCCGTGCGGCCGCGCGCGCCGCCGACATGAATTTGCGCGCGTCCCTGATCTCCTCGACATAGAGCAGGATCGCCCGCGTGCGGCCGTCCAGCGCAAAGTAATCGAGCAGGTCGCCGATATCGACGTCGAGCTGATCGCCGATCGACACGATCCCCGAAAAGCCGACCCCGCGCTGGGCCGCCCATTCCACCATGGCAGCCGCGATCGCGCCCGACTGCGAAACCAGGGCGAGCGATCCCGCGCCGGGCATGTGCGCGGAGAAACTGGCGTTCAACCGCGCGCCCGGCATCATGATGCCGAGGCAGTTCGGCCCGATCAGACGCATGCCGTATTTGCGGGCCGCGCGATCCGCTGCCTCCGCGAGCGACCCCGCGCCATGACCGAGCCCGGCGGTGACGATGAGGGCGCCGGCACTGCCGAGACGTCCGGCCTCGTCAATGATCTCGGGGACGGTCTGAGGCGGCGTCGTGACGATGACGAGCTCGGGCACGAAAGGGAGCTGATCGAGCTTGCGTACCGGCTCGATGCCGTTGATCTCGTGGTAGCGGGAATTCACGACACCGAGCTGGCCACCGAATCCCGCTTTCCGGATATTGCCGAGAATGGCGCCACCAACCGAGCCGCGACGCGGGCTGCCCCCGACGACCGCGACCGAGTGGGGCAACAACAGGTTGCTCAAACGATATGTCGACATCAGCGATGATCCGGCTGGAGCATGATCCCGACCCAGACGGCCGCATCAGCGCAAAATGTGCAGCGGCTTTCCGAAAGGATCATGCTCGATGGAAGGCTCGGCTACCTTTGGCTATTCGATGGAACTGCAGCCGGCGCCTATCGCGACATCATAACCCAGCACGGCGGCTGGCCGATGACAGTCTTCGTGGCCCCGCCCCAGACGATCTGGTTCAGCCTGGAATGGTGAAAGGCCCCCATGACCAACAGATCGGTCCGGTTGGCCTTGACGTGGGCCTCGAGCACCTTTCCGATCGAACTGCCATCGATCGCGACCGTCTCGAAGGTCGCTTCGATGCCGTGCTCGGCAAGATGTTCGATGAGGGCCCGGCCGGATTGGATTTGTTCCGGGGTGGCGTCGTCGGTGACCGTGACGATGTGGACCTTTTCGGCCGCCTTCAGAATCGGGAGCGCATCGCCGACCGCCCTTGCGGCCGGCGCGCTGCCATCCCACGCGATCAGGACATCGTCCAGCAACAGCGGGAGATCGGCGGCCAACTCCTCCGGGCACAGCACGATCGGCCTGCCGGATTCGAACAACAACCCCTCGACCAGCCGTTCCGAGAACGAGTGATGCGATTTGACCGGCACAAGCGACAGATCGCGCAGCCGCGCCGCGTTGGCAACGGTGTCGACGATTTCGGAGCTCGCCAGGCGGTGCAGGTCTTTCGCGCTGCGGACGCCAAAGCTCGTCGCCGCGCCGTCGAATATCTTCAGGAAACCTTGCGCATCGGTGACGCTTCGCACGGCCTCCGCCGCCTCGGCATTGTCGAGATCCGCCGAAATCAACACTTTCGGACGGACGAGAACGTGTTCCTCGACCGCGATGCCGGTTACCCTGGCACCGAAATCGCCGCAGATAGCTACGCATTTATAGACGGCAGCGCGCGCTGCCTCGGTGGGTTCGCCGACCAGCGGCAACAGGACATCCTTGATCGCCATCGCTAGCTCTCCTTTGCCATCGAGAATGAGCCCATTCCGCCCCTTGCGAGTTGATCTTGCTCAAGCCACCGCCGTACGGCCGAGGGCAGAAGGTAGCGGCCGGATTGGGCTTTGTTGGGACGACGTTGGCCCGGGAGAAGCATGAATGCGCGCGATGGTACTACCGGCGCCGGGATCGCCGCTTCGGCTCGAGGAACGGACCGATCCGCAAGCCGGCGATGGCGAAATCCGCGTCAAGGTGAGCGCCTGCGGGGTCTGCCGGACCGACCTCCATGTCGTCGACGGGGAACTTCCTGACATCAAATACCCCATTGTTCCGGGCCATGAGATCGTCGGCCGGGTCGACCTCATTGGTCCCAACGTGACCGGTCTCAGCCTGGGCGACCGGGTCGGGATTCCCTGGCTCGGACACACCTGCGGAGTTTGCCGCTTTTGCCGCGACGGCATGGAAAACCTCTGCGATCGCCCGCTCTTCACCGGCTATACGAGGGATGGCGGCTTTGCCAGCCACACCATCGCCGACGCGCGCTATGCCTTTCCACTGGGCGAAGACGGCGACGACGTCTCGATCGCACCGCTGCTGTGCGCCGGCCTGATCGGATGGCGCTCGCTGGTGATGGCGGGGCAAGCCGAGCGGCTCGGGATTTATGGCTTTGGCGCGGCCGGGCATATCATCGCCCAGATCGCGAAATGGCAGGGACGCTCGGTCTATGCCTTCACCCGGCACGGTGACGTCGCCGCGCAGGATTTTGCACGACGGCTCGGCGCCGTGTGGGCTGGAGCCTCGGGCGAAGCGCCGGATCAACCGCTCGACGCCGCGATCATCTATGCGCCCGCCGGCGAGCTCGTTCCGGCGGCGCTGCGTGCGGTGAGAAAGGGCGGCCGCGTGGTCTGCGCCGGCATCCACATGAGCGACATCCCCAGTTTTCCCTATGCATTGCTGTGGGAGGAGCGGCAGCTGGTCTCGGTCGCCAACCTGACGCGCCGGGACGGCCTGGATTTCCTGAAAGTCGCGCCGCAGGCGGGCGTCAAGACAGAGACGACAGCATTTCCGCTCGACGAGGCCAACGAAGTCCTCTCCAGGCTGCGGTCGGGCCAAATACTTGGCGCCGCGGTGCTAAAACCGTAGAGCGCGCGATCGGTGACAGATGACAGGTTCAGGGACTGACGACGTCACGATGCAGGAGAAGGTCTTTGCCTTCCTCGGCGATGCCCGGCATCACGCCGGCGTGCAGCGGATCGACACCCATGCCGCATCGGTTTTCCTGGCGGACGATCGTGCGCTCAAGATCAAGCGTGCGATCCGCTTTCCCTTTCTCGACTATTCGACCCTCGACAAGCGAAAAGCCGCCTGCGAGGAGGAAATCAAGGTCAACCGGCCGTTCGCGCCGCAGATCTATCGACGTGTCGTGCCGATCACCCAAGCTGCCGACGGACAACTGAGCGTCGATGGACCCGGCACGCCTGTGGAATATGCCGTCGAGATGACGCGCTTCGATGAGCGCAAGACGGTCGACCATCTCGCGCGCGACGGCGCCCTCGATGGCCGCCTTGTCGATGCCATGGCCGATGCCATTGCCGCAGCCCATCGCGTTGCGCCGGCGGTGCCGGCGGATCCCTGGCTGCAATCCGTTCCCAAGCTCATCGACGACAATTCGACTGCGATGCGCGCGGCCGGCGGCTTTGCCGCCGACGACATCGACGAGCTCGGAACCGCCTCGCACGCCGCGTTTTCACGCCTGCGTCCGCTGCTGGAGCAACGCGGCAGGACAGGATTTGTGCGGCGCTGTCATGGCGATCTGCATCTCGCCAATATCGTCGTGATCGACGAAAAGCCCGTGCTGTTCGATGCGATCGAATTCGACGAGAAGATCGCCTCGATCGACGTGCTGTATGACCTCGCCTTCGTGCTGATGGATCTGTTGCATTACGGGCAGCAGGCCGCGGCGAACGCGCTGCTCAACCGCTATCTTTCGGTCACGGGACGCGAAAACCTCGAGGCGCTGGCGACGCTTCCGCTCCTGATGTCGATTCGCGCCGCCATCCGCGCGCAGGTCCTGCTGGCCAGGGCGCATCGCACCGGTGCCGACGGCACGGGCGCAAGCCGGGACGCGCGCGCCTATTTCGATCTGGCGAAGCGGCTGATCCATCCGCGGCGCCCCATCCTTGTCGCCTTAGGTGGCCTCTCCGGCACCGGCAAATCCGCCGTGGCGCGCGCCATTGCTTCCGACCTGCCGCCCGAGCCAGGGGCCATCATCCTGCGCAGCGACGTCCTGCGAAAGCAGATGTTCGGAGTTGGCCTGGAAGAAAAGCTTCCGGAAAGCGCCTACGGGCCGGAGGTGGGCCATCAGGTCTATGAGACCCTGACGCGGCAGGCCGGCGGCGTCCTCTCGCAGGGCCATTCGGTCATAGCGGACGCGGTGTTTGCCCGCGCGAGCGAACGCGCGGCCATCCTGGACGTCGCATGGCGGTCGCACATCCGCTTTATTGGGTTGTTCCTGGTCGCGGACCTCGAGACGCGGCAAAAGCGGATTTCGCGACGCATGCGAGATGCTTCTGACGCGACGATCGAGATCGCCCGGCTTCAGGAAGACTATGATGTCGGCGCAATCGACTGGGCGATCATCGACGCCTCCGGGACGCTCGAAGAAACCGTGAGCGCGTGCCGAAGCAGGATCGCCGCGTTTGAAGCGGATTAGCTCATCGTCGAACAGATGTTCCAAGCGCCAAATTCGTCGACAAAGCCTCCGGGCGCAAGACCGTCGCATGGCAGCGCGGATCGGGGCCTCGTCGCGCGGCTGAACCCGGGCATGGCCTGCGATACCGCATTCCGGATCATCGCACGGCGCCATCTTGCCAGCCTGGGCGCCTATCGGGAAGCCGCCATCAGAGGCGACGCGGACGCCCTTCACGAGATGCGCGTTGCTCTGACTCATCTGCGATCCGCTATCCGGTTCTTTTCGCCGATGGTCGACGACGCGCTCAAGCAGCGGATCTGGCGCGAGCTGAAGTGGCTGAATGGCGAGCTTGGTCCGGTGCGCGACCTAGACGTCACGATCGAGCGGATAATGGCCGCCTGCCCGAAGCCGCGAGAGGAGATTCCGCATCTTGCCGTCTGGCATGAACGACGTGCGGAGGCCTATCGCCGGTTGGCGCAGGCGCTGAGATCCATGCGCTATCAGCGCCTGATCGCCCACACGTCAACCTGGGTGACGATGGGTCCCTGGTCCACCATGGCCGCCAAGCGGGCGATCAAGCGACGTGCCGCTCCGGTCACCGCCTATGCGGCGGATCGCCTCGCCGGCTGGGAGAAGAAGCTGCTGCGCAGATGCCGCAAGCTGCCCGAGCTGACTGCCGCGAAGCGGCACCGCGTGCGCCTGTTGAACAAGCGGCTCACCTATTCCATCGAATCGCTGGCCGACCTGCTCGACGATGCTACTCTCGCCAGACAGAAGATCGCACTGAAGCCGCTGCGCAAGGCGCAACGCTGTCTCGGCCAGTTGAACGACAATGTCAACGGCCGCAGGCTCGCGCGCTCGCTCCGCAAGGCCGGAGTTGCGGTGCCGCTGCAGCTGCTCGACGCCAGGCGCGAAAAGCAGCTGCTGCAAAAAGCGGAAACCGCCTACCGCAAACTGGCCGCGCTGAAGCTCGCCAGGAAATAGCTGCCCGCAATACCGCCCTATTGATGGACGTAGTCGCCCGGGGCATCCGGCAGGTCCTTGCCGTCGGCGCTTCCCATCCGCGGCGGCTCGCACGGCTCGCCCGAGCGTTCAGTGAGCCAACGGGTCCATTCCGGCCACCAGGATCCTTCGTGCCTCGGAGCCGACGCCAGCCATTGATCGGGACCGACATAGGGCGCCTCCGCGGGCTTGGTCTCGACCTGGTAGGAATGTCCCGGTTCGTCCGGTGGCGCGACGACGCCGGCGTTGTGGCCACCGCTCGCCAGCAGAAAGGTGACGTCGGCGTCGACCTGGTAATGGATCTTGTAGACGGACTTCCAGGGCGCAACGTGATCCCGCAGCGTGCCCACCACAAACATCGGCGTATGAATGTCCGACAGCGCAATCGGCTTGCCGTCGACGAGATAGCGTCCCTCGGCCAGATCATTGCGCAGGAACAGCTTGCGCAGATATTCGGAATGCATGCGATAAGGCAGGCGCGTGGCATCCGCATTCCAGGCCATCAGGTCGCTCGCCGGTGCCCGCTCGCCCATCAGGTAGTCGCGCGACACCCGCGACCAGATCAGGTCGTTGGAGCGCAGCAGCTGGAAGGCGCCCGCCATCTGCGTGGTATCGAGGAAGCCGCGCTGCCACATCATGTCTTCGAGAAAGGCGACCTGGCCTTCATTGATGAACAGGGTCAACTCGCCGGCCTCGGTAAAGTCGGTCTGCGCCGCCAGCAGCGTGATGGACTTCAGCCGCCGATCGCCGTCGCGCGCCATCGCCGCACTCGCGATCGACAGCAGCGTCCCGCCGAGGCAATAGCCGAGGGCGTGGATGCGCCGGCCGGGCACGATCACGTTGATCATCGCAAGCGCAGCCTCGATGCCCAGCGTGCGATAATCATCGAAGTCGATATTGCGATCATCCGCCGCCGGATTGCGCCATGAAATCATGAACACCGTGAAACCCTGGCCGGTCAGATAGCGCACCAGCGAATTGTGCGGCGAGAGATCGAGAATATAGAATTTCATGATCCAGGCCGGCACGATCAGAATGGGCTCCGGGCGGACCTTTTCGGTGACGGGCTGGTACTGGATCAGCTCGATCAGATGATTGCGAAAGACGACCTTGCCGGGCGCGGTGGCGACCGTCTCGCCGACGACGAACCGCTCGTCCTCCGGTGCACGCCTGCCCGGCGACAACAGCCGCATCAGGTCGCTGTACCAGTTCTGCAGACCCAGAACGAAGTTCTCGCCGCCGGATTGGAACGCCTTCTGCAACACCTCGGGATTGGTGGCGGCAAAATTGGACGGCGCCAGCATGTCCAGCACCTGCCGGATCGAGAATTCGACCACGGCTTCGTTTGCGGGCGCCACGCCGCGGATGCCGGTGGCGGCATTGTGCCACCACTGTTCTCCGAGCAGGAACGCCTGCGCCAGCAGATTGAACGCCGGGTTCTCCCATTCCGGGTTGGCAAAACGGTGATCCTGCGGCGGCGGCTTGACCAGCGACCAGGGTTGTCGGTCGGGCTCGCTGACGCGGCCGGCCGCCCGCAGGAGGCGTCCCGCATTGCTCATCGCTTCCCTAGCGATCTCGAGCTGGCGTTGCGGCGCCGCGGCCAAATGTGCAGTCCAATCGATAAAGGCGAGCGAGAGCGCAACCGGCGAAATCCCTCCGGTCAGACGGGCGACCGCGGCGTGAAAGGCCCGGTCGGCCAGGTGATCCTCGTCCTGCGCAGGCAAGCCCGGTTGCTGCGTGCGCACCGGCAATGGCTGAAGCTTGCGGGAATCGCGGCTCTGCAAGGGTCCGTCGTTCAGGGGTCCGTCCTTCAGGAGTCCATCCTGGCATTTCACGGCGGGAGACGGCAGCGCCGGATCGGTGCTTGCCACGGTCGTCGATGTCAGCTGCACGGGCTCTTCTCTGATGTTTTTGGCGCTCGGGATGCAGGAGGCGTCAAGGTCAGTCTTCGGCGGGGCGGCCGAACAGGCTCGATACGGCGTCGATCATCCGTCGACCATGCGTGAAGATCCGGTCACAGTCGCGGCGAATAAAGTCGATCTGGTGCTGACCGCATTCCTCGAACATTGTCTTGACGTTGCTGACGGAGTGAGCGCCTGCCATTTTCGAGGTGAACTCGGCCAGCAGATGCGTCTCCGTTCGCGCCCGATCAATCCACTCCTGGGTCGCAAAGACGGCCTCCTCGAGGGCGACCCGCTGGGCTCCATAAAGGAAATTCAGGACCCGCTTGTTGGCCTGGCCGACCGGCCCCGTGGCCTCAACCACCGCCGCCTGCTTTTCGAACAACTCAGCCATGTGACGCTCCCGGTAAGATCACCCCTGCTTTTCAGTCTAACCGACCGGCGGCGCCGGATGTTGAGCTGCGTCAAGCCGATCGGCGGCCGGCCTTCGCTTGACCTCGATCAAATCGGGCCCCCGGTAACGGATTAGCCTGTTTTGCATCGAGACATTTCCAGAATTCGCGGAGCCCTCCATGCGCGCCCACCAAATCATGACCAAACCGGTCATCACCGTTTCCCCAGACACGACGATCGTCGATGCGGCCAACATCATGCTGCAGCGGCATGTCAGCGGCCTCCCCGTCGTGGAGGGCGGCAAGCTCGTCGGAATCGTGTCCGAAGGGGACTTCATCCGGCGCAGCGAAATCGGCACCCAGCGCAAGCGCGGCCGCTGGCTGCGCTTCATCCTGGGGCCCGGCCAATCCGCTTCCGATTTCATCCATGAGCACGGCCGCAAGGTGTCGGAGGTCATGACCAAGGATCCGCTGACCATCACCGAGGATACGGCGCTCGCCGAGATCGTGGAGCTGATGGAAAAGAACAACGTCAAGCGGCTGCCGGTCGTTCGCGGCAGCGAGGTCGTCGGCATCGTGTCGCGCGCCAACCTGCTCCAGACGGTCGCCAGTCTCGCCCGCGAGGTGCCTGACCCGACGGCAGACGACGATCACATCCGCAATCGCATCATCGCGGCGATGGAGAAGAATGATTGGTGCCCGTTCGGCCTGTCCGTCATCGTCAAGGACGGCATCGTCCACCTCAGCGGCGTGATCACCGAGGAGCGTTCGCGTCAGGCCGCCGTCGTCGCCGCGGAGACTGTCGAGGGCGTGAAGAAGGTGCACGACCATCTGTGCTGGGTCGACACCATGTCCGGCATGTACCTGAACTCGCCCGAAGACGAGGAGATGGCGAAGGCGAGCTGATCAGGCGAGCCGATCAAAGCAGCTTTCCGTCCGGTCCAAAGAACGGATGCGGACCATCGAAGTCTCCGATCGGCACCTGATGGGTCACCACCGTGCCCAGCCCCTCGCCCGGAAACCAGGCGTGCAGGTGCAGAGCGGGCGGCTCGACCTTGAAGGACGGCTCGCGCAAATGCGCGAGATCGAGGTCGACGGCATGATTGGGCGCCGGGCAGATCGTGCAGGGACGGCCCGCAAACATCGTCAGCGTGGCCCGATGCACATGTCCGCAGGCGATCAGCTGGACCCGCGGATGGCGTCGGACGATCGCGGCGAGTTCATCGGCGTTCTGCAGATTCTGCCGGTCCATGTGCCAGATGCCCGCGATGAACGGTGGATGATGCAGGAACAGCAGCGCCGGCCGGCCGGTCGTCGAGGCCAGCGCGGTCTCGAGCCATTGCAGGGTGGGTTGGCCAAGCTCGCCATGCGGCTTGCCATGCACGCTTGAATCGAGCAGCAGCAGGTCGAGGTGGCCGGCTTCGATCTTTTGATCGAGCGGGCCGGATGGAAAAGCGTAAGTCGACCTCGGGAACGACGTCCGCATCAAGTCGCGGGAGTCATGATTGCCCGGCACGGCCGCATAAGGCAGCTTCAGGGGCTGCAGCAAGCGAGCCAGATGCGCGTACTCCTCGGGTGTCGGCGTGTCCGCGAGATCGCCTGATATCACCACGAAATCCGGCGCCGGCTGCAAGGCATTGAGCGCGGCGACGCATCGCTCCAGCGCCTTGGCCGTGTCGACGCGGCCATAGGCCAGGGAACCAGGCGCCTTGATATGCAGATCCGAGATCTGCGCGACGATAACAGGTCTTTCCGACATCGTTTCTCAGGCCTCCGACGGCAGCAGGCGGATCGCATCCGGCGCGATCGAAAGGCCAACCCGCTCGCCGGCCCTGGCTTCGATCGTATTCGGCGCGTCGACCGTCAAGGGCTTGTGAGCTGCGCCGCTGACGACAAAACGCTGCCGGTCGCCGATGAAGCTGACGCTGTCGATCGTGCCTGACAGGGAACCATCTCCCGCGGCAACGATCCGGATCGTTTCAGGCCGGATCATGGCGAGCACATCCCCCCGGCTGCCCTCGACGGCGGTCGGCAACCGCCCGCCGGGAAGCACCAGCTGCCCGTTGTCGAGCGGCGCCTCCACTATGTTCGCAGCACCGATGAACTCGGCAACAAAGCGATTCTTCGGTGCAAAATAGATCTCGCGTGGCGAGCCGATCTGGGCGATCGCTCCCTTGCGCATCACGACCACCCGATCGCCAAGTTCCATGGCTTCGGCCTGGTCGTGCGTCACATAGATCGCGGTGATGCCGAGCGCCCGCAACAAGCGATTGAGCTCGCTGCGCAGCCGCTCGCGGAGCGCTGCGTCAAGCGCCGTCAACGGCTCGTCCAGCAGCAGAATGCCGGGCCGGATTGCGACCGCGCGCGCCAGTGCCACGCGCTGGCGCTGGCCGCCGGAGAGCTGATCGATGCGACGGTTCTCCAGCCCGGCGATGTTGGTCAGGGCCACCAGCTCGGCAACGCGCGCGTCACGCTCCTTCTTGGGCATGCCGCGGATTTTCAGGCCGTAAGCGATGTTCTCCGCGACGCTCATGTTCGGGAAGAGCGCGTAGGACTGGAACACCATGCCCACATTGCGCCGCTCGATCGGCACCGTGGTCATGTCCTTGCCGTCGAACAGCACCTTGCCGCCGGGATCGGGCCGTTCGAGGCCGGCGATGATCCGCAGCATGGTGGTCTTGCCGCAGCCGGAGGGTCCGAGCAGCACCAGCGTTTCGCCGCGCGCGATATCGAGCGAGGCCGGTTCCAGCGCATGGGTGCCATCCGCAAAGGTCTTGCCGCAATGTTCGATGCGTACGGCGGCGCCGTGACCACTGACGAGGCTTTCGCTGGCCACGTTCACTTCGCAAGCTCCCTGTCTGCGAACAATTGCATCGCGACCAGCAGCGGCACGATCATGATGAAGAAGATCAGCGTATAGGCCGAAGCGACTTCAAGCCGCATCGAGGCGTAGCTGTCGGCGAGCCCGATCGGCAGGGTCTTGGTCAACGGCGTATGCAGCATCCAGGTCAGGTTGAACTCGCCGAGCGACAGCGTCACCACCATCAGGCTTCCCGCTAGAATGCCCGGCACCGCATTGGGGACGATCACGTCGGCAAACCGCCGCCAGGGCGACGCGCCGAGCGAGGCCGCGCCCTCGTCGAGCGTCTTGATGTCGACGGTGGCAAAGATCGCCATCACCGATCGCACCATGAAGGGCATGGTGAAGATGACATGGCCGACCAGGATGAACAGCCAGGAGCGGCGGAAGTCGCTGAAGCCGCCATAGGTGAGCAACAGCGCCAGCGCAATGGCAAGGCCGGGAATGGCGAGCGGCAGCGTGATGATCTCCTCGATCGCGCGCGAGAGCTTGCCGCCGCTCAAGTGCAGCGCATAGGCCGCGGGCACCCCGGCGAACAGCGTGACGGCCAGCGTCGCGAGCGCGATCACAAAGGAGAGGAAGATGGTGCCGGCATAGAGGTCCCAGACCTGGGCGACCCACTGCAAGGTGACGCCGGACTCAATGCCGCGGAAGTAATTGACGGTCACGCCGGCGGTGATGGAGAGGCCGGCCGGCACCACCAGGAATGCAGCGACCAGCAGCGTAAAGACAAGCTGGCAGGTGAAGATCAATCGGTCGCGCATGGCCCTACCCCGCCGCAGCCACCGCGCCGCCGGTGAACGAGCGGGCGAGCGCGAGGATGAACCAGGTGATGACGCCAAGCCCGACCGACAGCGCTGCCGACGTGGCAAAGTTCGCGGCCAGCGTGAACTCGGTGTAGATCAGCATCGGCAGCACGTCGATATTGGTCGCCAGCGTAAAGGCGGTGCCGAAGGCCCCCATGGCAGTTGCAAAGGCGATGGCGCCGGAGGCGATGAAAGCAGGCATCAGCGCCGGCAACACCACGTCGCGCTGCACCGCCCAGGGGCTCGCGCCCAGCGACCGCGCCGCTTCCTCGAGGCCGGGGTCGAGCTTCTGCACGGCGGCCATCACGGTGAGGATGACACGCGGAATCGAGAAATACAGATAGCCGAGAAACAGCCCGTAGATCGAATAGGCAAACACCCATTTCTCGCCGGCCAGATGGCTGGTGATGCTGCCGATGAGACCTTGCCGCCCGGCGAGCAAGATGATCATGAAGCCGACGACCACGCCGGGAAAGGCCAGCGGGAATGTCAGCATCGCGATCAGCACGGCGCGGCCCGGAAAGCGATGGCGCTGCAGGAATATGCCGGCGATCGTAGCCACGATCAGCGTCACGACCGTGGTGGCGGCCGACAGCAAGACCGTATTGATCAAAGTCGCGCGGTAGCGCGGCTCGGTGAGGATCGCAACATAGCCGAGCAGCCCCTGCGGCCCTTCCGCGCCGGTAACGAGCAGGCGCGTCATGGGCAGCAGGAAGAAGGCCGCCGTGACGACCACGAGCGGCAGCAGGCAAAGCCCGACAAAGGTTCGATGCGACATCAAAGCGAAAGCGCCCCCGCTTCTCCTAAGCCGAGGCACTATACCGCATCAACGGACTTCGGCGAGATAGCGATCGACGAAGGCCTTCTGCGCTGTCTCCATCGCGCCCCAATCGACGCTCTTGGCGCGTGCATAGTCGCTGTCGGGCAGGAATTTGGCCTTCACCGCCTCCGGCAGCTGAATCGGCCGCGCAGGCCGCAGATAGGCATTGGTCCAGATCGCCTGGCCCTTGTCGGACAGGAGATAGTCCAGGACCTTCTTCGCCTTGTCCTTGTCGGGCGCGTTCTTCACGAGGCCGACGACATAGGGAAACACCACCGAGCCTTCGCACGGGATGACAAATTCGAAATTGCCCTTCTCGGTGTATTTCGCGCGATAGGCGTTGAAATCATAGTCCAGCAGGATCGGCATCTCGCCCGAGACGACGCGGGCGTAGGAGGTCTGCTTGGGAACGATCGGATCGTTCTTGCGCAATTCCTTGAAGAAGGCGATGGCCGGATCGAAGTTCGAGGCCGATCCGCCGAGCGCGAGATTGATCGCGACCGCGCCGACATAGCCGACCGCGGCCGAGCTCGGATCGAGATAGCCGACCATGCCTTTGTAGTCGGGCTTCAGGAGGTCCTTCCAGCAGGCCGGCACCGGCTTGCCGCCGAGCGCGTCCTTGTTCACGAACAGTCCGAGCGTGCCGGAATGGATGGTGGTCCAATAGCCGTCCGGATCCTTCAGCCCCGCGGGCACCTGGTCCCAATTGGCGGGCTTGTAGGGCTCCAGCGCATCCTGCGCCTTGGCCTTCATGCCGAAGTTCACGCCGAAATAACCGATGTCGGCAACCGGATTGCTCTTCTCGGCGAGGATCTGGGCCAGCGCCTGGCCGGAGTTCTTATTGTCGTGGGGAATGTCGTAATTGAGGTCGGCCTTGACCGCCTTCAGCATCGACGCCCAGTCCGCCCATTCGGGCGGGCAATTGTAGCAGATGACGTCGGCTGCCTTGGCCGAGTGCCAAGGCGCCAGCACGGCCACGACCAGCAACATCAGGGCAAAACGGACGAGCTTCATCATGCGGGCTCCAATAGCGGCAAACCGTGCAGCCAGACCAAAGGGATGGCCTCCCACTATAGGGCGCGCATGAAGGATTTGCGACGGCCGCGACCTTGCCCTGCAGCAAGTCGCGTGACGGCGACCAAAGCCGAAAGGAGTTAGCGCGGTACCACCGCGGTGGCTTCGATTTCCACCCGTGCATCCTTTTCGACGAGACGCACCACCTGCACGAGTGCCATGGCCGGATAATGCGCGCCGAGGATCTCGCGATAGGCCTGCCCGAGCTCCCTGAGGCTGGCCAGATACTCGTCCATATCGACCACGTACCAGGTGAGCCGGACCAAGTGCTCGGCACGCGCGCCGCCTTCGGCAAGAATGGCTGCAATATTGCTGAGCGCCTGGCGCGCCTGTCCGACAAAGCCCGCCGCCAGACGCTCCTGGGCGTCCCAGCCGATCACCCCGCCCGTCACCACGATGCGGCCCTCTGCGGCCACGCCGTTGGCATAGCCTTTGGGCATCGGCCAGCCGCTGGGCTGCAGGATCTGCAGGCCGGTTGCGGGTTCTTTTGTGACCGGCAGCACCGCAAGGGCGGGCGCTTTTGGCGTGCTCACGAGCAAGTCCTCACCATTCGAGTGGCTTCATTCCGCCGCGATCCCCGCCGAAGCGTGACCGGCCTGCGCGATCTGCCTCAAGGCGAACCGCTTCAGCTTGCCAGTCTCGGTCTTGGGCAATTGCGCGACGAACTCGATCGCGCGCGGATATTTGTATGGCGCGATCTCGCGCTTCACATGGTCCTGCAACGCGGTGACGAGCGCATCGTCACCCGTGAAATTCGATGTCAGGACCACATAGGCCTTGACGATCATGCCCCGCGCCTCGTCGGGCGCGCCGACCACGCCGCACTCGGCGACGGCCGGATGCGACAGCAGCGCGGCTTCGACTTCGGGTCCTGCGATATTGTAGCCCGACGAAATGATCATGTCGTCGGCGCGGGCAACGAAGCAGAAGCGTCCGTTCTGGTCGCGCATGAACGCGTCGCCGGTCAGATTCCAGCCGTCGCGCACGTAGTTCGTCTGCCTGCTGTCGGCGAGATAGCGGCAGCCGGTCGGGCCCCGCACCGCGAGCTTGCCGACCGTGCCGGCCGGCAGCTCGTTCATGTCCTGATCGACGATCTTCGCTTCATAGCCGGACACCGGGTGCCCGGTGGTTCCGGCGACGGCATCGCCGATCCGGTTGGTGATGAAGATGTGCAGCATTTCCGTGCTGCCGATGCCGTCGAGGATCGGCTTGCCGGTCTTCCTGGTCCAGCTTTCAAACACCGGCGCCGGCAAGGTCTCGCCCGCCGAGACAGCCAGACGCAGCGAGGACAGGTCGGCGCCTTTGTCCATCGCCGCCATCATTGCGCGATAGGCGGTCGGCGAGGTGAAGCAGACGGTTGCCTTGTAGGTCTCGATGATCTTCACCATCTCCGGCGGCGATGCGTTCTCCAACAGCGTGGCGGTCGCACCGAAACGCAGGGGGAAGATGGCAAGACCACCGAGGCCGAAAGTGAAGGCCAGCGGCGGCGAGCCGACGAAGATGTCGTCGGGCGTGACTTTCAGCACTTCCCGCGCATAGCCGTCCGCGATCATCAGCAGATCGCGATGGAAATGCATCGTCGCCTTCGGCTCGCCGGTCGTGCCCGACGTGAAACCGAGCAAGGCGACATCGTCCCGCCCGGTCTTCACCGCATCGAAGCGCACCGGCTTGTTCAGCGCGACGCGATCGAGCTCGGCATCATGGTTGGATGTGCCGTCGAAATTGACGACCTGCTTGAGGAAGCGGCTGGTCTTGGCGCAGGCGACGAGCTCGTCGGCGATGCGGCTGTCGGTCAGCGCCAGCGCGATCTCGGCCTTGTCGACGATCTTGGAGAGCTCCCCTGCCCGCAACATCGGCATGGTGTTGACCACGACCGCGCCCGCCTTGGTCGCCGCGAGCCATGCCGCAACCAGCGCCGGATTGTTGCCCGAGCGGATCAACACCCGGTTGCCGGGCTTGACGCCGTAATTTTCGACCAGCGCATGCGCCAGGCGATTGGACCAGTCGGCGAGCTCCTTATAGGTGCGCTGTCTGCCATTGCCGATCAGGGCGATGCGGTCGCCCATTCCCATCTCGACAATGCGGTCGGTCAGCTCGACCCCCACATTGAGATAGTCAGGATATTGGAACTCAGGCCGGTCGAGCAGCAGATCCGGCCATTGCTCTGACGGCGGCAGATTGCGCCGTGCGAAATCATCGACATGGCCCGACGGGCCGAGACTTCGAATTCCACCTGACATCTTTCATCGCCCCTCTTGTTCGGGACCAAAATTCAGAACGCCCGGCAGCGCTTTATCCTTAAACATTTTATACTTAAAACAATTGGACGCAAGAGCGCAATTTTGAGCATCGGACGCTTTTCCGGTAGGCGCCGGCTAGCCCCCGGCCAGCCGTTTCAGCCGCGCAACCATCGGCGAATCCGGGTCGGCCAGCGGTGCGATCGCGGTGAAATGGTTGGCCGCGGCGACCACGCCGAATTGCGTCGCGACGCCGGCGCTGCCCCATTGTTCGGCGATGGCGCGGCTCTGGCGGAAATATTCCGCGCTTTCCCGCTCGCCTACCACAGCATCAAGGCTGGCGCCCTTCGGCGGCGTCCAGAACAACGGGCTCGCGGCTTTCGCGGACGCATCATCGAGGCCAAGCGCCTTGTTGATGGATGTTCCGACCAGCGGGACAAGGTCGAACAGACCGGAAATGGCGTAGGCCGCCATGACGAGATCACGCGGCAGGGCGGCGTCGATGGCTGGCCAGTCCGTCGCCAGCATGCAGGCGGCAAGATGGCCGCCCGCCGAATGCCCTGCGATCACCAGGCGCTGTTCGAGCTTCGCCAGCGCGCAAGTCGCCGCACGCATCTGTTCGATGATGTCGGCCACCGTGACATTGGGGCACAAATCGTAGGTAGGAATGGCGACGCTGATGCCATGGGCATTGAGCCCGCGCGCGCAGTGGCTGAACGACGAACCGCCCAGAGCCTGCCAATAACCGCCATGGATGAAGACGACGGTGGGACCGGGCCGGTCGCCCGCGAAAAAATCGATCCTGTTGCGAGCGCCGGGCCCGTAGGACATGACGCGCGGCGGACATTGCGTGCGATAGGCCGCCGCGTCGCGCGCCCATCCGGCCATCAATTCGGGATTTTCCGGAACCCTGGCCCGGTTGTTGTATTCGACCTCGTAGTCGATCTCCGCCATTTGCGTCACGGCATCCGTCGGCTGGCGGATTTCTGGGCCGACGCCTTGGTCTTGGCGAGCAGGCGCATCAGCTCGCGCACATCCTTTGGGGTGAGATCGGAGAAAAGGTCGGCGATCCAGGTCTCATGCTCGGCCGCCATCTTGCGGAATTCCGCGCGGCCGACCTTGGTTAGACGGATCACCTGCACGCGGCGGTCGCTTTCCGACGTGCGCCGATCGAGATGGCCGGATTCGACCAGCCGCTCGACAAGTCCGGTGACATTGCCGTTCGACACCATCATGCGCTTGGAGACATCCGACAAGGTCATGCCGTCGGGCACCTTGTCGAGCTGGGCCATCAGGTCGAAGCGCGGCAGCGTGACGTCGAAACGCTCGCGCAGCCGGCTGCGCACCTCCCCTTCGATCAGGGTCGTGCAGGTGAGAAGGCGCAGCCACAGCCGCAACTCGTTGCCGTGATCTTCGGGCAGCTCAACGGCCTTGGTCTCGGAATCCAGCATCATGATGCGATCATAGCCTGCGGCGGGCGGGACGGCCAATTATTTTGACCTTCAAATATCTTGGCGCGCTCTACAAGTCAAAATTGCGGGGCCATCCCGGATCTCGATCTGCAAGGCTCGGCGCCAATTTCTTTAGGCTTCAAGCAATTGGCGCGCCCCTTGCATGCCGGAGCCGCGGACCATCTGCGATATCGCCGCTTTGCTTGCAGCAGGCGCGGTCATCAGAATAAGCTTGGAAAGACCATGTGGCCCAGCCATTCGGCTCGAGGCGGGCCGCCGATCAGGGGAGTTGCCATGACAAAGCAGTCGCGAGCGGCCGGGCTGGCCATCCTGTTGAGCATCGTCTCGAGCGCAGCCGTCGCAGAGGACAAGATCAAGGTCGGCGTGATCGTGACGCTGTCGGGTCCCGCAGCGGTGCTCGGACAGCAGGCCCGCGACGGCTTTGCCCTTGCGGTGAAAGACCTCGGCGGCAAGATGGCCGGCAAGGACGTCGAGATCACCGTGGTCGATGACGAGCTCAAGCCCGATGCGGCCGTCACCAAGATGAAAGGCCTGCTCGAGCGCGACAAGGTCGACTTCGTGGTCGGCCCGATCTTCTCCAATATCCTGCAGGCGATTCACAAGCCGGCGGTCGACACCAAGACATTCCTGATCAGCCCCAATGCCGGCCCCTCCAGCTATGCCGGCAAGGAGTGCAGCCCCTACTTCTATGTCACGTCGTACCAGAACGACCAGGTGCACGAGATCCTCGGCAAGGTCGCGCAGGATCGCGGCTACAAGCGTGTCTATCTCCTGGTGCCGAACTATCAGGCGGGGCGCGATTCCGTCGCCGGCTTCAAACTCGACTACAAAGGCGAGATCGTTGAGGAGTCCTACATGCCGCTCGGCACGCTGGATTTCCAGCCTGAGCTCTCGAAGATCGCTTCGCTCAAGCCCGACGCCGTCTTCACCTTCATGCCGGGCGGCATGGGCGTCAATTTGGTGAAGCAGTACCGGCAGGCCGGACTTGCCGACACGATACCCGTGCTGTCGGCCTTCACTGTGGATGAATCGACCCTGCCAGCCCAGCAGGATGCCGCGCTTGGCATGTTCGGTGGCGCGGATTGGGCGCCCAATCTCGACAATCCGCAAAACAGGAAATTTGTCAGCGCCTATGAGGCCGCCTACAACAGCGTGCCGGGCAGCTACGCAATGCAGGCCTATGACGCGGCGATGCTGATCGACAGCGCGGTGAAGGCGGTCAAGGGCGATCTCGGCAACAAGGAGGCGGTCGCAGCGGCGCTGAAGAAGGCCGACTTCACGTCACTGCGCGGCAGCTTCAAGTTCAACGTCAACGGCTATCCGATCCAGGATTTCTATCTCACCAAGGTCGCCAAGCGCCCGGACGGAAAATTCCAGACCGAGATCGTGCAGAAGGTGTTCGAGAATTACGGCGACCGCTACGCCAAGGACTGCGCGGCGGGCAACTGAGTCAAAGGGAAGGAACCACGCATGAAAAGCGAGATCGCCGGCATCACGCGGGCCAATGAAGGCATTCAGGGAATCAGCTGGAATATCCTGGGCCAGACCTATGTCCCGAAAAGCCGCACGGAGCACAGTTTTTCCTGGCACGCGACCTTTCCGCCCGGCACCTTCGTGCCGCCCCATATCCATCCCGACCAGGACGAGTACCTGTACATCCTGGAGGGCCGCCTCGATTTCATGCTCGATGGCGCGGACGAATTCGCAACGCCTGGAGATACGGTGCGCCTGCCGATGGGCAAGCCGCACGGCATCTTCAACAAGTCACAGCAGCCCGCGAAGACGCTGTTCTGGGTATCGCCGACGCGCAGGCTCTACGACCTGTTCTGGGCCATCCACAACATGAAGCAGCAAAACCCCGACGACGTCGTCAAGCTCGCGGCCGAGCACAACATCCACTTCCTGCCGCCGCCTCCAGGCTAGCTTGCCTGGCGATCTTCCTGACGTGTTACCACGCGCGCGGCGAAACCCGCGCGTGCGGCGTATCCTCGCACGATGGCCTCGCGGGCCTCGTAGTTGAGCACTGTATCAATGTCCGCAAAGCCTTGCGGCGCGAGCTGCTCGACCGCGTCGATCACGCCTTCCGGACCGCCGCGGCGGTTCGAGGCGACGATCTCGGCGGTCATCGGCAGGCGCTGGCGTTCATAGGCCACCAGGGCCTGGCGGGGATGCTCGCTCCGTGCCAGCGCATCAGCAAGGCAGCGCGCGTCGAGGACGGCCTGCGACGCCCCATTCGAGCCGACGGGATACATGGGATGGGCGGCATCGCCGAGCAGCGTCACGCGGCCGCTCGACCAATACGGCAGGGGATCACGGTCGCAGCAGGGATATTCCCAGAACTCGGGCGTGGCGCGCACCAGCGCGGCGAAGTCGACCTGCGGGATCGAGAAGCCAGCTACATGCGGCATCAGTTCTTCCGGCTTGCCGAGCCGCGACCAATCCTCCTTGCGCGGGGGCGGTGCGCTGCCATCGCCGAGCCGGACCAGTACGGCCCAGTTGGTCAGGCGGGTCGCCGGGCTTGAGCCTTCAGCAATCGGATAGACGACGGCCTTGGCGTTCAGGCCGCCTGCGATGATCATGGACCGGCCCGTCAGGAAGGCCGGCCAATCCGCGGCGCCACGCCAGAGCATCAGGCCGTTCCAGCAGGGCGGCCCCTCTTCAGGAAACAGCGTTTGCCGCACCTTGGAGT
This sequence comes from Bradyrhizobium sp., assembly GCA_035293585.1. Taxonomy (GTDB): domain Bacteria; phylum Pseudomonadota; class Alphaproteobacteria; order Rhizobiales; family Xanthobacteraceae; genus Bradyrhizobium. The sequence goes on along the minus strand of DATGMN010000009.1, from coordinate 260,905 downwards.
GGATGCCGTCGGCGCCGATCAGAATATCGCCGCGCGCCGTCTGAACGTGGGCACCGCTGCGGTCGAAGAAGTAGGCGGTCACCCCGCCCTCATCCTGGGCGAACGAACCGAGCCGGCAGCCGGTATGGACAGCGTCGGTGCCGAGACGTTCGAGCACGGCCTGATGGATCACGCCCTGCAGGCGGCCGCGATGGATGGAGAATTGCGGCACGTCGTGGCCGGCGTCGAGCCCGCGCTTCTCGTGCCAGACCTGCTGGCCGTGCCGGGTCAGATAAAACAGCTCGGCGGTGCGGATCGCGACATCGTCGAGGCGGTCCAACAGACCAATTCCCGCCAGCTCGCGGATGGCATGAGGCAGGGTGTTGATGCCGACGCCGAGCTCGCGGATGGAATCGGCCTGCTCGAACACCTCGCAATCGAGGCCGCGCGCTCGCAACATCAACGCGGTGGTCAGGCCACCTATTCCGCCGCCGACGATAATCGCCTTCATCGCCCTTACTCCAAGCCAGAGGACGAGTTACGCAAAACGCGGGTAGCGTCGCACGGACCTTCACTCCGCCGCAAGCGGCTTTGTCGCCTCGGCCTTGAGCTCTGCCCGGGTCTTCGGCTTAGCCTTAATTTTCAGGTCCTCGAAATCCTGCCGGTCACGGACGCTGTTGCGGAAGATCTGCTCCTTGCCAGGCAGATATTGCGGCGGACAGAACACCTCGCCGGCGCCGTACCAGGCGGCAGCCTTCATGGTGAAGGCGGGATCGACCAGGTGCGGACGGCCGAGCGCAACCAGATCGGCGCGTCCGGCCGCGAGAATGGTGTTGACCTGATCGGCCGAGGTGATGTTGCCGACGCACATGGTGGCAACGCGCGCCTCGTTGCGGACCTGATCGGAGAACGGCGTCTGGAACATGCGGCCATAGACCGGCTGCGCATCGCGCACGGTCTGCCCGGTGGACACGTCCACGAGATCGACGCCGGCCTCCGCAAACGCGCGCGCGATCAGCACCGCATCATCGCCGGTGATGCCGCCATCGGCCCAGTCCGTCGCCGAAATACGCACCGACATCGGCTTGTGCTTGGGCCAAACGGCGCGCAATGCCTCGAAGACCTCCAGAGGAAAACGCAGGCGATTCTCCAGCGAACCGCCATAGGCGTCCGTGCGCGTGTTCGTGAGCGGCGAAATGAAGCTTGCGAGTAGATAGCCGTGGGCGCAATGCAGCTCAAGCATGTCAAAGCCGCAGCGCTCACCGCGCTCGGCCGCCGCCACGAAAGCGGCCTTGATCGCATCCATGGCGCTCCGATCAAGTTCGCGCGGCACCTGGCTATCGGGAAAATAGGGAATCGGCGAGGCCGAGACGATATCCCAGGCGCCTTTTTCCAGCGGGCGATCGATGCCGTCCCACATCAATCTGGTCGCGCCCTTGCGTCCGGCGTGGCCGAGCTGAAGCGCAAATTTCGCCGCCGAATTGGCATGCACGAAATCCACGATGCGGCGCCATGCGGCCTCCTGCGCATCGTTCCACAGCCCCGCACAGCCGGGGGTGATGCGAGCGTCACGACCGACGCATGTCATCTCGGTGAAGATCAGGCCGGCGCCACCGATCGCACGCGAGCCGTAGTGCACCAGATGGAAATCACCGGGCACGCCCTCCTCCGCCGAATACATGCACATCGGCGACACAACGGCGCGGTTGGCGATTTCCATCTCGCGCATGCGGAACGGCTGGAACATCGGCGCAACCGGCTTTTCGACATCGACGTCAAAGCCCCTGGCACGGACCTGACTGGCAAATGCCTTGTCGACCTCGGCGACGAAATCCGGCGCCCGCAGGTTCAGATTGTCATAGGTGATCGCCTTGGAGCGCGTCATGACGCCAAAAGCAAACTGAACCGGGTCGAAATCCCAGAAACGGTCGACATGCTCGAACCAGACCAGCGAGACGTCGGCCGCGTGCTGGGTCTTCTCGACCTCCTCGCGGCGGCCGTGCTCGTATTTGTCGAGTGCGGCGGCAATGGTCGCGCTGTCGCGCATGGCGTCGGCCAGCGCGATCGCATCCTCCATCGCAAGCTTGGTGCCCGAGCCGATCGAGAAATGCGCGCTCGCCTTGGCATCGCCCAGCAGCACCATGTTGTCCTTGACCCAGCGCTTGCTGCGGATCATCGGGAAATTGCGCCACATCGAGCGGTTGGTGAGCAACTGGTGACCGCCGAGAAACCAGCCAAAGATCTCCGCCATCCGGTCGGCCGATTGCCGTTCGTCAAGGCCCGTGAGGCCGGCGCGCTTGAAGGTTTCCGGATCGGTCTCGAAAATCCAGGTCGAGCGCCCCGCCTCATATTGATAGGCATGGGCGATGAAGGGACCCCATTCGGTTTCCTGAAAGATGAAGGTGAAGGCATCGAGCGGCCGCGTCGAGCCCATCCAGGCGAACATGTTGGCGCGAACGTCGATCTCGGGCTGAAAATGATCGACATATTTTTCACGGAACCGGCTGTTGATGCCGTCGGCGAGAATGACGAGATCGGCATCCGCAAAGCGGGACTCATCGTCGATGTCAGTTTCGAAGTGCAGCGTGACGCCGAGCTCGCGCGCCCGCTCCTGCAGGATCAGAAGCAGCTTGCGGCGCGAGCAGCCGCAGAAACCGTTGCCGCCGACCCGGTGCACCGTGCCGCGAAAATGCACGGCAATGTCGTCCCAATAGGCAAATTCCTGGGTGATGCGCCGATAGCTCGGCGGGTCGTATTTTTCGAAATTGTCCAGCGTCGCATCCGAAAACACGACGCCGAAGCCGAACGTATCGTCGGCGCGGTTGCGCTCGTAAACGGTGATCGCCGCCTCCGGCCGCTGCTTGCGCAACAGGATCGCAGCATAGAGACCGGCTGGTCCGCCACCGATGATCGCGACCTTCATGAGAGAGCCTCCAGGCTACCCGAACCGAAAATTATTTTAAACCTAAAATAATTTTACGCAAGTCCCCCTTTCTGGCATCGCGACAGCCGAGCTAATTGCCCTGGAAGACCGGTTTCGCCTTGTTGGCAAACGCCTCGAAGGCGCGGGCGAAATCGGCGGTGGTCATGCAGAGCGCCTGCGCCACCGCTTCAGCCTCGATCGCCTCCTCGACCGACATCGCCCATTCCATGGCCAGCATGCGCTTGGTCATGGTGTTGGCAAAGGTCGGGCCCTGGGCGATCTCCCGTGCAAGCGCCTGCGCCTGCGGCAGAACCTGATCGGAAGCGACGATGCGGCTGAAAAACCCCCACCGCTCGCCCTCCTCCGCCGTCATGAAGCGGCCGGTATAGAGCAGCTCGGACGCGCGCGACTGTCCAATGATCCGCGGCAGGATGGCACAGGCTCCCATGTCGCAGCCGGCCAGGCCCACCTTGTTGAACAGGAAGGCGACCTTGGTGCCGGTCGCGGCCAGCCGCATGTCCGAGGCCATGGCGACAATCGCGCCGGCGCCGGCGCAGATGCCTTCAACGGCGGCGACGATCGGCTGCGGGCAGGCGCGCATCGCCTTGACCAGGTCGCCGGTCATCCGTGTGAAAGCGGTCAGCCCCTTGGTGTCCATCTGGACCAGTGGGCCGATGATCTCGAACACGTCGCCGCCAGATGAGAAATTCCCCCCGGCGCCGGTCACGACGACGGTTTTGACCTGGTCATCGAACGCGCAGGCCCGAAAGAAGTCCGTGAGCTCACGGTAACTTTCGAAGGTCAGCGGGTTCTTTCGCTCGGGCCGGTTCAATGTGACCGTGGCCACGCCATCGGTCACGCCGAGCAGGAAATGCTGGGGCGTATAACCTGCCAAAGGCACGGTCACGGGATTGGCTGGGCGGCTCATGTCATCTCCCTCATTGCTTGTGCGTTGTTATGCCTTCGCATTGTCGCGCGCGACTGCTAAATTTCTCCGCCGGCGACCGCGATAGCCTGACCCGTGATCGCGCTCGCCTTCTCACCGCACAGCCAAAGCACGGCGTCAGCGACTTCTGCCGGGTCGATCAGACGTCCCTGCGGGTTGTGGCGCGCAAGCTCGGCCAAAGCCTGCTCGCGACTGCGGCCGGTCTTCTTCATGATATTTTCGACACTGGCCGAGACGAGGTCGGTATCGGTAAATCCCGGGCACACAGCATTCACGGTCACCGGCGTGCCGGCCAGCTCGAGCGCCAGCGAGCGCACCAGCCCCACGACTGCATGCTTTGCGGCGCTGTATGCACTCACATAGGGATAGCCTTTGAGGCCAGCCGTCGACGCAATGGCCACAATGCGGCCGTAGGGCCGTCCCTTCAGGGCCGGCAGCACCGCCTGCATCGCATGCACGACGCCCATCAGATTGACGTCGATCATGCGCCGGAACAGCGCCGCGTCGGATTTGGCAAACGGCGCGGATTCAGCCGAGCCGGCATTCGCAACCAGTATATCGATCGGCTTCTGCGCCGCTGCGGCTGCAACCGCGGCGTTGACAGCAGCCTGGTCCGCGACGTCGGCGACCTCGACGAAATGGGCTTCGCCGGCTGTCACCACCGCTTCCATCATCGCGCGATCGCGGCCGATGATCGTGACCGTCGCGCCTGCGTTGACCAGCGCGGCAGCGATTTGACGGCCGATGCCACGGCCGCCACCGGTCACCAGCGCGTGCGAGGAATGCGGCAGTCCGGACATCGCGCAAAGCTTCCCCGAATGGGCCCGATCTCCCTCGCATATATTTTAAACTTCAAGCTTTTGCAAGAAAGCCAGTCGTCGCGGCGGTCCCGGCGCAAAAATTGCTTTAAATGTAAAATTATCGCTTCCCATCCCTCGTGGGGCTGTTAGCATTGGCAACCCCGAACGACCGGAGACTGGCGTGCTTCGATCTGCGCCGATGAAGACCGACGATGGCCGCTTCGCCTATGAAGCGGCTGGCCAAGCCGGCCTGCCGCCTCTGGTGTTCCTGCATGGCATCGGCGGCGCGGCGCGGGCCTGGCGCAGCCAGCTCGAAACCTACTGTAACCGCTACCGGGCCATCGCGTGGGACATGCCCGGTTATGGCGGCTCGTTGCCGCTCACACGCGTCAGCATCGCCACGCTGGCCGAGGCGCTGCAGGATTTCCTACACGACATTGCGGCGGTCAAGCCCATCCTGGTCGGGCATTCGATCGGCGGCATGATCGTCCAGCAATGGCTCGTGAACAATCCCCACAGCGCCGGTGCGGTCGTGCTGGCGCAAACCAGCCCGGCCTTCGGCAAGGCCGATGGCGATTGGCAAAAATCCTTCATCGAAGCCCGCCTCGGTCCGCTCGATCGCGGCGAGTCGATGGCTTCGCTCGCACCCGGCCTCGTGAAGGAATTGGTCGGCGACGATCCCGACCCGGAGGGCATGAAAACCGCCCGCGATTGCATGGCCGGCGTTCCCGAGGCCAGCTACCGCGCCAGCATGCTCGCGCTGTTGGGCTTCGATCAGCGCCAGGCGCTCAAGGACATCAAGGTGCCGACCCTGGTACTGTCAGGCACGAAGGACAAGAACGCCCCCGCGCCGATGATGGCCAAGATGGCGAGCTTCATCCCCTCGGCGCAATATGTCGAACTCGCGGGCGCGGGTCATCTTGTGAACCTCGAGCGCCCCAAGGCTTTCGAGGCTGCACTCCATCAATTTCTCGAGGCCACTGTCATCACCAGGGAAGCAACGGCATCATGACGGTACAACTCGGCAACAGCAAAAGCGCGATCGACAAGATCGCTCTCGATGCACCGATCTTTGATCCCGCGGCTTTCCGCCTGACGGATGAGCAGGCCGCGATCATCGGGCGGGCCCGCGAGCTCGGACAGAAGGTGTTTGCCAGCCGCGCCGCCGCTTATGACCGCGATGCGAAATTTCCAGTCGAAAATTATGCGGATCTGCATCGAGCAGGCCTGCTCGGCATTTCCATACCCAAAAAGCACGGCGGCCTCAGTGCGGATTATCAGACTTACGCGTTAACCGCCGCCGAGATTGGCCGCTACTGCGGAGCGACAGCGCTCACCTGGAACATGCATGTCTGCTCAACGCTGTGGTCGGGTCCGTTGGCCGATGATCTCGACATGGACGCTGGAACGCGGGCAGAGCACGAACGGCGCCGCGCGATCCACTACAAGCGCATTGTCGAGAACGGAGCAATCTACTCGCAGCCATTTTCCGAAGGCGGAGCGGCTGCCGCCGGCGGGGTTGCGTTCGGTACCGAGGCGAAGCCGGTCAAGGGCGGATGGATCGTCAACGGCAAGAAGATATTCGCCTCGCTCTCGGGTCACGCCGATTATTACGGCGTGCTCTGCACCGAGATCGCCGAGGGCGAGAAGGCAACGCGTCGCAATACGCTCTACCTCGCGATACCGGCGAAGACGGAAGGCGTTTCGGTCGTCGGCGATTGGGACCCCCTTGGCATGCGCGGCACCGTGTCGCGCACACTGTTGTTCAAGGATGTCTTCGTCGAGGAGGATGCGGCCTTGATGCCGCGCGGGGTGTATTTCCAGGCCGCCTTGCGCTGGCCGCACATGTTTCTCACGCTCTCACCCACCTATATGGGGCTCGCCCAGGCCGCATACGATTTCACCGTGCGTTACCTGCGCGGCGAAGTCCCCGGCACGCCGCCGGTCAAGCGGCGGATGTACCCGACCAAGCAGATTGCGGTCGCGCAGATGCAGATCAAGCTCGAGCAGATCAAGGCGATCTGGTTCCAGGCGGTGACCGAGGCGCGCGCCAATCCCACCAAGGAGCAGGTGCTGCGCGCTTATGCTGCCCAGTACTCGGTGATGGAGGGCGCCAACGAGCTCGCGACGCTCGCGATCCGCACGTGCGGCGGTCAGGCCATGCTGAAATCGCTGCCGCTGGAACGCATCTATCGCGACAGCCGTTGCGGCTCGCTGATGCTGCCATGGACCGCCGAGCTCTGTCTCGACCGCATCGGCCGGGAATCCTTGTACGAGACCGGTGAAACGGACGATTAGCCGTGGATCTCTGCACGCTGATCGAGCGCAATGCCGCCTTCGCTCCGGACAAGCCGGCGATTCATTTCGAAGGCACAACGCTCAGCTATGCTGCCCTGATCGCAAGAATTGAACAGGCTGCGAAGGCCCTGAAATATGAGTTTGGCGTCAATAGAGGCGACCGCGTCGCAATCCTCAGCCTGAATCGGCCGGATTACCTAGTGCTGCTCTACGCTTGCGCGCGGCTCGGCGCCCTGCTCGTACCGCTCAACTGGCGCCTGGCGGTCCCCGAGCAGCTGTTCATCCTGGCCGATGCCGGCGTCAAAGTGCTGGTGATCGAGCAGGCCTTTGCCGCAATCCTGCCGGATCTCGAAGAGAAGCTGCCTGATACGGCTGTCATCGGGCTGGACTTCGCGCCTGCGCGTGGAAGCGCCTGGACCAGCATGTTGACTATGGCGGCCGGAGACGGTCGCAATCCGCACACTGACCTCTCCTGCCCGCTTCTGATCGTCTACACGTCGGGCACCACAGGCCGACCGAAAGGCGCCGTGCTGCGCCAGGAGGCGCTGCTCTGGAACGGGGTGATGAGCCAGCACATGCATGGCCTCACCTCGGACGACCACGTACTGACCGTGCTGCCGTTCTTCCACGTCGGCGGCCTCAACATACAGACTACGCCGGCCCTGCACCACGGCGCGACGGTCACCATTCATTCCCGCTTTACCCCCGAAGCGACACTTGCCGCCTTCGAACGCGACCGTCCGACCTTGACCGTGATCGTCCCGGCCATCATCCAGGCGGTGACGGAACATCCTGCATGGCGGACCGCGGACCTTTCTTCACTGAGGGCGATCTCAACCGGCTCGACCATCGTACCCCAGCATCTGATCGATCGCTTTGCAGACCGTGGAGTACCGGTGCTGCAGGTCTATGGCTCGACGGAAACCTGCCCTATCGCGATCTACACACGACTGGGCGGCGATCGGTCGCGTGAAGGTTCGACTGGCCTGCCCGGCTTGTGTTGCGAAGCGGCAATTCTCGACAACGCCGGGCGCGAGCTACCGCCGAGCGCCGCAGGAGAAATTGCGGTGCGCGGTCCCAATGTCTTCTTTGAATATTGGGGAAATGAACAGGCGACGCGCGAGGCGCTGCATGATGGCTGGTACCGCAGCGGCGATATCGGCCGCCGCGACGCCGACGGCTATTTCTGGGTTCACGATCGCAAGAAGAACCTGATCATTTCCGGCGGCGAAAACATCTATCCGGCCGAGGTCGAGCGGGTGCTGATGGAGCATCCCGACGTGGTGGAATGCGGCGTCATCGGGCGCGCGGATGCCCGTTGGGACGAGGTGCCGGTCGCCTATGTGATCAGGCGGTCCGAGGCTCGGGTCGAGGCGGAAGACCTGAAAGCTCATGTGCAACAGCAACTCGCCCGCTTCAAAGTGCCGCGCGAAATCATCTTCGTGGAGGAATTGCCGCGCACGGCTCTGGGCAAGGTTCAGCACTTCATGCTGAAGCAGCTCGACTTGCAGGCACACGCGCAGGGAGACGGCAGTTGAAAATCGCGGTGCTGGGCGGCGGCAACGGCTCCTTCGCTGCCGCAGGAGATTTTGCACTTCAAGGCCATGACGTGCGGCTGTGGCGCCGCGACGCCGATCTGGTTGCCGCACAACGCGCGGCCGGCTCGCGTCTGCTGGTGAAGGATTCGAACGGACGGCATGACGTCAAGCTCGCCCTAGTCACCACCGATATCGGCGACGCTGTTAACGAGGCGGAGCTCATTCTGTGCCCGGCACCTGCTTTTGCGCAGAAGGACATCGCGCACGCGCTCGCGCCTTACCTGCGCGATGGCCAGGTCGTGTTTCTGCCGCCGGCGACTTTCGGCACGATGATCTTTGCCAACGCTGCGCGCGAGGTTGGCAATCAGGCCGAGGTCAGCTTTGCAGAGACGGGCACCCTGCCCTGGCTGACGCGCAAACACGGTCCGTTCGAGGTCGCCATTACCATCCGCGCCAAGCGCCTGCCGGTGGGCGTTTTCCCTCTGCGCACCGCTGATCATGCCCTCGACGTGATTGGGCGCGCATTCCCGGGTGTGATCGAGCCCTGCGGAGACGCACTCTCCGGCGCATTGATGAACGCCGGCCCGATCATCCATCCGCCGCTGATTGTCATGAATGCCGGCCCGATCGAGCATTTCGAGCGCTGGGACATTCATAAGGAAGGCACGCAGGCTGCGATCCGACGCGTCACGGATGCGCTTGATGCGGAGCGGATTGCCGTGCGGGAAGCGCTCGGATATGGCCCGCCGCACTTTCCGCTTGCGCATCACTATGCCAGGGAAGGCGAGATCTGGATGTATGGTCGCGGCTCACATGATCGCCTGACCGATTCAGGCGACTGGCGCGAACGGATTGTGCTGACCGAGCACCGCTATATGCGCGAAGACTTGCGGCTCGGCCTATCCTTGCTGGTCTCGGTCGCCGAGCTGGCGGGCGTCGCAACGCCCCTGGCGAAATCGTTTCTGGCCATTGGGAGCGCTATTTGTAGCGAGGATTTCTTCTGGACGGGCCGGACTCTCGGAAACCTCGGCTTTGGCAATCTGAAGCAAAGCGAATTGCAGCATCTCTTGCGTGAGGGCTTTTCAAAATGAACGCGGACCGTCCTGCCGTTGCCTGTCTGGGTGCAGGCCGCATGGGCCGCGGCATCGCGGTGGCCTTTGCCTATGCCGGCCACACCGTCACGATGATTGACGTCAAGGCACGGTCAGCCGAGCAGTTTGCAACCCTCGAGGCGGACGCGCGTGCGGAAGTGGCCAAGACGCTGGCCAGCCTGGCGAGGTTCGGACTGCTCAAGGACGCTGACGCTCAAACGATCATGAGCCGGGTCTCAGTCGTTCAGGCAAGCGATGGCCCCGCCGCTCTGGCAGGCGCGGGCCTGGTATTTGAGGGCGTCCCGGAGGTGGTCGAGCTCAAACGCGAGGTTCTGGCGGCGGCGTCGAAGTCGGTCGGGCCCGATGTCATCATCGCCTCCACCACGTCGACCATCCTGGTCGATGACCTCTCAGGTGCAGTCGAAAATCCCAGCCGTTTTCTCAACGTCCACTGGCTCAATCCGGCCTATATCATCCCTTTGGTCGAGGTTTCCCCGGGCGTCTCGACCGATCCAGCCGTCATTGTCAGGATCAAGGATCTGCTCGACGGAATTGGCAAGGTGCCTGTGGTCTGCGCTGCAAGACCCGGCTTCATCGTGCCGCGCATCCAGGCTCTTGCGATGAACGAAGCGGCGCGGATGGTCGAGGAAGGTGTCGCAAGCGCCGAGGACATCGACAAGGCTATCAAATTCGGCTTCGGCTTCCGCTACGCCGTGCTTGGCTTGTTGGAATTCATCGACTGGGGCGGCGGCGACATTCTCTATTATGCGAGCCGATATCTCGAGGGCGCGCTGGGCAGCGACCGCTATCGCGCGCCTGAGGTTATTTCACGGAATATGCGCGAGGGACGCATCGGCCTGCGAACCGGCGCCGGCTTTCTCGACTATTCCGGCCTCGATGTCGACGCCTATCGGGAGCGGCGGCTGTCCGAGTTGATCGACATGCTCAGGCACTTTGGCCTGGCTCGCCCGCCGGTGCTCTAGATTCCTGTTTCACGCGTTTTCTCGACGCGAACCGGTGTCCGCTCCGCTCGAAAGCGCGTTCAATCACCCAAATACATTTTGAAGGACACCTTCGCGCACGACGGCGACGCCATCGAGCTCAATCGTCGTGCCCATCATCGGCAGATCGAAGTGGCCCGCGGTGTAACGCCCGGCGAACTCGTTGGCGCCCGTAGAGAACAGGAAATTGCCCGAAACGGCGCGGAGCTCGGTGCCGTTGGTGTCGCGTTGGTCGTACATTGACAGCGCCTCGTAGCGCGCACCGGGGTTCATGCCGAAGCCGACATGCGACACGGCGTAAGCCTCGCGATCGCCCCAGGCGGCCAGATAGGCCCGCATCATCGCGGAATCGGCACCGTCGCCCTCGAGCTCGACGACATAGTCGTCTTTCAGCGTCATCTTCACCGGCGAGGTCAGATAGCGCTTGAAAGTAAGGTTGATATCGCCGGGCGCCATCACGATCGTGCCGTTGACCGTACCGCTCTTCGGAAAGCTCACGACAATGCCACCCGGCCAATGCGCCAGCGTACCCGGCTTGTCCGTCCAGCCCCATACCCCCACCGTGGACGCACCGACCATATCGACGTCAAGCGCAGTGCCTGCCTTTGAAGTCACGCGCATCCGCTTCGCGCCACGCAGCATTTTCGCTGCAGCCCGCACCCGTTTCTCAAGAGCAGAATCGGGCACCATTCGTTCAAGCGCTTCCGGATGTTCGTTGGAGATGACCAGGATTCGAGCGCCCGCTTTCAGGATTTCCGGCGTTTCCGGAGCGTGCATCAGACCCTCGATGGTGCAATCGACCACAAATCCCGCCTGCTGCAGCGCCGTCACGACAGGCGCAAGCCGCTGAATCGCTTCACTCGCCCCGGTCGAACGCACTGGAACCGCATGCTTGTTGCGTGGTGTCGGCACCACGATATGGAACGGCTTCGCCCCCATCCGCATCAGCGCCAGCTCGGCCAGATGCACATTGAGCGCGCGGGACTGCGTCTCCGAAAGTATAGCCGCGACGTCGCCGGGCTTGACCGCGCAGCGTTCGAAAATCTCGCAGAACGCGTCGATCCATTTCGCCTCGATGCGATCTGCCAGCATGTTTTTTCTCCAGTTAACGAGATCGATTAAACTTCCGGGAATCCGCGCAATAAATACGATCGGGCCGCTTGCAACAAGCCGTTCAGGATCAGTCCAAGCAGCGAGATAGTGATCAGGGGCACGAACATGTCAACCGTCTGAAAGGTGCGTGCGGCCGTTATCAAAACATGGCCGAGGCCATCGGTCGATGTGATCATCTCCGCGAGGAAGACCACGATGCAGGAGATGACAAGACCAATGCGGCAACCCGTCAGGATCGACGGCGCAGCGGCCGGCAGAATGACCTTGAACAGAATTTCGCGTGGCGGCGTGCCTGCCGCCATCGCCGACCAGATCAGCTTCTGCTCGACGGTCGAAGCGCCGTAATAGGTCGAAAGCAGGATGGGGAACAGCGCATCGGCGGCAACGAGCATGATCTTGGATTCATGGCCAAAACCCAGCAGGAGCAGAAGCGCCGGATAGAGTGCCACCTTCGGAAGTGGCGCCAGTACTCGCACGACCGGACGCACCGCCGCGTCAATGGCAGGACTAACTGCGGCTGCAAGCCCGACCGCGATGCCGAGAACTACAGCGATCGAGAATCCGGCAAATAGCCGCAACAGCGTGGCCAGAATCTCCTGATCAAAGCTCGCGCTCGCCAGTTGCTGCGTCAATCGCATGAACACGAGGCCCGGCGGCGGGAGAAGCGTGGCCGGTGCCAACGCGAATGACACCGTGCCCTGCCAGATCGCAACCAAGAGCGCGATGGGGATCAGCCCTAGAAAAACATCCCTCGTGATGCCGCGCCCGGTCATGAAAAGCTCAATGGAATATCGAACTGGGGTTCGGACCATCTTACCAGCCGCTGCCGCATTTGTTCGAATGCGGCATCCAGGCCGATGCCCATCGCCCCAATGATGATGATCATGGCGTAGACCGTATCGTACTGTCCCATGTCCAGCGCGTTGAACAGAATGTTGCCGGCGCCGGATTGCCGGGCGATCATCTCGCTTGTGACCATGGTAATCAGCGCCAGCACGAGCCCCGTGCGGCACCCGGTGAGGATTTCCGGCAGCGCCGCCGGCAATACGATTCTGATCAGCCGCTCCACCGCAGAAAGACCCATGGCCGCGCCCGACCACAGCATCTTCTCCTCGACCGCTTTCGCACCTTCGAAGCTATGGTAGATCACCGGCAGACTGACACCCAGAAAAATGACCAGGGTCTTTGAGAGGTCGCCGACGCCGAGCCAGAGCATGATGATCGGCATCAACGCGGCCTTTGGCACCGGGTAAATCACCATCAGCAGCGGATTGAAGAAGGACGCGACGCCACGGCTGCGTCCCATCAACAGTCCGAGCGGAATCGAAACGACGACCGCCACCGCAAAGCCGATCGCCATCCGACGCAATGACGCCAGGATGTTGATCAGCGCCTCCTTGTCACCGAGGATCGCAGGGATCGCCCGGACAGAAACGAGCGCAGTGGGGAAACTGTCGTTGTTCAAAGCAAGAGCTGCAAGCTGCCAGACGGCGAGCAATCCAAGGCAGGCCAGCACTGGCGCCAGGCGTGCTATGAAAGAGCGCAGCGTCATGGCTGTGGCTCGTCATCGCCGGCATCGTCGAACATGCGTTCGATGTCGACGACATATTTCTGGTAGCGCGGATCGAGCAGAAGCTCGGTGCGGCGGCGGGGCCTTGGTAGGTCGATATCGATGATCTGCTTGATGCGTCCGGGCGACCGGCTCATCATCACGACCTTGTCCGAGAGAAACACGGCTTCGTCCACGGAATGGGTGACGAACAGCACTGTCTTTCGATCGCGCTCCCAGATCTTGAGCAGATCGTTCTGCAGCCGCGTCCGCGTGTGCGCGTCAAGCGCCCCGAAGGGCTCGTCCATCAGCAACACTGCCGGGTGGTAGGCCAGCGTCCGTGCCAGCGCTACGCGCTGCTTCATGCCGCCCGACAATTCTTTCGGATAGAAGTGCTCAAAGCCTTTCAGACCAACCATTTCGATCAACGCACGGCCTTGCGCCTCCGCCTCGGTGGCGCTGACGCCCTGCTGGCGCGGGCCATACATGACATTGCCCAGCACGCTCTTCCAGGGGAACAGCGCAAACTCCTGAAACACCGGACCGCGATCCGGCCCCGGGCCGGTGATAGGCGTGCCCTTCACGCGCGCCACGCCTTGGGTCGGATTGACGAAGCCGCCGACGATATAAAGGAGGGTCGACTTGCCGCAGCCCGACGGACCAAGAATCGAAACGAAGGCGCCATCGTCGATCCGCAGCGATATATCCGACAACGCCAGATGGTCCTGACGCGAAGAGGTTTGGAACACCTGCGAAACATGATCGATCTCGATCATGGGGATCGCGGGCTTCGCTGCGGGCGCGCTCTCCACCGTAAGATCCGATCGCGATGGCATCAGGTTCATACTCGCAGCTCTCTTGAGGTCAGGCGCAAACAGGGCGGAAGACCGCAAATCTCGGTACCGCTTGCCTTGGCGATGCGGGTTTCATGCCAACAATGCCCACCTTCGGCTAGTCGAACCATGGCCATACCGCAGGCCCCTCATGCGTGACAGCCCCCTGCGGCGCCTGGCCGACCAGCCGCGCATACTTGGCGAGCGCACCCGCCCGATGGCGCGGTGGCCGCGGCGTCCAGGCCTGACGGCGTCTTGAAAGTTCTGCCTCGTCGATGAGAACATCCAAGCGGCGCGCGGCAGCGTCAATCCGGATGCGGTCGCCGTCGCGCACCAGTGCCAGCGGTCCACCGACGAAGGCTTCCGGCGAGACATAGCCGATGCACATCCCGCGCGTCGCGCCGGAGAAGCGCCCGTCGGTGATCAGGGCAACCCTTTCGCCCATGCCCTGTCCGTAGATGAGCGCGGTGACGCCGAGCATTTCACGCATGCCGGGCCCCCCGACAGGGCCCTCGTTACGGATCACCAGCACCTCGCCGGCGGCATAGTTGCGGCTGCGGACCGCTTCGACGCACGATTCTTCATCCTCGAACACGCGTGCTGAACCTTCGAAACTCAGGCTCTTCAGCCCGGCGACCTTGATAACGGCGCCATCGGGACAGAGGTTTCCTTTCAGCACGGCCACACCGCCGTCCGGCATGATCGGCTTGCGGGTCGCGTAGATGACCTCGCCATCAGGGGCGTTCGCGCTGCCATATTCGTCGGCAATCGTCCGGCCGGTAATTGTCAGACAGCTACCGTCCATATGGCCGCTTTCCACGAGCGCACGAATGACTACGGCGGTGCCACCAATGTCATAGACATCCTTTGCGGTGTATTTGCCGCCCGGTCGGAGATTGCCGATCAATGGCGTGCGCGCAAAGACTTCCCCGACATCGTCGATGGTAAACCGGATGCCGGCCTCGTTCGCCATCGCTGGAAGATGCAGCGCCGCATTGGTCGAGCCGCCGGTCGCGGCCACGATCGCTGCGGCATTTTCCAGCGACTTGCGCGTGACGATGTCGCGCGGCAATGGCCCGCCGCGCTCCAGCATCTGCATCACCAGACGTCCAGCCTGTCGCGCGGCCTGCGCGCGCTCCGCATAGACGCCCGGGATCATGGAAATGTTGGGCATGGTCAGACCCAGTGCCTCGGACACCATTGCCATGGTGTTGGCGGTAAACTGCCCGGCACAGGCACCGATCGTCGGGAGACAATTCCGCTCGATGCCCAGCAGGGTTGCTTGATCGACCTCCCCGGTCATGAAGCCGCCGACCGCCTCGTAGGAATCCAGCACAGTCAATGTGCTGCCATCGAACCGGCCCGGCAACGCGCTGCCGCCGTAGATGAAGATCGAAGGCACGTTGCAGCGGATCATCCCCATCATTACGCCCGGCAAGGTCTTGTCACAGCCGCCGAAGCCGATCAGGGCGTCGTAAGCCAGCCCATGAACGACGGCCTCGATCGAGTCTGCGATCAGCTCCCGTGAGAACAGCGAAAACTTCATGCCCTCGTGGTTCATGCTGATGCCGTCGGACACCGAGACGGTGGCGAACTCGCGCGGGCAGCCCCCAGCCTCCGTGATCCCCTCCTTGGCGGCCGCGACCTGGAAATCGTGGGTCATGTTGCAGGGCGTCTGCTCGCCCTTCATGCTGACGACGCCGATCATCGGCTTTGCGATCGATGCGTCATCCAGGCCCATGGCGCGCATAAAGGCCCGGTGCGGTGCACGATCGAGCCCGTCCGTCGTGACCCGTGACCGCCATTTCTTCATATCGAGGAATCTCCGTCGCGGCGTCCGGCCGCAGCCAGAACGCTCATCCAGTACTCCGTTTCGGACGCCGCCTATTGCAGTGGGGCAACGATCGTCGGGTGCTTGAATTGGGCGACGTCCATCTTTGGCAGCATGCCCGTCTCTGCGTAGATATCGAGCATCTTCTGAATCGCCGGGAAATTCGGCGCCGCGCCCGGATCCCTGCCGAAATCATTGTCTTTCAAAAGGTAAGTGTCGAGCACCGGGATCGGAGCCTTCAGCACTTCAGAAACGACCTTTAAAGTCTCCTCGCGATTGGCGAGTGCCTTTTTCATCCCCAAGGTGATGTCGCGGACGTAAGCCTTTACCAGATCAGGATTCTTGTCGACAAAATCGGCGCGGCAGGCTTCCAGGATGTGCACGATGTTCGGCATGGCCTCGGACAGCGAGAAGAGCTTGCGGGTGCCCCCCTTGGCTTCGGCACGCGCCGCAAAAGGCTGGTTCATGTTCACCGCATCGACGCGACCCTGCCGGAGCGCATCCTCGGAAACGGCGAAACCGACTTCGACCAGCTTGATGTCCTTGGCCGGGTCGACCCCGTTCTGCTTCAGCAGCATGTTGAATGGACCCTGGGTGCCGCCGCCGATGACAGAAATACCAACCGTCTTGCCCTTGAGATCCGCGATGGTCTTGATCGGCGAGTTATCCATGACCGCCCAATAGACCGAGAAGCCACCCGGCTTCTCGAACACGTGCTGCGCCACAATGTAGGCCTTGAGACCCCCGCCCACGGCGCCGTTCGCGAGCGAAAGCGGGGCCTGCGTCGCACAATCCAGCGCCCCGGCGGCGAGCGCCTGGGTCATCGGCGCAGTCCCCTGGAATTGCGTCCATTCGATATTGTAGGTCTTGCCCAGATCGGGAAATTCGGCGGGACGCCGCATCATCCAATATTTCGATTCCTCGGCCGGAATGGTCCAGCCGACGTGGATGGTCTGTTGCGCCTGGGAAACGCGCGCCCCGGCCAGCAAGAAAAACGCCGTCCCCGCGACCAGGCACCATTTCGAAATCGTCCGCATACGCCCCACTCCAGTGTTCCGGCCCCGAAAGGCACCTCAAGCCCGACCTGAGCCTAAATCTTTCATGGTTCAAACAATCAGGCAAGCCGTTGGAGGTCCGGCCATAATCGCCGGTGCGGGCTTTCGATGGCGTTGGAGGGATGGGCCGGATAGGCTTGGACCAGACGCAACGGGAGATAGCGATGAGTGGAATTGGCAAGGCCGCTGGAGCAGCGGAGAAGCTCGGCTATATCGGGCTTGGGCTGATGGGAATGCCGATGACACGGCGCCTGCTCGCTGCCGGTCATCCGGTGACGATCTGGAACCGGTCGCCAGGCAAGGCTGCCACTTTAGTTGAATCCGGCGCGACGGAGGCGAAATGTCCGCGTGACGTCGGCACCAGCGCCGGCATCATTTTCATGTGTGTGACGGACGCCGCTGCCGTCGAGGAGGTGGTGTTTGGCACGGATGGGCTGGCCAGTACCCCCGGTGAAGGCAAGGTGGTGGTGGACTTTTCATCAATCCATCCCGATGCTGCCCGCGCCATTGCGACGCGGCTCAAGGACGCCAACGGCATGGCATGGATCGATGCGCCGGTTTCAGGGGGGAGCAAGGGCGCTGAGGAAGGCACGCTGGCAGTGATGGCCGGAGGTGACGCCGCCGATATCGAGCGCGTACGCCCCTATGTCCTGGCCATGGCCCGGCGGCTCACCCACATGGGCCCGACCGGCGCCGGGCAGACCACGAAGCTCTGCAACCAGGTGATCGTCGGCTGCGCCATGGCCGTGCTTGCGGAAGCGACCCGGCTGGCGGCAAACGCGGGCATCGACGCGGCGCGCCTGCCGGAGGCGCTGGCCGGTGGATTTGCCGATTCCATTCCCCTGCAATTGTTCGTGCCGCGCATGGTGCAGGGCATTCATTCCCCGCCGCTCGGGCATGTTGCGACAATGCTGAAGGATCTCGACACCGTGATCGATGTTGCCCACCACACCTCCACTCCGGTGCCTATGGCCTCGCTCGCCGCACAGCTGTTTCGGTTAGCGAAAGTTTCTCGCGGCGCGAACGCGGATGCACTGGAAATCTACAAAATATCGGGGTCTACTGCCTGAGCAGTGCCTGCCAGGTCCAAATAAAGAAAGGAAGAGCGGCCGATGTACAACCCTGCTGGTGTGAAGATATCTCTCGAATATCCGATTCCAGATCAGATGAAGGCCTGGGTGCTCGGCAACCCGGACGAACTCTCGTTGCGCGAAAAACCCACCCCGGCGCCCAAGCGTGCGGAAGTGTTGGTCCGCATCGACGCCGTGGCGATCTGCGCCACTGATCTTGAAATCATTCACGCCGGTTCTCCCGCGCGCATTCAAGGTGGCCTGCCGTTCAACAACAATTTCACGCCGGGCCATGAGTATATGGGAACGGTTGCAGCGCTCGGCCCCGATGTCGACGAATTCAGCATCGGAGAGCGGGTCACGGTGGAAATTCACGCAGGTTGCGGCCAATGCAAACGGTGCCGCCAGGGCATGTACACGTCCTGCCTGAACTACGGCCGGCCGGAAAAGGGACATCGTGCGAATGGCTTCACCACCGATGGCGGATTTGCCGAGTACGCGGTCAATCACATCAATACGTTGGTGCGCGTACCCGACAGCATGAGCGACGCGGAGGCCACGCTGGTTGTCACGGCCGGAACATCCATGTACGGCCTGACTGAACTGGGAGGGTTGGTCGCCGGAGAAAGCGTGGTCGTGATCGGCCCTGGACCGATCGGCTTGCTCGGGGTTGCGGTCGCCAAGGCGCTGGGCGCCGGCCCGGTCATTCTGACGGGCACACGCGAGCGAAGGCTCGCGATCGGCAAGGCGCTCGGCGCAGACCGCGTCATCAATATCGCCCAGGAAGATCCAGTCGAAGTCGTCAAGAGCCTGACCGGCGGGATTGGCGCAGATTATGTGGTCGAATGTGCGGGCACGGAGGCCACCGTCAACCAGGCCATCCATATGACCAACCGCGGCGGCAAAATCTGTCTCGCGGCGTTTCCGCATGAAACGGTCGTGACCGACATCGCCCATCTCGTGCGAAACAACATTTACGTCTTCGGCATTCGCGGCGAAGGTCGCAGTGCAACTCATCGCGCCATGGAGTTGATGGCTGAGAAGCGCTTCGATGCGACCAAGATTCACACCCACACCTTTCCCCTCGCCGACCTTCCGACCGCGCTGCGCTATGCGCGGGAGCGTGTCGAGGACGCAATCAAGGTCGTGGTGACGAACCGCTCCGTGACCGCGATTGCAAGTGCTGCAGAATAGGACGCTCGCCACTGCAAACAGGCGAGCGGCACCGGCTCAGATGCGACCGAGAGCTCTCAGGATGATCTCCGGAGAGAGCGGGATCTCGGTGATGATCGTTCCGAACGGTCGGAGCGCATCGTTCACCGCGTTGATGACGGCGGCGGCTGCCCCCGCCGTCCCGGCTTCCCCGGCCCCCTTCGCTCCCAATTCGCTCTCCAGGGTCGGCGACACCACATGAGCGACGTCGATATCGGGCATCTCGCCGGACATCGGGACCAGGTAATCGGCCATGTTGGCGTTGGTTAGCTGGCCGCGTTCGTCGTAGATGCATTTTTCAAACAGGGCAGCGCCAAGCCCCTGAACGACGCCGCCCCTGATCTGCTCATCGACCAACTGCGGATTGATGATCGTACCGCAATCCTCCACGACCCAATGCTTGAGCAGCTTTATGAACCCCGTCTCGACATCAACTTCGAGCCAGGATGCCTGAACGCCATTGGTGAAGGCAAACGGAAATTCCCGCGGAACGTAGTGCCGGGTCGCCATCAATTCGGGTTGAATCCCGGGCGGCAGCGTATCGGGTCGGAAATAGACAATTCGCGCCAGCTCCTTTAGCTCCATCCGCGCCGTCCGATCACCGGCATTCACGATGGTATCGTTGGCGATATCAAGCTCCGCGGGGGCGGACTGCAGGATCGCTGCAGCGACCTCCAGGATATTCCTGCGCAGCGCTTTCGCCGCCTGAAGCGCCGCCTCTCCGCCGATCCCTGCGCCGCGGGACGCCCAAGTGCCGCCGCCGTAGGGGGTATTGTCGGTATCACCGAGCATGACCCGCACCCGCTCCAGCGCGACGCCAAGTACGGTCGCGACGATCTGCGCCGTAATTGCCTCCGAACCTTGCCCCTGCTCGGTGATGCTGGTCTGGCAGACCACTGCCCCCTGCCCATCCAACCT
Source organism: Bradyrhizobium sp. (assembly GCA_035293585.1). Lineage (GTDB taxonomy): Bacteria > Pseudomonadota > Alphaproteobacteria > Rhizobiales > Xanthobacteraceae > Bradyrhizobium. The sequence goes on along the minus strand of DATGMN010000009.1, from coordinate 240,748 downwards.
GACAGCGACGCCGTCCTGTGAAGAGATGCGGGCGCCGCCCACACCATAAAATGCGGCACTCGGATTGGTAACCTCGATGAAGCTCGCAATCCCAATGCCGCGATGAATGTTCTTGGCGCGCAAGGCCGCTTGCTCCGCTCGCAGACCTCCATAGCCCATCATTTCCACAAGCTTCGCAAGCGAAGCCTGATGAGACAGTTTCTCGAACCTCAAACCGGTTGGCGAGCCGCACGGGTAAGCGTCGTCGGCAATCAGGTTGCGCCGGCGGATCTCGATCGGATCCATCCCGATCCGAGCTGCCGCGAGGTCAACCAATCCCTCCGTAACGGCACACGCAATCGGATGGCCGACAGCGCGATATTGGCACATCACATTCTTGTTCTGAAAAACCACACGCGCCCGGGCGCGATAGTTCTTTGCCGTATACGGCCCACCGACGAGATTGACGACCTGATTGGCCTCGATGGCGCTCGTGCGCGGATACATGGAATAAGGACCAATGCCGGTGAGATCGTCGATCTCAAATGCTGTGATACTGCCGTCTCGTGTGACGCCGATCCGCCCCTTGCAGCGATGATCACGTGCGTGAATATCGGTGTTGAAGCTCTCGACCCGGTCCGCAACAAACTTTATCGGGCGCCGCAGCAGCTTCGAGAGCGCATATGTCGCCATCTCGTCGGCGTAGACGTGCACCTTGATGCCGAACGAACCACCGACGTCCTTGCAAACGACACGCACCTGCTGCTCGCCGAGTCCGAGGTGAAGAGCGGCAATGTTCTGCACCATATGCGGCGCCTGCGTACCCTGATAGATCGTGAGCCGCGCTTCCGCATTGTTCCAATCCGCAACGACTGCACGTGGCTCCAGCGTCACGCCGGTGTGGCGCCCGAAAATGAACTCCGCTTCGAGGACTTCGTCCGACGCGGCAAACGCCTGGTCGACGTCACCAGCACTATGAAGACGTTCGAAAGCGAGATTGTCGCCCAACGACGGATGAATCACCGGCGTATTCGGATCAAGCGCGGTGCGCATCTCGGTGACCGCGTCGAGTTCCTCATATTCCACCAGAACGGCCTCGGCCGCGTCCTCGGCGAGCGCACGGCTGGTCGCCACGACGGCGGCGATGGCCTCGCCTTGCCAACAAACGCGATCGACGGCAATGGCGTGCTGGGGTGCGGACTTCAGCCCTTTCAAATGCGAGAGCACGCCTATCCACGGCGTGATGACAGTAGCCAGCTCCTTGCCGTCAATGATCGCAATCACCCCTGGCATCTGTCTCGCGGCGCCGGCATCAATTGCAACAATTTTCGCGTGGGCGTGAGGCGAACGCAGAAACACGACCTGAGCCATCCGTGGCAGCTCGATGTCGCTGACATAACTGCCGCGACCCTGCATCAGTCGATCGAGATTCGGCCGCGGCACCGTCCTGCCGATATACGAATTAGGCCGATCCCAAGCCGAGAGTGCGTCCGACGGTTTCGCTGCTTCAGTCATCGCGCCTGTGCCCTTCGAGCCAGGGCGACGGCCTCGACTGCGTCGACAATGGCGTGATAACCGGTGCACCGGCAATAATTCCCGGAAAGATGCTCGCGGATTTGTTCACGAGACGGTTGCGGCTGTCGCCTCAGCAGATCCTGAGCAGTCATCAGCATCGCCGGTGTACAGTAACCGCATTGCAACGCATTGCGCTCGCGGAAGGCCGACTGCAGATCGGCAATCTCGCCACTGTCCGACAGCCCCTCGATGGTTTGCACGACTTTTCCACTGGCCTGCACCACCAATATGAGACAGGCGCGGACGATTTCGCCGTTGACCCTGACGGTGCAAGCGCCGCACACGCCGTGCTCGCATCCCACATGCGTTCCCGTGAGTTGCAAATGCTCACGCAGGAAGTCAGCCAGATTCAGTCGCGGAAGGACATTCGCATCAATGCGTTCTCCATTGACCTCAAGCCGGATTGCCATGGGAATGGTCATGACGTCATTCCCGCTGAGCCGACGCCTGTCAGTGACACGGCACAGCGCCTGAACAGCACCTTGGCCAGATGACGACGCAGATCGGCAGAAGCCTGCTGATCATCCAGTGGATCGAGCTCACAGCCAAATGCCTCCGCTGCATCGAAGATCAATCCCGGCGCCGCCGCGACGCTGACGAGCCTGCTTGCTGCCTTTGCCAAGACCGGCCTGTCCGCAACCGCGAAGAACGTCATGCGGAGGTCGGAAAGCTCCTGCCCATTCACTATGGCATGAGCGGCCACGCCGGCGAGCGCATAGTCCCCATGTCGGCGGGCAACTTCTTGGAAAAAATAAGCCGAGGGCCGGGACGCAATCGGCAGCTCGACTGAAATCAGCAGCTCATCGGCCGACAATGCGGTTGCGAATATCCCACGGAAGAAGTCGGCAGCCGCGATGCGCCGTTCCCCATTTTGCCCGCGGGCGACGATAGTCGCATCAAGCGCCACCATGCACGCGGGCAGCTCGGCGGCGGGATCGGCGTGAGCAAGGCTGCCGCCGATCGTCCCCCGGTTCCGAACTGCGGGATGAGCCACGTGCCGCACGGCCTCGGCCAGAAGCGGTGCAAAGGTGCCGATCTGGGGCGACGCCAGGAGCTCGGCATGGCGCGTCAACGCACCGATGCAGAGAACGCCACCCCGCACCTCAATCCCCTGCAATTCGGCGAGATCGCTGATGTCGATCACGATCTCGGGAGAAATCAGACGAAGATTCATGGCCGGCAGGAGGCTCTGGCCGCCCGACAACAGTTTTGCCTTCTCCCCATGCAGGGCAAGCATTTCCAGCGCACCATCGACGCTGGTTGCGCGTGCATAGGCGAAAGCCGGAGCTTTCATGGGCGCGACCTTCCCAAAACCATATTCACTTGATTTTGGACCGGATTAGAGGGGCCGCGCTATGAAAGGTCAAGCTTGTTTATCGAACGATTATTTCGGGACGACCGACTTTTGGACTTGTATTGAAGCCGCGAAGGACGCACCGTCCCTGCCCAACGCAGAGCCGCTGTTTTGGGAGCAGCCATGAAACTCGGTTTCTTCACGATGCCGATCCATCCGCTCGAGAAGGATTGGCGGCGTTCGTTGCAGGAAGATCGCGAAGCCTTTCTGCTGGCCGACGAACTCGGCTTCAGCGAGGCCTATGTCGGCGAACATGTCACCGACAAGGCCGAGAACATCACCTCCTGCGTCGCCTTCCTTGCCTGGATCGCGGCCGCGACCAGGCAGATGAGGCTCGGCACTGGCACCATCAATATGCCAAACTCGCATCCGGCGGCGGTCGCCGCCTCCATTGCGATGCTCGACCACATGCTGGGAGGCCGCCTGATCTTCGGGATCAGCCCGGGAGGCCTGCTTTCGGATGCCGAGCTGTTCGGCAATCTCGACGCCGATCGCAATGCAATGTTCCTTGAGGCCATCAATCAGGTGCTTGCCATTTGGGAGAGTGAGCCGCCCTACAATATCGAGGGCAAGCATTGGCGCATCTCGACAGAGAAGACGCTGATGAAGGAGATCGGCCAGGGCTTCATCGCCCGCCCCCTGCAGCAGCCCCATCCACCGATCGTCGTAACCGCCGTGGCTCCTTTCTCGAAGGGCGTGACGGAGGCGGCTGCGCGGGGGTGGGACCCGATCTCGGCCAATTTCCTGATGCCGGCGTGGGTGAAGAGCCACTGGCCCAGATATGTCGAAGGCTGCGAGCGTGTCGGCCGCACTGCCGATCCGGCCAACTGGCGGGTGGCCAAAAGCGTTTTTGTCGCCAAGGACGCGGCTACCGCAAAGGCTTATGCGACCGATCCGGACAGCCCTTACGTCTATTACTATCGCTCCCTGTTCACCAAGCTGAAGAAGAATGGCCGCGTCGAGCTGTTCAAGACAAGGCGCGATCAGCCCGACGATGAAGTGACGCTGGACATGATCTGCGACAGACTGATCATCCATGGCACGCCCGACAGTGTCGCGGACCAGTTGCTGTCGTTCCAGGATGAGGTCGGTGAGTTCGGCACGCTGCTCTATGCTGGCAAAGACTGGAAGGATCGCGAATTGGCACGACGATCGATGATCCTGATGGCGGAGAAGGTCATGCCGCGGGTCAATGCCGCCACGTCCTAGCGATCGCGCCGGAGAGGCGCAGATCGACGATTGGTGACGAACGGAAATGATCAGGCTGGTTGAGGCGCGTCGCACCGCCTACGGCTATTCCGCCGCCCTCACTCGCACCCGCGGCGCGATCGCGCTCGGCCGGGCAAAGACTTTTTGGTAACCGGCAAGAAAGGTCGAAATCGCATCGCTGATCATGCGCTCCTTGTCCTCGAGCACAGGTGCCTCGTAGATAAATTTGCGTACGCCATAGTAGAAAATCCCGCTATGGAAGACCCAGGCAAGCTCGATTTCTGAGGCAGTCGGCCTGCCCTGGCCGGAGAGCCCGGCATCGTAACGACATTCCCTGACAATGCGTGTCAGGATCTTGTCGCGGACGATCGTGACATAGCGTCTGTTGATATCGAGGCCCTTCAACCCGGAATAGAGATAGATGCGAAGCCATTTCCGCGTGAAGATCACCTCGGTGTATGCCCGATAAAATTCCTTCAGCCGCTCCCGCAGCGGCTTGGACCGATCTGCAAGAAGTTGCTCCCATTCCGCATCGAGCGGTTCGAGATAGACCGTGCGATAGACCTCCCTGATCAACTCATCCTTGCTCGGGAAATATCGGTAAAGCAGCGGTTGCGTGACGCCCAACCGGCGCGCCAGTTCGCGCGTTCCGCCGTCGAAACCATGTTCTGCGAAGAACTCAGTCGCCTTGGCAATGAACTCTTGGCGACGATCATCCGGAGCAAGGCGCCTTTGTTTGCGCTGGACGCGCTTGGGCATCGCCTTGCGGCTCATGACGTCTTGTCGTCCGCTTGGCGTTCGTCCGCCGCCAGAAAGCGACCGTAACCGCCACGCGCGAACAGGAGCGGTTCCTTGCGATTGTAGGAGTAGGCTTCCACCGCGCCGAGGAAAATGACGTGGTCTCCGCCGTAATATCGGTTCACAGATCGACACTGAAAATTGGCGACGCTCTCGGTCAACACTGGCGCGTTGCCGAGCCCTGATGTCCACTCGACGCCGGCAAACCTGTCCTCCGACGATTTCGCGAATTTATTCGCCAGCCCTTGCTGTGTTGAGCTCAGCACGTTGACGGCAAAGTGGGTCGCATTCTGGAATATGCTCAGACTCGAGGAATAGAGCACGAGGCTCCAAAGCACCAAGGGCGGGTTCAACGACACCGAAGCGAAGGAGTTGCAGGTCAAGCCGTACGGCTTCTTGTCGGCACCAGCCGCCGTAATGATGGTGACCCCCGTCGCAAAAGTGCCTAGCGCGTTACGGAACTCACGCGGATCGATCGGTGAATGATCGCTGGCCAGTTCGTTAGCTGGATCTGGACCGATTGGGTGCTTGGGCACGTCGTTCATCCGCGGGCCTCAGAGCGTCAGGTTTTCGGACGGCAGTCCGAGCGCGATACGACCGTAATTGGTACCTGCCGCGTCGAAATTGAACGCGATATGCGAATTGATCGCGTGCGCATCGCGGAACTGCCGTTGCAAGGCGCCTGAGGTAAACAAGCCACGGGCGCCACTCGCGGCAAACAGCAGGGACACTGCCTCGGTGCAGATATTGACTGAATGGGCGCCGTCACGCCTCGACTTGGTCTTGACCGCCATATCCGGAATTTCACCGCGCCGTGCTGCTTGCATCGCCTCAATGCAGTTGGAGCGCATGATCAGACGTGCTGCATCGATTTTGGCTGAAGCCTCCGCGATCTTGATCTGCGTGCTCTGCAGATCGCCGAGCTTGGTGCGGTTATAGGTCGATGCCCGGTGCCGGGCGCTTTCGATATAGTCGTCGAGGCAGGCCTGGGCGTTGCCGAGGGCGACACCGGAGAGTACGAAGGGAAAGAGCGAGAATACCGGCAGCGCGTAGAGTGGATTCGGATTGACTGCGCTGCCTGGCGTCGGACCGCCCGCGAGATCGCTGACCGCCACCGACAGCGCCTGCGCAACGAAGGCGTCCCGGACTTCCACATCATTGGAGCCGGTTCCGCGCAAGCCTGCCGCATTCCAGGTGTCGAGAATTTTGTAATCCGTCCTGGGCAGCAGAAAGATGCGGTACTCGATACCGTCGGCCTCGTCGTCGGAGGCGACCACGCTGCCAAGCATGTTCCATTCACAGGCTGCAACCCCCGATGAAAACGGCCAACTGCCGCGCAGCCTGTAGCCACCGTCAACCTTTCGCGCCCGCCCCGCTGGAAAGATGAAAGAGGATGCGATCAGTGCGTTGGGGGTGCGCTCCCAGACCAGGTCCTGGGCTCGCTCGTCGAACATCGCCAGCATCCAGTGATGGCTTGCCAGATTTGCGAAGTTCCAGGCGACCGATGCGTCCCCCATCCCGAGCTGCTCGGCACAATCGACCAGTGCGACATAGTCGAGCTCGGAGCCGCCGACCCGCTTGGGCTGGACAATCCTGAACAGGCCGGACTCATGCAGATCACGCTCGGTCTCCGGAGGCAGACGCCGCAGCTCTTCGGTTCGCGCCGCGCGATCACGAAGCTGCGGCACCAAGGCTCTTGCGCGCGCAACCATCGCTGCGTGGATGCGCTCGTCTCTCTCCTTTTCCGTCGAGTGGTCGGAGGTCGATTTTCGACCAACACCAGCCATCTGGCTTTCCTTGTTGCGTCTTCGAGGTCTTGCCCGACCGGCCGGTCAAGAAGTCGGCGAGCGAACACATGGTCAGTCAATTAAGGCGCGGCAGACGCGGCTCGTCAATCTAATTCCGTCAAAGCTACATTCCGTGGTCGCGAGCCGGGGACGTGCCCGCCTGTCAGCGCGCTTGCGGCGCTTTATATCCGGGTTGCTCGAAAGGATGGGAGCTCGCGAAGGCCGGCAGGTCAAAACATCGTCCAGCCAGTGCCGCCACGCGCGGAAATCCGTTCAGCTCGAGCTTCAAATATTGGGCTCCGATCACGTGACCGGCGATGCAGATATCGGCGAGTCCGGGCTCGGGACCGAGCGCAAAAGGCGACGGAGCTCGTCGCTCCAGCAGACGCTCATACGTTGCCAGTCCGTCAGTGGTCCAATGACTGCCCCAACTCTCGACCGCGGCGGCATCGGCGCCAAACGTCGTCGCCAGATAATTACGAACCCGAGGCGTAATCAAAGGATGCGCGTCCGCAATCGTCGCAAGCGCCAGGGAGCGCGCATAGGCGCGCTCCCTGGCGTCTTGCGGCAGCAACCGCGGCTCTGGTTGAAGATCTTCGAGATATTCTATGATCGCCAGCGACTGAAACAGAGTTTGTCCCTCATGAACGAAGGTCGGCACCACGCGTTCGGCGTTGACCGCCTCGTACCCGGGTTCGAACTGCTCGCCCGCGAGGATATCGACGGGAATCTCCTCAAAGGGCAAACCCTTCAATTTCAACGCGACCCGAACGCGAAACGAAGCGATCGATCGCCAGAACCCGTAGATTTGAATATTCATCGGCAAGCCCATCCAACCGCAAGCAGGTCCACGACGGCCCTGCCATCCGTTCAGGTCACGGCCGTCCCGGTAGCCAGCTTACCGAACGTCCCGGCTTGAGCAAGCGCTCCGAGGCGCGCATCGTCATAACCAAGTATCCCGCGCAACACGTCCTTGGTGTGTTCGCCCAAAAGGGGCGCTGCGGCAGGGTCGACCGGCGGCGTCAACTCCATGTTCACCGGCGTCACAATATTGGGAACAAAGCCGGCGACCGGATGAGGAATCCGGCTGAGCCGCTGACGTTCGCGCGCCTCAGGCGAATTGAACCCCTGTTCGACCGTGCGAAGATAGCCCACCGGGATGTTGGCTTTCTTCATCTTCGCCATCCAGATCTCAAGCCTGTCTCCGGCAAAAATGCCGGCCATGGCTGCGCGCAATTTTTCCTTGTTGGCACTTCTGGCCTTGCGTGTCGCAAAATCCGGATGGGTTATCAGATCGGGGCGCTCGAGCACCTCGGTGACGAGGCGACGGTACAAGCGGTCGTTGGCACATGCCATGTAGAACGGTCCATCGGAGGCCTCATAGACGCCGACGGTCGGCGAGCCGTTCGGGGAGTTGCCAAATCGACCCGGATTGGCCCCACTGATGAGATATGCCATCCCATAGAAACCGGTCATTGCCATCGCGATATCGAACAGAGCGACCTCGACGTACTGCCCACGCCCGATCCGGTCGCGGGCTAGCAGCGCGAGCAGAATGGCGTTGCAGGCCGACATGCCTGTCGCCATGTCGACAATGGGCGGACCAGTCCGCACCGGAGGGCCGTCCGGAAAGCCGTTCAGCGACATAAAGCCGCTTTCCGCCTGCGTGATCGGATCAAAGCCGGGACGCGATGCAAAGGGCCCTTGGCGGCCGTAAGCCGAAATTGCGCAATACACCAGCCTTGGATTGGCCGGTGCCACCGAAGCATAATCCAGGCCGAATTTCTCCATCACGCTGGCAGAGAAATTCTCGACCACGACGTCGGCGCGGGAGATCAGCTCACGGGCCACCTCGCGGGCCTCCGGCACCGCGAGGTCGAGTGCAATGCCGCGCTTGTTGCGATTCAAGCTGAGATAAGCGGCGCTCTCTCCCCCGATCTCGGCATGCTCGTAGGCCCGCGTATCATCGCCGCCATCCGGGTTCTCGATCTTGATGACCTTTGCACCAAAGTCAGCCAAAGTCTGTGTGCAGGCGGGGCCCGCCACGACGCGCGTGAAGTCGATGACCAATAGACCGTCCAGCGCCGTTGGCGCGTCCTTCGGTCTCGGCGGATGATCAGGTAGCGGCATTTTTGACATGTTTTGGCGTTTCCCCGTGCTTTTTGATGCACCGGGAGACTTTACGTTCGATTTCGCCCGGCCGACAAGGGCAGCAAGCTCTTCTAGCCCTGTGGCTTGGGGTGAGAGCCCTTCGCCGGGCGCAAAGCTTGGACAGTGCGGCCCGATGAACAAAGAAAGGCCCGGCGGCGGTTGGCCACCGAGCGGAAAACGACTGACCAGCTTGGCCAGCTAACTAACTCGTACGCCTAACCTCCAATCGACTTGCGCCAATAGAGCGTATTGGGCCAGCCCCAGGGCGAGTTGGGCCGGTAGAGCCGATATCCGGCGCGGATGAAGTTATTCGCCGAGCTGACATTATCGGTCGTGTCGGAGATGATGCTATGCCAACCGCTCCTTCGCGCCCGGCGCTCTGCAGCTCGCAGCAGGCGCAGCTGCAACGACCGGCCCCAATGTTTGCTGACCACGCCAACGCGGCACAGGTACCCGGCATTCGATGCATGAGTCGATTGCACCAATCCTGCAAAGGCCACCGGCAATTCGTCGCAAAAGACCAGCCACCAATGGCCCTCGTCAAACGACGGCACTGGAGCGCAATCGAAAAATGTAGCGCGGTGAAGCTCGTCCAGGATCTCGGCGTTTTCTTCGTCCTGTGAATCAACCTCGCGGATTCGGTACACGGCTTCATCCTTCAAGCAGGCTTCTCCTTCGCGGTCCGGCCAATCGGGGCAGAAAGCCCAAAGGTCATTTTCCGAGCACGACCTTGACGCCGAGCCATACCGCACCAAGGAACCCCGCAACGATGACCGTGATGACCGCCTTGAACGTATAGCTTTGCGCCTGCTCGACACTTTTTCGCCAACGCCGCAGATGCTGAAAATCCGCGCGCAACTCCTTGCGATCCTCCTCCTCGATCCCGAACGAAGTGAGGATCGTCGCGATCGCCCGCAGCACGATGGCATCGATATGATCGTGCTGCAGCCGCTGCTGTTCGGCCAATGTCTCGGCTACGATGGCCCTGATATCTTCGTCGCGCATGGAGCTCATCGTTTGAGGATTCTCGCGACGTTCTCGAAGCCGCGCTTGGCGAAGTAGAAGGACACCACGAGGTTGGATGTGGTCGCCGCGAACCCAGCCAGCGGATCCGTGGTTCCGAGACCGAGGACCTTGTCGAAGAGCAAGAGCTTGCCGAAATAGACCGCCACCAGGTAACCCATGAGTTTGTCAGGCTCATACCAGTGGCCGATCTCCGCGGTTCTGTACTGAAGGACCGCGTTCGTTTCCGAGACCTGAGCGGCGATCTCGGTCGCCGCAAGGTCGGCCGCGATCTTGGCATCGACGTTACCGGCCCTGAGCTTGGCATTGTAAGCCTCGATCAAGCCCTTGATGACCGGGCCGCCAAGAAAGCTTAAGATCGCCATCCACATGTCAACCAGCCTTTCGCAGCGACCTCAAGCGGGCCAGGATCGTGACGATGGAGATACCGAGCAGAATGCGGCCGGCCACTCTGGTGTCACCGATCGCGTTGTTGATCTGATCCCTCAGATTGGGATCTCCGAGCGCATCGTCGATATTGTCGATGGCAGTCATTGCGGCACCGGCGATCGCGAGGACGTAGCCCCATGCAACCGTCAGGGAATGAAGGCAGATCACCTTTAGCTCGCGAAACATCAGAGCGAAGCCCTCAACGCCGCGGCTCTGCTCTCGAGCACCTTGGCATAGGCCTCTGCGCCGCTGACGGCTTGCGCAATTCTGTCCTTGGAGAACCAGCACGCCGCAAAACCTGCGACAAACATGGCGAGATCGAAGAAAGTCCACATGATTCATCTCCTTCTGAATAGGGCTGCGAAAATGGAGGCAACGAACGCGCCGATCGAGCCTTTCGACGGGTTCTTCAGCGAAGGTGGCGTCGGTTTCGATCGACGGGACGGCGCGGAGGCTTGCTTCTTGTCCCCTGTGACCGCGGGCGTTCGCGGCGAAGCGAGCGCCGCACTCGGATCGAGGCCCGCCATGGCCTTCAGCAAGCCGGCGCAGCCAAGCTGGCTGTCGACAGCATTCGGATCGTAGACGCCGTCGCGCACATATTTCGGTCCCGACCCACTGGACAAGCCACATGGTGAAGGCGTCCGCCGTCGCGCCCGCGCCGCCGATGTCGATGAAGGCGCGCAAGGGCAACAAGGGATCGGCAGCGACCTTGCCGATCCGCCCTTGCGCTCGCGCTTCGTTCAGGAGCTGCGCGAAATAGGCTCCTTCGAATGCCCGCACGTAATCACCTTCCCAGATGTGCTCGTAACGATCCGGATAGAGCGCAAGGTCGAGCTGACGCTCCTCTTCCAGCACCGAAGGAAACCAGGGATTGTCGCGCCAGTTGGCGCTGACCACGATCGCCCCCTCCGGCTTCCGTGTTCGCAGGAAGTCATCGATCGCGTCAGATTTGCGCCGGGGATTCCAGCTGGCCCACACTTCCGAATTTGCCGCTCGAATGGTCGGGCGCAACAGCGCCAGCGAGCGGGCGCTCAGCGTCTGTGCCTCGTCGATCCAGGCGATGCGAAAGCCTTCCAGGCTTTTCATCGATTCGGCCGTGTGATCCTGCATGCCGCGGAAGATGATAAGGCCGTCACCGGGCGTCTCGATCTTGTCGTTGAACGGCTTGAACCCGCGGCCGAGGCCGAGCGAGGCGATCTTGCCCTCGATCAGCCGCTTCGACGATTGCGCAAGCGTTCGCTGCGCCTCGCGGATGCAGACCGCAAGCGTGCCGCGCTCGGCCTGGCAGGTCTCCACCAGAAGCTCGCCGAAAAAATGAGACTTACCAGAACCACGTCCGCCGTAGACCCCCTTGTACCTGGCGGGCTGCAGCAGCGGTTCAAACACTCTCGCCGTCGGTATCTTCAGGGTCTTGGGGGTCGACAATGATGCGCTCGATACGATGGATCAGTTCCAGAGGGCCGTCCTCGCCGTTCTGCAGCGATTGCGGCGACTTGCCCCAGCCGCGGTCGAGAATGGCATTGGCGGCGGAGACCCGTGCCGCATGGGTCGCGTCTTTCGAGCACATGACACCCACCAGGGTCCTGATGGCAGTCCTGGTATGGCCGCGCGCGATCGAGCGGATTTCGGTAATGGTTTTGGCCGGCATTAGAGATGGCTAGCCTCGTTAGTTGGAGGAGTTGGTGGGAAGTGATCACAATTTAGGTCAAGGGTAGTCCTGCCCGATCGCGATTTGGCCACCACAGTGGCTGGGCAACGATCGAGAATTGGATTGCTGCCGACACGCTTGCGTCAAGACAGGCTTTCGCAAATTGCAATCGCAAGCAGCCCGAGCAGTGAAAGCAATATCAAATACGCGGTCACACTTCGCTCCATCGCTTTGAATTGACTGCGCGGCAGATCACGGACGGCGCGATCGTTTCGGGCGCGAACCCTATCCTCGGGTCGAGGGCCGCGGGCGCGCGCGGTTTGTCGCGCGCTGCCGGCCGGCACGTTCGCGCGCGCCGGCTGATCGGGATGTTTTGGCAACAGAGGCTCGGACGGCGGCGCGGACGAACGACGCTGGAGACAAGGTTGAGGCGTCCTGACGTGCGGGCCGCCGTCCGATTGGGGAAATTCGCTGGATTGAGAGGGCTTATCGGGAGAGGCTCAAACAAAAAGCCCGCGGCGGATTGCTCCGCGCGGGCCATTCGAGTTCGTCTCGATGATGGCAATGTGCCGGTGATTTGCCCGACGTGTCAAACTGTTTACCGAACCGCTGCTCAGGGCAGCGATGCAGACAAGACCGAAAACCCGCAAAAGCAGAGGTGCCCGCAGCGATCGCGTCCGCAACAGGCTCACATCGTTGTCGCGATGATGCCAATCTCCATCTGATTTGCCCGACGTGTCAAACTTTAATTAAAATGCAGCAAAATCAATTGTTCAGATTGAAACCGATTTTGTAAACATAGCTGCGGAAAAGAGCAAAACCCGCTGCCGCTCCCGCGGCGCCGGCTCTATGATTGCTGCGACGATATCGATATCCGCCTGATTTGCCCGACGTGTCAAGCGTGACGGCAAATCAAAGGACGCTACATCGGGGCGCCACGCCAGGGAGGCTATCCAATGATGTATTTCGCCGCCACGGTGCTGCTCATTCTGTCCGCGCTTTTCTATGCCGCGGGCAATCACGAGATCGGCTCATTCAGCTCGGACGTGTGCCGTTATGGGGGGACGTTCTGCGACCATCCGCAATACGTGCTGGTGGCTGCCGCGCTTGCCGCCGCCTGGGGAAGGTTCGTCAGTATCCGCTGACCGGCTACGTCGTCCCGACTTGATCTGCGTCAACACATGAAGGCCAGCACCGCATCACATAATGAGCGGCGAGGTTTTGATCGACTGCGGAGCAATGGACGGTCCGATAATCAGGCACGAGGCGCGCTCCGCGGCCACCCCAGTGAGCGGAGCCGCGACGCATCAGCCGCGCGGCAACCTCGCAACGCTCACCATCGGCGCCGTCGGCGTCGTGTTTGGCGACATAGGCACCTCGCCGCTTTACGCCATCGACCAGATCTTCTTTGGCGCGGCCGGCGTTGCGCCGACACCCGACAATGTGCTCGGCGCGATCTCGCTCGCGGTCTGGACCATCATTCTTATCGTCGCGATCAAATATGCGCTGTTGGTGCTGCGCGCCGAGAACGACGGTGAAGGCGGCGTCTTCGCGCTCTATGGCCTCCTGCACAAATACAAGCAGCAGGGCACCCGGGTCCTGCTCTGGTCACTGATGCTGGGCGCAGGCCTGTTGCTCGGCGACGGAATGATCACGCCGGCGATCAGCGTGCTCTCGGCGGTCGAGGGGCTCGAGGTCGTAACGCCCGCCTTCTCCCCCTACATCATTCCCATCACCATCTGCCTGCTCACCGGACTGTTCGCGATTCAATACAAGGGCGCCTCCGGCGTCGGCGTCGTATTCGGGCCGGTTGTGCTGGTCTGGTTCGCCGCCATCGCGGCACTCGGCGCTGTCGCAATCGCAAAGCAGCCGGCCATCCTCGCTGCGTTCAATCCGGCCTATGGCGTGCACTTTCTGATACAAGCGGGCTTGCACGAGGCGGTGGTCATTCTCGGGGTGATGATCCTTGTCGTCACCGGCGGCGAAGCCATGTATGCCGATCTCGGGCATTTCGGCGCCCCGCCGATCCGGATCGGCTGGTTCTGCGTGGTCTTTCCCGCGCTCTTGCTGAACTATCTAGGCCAGGGAGCCTATCTGCTCTCCGGCGCGACAGCCGTCGGCGGCAAGCTTTTCTACAGCCTAGTGCCCTCACCACTGCTCCTGCCGGCGGTCGTGCTAGCTACGCTCGCAACCATCATCGCGTCCCAGGCGCTGATATCGGGCGCCTTTTCGCTCGTCTCGCAGGCGATCGGGCTCGGACTGTTTCCGAGGGTCGAGGTGCTGCACACCCATCAATCGCATGCCGGCCAGATCTATATTCCGGCGGTCAATTGGGGGCTCTTTGTCGGCTGCATTGCCTTGGTGATCGCCTTCGGCTCCTCCTCGGCACTGGCGACGGCCTACGGGCTGGCGGTTGCCGGCGTCATGCTCATCACCTCCATCGTCATGTTCACAATTGCGCGGCGCGAATGGGGATGGAGCCTGCCGCAGGCGGCGGTGGTATGGGGACCAATGACGGCGCTGAACAGCGCCTTCCTGCTGGGAACGTCGACAAAGTTCATCGAAGGCGGCTTCGTGCCTCTTACCGTCGGCACCGCCGCGTTTCTGGTCATGGCGACATGGCGCTGGGGCCGCAAGGCGACCTTTGCAGCCTATGCCTCACGGTCTAGTCTTACCATGGCCGAACTGGTCCACCTGCATCGCACCAGCACGCGTTTCATCGAGCGCAATGCCCTGATCATGGCGCCGAACCCGGTGCGTCATCCCGGCGATCATGCTCCGGCGCTGGTCGGGCTCCTGATCGAGCGCTACGGCATGCTTCCGCGCAACCTGATCATCGTCGAGGTCACGCATCCCAAGATTCCCTATGTGCACAACGACCGCTACCACATCACGGTGTTCGACCGCGACAAGGAGCGTGGCAGCGTGATCGGCGTCGAGCTGCGTTTCGGCTTCATGGAGGAGCCCAATGTCGAGCGCTATCTCGAAAGCCTGGCCCAGCATCGGGAGATCGACCTGCCGGCGCATCCGCGGCAATGGATTGTCCATGTCGCCCATGAGAACCCGCTGCCGTCACGGCGCATGAACATTCTGCGACGGCTGCGCTTCCGCCTGTTTCTGTTCCTGCGCCTGGTCTCCCGCCCGGCCTATTACGCCTATCACCTCGGTGATGAAGTCCAGCTCTCCGCCGAGATCATACCGGTCAGGCTGCATTAGGTGCTTCCGCGGCGGCATCCGCCTCTCGTTCGCAACACCGAGCGCCTTTTCCGGTCATTCCTCCCGCGCGCACAATCGCTGCAACAATGGTGCGTTGCGGCATGGGATTTGTGCTATTAGTCGCCCCCCGAATTGGGGCAGGCTGCATAGGATGAAATGAAGCATTCTGTCGCGGCCGCTTCTTGAGTAAACTGAATTTGCAAATCAAAAGACGACAAGGGGGAACGCCTTGACCCAACCGAACCGGATGAGCGCACGCTCAATGCCTTCTTTTTCGCCGCATGGCCTCGCTCTGCTGCGCGATCCCATGCTCAACAAGGGCACCGCCTTCACCGAGCAGGAGCGTGATGCGCTGGGACTGCGCGGCTTCCTTCCGGCCGGCGTGCTGTCCATGCAGGCCCAGGTCGAGCGCGTGCTGACCAATCTGCGCGCACTGCCGAGCGATCTCGAGAAGTATGTCGCACTGAACTCGCTGCACGACCGCAACGAAGCCTTGTTCTTCCGCGTGGTTTGCGACCACATCGATGAAATCCAGCCGCTGATCTACACGCCAACGGTCGGCCTGGCCTGCCAGCGCTATGGGCTGATCTTCCAGCGCCCGCGGGGCCTGTTCATTTCGGCCAAGGACCGCGGCCACATCGCCGAAATCCTCTCCAACTGGCCCTATCGCGCCAAGCTGATCGTCGTCACCGACGGCGAGCGCATTCTGGGGCTCGGCGATCTCGGCGCCAACGGCATGGGCATTCCGGTCGGCAAGCTGTCGCTGTATTCGGCCTGCGCCGGCATTCACCCGGAGCTTTGCCTGCCCGTGATGCTGGATGTCGGCACCAACAACGAAGAGTTTCTCAACGACCCCTATTACATCGGGCTGCGGCAGAAGCGCATCACCGGCCCCGCTTATGACGAGCTCGTCGACGAGTTCATGAGCGCCGCGCGTGCGGCCTTTCCCGGCGTCTTGATCCAGTTCGAGGATTTCGCCAATCACTCGGCCTTCCGCCTCCTGCACAAGTACCGCGACGAGGCCTGCGTCTTCAACGACGACATCCAGGGCACGGCGGCGGTGGCGCTGGCCGGCCTGTTCTCGGCGCTCCGCGCAACCGGCGGCAAGCTGAACCAGCAACGGATTCTCTTCCTCGGCGCGGGCGAGGCTGCAACCGGCATAGCCGATCTCATCGTCTCGGCCATGATCGCCGACGGCGCGACCGAGGCCGAGGCGATCAAGCGCAACTGGCTCTTCGACTCCCGTGGCCTCGTGGTCAATGGGCGCGCCAATCTGAGCGGACACAAGCTGCGCTACGCGCATGATCAGGCGCCGATCGAGGACTTCCCGACCGCGATCAGAACGCTGAAACCGACCGCCATCATCGGCGTGGCCGCGGTCGGCGGCGCGTTCACCGCGGACGTGCTGAAGACCATGGCCGAGCTGAACGAGCGGCCGATTATCTTTGCCCTCTCCAACCCGACCTCGAAGGCCGAATGCTCGGCCGAAGAGGCCTATCGCAACACCGGCGGCCGCGCGCTGTTTGCCTGCGGCAGCCCCTATGATCCGGTCGATCTCGACGGCCGGACCTTCGTGCCGCGCCAAGGCAACAACTCCTACATCTTCCCCGGCGTGGGCCTTGGCGTGATCGCGAGCGGCAGCCGCCTCGTGACCGACGAGATGTTCATGGCCGCCGCTCATACGCTGGCCAGCGCGGTGAGCGAGGCGGACCTCAATCAGGGCAGCCTTTATCCGGCGCTGCCGCGCATCCGCGAGGTCTCCGCTCAGATCGGTGCGGCCGTTGCCGGCGTCGCCTATCAGCGCGGGCTCGCGCAAGGTCCGACGCCGAACGATCTCATCGCCGTCGTCCAGGCGCAGATGTACGATCCGCATTACTGATTCGGTACGCGTCTGACAGGCTGTCAGCCCCGCTGCAGGAGCCGCCGCAGGCTGCGGATGTCGGCCAACTCCTCGATGCTGAAGACGGTGTCGACAAGGCGCCTCGACACCTCGCGGCCCAGCACCGGGGTCGTGAGATCGTTCGCCTTGTTGATCACTTCGGCGCGCGTCATCGGATTGCGCGGCGTACCGCGGACAGCCGACACGCGCTCGGATTCGCGGCTGCCGTCCGTGAACTCCAACTCCACGACCGTCTCGCGCGCCGGCAGCAGCTTCGCCAGATCCTCGTCCCGCACCAGATCCACCTTGGCGCGCTCCTTGAGCACGGCGGCATCCTGCATGCGTGCCTTGTCATGCGCGGCCAGGAACGACACCGTCTTGTCGATCAGCATGACGGCGATCATGTGCTGCAGGCAGATGTCGGGGATGTCGCGATTGTCCACCACCGCCGCAACCGAGGGCGCAAGGCGCACCGTCACCCGTTTCACCAGGCTCGGCTCGAATGGCTTCCTGGCCCGGATCGCCTCCACGCCGTCGAGCGGCGCCTGAATCGGCGAGCCGACGCTCCATTTCTTGATGTCGGTCTGCGTGATCTCGTAGCGCTCGCCCAGCTTCTCGACCAGGCGGTCCGGCTGCGCCTTCGGCGCATAGGTCGCGAAGAAATTGTCAGGGCCCGAGAAGATGTCGTCGACGCCATTCCAGCCTGACTTGACCAACAGCGCCGCCGTCACTCCATTGCGCGCCGGCATGCCCGCGAACACGAATGCCTTTTCGATGTGATCGGTGTCCCGCCGCCATGCGATGAAGCCGGAGGATTCCTGCGCGGCATAGTCCAGCATCCAGCGCGTCTGGCGGGTGTCGAGCCCCGCGGCGCAGCCTGCGGCGGCGGCGGCTCCGAACGTGCCGGCGATACTGTGCGTCGACAGGCTGCTCTCATAGCTGAAGGCAGCACCACCCATCGCCATCACCACGCGCGTGCCGATGTCATAGCCGAGCGTCACCGCGCGCAACAAGCCGATGCCGTCGATGCCGTAGACCTCGCCCGTTGCAAGCGCGGCAGGCACCACTGAACACCCCGGATGCGAGCGAGATTCATTATGCGAATCGTCCGTCTCGTCGGCATGCGCCATCACGCCATTGGCGAGTGCGGCGTCGATCGGCGCTGCCGTCAGGGCCGAGCCGACCACAGTCACCCCGCCATTGCCGCGCTCGCGAACGTAACGTTGCGCCGCCTGGCCCGGTGGCAACTCCGACCCCGAGATCATGGCGGAGAGCGTGTCGAGCAGATGGTATTTTGCCTGCTCGGTGACGTCCTCCGGAAGCGCCTTGGCGCGCGCGGCACTCATATAGGTGCTGAGCGTGCTCATGACGGGTCCAGGGGCGGCAGGCCCCGGAGATGCATTTTGCGCCAGCACGCCAACGGGCGACAAGCCAAGCACCGTTGCTGCATGCGCCGATAGTTTGAGAAAGCTGCGTCGCGACTGCATGCCTCCCGTCAGCCTCCCTCAAAATCGCTTTTTCGTTGCCTTCCAGTGGCATTTTGCCCGATCGCGGTCAATCGTCGGCGCCACCTGACCAGAGCTGCGCATTCGCCGTTGGACCCAGTACGGGGCCGCGGCGGCTCCTAGATCGCGACTTGCCGTCCGATCTCAACCACCTGGTCGTTGGGCAGGCTGAAGAAATCGCTGACATGCTGCGAATTGCGCTCCATCAGCGCGAACAAGCGTTCCTGCCAGGCCGGGAGGCCGTTGCCGTCGTCGCGCCCGATCACGGTTTCGTGGCCGACATAGTAGGTCACGTCCGACACGTCGACGGTGCAGCCCAACGCTTTGCTGCGAACAAGGAGATCGGGAATATGCGGCCGCTCCATGAAGCCGTAGTGCGCGTCCACCCGCCAGAAACCGGGCGCAATCTCCGCAAGCCTGATCCGGTCGGCCGAGGAAACCCAGGGCACCGACAGCACGTCGACCCGCAGCACGACGACGTGCTCATGCAGGGCGCGGTTGTGCTTGACATGCCAGAGCATCACCGGCGGGGCGCCCTGTTCGGTCCGGGTCAGGAATACGGCGGTCCCCGGCACCCGCGGAATCTTCTTCTCGGCAAGGCCTGCCAGAAATTCCGGAACGGGAATCAGGGCCTCCCGCATCCGCTCCGAAACGGCGGCAGCGCCGCGATGCCATATCCACATGATCCCGTAGACGGCGATTGCGAGGATCAGCGGCACATAGCCGCCCTCGGCAACCTTGGTCAGGTTGGCAAGGAAGAAGGCGCTGTCGATGACGAGAAAGAAGGCAGCGACCGCCCCTGCGGCGAGCAGACTCCAATGCCAGATCTCGCGCATGGCGATGAACAGCAGCGCCGACGTCATCAGCATGGTCAGGGACACCGCGATGCCGTAGGCCGACGCGAGATTGTCGGACTTGCCGAAGCCGACGGTCAGCCCAAGCGTCACGATCATCAGAAGCCAGTTGACGACGCCCACATAGATCTGGCCGTACCCTTCCGAAGACGTCTGCTTGATCTGCAGTCGCGGCAGCCAGCCAAGCTGGATCGCCTGCCGCGTCATCGAGAAGGCGCCGGTGATGATCGACTGGCTGGCGATGATGGTGGCCACCGTCGCAAGCACGATCAGCGGCAACAGCAGAGCGTCCGGGCAGAGCCGGAAGAAGATATTGCCGTCCGTCGGCGCGCCGTCGACCACGAGTGCAGCCTGTCCCGCATAGTTCAGAATGAGGCTCGGAAACACGATGCCGAACCAGGCCAGCTTGATCGGGCCGGCACCGAAATGCCCCATATCCGCATACAGCGCTTCCGCGCCGGTCACACACAGAAACACCGCTCCCAGCACCAGAAATCCGGTAAACCCGCCCGAGAACAAATAGGACAAGCCGTAGGCCGGATTGAGCGCCGCAAACACGGCCGGGTGCCTGGCGATGCCGGAGATACCCATGATTGCCATGACCACGAACCAGATCAGCATGACCGGGCCGAACAGCTGGCCGATGGTTGCCGTCCCCTTCGACTGGATCGCGAACAGCGCGAGCAGGATCACCACGGCCGCCGGGACGACATAGGGCTGCAGCGCCGGCGTCGCCATGTTCAAGCCTTCGAGCGCCGACAGCACCGAGATCGCCGGCGTGATCGCGCCGTCGCCATAGATCAGCGCCGCGCCGAACAGCCCGACCGCAACGATGGTCGGCCGGTGCTGCTTCTTCACGCCCAGCAGCGCCATCAAGGCAAGAATGCCACCCTCCCCGTCATTGTCGACGCGCATCGCAAACAGCACATATTTGACGCTGGTGATGATGAAGAGCGTCCACAACACGAGCGAAAGCGCACCAAGCGCGGCGGTATCCGGGGATTTCTGGGCCACGCCGAGGATGGTCTTGAACGTATAGAGCGGGCTCGTGCCGATGTCGCCGAACACGACCCCGAGCGCCGAAAGGGCGAGCATGGTCAGCTTGCCCTGCGGGCCGTGCCGCGTCGCCTCACCGCTTGCCAAAACCTGTTGTTCGCTCACAGTCACCATCCGTCCGTTCCGCGCCCCTCAACTATGGCCGCCGATTGCGACAGCCAAGCAAAGGAGCCGGCGTCCGTACCACAGGTCTGCCATCCTGGCGAGGCGCGGGACTTCAGCTCTAGACCAGCCCCAGCTCCACCGGTTTGACGCCTGGGAATATGCGCTGGATGCTCCCCGCATCGAGGCCATACATGCGGTTGAAAAGGCCCGCGAACATGGCGCGATAATCGGTCAGGACAGGGTAGTCGCGATTCTGGAACAGGGTCGGCTGCTCGACCTTGATCTGCTCGCCATGGATGCGTCCGCCATTGACGCCGCCGCCCATCACCCAATAGACGCTGCCATGGCCGTGATCCGTGCCATGGTCGCCGTTCTCGCGGAAAGTACGGCCGAACTCCGAGATCACGACCACCACCGTGTCGTGCCAGGCCTCCGGTCCGATCTCCTCCGAGAAGCCGGCGAGCGCGCGGCCGAGCTCGCCGAGCCGGTCGGCGAGATAGCCGTTGGCTGCCCCCTGGTTGACATGGGTGTCCCAGCCGCCGACATCGACAAAGCCGAGATTGAACTGTTCGCGCATCAGGCGCCCGATGCGCCGCGCCGACAGCTCGAAGCCGCGCGGCGATACTGCGCCGCGGTTGGCCGCATTCATCTCCTGCGAGATCGAGCGGTACACATCGTCGCGAACCTTGAAGCCTTCCGAAACCGAGGCATCGAGATTGCTCTGCGCGTACATCTCCTTGATGAGCTGGGCCTGGCGGTCATCGACGCCGGGCTTGCCGACGTAGTTGATGCCGGTGTTGGGAATCTGGCTCTTGCCGCGGAAGATCAGCGGCAGCTGATCGGTGAAGGAGATCGGTTTCACCCGCGTAAGCTCGGCGGCCAGCCGGCTCATGAAGCCGGAGCGATAGTCGCGTGCGCCGCCGGCCGATTGGCCGAGCTCGATCGTATCCTGGGTTTCGAAATGGCTGCGCGTCAAGTCGTCGCTGGTGCCGGCGAACGGCACGAAGGCGACCTCGCGTTTCTCCCATAGCGGGAGGATGCTGTTGCGAAAAGCCGGGTGGAGTCCCCAATCGGTGGTGAGCGACAAGGCGGCGTTCGGGTTGCCGACGTCAGGGCGGGCGATGGCGAGCGTCGGCCGCGAGGAATAATAGAAGCTGGAGGAGATCGGCACCACCACATTGGCGGCATCATAGGCGCCGCGCAGGAACACCACGAGCAGGCGCGCGTCTGTTGCCGGTGCGGCCCAGACGCGTCCCGCAACCGTAAGCGGGGCGATGGCGGCGAAGGCCTTGATCAGCTCACGACGGTTCATGGTCGGTACTCCCTTCGCGCTTGTCAGTGCATGAATTCCGGCGACGACAGGTAGAGCGTGTTCCAGTCCTGCGGCGAAACGGCCTTGTCGAGCGCAGCCAGCGTGGCCGGGCTCAAGGTCTGGCGCAGGCCGTTGAAATAGAGCGCGTTCTGGATCAGCGGAAAAGCCGGTTGCTCGACCGCGTTCGGTCCGTCCGGCTTGAACAGACCGGCGGAGCCGGAGCCGATCTGCCGCGCAATCTCGAAACGCACCATCATCTGCCCAGGCCCGTTCCACGATGCAGACGTCATCGCGTAGCCATCGGGCGTTTCGTGATTGAAGAGTCCCTCGCCCATGCGGTTGAGCCAGCCCTGGATCGGCGCGGTGTTGAGGATCACCTTGTCGTCGTAAGCAAGGCGCACGGCGGAGTAGACATATTGTACGGGATCCTTGAACCGCGCGCCCGGATTCAGCGCCGCCGAAAACTCCGGCGCGTGAACCATTGTCGACAGCACCGCGGCGATGTCACCGTCGCTGGTCCTGAAGGTCTGCGCCATCTTCTGCACCAGCGAGTCGGGCGGATTGTCCGACACGAAATAGGTCGCGATTTGCTTGGACAGGTGCGTGGCGGTGGCGGGATTGTGGACGATGAGATCGAGCGCCTCGTCAACCTCGGCAAATCCCCGTCCCTTGATCACATGGCCGAGGAAGGTCTTGTCGCTGTAATCATGGCGCGCCGGATTGAACTCGAAGGCGCCCTCGCGCAAGAGTTGCGACTGCAGCTCGGGCTTGAGCTGCGGGTTTTCCGGCTTCACGTCGATCCCGACGCCTGTGAGGATTTTGGCAAGCGCCTCGACATCGGCCTGGGTGTAGCCCGAGCCGACGCCCATGGTATGCAATTCCATGATCTCACGCGCGTAGTTTTCGTTGATGTGCCCGGCTGCATTGTCGGCATTGTCGAGATAGCGCAGCATCGCCGGATGGTGCAGGGTCGCCGCGAGAAGGTCGCGGAACTTGCCGAGCGCATGCGCGCGGATGGCGTTGTCCTCGTAGTCCCCGAGCACGACGCGGATGTTGCTCTTGTATTGATGCACGTTGAAATGGTTGAACCAGAACCAGGTCATACGCTCGCGCAGCTGGTCCGGAGAATAGAGCGCGCGCAGGATGCTGCGCGCAGCCGCCTGTCTGGCGCGATCATTCATCGCCTGCTGAAAGACCTGCTGCGCCGCCTTCTTCTGGTCGGGATCGATGACCTGGTTGGCGCTCTTCGCCTGCATGTCGAAGGCAACCAGGACGTCGAACGGATATTTGTGAACGTCCGGCATTGCCTCGATCTGGATCTTTACGGCCGCAGGCAGGGCCGTGATGGGGCCGGGATGCAGCTGCTCCTGCAACCAACGCTCGGTGCCCACCGCCTGCAGATGTGCCGCAGTCGAGGCGTTGACGCCCCAGGTCAGCCGGTCGACCATTGCGAGATCATGCGGCGCGAGCTCTCCAGCCTGGGCGCCGGCAGCGCAAAGATTCGATGCCATGAGGAGGAGCAGCCGCCAGCGCAATCGTCCGGAGCGAGTGTTCAAAGGCACGTTGCCCATCATCGAGTTGCCGGGTCTGGGATTCCAGGACTGGACAGACAGCGCGTAGCCACGCCGCTACGCAAGTTGGACGGGAGTTTGGCGGGCCAGGGCTGAACGGGCTCTGAACAGGAAGTTTATAATTGCGGGGGCGCGCCGGTTCCCGATCACGCCGCGGTGAGCAATGATAGGGCCCCCGGGCTGGCAACGATCACAGTGAACGAAGGGTTGATGATGCGAGATACATGGGCGGGTTGCAGAGCTGGGGATGGATCGGCGCCGCCGTCCTCGGCATAATTCAGGGAAAGTCAAAGAAATCGTCAAGGGAGCACCAAGGAAAATCCATGCCAGGTTCATCCAGGATCACCAATGTCGAGCTGCTCGCCTGCGATGCCGGCTGGCGGAATTACCATTTCGTCAAGCTGAGCACCGAAGACGGCGCGATCGGCTGGAGCGAGTATGACGAGGGTTTCGGCTCGCCGGGTGTCAGCGCCGCGATCCAGCGACTCTCGGCGCGCGTGGTGGGACAGAACGTCTTTCAGCATGAGCGGACCTATGCCGAGCTCTACGCAGCGACGCGACCCGCCGCCGGCGGCGTGGTGGCGCAGGCGCTCGGTGCCATCGAGAACGCCATGCTCGATGCCAAGGCCAAGCTGCTCGGCGTCCCCTGTTACGAGCTGCTCGGCGGCAAGATCCGTGACCGGGTTCGCGTCTACTGGTCGCATTGCGCGACCTGGCGGATCAATCACCCCACCTGGTACAAGCCGGCAATCGAGAGCCTCGACGGGGTCAAGGCGATCGGCCACGAGGTGCGCGAAAAGAAATTCACCGCGCTCAAGACCAATATCTTCACCTATGACGGCGGCAAGCCCACCGGCTGGCGTCCCGGTTTCGGCACGCCATTCCTGCCCGAGCTCAATGTCGAGCGCAAAGTGCTGCATGACCTGCGCATGCACCTGGAGGCGATCCGCGACGGGGCCGGGCCGGATGTCGATATCCTGCTCGATCTCAATTTCCACGCCAAGACCGAAGGCTTCCTGAAGATCCTCCGCGAGATCGCCGATCTCGACATGTTTTGGATCGAGATCGATACGTTTAGCCCGGAAGCGCTCAGCTATATCCGCCAGCAAAGCCCGCATCCGATCTCGTCCTGCGAGACGCTATTGAGCCTGCGCGAATTCCTGCCCTATTTCCGCGAGCAGGCGATGGACGTCGCGATCGTCGACACGCCCTGGAACGGGGTCTGGCAATCGCTGAAGATTGCGGCCGCCGCCGAAGCGCATGAGGTCAACGTCGCCCCGCACAATTTCTACGGTCATCTGTGCTCGATGATGAACGCGCATTTCTGCGCGGCCGTTCCGAACCTGCGCATCATGGAGATCGATATCGATCGTCTCGCCTGGGATCATGAGCTGTTCACCCACCTCCCCGATATCGTCGATGGCCACCTCATCATCCCTGATCGTCCAGGCTGGGGCACCGAACCCAATGAGGAGGCGCTGCGCGCCCATCCGCCGAAGCATGCCGGCGGACTCCTGAATTACGGCCGCAAGGCGTAGTCGCATCAGCGCCAGCCGTCGCTCAACAGCCACTCATGCAGGCCGGATTCTTCACGTCGGGCCTGGGATCGCCGGTAAAATGGTCGCGGTTCGGCATCTTGATCGCGGCCAGCGTCCTGGCATCGAGCGTCGCGTCGGCCGGCAGCAGGCCGTTGAGATTGAGGATATAGGCCGACACCGCGTAGACGTCGTCATTGGAGAGCGATTGCGGCGCGTTCTGCGGCATGGCGCGGCGGATGTAGTCGAACAGGGTCGGCGCATAGGGCCAATAGCTGCCGACTGTGCGTACCGGATTTGCTGTGGCCAGCGTGCCTTGGCCGCCGACGAGCTTGTCGCCGACTGCGCCCTGCCCGCTGTCGCCGTGGCAGGCCGCACATTGCTGCGCGAACACCTCATGCCCGTGAGAGACCGTGCCGCTGCCCGGCGGCAGGCCGCTGCCGTCGCGGCCGATGTCAATGTTCCAGCCGGCGATCTCCGCCGGCGTGGCCACGCGCCCGATGCCATAGGGACCCTGCGTTTCGGCGTGGGCGAAGCAGGTCAGCAGCATCGCCGCAAGCGTGGCGATTGAAACCTTAAGCATTGGCTGCATTGGTCACCTCGCCATCCTCTGCGATATGCCACGGCCAGATCGCATTGTTATGATAGAAATGATTGTCGCCGCGCACCGCGAGCAGTTCGGCAAGCGTCGGCTGGACGTAGCCGGTCTCGTCGATGGCGCGGCTTTGGATGGTCGCGGGCTCGCCGTTCCAATGCCACGGCAAACGGAATCGCGTCAGTGCCCTGGTCAGGATCGGGTCCTGCAGCTGGGCGACCTGCCAGCTCTTTCCGCCATCAACCGAAACGTCGACCTGTTTAATCTTGCCGTGACCGCTCCAGGCGAGGCCGCTGATCTCGTGAAAGCCCTTTGAGTTCAGCCGCTGGCCGCCGGAGGGCCGCGTGATGATGGACTTGGCTTCCATGTAGAAGGTGAATTCGCGCGCCGAGCCATCCGGCATGAGGTCGGTGTATTTCGAGGTCTCCTCGCGCGAGTAGGCGGGCTCTGCAGTGACGTGCAGGCGGCGCAGCCATTTCACGTTCATGTTGCCTTCGAAGCCCGGCAGGAGCAGCCGCAGCGGATAGCCCTGCTGCGGGCGCAACCGCTCGCCATTCTGGCTATAGACCAGCATGGCATCGTCAAGGCATTTCTCGATCGGAATGCTGCGCGTCAACGCTGCCGCGTCGGCTCCTTCGGCAACCACCCATTTGGCCTCCGGCTTCAATCCCGCCTCGGCAAGCACAAGCTTCAGGCTGACGCCGGTCCATTCGGCGCAGCTCAACAGGCCGACCAGATCGGACGCGGTCTTGCCATAGGGCTTCTTGTAGACGGGGTTGCCCGAGCATTCGAGGAAGTGGATACGCGACTCCGACGGAAAGCGCCTGACGTCCTCCATGGTAAAGATCAAGGGACGCTCGACCAGCCCGTGCAACATCAACCGATGCTGCGCCGGGTCGATGGTGGGAACGCCGCCGTGGTGACGCTCATAGAACAATCCGTTGGGCGTGATGATGCCATCCAGCTCCTGCAGCGGCGTGCGGCCCGATGCCGACAAATATTGCGGCAGGTTCTTCGGGATGTTCTTGACCACGTCCTTCTCGAAGGGGGACGGCGTGCCATAGAGCTGGCTGCCCATGGGTTCGCCCGGCACCTTCATCCACTCCGGGACATTAGGCGGCAGATTATCGCTTTCGGCACGCGCGCCCGACGCGAGCCCTCCGGCAAGCACCGCGCCGCCGACCGCAGCTCCGCTGCGCAGAAAACCGCGGCGCGACGCCACCGCGCGATTGTGGTCATTGTCGGCGTCGGTCAGCTCACTCATGGTGATTTCTCCGTTCAAACGGCCGCATCAAACAGGCAGAACTTGTGATTGGCAAATGGCCGACAGATTTTTCAAGGACGGGCAATTTCGGCCAACATCGTCCTAAACGCCGACTGATGGACAAGAGTTTCTTCCCCGAAGTCTGAGCGCTGCGCCCGGCACCCGGCAGCCGCGTCGTCGTTGTTGGTGCGACCATAGCACATCCGCATGCCGCCTGCAGGGCGGGCCTCGTGGATTCACCTTGCATTCAGATTTGGGACCGTAAGCGTCCCGCGGGGCTGAACTGAAAGGGATAACAAATGAACGTGAAGCCAGCGATCGCAGCCGTTGCGATCGCAATCGGAGTTTCGAGCTTGGCGACGTTGGCCGCTACGCCGGTTCACGCACAGGGGACCGGAGAAGCCGAGATCATCGGCTTCCACCAGCTCTGCCAGCAGGGCGACCGCAAGGCCTGCGTCCGCTTCGGCATCCTGCTCGGCAGGAACGAGCAGCGTCACGCCGACTGGCGCAGAGCGCATGCCGACTGGTGGTGGTGGGAACATTAATTTCGGCAGACGCCGAGGCCGCCTTGTCCGGCGGCCTCGTTGTTTGCGGCGTCTCGCTGTGCAACAGTGAGGAACGGAAATACGAAAATGGAGTTTGACTCGGCGTTCCCCGGGGACTCCGGAAAATTCGTCGGCTAAATCACCTTTTTCCGTGCCGTCGCTGTCGGCCGATGCGGTCGACCCCGCGGTCTTTGCGTTTGAACTGACCCGAAGGAGGAGCCGATGGCACGGACAGAGGTTCTGATCGTCGGCGCCGGCCCTACCGGCCTCGTACTCGCGCTATGGCTTGCCAGGCTCGGCATCAAGATCCGCATCATCGACACCACAGCCGAACCCGGCACCACCTCACGGGCACTCGCGGTGCAGGCGCGCACGCTCGAGCTCTACCAGCAGCTCGATCTGACCGAGGCTGTGATCGCGCGTGGGCACAAGGTGCCGGCGGTCAATCTCTGGGTCAAGGGCGAGGCGGCAGCGCGACTGGTGTTCGAGAACGTCGGCGCGGGACTCACGCCCTACCCTTTCCTGCATATCTTTCCGCAAGACCAGCATGAGCGGCTGTTGCTCGAGCGGCTCGGCGCATTCGGCGTCGCTGTCGAACGGCGAACCGAGCTGCTCGCCTTCACCGAGCGCGACGAGTGCGTGGTTGCACGATTGCGTGGCAGCGATGGCCAGGAGACGGATTGCGAGGCACGCTATATCGCCGGCTGCGATGGCGCGCATTCGCTGGTCCGCCGGAGCATTGGCACCGGCTTTCCGGGCGGCACTTATCGGCAGCTCTTCTATGTCGCGGATGTCGAGGCCTCGGGGCCGCCGGCCAACGGCGAATTGCATATCGACCTCGACGAGGCGGATTTTCTCGGGGTCTTCCCGCTGGCGGGCGAGGGCCGCGCGCGCCTGATCGGCACGGTGCGCGACGAGCGCGCCCAGCATCCGGAAAGCCTGCAATTCGACGACGTCAGCAATCGTGCGATCCAGCACCTGAAGATCGAGATCAGGAAGGTCAACTGGTTCTCGACCTATCATGTGCATCATCGGGTGACGCAGCATTTCCGCCGCGGCCGCGCCTTCCTGGCCGGCGATGCCGCGCACATCCACAGTCCGGCGGGCGGCCAGGGAATGAATACCGGCATCGGCGATGCCGTCAATCTGGCCTGGAAGCTCGCGGCTGTGATCCAGGGGCGCGCTCCCGACGCCCTGCTCGACAGCTATGAGGCCGAGCGTATCGGTTTCGCGCGTCGGCTGGTTGCAACCACCGACCGCGCCTTCACCTATGCCACCGCCGAAGGCCGTATGGCCGACATCCTGCGCACGCGTATCGCGCCGATCGTGCTTCCCTTTGCCACCCATTTCGAGGCCGTGCGCGAATTCATGTTCCGCACCGTCTCGCAGGTCATGCTCAACTATCGGAATGGACCGCTGGCCCGCGGCATCGCCGGGCAGGTGCATGGCGGAGATCGCCTGCCGTGGGTCGCGTGCGACGGTGTCGATAATTTCGAGCCCCTTGCACGGATGGAATGGCAGGTTCACGTCTACGGCTCGGCGGAGGAGGAGCTCGCGACCTGGTGCCGGGCGCATGGCGTGCCGCTGCACGTCTTTGCCTGGCGCAACGAGCATCAGGTGGCGGGCCTCGCCCGCGATGCGCTATATCTGATCAGGCCGGACAGCTATGTGGTGCTGGCCGAGGAGCGCGGCACGGCTACCGCGCTTGATCGCTATTTCGCCGATCATCGAATCCAGCCACGATCGGTTGCAGGCCTGGCGCGGGAATAGTCTCACTCTCCGGGAATGATCGCGTTGCTCGGCGTCGGACGGTCGGTGATCTGCTGGCCGAACAGGCTGCCGATCAATTCGACCGCCGTGCGCGCGGTGCGGCCGCGCTCGTCGAGGAAGGGGTTGAGCTCGACGATGTCGACCGAGCGAACCAGTCCGGAATCGTGCAATAGCTCCATGATCAGGTGCGCCTCGCGATAGGTCGCACCGCCAGGCACCGTCGTCCCGACACCGGGCGCAAGCTCCGGGTCGAGAAAATCGACATCGAAGCTGACATGGAGCACGCCGCCTGCGGCCCGCACCTTGTCGATGACGCGGCGGATCAGGACGCTGACGCCGAACTCGTCGATCGCGCGCATGTCGACAATGGAGACGCGGCGCGTGCGCAACAGCTCCTTCTCCAATTTGTCGACCGAGCGGATGCCGAACAGCTCGAGCTGGTCCGGGGCAATCGGGCTGCGCATCTCCTCGCCTAGCAGGCCATCGAGGCCATCTTCGCCGCACAGAAACGCGGCGGCCATGCCATGCATATTGGCGGTCAGCGTGGTCGTCGGGGTGTTGTAGTCGGCATGCGCGTCCAGCCACAGCACGAAAAGCTTCCGTCCGAGTTCCTGCCAGTGGCGCGCCATGGCGGTGACGGAGCCCATCGAGAGCGAATGATCGCCGCCGAGGAAGATCGGGATCGCGCCGGTCTGGGCCACCTCGTAGCCACGCCGGCTGAGCAGGCGCGCCCAGCGCTGGATATCCCGATAGTGCTTCGCATTCTGCGGCGGCACATCGGTGAGATCGGCCATGCCGGTGACGGCGAGATCGCCATAATCGGTGACGTCGAAATCCAGGCTTTCGAGCAGGGTCAACAGGCCGGCCGTGCGCAGCGCCGCCGGCCCCATCAAGGTGCCGCGCTGCGAGGCGCCCAAATCGAGGGGAGCGCCGAGCAGCGCGATACGTCGTGTCGATTCCAGTTTGGCGGCGTGGGTCAAGGCGCATCCTTCAATTTGGCTTGGAATGAGCGTCTTTTTTGAACGAGCAGAGAAACCGGGTCTCAAGGTAACAGAGATTCTGCGAATTGGTGCCCTTGCCCCCGGCTCCCCTGTGGAAGCGCCGCGGCGGCCGTCGGCGCCTTGGACACGGCAATTTTGTGCCGGACAAGACTCATCAAAACAGTCTTGGCCCCCGGCGATCGAGCCTGGACTCCCAGGCCAACACGGTGGCCACGACCACCATCGCGACGATCCCGCCGGCGCTGACTGCGAGCTGCATCGCAAAGCCGGCCGAGACCTCGACCAATATCACATGCGCTGAGAACGCCAGGAGCACGCCGAGGCAGTACATCGCGAGCGAGTTCTCGCCGCAGCGGATGATCGCCACCATCAGCGGCCGGATCGGGCCGCGCCACTCCGGCGGCGTCAGCCGCGAGACCACGATCGCCAGTGCCAGGAAGTGCAGCAGCCGCAGCGGCGCCATGTGGCTCTTGTCGATCGGATAGATCAATTCCGCAACATCCGAGGGGACCAGCCACGCCAGCGACGTGAGCTTCCAGCTGAGCGCGACGACCATGCTGACGGCAAGATAAGCGATCGAGAGCGCCAGCACGACAGGCGACTGCACGATCGTTCGGATCCATGGCGCGCAGTGGCACGAATACCAGGCGCCGATCACGAACAGGAACTGCCATGCAAACGGGTTGAAGTACAATTCACCGGTCGGCCAGGCCGGCACGTGCCAGCTGAAGACCTGCACCATCATGTAAAGCAGAAACGATGCGGCGAGCGCGATCGCCGGGGCGCGCGTCATGGTCCATAGCACGGCCGGGAAACCCACGTGCAGCAGCACGAAAGTGAGCAGAATGTCGGTGTCAACCGGCGCGAACTGCAGCGCCACGGTATGGACGATGGCCGGCCCCGGCACGCGGAAGAAGAAGCCGGTGTTGGTTTCGTCGATATAGCGCTCGCCGCCGCCGACGATCCAGACCAGCGCGACATAAAACAGCACAACAATCAGAAACGCGGCGTAGATCTCCCAGCCTCGCCGGAACGCGCGCACCATGACGGTGCGCCAACCCTGCTCCGGCAGAGCGCCGCCATAGGCCAGCATGCAAGTGTAGCCCGATACGAAAACGAAGACTTCGCTGACATCGCTGAAGCCGTAATTGCGCAGCGTCAGCCAGCTCAGCGAATTGTCCGGAATGTGATCGATGAAGATGAACCAGAGGGCCAAGCCGCGACAGGCATCCAGCCGCAGGTCGCGGCGGTCTGGATTGGATTGAACTGCAGCGATATCATTCGCCGCCTGCAGGCGATCGGTCACGAGCGCAACTGGCTCCATCGGCCGGACAGTCTTAGGCACAGGTTTTGTCGCAGATTCGGCGACTGTCTGCTTCCGGAAATGTACGGCCTCGACCGGCACAGTTCCAGCCCCGACGCCGACCGCGCGCCCCGAGGCGATCATCCCGGATCTGGAAAAGCAGATGACAATGCGATCCAGTCGCATCGCGCCTTAGGCCGCCCGGTCGGCGTCGCCTTTTGCCGCCGCCGGTCTGGGCGCGAGAAACTCGCTTTCGAAGGACCCTGCCGGCATCGGACGGCCGAAAAAATAGCCCTGGCCCTCCTGACATCCCATCATGACCAGAAGATCGGCGGTCGCACGATTCTCAATGCCTTCGGCGACCACCGACAGCCCCAATTGCCTGCTCAGTCCCACGGTTGAACCGACGATCGCCGCATCATCGGAATCCGACAGCAAATCGAGCACAAACGACCGGTCAATCTTTAGCCCGTCGAGCGGGAATTTCTTCAGATAACTGAGGCTCGCGTAGCCGGTGCCGAAATCGTCAAACACGATGCGAACACCGAGCTGCTGAATCCTCTTGAACATGCCGAGCACACGCTCTTCGTCGAGCAGCAGGATGTCCTCGGTCACCTCGAGCTCCAGGAGCGACGGGGTGAGGCCGGTTGCCGCCAGCACGTCGGCCACTGCGGCCGCGAGGTCGCCCGCCTGCAACTGCGAGGGCGACAGGTTGACCGCGATGCGAACGGTGTGCCCGGCGAGCTCCCAGATCCGCGCCTGGCGGCACGCGGTCTGAAGCACCCAGGCGGCGATCTTCTCGGAAATCGGCGAGGTATTGACGACCGGCATGAACTCGCCGGGCGATACCATGCCGCGCTCGGGATGGCGCCAGCGGATCAGGGCTTCCGCGCCGATCAGTGTGCTGTCGCTCAGCCGCACCTGCGGCTGATAGAACAGCTCGAACTCGCCCCGCTCCGCGGCGAGCGCCAGTTCGGATTCCAGCCGCAGACGCGTCTCGAGCTCCTGCCTGATCGCATTTTCAAAGATCACATGCCCGCCACGCCGAATGGCCTTCGCGCGACAGAATGCCAGATGGCCGTTGCTCAGAAGCTCGTCCGCCGCGCGGCCGGCATCGGGAGAGATGGCGACGCCGATGCTGACCCTGACGCGATGCTGTCGCGCGCCCGCCCGCAGCGGCGTGTCGAACGCCTGAGCGACGCGCTCTGCGAATTGTGCCGGCGTCTGGTCCAGTGCCCGGCACGGCACGGCGATCGCAAATTCATCGCCGCTCAGCCGCGCGACGAGGCCTGCGCCTGCCGTCTGTGCGATCAGCCGCTCGGCGACGGCGCAAAGCACGAGATCGCCGCAGGCATGACCGAGCATGTCATTGATGTGCTGGAAGCCGTCGAGGCCGAGCACCAGCAGGAGAACCTCGTCGTGCTCGGGCTCGGCGGCCGAAAGCATCGCGGCAAGCCGCTCGTGAAGCGTGTTGCGGTTGGCAAGTCCAGTGAGCGAATCGTGCTCGGCCAAGAACCTGATGCGCTCGGCTTCCCGTTTGCGCACCGATATGTCGCGCAGGACGGCGCCATATTGAAAGCCGTCGGTTCCCTGCCAGCCCGAAAAGCAGGCCTCGACGGAGAATATCTCGCCGTTCTTGCGTCTTCCTTCGAATTCCATCACCGAGCCGCCGGGCAGTCGCAGCGCAGGGTGCGCCGCATCGGCGATCGAAAAGGCCCGACCGACACCGTTGCCCGGGCTTGCGCAGATGGTATCGAACGGCTTGCCGATTGTTTCGGACGGATCATAGCCGAAGATCGCCGCCGCGCCGGGGTTCCAGACGGTGATGAGATGGTTCTGGTCCGTGCAGACCAGACCGTCCCCGAGCGACATGGCAATACGCTGGAAACGATGCTCGGCAATCCGGCCGAGCCAATCGCGCAGATCGATTTCGTCAAGCGCAATCGCGGCGAGGTAGACCGCAATCGCGGTGTGAAACAGCGAGGTGTCGAGCATGAGCGGCAGCCTGGCCTGCAGGAGCACTGCAACGGCCTCCACCGCAGCTGCCATCCCGACAAGCACGGTCACCCGCACACCGGCACGCAGCCGCCAGCACAGCATCATGATCAGCGAGATCGTGGCCAAGCCGGCCAGCGTCACGACATCGGACGTGGTGCGCAGCGTGCGGCCTTGCAGGATGGATTCGGCAGCCAGCGCCTGCAGCACGGGCCCCGACACGATCGCTCCGTTTGGAACGCTGAAACGGTCGCCGAGCTCGAGAGCCGTGCCGCCCACGACGACCTTCTTGCCCTTCAGGCGGGCCAAGGTCTCGGGCTCGCCGCGCAGCACGTCGACATAGGAGACGACAGGGATACTGGCTGGACGAATGCTGAAGTCGATCAGGAATGATGCATCCTTTTCGGTGAAGCGCCCGGCCAGAACCGCGCCCATGGACGGAAGCAGCTCACCGCCGAGTCGTTCGCCATAAGCGTAGCGGCGCACCAGGCCATCCGGCTCGACGGTTACATTGACGACGGCCGACCAGGAATGCGCTGCGAAGCCCGGCAATGGCCGGTTGATATGAATGTTCGAAGGATTGCCCGGCCCGGCGCCGGGTTGCTTGAACGAGGGCAGCACCACCGAGCCGGCCGCGCCCTGCAACGCCTTGCTGAACGCCCGATCGGCGGCGGAATCTGACGGCGCACTGAAATCGACATCGAAGGCGATGTCGCTCGTGCCCGCGAGCTCCAGCTGCTGGAGCAGGTCGGCGTACAGGCCGCGCGGCCACGGCCAGACACCGATCTTTTCGAGCGAGGGCGCGTCGATGGCAACGACGGCAATCTGGCCGCTGGCAGAACGCTGCTGCCAGGCGAAGCGCAGGTCACCCAGCGCATTGCGGAACGCGGCGTGCCAACCGGTGCAGAGCACGGTCGCCAGCGCGATCACCACAAGGATATGCGGTCGAAAGTGCTTCAAGTCTCGTTTCCCCCGCGCATCCTGCAGGCGATCAGGATGCGCTCCCCCGCGGACCGAGCGGCGTTCCGAACCTAACGCCTAGTGCTTGCTTTTGCCGTAGGCATTCCCGTTACCGTTACCATTCCCGTTGCCGTTGCCATTCCCATTGCCATTATTGCCTTTGCCATTGCCAGTGGCGCCGTTGCTGCTGGAATTGCCGGAGCCGTCGGAGCTGCTGCTTCCAGCCGCGGCCACGGTGGCGACGGTTGCCGCAACGCTCGACGTCGCGGCAATGCCTGTCGTCGCAGCCGCTACATTGCTGCTGTTGCTGCTGTTGCTGCTGTTGCCGCTGTTGGAGTTGGACGCAGTCGAACTGCTTGAGCTCGACTTGGTATCGCCCCAGACCGTTGTGTAGGATTCCTTGACATGGCGGCCTCCGACCGACGCGGGAGCGACCGATCCATGCGCGAGGCCATGGGTCGCCTTTTGCACGTTCAACCTGACTTCGCCGAGCGAACTGGAGATATGCACGACGCCGTTTCGCGCCGACGAATGGTCGTGCTGCAACGGCGGACCCGCAGTCTTCAGCGCTGATGAATCGATGTGGTCAAGCGCGTGGATGGCCTTGCCGTTCGCGGCATCGCGCGGCGCGGTGAGGCCGCCCTTCGGAATCGGAATCCGATCAATCGAAGATGCGCGCGGCTTGCCTTGCTCGATCGGATTGAAGGTGCCGGAGCCGCTGAGCGACAGCCCGCTCCTGCCATGGGTGAAGCTGGTCGCGATCTGTCCCGGCTTCACCTGGGCAATCTGGCCAGACCGGAAATCCGACACCTCGACCTGGCCTCGGCTGACCTCCACACTGGTGCTGGCCGCGTTCACGGTCACCCGGAACTGCGTGCCTTTCACCACGGCCGCAAGGTAAGGGGTCTCGACCTCGAAATGCTTGACGTTGCGCTTCTCGACCTCGAGCAGGATCGAGCCGGCCTGCTGCAGGATGGTCGTGGACATGCCGTCCTTCTTCTCGGAGGGCACCGCGATCACCGAGTTTGGCGCGATCAGGATCGTTTCCTCGCCGCGAACCAGAAGCACCCGGCCATTGCGCCCGGTTCGGATCGTATCGCCGGGTTTCAGAACCTCTTCCTGCTTCAACGACGCTTGCTCGGCACCGGTGGCGGATATCCAAACTTCGCCGGACGACTTGCTCACCGACCAGACGCCGTCATCGCCGGCCAGCGCGCTCGAGCTTGCGCCCAGGAGCACCGAGGCAACCGTTACGATGCGCCGCAACCAAACCGCACCTGCCATGCTGCACCTCGGTCCTCTGTCGTCGGGACCTCAGGCATAGCGGAAATGTTTCAAGAGAGAATTAGTGCCGACCGCGTTCGTCCGGCTGTCACTTTAACTTTTCGTTGACCATAAAAAACTATGAAAAATCATGCAGCTAGCGAAGCGTTACGGGGCCGGAGCAGGCTCTCCGTGGAACTACGGATTTCGGCCCAGGCCGAGGCCATTCCGCTGCCTGCGCACGTTCCGCTGCCTTTGCGCAGCGCTCATTCTGGCGGCAACATCGACTGCACAGGCGCAGCAGGCGAACCAGCCCGGCTTCGATCCGAGGCAGCCGGAAAAACACTTTAATGATCTCCAATCCGGACGGACGCAGCCGCCGCCACGCTCGACGCTGCCCATGCCGTCCCTTGCAAAGCCCAACAGGGCCGCAGACACCACGCCACAATTCGTGCTGCGTGGCGTTTCGCTGCACGGCGCCTCGGCGATCCCGCGCGACCAGCTCGCGGCGACCTATCAACCCTATCTCGGGAAACCGGTCTCCGAAGCCGACTTGACCGCCATCGCTGCGGCGATCACCGGGCTCTACCGGGCAGCCGGCTTGCACCTGAGCCGGGCAATCGTTCCGCCGCAGGACATTGCCGGTGGACAGGTTCGAGTCCAGGTGATCGAGGGCCGCATCACGGAGCTGAGCCTCAAGGGCGACGGTGCCGAACAATTCGGTGTGCGACCGCTGCTCGATCCCGTGTTGGCTGAACATCCCTCTCGCCTGGCGACGCTGGAGCGCCAATTGCTGCTGATCAACGGCTCACCGGGCGTGCGCATCATCGACTCCTCACTCGAGGAGATCGGCGGTCCAACCGGCTGCTTCCGCCTGGTGCTCGAGCTCAAGACCTGGCACGTCTTCACGGCGTTCGGCTTCGACAATCTCGGCTCATCTTCGGTGGGCCCCTGGCAGAGCTACGCTACAGCGGCATTCAACTCCTATCTGCTGCCGGGTGATACGCTGGCGGTCAACCTCTCGACTACGGCAAACGACCCGCGCCAGCTCGGCTTCGGCCGGCTATCCTACGATGTGCCTGTTGGCACCGACGGCACGCGGATCGGCGCATCGGCGCTCTACAGCGAGGTGCGGCCCGGCGACGAGCGGCGGCTTTTCAACGACACCACCGTCACCGAGGGCTTCGACTTCCACGGCAGCATCGTGCCGCTGCAGTCGCAGCGGTCTTCTCTCGTGCTCACCGCCGCGGCCGCATTCAGCAATGTCAGAGAGAACGACGTGTTCGGCACTGTCTATGATGACCATATCCGCACCGTGAGCCTGACCTCCGACTATCGGCTGCAGGACGGCTTCGGCGGCAACAATTTCGTCACGCTGAGTTGGCGCCAGGGGCTCGACATTTTCGGCGCCTCACATATCGGCGACGACCTGCTCTCGCGCAATGGCGCTTCGGCGGACTTCTCCGTGCTCGACTTCTGGTTCACGCGCTATCAGGCGCTGTCCGACATCTGGTCGTTGAAGCTGGCGATGGCGAGCCAGACGGCGTCGGGGCCGTTGTTCACGTCCCAGCAGTTCTATCTCGGCGGCTCCGCCTTCGGGCGCGGCTATGGCAATGCGGAAATCAGCGGCGACAACGGGTTGGCCGGTTCGTTCGAGTTACGCTTGGACCAGAGCGTGAACTGGCGCTATCTCGCCGGGTATCAGCTCTACAGCTTTTTCGATGCCGGTGCGGTCTGGAACGACGGCTACAGGATCGGCGACGGGCTCGCGCTGACCTCGGCGGGCGGCGGCGTACGTCTCTTCCTGTGGGATGGCCTGCAGGCCGATATCGGCGTGGCCTTCCCGCTGAGCTACCGTGCACCCGACAATTCGATGCGCAGCGCGCGGCTGTTGTTCTCGCTCTCCAATGCACTCAAGCTTTGCCCGGAGCGGGCTCCGCGCTGCCTGTAGCCCCGGCTCGGCGCCGACCAATGGCTGCCGGTTCCAGCCGCAGTCCCGCAGCCAGCGCATGGCTTTCCGAAATTTAATTCCCTGACCGCAGACCTGAGTTCGCCCTTGGGGCGTTCCGTCACCATCTGTTGAGCCAAATTGATTTGATGGAAGCGACCATGAAGAGGGCTTTTGCGATCCTTGCCTGCCTTTGCCTGCTCGCCGGCGGCGAATATTTCGCCATCAGCAAGTGGGCGATCCGGCACGAAACCCTGAGCCTGTTCGATGCAACCCGGCAGCGGCCGGTCTCCGTCGACCTCGCCGTGCGCTGGGATTACGAAATGAAGGCGGACAACGGCCTGTGGAAGCTTCCGGTCGCCATCATCAGCAACGGCAATACGGTCCGGAATACCGAATATTCATTTCTGGCCGACGTTCTTGCTGCGCGGGGCTACCTCGTCGCCAGCATCCAGCAGGACCTTCCCAGCGACCCGCCGCTGATGACCAAGGTCGGCATGCCCTATGTCGGCAGGCGCGGCGTCTACCTGCGCTGCGAGGCCAACATCCTGTTCGTGCTCGACGAGCTGCAGAGGCGGCAGCCGAACGCCGACTACAGCCACATTACGCTGGTCGGCCATTCCAATGGCGGCGACGTGTCGATGTATGTCGCAAAGCAGCATCCGGAACTGGTGTCCAAAGTTGTCACGCTCGACAATCTGCGGGTGCCGTTCGTGCTCAGCAATAACCTCAAGATTCTGTCCTTCCGCTCCAAGGATCCGAACTTCCGGACCGATCCGGGCGTGCTGCCGCCGCCGGGCGCGAACGATAAAAACATCGATATCGTCAACACCGGCGCGCTGCACACCCAGCTGAGCGATCGCGGGCCCGAGGCACTCAAGGAGCGAATCCAGGAGACCCTCGACAAGTTCCTCGGCCAAGCGGCCTCCAGCGATCTTGGCGCCGCCAATACGGCGGAGCCGATGATCGCCAATCCGGGTGATTACTGAGGCTCGCGTCTCCGTTGAGACAGATCAAAGCGCGGCTGTGAGCCGAGCGCCATGCTTGCAACATGGAGACCCTCGTTTTTCTATGCCCGCAGTCGCGCACGAACGTTCAGATCTGGCTGCCCGAGGATGCGCAGCCGGAGCGCAGCGACAGCTATGAGGCCGTGACCTGCCCGGCTTGCGCGCGCGTGCATCTGATCAACCGGCAGACCGGCAAGATGCTTGGCGACAAGAAGGCCGGCGACAAGCACCCGGGCGACAAGGAGGGGTAGATGCCACGCGCCGCGTCAAATCTGCTGGCCGCTTCCGCGCCGACCGGGCCTTCTCCCAGGCTGTCGATCTGGCAGCGTGCCCTGCGAGTCCTCAAGTCGATCGCGGCGCGTATCGATCTGTCCGATTTTCCCCCATCATGCTGCGGATGAACGGTTGGCAAGCAACGGCATTGCCGCAAACTGCATAAGAACTGCGTGGATTGCGCCGTCCGGCGTGACAAAGAACCACTGCGCCACGACCACCCCGACGAAGATTCGGGAAAGGGCAGCTCACGAGCTTGAGCCGGATCAATTGCCCTGCCCGGCCGCCCCGTATTGTTCATTCGAAATGGAAGGGAGTCCCGGATGCGCTTGGCACGAATGAAGTTTCTGATCATCGCAGCAATGGCATTAGGCATGTCGCCGGCGTTCGCCGCAGATGCCGATCACGGCAGCGATCTCGCCAAGCGCTGGTGCGCCGCCTGCCACCTGGTGGACGGCGCCCAGAAGCAGGCCAGCGCCGACGTGCCATCTTTTGCGATGATCGCACAAAAATCCGACTTCACCCCGGAGAAGGTGGCTTTCTTTCTGCTCGACCCGCACCCGAAAATGCCAAACTTCCCGTTGAGCCGAAACGAGGCGGCAGATATCGCAGCCTATATCGGCTCGCTGCGGAAATAAGTCCGCGCAAGGACAGGTCTTGGCGAAAGGCGCGAGAATGCGGCGCAGGCCGCCGCTCTCTCAGGATTTGGGCTTAGCGGTCGGCATGATCTTGCCGGTGATCTCGCGCATGTGCTCGCCTGCGTTGGTAAACTGGCTTCTCAGGAAGTCCGACTGGATCCGCATGGCTTCCTGAACATCGGTCGCGTGCACGAGCTTGCGGGCATGCTCGAAGGCGGCCTTCATATTCTGCTCGGTAAAGGACAGGGCCTGCCTGGATACTTCCGAGCCCGGGCCCGGAATTGTTGTGATCGATTTGCTCGCTGCGTCGAAGAACATTCCGAAGGCGCGCTCTGCCTGGTCGATTGTCTTCTCGGCCAGGTCGCGCAATTCGGCCGGGACTTCCAGTTTTGATTCCGCCATTGTTCCTCTCCTCCGTTGGCATTGATCCGCATGCTAGCGGCCGTTGTCCGGGTGAACCCAGGCATAGGGGCAATCTTCTGTTCTTTTGTCAGCCTGATCATGTTGACGCGCAGCGCGTAGCGCGGCGTTCGGCAGGAGCGGCATTTGGGGCTGGCCTCCAGCTTCCGCACCGGCGTATCGGGACGGACCGCGTATGGCATCCAGGAACACTCCGACGCGTCTCTCGCAGAGGTAGCACATCACCTGCGGCCGGCCAAATCTGGCAACAAGACGTCGGGCGATCGTGGGAGAGAGCCGCGCCGGACCGCCGAACCTCTTCATTTGCGCCGCGCGCAGCAGGCAATCGCCAATGGCCGCATCGCGGGCCGCCCGCTCGGCGCCAGCGCACTGCACACCGATCCGGGCGTTTCGGACAGGATTGCCAAAATGCGAAGTCGGCTGCGGCCTCCCATGTCCCATTTCATTGGCCCTTCGAGCGTTTCGCAATACGCCAGTTATAGAGACTATGGCCGGACAGGTCGAGGCTTGCCGGCAGAGGATTGATTTGGCTCGCTGCTCGCTGATTTCCGGAGGCCTGAACGCGATCGTCGCGTTTGCGCGACCGACAACCAGAGGACATGATCGCAGGTGCCCTGGGCCTGGACGCTCGGGCGGGTCTCCGGTGGTTGGGTTGAGGACGCCCACAAACGAGGACGATGTGCCGGGCACCGCGAGGGAAGCCGATCAGCTGCGTGCCACGAAAGACACCAGAGCCGATGGCGTGACCGCCGCGCCGTTCTGTCGGACGATGGCAGGCCTGAAGGCAGGTGCTACTCTAATTCGGCGTCAAAGAAGCTTCCGAATCCATCAAAGTGACACAGTCACGACGATCTCCAGGTGCCTGCTCCAGCCGGACCCACAAGGACGCCCCAAGGTTCTGGCGATGTCTATAAACGCGGTGCCACGCCAAAAACCGGGTCGGGATGAATAGCGCGGCGAGCGTCGCCTCCATCAGCCATCGCATCCGGCCTCGGGGCAGGCTTCTGACCCTGGCCACGACGCCGTCCGGGTGCAGCTGTGTCCGCCGAATATGGCTATAGGAAATGTCATGCGACAGGAATTCGCGCCAGCTGAGCGGCTCGAGCTCGGCTGATCTGACGCTCAGGCCATGGCGCCGGCACACCGCGTCGAATGCTTGCGGCGTCCATCGCCCGATATGATTGGGCGGGAGGTCCAGGACCGATCGGTTTGCTTCCTGGTATTCAACTCGTGCCGGGTTCGGTACCGCGCAGAACGCCGAGCCGCCCGCTTTCAGCAAGGCGGCGATGCGCTCGAACAGCTCATCGAGCCCGTCAAGATGTTCGACGACCTGGAACAGAAAGATGAAATCGAAGGCGCCGCGATAGCTTTCCAACGCCTTGTCCCTGATATCGACCTGCAGCGTGTGGTAGCCTTTGTCCCGCAGGATCGAAATGGACTTGTCATTGTACTCCAGTGCAACGACGTCCTCAGGGCGAACGAGGCTCGGACAAATCAGGTCGAGAAAATACCCGTTGCCGGCGCCGACCTCCAGAACCTTTGCTCCGCCCCGGTTCAGACGGCGTAGCTCGGCGGCAGTGCGCGCAAATTCCCACTTGGACCTGGGATAGACGGCCGTCGCTCCGGTCAGGTTGTAGAACTCGGCGTTGCCGGCGACGAATGGCCAGGCAAACCCAAAGCCGCACGCCTCGCAGCGCATGAGCCGGCAATTTTCCCCGCCCCACAAGGCGGGGATGCAAGAGAGCATGCGCTGGTGACTTGCGGCATCGCCGCGTTCCGCTACGAAGTGTTGCGCGGCTTCGTCCGCGGACACCGTTCGCAGGGTTAACAACGATCGCGACTTGCAGGCCGGGCATTCGGGCGCGCCGGGATCGCGGGTCGGCTGCGGCGCAGGCTGGCTGATCCATGGCTCTGGAGACGAATGCGCGACCGCGTCCAACATTTTATACTCCGAGCGCGCCGGTTGCACTCTTCGTCCGATATGCGAGGTATCCTGGGGCTATCACCAACACCACCCGGGAAGGAAGGGGATGTTCTATGGGTGGTTAAGGATTAACCAACACACCTCATATCGCCATTATTTTTACGCGTTTCCTGCTAATCCGGCTGTATCGCCCAGCCGCGCGGATCGCCTCCCACCGGCTGGCCAAATCAATCAGCGCTGAAACGGGCACCTATTTATGACCGCCGCAGCACCGACAGACATTATGGCCGCTGCATCCCGGTGGGCCTTGTCCAGCCTGGCCGTGCAGTTCGCAAAAGCGGTGCTTCTGCTCGGTTCGCAGGTCGTCCTCGCGCGCTTGCTTGGCCCGGCCAATTTCGGCGTTGTTGCCATGTGCGCGCCCGTGTTCGGCTTGTGCGCCCTGTTCAACGATCTCGGTCTTTCGCAGGCCGTGATCCAGCACCCGTCCTTGAGCGAGGGCGACAGCAACAACGTCTTCTGGATCAACCTGGCGCTCGGATGCGTTTTGGCCTTGACGCTGCTCGCGGCGGCGCCGTTTCTGGCCAACTTCTATAGCGATCACCGGGTCGCCGAGGTGCTCGCCGCCCTGTCGCTGGTGCTCGTCATCAACAGCCTGTCGTTGCAGCAGGTGGCGTTGATGCACAGGCGCATGCAATCGGGCTCGATCCTTCTGATCGACATCGGGCCGGTTGTGGCAAACGCCGTCGTGTCGATTGCTGCCGCGCGGCTGAACTACGGATATTGGGCGATCGTGATCGGCCAGATGGCGCACGCCATCACAGCAGGCCTGCTCGCCTGGACGCTCTCGCCGTTTCGCCCTGCACGGCCGTCCGCGTTGGCCAGAACGCTGCCGCTGATGCGGTTCGGCGCGCATCTCACGGGGCTGTCGCTCGCATCGCTCGCAGCGACGGGGCTCGGTCCGCTGGTGATCGGCCGGCTGTTCGGTGCGGCGGAAGTCGGGCTGTTCGATCGCGGCTATAAACTTGTCAGCATGTCTTCCACGCAATTTCTCACACCGCTGTCGCGGATTGCAGAAACATCGTTGGCGCGGCTCGGCTCCGACCCGATCCGCTACCGTCAGGCTCATCAGCAATTCTCCGAGGCACTCATTCTCTTTCTCACGCCGGGGCTCGTATGCCTCGCATTGATGTCCGACGACGCGGTCCAGATTCTTTACGGTAGGGAGTGGCTCGCCACGGCCCCGATCGTCAGCTGGTTCGCGGCGGCGAGCATGCTCGCGCCCGCCGGAATCGCAGCTTCGTGGCTGTTCGTGAGTCAGGGGCGCACGCAACAGATGCTTCGATATGGGCTGGTCGGACAGCTGCTGTCAGTGGCGGCGCTGCTGCTGGGCTTGCCTTGGGGTTCGGTCGGCGCGGCCATGGCCAGCGCAATCGTCTCTATTCCCATCCAGGGTGTGACCTTGTGGGGTGCGACACGTAACGGACCGGTGTCATTGCCCCACTTTTTCGACATGCTGCTTCCGATTGGCCTGTCCGTTACCGTCTCGGCGGCTGTCGTCTTCGTTGCCTCGCACCAACTGCACCACTTCTCACTCCATCCCCTGATCGCGCTCGGGAGCGGATTGACCGCGGCCTATTCATCCGCCGTGGTTGCGCTGTGCGCGACCGGGTCGGGCCGCAGGATCATCAGGAACGCGCTACGGGCAGCGCAGCTGATGCGAGCTGCCACATTGAATGCGAAGCTTGCGTAAGCGGAACTCGCGATGACGACATACGATAGCTTTGTCCAAGCGGTCCGCCCGAGGCCGGCGCCTGACGTCACGCGAACGATGTGGATCGATTTCGCGCGCGGCATCGGCATCATCCTGGTGGTGTACGGCCACGTCCTGGGCGGGCTGGTCGGT
This sequence comes from Bradyrhizobium sp., assembly GCA_035293585.1. Classification (GTDB taxonomy): domain Bacteria; phylum Pseudomonadota; class Alphaproteobacteria; order Rhizobiales; family Xanthobacteraceae; genus Bradyrhizobium. The sequence continues at coordinate 196,953 of DATGMN010000009.1, read as the reverse complement.
GCAAGGGTGTTTCCCGACGGGCCGCTTGCGCAGTGGATGGACTACACGCTCTACACGTTCCACATGCCACTGTTCTTTTTTCTGGCGGGATTGAACGTGCAACGCAGCCTGCGCCGCGGTGCACAGTCCTTCCTCGCGGGCAAGGCGTGGACGATCGCCTATCCCTATGTGCTGTGGTCGCTCGTGCAGGGCGGCACGACCATGCTGCTGGCGCGCGATGCCAATATTCCGATTCTGCCGAGCGATCTCGCCGCCATCTGGTATCGCCCGATCGCGCAGTTCTGGTTTCTCTATGCGCTGATAATCTGCCACGTCGCTGCGGCTCTCATCCCCTCGCGCCGGATGATGATTGCGCTTGCGGCCGTGGCATTTGCGGTATTCCTGCTGCTGCACCTCGGCCCGGGGTTGCCGCTGACCTTGCATCACTTCCCGTTCTATGTCGCCGGCGTCTACGGTGCGCGAGCCGCAGCCGCATGGCGGCGCTCCGGCTGGCCTGTGCTTGCTCTGACCGTGCTCACCTTCGCCGGCGCAGCGGTGCTGGGGGGCAATCTATCGGGCATGAACCCGAACGGGCTGGCGTCGCTACCTGCCTCCGTGCTCGGCATCGGGGCGACCGTGATGCTCTGCAAGATGCTCGACGAGACGCGGCATGGGTGGCTGGCGCTGCTTGGCGTCGCCTCGATGACGATCTACGTGCTCCACATTCTTACGGGCTCGGGCATACGCATCATCATGCTCAAGCTCCACCTGCCGCCGGAGCCCCTGGTCTACCTGCTGGTCGGGACAGCGGCCGGCGTCATCCTGCCGCTGCTGGCGCATCTGGTGCTACAGCGGCTGCATCTGCTTGCGCCGCTCGGTCTCGCGCCGCGGGCCAAGCGCGAGCCCGATGCGATCAGCCCGGTGCACCCTGCAGCGGCCGGTTAAGGCTGTTCAGCCCTTTTCCGGCAGCACCGTGGTGTGCAGGCGGCCTGCCTCCTGACCGATCGGGCAGGCCATTGCGATCAGCATCCAGAACAGCGCCGACACCTCGCCGGAGGCCACCCCGGTCAGCGGCATTTGAATCAGCAGCGCACTGAAGGCGAGAGAGCCGAGCACGACGCCTTCGCGGGTCGGCATTCGCCAGGCCGCCGACGTGGCGCGCAGGCTAACCCAGACGTAGGCCGACAGGCAGATCAAGCCGACTGGGATGCCCATGGTCACCCAGCTTGCAATGATTTGGCCGTCGATCGGTAGCGCACCCGCGACGCCGACGTCGGTGATGGTGAAACCAGCGCCCAGCAGCGTGCTGTCCGGCGCGTTCCACAGCGTGAAGAACTCCTCCAGCCGCTCACTCCCACTGCTATCCTCCGAGATACTGCCGAGCGACTGGAAGCGCGAGGTAATGACATCGCCGAATGGAGTAATCACGACGGCCGCAACGGCGACGCCGAGAATGGCGATCGTCGTCAGCAGTGCGCGCTTGCGGGTCGGCTGGAACGCCATGCAAAAGAGAACCCCGACCGCGAGCGTAATCCAGCTGGTGCGGTAAAGTGAGAGAAGCAGCCCCAATGCCGCCGGCAGCATCGCTGCCATTGCCTGCCAACCCGGACGCAGGAAACCGACCAACAGCAAGCCCGTCGCGCTGAATGTCGCGTAGCTTGCCGGGCCATTCATCGTACTGAACACGCGGACCATGTAGGGCAACGGATAGCCGGCCGACGTGATGCTGGCATTCATCATCCAGAACTGATCCCAGCTCGGTGGATCGACATATTGCCAGATGCCGTAAACCCCAGTGAGCGGCAGCACGATGAGGAAGACACGCGCCATCGCGTGGACGAGCACCCCACCCGGATCGGCGCGCTGTTGCAGCGCCATCCCGTAGAGCACCGGCGCGGCCCACTTCATCCCCCCGTTGGCGGCGTTGAACCAGTCGCCCTGGAACATCGACAGGGCCGCACCGTAAAGGATGCAGGCAAGAATGACGATCGGCGGCAGCGGCCACACGCCGGCCGGTCGCTCCTTCTGCGACGGCGTCGCCAGCAGGGCGGGAATGGGGACAAGAATGAACAGCAACGGGCCGCTCAGCATGATGCCCGATGGGTCGAAGCCACTTCCGACGTCGACCAGTCGACGCACGAAGGGCGCGAAAGCGAACAGAACGATTGCCGATTGTACATGCGCCTCGGCGCTCTTGCGCCAAGCGAACCAGCCCGCAATGACGCATCCGAGTACAAAGATCGGCCTGGCCAGGCTGCCGACCGTAGCGGCAGCCATTGCGGTGCCCGCAAGCAGCAACACCGTCGGCCACCACTGGACCTCCGCCACTGCCAAAACTGCTGCTTTGATTCGGTCTTGATTCATAAAGTCGGACTATAGCGTATCCTCAGTCATGCGAGTACCAAACCCGATAAGCTTGCTGCGGCTTGCCAGGACGATCGCTATCACCCTGCTGCTGGCGGCTCCCGCCTGCGCCGCCGCCGCAGAGGTCCTGCCTGAACGCGACGCCTGCCAGCCCTCAACGTCGGCCAGATCCCGCGACGGCAATTGCGTGCCGTGCGCCACCGGACCGATCTCTCGCGACCCGAGCTTCCTTGCGCTCGTCGAACGCGTCCGCGCGCGCCGCAGCGCGTTCGACGACATCGATCGCCGCATCGACGATGCGAGCAGCGACACCGAGGTGAGGCGCCTGCTCCGCGGGCGCAACCTGGCCCGCGCGCTTTACGGCTCGGACGGGGATTTCATCGCGGGCGGTGCCGCTTCGCGCTGCCTGCTGGACGATAATCAGGCGCTGCGGGCGACTGCCACGCCGATTCCTTGTGACCAGATCCCGCGAGACGGGCTCGCGGTGCTTTTGACCGCCGGGCAATCCAACATCTCGAACACCGGTGCGCCCGGCGAGGACGGCAAGCTCTACCAGCCGCACCATCGCTTCTACAATTTCGACCGGTTCGACGGAAAATGCTATGTCGCACGCAATCCGCTGCTTGGAACGGCTGGGCAGGGCGAGAACGTGGCGGTGCGCCTCGGCGACGAGTTGATGGATCGCGGTCTGGTAAAAAATCTGGTGGTCGCGCCGGTCGCGATCGGCGGAACCTATGTCGAAGAGTGGCGTGTGAGAGGCGGCAAATATTTCGAGGTGCTGCTGAGCGCGATCGCCGGCCTTCGTGACGCCAGGCTCGAGCCGACGGCCCTGCTCTGGCACCAAGGTGAATTCAACGCCTTCGCTTTCTCCACCAACGGTGCCGAGGACGGCACCATCCTACAGATGACGCCGCAATTGAAAGAGGCCGGTCGGCTGTCCTACTTGCGCAATGATCTCGAGATCATCGCGGGGCTCCGCGCCGCCGACGTCACCGCTCCCATCTTCATTGCGACCGCAACGCTCTGCGGCAGCGTTCCCGACGAAATCATCCGCTCGGCGCAAGCTGCCGTGCCCAATCCGGCGCTCGGCGTCTTTCCGGGCCCGGACACCGACAAGATCGGGCTCGCCCTGCGCAGCGATCGCTGCCACATGAGTGCGGCGGGTACCGCCATGCACGCGCGGATGTGGGCCGATCGCCTGGCGGAATATTGGGGGTCGCACCTCAAACGATAGGTCATGGCCCTGGTGGCGCCGCGGCGGCCGCGAGGTCCACCATGAACCAGTGTACCCCGACGGCTCAGACGACGAGCCGATCGGGCCCTACCTCGCCGACGAATCCCTTGCCAGCTGCGCGATGGCCTCCTGGACCGTCGTCATGAACTGGGCGGGAAAGATGATCGTCGAGTTTTTCTCGACCGAAATCTCGGCCATGGTTTGCAGGGTTCGCAATTGCAGCGCCACGGGATGCTGCGTGATGATGTCGGCGGCTTCGCCGAGCTTGACGGCAGCCTGATATTCGCCCTCCGCGGCGACGATCTTGGCACGGCGCTCGCGTTCGGCTTCCGCCTCCCTTGCCATCGCCCGCTGCATGTTGTCCGGCAGCACGATGTCCTTGATCTCGACTGCGGTCACCTGCGCGCCCCACGGCTCGGTATGCTGGTCGATGACATTCTTGATCTGCTCATTGATGCCGGCGGTGTCGGAGAGCAGCTGATCGAGGCTGAAGCGACCGACCACATTGCGCACCGTGGTCTGGCTGATCTGGTTGATGGCGTTGTAGACGTTTTCGATGGCGATCACGGCCTTTTCCGGATCCGTGACGTGATAATACGCCACCGCCGCGATATCGATCGAGACGTTGTCCCGGGTGATGATCTTCTGCGAGGGAATCTGCATCGTAACGACGCGCAGGGAGACCCGCACCATCTGCTGGATCGGAACGAAGATCACCGTCAATCCGGGCCCGCGCACGCCCGCAAACCGGCCAAGCAAGAACACCACACCGCGCTCGTACTGCTTGAGCACCCGCAGCGAAGCGAAAAGGTAGAGCACGATGATGAGAATGAAGATCCAGCCCATGGCGCTCTCCCCGTTGGCGCGACTGTCCCGCCGGCCGCCCGGGGCAACTTTAGCCGATACCGGGGCCACTCACCAGACATGCGGCAACAGGCGATACCGCACTTTCTCCTGATACGCGACATAGCCGGGCAGATTTCGGCGCAGGAAGCGCTCTTCGTCCAACAGCCGCCAGATCAGCGCCGGCAACAACGCGACGACGGCGAGCACGCCCCACCAGGAGCCGAGTGAAATCGGGATGCCGAGCAGCATCACAAGCGCCGCCGCGTACATTGGATGCCGGACGATGCCGTACGGCCCGGTCGATATCACGCGCTGATCGGCAGCGAGCTCGATGGTCGAGGACGTGAAGCTGTTTTCCTGGAACACCCGGAAAATGCCGACCCAGCCGAGCAGCATCAGCAGATCGCCTGCCACCGCCACGGCGGCCGGCATATGCGACCAGCCAAAGCGATGGTCGAGGCCCGGCAGGAGCAGGAGTGCGATAAAGCCCGCCGAGGCAATCGACATGATCCGTCTCTGCGTTGGCTCCTTCTCGGCCCACGGACCGCCGCGCATCCGACGCGCCAGCAAAGCCGGGTCACGCCTCGCAAGATAGAGCGTGATCGCAATCGATGCCCCGAAATAGCAGATGAGGAAGGCCCATCCCTGCCAGTAACGCAGCGTCCCTGCCGCCCCAAATATCAGCGCGACCATGACCAGGATCAGGATTGCGAGGCCGACCACGGCCCTCAAGTGCAGCGAATGCATCTCGCCATTGTAGCACGGGATGCGAAGCCGGGCTCAAACCATCGGGGCGTTCCGTCATTGCTGCTTTTCCCAGAACGACAACAGGCCCTGCGACGCGGAACCGCCGATCACGCAGGGAATGCCGACCGCGACCGCGCCGAGCGCAGCCGCCGAAACGCAGCCCAGCGCCATCGCGCCCACGCCGACCTGGCCCCAGAAATCCAGGTTGCGCCGCGAATCCGACCCCTTGGTCTTGAGCTCATCGACCGCCGCCAGTGCATCCTTGCGGACCGCGGCGAGCTGCACGGTATCCGCCGCCTCGATCACCTCCGCAAGCGGCGCCTTGATCGGAGCCGGCTGGTTCGCCAGCTCGCTGCGCAGGAATTCGCGCAACTCGGAATCGCGCACCGCATAGCTCGCCAGCGTGTAGCGCGCCATGCTGCCGACGGTGAGCTTGTCGATGGTGTCGCGGCTCCTCGACCAGGGCAGCATCTGCATGACGCGCAGGATCGGCAGATGCGAGCCGGTCGCGAAATAATAGCCCCATAACGTGTCGAGCAGATCCTGGTTGCCGGCATAGCTCAACGTCATGTCGAGCTTCTTCTCCTCCTTCTTGAACGGATTCTTGGTGAAGACGGCGCGCAGCTTGTCGAATGTGCCGGGCTTTGCCTCCTCGAGCGGAATCTCCCATAGCGTCGGCAGCTTGGCCGATAGATAGGCGTCGATCATGACGTGGCGTCCCGGCATCTTCGCTTCCACCTTGCGCAACAGGTTGCGCCAGTCCGGCAAGCCGGAATAGGCGATCGCACGCACGATCACCCATTCGTCTTCGGCCGGCACGGGAAATAAGCTGTTGACGAGCTGCTCGGCCTTGGCCGGGTTCGATCCGATCGCGCCAGCGATGAAGCCGAGATAGATGCCGGCATTCTCGGGCTCGCGAAAGGTCTGCGAGTGAAACAGCACGCGCACCGCGGCCGGCACATGCGCATAATCCGGCTTGGCGCGGTAATTGTAGATCCACTGCTGGACCACGCCGAGCGATGCGTGCGGGTCGATGTCCGGCGCGACGGTGGCCAATGCCGGCCGGCCGAAGCCAAGGATGCTGAAGCAGACAATAGAGGCTGCGAGGGCGACGTTACGCATTTGATGCTCCCACGGGGCGCTCGCGGCCAACGTGGAGTCAGGCCGCGAACCGATGCCTGGGCCGTTTGGCTAAGCAGCGTTTGGAGCAGCTATGCGAATGTTTCGGGGAGCGGTCGGTGCGGTAAAGCGTCGAAATTGTGGCAACGTTAATGTCTGCCGACAACTTTCCCTGACTGTGACATTTTTTCGCCAGGCGCAGGCAATTCGATGCCCCTCCAATAAGTTATCGGACGGGCGGGACGTGACGAACAGAGACAAGCTCCTGATCAAGCGACGATCGAGGTTCATCGCGGCCCTGCTGCTCGCGGCGACGATTGCGTGCATGTCGCAGCCGGCTTCGGCCGAGGACAGCGCGACCGCACGCGAAGCGATTGCGGTCGAGGGTAACAGGCGCGTCGACGGCGATACCGTCCGCTCCTATTTCCATCCCAATGCCGATGGCCACTACGACGAGGCCGCGCGTGATGCGGCGCTGAAGGCGCTGATCGCGACCGGCCTGTTCGACGATGTGAAGATCACCGGCACCGGCGATCACCTCATCGTGAAGCTTTCGGAAGCCAAGGTCATCGGGCGGGTTGCCTTCGAAGGCAACAAGAAGATCAAGGATGAAAACCTCACCTCCGTGGTGCAGTCCAAGGCCCGCGGCCCGCTGCAGCGCGCAACCGTGCAGGCCGACGTCGAACGCATCGTGGACGCCTACCGCCATGTCGGACGCGACGAGGTGAAGGTCGTGCCCGAGATCATCGACCGCGGCAATGACCGCGTCGATCTCGTCTACACGATCACCGAGGGCCAGAAGACCCCGGTGCGCCAGATCAATTTCGTCGGCAATCACGCCTTCTCGAACCGCCAGCTCAACGCCGTGATCAAGACTTCCGCAACGTCGGTCATCAGCTTCCTGACCGGCAGCGATACCTACGATCCCGACAAGGTCGATGACGACCGCGAGCGGCTGCGCAACTATTATCGCAATCACGGCTATGCCGATGCCGAGGTGGCGGCGGCGCGCGCCGAATACGATCCCGCGACGAAGGGATTCTCCCTCACCTTCACCATCAACGAGGGGCCGCTTTATCACTTCGGCGACATCGGTCTGACCTGCAACGTGCCGGGACTGGATGCGGCAAAGCTTCGTCCCCTGCTGGTCGCGCGCAATGGCGCGCTGTTCGACGGTAGCGCGCTCGACAGGAGCGACGATGCGCTTGCAGCAGAAATGGCGAAACTCGGCTATCCCTTCGCGCATGCGGTGCCCCGCAGCGTCAACCATCCGGAGACGGGCCGCGCCGACGTCGACTTTGTCATCGACGAGGGCGCGCGGGCCTATATCGAGCGCATCGAAATCCACGGCAACGCGCGCACCCGCGATTACGTGATCCGGCGCGAGTTCGACATCGCCGAAGGCGATGCCTACAACAAGACGCTGATCGACCGTGCGGAGCGGCGCCTGCAGAATCTGAACTATTTCAAAACGGTCAAGATCACCACAAAGCCCGGCTCTGCATCCGACCGCGTGGTGCTTGATGTCGAGACAGTCGATCAGTCGACCGGCGATTTCAACGTTTCAGGCGGTTACTCGACCACCGACGGCTGGCTCGGCGAGGTCAAGGTCGGCGATCGCAATTTCTACGGCACGGGCGACAGCGTCCAGGCTTCGGTGACCTACGGCCAATATGCGCGAGGCGCGGACTTGTCCGCGACCGATCCCGGCTTGTTCGGTAACCACGTCTCCGGCGGAGCCGAGCTGTTCTACCGGCAGACCTTTCCCAGCACGTTCCAATCCTACGGCACCGATACCTACGGGATGAAACTGTCGGTGGGCACGCCGGTCACCGAGCAGACCAACATCTTGTGGCGCTATCAGCTCTACGACCAGCAGGTCACCTTGCCGTCGACCGTCGCCGCCAACACGGTGTCGTTGCCGATCCAGCAGGCAGCCGCAGCCGGCCGGCAGCTCGTCTCGTCGGTCGGCGATACCGTCACCTACTCGACGCTCGACACCAACAAGCTGCCGACCAGCGGCCTCAGGTCGCAGCTGGCCCAGGATCTCGCCGGTCTCGGAGGCGACGTCCGCTTCCTGCGCACGTCGGAAGACATTCGCTACTATAAGTCGCTTGGCGGTGATCTCGTCGCCATGGTGCGAGGACAAGGCGGCTACATCACCGGCTGGGGCGGATCGCAGGTGCCATTGATGAACAATTTCTTCGGTGGTCCGGGCCTGGTGCGCGGCTTCGCAACCAACGGCTTCGGCCCGCGCGATCTCACCCCGGGCTCAACCATGGATAATGTCGGCGGCAGCATGTACTGGGCGACCACTGCCGAGCTGCAGAGCGGCATTCCGGGCGTTCCCGACGAATACGGCCTGCGCGGCTCGACCTTCGTCGATGCCGGCACGGTGTTCGGCTACAAGGGGCCGACCAGTTTCGGCGGCCAGACCGCGCAGATCGCGAATTCGGCCGTCATCCGCTCGTCAGTCGGCGTCGGCCTGACCTGGGACTCGCCGTTCGGCGCGCTCACGGCAAGCTACGCCGCGCCGCTCAGCAAGGCGGCGTACGATGTGGTGCAGCCGTTCAACTTCACAGCCGGCCCCTCGTTCTGATGCATTGCGGCCGCGCCGCAGCTTCACCAAAAGTCTCACTGGAGGCAGATTTCCAGATGGGAACCGGCTGCGCTGGTTCTGGTTATTCAGGCATCCCCCAAGGAGGTCGTGTCATGAGAAAATGGCAGCGCGAATCCGTCCTTGATCTCTACAACCTGCTGCTCGCAGCCTTGCTGTTGGTGTCTCCCTGGCTGTTCAGGCTCACCAACAGCCCAGGCAAGTTGGATCTGTGGGCCACGAGCGCCGTCATCGCCGTGATCTCGCTCGCGGCGATGGTGGCCTACAAGAACTGGGAGGAATGGGCCAATCTGGTGCTTGGCCTCTGGCTGATCGTCTCGCCCTGGCTGCTCGGCTTTGCCCACACGCGCGCAATGCATTTCGGCATCGGCGTCGGCGTCGTGGTGGCCTTTCTGGCAGCTCTCGATCTCTGGCTGCACTATGACACCGTGCATTTTCGGCCGTCCGGTCAGGACCAGGTCAATCCGTCGGTGGCATCGCAGCAGCATTGAGGGCGCGAGGCGCGCCCTCAATCGACGAGTCTTGGCGTCGATGACGTCAGAGGAGCTCATGGAAAACGACGCGGGCGCGGCTTCTTCTCCGTCGCAAAGCCGTAGATCAACGCCAGCCGGTCGAGGCATTCCTTGAAGCGCCGGGCGAAATAGTCGTTCCAGCGCTGGCTCTTCAGCCCGCGCCGCTGCCCGACCTGCTCCATGCTCATGCCCTGGACCAGCACGTCATGCACGATTGCCGAGCCGTCGAGACCGAGCTCTCGCTCGCAATTGTTGAGCCTGAGCGCCGCCTTGCGCTGCCCCTCGGTGATGGGCTCGCGCGTTTGAGCGCCATCGACATATTCGCGGGTCGGGTCGACGGCTTTCGGCCCGCGTTCGGCGCGCTCCCAGTCGTTCTGGAACGCCCGTCCCGCCTGATATTGCGCCTCGTCGATCTGGCGGTGCGAATGCAGCCGGCCGAGAGGATCGTTGCGGATCGAACGCAGGGCGACGATCTTGTCCCCTGCCTGCAGGGCGAAGGGATCGTCGACCTCGACGCTGGCGACTTCCGCATTGAGCGGCAGGTCGCGGGCACGCCGGTCGTGCATCTTCGCCAGCCGGAATGACTTGCTACGCTTGGCTCTCGCCACGTTGCCTCCTTGCAGGTTTGGAAATGGACGGGTCGGTGGATCGCGGGCGTCAGGCCGCCAGCACCAGCCGCAGCACCACGGGCGCAACGGCACGCTCCGATTCGGTGCCGGGTCCGCGCGTCAGGTGAAAATGCGGCGCGCAATAGCTCGAGCCGGGGAGCTGTGGATGGCCGCAAAAGCTGATCGGCTCGTTCTCCTTGTCACCACCGTAGGGGTAGCGGCAGTCCGAGGGCTCGAGTTCGGCGAAAGACACCAGGCGGGGGCTGATGCCGACACAGCGAAGCTTGACCGGATCGGGACGCCTGACCGGCTGTGCCGCGGCCGGAACCGGCCCCGCTGGTTTCGTGGTACGGTTTTCGTGCGATTTTACCGCTGTTTGGGCTTTGGTCTGAGGTCGGGGCTTCAGCAGTTTGGCGGGCCGCCGGGGCGCCGTGAGCTTCATGCGCTTGCTGCGGCCGATTGCCGCGTTGCGGGTATAGGCGGTTCCGAACCTGGCGTTGATCTCCCTGGCGATCTCCGCAAAGGACATGCCGAGGGCGAGATAGTCTTGCAGCGCCTTGCAATGCTCGGGCGCCCAGTCATTTGCTTGCATTTTCCGTTTGGCCTTTCCTGTGCGCCGTCTCCTTCAGATAGAATCAGGCGCAGGCACATCTATTTCCGATATTCCGAACGAAAAGTCAAGCTTGTTTCTGATAATCGTAATAGGTATGAAGAATGCGAGCCTTAAGGGAGATTCGCATGACGCTCGACGCTGAAATGATTGAACGGGGACTGCAGAAGACGGGTAAGAGCAAGGGGGGGCTGGCCAAGGCCATGGGCGTTCGGGCCGGCGCCGTTTCGGAAATCCTCGGCGGCCAGCGCCTGATCAAGGCCTCCGAGGTCCCGGTGATCATGGAATATCTGGAGCTGAACTACGTGCCCATCATGGGCCGGATCGGCGCCGGGGCCGTTATCGAGCCGGAATATGAACAGGTCCCCCCGGAGGGGTTGGGCGAGATCGAGTTGCCGTTCCCGATCTCCGGCGAAACCATTGCGTTTGAGGTTTCGGGGGATTCCATGCTGCCAAAATACGAGAACGGCGACGTCATCGTGGTCTATCGCGACCAGCGCCATCCGCTGACGAGCTTCTATGGCGAGGAGGCGGCGGTGCGGCTGAAAACGGGCGAGCGTTACCTCAAGACCATCGAGCGCGGCAAATCGCCCAGCATGGTCAACCTGACGAGCTTCAATGCCAAGCCGATCACGGGGGTCAAGCTGGAATGGATCGGCGAGATCTGCGTGACCCTGCCGAAGGCCCAGATCGCGCGGATGCGCGCCCGTGCCGCCGCCCGCGAGCGCAAGTCAAAGGCCAAATGACCGCGCGGCGCGGCTTCTCGAGGAATCAGAGGCGCAGGCCGGCCGCGAGAGCCGGCCTCCCCGCGCCAGATCTTCCGATTATCAGAATTTTCTTGACAATCTTCCGATTTTCGGAAATAATGCGCACTCGATTCAATCGGTTCGAAGGACGCATGCAATATTTCGTCGTCATGATCGACTACGGCCGCCGCGGCCGCGAAGCCGTCGTCGACCCGGAGATCACCAGGCGCGAGGTCGTCTCGCGCGTGGCCTCCGGTGAATACAAGAACATTAGTTTCATTCATGAAATCGCCGGTCCCTCCGTCGAGGATGTGACGGAGGAGATCCTCTCCGAAGCCGCGCTTCCCGAGGTCATTGATGCGGAGGTCGATCTGCAGGCCGAGCGTTTCGACCACGCAAGGGACCTGCGCAAGCACGAGGCGGTTTAAGTTCAAAACGAGCTTGGACGGGGAGCCGTCATACTGAGGTGCCGCCGCAAAGCGGCGACCTCGAAGGGCGACGGCCCGGCTGCAGCAGCCGGGGCCGTTCATCCTTCGAGGCTCACTCCGCTCGCGCCTCAGGATGACGGTGCTGAGATCGAGTCCCGCTTCAGAAACCGCCGCTCACACCAACAGCACCGTCGATCCCGTCGTCTTGCGCGCGGCGAGGTCGGCGTGGGCCTTGGCGGCATCCTTCAGCGGATAGGTCTGGTGCACCTCGATCTTGACCGCGCCCGACTTCACCACGTCGAACAGCTCGTTGGCCATCGCCACCAGGTTCTCGCGCTTGGCGGCGTAGGTGAAGAGGGTCGGCCGGGTCACGTAGAGCGAGCCCTTCTGGGCCAGCAGGCCGAGATTGAGCGGCTCGACCGCGCCGGAGGATTGGCCGAACAGCGCGGCGACGCCGAGCGGAGCGAGACAGTCGAGCGACTTCAGGAAGGTGTCCTTGCCGACGGAATCATAGACCACCGGCACCTTCTTGCCGCCGGTGATGTCGTCAACGCGCTTCACGAAATCCTCGCTCGTGTAGATGATCGTGTGGGCGCAGCCGTGCTCCCTCGCAAGCTTCGCCTTCTCCTCGCTAGAGACCGTACCGATCACGGTGGCGCCGAGGTGCTTGGCCCATTGCGACAGGATCAGGCCGACGCCGCCGGCGGCTGCATGCAGCAGGATGGTGTCGCCGGGCTTTACCCGATAGGTCTGACGGATCAGATATTGCGTGGTGAGACCCTTGAGCATCATGGCGGCTGCGGTCTTGTCGTCGATGCCGTCAGGCAGCTTGAGCAGACTGGCGGCCGGAATCAGCCGCGCCTCGGAATACGCCCCGAGCGGGGACGAGCCATAGGCGACACGATCGCCCGGTTTCAAATCGGTGACGCCGGGGCCGACCTCCTCGACCACGCCCGCGGCCTCGCTGCCGAGCCCGCTCGGCAGCGGCTGCGGATAGAGGCCGGAGCGGTTGTAGATGTCGACAAAATTCAGCCCGACCGCGGTATGGCGGATTCGCGCCTCGCCCGGACCTGGCTTGCCGACATTGACTTCCTCCCAGGCCAGAACCTCCGGCCCGCCGGTCTTGTGAAAGCGGATGGCATGAACCATGGCGTGACTCCCTTGAATTGATTGGCGTGAAAAATCGACAGCACTGGCTACATTGGCTGCGGCACGAGCTCAAGCATCGATCGCATCCTTGATCCGCTTTCGGCTCAACGGCAAATCCCGCAGCCGCTTGCCGGTGGCGTTCGCAATCGCATTCGCGATCGAGGCCGCCGCCGGCCCCTGCCCGGTCTCCCCGCTGCCGAGGAATGGCAGGCCCGGCCGGTTGATGATGTGCACATCGATGCTGTCGGGCACCGCGTCGAAGCGGAGGATGGGATAGGTCTGCCAGTCGATGCTGGTGATCCGCCTGTCGTCGAAGCTGACGCTCTCATAGAGCGTCCAGCTCATGGACTGCACGATCGCGCCCTCGATCTGGTTGGTCAGGCCGTCCGGATTCACCACCTGGCCGCTGTCGACGGCTGCAACCGCACGAACCAGCCGGGCGCGGCCGGTTTCGCGATTGACCTCGACCTCGCTTGCGACGGCGCAATAGGCCGCGAGATTCTTGTAGCGTGCAAAGGCAAAGCCGAAGCCGCGATCCTGCGGCGCCGTCTGCCCCTTGAGCCAGCCGAAGCCTTCCGCGGCCTTGGCGATGACGTCGCGGCCTCTGATGTCGTCGAGATGCTTCAGCCTGAACTCGACCGGATCGATGCCCGCGAGCGTCGCGAGCTCGTCCATGAAACTCTCGATCGAGAACACGTTGTGATAGGCGCCGAGCGCGCGCATGGCTGAAATCCGCACCGGCATGTCGGGAAGGAAGTGGTGCACGACATGCGCATTGGGGAAGGTGTAGATCGGGATCGCGTTGCGGTCGCCGCCGCCCTCCGGCAACGGAATCGGCTTCGCCGGCGGCACGGGAATGGCTTGCGCCATATGCTGCGCGGCGAGCAGGCAGCCGGCGCCGCCCGGGCGCATGGAATGGGTGTTGCTCCAGACCTCGAAATGCCAATCGGCGATCTTGCCGCTGCCATCGAGCGAAGCCTTCAGCTTGGTGACCATGGCCGGGCCGAACGGCTCCCAGCCATGCTCCTGCTCGCGCATCCATTGCACCCGCACCGGCGTATCAGGCATGGCGCGTGCGATCAGCGCAGCATCCGCCGCCGCATCGTCAGCGCCGTTATGGCCGTAACAGCCGGAGCCCTCGACATGGATGACACGGACGTCCTCGAGCGGCATCCGCAGCATTTCGGCAATCGCCTGCCGGTCGGGATAGACCCCTTGGGTGTGCGACCACACCGTCATCTTGCCATCCGCGAATTGCGCAACCGCACAGGACGGCCCGATCGAACCATGCGATTGATAGGGACGTGTGTAGGTCGCCTCGATCGTCCTCTGCCCGGCGACCTTCGGATCGCTGCGCTGAAAGATGGTGGAATCCTGCGACGGCAGCGCCATCAGCATGGACGGCAGCTCATCCTGCTTCGGCAGCTTTGCAGTCTCCTGCCATTTCGCAGCGCCCGCGAGCGCCAGCATCGCCTTGACCGCCTGAAATTCCTGCCTGGCGACCACGGCCAGGAAATTGCCGTCGCGAACCACCTTGACCACGCCGGGCATTTTCTCGACCGCCGTCACATCGCATTCGATCAGCTGCGCGCCATAGCTCGGCGGCCGCACCAGGCGCGCATGCACCATGCCCGGCAGCCGCAGATCCTGCACATAGGCCGCGCCACCGGTCACCTTGGCCGGAATATCGGTCCGCGGAATCGATTGGCCCATGACCTTGAAGGTCGCGGGATCCTTGAGCGGCGATTGCGGCTGCGCCTGCACATGGAGGAAATCGCTGGCGACCAGCTCGCCATAGCTGAGCCGCCGCCCGTCCGGCGTGATCACCGCTCCGTCGTCGGTGCGGAGCGTTTCGACCGGTAGCTCCAACCGCTTCGCGGCTTCGCCAAGCAGCAGCGCGCGCACCTGCGCAGCCGCGTGCAGGATCGCGGTGCCGCTGTCCTGCATGGAATGGCTGCCGGATGTATAGCCCTCATTGGCCGTCAGGGCCGTATCGGCAGTCACGACTTTCAGCGACGCAAAGGATACATCGAGCTGCTCGGCCGCGATCTGCTGGAATGCCGTCTTGAAGCCCTGGCCCAGCTCGGCCTTGCCGGTGAACGCCGTGATCGCGCCGTCCGCATCGATTCGTATCCAGGAATCCAGATAGGGCGCGCTCTTGAGGCTCGGCGGCAGGGTTGGCGCCGGGAGGCTTGGCGCTGCAGGGGCGGCCTTCTCCTCGGCGAAGGCGCGGCCCAGCGAAAAGCTGACGATCAGCGCGCCACTACCGGCGAGTACGCTTCTGCGATCGAGGACGACCGGGGCGTTCATCGCGCACTCCCTTGGCTCGCCGGAGACAGTTCGGCGGTGTCCATCAGATGTGCGGCGCGCCGCACCGCCCGCAGGATCCGCATATGCGTGCCGCAGCGGCAGAGATGGGGTGCGAGCTCGGCACGGATCTCCGCGTCGGTCGGTTTGGAATTGCGCTGCAGCAGCGCCTGCGCGCGCATCATCATGCCGGCGATGCAATAGCCGCATTGCGCCGCCTGCTCCTCCATGAAGGCCCGCTGGATCGGCGCCGGCGCCTGCACCGTACCCAGGCCCTCCAAAGTCGTGACCTGCTTGCCTTGCACGAGCAGAAGCGGCGTCACGCAGGACAGCACGGCCTTGCCGTCGACGATCACCGTGCAGGCGCCGCACTGCCCGAGACCGCAGCCGAACTTCGCGGCGTTGAGCTTCAGTTCGTCGCGGAGCACATAAAGCAGCGGCGTATCGGCGTCCGCCTCGACCTGGTGATCCTGACCATTGACCTTCAATGTCGTCATGACTTGTCCCGCTGCGCTATGGCTCGTCTCGCTGCGCTGCATTCGCATGCGCGCCGGTGGTCGACCCTGCCGAGGTCGTGAGATACGCGGTCTGGGTCCGCCTCGCCCCCTCTACCGTCGCTTCGAGGCCGCTCCATGGCGGTTGGCTGGTGAAGCGTGAGCGCAGATAACGGACCAACACCGCAATCTGCTGATCATTCATGGCGCTGGCAAAACCCGGCATGATCGGGCTGCGCTCGCCCTCGACCGGCCGCACCCCGCTCAATAGGATATTGACCAGATTGCGCGGATCGGGCGCGCTCACCGCACTGCTCAGTGCAAGATTGATCCCTCCATAAGGCGGTGGCCTGCCGCTCTCATGACAGCCCGCGCAAGCCGCGGCATAGATAGCGGAACCTTGGGGATCAGCGGCTGTTCCCGAACCGGACCTTTCCAGAGCAGACTTTTCCTGGGCAGACTTCTCTTGGGCGGACTTTTCTTCGGCAGACTTGGCTTGCGCGATCACGGCTTCGCGGCTGCGCTGCGCATTCGGTGCGCCAAACACATCCGCCATATAGACCGCGATGGCATGGACGTCACTGGCCGGGACGGCCGCGAGGTTGCGCACCACTTCGGCCATCGGCCCGCGCGCGGTGCCGTGATCTGGATGCCAGCCGTTGCGCAGATAGAAATCAAGCGCATCCGCGTCCCATGCCACCGGCGCGGGCGACTTCGCGTTGATGGCGTAGGCGGTCCAATCATCGGCCGCCCCGCCAGAGAAGGCCACTTGGGCACGCTCGGCGCCGAGCGCATTGCGCGGGGTATGGCAGGAGCCGCAATGGGCGAGCCCCTCGACCAGATAGGCCCCGCGGTTCCACTCCGCGCTCTTCGTCGGGTCAGGCTGGTAAGTATCGCGGCGAAGGAACAGGAGCTTCCAGCCGGCGACGATGAAGCGCTGGTTGAAGGGGAAGCCCAGCTGGTTCGCCCGTGCCGTGGCAATGACGGGCTGTCGCGTCATCAGATAAGCGTACAGCGCGCGATCGTCCTCGTCGGTGACGTTGGTGAAGTGATCGTAGGGAAAGGTCGGATAGAGATGCCGGCCCTCGCGATCGATCCCCGACCGCATGGCGCGGCGGAAGGCGTCCTCCGGCCAGCGGCCGATGCCGGTTTCCGGATCAGGGCTGATGTTGGTCGAGAAGATCGTGCCGAACGGCGTTGGCACCGGAAGGCCGCCGGCGAAATTTTTGCCGCCACGCACGGTGTGGCAATCGTTGCAATTGCCAAGCGCGGCGAGTTCACGGCCGCGTTTGACAAGCGCCGGATCGAATGATTGCGGCTGCGATGGATCGATCGCCGCAATCGCCGGTCGCCAGACCAGTGCCACCCCGGAAGCCGCGCCGACGATGACCAGCGCAGCTATGACGCCCCCGATGATGCCAGATCTCGCCATCCGTCCCCGCGGCCTTTTCTTGTGTGAGGCTTTTTGGGTTGCTAGCACAAACGGGTGTTGTTTGCCGATGACTGATTGCCGGCTCACCGCCTGTTGATCCGCAATGTTGCCGACGCCGGCCGACGCTTCAAACGAAAAGCGTGTCCGCTTGCAATCAATAGATTCCAACTTCGAACGGAGGTTCCGCGGCAATCGTCTTCAACCTCTCGGCGTAGGCCGCCAGCAATTCCGCCCTCTCACCCTGCTCCAGCCGGACCGGGCCGTAGGCGATCTGCGGCGCCAGCACCTCGAAGCCGGTGAATTGCAGCATGCCGCGATGCACCGGACGCAGGATGGCGCTGATGTCGCCGTTGAACCCGCCTTTGACATAGGCGGCCGCGGGGCCGCCCGTCGTCAGCGCCAGCATGGCGCGCTTGCCCTTGAAGGCGCCGTTGGCGTAGATCCGCGGACCCCCATAGGTCCGGCCCATCGCGAAGACGCGGTCGACCCAGCCTTTCAGGATTCCCGGCAGGCCGAACCACCACAGCGGAAACTGCCAGATCATCAGGTCGCACCACTCGATCTTCTGGATTTCGGCCTCGATGTCATCCGCAAAGCCGTAAGCCTCGGTGGCGTGCATCTCTTCGATCTGCTGCTTGAAATAGTCGGCGTCCTTGACTGTTATGAAGTTGTGCCGCCCCGACACCGGATTGAACGGCATCGCATAGAGATCCGAGGTCTGGACGTCATGCCCTTCAGCGGCGAGCGTCTCGACCGCCGTGCGGAACATCGCGGCATTGAAGCTCTTGTGCTCCGGATGGGCGAGAACAATGAACACCTTCATGACGATGCGGCCCCTCGACGCGCATCGCGCCGGAAGTGATCAGACGATTCTCAACTTACTCGATAAGACCTAGCGAACGGCGGACTGACTGTCCGCCGGAGCCCGATTGCATTCACGGAAATGATACGCGATTTCGTCAAGCGCCCGCTGCTCCCATTCCTCGGCCTGGGCCAGCCAGAACACGCGACGCTCGAAATCCAACGCGGCACGCTCCCGGCACATCGACTCCTGACTGCGTATCTCCACGAGCCTGTTCATGAGCCCCACTCCATGATGTGAAGCCAGTTCGCAAGGCGGCAGTGTACCAGAAGCCGATGCCGCTTGTCTTGGCATGTGATGCGGAAACGCACGGCATGCTGTGCCTGCGAACAGGGCATACATCGCAGCGCAACATGATCGCCTATGATACCGGTGGAGGGGCCGAGGTGAATTGCATCAGCGACGCACATAGCAGTGGAAGCCGCCATAGACGCCGGACATGTCGAGCTCGTAGCCGATCTCGCTGCTCTCCTCATCGCGCCGCCAGATCTCCCGCAAGGGTGCGAGCTCGTTGCGTTCGAGCGGAGAGCGCGTGCCCGCTGTCCGGAAGATGACGCGGACCTGGTCGCTTCCGGTGCGATCGATGGCATCCCACAGCGCGCGAATACCGTCCAATGTCATCCAGTCCTGCGAGTCCAGCAGGACGACCGCGTCGACCTCGCGGGCCGGAAGACTTTCCAGGAACGCGCGAAGGTCGGAATGGACGGGGATGATCAGGCCGGCATCGTTGCGCATCCGGAGAAAGTTGCTTCGCCGCAAATAAGGCGGCAGGCAGCGATCACCCGGTCCCCGATAGCGACGCCGCAAGGCTTGCCAGGCGAAGTAATTATCGTCGCTCGAGTGCCCATCGATGAGGCGGAGCAGCCGCCGGTAGAGCACCTCGTTGAGCGGCGCACCCCCGCCGAGCAGCGCCCGCTGCTGCGGCGGGATGCCGAGGCTCAGCAGCAGCGCAGGTGTCCGTGTCAATAGCCGGACCAGCGGCGAATGGAACAAGCGCTCGAGCCGCGCCAACGCCTCGCGGCGCACGGGCGCATCGAGCTCCTCCGTAAGCAAGGCATCGACGTCGATGCCTGCAAGCCGCGCCACCATATGCGCAAGCCCGATAAAGCGGCCGAGCATGCCGTGACGGTAAAAGCCGTTGGTGAAGTACGCGTAGCGTGGCCGGCCGATGATATTGCGCTTGTCCCAATAGGCCCGCGCCTGTGCATCAAGCCGCGGCCGCAGCCGCATGCGATAGAGATCCGCATTGGCTGGAGAGGCCGCCTCGCCGAAGAATTGCCAGAACTCCGCATAGCTGGCGAATGCCTGGATGCCGGCGAGCTTGAGCTTCAGCAACGCAAGATGGGCCTGGTTGAGATCGACGGCGTAAACCTGAGCGGGTTGCGCCATCAGATAGGACAGCGCGTTGCAGCCGCCGGAGGAAATGGTGACGATGGTCGATCCCAGCGGCAGTTGGAGCGCGGCAAGATCGGCTTGCGGATCCTCCCACATCTGGGTGTAGACGAGACGGCGGAGCCAGAAGCCGACAATCCTGTCCCCAATGGTCGGTTCGTTCTGCGCCGGGCTGTCGTTCGCCGCATCCGCGATCAGCTGCGTATTCATACGGGCCTCGACTCAACAGTCGATGACGCTATCGCTGCACGACTGCAGTTTTGCGACAGCAGCTTGCGACCGCGGAGGAGCGGTTGCAGGCGCGTTTGTCACATGCCTGTCGCGCGAACATCGCAAGGAGGACGATCGAATACTTCGTTTTGGGGATACGCGAATGCGCAGGAACCGAGCGGCGTTAACCATTATGTCGGAGCCGACCAACCCATGAGCGCATGGCTTGCGCTGCTCGGCGCCGGGCTGCTCGAAGTGGCCTGGGCGCTCGGCCTCAAATATTCCGAAGGACTGACGCGGTTCTGGCCGACCGCGGCCACTGCTGTGGCCATCGTGCTCAGTTTCGCCTTGATGGCACTTGCGCTGCGCTCGCTACCCTTCGGCACGGCGTATGCGGTTTGGACCGGCATCGGCGCCGTCGGCAGCATCATCGCCGGCATGATTCTCTACAGCGAACCGACCGATCCGGTTCGCCTCATCTGCCTGACGCTGATCGTTGCCGGCATGATCGGGCTGAAGCTCAACTCGCCGGTCTGATATCCCCTGCTGCTCCACAGCTTTCTTTGCGCCCGCCCGTCTCGCGCGCAGGCTGCGCATTGCCTCGACGCAGCCGAACAGCACGACCGCCAGCAGCAGAGGCACGAAGTGGTACAGGAAGCGGAACATCAACAGCGCGGCAAGCAGCGGCTCGCGGTGCTCGCCGCCGAGCCCCATCAGGATGGTGGCGTCGAACACCCCCAATCCTGCCGGCGCATGGCTTGCAAAGCCGAACAGGGTTGCGGCAATGAATACCGCCATCAGCCGCAGCAGCCCGATATCGAGCGAAGACGGCAGCAGCACATACATGGCAAGTGCGGCTGCCGTGAGATCGAGCAGACCGACCAGGATCTGCAGCAGCACCAGCGGGCCGGATGGCAGCTGTACCACCCAGTTGCTCCGGCCGAGACGCCGCGGAAACGACCAACTCCAGAGCAGGAACGCGCCGACCCCGCCGAGCAGCACCGCCGCCAGCGCGCGATTGACCGTCGGCGACAGATGATCGATGACGCTGATCGCTGCGGGTTCATACATGAGGCTGAAGCCGAGCGCGGTCATGTTGCCGAGCCAGAACGTCAGCCCGGTGAGGAAGCAGATATTGGCGACGCCGAAGGCGGTCAGGCCGTTATTGGAATAGATGCGATAGCGGATCACCGGCGAGATCAGCGCCACCGCGCCGATGCCGTGCGCGATCGGATAGCTGGTGAAGCTCGCGAGCGCTGCAATGCGATAGGGAACATCCTTGCGCCCCATGGTGTGCAGAGCGAGCCAGTCATAGAGCGTGATGCTGCCATAGGATGCCGTCACCAGGACCAGCGACAGCGCGATGACGCTGACGTCGGTCGCGCGAATGATGGCAAAGACTTCGTCGTAATGGACATGCCTGAGCGCATGCGTCAGGGCAAATACCGCACCTGCGGCGATCGCGAGGCTGATGGCCGCGCCGGCCAGGCTTTTCAGCCGGGAGCGCTTGGTAAATTTCTTCTGAAAAAAATCAAGTTTCAGGGCGCTGTATCCATGGGAACGCAGCGTCAGAATGACGCGTCGGCTGATTCGAGCCCATTCGCATGACCCTTTGCCACGTCGATGTGACAGTTGCGTTACCGACCCCGATCTCCGGTTCCGGCAGCGGCTTTCAACAAAGCTTGTTCGCGCAGCGAAATCGGGACGCATTATAGTCGCACGTTCTTCATGCGGGGTTTGTAAGAGGCGCACGCAAGACCACCGCTTTGATTCCGAGGCCACATGGACGCCGAACTCGACTGCGAACTGAGCCCCGATCAATGGGAGATGCTGAAGGCGCTTCGCAGCGTCGACCGCCGCATGACCGGCCGGCCGGTTCTCGCCGAGCTGATGGCGCTCGGGCTCGCCGCGTTCAAGGACGACCGACCCGTGATCACCGCCAAGGGCCGCAAGGTGCTGGTGCGCGGCTCGGAGAAGCTGCTCGATCTCGCCGCGTGACGGTGCGGCCATCGCCCATCACCACATCGTTTGCCGCGCCCGCTCCGGCCAGGCGCGGTCATATGCCTCGCCACCGACGCGGTTGTCGCTCATCTCGGCCAAGATCTGTCCGGGCGTCGGCAACGACTTCGGGTCGACACGCCTGTCGGGATTCCAGAGATCGGACCGCACGATCGCCCGCGCACACTGAAAATAGATCTCGTCGACCGTCATGACGATGACGGACCGCGGTGCCTTGCCCTCCATCTTGAACGAGGCGAGCAGCTCCGCATCGGCCGACACATGAGCGCGACCGTTGACGCGCAGCGTGTTGCCCGAGCCCGGAATCAAGAACAGCAGCGCAACGCGGGGATCGCGGATGATGTTGCGCAGCGAATCGATGCGGTTGTTGCCGCGCCGGTCCGGCATCATCAATGTCTTCTCATCGTGGATGCGCACGAAGCCCGCGAGGTCGCCGCGCGGCGAGCAGTCCAGTCCCTCCGGGCCGGCGGTCGCGAGCGCCGCAAACGGCGATTTCTCGATCATCACCCGGTAGGACGGCGTGACATGGTCGGCGACCTTCACGGTGGAGGCGTCGTTGGTTTGCCCGTAGATCGCCTCGAGCTGCTCGATGCTGGCAACAACCGACATCACCCTTCCTTTCGTCTGCTGGTCTATTGGTCAGCCCGCTTGCCGCGGATGATCTGCACGAGCTGGCGCGCATGGAATTCGGCGCTGCCGACGTTCACGATGGCCTTGTCGGGCGCCGCCTCGTCGGTAACCGTGCGCGCAAGCCGATCCTGCAGCGCGCCGTCGCTGGCTCGCGAACGCATGGCCAGCCGCTGCGCCAGCACATCCGCGGGCGCGGTGATGGCGACGACCACGACATTTGCGTACATCCGCCGCATCCGCTCGATCACCGTGCGCGAGACATTGACCACCACCGTGCGTCCGGCGCGGATGTCGTCGTCCATCGCGCGCGGCAGGCCATAATGATGACCGTGCGCTTCCCAATGGATCGCAAACTCGCCGCGCCCGACCGCCGCAAGGAAATCATACCCGGACAGCTGCACATTGTCCTCGAAGGAGGAGGCCTCCCGCGTCACCACCCGCCGCGCGAACACGATGTCGTGGTCATCGGCGCAGGCGGTGCGCGCAAGTCCGAGCAACGTGTCCTTGCCGGCGCCGCTCGGGCCGACCACAAGAACGAGCCGGCCGGGCCCGATCGCGCTCGCTTGTTCGGGAGAGATCGCAGTCGGCTCGCTCATGCCACCCGATGCCCCTCCCGCCAGACACTGCGCACCACCGGCACGTCGCCTTTGACATGGACGCGAATGAGGTCGGCGCGTTTTCCCGCCGCGATCTCGCCGCGATCGCCGAGCCCGACCGCCTCCGCGGGCCGCTTGGTCACGGTGCGCACCGCCGAGGCCAGATCGATATCCGGCACATGCTGCGGCAGCTGCAGCGCAGCCATCAACAGGCTCGAGGGAATGTAGTCCGACGACAGGATATCCAGGAGTCCCTCGCGCGCGAGATCGACGGCTGCGATGTTGCCGGAATGCGAGCCGCCGCGCACAACGTTCGGCGCGCCCATGAGAATGCCGATGCCGGCCTCGTGCAGGCCGCGCGCGGCTTCCATTGTCGTCGGGAATTCCGCGACCGCGACGCGATCCCGGACGGCGTCGACAACGTTTTCCGCGGTGGTGTCGTCATGGCTCGCGAGCGGGACTCCATAGTCATGCGCCAGCGCCACGATCGCGCGCATATTGTCGGCGGCATAGGCCTTCTGATAGCCGAGCCGCCGTTCGAACAGCACGTCGAGCTCGGCATCCGTCATGCCGCCGCCCTTGCCGCGGTAATAGTCGCGCAGCTTGACCTCGTCGCGGAACTGGCGCTGGCCCGGCGTGTGATCCATCAGCGACATCAACCTGACGTCGGGACGGCCGACCAGCTCCCTGGCTTCCTCGACCACGCTCGGCATCGGGATCTCGCAGCGTAGATGCAGGAAGTGATCCGCGCGCAGCAGGCTCGCCTCGCGCGCCGCCGCGATCGCCTCTGCCAGCACGCCGGCGCGGCCGTCGACCTCCTCCGCTCCGTCCTCGCGCCAGACCCGCAGCGAATCCAGCACCGTGGTGATCCCCGATGTCGCGAGCTGGCCGTCATAGGAGATCACGGCCGCAACCGGATTCCAGAACACCTTCGGACGCGGCACATAATGGGCTTCGAGATGATCGGTGTGCAGCTCGATCAGGCCGGGCATGATCAGGTCGCCGCCCGCATCCTCGCCCGCTTCCGGCGCCCTGCCCTCGCCGAATTCGGCGATCCGGCCATCGGCCAGCGCAACCCAGCCGTGCTCGATCACGCGCTCCGCCAGCACGATGCGGGCGTTGCCTATGACGGTATCTCGGCGCGTCGTCATTTCAGTCTCTTTTCCGTTCGCTCTACAATTTCCATGGCCTCATGCCGCAGCGGCAAACGTCGTCACGTCTATGATCCGGTCGGCGATGGCGTGGCGCACCTCGTCGTCATGCACGATGGCGACGATGGCCACGCCCGCGCGCTTCTTGGCCGCAATCAGCTCGACCACGATCTCGCGATTCGCCGCATCGAGCGAAGCCGTCGGCTCGTCGAGCAGCAGGATCGGATGATCGGAAATGAAGCCGCGGGCGATGTTGACCCGCTGCTGCTCGCCGCCGGAGAAGGTCGACGGCGGCAGCGACCACAGCCGTTCCGGAATGTTGACCCGGCGCAGCAGCTCCGCCGCCCGCTCACGAGCCTCGTCGCGGGAGACGCCGACCGCCAGGAGCGGCTCGGCCACGACGTCGATGGTCGGCACTCGCGGCACCGCGCGCAGGAATTGCGTGACATAGCCGATGGTGGCGCGGCGAACGGACAGGATCTCGCGCGGCTCGGCGCGGGCGAGATCGAGCAGCGCTCCATGATGGCGAATGCCGATGCGCCCGCCGTCGCAGCGGTAGTTGCCGAAGATCATTTTCAGGATCGACGATTTGCCGGCGCCGCTCGGTCCCGCCAGCACCACGCACTCCCCGGCATTGACGTCGAACGACACCCCGCTCACCACGGGCAGCTTCACACCACCCTGCAGATGCATGGTGAAGGTTTTTTCCGCATTGTTGATCTCGATCATCGCAGTCATTGGCCGACACCTATGGAGGCAGGATCGAGGAGACGAGAAGCTGGGTATAGGGCTCGCGCGGATCGTCGAGCACCTGGTCGGTCAGCCCTGTCTCGATAACCCGACCGGCCTTCATCACCATCACCCGGTGCGACAATAGCCGCGCCACCGCGAGGTCGTGGGTGACCACGATCGCCGCGAGCCCGAGCTCGTTGACGAGGCCACGCACGAGGTCGAGCAGGCGCGCCTGCACCGAGACGTCGAGCCCCCCGGTCGGCTCGTCCATGAAGACGAGGCGCGGCTCGGTGACGAGGTTGCGCGCGATCTGCAGGCGCTGGCGCATGCCGCCCGAATAGGTGCGCGGTGCATCGTCGATGCGCGCGGTATCGATTTCGACCCGATCCAGCCAGCTCGAGGCGGCATCGCGGATGCGGCCATAGTGGTTCCAGCCCACCGCCATCAGCCGTTCGCCGACATTGGCGCCGGCGGAGACCGCCATGCGCAGGCCCTGCGCCGGATCCTGGTGCACATAGCCCCAGTCGGTGCGGAACAGGAAGCGCCGCTCGGCCTCGCCCAGCGCCGCCAGATCGCGCAACACGCCATCGCGCATGCGGTAGGACACCCGCCCCGCGCTCGGCGCGAGCTGCGCCGACAGAAGCTGCAGCAGCGTCGACTTGCCGGAGCCGGATTCGCCGACGATCGCCAGCACCTCGCCCGGATAGAGCGCAAAGGAGACGTCACGGCAGGCGGCGAGCCGGCCGTAATTCCGGGCAAGCCCCTCCGCGACCAGCAGCGGCTGGTCCGAGGCGGACGCGCTCATCATCTCAGCCATGGCGCGCCTCCTTGTGCGGGGCGGCGCTCTGGCTGCCGCGATGACCTTGCGCCTGCCGCGTTTCGCAGTGATCGGTATCGGAGCAGACGAACATCCGGCCGCCCTGATCGTCGGTGACGATCTCGTCGAGATAGGAGTCCTCCGAGCCGCACAGCGCGCAGGGCGCATCGTGGCGGTAACGGCTGAACGGATGATCCTCGAAGTCGAGCGACACCACCTTCGTGTACGGCGGCACCGCATAGATGCGTTTTTCGCGCCCCGCGCCGAACAGCTGCAACGCCGCGCAATTGTCCATCTTCGGATTGTCGAATTTCGGCGTCGGCGACGGATCCATCACATAGCGGCCATTGACCTTCACCGGATAGGCGTAGGCGGTGGCGATATGGCCGAAGCGCGCGATGTCCTCATAGAGCTTGACATGCATCAGCCCGTATTCGGCGAGCGCATGCATGCGCCGCGTCTCGGTCTCGCGCGGCTCGAGATAACGCAAGGGCTCCGGGATCGGCACCTGGTAGACCAGCACCTGCCCGGCATGGAGCGCAGTTTCGGGAATGCGGTGACGCGTCTGGATCACGGTCGCGTCCACAGTCGAGGTCGTGGCCGCGACGCCCGCGGTCTTTTCGAAGAATTTCCGGATCGAGATCGCGTTGGTGGTGTCGTCCGAGCCCTGGTCGATCACCTTCAGGACGTCATCGGGCCCGAGGATCGCGGCGGTCACCTGCACGCCGCCGGTGCCCCAGCCATAGGGCATCGGCATTTCACGGCTCGCAAACGGCACCTGATAGCCGGGAATGGCGATCGCCTTCAGGATGGCGCGGCGGATCATCCGCTTGGTCTGCTCGTCGAGATAGGCGAAGTTGTAGGCGGCCGCACTCATTCCGCGGCCTCCTGCAACTCGACCTCGCCCGCAGCTTGCGCGAACTCCTTGCGGAGCTTGCGCAGCAGTCCGAGCTCGGACTGGAAGTCGACGTAATGCGGCAGCTTGAGATGCTCGACGAAACCGGTCGCCTGCACATTGTCGGAATGCGACATGACGAACTCCTCGTCCTGCGCCGGTGCATGCACCTCCTCGCCGAGCTCGCGGGCGCGAAGTGCGCGGTCGACCAGCGCCATCGACATGGTCTTGCGCTCGCTCTGCCCGAAAGCAAGACCATAGCCGCGGGTGAAGCACGGCGCTTCGGTGGCCGAGCCCTTGAACTGGTTGACCATCTGGCATTCGGTCAGCTCGATCGCGCCCAGCGGGACCGCGAAGCCTGCATCCTCGGCGAAGAACTCGACCTCGACCTCGCCGAAGCGGATCTCGCCGACAAAGGGATGGTTGCGGCCATAGCCGCGCTGCGTGGAATAGCCGAGCGCGAGCAGGAAACCCTCGTCGGCGCGGGCGAGATTCTGCAGCCGCAGATCGCGATCCGCGGGGAAGCTCAGGGGCTCGCGGGTGAGATCGCCGACAGGCCGATCGGCCTCCGCCTGGGCCGAGGGTTCGATCAGCCCGTCGCGACCGAGAATATCCGTCACGCGGGGCATCGCGCCCTCTGATGCAGCCGAAGCTTTAGCCATCCTGGGCTCCTCGGGGACGAAGCCTTCGGCGAGTTGCGGATCGAGCAGACGATGGGTGTAGTCGAAGGTGGGCCCGAGGATCTGGCCACCGGGAATGTCCTTGAAGGTCGCGGAGATCCGCCGCCACACGGCCATATGCCCGGTATCGACCGGCTCGGTCGCACCGAAGCGCGGCAGGGTGGCGCGGAAGGCGCGCACCAGGAAGATCGCCTCGATCATGTCGCCGCGGGCCTGCTTGATGGCGAGCGCCGCAAGCTCGCGGTCATAGAGCGAGCCTTCGCTCATCACGCGATCGACGGCCAGCGCAAGCTGCTCGGAAATCTGCGGCAGCGTGAGCTCGGGCACATCCGTGTCGCCCCGCCGCTCATGCGCCAGCAGACGATGGGCGTTCTCGATCGCGCGCTCGCCTCCCTTGACGGCAACATACATTTTCTAACCTCCGTAACCGACACAGCGCGTCGTGCGCGGAATAGCGACGATCGCATCGTCGGCGACCAGCACGACATCGATGCCGCGCGGAAACAACGCGGCATTGATGGCGAGCCGTTCGAACAGATCGCTCGGCTTGAACGAGGCCTGCAGGACCGCGCGGCCGTCGATACCGGGCCCGCTCAATTCGTATTGCGCGCCTCGCGTGAGGCTGTCGACCTGCATGATGACGGTGGTCGATCGATCAGGATATTCGCTGCTGCCGAACGCGAAACAGTCGAGCTGCGGCAGCACGCTGCCGTCGCCGACAACGGCAAAACTCGCGACGGAGGGATCGGCAATCACCGGCGCACCGCTGTGGAACTTGAGCCACTTCTTCACCTCGGCGGTTTCCGACAGGCACGGATCAAGCCAGACCGGCGTGTCGTGATCGAACAGGGTCAGCGCGATCGCCGCCGTGCCGCGCATCAGGCGCGGCGGCGTGCCGACGGACGCAATGACGCGCTGCACGGAGCCGGGCCGCGCCATCGCCTCCATCACCGAGCGGAATGTCGTCTGCGCCGACAGCACCTTGTCGGCGAAACCTGCGGGCAGTTCGGCGATCGTCGTCATCACACTCACCCCTCACCGCGAACCATGGTGTAGAAATCGACCTTGGTGGCCGCCGTCCGTGCGGCCTTCTGCTGTTGACCGGCGAGATGTGCCGCACGCAGCGGCGCGATCACCCTGGCCTCGACGACGGACGAAAACGCGCTCGACTGCACCAGCGCGTCG
Organism: Bradyrhizobium sp.; assembly: GCA_035293585.1. Lineage (GTDB taxonomy): Bacteria > Pseudomonadota > Alphaproteobacteria > Rhizobiales > Xanthobacteraceae > Bradyrhizobium. The sequence goes on along the minus strand of DATGMN010000009.1, from coordinate 168,592 downwards.
CACAGCGCAATCATCCGCGCCTTGTCCCTGTTGCGGCCAAGTGCGTAGCCGAAGCCGACCTCGCCGGTGGCGAGCCGCACCGCCGCCCGCGACACGGTGGCTTCGCCGAGATTGAACGGCGCGCCGTCGCCGCCGGCGCGGCCGCGCACCATGACAAGGCCGCTCTCCGGCTCGCGCAGATTGTCGTAAGCCGGCAGCGCAATACCCTCGAGACAGGCCGCGATCTCGGCGCCCGCGGCATGCGCCAGCACGGCCATCGCCGCCCTGCGCCGCGCAACGCCGCCCCTGTCGTCCTGCTGCATGTGATCCTGAACGCTCATCAATGGCCCTGAGGTCTATCGATCTTGTGATCCCGGCCGATCTTGCCGGCCCGAAGTTGTCTATGATACTAGACAACTTCATAATCAAGCGCCATGACTGTTCGGTGACAAAAGCGTGATTTTCGCAATACAGAGTGCTAGCGTCGCGCCATGAGCTTGCAGGACATGGCGTCCGGCGTCGCCCTGTGGCGCCAGGTCGCAGACGGCATCGAGCGCGGCATTGCCGAAGGTCGCTATGCGGCCGGCGAACGGCTGCCCGGCGAGACCGAAATCGCCGAGACCTATCGCGTCAACCGCCACACCGTGCGGCGGGCGCTGGCGGCGCTTGCCGAGCGCGGGCTGGTGCGCGCCGAGCGCGGCAGCGGCACCTATGTCGAGGCGCCGCGGCTTGCCTATCCGCTGCGCTCGCGGACGCGGTTTTCCGAGATCGTCGGCGCCGGCGGCCGCGAGCCGCGCGGGCAATTCATCGAGGCGGCCGAGGAGCCCGCCACCCGCGAGCTCGCCCGACAGCTCGGCCTCAAGACCGGCGCGCCGCTCATCCGCATCGAATCGGTGCGACTGGCCGACCGCGCGCCGATCTGCGTCAGCACCACCTGGCTTTCCGCCGAGCAGTTTCCGGACGCCGGCCGCGTCTTTGCCAATGTGCGCTCGATGACGAAACTGCTGGAACATTACGGTGTGCGCGACTATCGCCGCGGCTCGACCCGGATCACGGCGGCGATCGCGGAAGCAACCGACGCCGCGCGGCTCGACCTCGCGCTCGGCCGTCCCGTGCTGGTGGTGGACGCGACCGATGTCGATGCCGACGGAAAACCGCTGGTGACCAAGCGCTCGCGGTTTGCGGCGGAACGGGTGGAGTTCGTGGTGGAGAGCTGAGGCCGCCACGGGATTGAGCTTTTGCGACTTTCAAACGGCGAGAAGATGCTTGCGGTGGCATCCGGGCCTCGTGGTTCGAGACGGCGCGTGCGCGCCTCCTCACCATAGGGGTCTAGGAGCGTGCCACTTGTGACGACCTCATCCTGAGGAGCCGCGCCAGCGGCGTCTCGAAGGATGGGCCGCAAAACGGCCGCGGACAGGCGAGTCCCTTCTCGCGACGGAATTCGCCCGAGCTTTGCATCGTCGTCACCCTCCTCAAGAACAGAGGGCGCAGGGAAGACCGGATGGCCGCTGCACCCGGGGCTCCCGCGCAAAAAAATGCGCAAAGAGCGCGAAAACCTAGGGTACAGGCGGTGACAACCGGCCTTCCCTGCGCAGTGGTGTTACGGCTTATACGTGATCTCCCCGGTGAACCTTGCCGATTGCCACCGTCCCGGGCGTGATGCGAAGCATCATCGCCAGGTTGGCGCCAGCCTTTGGGGCGCCAGGACCACACGATTTCGCCGTCCGCATCGTGCCGCTCGTCAACAGGCACATCCGCGTCCACCGCATCCCCGCCTCACGTGCCGTGACGACCGCGATACGCCCCTCTGCGAACGAGGCGGGATGCGGAGAGGATATTTCCGATTTTCGTAAATTTCAACCCGACGGGATGCGACAGACTGGCGCGACGGGCAATCACGATCGGGACACGCGTCCGTCACGCCACCGCGCGGCGACCGATGATGGCAAAGCGCAGCTTGCCGGAAATCCAGTCGATGGCGGCGACCGTGAGCAGGATCATGATGATCGCGAAGCAGACCTGATCGAAATCGTAGGTCCTGATCTGCTCGGACAGCTGCAGGCCGATGCCGCCGGCGCCGACGATGCCGATGATGGTCGCGGAACGCACATTGGATTCGAAGTAATAGAGGATCTGGCCGGCGATGATCGGCAGCACCTGGGGCAGCAGGCCGAAGCGCACCGCAAGCAGCTGCGTTCCGCCATTCGCCAGCACCGACTCCCGGCCGCGGGCATCGGTGGATTCGATGGCCTCCGAGAACAGTTTGCCGAGCGCGCCGGTGTCGGATACCGCAATCGCCAGGATGCCGGCAAACGGACCGAGGCCGACCACGCCGACGAAGACCAGGGCCCAGATCAGCGCATCGACGCTGCGGATGGTGTCGAGGGCGCGCCGGACGACGAAGCGGATCACGGGATGCAGCGTGGTATTGCCGGCGGCGAGAAAGCTGATCGGAAGCGCCATCACGGTCGCGATCAGCGTTCCCAGGAAGGCGATGGCGAGCGTCTCCTCCATCGCGTGCACCAGCAGCGCAAGATGGCCGCCGCTCGACGGCGGGAACATCAGCGCGACGAATTTCGCCAGCGACGACAGACCGGCGACGATCTGATCGAACGGAATCTCGAGCCACCAGATGGCGAAGACGGCGAGCGCAGCAAGCCCGGCCGGAATCGCCAGCGAGGACGCGCGCCGCAACTGCGAACGCTGCAACAAGGCGCCGTGGCGGGCCAGCACCTCCTGCGCGTCGCTCGGATAAAGCCGTCGGCGCCCGGTCATCGCTGGCCGCTCCCGCCGGACAGCCGATGCCGGATCTGCTCGGTCAGGAGGTCGATGATCGCGACACAGACGATGATCATCAAGAGGATGGCGCTGACGTCGGTGTAATAGAATTTGCGGATCGCGACGAACAGATCCTGGCCGATGCCGCCTGCCCCGACCATGCCCACCACCGAGCCGGACCGCACATTGATCTCGAAACGCAGCAAAGTGTAGCTCGCAAAGGTCGAGATCACCTGCGGCAGCGCTGCGAAACGCACCATGTCGACGAAGCGGCTGCCGGTCGAGCGCACGCCTTCCACCGGCTTCATGTCGATGTTTTCGATCGCCTCGGTGAAGAGCTTGCCGAGCGTGCCGAAGGTGTGAATGGAAATCGCGAGAATGCCCGCAAAAGGCCCGAGACCAAAGGCGCTCACGAACATCAGCGCGAACACGAGGTCGGGCACGGTGCGGCAGAACTCGAACAGCCGCTTGATGCACCAGCGCAGCCAGCCGGAGGGCGCCAGATTGGCCGCCGCCAGGAACGAGATCGCGAACGCGCCGCCGGCGCCGATCAGGGTCGCGAGATAGGCGATCAGCACGGTGTCGAGCAGGAGCTTGAGCCAGCCGGTGATGTTCCAGTACCAATCGGCGACGTCGGCCCCGAAGGTCGCGGTCCTGATGCTGGGAAGGATGCGGCTGAAATAGCTGGTGAAGTTGGAGATGTTGTCGATCAGATTGGCCGGACTGACTTCGCCGACCCTGCCGGCAACCGCGATCAGCACGGCGAGAATGAAAAGCACCAGCAGCGACTGCCAGCGGCGGCGCGCGACCTTGCGCCGATAGTCCGAGATCAGAACCTCGAGCCGCGCCGGGGATACGCTTAAGGTCCGTGAGGTCATGATGTCCGTCGGTCAAAGCGAAAGGGGGAGCCGCGAGATCCGGCTCCCCCTCGGCGAGACGATGATCAGGAGCGCTTCTTGCGCATGTCGTTGACGAACTGGATCATCTCCACCGTCGTCTCGTAGTCCTTGTGGGTGACGGGGACGAACTCCTTGTCCTTGCCGTCAGAGAGACGATCGAACGCCGCCTTGTCCTTGGTCGGCGCCTCGATGAAGGCTTTCTGGATGGCCTGCTTCAGCTCCGGCGGAAGGTCGGAGAGATAGGCATAGGGCGAGCCGGCGAGTAGGCCCGACTTGAAGATGACCCGGAAGTCCTCCTTCTTGACCATGCCCTTCTTGACCATGCGGGTCAGGTTGGAGTCGGTGTCGGAGTTCCACCAGTCGGCGGCGCAGTCGACGGTGCCCTTGTCGAGCGCGATCACGCCGTTCTCGTGGCTGCCGGTGATCACCGACTTGCCGAAGAAGCTGTCGGCGTCGAGGCCGATCTTGTGCAGGAAGAAGCGCGGCGCATTGTAGCCCGAGGTCGAGTTCGGGTCGACGAAGCCGATGGTCTTGCCCTTGAGGTCGTGGATGTCCTTGTAGGGGCTGTCGGCCTTGACGTAGATCACCGAGTAGTAGCCGACGGAACCGTCATTGTTGCGGGTGGTGACGAAGGGCTCGGTCTTCACGCCGGTCATGTAGGCCGTGGAGTACGAGGCCGGGCCGTAATAGGCGATCTGGATGTTGCCGGCGCGCTGGCCTTCGATCACCGCCGCATAGTCGTTGGCGATGCGCAGCTTGACGGGAACGCCGAGCTCCTTGGACAGGTAATCCATGAAGGGCGCATAGCGATCATTGACGCCGGAGGCGTTTTCCGCCGGGATCACGGCGAAGGTCAGCTCCTTGTACTTCGACTTCCAGTCGTCGGCATGCGCTGCGCCTGCGCTTGCGGCGAGCACCGCAACGGTGGCGGACAAAAAGGTACGGCGATCGAGCATTGACATCTCTCCTGTCGGGTTGAGGCTTTTTTGGCGGCAAAGGGCCGCTTGGATGATTCTGTTCGTCGCCGACTTAAGCGACGGCAGGCACACCGAGAACGGACTCGTCAACGGCCGAGCCGTTCTGATTGGCCGGTTCACCGGCCCTGGCATCGGCATCGAGGCCGTAGAGACGGCCCGCTTCCGAATTGGTCAGCTCGTCCGGCGTTCCCTCGAACACGACCTTGCCCGCGGCCATGCCGATCAGGCGGTCGCAATAGCTGCGCGCCAGTTCGAGAGAGTGCAGGTTGCACAGCACCGTGATGCCGAAATCCGCATTGATGCGCTTGAGCGCATCCATCACCACCTTGGTGTTGTGCGGATCGAGCGAGGCGATCGGCTCATCGGCGAGGATGAGTTCGGGCTCCTGGACCAGCGCGCGCGCGATCGCGACGCGCTGCTGCTGCCCGCCCGACAGCTGGTCGGCGCGCTGCGCGGCGAGCGAGGCGATGTCGAACTGCTCGAGCGCGGACAATGCGATGGCCTTGTCGGTATCCGGCCACAGCTTGATCAGCGCGCGCAGCTGCGAGACGCTGGCAAGCCTTCCCATCAGCACGTTGGTCAGGACGTCAAGCCTTCCGACGAGGTTGAATTGCTGGAAGATCATGGCCGAGCGCGCCCGCCACTGCCGCAGTTCCTTGCCGCGCAGCGCGGTGACGTCGAGGCCGTTGTAGAGGATGCGGCCTTCGGTCGCGGGTGCGAGGCGGTTGATGGTTCGCAGCAGCGTCGATTTTCCGGCGCCGGAGCGGCCGATCACGCCGACGAAGCTGCCGGGCGCGACCGAAAAGGAAGCGTTGTCGACTGCGGCTTTGGCGCCGAAACGGCACGTCAAACCTTCCACCACCAACATGCGTTGCTCCGGTCTGCATCCGTTACGGCCACCGCTAGCGCTCGTGTCTTACAGTTTTGTGACGGGCCGAATTGCAGCGCGGGGGCGGGCCGGAATGCTGCGCAAACGCGTCACGGAGTTGTCAAAGTTGTCTAATATGGTAGACAACTTCGTTTCCAGGCGGCGGAACTTTGCGGATGGCAGGCAAGACTCTCTCGATCGCGCCGACGATCGATCCCACTGCGAACGTGCAGGACACGACATTCGGCAGCTATTGCGAGGTCGGCGCACGCACGATGCTGCTCGATGTCGAGATGGGCGACTATTCGTACGTCGTCAACGATTCGCAGATGACCTACACCACGATCGGCAAGTTCTGCTCGATCGCCGCCATGACGCGGATCAATCCGGGCAATCATCCGATGCAGCGCGCGACGCAGGCGCATTTCACCTATCGCGCCAGCGCATACTTTCCGGGCGAAGCCGACGATTCCGAGTTCTTCGCCTGGCGCAGGAGCCATCGCGTCCACATCGGCCACGACGTCTGGATCGGCCATGGCGCGATCGTGCTGCCGGGCCGCCGCATCGGCAATGGCGCGGTGATCGCCGGCGGCGCCGTCGTCACCAAGGACGTCCCTGATTATACCATCGTCGCAGGCAATCCGGCGCGGCCGATCCGGCGGCGGTTTTCGGAAGCGATTGCCGAGCGGCTCGTTCGCCTCGGCTGGTGGGACTGGGACCACGAGACCTTGCGCAGGGCGCTGCCCGATTTCAGGACATTGACGATCGAGGAGTTTCTCGACAATTACGAAGCAAGACCTGCCTCTCTCGACAAGCAAAGTGCCCGAACGTGACCGACATTCTGATTGAGGGCGGCCGCGCCCTGATTGACGGCGACATCGCCGAGGCGTCGCTGCGAATTGGCGGCGGGGCGATCCGCGACATCGACGCATCCGGCGGCCGCAGCCCGCTGGCCATCGACGCGCGCGGTCTGCTGGTGCTGCCCGGCATCGTCGACCTGCACGGCGATGCCTTCGAGCGGCAGATGATGCCGCGCACCGGCGTCGACTTTCCGATCGACGTGGCGCTGTTCGATTCCGACCACCAGGCGATCGCCAACGGCATCACCACGGTGTTTCACGCCACGACCTGGTCGTGGGAGCCGGGCCTGCGCTCGGGCGACAACGCCGCGCGGCTGTGCGAAGCGATCGAGAGCCTGCGCCCGAGGCTCAAGGCCGACACGCGCTTCCATCTCCGCCACGAGACCTACAATCTCGACGCGGAGGACGAGATCGTCCGATGGCTGCGTGACGGCCGGGTCGATCTGTTCGCCTTCAACGACCATATGAACGGTACGGTCGCCGATCTCGCCAAGCCGCGCAAGCGCAACCGAATGGTCGAGCGCACCGGTCTGTCGGGCGAAGATTTTGACCGGCTGGTCGAACACATATTGTCGCGCGCCGACGCGGTGCCGGCCTCGATCGCAAGACTGGCCAAAATTGCGCGAGACGCCGGTGTGCGCATGCTCTCGCATGACGACCACAGCCCGGCGATGCGCAGGGCGTTCCGCGAACAGGGCGTCAGCATCGCCGAGTTTCCGGTGAACGAGGAAACCGCGCGCGAGGCGGCGATCGGCGGCGACGCCATCGTCTATGGCGCGCCCAATGTGGTGCGCGGCGGCAGCCACACCGGCTGGACCAAAGCCTCCGACATGATCGAGAAGGGCCTCTGCTCGGTGCTGGCGTCCGACTATTACTATCCCGCGCCGCTGCTCGCCGCGTTCCGTCTCGCAGCGGACGGCGTGCGGCCGCTGCCGCAGGCCTGGGAGCTGATCTCGGCTCAGCCCGCGCGCGCCACCGGGCTCGCCGACCGCGGCGTGCTCGCGGCAGGCCGCCGTGCCGACATTCTGCTGGTCGACGATGCCGCCGCCTTGCGGCCGCGCATCGTTGCCGTCATCGCCGCCGGCCGGCTGGTGCATCTGACCGACGCCGACCGCATCCGCACATCATCCCCCGTCGCGCGTGAAGCGGTTGCGGCAGAGTAAGGCGGGATCCGATCATGACCGGCTTTCCCCGCTACGCCATCTACTACGCCTCGCCGCGCGGCGCGACGCTCGACCGCTTCGGCACGGAGCTATTGGGCTATGACGCCTGGACCGGCGAGGATTTGCCCTTTCCCGATGGCGTAACCGAAGCCGTGCCGGACTGGCGCGACATCACCAGCGATCCGCGCAAATATGGCTTCCATGCCACACTGAAGGCACCGTTCGCGCTGGCGCCGGGAAGAACCGAGGCCGAGCTCGTCGCGGCCTGCGCGGGGTTCGCGGGCGAGCCGCGCGCCATTCCGGCGTTCAGGCCGGTGACGGATTCCATCAGCGGCTTCATCGCCGTCATTCCGGCCGGGCGATCGGCGCAGCTCGAAGCGCTCGCGGCCGACTGCGTCACCGCGTTCGATTGCTTCCGCGCTCCCCTCACCGAGCGCGACCGCGCGCGACGCAATCCGGCGGAGCTGACCGAACGGCAGCGCGATCATCTCGACCGCTGGGGCTATCCTTATGTGATGGACGAATTCCGCTTCCACATGACCCTGACCGGCCGGCTCGACGCGTCGCGCCGCGGGAGCGTGCTCACCATGCTGCGCAAGCGCTTTGCGGCGATCGCCGTCGACAGCCTCAGCGTCGATCGGATCGCGCTATTCCGGCAGGACGCGGCCGATGCGCGCTTCCGCATCATCGGCGCATGGCCGCTCGCAAGCGCTGAGGTTCAGCCGTAGTAGTTTGCCAGCAGGCGCTTGTCGACCTTGCAGATGTAGGTGTACTTCGGATTGACCACCTGCGTGCAGCGCGCCTCCGCGATCTGGCCGAGCAGCATGTAGCCCTCGGCGGCGGGAATCTTCCAGTCGTCCTCCATCCAGTAGATCATTTCCTCGAACGCGATCCGCATCGCGTCCTCGAGCGGACGGGCGCAACCGAGCGTGCAGATATGGGTCGGCGTCTCGATGCGCGGATGATTGAGACGCGCCGGCGCCGGCTGTAACCCGACCTTCACCGTCAGCGTGGTCGCGATCTCGATCGCGCCCATGCCGTTGCATTCGCCGTCGCCCTGGATCGCATGGCAATCGCCGAGAAACAGGTGGGCGCCTTCCTTGTTGACGCGAAAGAAGACCGAATTGCCGCTCGTGATCTCCTGCACGTCGAGATTGCCGCCGTGCGGGCCGTTGTCGACGGTGAGGACCGCGCCGTGGACCGGCGCGACGCCCGCCACCCCGATCATGGGCCTGACCGGAAGCTTGAGATGCTCGTTCCAGAGCACGTGGCCGTCCTTCACCTCCACCACGCGGGTCTGGATGCCGAACTCCTTGCGCCTCACCCAATCCGGAAACATCCCGATCCCCGGCCACAGTGCCGTGAAGCCGAGCCTGTCCAGCTCGATATCGAGGATTTCGACCTTGAGCATGTCGCCCGGCTTCGCTCCCTTGACCTCGATCGGTCCGGTCGCGCCGTTGACGAAGGGCATGGTGACGTCAGCCGCCGTCAGTTGCTGGCCGACGTGACGGATGGTCCCGTCGTTGACGTTGATCGCGGTCTCCACGACGAATGTCTCGCCGGGCTCGACGGCTGCGACGAATTTGTCGTCTCCGGAGAGCGCGTATTTGATGTTGCCGGCTTTGAGAATGCGCTTCGACATTATGTCCTCCCGGGCTGGTTTGAGGGCGAATTGAACGAGCTAGATCCGGCGCTGCCAGGGCATCAGCAACCTTTCGATCTTGCCCACGATGAAGGTCAGGAGCAGGGCCAGGGCGATCGTCACCACCAGCGCGGCGAAGACCTTCGGGATCACATAGAGGGATCCCGCCTTGAAAATCGCGTGCCCGAGACCTTCCGACGACGACATGAACTCGCCCACGATCGCGCCGATCAGCGCGAACCCGACGGTGAGCTTCAGCCCGGCGAAGATGTCGGTCAGCGACGCCGGCACAACGAGCTTGCGAAACAGCTGGAATTTGGACGCGCCGAGCGTCCTCAGAAGATTGATCTGGTCGGGATCGACCCCGACGGCGCCCTTGTAGGAGGTGACGAGAGCCACGATCACGACCGACAGCGTGGACATCGCCACTTTGGAGATCAGCCCGGTGCCGAACCAGATGATGATGATGGGGGCAAGCGCGATGATCGGTATCGAGCCGAGCGCGATGATGAAGGGCTCGACGACCCGCGACACGAAGCGCGAGTACCAGAGCGAGAGTCCGATCAGCGTGCCGAAAAAGTTGCCGACGAAGAAGCCGAGCAGGGTTTCGAGGCCCGTGACATAGCTGTCGCGCCAGAGGCTGCCATCACGCACCATCTGCCCGAGGAAGCCGGCGATTGCCGACGGGGAGCCGAACATGAAGCCGAGCGCGCTGTTGCCCGAGGTCGCATGCTCCCATAACGCCAGGAACAACACCAGGATCGCAAGCTGGGTTGCGAGGATCGCGACCGCCGAGCCTAGCCGCTTCCAGCGCCGCTTCGGAAACGGCGGTGACATCTCGTCCGCAGGTTTTGCCACACGCACCATGGCCGTTTCGACGTCAGCAGTCATTGCATGACCACATCGAGATCAGCCCAGATGCGCTTCACGTAACGGCTGAACTCCGGGTTTTCGCGCACCGCCATCATGTCGGTTCGCTCCGCGCCGAGCGCAATATCGTAGACCGACTTGATCCTGGTCGGCCGTTTGGACAGAACGATGACCCTGTCGGCCAGCGAGACCGCCTCCTCGATGTCATGCGTGATCAGGAGCAGCGAGCGCCTGCCCTGCCGCACCAGCCCGACCGTGTCGTTCTCGATCAGGAGCTTGCTCTGGAAATCCAGCGCCGCAAAGGGCTCATCGAGCAGGAGGACTTGCGGCTCGTTGACAAGCGTCCGCGCGAGCGCGACGCGCTGGCGCATGCCGCCCGAGAGCGTCGACGGATAATGATCGGCGAAGCCATGCAGCCCCAGCTGATCGAGCATGGCCCGGCTGCGCTGTTCCGCCTCGGCCGGCGCCACCCCGCGGATCTCCAATCCCAGCATGGTATTCTTCAGCGCCGTTCGCCACGGCAGCAACAGGTCCTTTTGCAGCATGTAGCCGACATTCTGCGGTTGTCCGGCGACCTCGCGCCCGTGCCATCTGATGCGCCCGGAGTCCGCCGTCAGCAAGCCGCACAGCGTGTTGAGCAGGGTCGTCTTGCCGCAGCCGGACGGACCGACGATGCTGATGATCTCGCCTTCCTTCAGCGTCAGGCTGAGGTCGCCGATCACGGGCACGGTCCGGCCATCGAGCTCGTAGCTCTTCGCAACGTGCTCGACGACGAGTGGAGGCTCGGCAATCGCGGCCCCCGCAGCTTCCGTTTCGCTATTGACCCCACCCACCATCATTTGAGGCTGGCGATCGCCTTTTCCGCAAAGGAGTTGTCGATGATCTGGTCGAACGGCACCGTACCCTTGGCGTTGCCGAGATAGACCTGCATGTCCATCAGGTTCTTCCACTGGTCCGGCTTGGTTATAACGGACTGGGCCGGAATGAGGTACTTCAACTCGGCATCGATCGCCTTGTCGACCACGTCGCCCGGCAGATCCGGAAATTCCTTGCGTGCGACCTCCTTGGCGAAGGCCGGATCGGCATAAGTCTTGCGCGAGGCCTCCTCGAAGGAGGTCACCAGCGCCTGCACCATCTCCGGATCCTTCTGGATCGTGCTCGGAAGCACCATGATTCCGGTGTTGCAGAACGGTCCGATATAGCTGGAGAAGTCGAAGACCACTTTGGCGCCTTGGGCCTCGGCGGCGGCGACACTCGGCTGGTAGGCGATGGCGATGTCGGCCTGGCCGGCCAGCATCGCGGCGATTTCCGTGCCCGGGTTGACCGGAATGATGGTGGCATCGACGCCGACCTTGAGGCCGGCCTTCTCGAGCAACCGCTTGGCGACGCTGTAGTTGGTGTTGGGCTCCGGCGAGGTGACGATTTTCAGGCCCTTGAACTCCTTGGGATCCGTGATGGGCTTCAGCGTTTTCGAGACCCCGAAATAATGGGCGCGCTGCACCACCGTGCCCACGACGACGCCGGGCCCGCCGTTCTCCCGCGAGATCTGCGCCATGGTCGCATCTCCGATCGCAAAATCGGCCGAGCCGCCCAGCACGGCGGCAAAGGTCTGGGTGTCGCCGCCGGCCGCGCTCACCTGCATGTCGAGCCCGTTCTTTTTGAATATGTCGGCATGCATGCCGACATACAGGTTGATGTAGCCGAGGTTGTGAACGGCCTCGCTGAACCGCACCGTCTTCAGCGCGGCGGCAGCAGCGGCATCCGGCGATCCAACGACGGCGGATGTGCCGAGCAGGGCGGCGAGTTGCGCCGAGCCGGCCAGAAAGCGACGGCGGCTGAGTGGCGAAGGACAGCTGCTTGCGAAGGGACGGCGGACTTGATCGGTCATGGCTCTGGGCTCCTCCTCCCGAGTGAAGCGTCAAGCAGAACAGTATTTGGTCGCCCGAATTAGCAAAGACGAAATTAGCGACGCCAGGTGACCGAAACTTGTCGCGTCAATGCATTATGTCACTTCCAGCGACACAATGGGGTTCGGCCGCGGCCGACTTGAAATTTTCGTGCGACAGCATCCGCGACCCGCGCGACGCCGGGCGCGCGCGAGCCACCGCGATCGCGTGCCGCGACGCTTGCGGGCGTCACGGATTCACGCGCAGCGAAGCGAAGCGCCCCGTTACGGCGCCGCCGCACTTTTCCGCCGCAATGCGCGCAGCCCGCGCCTGCTCCTGTGACTTGTCGCGGGCCGGATGATCGGTGGCGCGACCCGCCGATGCCGGCGCGCTCGCATCGGCGTCGGAGGATCGCAGGCGCTCGAAAAGATTGCTGACCAGGCCGCGCAACCGCAAGTTTTCGGTTGCAAGCTCCTTCATCTGCCTCGCGGCGGGAACGTCGAGCCCGCCAAGGCGGCGACGCCAGCGGTAGAAGGTTCGCGTGGTCACGCCGGCGGTCCTGCAGATCTCCGCCACCGGCACGCCGGCACTGGCTTCGCCGAGCAGTTGCAGGATTTCATTGTCCGTGAATTGGGAACGCCTCATTGGAAGTCCTCCATCCTCGCGACGACACCCGGCAGTGTCCGACCGAGATTGAAGTATATCCCGGCGCCGTGTTCTTCCCTACATGCGCTATGGCACACGAGCACTGCGCGAAGACCAACGGCGTGGGACGCCTTGTTCCGGCCGGCCCCGTTTGATTTCCTAGTGGCCAGCCCAGGAGCCAATCATGCCACGCCGATATGAGATACCCAGCACCCCCGAGAACATGGTATGGGGTTACCTTGACAGCGCGCTCAAGCCGATCCTCGAGGTAAGTTCGGGCGATACAGTCACACTGCACAGCTTTCCCGCCGGCGGGAAGGAAACGCTTCCCGACGATCTGTCGCTGGTTTCCAAGGATTATCTGGTGGCGCTCGAGACGCTTCAGCCCGGGCCCGGACCGCATTTCATCACCGGGCCGGTCTACGTCAGGGGCGCGTCGGTCGGCGACGCGCTGCAGATCGATATTCTGGACGTGAAGATCCGGCAGGACTGGGGTTTCGTTTCGATCCTGCCTCTGCTCGGAACGCTGCCGGACGAGTTCACCGACTATGAGACGATCCATCCGAGGATCGACCGGCAGCGAAACATCTGCACGATGCCCTGGGGGACCGAGATTCCGCTCGATCCGTTCTTCGGCATCATCGCAACGGCGCCGCCACCGAGCTGGGGCCGCTGTGGATCGCCCGTGCCGCGCGCGTTCGGGGGCAACATGGACAACAAGGAGCTTCGCACCGGCACGACCTTGTTCCTGCCGGTCTTCAACGAGGGAGCGCTGTTCTTTGCCGGCGACGGTCACGCGGTTCAAGGTGACGGTGAGGTTTGCATCACCGCACTCGAAACGGGTGTGACGGGCACCTTTCGCCTGACCGTGCGCAAGGACATGGAAATTCGCTGGCCGTTCGCCGAGAGCGCGACGCATCTGATGTCGATCGGCCTCGATGAGGATCTGGACGATGCTGCAAAGCAGGCGGTCAGGGAAATGGTGAAGCACATCTGCGCGCGCACCAACCTGACCCGCAACGAGGCCTATATGCTTTGCTCGCTGGCAGGCAATCTCCGCGTGACCCAGCTTGTCGACGGCAACAAGGGCATCCACATGCTCCTGCCCAAAGCACTGCTGTAGCGCCCCACAGCGGCCGCGCCCCGAAAGCGGCGCCTCAAAAATAGCAGGTCTTGCGGTTTTCCGGTGCCGACGCGAATGTTCGGGAAGACGGCAAGAGCGGCGGAATGGCCCGTTTTCGGGCCTCGTTTTGGGGCCTGCCTGCCCTAGGCTGGCACGCTTGTTGCTCCTTTTGCCGTTTCGACCCGTCAATCCAAGGGGGACCTACCATGTCGACCATCACCGCCGCGGCGCCGGCCGAGCGAAAGCCGCTTTATACGTCCCTGTTCGTCCAGGTGCTGGCGGCGCTGGTGCTTGGGATCGTGCTCGGCGTGGCCACGCCTGATTTCGCGGTCAGCCTGAAAATCCTCAGCGACGCCTTTCTCAAGCTGATTTCCATGATCGTCGCTCCGATCGTGTTCTGTGTCGTGGTGCATGGCATCGCCGGCGCCGGCGACCTCAAGAAGGTCGGCCGCGTCGGCGTCAAGGCGCTGGTCTATTTCGAGGTGATGACCACCGTCGCATTGGTCGTGGGCCTCCTGCTCGCCTTCGCATTCGGCCCGGGGCACGGCATGAACATCGATCCGTCCAAGCTCGACGGCAATGCGCTCTCGACCTATGCCGGCAATGCGCAGAAGCTGAAGGGCGAAGGCATCGGCTCCTTCCTTTTGAACATCATCCCTACCACCTCGTTCGACGCGCTGTCGCGCAACGACGTGCTGCAGGTGCTGTTCTTCGCCATCATCTTCGGCGTCAGCCTCGCGCTGGTCGGCGGCGAGAAGGGCGAGAAGGTCGCCTCCATGATCGAGGCGGTCTCGACCGTCCTGTTCCGCGCCATGGGCCTGATCGTCCGCGTCGCCCCGCTCGGCGTGCTCGGCGCGGTCGCCTACACCGTCGGCAAATATGGCGTCGGCTCGCTCAAGCAGCTGGTCTCGCTGGTGATGCTGTTCTACGTCTCGGTCGCGATCTTCGTGCTGGGCGTGCTCGGCGGCGTGATGGCGCTCGCCGGATTGAACATCCTCAAATTCCTCGCCTACCTGCGCGAGGAGCTGACCATCGTGCTGGCCACCGCCTCGTCGGACGCGGTGCTGCCCCAGATCATGCGCAAGCTGGAGCGGATGGGCGTGAAGGATTCCGTGGTCGGCCTCGTGATTCCCACCGGTTACTCCTTCAACCTCGACGCCTTCTCGATCTATCTGACGCTAGCCGTGGTGTTCATCGCGCAGGCAACCAACACCCCGCTCTCGCTCGGCGACCTCTTGCTGGTGCTCGGCGTCTCGCTCGTCACCTCCAAGGGCGCCCATGGCGTGCCGGGCTCGGCAATCGTGATCCTGGCCGCGACCCTGAACGCGGTGCCGAGCATCCCGGCCATCGGCCTCGTGCTGGTGCTGTCGGTCGACTGGTTCATCGGCATGGCGCGCGCGCTCGGCAATCTCATCGGCAACTGCGTGGCGACGGTCGTGGTTGCGTCCTGGGAAGGCGATCTCGATCGCGCCACGGCGCAGAAGGTGCTGGATGGCGGCGAGGTCGTGGATGTGACGGCGGGATAGCCGCGATCGGCACTTTCAACCCGTCATCCTGAGGCGCCGGAGCGCAGCGGAGGCCTCGAAGGATGAACGGCCCCGCTCTCGCAGCGCGGGCCGTCGCCCTTCGAGGCCGCCGCTTCGCGACGGCGCCTCAGGGTGACGGGGATAGTTGGGAGCGCTCCTCAGCGAGCGCGATCGCGCAGTGGCTACTTCGCCCCGGCCTGCGGCCTGAAATTTTCCACCACCCGTAGCAGCACCCTGGCGCCGGCATCGGCGTCGGCCAGCTCGACATGCTCGTCCGGGTGATGGCTGATGCCGCCGCGGCAGCGGACGAAGATCATGCCGACATCGGCGATGTCGATCATGGCCATGCCGTCATGGCCGGCCCCGCTCGGCAGCTCGAACACGCGGAAACCTTCCGCCGCGATCGCGTCTGCGATCTGCGCCTTCAGCCAGGGCGCGCAAGGCGCGGTGCGGTTCTCGTGGGTGACGTCGATCTGCAGGGCAAGCTCGCGGCGCCCGGCGATTGCCTCGATCTGGCGGACGACATCGGCAACCGCGCGGCGGCGGTGCATGTCGGTCGGCGCGCGCATGTCGATGGTGAAGGACGCCTGCCCCGGGATGACATTGGTCGCGCCGGGCGAGGCGTGGATGTAGCCGACCGTGCCGACGAGGCCCGCCTCGTCGCTGCGGCAGAATTGCTCGATCGCGCCGATGCATTCGGCCGCGCCTGACAGCGCGTCGCGCCGCAGCCGCATCGGCACGGTGCCGGCGTGTCCGGCCATGCCGGTCAGCCGCGCCGCAAGCCGCGTTGCGCCTGCGATTGCGCTGACCACGCCGACGGCGAGGTTTTCCTGCTCCAGCACCGGCCCCTGCTCGATATGCAGCTCGATATAGGCGAGCAGCTCGCTGCGGACGCGCGCCGCCTTGCCGATATGGTCGGGATCGAGCCCGAAGGAGGTGATCGCCTCGCGCAGCGAGATGCCATCCTTGTCGCGCACGCCGAGCACGCTCTCGTCAAAGGTGCCGGCAATCGCCCGGCTGCCGAGCAGCGTTGAGGCAAAGCGCACGCCCTCTTCGTCGGCAAAGCCCACCACCTCGATCGCAAAGGGCAGCCTGACGCCTCGCCGGTTCAGGTCGGCGACGCAGGAGATCGCGGTGATCACCCCGAGCGGGCCGTCCCAGCGGCCGGCGTCGCGCACGGTGTCGTAATGCGAGCCCAGCATCAGGGCCGGCACGCCAGGACGCTCGCCTTCGTAGCGGCCGCAGACATTGCCGATGGCGTCCATATGCGCGCTCATGCCGGCCTGTCGCATCCAGCCCAGAATCAGATCGGCGGCAGCGCGATGCTCGGGCGTGAGAAAGATGCGGGTGATGTTGGCGGCATCTTCCGAGATCGCCGCAAGCGCGTTGATCCGCCCGACGATCTCGCGCCCCAACGACAGATCTGCGCGCTCCGCGGTGCCAGCGTCCACTTTGCTCATGTTTCGAATTCGCGTCCCGCCGATCGATACAAATTCGGTGCCAGCCCGGCTCGCAGTCCGCCCATCCGCGCCGATGCACCCCTTCGGACTGGTAGCAGCCTGAACGGGCTTCGCCAGCGATAAATGCCGCGCGGCGCCCGTTCGCATCGCCGACAAGGCTTAGCGGCTGCTTAACTCTCTTGCATACAATTCGGGAATATAGCCTACCTTTTAATCTGACGATGCCCTGCTCAAGTTTTGTACGCGTCAAATATTCCATATTTCTCAATTGCTTATACGAATTGCTCAACAAAACGGCCGTGGCACGAAGCTTGCGACATTCAACCTCGGGCTCCGCCGATCCGGCGAAGCGGCGAGATAAGCGGCACCTTGGCCGCCAGAGGGAGCAGGCAATGGATTTTGGCAGGATTTCACGACGTCATCTTTTGCAGGGAAGCGCGGCACTCACCCTGGGCTCGGCGCTCGGCATGCGATCGGCTTTCGCCGCCGACACCACCATCGGCTTCATCTATGTCGGCTCGCGCGATGACTACGGCTACAACCAGGCGCATGCGCAGGGCGCGGCGGCGCTGAAGAAGCTGCCGGGCATCAAGGTGGTCGAGGAAGAGAAGGTCCCCGAGACCGACGCGGTCGAGAAGACCATGGAGTCCATGATCAATCTCGACGGCGCGACGCTGCTGTTCCCGACCTCGTTCGGTTACTACAACCCGCACATGATCAAGATGGCGCAGAAGTACCCGAAGCTCCACTTCGAGCATTGCGGCGGCCTGTGGACCGACAAGGACCCGAAGAACGCCGGCAGCTATTTCGGCTATATCGACGAGGCGCAGTACATCTCCGGCATCGTCGCGGGCTATACGAGCAAGAGCGGTAAGCTCGGCTTCGTCGCGGCAAAACCGATCCCGCAGGTGTTGCGCAATATCAACGCCTTCACGCTCGGCGCGAGGCTCGCCAACCCGAAGGCGACCACGCAGGTGATCTTCACCGGCGACTGGTCGATGCCGGTCAAGGAAGCCGAGGCCACCAACAGCCTGATCGACCAGGGCGTCGATGTGCTCACCTGCCATGTCGACGGACCGAAGACGGTGGTCGAGAACGCCGCGCACCGCGGCGCCTTCGTCTGCGGCTATCACGTCAACCAGTCGCCACTCGCGCCCAAGGCCTATCTGACCGGCGCCGAGTGGAACTGGGAGGCGCTGTATCCGAAATTCGTCAAGATGATCACCTCGGGCGAAGGCATCCCGAACTTCTATCGCGGCGGCCTGAAGGAAGACATCGTCAAGGTCTCGCCGTATGGCGAAGCCGTCTCCGCCGAAGCGCGCAAGCATGCCGACGACATCAAGGCCAAGCTGACCGACGGCAGCTACACCATCTTCAAAGGCCCGATCAGCGACAACAAGGGCAAAATGGTGATCGCCTCCGGCGTCGACCGCGGCCAGAAGGATCCCGAGCTCGAGAAGATGGACTATCTGGTCGAGGGCGTGATCGGAGCCACTTCATGACCACCGATGTGGCGGACGGCGCAGAGGCGGTCGCCGTTGCGCCGGCCGCCGATCCGGGTTTCCTGCAGCGCCACGGCGGCAGCATCGAATACATCCTGATTCCGGGCGCGGCGCTGGTCGGCGCGCTCGTGGTCTTCGGCATGTTCGTCGCGCTGTCCGGCAAGAACCCGCTCGATCTCTATTTCTACATGTATTACGGCGCGTTCGGCACCTGGTTCTCCTGGCAGAACACGCTGACGCGCGCCGCACCCTTGATCCTGACCGCGCTGTGCACGGCGCTGCCGGCGCAGCTCGGCATGGTCATCATCGGCGGCGAAGGCGCGCTGTTGATCGGCGCGCTGACGGCAACCTCGGCGGCGCTGGCGCTGCAGTCGATGCCGCCTCTGGCGGTGCAAATCGCCATGGCCTGTGCCGGCATGATCGGCGGCGGCCTCTGGATCCTGCTCTCGGGGGCCTTGAGACAATACCGCGGCGTCAACGAGACTATCTCGAGCCTCTTGCTGGTGTACATCGCGCTGGCCATCCTCAACCATCTGGTCGAGGGCGCGATGCGCGATCCCGCCAGCCTCAACAAGCCGTCGACGCGCGAGATCGGCGCCGCCAACATGATCGGCAGCATTCCCGGCACCGACGTGCATTGGGGCCTGGTGTTCGGCCTGATCGCCGCGATCGCCGCCTACGTGCTGATCTATCACACCACCTTCGGCTTTGCCGCCCGCGTCGCCGGCGGCAACATCCGCGCGGCCAAAATCGTCGGCCTTTCCGTCGGCAAGCTGATCCTGACCATCTGCTTCCTCGCCGGCAGCTGCGCCGGCCTTGCGGGCATGGTCGAGGTCGCAGCCGTGCAGGGCCGCACCAATGCCAACCTTGCCGCGGGCTATGGCTTTACCGGCATTCTCGTCGCCTTCCTGGCGCGGCAAAATCCGCTCGCGATCATTCCGGTCGCGATCCTGCTCGGCGGCATCAGCGCCAGCGGCGGGCTGTTGCAGCGCCGGCTTGGCCTGCCCGATGCGTCGGTGCTGGTGCTGCAGGGGATCATCTTCGTCTTCGTGCTGGCGAGCGATGCGCTCTACGGACGGATCGGCTTTCTCAAGGGGAAATCTTAAGGCCATGGCGGACGGCGGAATCGGACTCTGGACAGTGCCGCTCGCCGTGCTCGGCGGCGCCATTCGCGTCTCCACGCCCTTTTTGTTCGTGAGCTTAGGGGAATGCATCACCGAGCGCTCGGGGCGCATCAATCTCGGCCTCGAGGGCACGCTGGTGATGGGCGCGATGAGCGCCTATGGCATCTCGTATCTAACGGGATCGCCCTGGTTAGGGGTGCTCGCAGCCGGCGTCACCGGCGCGCTGATGGGCGCGCTGCATGCCGGCATCTGCTCGCTGCCGCGGGTCAACGACATCGCGGTCGGCATCGCGCTGATGCTGTTCGGCACCGGGCTCGCCTTCTATCTCGGCAAGCCGCTGATCGAGCCGACCGCGCCGCGACTGCCGGCGATCGATTTCGGCTGGTGGAGCGACATCCCGCAGGTGCAGGCGGCGCTGCGCATCAATGTCCTGTTCCTGATCGGCGTCGCATTGGCGCCGCTGCTTCATTGGGCGTTCCGCACCACGCGCTGGGGCCTCCTGATCCGCACCGCGGGCGAAAGCGCGGATGCCGCGCGCGCCATGGGCCATTCGGTGCTGTTGATCCGCCTGCGCGCCACCATGGTCGGCGGCTTTCTCGCCGGCATCGGCGGCTCGTTCCTGTCGCTGTTCTATCCCGGCAGCTGGAACGAGGGCCTGTCCTCCGGCCAGGGCATCACGGCGGTCGCGCTCGTCATCTTCGCGCGCTGGGACCCGATGCTCTGCCTGTGGGCCTCGCTCGCCTTCGGCGGCGCCGCGGCGCTGGGCCCGGCGCTGCAGTCGGTCGGGGTCACCTCGGGCTATCACCTCTTCAATGCGGCGCCCTACATCCTGACGCTGCTGATCATGATCATCACCTGCTCGCCCAAGCGCACGCTGACCGGCGCGCCGGCCGAGCTCTCGATCACGCGATGACGAACGTGCAGACAGAGGCGAGACGCACATGAGCGAGCGCTACATCAAGTCCGAACCCTATGCCTGGCCCTACAATGGCGACCTGCGGCCTGCGAACACCGCATTGATCATCATCGACATGCAGACCGATTTCTGCGGCATCGGCGGCTATGTCGACAAGATGGGCTACGACATCTCGATGACCCGCGCCCCGATCGAGCCGATCAAGCGGCTGCTCGCAACCATGCGCGACAAGGGCTATCACATCATCCACACCCGCGAGGGCCACCGCCCCGATCTCGCGGACCTGCCCGACAACAAGCGCTGGCGCTCGCGGCAGATCGGCGCGGGTATCGGCGATCCCGGCCCGTGCGGGCGCGTGCTGGTGCGCGGCGAGCCGGGCTGGGAGATCATTCCCGAGCTTAGCCCCCTGCCCGGCGAGCCTGTGATCGACAAGCCGGGCAAAGGCTCGTTCTGCGCCACCGACCTCGAATTGATGCTGCGGCTGCGGGCTATCCAGAACATCGTGCTGACCGGCATCACCACCGATGTCTGCGTCCACACCACCATGCGCGAGGCCAACGACCGCGGCTTCGAATGCGTCCTGGTCGCCGACTGCTGCGCGGCCACAGACAAGGACAATCACGACCACGCGCTGAAGATGATCAAGATGCAGGGCGGCGTGTTCGGCGCGGTGACGACGTCCGCCGACCTGATCGGAGCCATCGCGTGATCATCGGCGAGGTTCCCCTGCCCGATGGCACGTTCGGCGTCGATGCCATCGCCATGACCATGCGCTTCGGCGATTTCCTGGCGCTCGACAATGTCGAGCTCAAGGTGCGCCCGGGCACCTTCCACGCGCTGCTCGGCGAAAACGGCGCGGGCAAGTCGACGCTGGTCAAATGCATCATGGGCTATTACCACGCGACCCAGGGCGACGTGCTGGTCGCGGGCCGCGAGCAGCTCATCGCCAATCCGAAACAGGCCCACGCGCTCGGGCTCGGCATGGTCTACCAGCATTTCACCCTGGTGCCGGCGATGACGGTCGCGGAGAACCTGGTGCTGGCGCGCGACGGCGTGCCTGCGGTGGTCGACTGGGGCAAGGAGACCAAGGAGCTGGAGGCCTTTCTGGCGCGGATGCCGTTCCGCGTGCCGCTCGACGCCAGGGTGTCGGACATCTCCGCGGGCGAGCGCCAGAAATGCGAGATCCTCAAGCAGCTCTATCTCAAGCGGCGCTTCCTCATCCTGGACGAGCCGACCTCGGTGCTGACGCCGGGCGAGGCTGACGAAGTCCTGGGCATGCTGCGCAGCATGGTGGTCAAGGGCGAATTGACCATCCTGATGATCACGCACAAGTTCCGCGAGGTGATGGCGTTCGCCGACGAAGTCACGATCCTCCGCCGCGGCAAGCTCGCCGGCAAGGGCAAGGTCGCCGAGCTCACGCCCGACGACATGGCGCGCACCATGATCGGCGCAGAGGAACTGACGATCCAGCCCGCGCGCACCGGCGAGACCGGGGCGGCACGGCTCGAACTGGAAAAGCTGGTGACGCTCGACGATGCCGGCGCCATCGCCGTCAACGATGTCTCGCTGACGGTGCGCGCAGGCGAGATCGTCGGTATCGCCGGTGTCTCCGGCAACGGCCAGCGCCAGCTCGTGGAGGTGCTCGCCGGCCAGCGCGAGGCCGAAAGTGGCGCCATCCGCGTCGCAGGCGACGCCTATCATGCCGCGCGCGAGGAGATGCGGCGGCACAAGATGTCGCTCTTGCCCGAGGAGCCCCTGAAGAACGCCTGCGTCGGCGGCATGAGCGTGGCCGACAACATCGCCTTTCGCGAGTTCGACCGCGCGCCGTTTGCAAGCGGCGGCTGGTGGCTGAAGAAATCGGCGTTTCGCGAGGACGCCAAGAACAAGATCGCGCGCTACAAGATCAAGACCCGCACCCCTGACACTCCGATCGCGGCACTGTCGGGCGGCAATGTGCAGCGCGCGGTGCTGGCGCGCGAGCTCGGCGGCGATGTCGAGGTGCTGATCGCGGCCAATCCCTGCTTCGGGCTCGACTTCGCGGCGGTGGCGCAGATCCATGCCGAGATCATGGCCGCGCGAAACCGCGGCGCTGCCGTGCTTTTGGTCAGCGAGGATCTGGACGAACTGCTGGAATTGTCGGATCGTCTGGTCGTGATGTTCCACGGCCAGCTTGTCTATGAGGCGCGCGCCAGCGAAGCCGATTTGACGGAGATTGGCCGCCACATGGCAGGCCATTGATGTCCGACACAAGCGAGCGCGATGTGCTCTTCCTGCGGCGATCCTTCGAAGTCGCACGCCGCTCCATGACCCACGGCAACCATCCCTTCGGCGCCATCCTGGTCGACAAGGACGGCCATGTGCTGCTGGAGAGCGAGAACGGCTACATGCCCGCCCATGACGGCACCGCGCATGCCGAGCGGCTGCTGGCCACCGAGGCCTGCCGCACCCTTGCCAGGGACGTGCTCGCCACGTCGACGCTCTATTCCTCCGCCGAGCCCTGCGCGATGTGCGCCGGCGCCATGTACTGGGCCGGCATCGGCCGCCTGGTCTATGGCCTGAGCGAGCATCGGCTGCGCGGCATCACCGGCAACCATCCGGAGAATCCGACGCTCGACCTGCCCTGCCGCGAAGTCTTCAACAGCGGTCAGCGGTCGACAGAGGTGGTCGGGCCGCTGCTCGAGGACGAAGCCGCGGCGCTGCATGACGGGGTGTGGACGTAGCGCGCGGCGGGCGTTCTGCCAGGTAGAGTAAAGCCTCTGTGGGTCGTCACGTCGCAGGCCGGGACCCATAATCCCAGGCCGTCGTTCTTGTGAAGATCGTCAACTACCGAATGCCACCGAGAGATTCCGCTGTATGGGTCCCGGCCTGCGCCGGGACGACAGTGGAGATCTGGCTAGCTGACTGCGCCGGCATCACCCCAAACATAACGGCGCCGCGATTGCTCCCGGCGCCGTCATTCTCAATTCAACCGATCAGAACTTCACGGTGACGCCGGTATAGACCGTCGACTCGGTGCAGGAGTAGTTGGTCACGCCGGGCCGCACGTTGCAGGCCGTGCTGTTGTTGTGATCGAGGCCGAACTTGTTCTGCCAGTAGCGGTAGGCAACCCAGACGTCGACGAAGTGGGTGAACTTCGGACCCCAGATCGCCTTCGAGGCGTCGAATGTCAGACGGATCGGCTCGGAGTTGAACTCGACGGCAGTCGAGACGCCGGGCAGCGGAGCGTTCTCGGCGCCCTTCTTGCCGTACCAGGCGGCGCGGCCGCTGATCGACCAGAACTGCATGTTCTCCGGCAGGAAGCCGAGATCCATGTAGTAGTTGGTTTCCACCGCCCAGGTCGGATCGAAGCTGCGGTTGCCGTCGACCAGGCAGTTCACGCCGGGAATGGCCGCGGCAGGCAGCTGCCAGCCGGCGCCGCACTGGGTGAAGGCGTTGCGGTTGTAGAATTCGTAGTACAGCAACGGCGCCACGTCGAAGAAGCCCTTGTAGGGCAGGTCGAACTGGAACTGCAGACCGGCGACGACGTCACGCTTGGCCGGCGCCAGATAGTTGTTCTCGGTGTTGCCGTCCATGCCGACTTCGAACGAGATGTTATGCAGCGGGCCCATGGTGAAGGCCTTGGTGCCGAACAATTCGTTCCAGCCGAAGGTCGAGCGGAACAGGCCGTAGATTTCGGTGGCGCCTTCGCACGACGCGGACGTCGTGGCAAAGCCGGCCAAGGGCGACGTGATCACGCCGGCGTTGGTGCACGGGTTGGCCGGATCGTTGTGGTCCGACTTGAACATCGAGATGGTGAAGAAGTTCGTGCCGTACTGCCAGATGTCGAAATGCGTGAACGAGTAGACCTGCTTGGCGGTCGCGCCGTTGATGCCGCCATTGGCGGGATTGACCGAGAACACGCCGGGATCGGTGCCCTTCGGCATCCAGGAGTAGGTGACGCGGTCATCGATCAGGATGAACCAGGGAAGATCAGGCGCCTTCTTCACGGCCTTGACCGGCAGGTCTGCGGCTCGAGCGAGCCCGGTGGAAGCAAACGCCGCCAATGACAGCGCCGCTGCTGCAATGGCTGTTCTAACGAAAGACATAAGAGGTACCCCCAAGTTTGACGAGCGGACGATCATGGCCCTGGGTGTGACACTTGCGCCGTTCGACGCACCGGAGAAGCCCGATCTTTATCCACGGTCTGGCGCGCGCTTCGGCAAAGATGCGCTCACGCATACGCGCACTGTCGTTCGCTGAAGGCGCCAGCGGCACCACATTCAACCTGAGTGCGAAATGCTGGAATTTGGAAATATTCTGATTTTGTTGAATTTTTTGGAACCCGCCGATCCAAGCGGAGATCCAGAAAGATACCAAAATCACCTTTCCGCGTGGTCGCGAATAAGTGAATGCGATCGCTCACCAATTGGGCAGGCCTGACTAGCTGATTTCGATTTGCAGCAAGCGTTACAAATTCGCAACAGTTTTGCTGCGCGCAGACCGGCGTCGCGTGATCCGGCAACCACACATCCCACGCCGGCGAATCGGTTCCGACGGATTTGCCGAAGAATTGGGCAGAGGCTGGCGCTTTTTCGTTACTTACGGCACGCTCCAAACTGGCCCAGTATCGCGGCATTCATATTTCGGCAATCTCATCGTGATGCTCAATTCCGCGTCCAGTCAGCGCAAATCAGGCGAGACCCGGCTCCTGCAAACCAAGGGGCTGACCAAGCGCTATGGCGATTTTCTCGCCAACGACGCCATCGACATCGAGATCTGCCCGCACGAGATTCACGCGCTGCTCGGCGAGAATGGCGCCGGCAAGTCGACGCTGGTGAAAATGATCTATGGGCTGATCCAGCCGAGCGACGGCGAGATGCTCTGGCTGGGCGAAAAGATGGTGCTGTCGGGCCCGTCCGAGGCCCGCGCGCGCGGCATCGGCATGGTGTTCCAGCATTTCTCGCTGTTCGACAATCTGACGGTCGCCGAGAACGTGGCGCTCGGCCTCGACGGCCGGGAATCGTTCAAGGACATGTCGAAGCGGCTCACGCAGGTGTCCGCCGATTACGGGCTGCCGCTCGATCCCAAGCGCGAGGTCTGGCAACTCTCGGTCGGCGAGCGCCAGCGCATCGAGATCGTGCGCGCGCTGATGCAGGATCCGAAGTTCCTGATCCTGGACGAGCCGACCGCGGTGCTGACGCCGCAGGAGGCCGACCAGCTCTTCATCGTGCTCAACCGGCTGAAGGAGGAAGGCCGCGCCATCCTCTATATCAGTCACAAGCTCGAGGAGGTGAAGCGGCTGTGCGACACCGCGACCATCCTGCGCGGCGGCAGGAAGATCGCGACCTGCAATCCGAAGCAGGAGACCGCAGCCTCGCTCGCGCGCATGATGGTCGGCAGCGACATCAAGGAAGTCAAGCCACCGGCCGGGCGCAAGACCACCATCCCGCGGCTGCTCGTCAACGATCTCAGCCTCGAGCCCGACGATCCGCACGGCGTGCGGCTCAAGGGCATCTCGTTCGAGCTGAAAGGCGGCGAGATCCTCGGCATCGCCGGTGTCGCCGGCAACGGGCAGGATGAGCTGTTCGCGGCATTGTCGGGCGAGCGGCGGGCCAAGGATCCCGGCACCGTCGTGATCGAGGGCATCGCCGCCGGCCATCTCACCATCACCCAGCGCCGCAAGCTCGGCGCGGCCTTCGTGCCGGAGGAACGGCTCGGCCACGGCACCGCACCGCGCATGAAGCTCTCGGAAAACGCGCTGCTGACCGGCCACGCCGCAAGCGGCATGGTCAGGCGCGGCTTCGTCAACACCGCCGCAACGCTTGCGACCGTCGATCGCGCCACCGAGACCTTCGATGTGCGGAAGGCCAAGCGCGATCCGGAAGCCGCGAGCCTCTCGGGCGGCAATTTGCAGAAATTCGTGGTGGGGCGCGAGATCCTGCGCAATCCCGGTGTGCTGGTGGTGAGCCAGCCGACCTGGGGCGTCGATGCCGGCGCCGCCGCCGTGATCCGACAGGCGCTGCTCGACCTCGCTGGCAACGGCGCTGCGGTGCTGGTGACGAGCC
Source organism: Bradyrhizobium sp. (assembly GCA_035293585.1). GTDB lineage: Bacteria > Pseudomonadota > Alphaproteobacteria > Rhizobiales > Xanthobacteraceae > Bradyrhizobium. The sequence goes on along the minus strand of DATGMN010000009.1, from coordinate 142,330 downwards.
AGGATCTCGACGAGCTCACCGAGATCGCCGACCGTATCGCGGTGATGTTTCACGGCACGCTGTCGGCCTCGCTTCCAACCGCGGAGGCCACGCGCGAAAAGCTCGGGCTGTTGATGGGCGGCAGCCCCCTGGAGCAGCAAGGGGAACAGAAGGACGCGGCGCATGCAGCTGGTGCTTGAGAAGCGCGCCGAGCGATCGAGCACGATCGCGCTGGTGTCGCCGCTGATCGCTATTCTGCTCACCATCGTCACCATGAGCATCCTGTTTGCGATCCTCGGCAAGAACCCGGTTTCCGCGCTCGCCGTCTATTTCATCGATCCCCTGACCGACAGCTATTCGCTGCAGGAAATCGCCGTGAAGGCGACGCCGCTGGTGATGATCGCGGTCGGGCTGTCGCTGTGCTATCTCGCCAATGCCTGGAACATCGGAGCCGAGGGCCAGTTCCTGATCGGCGCGGTCGCCGGCAGCTGGATTGCGGTGAAGACGCAAGGCACCGATGCCGGCGCCTGGGTATTGCCGGCGATGCTGCTGCTCGGCGCGATCGCGGGCGCGCTCTATGCGCTGATCCCGGCAATCTGCAAGGTGAAGTTCGGCGCGAGCGAAATCCTGACCAGCCTGATGCTGGTCTATGTCGCCGACCTCCTCCTCGACTATCTCGTGCGCGGCCCCTGGCGCGATCCTGCCGGCTTCAACTTTCCGACCACCGCGGACTTCGATCCCGTGGCGACCGTGCCGGTGCTGATCCAGGGCGGACGGCTGCATCTCGGCGCCATCATCGCGCTCGTCGTGGTCGCAGCAGGCAGCGTGCTGCTCGGGCGCACCATCAAGGGATTCGAGATCCGCGTCGTGGGCGCGGCACCGCGCGCGGCGCGGTTCGGCGGCTTCAACGCCAATCAGCTAATCCTTCTCACCTTTGCCGTGTCGGGGGCGCTCGCAGGGCTCGCCGGCATCATCGAGGTGGCAGGTCCCGTCGGCCATCTGCAGCCGGGCATCTCGCCGGGCTACGGCTTCACCGCGATCATCGTTGCATTCCTCGGCCGTCTCAACCCGATTGGAATATTAATTGCAGGGCTTTTCCTCGCGCTGACCTTCATCGGCGGCGAACAGGCCCAGATCGCAATGAAGATCCCGCTCGATGTCACCAAGGTGTTTCAGGGCATTCTGCTGTTCTACGTGCTCGCCTGCGACAGCCTCATTCTCTACCGCTTCCGGTTCATCTCATCGTCTCGGCAGGCGGCAAGGGAGGCGTGAAGTGGAACTCGTTGAGGCCATCATCCTGTCGGTGCTTGCGGCATCGACGCCGCTTCTGATCGCGGCCACCGGCGAATTGGTGACCGAGCGCTCGGGCATGCTCAACCTCGGCGTCGAAGGCATGATGATCATGGGCGCCGCCTGCGGCTTTGCGGGCGCGTGGCTGTCCGGCTCGATCATCATCGGCACGCTGTGCGGGATCGTCGCCGGCGTCTTGATGTCCCTGATCTTCGCCGCCATGACCCTCGGGCTCGCCGTGAACCAGGTCGCGACCGGCCTCGCGCTGACGATTCTCGGCGTCGGTCTCTCCGGCCTGATCGGCGCGGGCTTTGTCGGCGAGCGGATCTCGCCGGCGCCGCATCTCCATATCCCCGGACTGACCGACATTCCCCTGGTCGGGCGCATCCTGTTCGGCGAAGACGGCTTCGTCTATCTGTCGCTCGCGCTGATCGTGGGCATATCCTGGTTCCTGTACCGCACGCGCGCCGGCCTCGTGCTGCGGGCCTGCGGCGACAATCACGTCTCGGCGCATGCGCTCGGCTATCCCGTGCTGCGCATCCGCACGCTTGCGGTGATTTTCGGCGGCGGCTGCGCGGGCCTTGCCGGCGCCTATCTGCCGCTCGCCTATACGCCGTTCTTCATTCCAGGGATGACCGCAGGGCGCGGCTGGATCGCGCTGGCGCTGGTCGTGTTCGCATCCTGGCTGCCGGGGCGGCTCGTGATCGGCGCCTATCTGTTCGGCGCGGTCTCCATCCTGCAATTGCATGCGCAGGGAGCCGGTATCGGCATCCCCTCGCAATTCATGTCGGCGCTGCCTTATCTCGCGACCGTCATCGTGCTGGTGCTGCTGTCACGCACCCGCACCGGCGGCTCGACCGCGCCCGCCGCGCTGGGCACGGTTTTCGTGCCCGACCGCTGAACACATTTCCGGACTTGCGCGATGGGGGCGCCATGTCCGGAGCTGTCAGGCTCACCCCGAACGTTTGGAGATTGATCATGAGGAAAGCAATTCTGGCGGCGGCCGCGGCGCTCCTGCTTGCAGGCAGTGCCGGCGCCGCCCACGCCGCTGACAAGCTGAAGGTCGGCTTCATCTATCTCGGCCCGGTCGGCGATCTCGGCTGGACCTACCAGCACGAGCTGGCGCGGCAGGCGCTGGTCAAGGAGCTCGGCGACAAGATCGAGACCACCTATCTCGAAAACGTGCCCGAAGGTCCCGACGCCGAACGTGCCATCGAGCAGCTCGTCCGCGCCGGCAACAAGCTGATCTTCACCACCTCCTTCGGCTACATGGACCCGACGCTGAAGGTCGCGAAGAAATATCCCAACGTGCATTTCGAGCACGCCACCGGCTACAAGCGCGACGCCAACATGTCGACCTATTCGTCGAAATGGTACCAGGGCCGCTACATCCAGGGCATCATCGCCGCGAAGATGTCGAAGAGCGGCGTGCTCGGCTATATCGGCTCGTTCCCGATCCCGGAGGTCATCTCCGGCATCAACGCGACCATGCTCGGCGCGCAGACCGTCAATCCCAACATCAAGGTGAAGATCATCTGGGCGAACTCCTGGTTCGACCCGGGCAAGGAAGCCGACGCCGCGAAGGCGCTGCTCGACCAGGGCGCCGACATCATCATGCAGCACACCGACAGCCCGGCGCCGATGCAGGTCGCAGCCGAGCGCGGCAAGCTCGCCTTCGGCCAGGACTCCGAGATGATCAAGTTCGGCCCGAAAGCGCAGCTGACCTCGATCATGGATACCTGGGCGCCGTACTACATCGCCCGCGTCAAGGCCGAGCTCGACGGCACCTGGAAATCGACGGACACCTGGGGCGGCCTCGACAGCAAGATGTTCGAGATGGCGCCCTATACCAACATGCCTGACGATGTGAAGAAGCTCGCCGAGGACACCCAAGCCGCAATCACCGCAGGCAAGCTGCATCCGTTCAAGTGCCCGATCAAGGCGCAGGACGGCTCGGACGTGGAGTGCAAGGGCGGCGATCATCTCGCCGACGGCCAGATCCTTGGCATGAATTTCTACGTCAAGGGTGTCGACGACAAGATTCCGGGGAAGTAAGCTCGCCCCTATCAGCGCGGACCTACCTCCAATAGCAGGGCCCGGACGGCAACGTCCGGGCCTTTCGCTTGTCCCGCTTGTATCTTCCGAAGCTCGACGAAATCAGGTTCGATCGATTGCCGCGGACTTCACCTCTCCCCAGCGGGGAGAGGTGAACCGACTCTGCGGCTCGAACGGTTTCAATCCGATGTCATTTTGTTTCAGCCGTCCTGCATCGCACGCGCCGCGGCGCTGTGGCGGCGGATCAGATCGGCGACGTCGAAGCGCGGAATGGCGCCGTCGATCACCGCCCATTTGCCTGATACCATCACCCGGTCGGCGCGATGCGCACCGCACAGCACGAGCGCGGCCACGGGATCGCCGTGGCCGGAGAAGCGCAACTCGTCCAGCTTGAACAGCGCCAGGTCGGCGGCCTTGCCGACCGCGATCTCGCCGAGCTCGGGCCGGCCGACGCAGGCCGCCGAGCCCTTGGTGGCCCAGCGCAGCGCATCCTTGTGGCTGACCTTAAGCACGCCGTAGCGCGCCCGCTGCAGCAGGAAGGCGGCGCGCACCTCCTGCATCAGATTGGAGCCATCGTTGGACGCCGAGCCGTCGACGCCGAGGCCGATGCCGACGCCGGCCTCCTCCATCTCGCAGACCGGACAGCAGCCGGATGCCAGAAGCTGGTTGCTGCAGGCGCAATGACTGATGGTCGTCTTCGCCCGGCCGAGCCGTTTCATCTCCTCGGCATTGAAAAAGATGCCGTGCGCGAGCCAGGTGCGGGAATTGAGCCAGCCGCACTGCTCGAGATAGTCGAGCGGCCGGCAATTGTGGATCTGCTCGCAGAATTTGTTCTCGTCCTCGGTCTCGGCAAGATGGGTATGCAGCCGGACGTCGAGCTTCTCGGCAAGCTCCGCCGTCTTTCGCATCAACGAGGTCGTTACCGAAAACGGCGAGCATGGCGCCAGCGCGATCTGCACCATTGCCCCTTCGCCACGCTCATGATGCCTGGCAACAACGCGCTCGCTGTCGGCAAGGATGGCATCTTCGTCCTGCACCACACTGTCCGGCGGCAGTCCGCCGTCGCGCTGCGAGCGGTTCATCGAGCCGCGCGTCAGCAACACCCGCATGCCGAGCCTCTTCGCTACCCCGACTTCGATATCCACGGCCTCCTCCAGGCCGGAGGGGAAGACGTAATGATGATCGGTGGTGGTGGTGCAGCCGGACAGCAGCAATTCGGACATCGCCACGGTGACGCCGAGCTCAAGCCGCTCCGGCGTCAGGCGCGCCCACACCGGATAGAGCGCCTGCAGCCATGGAAACAGCTCGCGATCCATCGCCGCCGGCAACGCCCGCGTCAGCGTCTGGTAGAAGTGGTGATGGGTATTGATCAGCCCGGGCAGCACGACGTGCTGGCCGGCGTCGAAGGTCGCCGTGTCAGCAGTCGTCGGCGTGCCGCCCGCCGGCACCAGCTCGACGATCTTGCCCGCTTTCACGACCACGCCCCGCTCGGCGCCGTCGGCGAAAATACCGCTCGGGTCCTTGATCCAGATCGCTTGCTCCATGCGCGGCATCCTTGCGTAACTCGTGTTAGCCACAGACCGTCATTCCGGGGCGCGCGAAGCGTGAACCCCTCTTCGAGGCTCGCCCGGAATGACGGTGCCCTGCAATTCAGGGACCAGCCTCGAATTGGCGTCGGTCTTGCAAGACTGTTACAAGCAGAAGCATCAGGTTGAAAGTGCTGAACTATCCATGGACTTGAACACGATCAAGGAGGTCGCCCGGCCGCGAGAGCGGTCCGAGCTGCCCATTTGGACGGCAGGTGACGCGTGGCTCGCGGGTGGGACCTGGCTGTTCTCGGAACCGCAGGCCCATCTGAAGCGGCTGATCGATCTGGCCAGCCTGGAATGGCCGCCGCTCGAGGTCGATGCGGCGGGGCTTTCGATCGCCGCGACCTGCACCGTTGCGCAGCTCGATGCGCTCGCCTGTCCGCCCGACTGGCTGGCGGCGCCGCTGATCAACCAGTGCTGCCGCGCCTTCCTCGCCTCCTTCAAGATCTGGAAGACCGCGACCGTCGGTGGCAATCTCTGCATGTCGCTGCCGGCCGGGCCGATGATCTCGCTGACCTCGGCGCTCGACGGCGTCTGCACGATCTGGGGAGCTGACGGTAGCGAGCGCAAGGTCGCCGTGCTCGACTTCGTCACCGGCAATCAGCGCAACGTGCTCGCAGCCGGCGATCTGGTGCGGCAGATCGACATCCCGCTCGCCGCACTGAAGCGGCGCTCCGCGTTCCGGCAAATCTCGCTGGCACCGGCCGGCCGCTCGGCCGCGCTGTTGATCGGCAGCGTGACCGCGGACGGCGGCCTGCTGCTGACCGTGACGGCCTCGACCAGGCGGCCGATGCGGCTTGCCTTCAGCAGGATGCCCGCGGCGCGCGACCTGCAGGAGGCACTGCTGCAAGGGATTGGCGATGGCGATTATCACGACGATGTTCACGGCAAGCCGCTCTGGCGCAAGCATATGACCTTGCGGCTGGCCGAGGAAATCCGCTCCGAGCTCTCGCATGCGGGAGCGCGGCCATGAGCTTCGAGATCAACGGCAAATCCTTTCCGCACACGCCGCGCGCCGGCCAATGCCTGCGCACCTTCCTGCGCGAGCTCGGCCATTTCGGCGTCAAGAAGGGTTGCGACGCCGGCGATTGCGGCGCCTGCACCGTGCTGCTCGACGGCGAGCCGGTGCATAGCTGCCTCATCCCCGCCTTTCGCGCCGAGGGACATGCGGTGACGACCATCGAGGGCCTCGCCCCCGATGGCGCCACGCATCCGATGCAACAGGCATTCCTCGATGCCCAGGGCTTCCAGTGCGGCTTCTGCACCGCCGGCATGATCCTCACCTGCGCCTCGCTGAACCAGGCCCAGCGCCAGGACCTCGGCACGGCGCTGAAAGGCAATATCTGCCGCTGCACCGGCTACCGCGCCATCGCCGATGCACTCGAGGGCAAGACCAATATCGAGCAGGTCGGGGCCGGCGAGGCGTTCGGCCGTAGCCTGCCGGCGCCTGCCGGCCCGCTCGTGGTGCGGGGTGCGGCGCGCTACACCTTCGATACGGAGATCGCAGGCTTGCTTCACATTAAGCTTGCCCGCTCGCCGCATCCGCACGCGACGATCAAAGCGATCGACAAGACTGCGGCGCTGAGCGTTCCCGGTGTCGTGGCGGTGCTGACGTATGAAGATTCGCCCGGTCGGCTGTTCTCCACCGCGCGGCACGAGAAGGCCTGGATGGACCCCGACGACACGCTGCTGCTGGATCGCGTCGTCCGCTTCGTCGGGCAGCGGGTCGCAGCCGTGGTGGCAGAGACCGAAGCTGCGGCAGAGGAAGGCGTCCGCAAGCTCGCGATCGACTACGAGATACATCCGGCCGTGTTCGACCCCGCGCGGGCCATCGCGCCGGGCGCGCCGGTGATCCATCCCGACCGGACGCCGGAGCAGCGCGTGGCCAACGCCGCGCGCAACATCGTGGCCGAGGCGCATGGCGAGTTCGGCGACGTGGCGACGGCGCTCGCCAATTCCGCAGCGACGTTCGAGGGCACATTCACCACCCAGCGCGTCCAGCACGCCGCGCTGGAAACCCATGGCGGCCTCGCCTGGCTCGGCGAGGACGGCATCCTCAACGTTCGCTCGAGCACGCAGGTGCCGTTCCTGACCCGGCGCGCGCTGGCCGATGTTTTCGGGCTGGCCTCGGACAAGGTCCGCGTGTTCTGCGAACGGGTCGGCGGCGGCTTCGGCGGCAAGCAGGAGATGTTCGTCGAGGACATCCTGGCGCTGGCGGCGCTGAAGACGGGCCGGCCGGTCAAGCTCGAGCTGACCCGCGAGGAGCAGTTCATCGCGACCTCGACGCGGCATCCCATGCGCGTCACCGTCAAGGCCGGCGCCGACAAGGACGGCAAGCTGACCGCGCTTCATCTCGACGTGCTCTCCAACACCGGCGCCTATGGCAACCATGCGGGCCCCGTGCTGTTCCACGCCTGCGGCGAAAGCGTCGGTGTCTACAACTGCCCGAACAAGAAGGTCGACGCCATCGTCGCCTATACCAACACGGTGCCGGCCGGCGCCTTCCGCGGCTACGGCCTGCCGCAGACCCTGTTCGCGGTGGAAGCTGCAATCGACGAGCTCGCAAGGCAGCTCGGCATCAGCCCCTACGACATGCGCCGGCGTAACATCGTCAAGCCCGGCGATCCCATGCTGTCGCCGCAGGGTTACGGCGAGACCGACGTGCTCTACGGCTCCTACGGCCTCGACCAGTGCCTCGATCTCGTCGAGCGCGCGATGCAGGTGGAGACGCCGACGGCCGACCTGTCGCCGGACTGGCTGGTCGGCGAAGGCATTGCGCTGACCATGATCGACACCGTGCCGCCCGACGGGCACATCGCGGACACGACCGTTACGCTATGCGATGACGGCACGTTCGAGCTCACGGTGGGCACGGCCGAGTTCGGCAACGGCACCAGCACGGTGCATCGCCAGATCGCGGCTTCGGCGCTCGCAACGACGGTTGATCAGATCCGGTTGCGCCAATCCGACACGGCCAATGGCGGCCACGACACCGGCGCCTACGGCTCGACCGGCACCTTCGTCGCCGGACTTGCCACTCAGCACGCGGCGGAGAAGCTCGCCGGCGAGCTGAAGGCGCTTGCCGCGGCGGCGATGGGGGTCGATGTCACGGCCTGCAAGCTGGAGAATGATTCGGCGGTCTGCAGCGGCAAGCGGCTGTCCTACGCGGCGCTGGCAGCGGGCGCGCGGCAGCAGGGCATGACGGTCGCAGCGTCAGGCAGTTCCGCCGGCACGCCGCGCTCGGTCGCCTTCAACGTGCAGGGCTTTCGCGTTGCGGTGAACAAGGGCACCGGACAGATCAGGATCCTCAAGAGCGTGCAGGCGGCCGATGCCGGCCGTGTCGCCAACCCCATGCAATGCCGCGGACAGGTCGAGGGCGGCGTCGCGCAGTCGCTCGGGGCCGCGCTCTACGAGGAGATGGTCATCGACGACGACGGCCGGATCGTCAATCCGCGCTTCCGCGACTATCACCTGCCGCAATTTGCCGACGTGCCGCGCACCGAAGTGTTGTTCGCCGACACCTACGATACGGTGGGGCCGATGGGCGCGAAGTCGATGAGCGAGAGCCCGTACAATCCGGTCGCCGCCGCGCTCGGCAACGCCATCGCCGACGCCACCGGCATCCGCTTCACCTCGGTGCCGTTCAAGCCGGACCGGCTGTTTCCGCTGCTCAAGGAGAAGTTCGGGGAGACGCCGTAAGCCGATATTTTGGAAGAGCGGGATGACGCGGCGATGGTTCACCTCTCCCATAGGGAGAGGTCGATTTGCGACAGCAAATCGGGTGAGGGGTTACGGTCTCTCGTAAGGGCGACATCCCCTCACCCGGATCGCTACGCGATCCGACCTCTCCCCGCTGGGGAGAGGTGAACCGAAACCGCCGCGACGACTTCGTCAGGACAGTCCCCATTCAACTCCCCCGATATGTCGTGTAGCTCCAGGGTGTGACGAGCAGCGGCACGTGCAGGTGGCCCTCCGGCTCGCTCACGGCAAAGCGCAGCGGGATTTCGTCGAGGAACGGGGGATCGGCCATCGGCACGCCGCGGGCGGCGAAATATTTGCCGACCGAGAATGTCAGCTCATAGCGCCCGATCGGCACCGGCCGGCCGCCGATCAGCGGCGCATCGGTGCGGCCGTCGGAATTGGTGACCGCGCGCGCGATCACGCGGGGACTGCCGAGAGCGGACAATTCCATCAGGACGATTTCAATACCGGCGGCGGGCTTGCCGTTGTGATTGTCGAGCACATGGGTCGAGAGCCGGCCGTGCACCTTGAGCCGGTCCTCCGCACTCACGAGCTGATCGAGACGAAGGGCGGCGATCCGGCAAATCTCCCCGATCGAGATCTGCATCTCGGTCGTGGTGTCGTTCGGCAGGCGGTGCTCGAAGTCGCGCAGGATGGAATCCTTGGTCTGACGGCGCACGCAGACGATGTAGGGAAAGCCGAACTTGGCGCGGTAGGCGTTGTTGACCCGCTCGAAGGCCTCGTACTCGGCATCCGAGAGGCGATCGAGGCCGGCACTGTTCTGCTCGGCATCGGACTCCGCCGTCAGCCCCGCGGCGCGCTGGGTCTTGTCGGCGAGATCGGGGTGCGCCTTGATCAGCGCGAGCCGCAGCTCGGGCGGCGCATGGTCGACCGCCGTTTTCATGGCTTCGAACAGCTGCGTCAGGCCGGCGAAGGGCCGGAACGAGGCGGCCTGCTCGGCAATCCACGGCGAATATTCGAAAACATTTGCAAGCGCCGCGACGAAGTCGCTTTTGCTCGTCGCGTTCAACTCCGAAAGCGATATCTGCGGCATGAGCTATCCAATGTCGAATGCGCCTTCGGCCAGATGCGAAAGGTTGGTGTGCCAGTGCTCGGCAATGGCAAGCCGCGTCGGCACCCAGACCCGCTCGTGCTTCTGGATATAGTCCAGGAAACGGATCAATGACGCCGCGCGGCCCGGGCGGCCGACCACGCGGCAATGCAGACCGACCGACATCATCTTGGGGGAGGTTTCGCCCTCGGCATAGAGCACGTCGAAGCTGTCCTTCAGGTAGGTGAAGAACTCGTCACCGCCGCCGAAGCCCTGCGCGTTGATGAAGCGCATGTCGTTGGCATCGAGCGTATAGGGGATGATCAGCTGCGGCGCCGCCGGCCCCTTGATCCAGTAGGGCAGATCGTCGGCATAGGAATCGCACAGATACATCAGTCCGCCGGCTTCCATCAGTAGCCTGTTGGTGTTGATGGTGGAGCGTCCGGTGTACCAGCCGCGCGGGCGCTCGCCGGTGGCCTCGATATGCACGCGAATGGCTTCCGCGATCTCAGCGCGCTCGCGCGCTTCCGACATCTCCTTGTGCTCGATCCATTTCAGGCCGTGGCTGGCGATATCCCAGCCGGCCTCCTTCATCGCGGCCACGACTTCCGGATTGCGCTGCAGCGCGGTCGCTACGCCGAACACGGTGGTCGGCAGCCCGCGCGCGGTGAAGATGCGCCACAGCCGCCAGAAGCCGGCGCGCGAGCCGTATTCGAACATCGACTCGATGTTGGCGTGACGCTTTCCCGGCCAAGGCTGCGCGCCGAGCACGTCGGACAGGAAGGCTTCCGACGCGGCGTCGCCATGCAGGATGTTGTTCTCGCCGCCCTCCTCGAAATTCACCACGAACTGCACGGCGATGCGGGCATTGCCAGGCCAGTGCGGATGCGGCGGATTGCGGCCGTAGCCGCGCAGGTCGCGAGGATAGTGGGCGTCCGCCATCACGCCAGCTCGAAGCGGATCTTCTGTGCGCCCTGCCAGAGCACGGTCTTGCCGAGTGCTGGCAGATTCTCCAGCCCCGAAGTCAGCGTGATGAAGTGATTGCCGGCGAGCTGGCCCATCTTGCTGGCGAAGTGCACGCCGCCATAGGCGAGCAGGATTTCGGTCTCGCTGATGCCGCCGGGATAGAGGATGATCTGGCCCGGCGCCGGATAGCTGGTGTGGTTCTCGTAATCTACGCCGAAATCGAGATCGCCGAGCGGCATCCAGACGCCCTCGCCGCTCCAGCGCACATGGATCACCTGGCTTTCGAACGGCATGTGCTTCTTGAAGGCGGCGCAGGTCTTCGGGGCCAGCTGCTCCTCGAAGCGGGCTTCGAAGGTGAAGTCGCCGGCATGGATGATCATTCTGCTCATTGATCGCTCTTTCGGATCATTCTGTCGATAAGGTTGGTCGCGGTATCCATTGCAATGCTTCTCGGCGGACGCAAGGCGCATTCCCGGCAGTCTGTTTTCCGGCCGTCTCGATTGCCTGGCTCTATTGGTCCTGCCGCCGGTCGAAGGACCAGCCGAAAAGGCCGCTGCGCTGGGTCTCCTGCTCCGGCGCTGGCGCGGCCGGCGCCGGCCTGGCCTCCGCCTGCGGGGGCGCGGCCGCAGGCGGTGGCGGCGCGGGGATGTTGTCACACTTCATGGAATAGACCAGCTCGCCATTGGCGGTGCGGCCGATCGGCGCACAATTGTCGACGACGCGTGCGGCTGTCGCAGCTTTTGGGGTCAATTTGGTCTGCGCCGCGGCTGGAACAGCCATGACCGAGCACGTCAGGAGCAGGAGTACCAGCGGCAGTATCTTCATCGATTAGCTCACAAAACCTTCTGTTCCAGCATTCAACCGGATCACGCATGTGAAGTCTATCAGCAGGCGTGCCATGAATGCCGAATATTTAGCCCAATCTGACGCCTGACCAGAAAATTTGCTCGCCTCTTCGTGATGCAGGTTGCCGTGAGATTCAGCAGAGGCAGTCCCTATCTCCGGTGGCAAGCACCGATCCGTAAGAATCCTCGAGGGAGTCGCCGAAGGTGTCTTCGAGACTTGCGGGTCGGGCGCGAAAAATCAGGGAGAACACACAATGAAGAAGACTGCACTCACACTCGTCGCCTCCGTCGTGCTGGCCGGCGCGACGATCGGCACCGCCGGCGCTCACGAGCGGCACCACGTCAGGACCTATCGCACGGCACCCGTCGCGAGCGAGCCGTATGCAGATCCTTACGCCTATCGTTACCGCGACTCCTACGCCTGGTCCTCTCCGCGTGAAGACTATGGCTATTGGGCGTCGCACCTCGAGGGCGGTGCGATCTCGGCGCCCGCCGGGCACTAGCCTGGAAGCAGGTCATACCGAACCATCTCACGAAGTCCGCCGAGACGCCTTGCGTTTCGGCGGACTGGCAAGCTTACCTTGCAAGCTTACAAAGCAGCCAATGCCAATCTCGTCCCGGAAGGCCGGGACGATGGCGGCGAGCGCTTCAAAAGAAGTGCTGCGAGTGCTGCGAGTCTGACGCTTCATTCCGTCATTCCGGGGCGCCGCGTCAGCGGCGAACTACGGTGCGCAATTGCGCACCTGAGAATCTCGAGGTTGCGGCGCGAGATTCCGGGTTCGCCCTTCGGGCGCCCTGGAATGACACCGAGTGAATCAAGCGTCTGGGTCACAACACTAGATGTCCCGGGACGTGATCTTCTCCCGCAATTGCTGACAAAAATCTTGCAGCAGGGTTTGCCGATTTTCGAGATTCACCAGAACTCTGTCCGCCTGGTCCCGTTCGGCCGTTCCGAAGGCAAACGAGTCGCGCAGCTTCCTGACATGGTCCACCCGCTCTCGGCCGCTCGAGGCTCTGCTCTCGGCGAATTCGAGATGTTCCAGATCGTGACTTAGCTTGTCCTCTTCGGCGATCAGCAGCTTGGTGATGGTGCTTCGGTTGTGGGCCGAAAGGTCGTGCGTCTCCAGAAGCCGGAGGTAGTGCTCGATGTTCGCTTTGGCCACGAACCTGTGCATGACGCCAAATGCCCTCTCGAAAGCATCCCAGGATACCATAAAGTGAAGCGAGGAAGTGGGAAAAAGCGGCCTGATTGGGCCGCCGCATGCTGGGCATCATGCCCCTTGGCGTCGGGACCGCGCCACTTCCGTGGTGCCCGGAATCCATCAATCCATATCGTGCCTCCCAAACACGGTTCGCCGAAATCCACGGGGCCCTGTTGGCATCTGTCGCGCAGCTGTGTGGAACAGCGTGCGCCCGCTCGACGGGGTTCGATCCGGTTGCTAATGCGTCCTCCGCTGAGCGGGAAGTTTGAGTCGGGCAATGGCCGTTGCGATCGAGATGGGACACACGACGGCGGGCGCCCCGGCTGTTCTGGACCTTGAGGAATTGCTGGCGACCCGCCTGCTCGTGCAGGGCAATTCGGGAAGCGGCAAATCGCATTTGCTGCGCCGGCTCCTGGAACAGAGCGCAAGCTGGGTGCAACAGGCCATCATCGACCCCGAAGGCGACTTCGTGACGCTGGCCGAGCGTTTCGGCCATCTTGTCATTGATGCCGAAGACCATACCGAGCGCAGCCTGCAGGTCGCCGGCGAGCGCGCACGCATCCATCGCGTCTCGACGGTGCTCAATCTCGAAGGGCTCGACGCCGAGAATCAGATGCGGCGGGCGGCCGCCTTCCTCGGCGGGATGTTCGAGGTCGGCCGCGACCACTGGTACCCGATGCTGGTGGTGGTCGACGAGGCGCAACTGTTCGCACCGGCGATCGCCGGCGAGGTTTCGGACGAGGCGCGCAAGCTCTCGCTCGGCGCCATGACCAACCTGATGTGTCGCGGCCGCAAGCGCGGCCTTGCAGGAGTCATCGCGACCCAGCGCCTGGCGAAGCTCGCCAAGAACGTCGCGGCCGAGGCCTCCAATTTCCTGATGGGCCGCACCTTCCTCGATATCGACATGGCGCGCGCCGCCGACCTGCTCGGCATGGAGCGGCGGCAGGCCGACGCGTTCCGCGACCTCGAGCGCGGCCAGTTCATGGCGCTGGGCCCCGCCCTGTCCCGCCGTCCGCTCGGGCTGCGCATCGGTCCCACCGACACCGGCCCGCGCAATGCGATCCCGCGGCTGATGCCAATGCCGGAAGCGACGCTGGAGGACGCGCGTGCGATCATCCTGGCGGCGGCGCCGCCCGAGACGATCCGCCCCACGCGCCGCCCGTCGCCCGATCTGCTCAATCAGCTGATGGCGGCGAAGTCGGCGGCGCTGGAGGCCAGCGCGGAGACGGTCGAGCCGCCGCCCAGCGCCGAGCAGCTCGCGGAGCGGCGGGAGCGAATGGACCGTGTGCTGCGCGCGGTGCTGGCGGAGCCCGACGCGAGCTTCCGCGCCATCGGCGTGCTCTATCAGGAATTCGTGGTCCGCTGCCGCATCGAAGGCCTCGGCACGGCCGTGCCTGATCTGGGCGAGTTCCGTCGCATGCTGGCGCACGCCCGTGCCGGGCTCGGATCCGACCTGGCGGAGGACGATTCGTGGCAGGACGTCTCGCTCCGCGCCTCCATCCTGCCTGAGGACATGCAGGGCGTGTTCATGATGATCGCCCGCGCGGCCAAGGAAGGCTGGCCCTGCCCGAGCGATGCAGCGATTGCCCGCGCCTATGGCTCACACTCGCTGCGCCGAGCGCAGCGCCTGCTGAACTACATGGAGGAGCAGGGCCTCATCGTCTGCCAGCTCGACGGTGCCGGCCGCAGGATCGTGACACTGGTCGAACTCGCCTGGGCGACGGCGCCGGGCGACCCCAACGCCGAAGTCCCCTGCGTCCAGGACGTGGCCGCGGGCCAAGGCTGCGCCGGCCCGTCGCCATGACTGCATGAAAAATGATGCTAAAAGAAGACGGCGCCCGGAGGATCCGGGCGCCGTCGATCGATGGCCTTGATCGCCGGCCGTCAGACTTAGTGAGCGAAGCCGGGCAGGACCGTGGTTCCCTCCGCCTGGGCGCCCTTGAGCTTGGTGGCATCGAGGCCGAGCGCACGCAGGATCGTCGGTGCAACCTGCTTGTTCTGAACCTCCTCGCTGACCACGCCGCCTTCGATCCCCGGGTTGGAGACAACCAGCAGGACGTGGGTATCGTCGTTGCTGAAGCCGCCATGCTCGGCGACCTTCTTCGAGCTGCCGCTATAGATCGTGCCGTGGATCGGCTGGATGATGATGTCGGGCGTACGGCCCTGGGCCGGGTTGCCGAATTGCGCTTTCAGCGCGTCCCCGGAATAGATTGTCTGGATGCGGGCCTGGTTGGTGAGAACCTTGTCGTTCTCGAGGATGGTGACGGCCTTCTGCACCTGGGTCTGATCGGCAAGCCAGATCAGCGAGATGTCGTCGGCAGTCTCCTGCGCCACGGAGACGCCGCCGGCGGTCAACAGATCGACCGGATCGACGACGTCGGCATGGCCGGGCGAGAGCCGCGGATTGGTGCTGCCCTTGAGCATGTGAAGCTGGGTCACGTCAATCGGCGACTGGCCGTGCTTTGCACCGACGATGACCAGGGTGCTCTGCAGCAGACCGTGCCTTTGCAGCTCGGAAAGCATCTTGCCGAGCGAGTTATCGACGAAGTCGAGGGACTTCTCCAGCTCCGCGCTCGGCGTGCCGTTGGCATCGATGTAACCATCGGCCGTGACCTTCTCTCCGACGCTGACGGCCTGGAAGTTCATGCCGAAGATCGCGGGCACGCCGACCGTCGTGGTCCCCGTGTGTTCGAAGCCCTGGATCCAGTTCAGAACAGCGGTGACTTTCAGATTGTCGTAGTAGCGGGTGTAGACCGGATTCGTGGTCCAATCGTCGCTCGCCTTCGGCGTCGGGACCAGCTGCGGCGCGATTGCGAGCACCGTGGTGGAATTGATCTCCGGCGCATAGAGCTCGTCGAGGCCGGTGCCGGAGGGGCCGCTGATGATCTCATAGGCCGGGTGCTTGTCCGCCCAGGCCGTGCGCTTGCCGGCCGCGTGGATCACTTCCATGATGGTGGTGGTATTGTTCTTCAGGTACTGGTGCGGATACACCACGTCGCACCGGCCGTTGCTCAGGCGCATCGGCAGGTTGGCGGGATCGATGTGGTCGGAGCCAACGGGTCCGCCGCCGTCGAGCTTGCTCAGATCATAATCAAGTGCTTCGAAATAGGTGGCTTCGGTGCCGGGCTTGCCCAGGCAATTGCTGCCGGGCGGAAACAACGTGTGGTCATAGGTATCGTCATAAAAGACGCCATGGGTCCGCGGCGACGCACCGGTCATGAGCGCCAGCAGTCCCGGAAAGGAATCCGACGGCTGGGAGGTGTGGGCATTGGTATAATGCAGACCGTGCTTCACGAGGTAAGCGAAGGTCGAGGCCGGGTGGCCCTTGACATAACGCTGCAGGTCGACCTCATGCATGCCGTCGACGCTGATCAGAAGCACATGCTTGAAGACCTCGGCGGCGCGCGCGCCGCTGTTGAGCGCGGTCGAAGCAAGCAATGCGGCGATGGCAAATTTCCCGAATTTAGTCATTATGGAACCTCCCATGAAAACAGGCTCCTTGCCATAGCGTGGCGAACACGACGTCGATGTGAAAGCGCGATGATGGTGTCATGACCATCCACGCCTGCCGCGCACGGGAGGTCTTCGATCGCAAGGAGGGATTGGCCGGGATGCGGCAGATCAGCCGCGGCGGTTCTTTTTCGCCTTCTTTCCAGGCGCGCCTTTGCCAGGCGACCCGCCCGCCGGCCGCGGCTGGCCGGGTTGGCCGGGCTTGTTCCGATGTTTCTTGTTCGTCCCGAACACCGGTTTGCCGCCGAATTTCGATCCGCTCTCGCCGTGAGGCTTGCCGCGTTGCCGCGGTCCTGTCTCGTCGGGGAAAGCGTCGTTTCGATGCCGGCTATGACCGGTGTCGCCGGCTTCGCGCCGAGGCGCGTGTGCGCGCTTTTCCGAAGCCGGCTGCCCCCGGGACGTGTCCGCCACCGGCTCGATGCGGATGTTGTCTTCCTTGTCCGGGCGGCGGACCTTGGCGGCAAAGGATGCCGCCACCCGCTCCGAAATTTCGAATTCGGTGGTGGTGTCCATGATCCTGATGGCGCCGATGTCCTGCCTATCGATGCCGCCACGACGGCAAATCATCGGCAACAGCCAACGCGCTTCCGCATTCTTCTTTCGTCCAATGGCGGCGCGGAACCATACGCTGCCCTCACCCATGTCGTGACGCGACGATGATTGTCCCCTCTTCGCTCGCGGCCCGGGCGGGCGATCGTCGCCGCGCGACGTTCTCGAATTGTCGCGACCGCGATCGTCCCGGGATCGGCCGCTGTCCTGGCCGGGATCGAGAATATCTTCCGGCGAAGGAAGCCGCGCGCGATAAAGCCGGGCGAGCGCCGCGGCGATATCCTCGGGCGACCGCTCGGCGAGCAATGCCCGCGCCATCATCAGATCGTCGGAGGTCGTCTCCTCGGTGAACACCGCATCCTGCAGCATGCGCTCATGATCGAGCTTGCGGATTTCATCGGCCTGAGGAGCCGCGCCCCAGACGGCGGCAATGCCGGACAGGTTGAGCAACAATTCCGCACGGCGTCTTCGCGCCGGCGGCACCAGCAGGACACTGACCCCCTTGCGGCCCGCACGGCCGGTGCGGCCCGAGCGATGCTGCATGACCTCCGCGTCATTCGGCAGATCGGCATGAATGACGAGGTCAAGGCTCGGCAGGTCGATGCCGCGCGCGGCCACATCGGTCGCCACGCAGACGCGGGACCGTCCGTCCCGCAGCGACTGCAGCGCCTGGGTTCGTTCGTTCTGCGTCAATTCGCCCGACAGCGCGACCACGGAGAAGCCGCGCTCCAGGAGTGCCGCCTGCAGGTGCCTGACGGCATCTCGGGTGTTGCAAAACACGAGCGCACTCGGCGCCTCGAAGAAGCGCAGGACGTTGACGACCGCGTGCTCGACATCGCCGGGGGCGATCCGGATGGCGCGGTACTCGATATCGGCATGACCGCCTTCGTCGCCCGCGACCTCGATCCGAAGGGCGTGCTGCTGATACTGCTTTGCCAGTGCAACGATGCCGCGGGGAAAGGTCGCCGAGAACAACAACGTGCGGCGCGTATCCGGCGTGGTCTGGAGGATGAACTCCATGTCCTCGCGAAAGCCGAGATTGAGCATTTCGTCGGCCTCGTCGAGGACGACAGCCTTCAATTCCGAGATGTCGAGATGGCCGCGCCGCAGGTGATCGCACAATCGGCCGGGCGTCCCGACGACGATGTGAGCGCCGGCAGCAAGCTCGCGCTGTTCGCGGCGCGGGTCCATGCCGCCGACGCAGGAGACGACCCGCCCGTCCGCATACTGATAAAGCCATGCGAGTTCGCGATGGACCTGCAGGGCGAGCTCGCGCGTCGGTGCGACGATCAAGGCAAGCGGTGCAGCGGCCGGCTCGAACCGCTCGGCCCCGTCCAGGAGATTGCCTGCAATCGCGAGCCCGTAAGCGACGGTCTTGCCCGAACCGGTCTGGGCCGAAACGAGCAGGTCGCGGTCGACGGCTTCGTCCGCAAGCACGGCGATCTGAACAGGGGTCGGCTGATCGTAGCTGCGCTCGGCTAACGCTCGGGCGAGCGGCGGACTTGTGGTCGGGAATGACACGAGATGGGAAACCTTGGTTTGCTCACGCACAGAACGTCAAGCCGGCTGGCCAGGAACTGCCTGCCCGGCGACATGCGTGGCGATTTGATCCGGATGCTTTACGCCAGGCGAGGTCAAATCACCATGCATGTTTGGAGCCCTTTCTCCGCATATTGAGGGCTTTTGGACCAAGCCTCACCGCCTGAGCGGCTTGACCGACTCCCCGCACATCCGTTCCTGCCAGCCATGCCGCTCGAGCTCCGGATCGTCGTGCTCCTCTTCCGGCCAGCCGAGGCAGAGATAGGCGATGAAGGTCCATTGCGGCGGCAGATCCAACGTCGATCTCACCGCGTCAGGGTCGAGGATGGAGATCCAGCCGAGGCCGAGGCCCTCGGCCCGCGCGGCGAGCCACAAGGTCTGGATCGCCGCGACCACTGAATAGCGGATGGTCTCCGGCATGGTCTGTCGCCCGAGACCGTGGCCCTGCGTGGTCGTCTCGTCCGCACAGACGGCAAGATGGATGGGGGCCTGCGTCAATCCCTCGAGCTTGAGCCGCGCATAGCGCGCCTGTCGCTCGCCGCCATAGCCTTCGAGCGCAGATTTATTGGCTTGCGCAAAATTGTCGCGGATCGCAAGCCGCCGCTCCGGGCTCTCGACGAGGACGAAGCGCCAGGGCTGGCTGAGACCCACGGAGGGCGCACAAGCGGTGAGCGCGAGCAGCTTCTCCAGCAACTTCGGGTCGACCGGATCGTTGCGGAAGCGGCGCACGTCGCGGCGCCAGCGCACGAGCTCGGCGAACTGCGCCCTGAAAGCCGCATCGAACTGCGGCGGCCGCGATTTGGTCTCGCCCGTCATGGCGGCGTATTAGCACAATGGACTCCGCACCCAACAGCAAAAGCGCCTTCCGGCCGGGCCGCCGGCAGCAAATTTTGGCACCCTGCTGACAATAAGAAAATGACTCGATTTCCCATCCGGCGTAGATTGCCCGCGGCCGCGGGCCCGCTCGTGCGGCTGGATCATACCGTCCCTGCCAAGAGAGGTCACAAAACTCCATGGATTTGACGCGCCTCGAAATCAGCCGCCGCACGGCGCTCCTCACCTCGGCCGCGATTGCCGCCAACGTCGTCAATCCGATGCGCGCGTTTGCACAGGAAGCGCCGCGCAAGGGCGGCGTGTTCAATGTGCATTATGGTGCCGAACAGCGGCAGCTCAATCCGAGCCTGCAGGCCTCGACCGGCGTCTACATCATCGGCGGCAAGATCCAGGAGAATCTGGTCGACCTCGACGCCGAGGGCAAGCCGGTCGGCGTACTCGCCGAAAGCTGGGAAGCCTCACCCGACGGCAAGACCATCACCTTCAAGCTGCGCAAGGGCATCAGCTGGCACGACGGCAAGCCCTTCACCTCGGCGGATGTCGAGTTCACCGCCATGAACATGTGGAAGAAGATCCTCAATTACGGATCGACGCTGCAGCTGTTCCTGACCGCGGTCGACACGCCCGATCCGCAGACCGCGATCTTCCGCTACGAGCGGCCGATGCCGCTGAACCTGCTGCTCCGTGCGCTGCCCGACCTCGGCTACGTCTCGGCCAAGCACATCTATGAGAACGGCGACATCCGGCAGAACCCGGCCAACCTCGCCCCCGTCGGCACCGGCCCGTTCAAGTTCGTCAAGTATGAGCGCGGGCAATATGTCATCGCCGACCGCAATCCCGACTACTGGCGGCCCGATGCGCCCTATCTCGACCGCATCGTCTGGCGCGTGATCACCGACCGCGCGGCGGCTGCGGCGCAGATGGAGGCGGGCGAGCTGCATTACAGCCCGTTCTCTGGCTTGACGATCTCCGACATGGCGCGACTCGGCAAGGACAAGCGCTTCATCGTCACCACCAAGGGCAATGAGGGCAACGCGCGCACCAACACCATCGAGTTCAATTTCCGCCGCAAGGAGCTCTCGGACATCCGCGTCCGCCGCGCCATCGCGCACGCCATCAACGTGCCGTTCTTCATCGACAATTTCTTAGGGGATTTCGCCAAGATCGGCACCGGACCGATCCCCTCCACCTCGACTGACTTCTATCCGGGCCCGGACACGCCGCAATATCCGTACGACAAGGCCAAGGCGATGGCGCTGCTCGACGAGGCCGGCTTCAAACGCGGCGCCGACGGCACGCGCTTCTCGCTCAAGCTGCTGCCCGCGCCCTGGGGCGAGGACATCTCGCTGTGGTCGACCTTCATCCAGCAATCGCTGTCGGAAGTCGGCATCACCATCGAGATCGTCCGCAATGACGGCGGCGGCTTCCTCAAGCAGGTCTATGCCGACCACGCCTTCGACCTCGCCACTGGCTGGCACCAGTACCGCAACGATCCCGCGATCTCGACCACCGTGTGGTATCGCTCCGGCCAGCCCAGCGGCGCGCCCTGGACCAATCAATGGGGCTGGGAGGATGCCAAGGTCGACAAGACCATCGACGATGCCGCCACCGAAATCGATCCGGTCAAGCGCAAGGCGGACTATGCCGAGTTCGTCAGGGAGGTGAACACGGAGCTGCCGGTCTGGATGCCGATCGAGCAGATTTTCGTCACCGTGATCACGGCCAAGGCGCGCAACCATTCCAACACCCCGCGCTGGGGCTCCTCGAGCTGGCACGATCTTTGGCTTTCCGCGTGAGGCGAGATCGGTCAAGATGAGCCCATGCGCATCTTGAGCCTTGCGGGGCGGCGTCTCGCCGCCTCGATTCCGACCCTGTTCCTGATCCTGATCGGCGTGTTCCTGCTGCTGCAGTTCGCCCCCGGCGACACTGTGGACGCCATGATGGCGCAGATGGGCGGCGGCGATGCCGCAACCGCGCGCGAGCTGCGCCATTTCTACGGGCTCGACCTGTCGATCCCGGTGCAGCTCGGCAACTATCTGTGGCGGCTGGTGCGGCTCGACCTCGGCTTTTCCTCGATCTACGGCAAGCCGGTCGCGACCGTGATCCTGGAACGATTGCCGCCGACGCTCTTGCTGATGACCTCGGCGCTGTCGTTCGCCTTCTTCTTCGGCCTCGTGTTCGGCGTGATCGCCGCACGCGGCGTCAACAAATGGCCGGATACGCTGATATCGACGCTCGGCCTGATCTTCTACGCCACGCCGTCCTTCTGGTTCGGCCTGATGGCGATCGTGGTGTTCTCGATCTATCTGCAATGGCTGCCGCCGGGCGGCTTCGAGGACATCGGCAATGCCCAGGCCGGCATCTGGCGCGTGGTCGACATCGCCCGGCACCTCATTCTGCCGGCGCTGACGCTCGGGCTGATCTTCCTCGCCATTTATCTCCGCATCATGCGCGCCTCGATGCTGGAGGTGCTCAACCTCGACTATGTCCGCACCGCCCGCGCCAAGGGGCTGGATGAGACCGGCGTGATCATCCGCCATGTGCTGCGCAATGCGCTGCTGCCGATGGTGACGCTGATCGGGCTGCAGGCGGGCACCATGCTGGGCGGCTCGGTCGTGGTCGAGAGCGTGTTCTCGCTGCCCGGCCTCGGGCGGCTGGCCTATGAATCGGTCGTGCAGCGCGACCTCAACACGCTGCTCGGCATCGTCTTCGTCTCGGCCCTCCTGGTGATTGCCGTGAATTTCGTCGTCGATCTCATCTATGCGCGGCTCGATCCGCGCATCGCGGTCGAGAGCTGACGACATGGAAGCGATCAAGCGATATTTTCGCAGTCCCGCCGCGGTCGCGGGCCTCGTTCTGCTCGGAATCGTGATTGCCATGGCGATCAGCGCGAGCTTCCTCTATCCGCGCGATCCGCTGGCGCTGGCCGGCCGTCCGCTGCTCTGGCCGTTCACCAACCCGCGCTTCCCGCTCGGCACCGACAATTCCGGCCGCGACATCGCCGCGCAGATTTTCTATGGCGCGCGGATCTCGCTTTTGATCGGCGGCGTCGCCACCGCGATTGCGATCCTGATCGGCATATTCGTCGGCGCCTTCGCCGGCTTCTATGGCGGCTTCGTCGACAATTTGCTGATGCGGATCACCGAGGCCTTCCAGACCCTGCCCAATTTCCTGCTGCTGTTGGTTCTGGTCGCCGTGTTCGGCTCGACGCTGACGACCGTGACCATCGCCGTCGGCGTGGTGTCGTGGCCGGCGCCGGCGCGCCTGACCCGCGCCGAATTTCTCTCGCTGCGCAACCGCGAATTCGTCCAGGCCGGCCGCACGCTCGGCATGCGGGACCTGCAGCTGATCCT
Organism: Bradyrhizobium sp.; assembly: GCA_035293585.1. GTDB lineage: Bacteria > Pseudomonadota > Alphaproteobacteria > Rhizobiales > Xanthobacteraceae > Bradyrhizobium. The sequence goes on along the minus strand of DATGMN010000009.1, from coordinate 119,827 downwards.
CGGCGAGATCCTGCCCAATGCGCTGCCGCCTATCATCGTCTATGCCAGCGTGGTGATGGCGGTCGCCATCCTGCTGGAAAGCGCGCTCGCCTTCCTGCATCTGTCCGATCCCAATGTCGCCTCCTGGGGCAATCTGATCGGGCTCGGGCGTGACGTGCTGCGGGTGCAATGGTACGTCTCGGCCATTCCCGGCGTCGCCATTCTCGTGACGGTGCTTGCAGTGTCGCTGGTCGGCCAAGGCCTCAACGACGCACTCAATCCAAGGCTGAAGCGGCGATGAGCGACAGCAGGGCCGATTGCCTCTCAATCGAAGGACTGACCGTAAGATTGCCCGAAGGTGCCGACCGTCGTCATGCGCTGTCGGACATTACGCTCTCGGTCGCAGCGGATCAAATCCTCTGCATCGTCGGCGAATCCGGCTCCGGCAAATCGATGATGGCCAATGCCGTCATGCGGCTCCTGCCGAACGAGGTGACGATCGACGGTGGCCGCATGGTGTTCGAGGGCCGCGACCTCTGCGCGGTCCGCGAAGCCGACATGCGCAAGCTCCGCGGTGCCGACATCGCCATGATCTTCCAGGAGCCGATGACCGCGCTCAATCCGTTGCGGACCATCGGCGACCAGATCGCGGAGGTGTTTTCGGTCCACACCGACCTGTCGCGCGCCGAGATCGCAGGCAAGGTGCTGGCGCTGCTGGCCGACGTGCGCATCCCCGATCCGAAAGCTGCGGCAAAAGCCTATCCGCACGAGCTCTCCGGCGGGCAGCGCCAGCGCGCCATGATCGCGATGGCGCTGGCGCTCGATCCGAAGCTCCTGATTGCGGACGAGCCGACCACCGCGCTCGACGTCACCACGCAGGCGCAGATCCTGAAGCTGATCCGCGACCTGCAGCAGCGCCGCAAGACTGCGGTGATGTTCATCACCCATGATTTCGGTGTCGTCGCCGAGATCGCCGATCGTGTCGTGGTGATGCAGCAGGGCATGATCGTCGAGCAGGGCGCGGCTGCGGACGTGCTGAACCGTCCGCAGCACGCCTACACGAAGCAGCTGATCGCGGCGGTGCCGCCGCTCACCGCGCCCCCGCCGCGAAAGCTGTCGCAGGAGGAGATTCTCACCATCTCCGGGGTGTCGAAGACCTACCGGACCGGCGGATTCCTCGGCCGTGGCGCACGCGTCACGCGAGCGGTGAAAGACGTTTCGCTGAGCCTGCCGAAGGGCGCCACGCTCGGCATCGTCGGCGAATCCGGCTCGGGCAAATCGACGCTGGCGCGCTGCCTGGTGCGGCTGATCGATCCCGAGGCGGGATCGATCATGCTGCTCGGCAGGGATTTCGTCACCATGCCGCGCGGAAAACTGCGCGAGGAGACGCGGCACATCCAGATGGTGTTCCAGGATCCGTTCGCCTCGCTCAATCCGCGCCACAAGGCGGTCGAGCTGGTCGCGCAGGGCCCGATCATCCACGGCACGCCGCGCGCCACCGCAATTGCCGAGGCGAAAGCGCTGTTCGCCCTGGTCGGGCTCGACCCGTCCGCAGCCGACCGCTTTCCACACGAATTCTCCGGCGGCCAGCGCCAGCGCATCGGCCTGGCGCGAGCGCTGGCGCTCGAGCCGGCCGTGCTGGTGGCGGACGAGCCGGTGTCCGCGCTCGATGTCTCGGTGCAGGCGCAGGTGCTGAAGCTACTGGCCGATCTGCGCGCGCGGCTCGGGCTCTCCATCGTCTTCATCACCCATGATCTGCGCGTCGCCGCGCAAATCTGCGATCTGGTCGCGGTGATGAAGGACGGCGAAATCGTCGAGCAAGGCCTGGCCGGCGAGGTCTTTGCCAACCCGCAGCATCCCTATACAAAAGCCCTGCTCGCCTCCGTCCCCGGCGGCGCCTTCGCGCGCAGTCACGCCACCGAGCCGGCCTAGGCGATCTCCCGCGCATCGCGGCGGCGATAGAGCAGAAGCATCAGCGGCGCGAGCTTGCGCAGGATGCCGTGCAGCGGCAGTGGTGTGGGCGTCGTGAACGGCAGCGCGAGCTCGGTGTCGGGCACGCCGCGGACGGCCTTCGCGAGTTCATGGCCGAGCGGAATGGTCAGCGCCACCGCGCGTCCGTTGCAGCCGGTCCAGCCATAGGCGTCGGGGCCGAGGCGATGGATGCGCGGCAGGAAGTCGGTGGTCATGCCGACATAGCCGTTCCAGACATAGTCGAATGTCACATCGCCGATCTGCGGCCACAATCGTTGCAGGCGCTCGGTCACCCGCGACTTCAGCCGCGCGGCCTTGTCGCCCGGCCCGATCACCGCGCCGCCGGTGATGAGCCGGTTGCGGGCGTCGTAGCGCGTGAAATAGAGCTCGCCATGAGTATCCGACATCGCCTGGCGCGCGGGAATGATGGTCTTGCGGACATTGTCGGACAAGGGCTGCGTCGACATCTGCCATGACAGGATCGGCACCACCTCGCGCGCGATGTCGGGCGCCAGCCGTGCCGAGAACTCGCCGCTATAGGCATTGCTCGCCACCACCAGCGCGCGGCCGCTGATCTCGCCGCGCCCGGTCGTTGCGATCCAGCGATCACCGCGACGCTCGAAGCTTTCCACCGGCGAGCGCGCATAGATCTGCCCGCCCGCTGTCACCACCGCCCGCGCGAGCTCCCGCGCCAGCGCGAGAGGATTGATGTGGCCGCCGCTCCTGTTCCAGAAGCCGCCATACCATGCCTCCGACCCCAGCATGTCGCGCGCCTGCTCGCGCGACAACAATTCGACCGGCGCGCCGAGCTTGCCCCATTGCCGCACCCGCCGCTCCGCGATCCTGATGCGGCCCGGCGAATGCACCGGCTGCACCCAGCCCGCCTGCTCCTGCTCGGCCTTGAGCTGGTAGCGGCGCGCGACATCAAACAGCGTGGACGCGCTGTCGCGCAGCATGGCGACAAACCGTTCTCCGGCGGCGCCATGCCGGGCAATGATCTCCTCCGGATCGACGCGCGACAGGGTCGGGATCACCTGCCCGTTGTTGCGCCCCGAGGCGCCCCAGCCCGGCTCAATCGCCTCGACAATGGCGACATCGACGCCGGCCTCGCGCAGATGCAGCGCCGTCGAGAGACCGGTGAAGCCGCCGCCGATCACGATGACATCGGCCTTCTCCGAGCCCGTGAGCTCAGGCAGCTCGGGTCCGGGCGGCGTCACCGCGGCCCAGAGCGAATCGGGCCAGCGCACGTCGGGGGCACTCATCGGCGTCCTTTCTGCAAATGCATCGCACCTAGGAGCTGCGGCTTGCTTGCAGCACCATGCACGATCTGTTTAGGTTAGGCAGCAAGTTTTCGCGCAAAGGATTGCACACGTGGCCCTCAGGAACGTCATCGGTATCGACCATGCGGTCGTCATGGTCCGTGATCTCGACCAGGCTGCGGCAAACTGGAAGAAGCTGGGCTTCACCGTGTCGCCGCGCGGCACCCACAGTGCGCATATGGGCTCGGGCAATTACACGATCATGCTCGACCCCGATTATATCGAGCTGCTCGGGGTGCTCGCGCCCACCGAGCACAATGCACCGGCGCGTGCCTTTCTCGACAAGCGCGAGGGCATCGAGCGCATCGCTTTCACCGCAGTGGACTCCGCCGAAGGCGCAGAGGAAATCCGCGCGCGCGGCTATCCGCCGATCGGACCGACGGATTTCGAGCGTCCGGTGACCATGCCGGACGGCCGGCTGTCGGCGGCGAAATTCCGCACCTTCCAATGGCCGGTCGCGGAAGCGCCGGGCGGCGTACGCATCTTCGCCTGCCAGCACAAGACCCGCGAGACCGTGTGGATTCCCGAGCTGATGACGCACGCCAATGGCGCCAAGCGGCTGCGGCAGGTCCTGCTGGTGGCGGGTGAGCCCGCCAAGGAAGCCGCGCAGCTGTCGCGCATGATCGATCGCGAGGCGCGCGAGCAAGCCGACGGCAGCGTGGTCGTCCCTTCCGGCGCCGATCGTGCCGATTTCGTCTTCATGACCAAGACCCTCCTCGGCCGGCGCTATCCCGAGGTGCCGCTCGCGATTCTGCCCGAACGCGGCGCAGCCGGCCTGGTGATCGCGGCCGATCTCGCCGCGGCCGAAAAGGCGATCGGCGCAATGTCCATTCGCAGCGGGGGCGCCATCTGCGTGCCGCCGGCGCTGGGCAACGGCACGCTGCTCGCGTTCGTCGGCGGCTAGTGTTGCGAGCCTGACACTTCATTCCGTCATTCCGGGGCGCCGCGTCAGCGGCGAACCCGGAATCTCGAGGTTGCGGCGCGAGATTCCGGGTTCGCCCTTCGGGCGCCCCGGAATGACACCGAGTGATACAAGCGTCTGGGTCAAAACGCTAGGAGACGGTCTCAGACATCCACCGCATTGCGCGCGATCACGTTGCGGTAGAAATCGACGCTGAGCTTCGGCTTGCGGAGCAGCGTGTCGAAATCGACGTGGTAGAGCCCGAAGCGCTGCTCGAAGCCGAAGATCCATTCGAAATTGTCCATCAGGCTCCACAGGAAGTAGCCGCGCACCGGCACGCCCTCGGCGACGCACCGCTGCAGCTGGGTGAGGTAGTTGCGCAGGAACATGATGCGGTCGAGGTCGTAGATCCTGCCGTCGGGCGCGACGTGGTCGGTGCTGGATGTGCCGTTTTCGGTGATGTAGATGCTGTCGAGGTTCCACACCTTGGCAGCCAGCCGCGGCACCCAATAGGCCGTCTCCGGCCCGATCCTGAGCCAGTCGGACTTCATGTGAGGAAAGGACTCCGGAAACGGCAGCACGGAAAAGCCGGGCACCTTGTCGGTCGCCACCACATAGAATTGCGGCGCGTAGATGTTGAGGCCGATGAAGTCGTTGGGTTGGCCTATGATCTTCAATTCGTCCGCGGTGAAGGTCGGTGCGTTCGCGCCGGCATAGTCGAGGAAATGATCGGTGTATTTGCCCTCGATGATGACATTGAGAAACCCGGCATTCAGCTCGCGCGTCGCGATCTCTGCGGCGCGAACATTCTCCGGGGTGTCGATCGCAGGCAGGCAGGCGGCGATGTTCTCCGCCGGGCCGACCTTTGTCCCGGGCCGCCCATGCGCGCGGATGGCCTGCACCGCAAGCCCATGCGCCAGCGCGACGTGATGGCGCGCCTGGTTGAGCTCTTTGGGGGGCAGCTTGAGCCCCGGCGCGTCGATGCCCCAGCCATAGCCGAAATTGAGGAAGCGCCCGACCTCGTTGAGCGTGAACAGAAACTTCACGCGATCGGTGATGCGCTCCGCGACATAGCCGCAATAATCGGCGAAAGCCTTCGAGGTCTCGGCCGATTGCCAGCCGCCGAAGCGATCCTGCAGCGCCTGCGGCAGGTCCCAGTGATAGAGCGTCGCATAGGGCTCGATGCCATTGGCCAGCAACTCGTCCAGCAGGCGGTCGTAGAAGTCGAGCCCCCTGGGGTTGGGGGCGCCCGTCCCATCGGGAAACACCCGCGGCCAGGCTATCGAGAAGCGATAGTGTTTAACCCCGAGCTCCTTGATCAGGCCGACATCTTCCTTGTAGCGATGGTAGTGATCATTGGCGCGATCGGCGCTGGTGCCATCGGCGATATGGCCCGCTTGATGCGAGAAAGTATCCCAGATCGAGGGCCCGCGGCCGTCCTCATTGACGGCGCCCTCGATCTGATAGGCCGAGGTCGCCGTGCCCCAGACGAAGCCGCTCGGGAAACTGCCGGGCGCGAGCCGGCTCGTCGCTTGCCTCGCGGTCTCTTGCGCCTCGGCGGGCGCCGTGCCGAGGCCGAGAGAGGCAAAGCCCGCCAGCTTAGCAAACGTCCGGCGCGAGAAGTTTTCCAGCACCTGTCCGGCCCCTCGATTTGTCCTGTTACGGATGCAATCTGCTCGAAAAAATCCGGCCGGACAACCCAAAGCTGGGACATTGCGGGCGCCGCCTCGCGCACGCCTTGATCTCGCTGCCGGGCTGGGGTTCACTGCGGCACGATACGCGAAGAGCAAGAAAAGTGAGGAGCAGGCCGTGATTGGATTTCAGATTCGTAAACGCGAGCGCAAGGTGGATGCGGCAGTTGTAGCGCGCTTCCGCGAGCTTCCGGTCGCCAATATCAGCGATTCCATGTCGCGGATGACCGCAGCCGGCCCGCGGCTGCGGCCGATCCATCGCGGCGGCGCGATGGCCGGTCCCGCCTTCACCGTCAAGACCCGCCCCGGCGACAATCTCATGTTGCACAAGGCGCTCGACATCGCCGAGCCCGGCGACATCATCGTGGTGGATGGCGGCGGCGATCTCACCAACTCCCTGATCGGCGAGATGATGGCGGCACATGCGCAAACCCGCGGGATCGGCGGCATCGTCATCTATGGCGCGATCCGCGACTACGACACGCTGCATGCGGGCGACTTCCCGGTGTTCGCAGCCGGCGTCACCCATCGCGGGCCGTACAAGGACGGCCCGGGCGAGATCAATGTGCCGATCGCGATCGAGGGCATGGTGATCGCGCCGGGCGACCTGATCGTCGGCGACGGCGACGGCGTGGTGTGCGTTCCCTACGACGTGACGTCCGAGGTGCTGAAAGCCACGGAAGCCAAGCACCAGGCCGAGATCAAGCAGCTCGCCGCGATCAAGGCGGGCAAGAGCGACCGCGCCTGGGTCGATGCAACGCTCGCAAGGCTCGGCTGCACCATCGAGAGCTGACGGCTCGACCTCGCTGACGGCAGATCAAAAGCGGGCGATATTGGCCGGCAATGCGAGGCGAGCAGACAGCCGCCTGCCGGCGAACCTGTTCAATTGGAACGACCGCCAAAGCATCCCCGTCCCCCTGAGGAGGCCGCAACAGCGGCCGTCTCGAAGGGCGACGGCCCCGGTGCGCGAACCGGGCCGTTCATCCTTCGAGGCTCGCTTTCGCGAGCGCCTCAGGATGACGGGTCCGCAACCAACCCCGCGGATGCCTGCATTTTCCATTGTTTATATGACGATCATCCTGTAAGTTGCCTCCCAACATCAAATGCCAGGGAGGCTTTGCGATGTCGGCACAGGCGTGGCGGAAGACGGCCTGCAATCTCTGCTACATCAATTGCGGCATCGAGGTGATGGTCGACGACGGCCGCATCGCCAAGGTGCGCGGCGACCGCGACAATCCGAAATCGCAGGGCTATCTCTGCAACAAGGCGGCGCGGATTCCGTTCTACGCGCATCACCGCGACCGCCTGACGACGCCGCTGCGCCGTCAGAGCGACGGCACGTTCGAACCGATCGACTGGGACACCGCGATCGCCGAGATCGCCGCAAGGCTGCGCGCCGTGGTCGAGCGTCATGACGGCAAAGCAATCGCGCTCTATGGCGGCGGCGGCCAGGGCAACCACGCCGGCGGCGCCTATGTCAACGCCGTGCTGCGCGCGCTCGGCTCCCGCCATGTCTTCAACGCGCTGTCGCAGGAGAAGACCGGCGATTTCTGGGTCAACGGCCATCTGTTCGGCAGCCAGACCTGCCACACCGCCGAGGATGTGCATCACTGCGACCTGTTGTTTGTGATCGGGGCCAATCCCTGGATCGCGCACGGCTTTCCCAATGCCCGCGATCAGCTCAACCAGATCCGCAAAGATCCCGACCGCAAGCTGGTCGTGATCGATCCGCGCCGCACCGAGACCGCCGAGATGGCCGACCTGCACCTCGCCGTGCGGCCGGGCGCGGACGCCTTCCTGCTCGGCGCCATTCTCGCAACGCTCGTCAGGCGCGACGCGCTGGATCATGATTTCCTCGAGAGCCATACGGACGGATACGCCGAGGTCACGGCGGCGCTGCGCCGCATTCCAATCGACGCCTGGGCGCAGGCCGCCGATATTCCGCTAGACGAGATCGAGCGCTGCGTCGACATGATCGCCGCCGCAAAGGCGATGACGGTCCGGGTCGAGCTCGGTATTCAGCAGGGGGTCAACTCGACCCTCAATTCCTATCTGGAAAAGCTCCTGATCATGCTGACCGGCAGTTTCGGCCGCAAAGGCACCAACCAGCTGCATAGCTGGCTGCAGCCCTTGTGGGGCAACTCGCCCGGCCAGAAATTCGCTCCGACCGATACCGAGGTGATCGGCGGCCTGTTGCCGCCGAACATGTTTCCGCAGGCCGTGCTCGGCGATCATCCCGACCGCCTGCGCTGCATCTGGGTCGATAGTTCCAACCCTGCGAACACCGCGGCCAATACCGCGGAAGTCGAGAAGGCGCTGCAGGCGCTCGAGCTTTGCGTCGTCGTCGACGTCGCCATGACCGAGACCGCGCGGCTGGCCCATTACGTGCTGCCGGCGTCCTCGCAATACGAGAAATGCGAATTCACGCTGTTCAACTTCGAATTCCCCACCAACTATTTCCATGTCCGTCCGGGCGTGGTGCCGCCGCTCGACGGCACCCTGCCCGAGCCCGAAATCTACACCCGTCTTGCCCGCGCGCTCGGCCTGTTGCCGGGCGACAATGTGCTCGCGCCCATGCGCGATGCGGCCTTGCGCTCGCGTCCCGCCTTTGCCGCGGCGTTCCGCAGCTTCATGGCGGAAAATCCCTCCGCCACCCCGCTCGGCGCGCTCCTGCTCTACAACACGCTCGGCGCAAGCCTGCCTGCGGGCACGGCCGCGGCGGCACCGCTCTGGGGTGCGGCGCTCGCCTGTGCCAAACGCGCGCCGGAGGCGGTGCGGCGTGCGCTCGGCGCCGGCAGCGAAGTGTCCGACAAGGAGCTGGGCGATGCGCTGTTCGACGCGATCGTCGGCGCGCGCAGCGGAACGGCGATCACCACCCATGACTACGACGAGGTGTGGTCGCTGATCAGCCATCCCGACCGCAAGGTGCATCTTGCGATCCCCGCGATGCTCGACTGGCTGGGCAGGCTCGATCCGGCGACTGCGGGCCGGCGCCAGGACTATCCCTTCATCCTCGCGGCCGGGCAGCGGCGCAGGTTCAACGCCAACCAGATCTTCCGCGATCCGGCCTGGCGGCGCGACGATCCCGACGGTGCGCTGCTGGTCAACGCCAAGGATCTGGCCTCGCTCGGCGCAGCCGATGGCGAGTGGATTGCGGTGAAGTCGCCCGCCGGACACATCGTCGCGCGTGCCAAGGCCGACGACAGCGTGCGCGAGGGCCAGCTGGCGCTGCCCCACGGCTACGGCCAGGCCTATCCGACCAGGGACGGCGAGCGCCTGAGCTGCGGGCCGCGCGTCAACGTGCTGACCGACAGCGAAAATTGCGATCCGATCGCCGGCACGCCCTATCACAAGCATGTCGCCGTCCGGCTCGAGAAGCTGCCGGCGGCGGAGGCCGCGGAGCTGGAGGCGATGTCGGCGAGGATTCATCAGTAGAGCGACATGCCAACGCGCACGAAGCGTCCATCGTCACCCTGAGAGCATGTGAAGTTTGAGATCCGTCATCCTGAGGCGCCGTCGCGAAGCGGCGGCCTCGAAGGGCGACGGCCCGGCTGCAGCAAACGGGGCCGTCCATCCGTCGAGGCTCGCTATCGCGAGCGCCTCCGGATGACGGTGCGATCCGCGTGCCGCTGGTTGCCGCAATCACGCGGCGCGAGCTCAGCCCATCCAGCGCTTGGTGGCCTTGTCCTCGCCGGGCAACGGGATGTGCAGCTCCTGGGCGCGAGCCTTGATGGTGCGCATCGGCCGGCCGAGTTTCACGGTCATCAGCGTGATGCTCTTGCCGGCGGCGGCCATGGCGCGCAGAAGATTATCGTCCTGCTCGGTCCAGAACCGACCGTGACGTTTGATCGAGGTGCTCATTGTGAATGTCTGGCGGCTCCGCCAGGCTGATGCCGCCCGCGCGGCGCGCCATCGGGAACCTTGCCTGATAGATGATGCGCGCAGCCCCGGTTTCAAGGATGTTTGCCCATTCTCACAAGATCTTAATCCGGCAACGCCACGGCCGTGGCGGACTGGAACGGGCCTTCCTCCGACGCATTAGCCGTCGGGGCGTTCGACAATCCATGGAGCATGTCATGGCCAGATCGCGCGAGCCGAACGGCGTCGAGCCCCCCTTCTCCGAAGACGATATCCAGCGCCGGCAGTTTGGGCCGCGCGGTGTTCCCGGCGCGCCGGATCCGGCGAAGATGACGCCGCAGCGCGAGAAGAAGACGCCGAAGGACGTCGATCCCGGCCACACCGCATGAGCGCGCGGACCGTTCGTTCCGCGGTTCCCTTGCCTGTCGTGACATCCTCCTGCGGGAACGAATCCACCCGCTGCGCTGTTGGCAGGCGGGCAACGATTTGCAGAAGGAGGACATCATGACACTGGCCAAGACCCTTGCAAGCGCTGCACTCGGTGCGGGCCTGCTGGCCGCCACCAGCGTGGGCGCGTCCGCGGCCATCGCCTGCACCGGCGATGTCTGCTGGCACACCCATGAGGTCTATAGCTATCCGCCGGACGCCAGGGTGATCGTGCATCGCGACGACTGGCACTGGGGCCCGCGCGAGCACTTCACGTTCCGGGAGCATGAAGGCCGCGGCTACTGGCGTGGCGACACCTGGGAGAACTGGTAGGCATCGCTTCGCCTGAAGCCCCAAGCGCCATTCGAGGCCACCCTATCCAGGGTGGCCTCTTTTGCTTCGTCGCATTGCGACGTTTCAATCCCCTTGCGCGACGGGAACGCGGCGCGCCAAGGGGTCAGGCGGGATCAGTGCCCGACCGCCGGCTTGTTCTGCTTGTCGAGCGGAATGGTGGGACGGTTGGCGGTTTCCGGCATCGTGTCCCTGCCCTGATCGCCATTGGCGTCGCTGCCGCCGGAGGTCGATGTGCCGCTGCCACTGCGGCTCGGCCTCATGTCGCTTCCGGTCGTCGTCGGCGATGCCGCCGGGTTTGCCGAGCTCGCGGCCGGATCTCCTGTCGTCGATCCGCGCCCGCTCGGAATCTGGGATTGCGCATAGGCCAAGTGCGCATAGGCCAAGCTGCCGGCTAATACGCACGCGGCCGTTAACATGCTTGCTGTCGTTTTCATGAAGCCTCCGTCGACACCGCAGCGCAGCGCGGCTGCGCAAGCGCTCATTCCGGCACCCGGGGCTAACGTCACGTCGAACGGACTGTTCCGGGAACGCCATCTGCGTCGCCGACTGTCCGGAGAAACAACAATCGACGCGGTCGATGGGGTTACATGACCACGCCGGAACGGCTCACATGAGGCGCCGCGATATCGGGGATCTAAGGCTGTGTCGAAATTGACGGAATGAGCGGCGGCGGCGGGACCTCGGCTTCGTGGGGCACCGATTTGCGCAGGCGGATTTCGATCCGGCGCCGCTGCTGGATGTCTTCCGCCGAGCCGGTGAGCGCCAAGGTCTCGTCGGTGTTGATCAGCTGCGCGCCTGACAGGGGAATGATCTTGTAGCCGGCCAGCAGCGGGCTCTGCCTGAGCACGCTCACGACCGACACGGCCCTGGCGAGCCCCAGTCCGGCGTTGTCGGCCGGGATCAGGCTGACGACGCCTTCGGTGTTGTTCAGCACGGCGGTGAGATCGCGGTCCAGATTGGAGAACTGGCGCGCGCCAATCGGGCGTTCGTCGGTGTGACCGACGACCTCGATGACGTCGACGTCGTATTTCTTGATGTAGTCGAGGATTTCGCGCGGCGTCTCGTTGAGCAGCGTGTCATGGAAGGCCGGCGACAATTCCGCGCTTCGTGTCTTGAAATAATAGCCGTCGGCCTCGCTCATCCGGATGATCGGCGGCCATTGATGGCCGCCGGGACCGGATCCGTTCGTGCCGCGGTCGACGGCGTCGAGGATGTCCTGGGTCGAGACCTGGGGCTGCCCGGGCTTGGTCATCGCGCGATTGATCGCCTCGACGATCTGCGCATCGCGGATCGCCTTGTCGACATCGATGCCGTTGGCGCGCAATGCCGCGACATTGGCGAGGCTGTCGCGAAATTCCTTCAGCGGAATGCCGCTCTTCTCGATCTCGGCGACGACGGTGCGGGCGTCCACCAGCTCCCGCCAGTATTTGTCGATCGCCTGCGGATCGCTCAGGCCCGACCAATCCTGCAGCTTTTCGCCGAGCGCCGCCGTCGGCTTGAGCTCGGCGAGCACGCTGCGTTCCTGCTCGGTCAGCTGCCGCTGCTGTTGCAGCTCCTGCTCGGCGACCGCGCGCCGGGTCTCTTCCCGCTTGAGGAAAGTGGCCATTGCGATCAGCAGGCAGAACACCAAGAGGATCATGATCTCGGCCATGGTCAGGCCGAGAACCAGGCCCTGCCGGTAGGACGAGCGCTGCTGTACGATTTGACCGTCCATAACCGGAGCTCCGTTTAAGGCCTGTCGCCTGCCGCACTTGCGCCCCGCGCCCGCGGGCCGGACCGTGCCGTCTCCGTGGCGCGCATGTCCTGCAGGACCTGGGCGACTGCGACGACGGCGTTCTGGGTGTGCTTGAGATTGGTCTCGATGTTCCTGGCCTGCGCCTCGGTGCTCTCGCCAAGCGTGTTGACCGCCTGCGCCAGGCTCTCGATCATCGGCGCGAGCTTGCTTTCGGTGGCGCGGTCCGGCATCTGCAGCGCCGACAGCTTTGCGAGCATGAAGTCGATCGCCTTGACGACGTTGGTCGTGCTGCGCGCGAGCTGTTCGCCTTCCCGCACCAGCTGCCTGGAGACGTCGAGCACCTGGACGGTGTGCTCGTTGAGATGGTCGAGCGTCTCGGCCGATCTCTTGTTGGTCTCCTCGAGCGGCTGGTTGCTCGCGGCCGCAAGCCGCCCGACCTCGCCGGCAAACTCGGCGCGCGCCCTGTCGATGCTGTCCCGCACCTCATCCATGGCGTCGCCCATCGACTGCTGGGTGGCGCGGCGGAAATAGCCGAATTCCAGGATCGCGCTCTCGAGCTCCCGCTTCACCCGCCGCGAGGCCTCCGCAAGCTCCAGCCGCGCGGTCGCCTCGACCTCCACCGGGTCGCGGCGCATCTGGTTGAACAGAATGCGAAGCGCAATGCCCGAAATGGTGGAGGCGATGGCAATGCCGAAATTCTGCACGATCTGCTCGGCGGAGCCTGCGGCCGAAAACTGATAGAGCGAGACCGCAAGGCTCGTCAGCGTGAACAGGAAGCCCATGTAATAGAGATTGTCGCCGGCCTGGTCGTCGCGCAGGCGGAACAGGCGCGCTCCCAGTAGCACCGCATATCCGATCATGATCAGCACCGGCACGGCGGTGACGGCGAAGGCGCCGAAATCGTGCAGCTTGGAGAAGATGATGTAGCCGCTGCCAACGATCACCACGGCGAAGAACAGCAGCCCGTTCAGAAGGCCGGGCGGCAGGCTCTTGCTCTCGTCATAGGCTGCCACGCTTGGTCATGCTCCCTGAAGCCGCTTGGCTCCGCCGAAAATGCCCCTGTTGTCCTCGATCCAGGACTTCCAGAATTCCATATGCCTGGCCCCGTCGAGCAGCGGCTGTCCGTTCACCTGCCGCGTCACGTACCGGATGATGACGGTTGCGCCATGCAGATCGGTGCGAAACTTCAGGTAGGCCGGCGACTGCCGGTATCGCTGGAACGACAGGTCGCCCGCACGGACATATTGGCTGTAGTCGCGGGTGTGTTCAATCATGTCGGAAATGACATACAGGGTTTTCCGCGCGTCCTGGCTCTGGGCGCTGGAAAACTGGTCGATGGCGATGTCCTGGATCGCCGCCATGATCGGCGAGCTGTTCGCCTTCGCAGAGGCGATGCTGCTTTTCATGGCAGCCGCCGCCGGTTTGCGAAAATCCTCGATCCAGCGGAGCCGCGCGATGCGGGGATTGTCGGTCCACTCGCTGAGCCCTGCGCCGTCGCCGGGGTTGCACTTCGAGAACAGCGAACGGCTGCGGTTTCCCGCAATGTCCAGCACCCGGATGTCGAGCCGGTAATACGGCGGCAGCGTGGTGATCATGTCGTCGAGCGACCCCAGGATCTCCCGCTGCGTCGTCTCGGGCAAATCGTCCGAGGTGTCGACCAGGACCACGGTGATTCCTTTCGGGCCGTCGACCGGACACAGCGTCTGGGCATCGAGCACCGGGCGTGCCGGCGTTGCGAAATAGAAATAGGCCAGCGCGCCGCCCGAGGCGATCGCGAGCAGGAGCAGGAGGATTCCCGCGAGGCCCGCCCAGCCGAACCCTGCGTCCTTGCGCTGTCGGGGACGCCGCCTAGCCACGCTTGGTCTCCGCTTTGCTCTCGGGCTTCTTCTCCGGCAACAGCTCGTCGATCTCGCGATAGGTCTTCACGGCGCCGTCGAAGGCGTCGTGGATGGCCTTGATCTGCTGGTTGAGCAGCTCCTGGGTGTCGGCAATCATCTTGCGCAGATGCTCGCGCGCGCTGGAATCCGGCTCGGCGGCGGAATAGGTGATGCGCTCCATCACATAGGCTTTGGCAAAATAGTCCGGCGCCGGCGTGGTGCGCGCCTTGCGGTTGGCCTCGCGATAGATCTCGAGCAGCGCGCGGGCCGCCTGCTCGATCTGGTTCTGGTGCTGGGCAAAGCGCTGGGCGAGACGCTCCCGCCCCTGCAACAGCGCATCATACTCGCTGCGCCGGACCGACAGGTCGCGCGCGGCTTCGTTCATGGCTTCGGTGGCGTCCTCGCGAATGTCGCGCAACCGTTCGATCAGCTCGCTCCTGGCATCGGCAAACAGCCTGGTCGCCTCGATCCAACGCCGCTCCAGCCCCGCATAGCCCATATAGGGATCGAAGAACATCAGACCATCGGCCATCGCGATCAGGGAAAAGATGAAGCCGATGGAAAAGAACACCCAGGAATTGATGTCGGTGAGCGCGTAAGGCGCGGTCAGCAGGCGGTGCAGCACCACCTGGCCGACATTGTCGGACACGGCGACAGCAGGTGGAATCTCGCGAAGATGTGAAAGGGTGAGATTGAGCGCCACCGCGAAGGCGAGATAGGCGAGAAACGACACCAGCCCGATCAGTTTCAGGACATAATTGCGCCGGTTGACCAGCCGGATCAGCACCATGCCCCAGAAGAAGCTGGCAATGATGTTCAATGCAGCGAACGTGACCGCCTGCGCCGCGCCGCCGAGCAGGCCGCCGACATTGGCCTTGGCGAGAAAGCTGCCGTTGATCACGACCTCGATGATGAAGAGGATGGCGAGCACGCCGATCTTGAGGATGATCTTGCCCGGGCTCGACAGCCGCGCCGGGCGCTCGATGCGATGACGGCTGCGAAAGCGCTCGCGCTCCAGCTCGGATTCGTTGAGCCGCCGCCGCAGCACAAACAATTCGTCGCGGCCGACGGTCGCCTCGGCCCTGAAATCCCCCACCGCCTCCGGCGCGGCCTGCTGGATGGTCGCAAACCGCTCCTCGAAGCTCAGCGCCGTGATCCGCTCGTCATAGGTGTGGAGGTGATCGAGATAGATCGTGTGGGCGTCCTGCTTGTGCGCCTCGATCCGTTCGACCACCCGGTGTTCGATATCGTCCATCGTCTTTGCGTCCGAGGACGGCCGCCCCTCGGCGCCGCGCTCGGTGCCGCGGGCGACCAGCTCGAGCTGGTCCGCCAGGCGGTCGACATTGAGATCGAGAAAAACCGACGTCGCCGGACGATAATGATGCGTCGGCTGGTTCAAGAGCGCACGAATGCGCGCAATGGGCGATTGGCGGGTTTTGGGAGCGCTCATGCCGATTTCAGTCTATCCTATGGGCCCCTGCGGGGCGAGGCGGCCGCGACGGCACACGACCAAGCGACCGCCTCGGCGCGTTCGTGTGGAGGAAATCGAGGTCGTACACAGGCCCATCCGGAAGGAGCCGACATGCGGCTCGACCCGCAATACCTAGCGGGATTGTGGCCCGCGGCAAAGGCCGGCGGAGGGCCGCGCACAAGCTTCCCGATCACCGCCGCGAAGCCAGCCGCGGCACGAACCGGCGAAAAGCCGACGTCTAAAATTGGCACTTCGAGGCGATTTTTAGGCGACGACAGGCGCTGCCGGGCGATCGATGCATGTCCCGCCGCTATATTTCGGCCGCGACGTCGGGCTGATGCAAAGCCTGGTCGGGTGCAGCGCCCGGCTCCGTGCGCGAACGGCCGACTGCTCGCACGATCCCGAGCAGTCCCCGGCCCGCCTCGCGCCATCGGATCTCGCGCAGCACAGTGACGGCAAAGCGGACGAGGCCACGACACGACAGCGTGAGCACCACCTCGTGGTGCCGCAGTCCCTTGCCGCCCTTGACCAGGCCGAGATCGCGGATCAGGCAATACTGCCCGCTGCTCATGCGCGCCCAGCGTGTCTGCGCAAATCGCTCCATGCGGGCGAGCATGCATCGCGAGGAGCGGCAGTCAACTCTTGACAGGGTGATTCGCGGAACCCAACGGGCACTATCGCCTGTGTCCGCAGCCACGCTTCGGCTTGACAAGTCCGGCCACCTCGCGATATTTGAACGGTACCGTTTCGTTTAATTAACCAGGCACGACATGTCAACTCATCTGGCCCAGCGTCTCGCCGGCGGATCCGTCCTGCTCGCGCTATGGGCTGCACTGCTGCCGCCGCCCGCGTTCGCCGACCTGTCGTCGCCACCGGCAACCGCGTCGAACCAGCGCGAAACGGATGCCGCGACCGACGAAAGGGTCGTCCGCCGCCTGATCGAGCAGTTCCAATCGGCTGAACTGACGCTCAATCAGGCGATAAGGATTGCCGAAAAACTGCATACCGGCTCACGGACCGTGCAGATCAGTTTCGAAATATCCGATCCCCCGGCCTATCGCGTGAAGACGGTGAAAAACGACGACGTCTGGGAAAACGTGATCGATTCGAGGACGGGAAACATCGCGGGTGACGAGATGACGTCGTCGCTGATGGCGATGGACGAGGCTGACAGGGACAACATCATTGCGCTGAGGTCCACCAGGCAATGCCTTGCCGATGCCGTCGTCGTCGGCGAGAGGGCAGCATCGGGCAAGGCACTCGGCGGCGGCCTCATGAACAAGGACGGCAAGCTCAATTTCGTCGTTGTCGTCGCGAGCGGCGGCGATCTCAAACAGGTGACGCTCGAACCACCCCGCGCCGGTCGCCGAAGCGGGATCCGCAGGAGCCACACGAGCCCGCCGCAGGGCGATTGAACAGGGCCGCGAAGGATCAGGCAGCCCTGATCGCGGAGAAGAAGCCTTCCACCTCGGAGCGCAGCTCGGCCGCCTGCCGCGACAATTCGTTGGATGCGCGCAGAAGATTCGCGGCGGTCTCGCCGGTCTTGATCGCGGCCTGGCTGACGCCCGCGATATTGCTGGAGACATCATGGGTTCCGCGGGCGGCTTCCTGGACGTTGCGCGCGATTTCGACCGTCGCCGTGCCCTGCTCGTCGACGGCCGCCGCGATCGCGGTTGCGATCTCGTTGACCGAGGCGATGGTTGAACCGATCTGATGGATGGCCCCGACCGAGTCCTTGGTGGCCTCCTGGATGGACAGGATCTGCTGGGCGATCTCACCCGTCGCCTTGGCCGTCTGCTCCGCAAGCGCCTTCACCTCGGAGGCGACCACGGCAAAGCCGCGGCCGGCTTCGCCGGCGCGGGCGGCCTCGATTGTGGCATTCAGGGCCAGCAAATTGGTTTGTCCGGCGATGCTGTTGATCAATTCGATAACGGCACCGATGCGTTGCGTCGCCACCGCAAGCCCCTCGATCGAGCTTCCCGATCGTTTCGCCTGATCGACCGCCGTTGCCGTGATCCTGGTGGAATCGGAAACCTGGCGGCCGATCTCCCTGATGGACGAGCTCAGCTCCTCGGTCGAAGCCGCAACCGCCTGCACATTGGTAGACGCTTCCTCAGAGGCCGCCGCCACCGTTTGCGACTGCTGCCTCGATTGTTCAGCATTGGCCGCGAGCGCGTTGGCGGCCAGCTGCAGCTCGGTCGCCGAGCCGCCGACGGATTCGAGCGCCCGCTTCATCCGACCATCGAAGCCCGAGATCGCGGCATCGACCTTGTCCTGGCGCTGCCGCCGCTCGGCCAGCATCGCCTCCTGGTAAACCGAGATCGCAATGTCCATGTCGAGCAGAACGGCAGAATTGACTGCGACGAGAACCCTGGACAACCTCGACGGCCTCCATCGGTAGGTTTCGACGGCAAGCGCCGCGAGGCGGCCGAGCACAAAATTGTAGCCACCGATGTACCAGCGCGGCTCGAGCCCGATCTTGTTGTGCATCAGCCCGATCATCCGCGCGCCCTGGAGGTAGTCGGAATCGAAGCGGCCGTTGAACAGGCGCGCCCAATGCGACCCTTGGGCCTTTTTCAGGCGTGGGGTGTCGCTGCCGATCAATTCGACGAGCTGCGGCTCGTTCGAGACATGCCGGTAGAAACCTTCGAGGATCTCCGGCAGCGCTCCGTCTACGGCTTTCCAGAACTCCCGCAACAGCTCGCCCGTCTCGGCGTCGATGCGCAAGAAGCGCATGCGGACGTCACGATCCCGCGCGCCGTCGCTGGTCGTCGAATGCACGGATGCAGGCTGCGCCGCCATGGTTGCCCTCGAAAATCCAAAACATCGGAAACGTTACTGAAAAATCGGCAAAGCCGCGTGGTCGGCCGCCGCAGATGATCGTCTCAATTCGAAATTAAGATCGCCTGAGGGCAATCTGACACAGGTAATCGGCACTTGATCCAGATCAATAATCTGCATCAACGGCATCGGAACTGCCGCCGGCTGCACATGCGATTGATATTGACTGTAAGCACGCGTTCGTGATCATTGGATACAAGCAATGTTAGAGAAACCGCGATGAGGCGGTATCACACGGGCATTTTACAAGATAAATGAAGAACGTCTCGCCCTGCGCAACCTGTTCGCGGAATAGCACGGGATTTTGTGGCGCAATCCTCGGAAGCGTGAAGACGGCGGGCTCAAACGAAATCTCGGATTGGCAGCATCATTTCGTCGTCCCGGCGAGCAAGCCGGTGCTGGCCTCGCAGGAAGCCTCGCCCGACATCTATGTTCTATGCCATGGCTGGGCTTTCCGTTTCCTGCAATTGCCCGACGGCCGCAGACAGATTCTCCACTTCCTGCTTCCCGGAGATCTTTTTTCGACGAGCTCTATATTCCAGGATCGCGTCCACTTCTCGGTGAAGGCCCTGACCACGATCCAGGTCAGCGCCATGAAGCGCGCCGAAGTGCAGTCGAGGATCATGACGAATTTCACGACAGCGGCCCCGGCCATTGCAAGATCCTGCGCCAGCCAGATCGAGGCCGCCGAGAAGATGCTCGCAGCGCTCGGCCAGTGCTCGGGCGAGGAGCGGATCGCCTACCTGTTCCTGCAGCTGATGCGCCGCATTGCCGAGCAGACCGTCATACGCGAGAACCGCTATCCGCTTCCGCTGCGCCAGCAACACATCGCGGAGGCCGTCGGCCTCACCGCAGTTCATGTCAGCCGCATCCTCGGGACCTTGCGCGAGCGCGGCATCCTCGATCTGTCCAATGGCGTGCTCGAGGTCCTGAACATGCGGGAGTTGCAGCGGCTGTGCTCCCTGAACTAGGGCGCATCCGTTTCATGCGCCGCCAAGCGCAACGCGCAGGCCCGACCGACGTTCATGGCCCGAGATATTATCCTCGAGCTCCTGGGTCCAGCCTTGAGAGACGGCGAACTCGTCGCGCGGCATGGCGCGATCGAACAGGTAGCCTTGGGCGAAATCGACGCCCATCGATCGCAACAGACCGAACTGCTCCTCGGTTTCGATCCCTTCCGCCGTGATGGTGATGCCAAGCCCCTTCGCCAGCGCGACGGCCGATGCAATCACTGCCGAGCACTCCCGCTTGTGAACCCCCTGAACGAACGAGCGATCGATCTTGATCTTGTCGAATGGAAAATCCGTCAGGTAATTGACCGAGGAATATCCCGTTCCGAAATCGTCGAGAACGAGCGCAACACCCAGGTTCTTCAACTTGCGGAACGTTTGCAGCTGCTCGGCTTGGTGCTCCAGCAAGGCCGTCTCGGTCACCTCGAGCTGCAGCCGTCGTGGGCTCAGGCCCGACTGAATCAGGGCACGCATCACGACATCGAACAGATTCCCGCGCTTGAACTGGATGGCGGAGACGTTGACCGCGAGCTGTATGCTTGCCGGCCACGACACCGCATCCCGGCAGGCGCGCTGAATGATCCAATCGCTCAGCGGCAGGATCAGCCCGGTTTGCTCCGCCACGGGAATGAAGTCGGCGGGCGAGATCAGTCCGTCCGCTGGATGACGCCATCGCACCAGCGCTTCGGCGGCCTGGGTCGAACGGGACGCGACCTCGAGAATGGGCTGGTAATGCAGCTCGAACTCGCCTTGCGCAAGCGCCGTCCTCAGCTTGGCCTCGATCGCCCTTTCCGCCTCCACCACTTCCAGCATCCTGCGCTGATACAGCCGATGGCAGTTGCGGCCCGCCGCCTTGGCATCATAGAGCGCAAGATCGGCCCTCATGAGCAGGTCTTCCGGACCAGCGCCATGATCGGGACAGAGCGCAAAGCCGACGCTGGCGCTGATATTGACCTGGTGGTGATCGATCTCGAACGGCGCTGCGATCGCCTCGACGATGCGCTGAGCGAGGCACATGCCGGATTCCACGGCAGAAGCAGCTGTGGGCCCGATGACGGCAAATTCGTCGCCGCCGAGTCGCGCCACGAGGTCCGCATCGCCGGCAAGCGAACGCAATCGCGACGCTACCTGCCTGAGGAGATCGTCCCCCGCATTGTGCCCGAGCGTGTCGTTGACATTCTTGAAACCGTCAAGATCGAGCAGATGGACGCTGAAGCTGCTCCCCTGCCCATCGGATTGCAACGCCGCTTTGGCCTGAGCGACCAGCGCGGACCGGTTCAACAAGCCCGTCAGGGCATCGTGACTGGCCGCAAACGAGAGCTTGGCCTCGGCCTCCTTGCGCGCGGTGATGTCGACGCGGATGGCCATGTAGGAGATCGGCTTGCCGTCCGGGCCGAGCTGCGGGGTGATGACGGTGTCGACCCAATAGAGGCGGCCGGACTTCGACCGGTTGCATATTTCGCCGCGCCACACATGGCCGGTGGCGAGCGCGCGATACATGTCGCGAAACAACTCTTTGGCGTGCGCGCCGGACTTCAGCAGGCGATGATTGCGCCCAATCAACTCCTCGCGCGAATATTCGCTGATCTTGCAGAAATTGTCGTTGGCATAGGTGATATTGCCTTTGACGTCTGTGATCGCGACAATCACCGCCTGGTCGATCGCATATTGCTTCTCGAGCAGCGCCTGCATGGCATGGTTGGCGCGCTCTTCCGTCAGCCGCTCGTCGGTAATGTCCCTGTGAACCTCGACCAGGCCGCCGCCGGCCATCGCGGGCGTGCTGCCGATGACGCGATCGAGCTGCTCCCTCCAATCCGACCGGCAGGCCGCGACGGCGATGGCGGCCGCGGCGAGCGCGAGCGAGGTCGCGGACAGGTTGATGCCGGCCCAAAAGCCCAGAACGCTGGCGAGCGCGAGCCCGATCAACGCAATCGCAACCGAATGCTCTTTGAAGCGAGCGAATGTCTTCATCGGAAAATACCCCAACCTGTCCCGATGCGAACACGTCGCGTCTGAAATATGAATTAAATACCGGCGCGCTTTCGCTCGGCGCGCCGACCACTTGCAGCTTGCGGTAAATGCCCCCCGCGTCGTTCTTGATCAGCGTTCTTAACCTGGATCAAGAGACGGCGATCTTGATGGCGTTCCCTGCTCTCGATCGGGGCGCGGCTAGCGCGGAAGCAGGTTGGTCTTGGCGAGGTCGACGACCTGGTCGCCACGCCCGTTCATCACGGCGCGCAACAGCCACAGGCTGAAGCCCCTGACTTCGGCGGGCGTGATCGTCGGCGGCATGGATAGCTCCTCCTTGGCGGTCACGACGTCGAGCAGCGCCGGCCCATTGTGGCTCAACATCTCCTTCATCGCCGACGGCAGCTCGCCGGGATCCTCGACCCTGCGCGCGAAGATACCCATCGCGCGCGCCATGGCGGCGAAGTCGGGATTAGTGAGGTCGACATTGGTGTCGACAAAGCCGGCGGCCTTCATTTCGAGCGCGACAAAACCGAGCACGCCGTTGTTGAAAATCACGACCTTGACCGGAAGCTTCATCTGCGTGAGCGTGATCAAATCGCCCATCAGCATCGAGAAGCCGCCGTCGCCCGACAGCGAGATCACCTGGCGGCCAGGCTGTGCCGCCTGTACGCCGAGCGCCTGCGGCATGGCGTTGGCCATCGAGCCGTGCACCAGCGAGCCGATCAGCCGGCGGCGGCCGTTCATGGTGAGATAGCGGGCGGCCCAGATCGTCGGCGTGCCGACATCGAAGGTGAAGACCGCGTCCTCCGCCGCCTGCTCGCTGACGACCCGCGCGAGATATTGCGGATGGATCGGCTTGCGCCCCGGCGTGCCTTGCGCCAGTGAATCGAGGCCTTCGCGCGCACTCCTGTAATGGGCGATCGCGGCATCGAGATGCTGCCTTTCGCTCTTGGTCTTCAGGAGCGGCAGCAGTGCCTTGATGGTCAGGCCGACATCGCCGACCACGCCAAGGTCGAGCTTGCAGCGCCGACCGAGATTTTCCGGACGGATGTCGACCTGGGCGATGGTGCAGTTATCCGGGAAGAACTGCTTGTAGGGAAAGTCGGTCCCCAGCATCAGCAGCGCGTCGCAGGCATGCATGGCCGCGTAGCCCGAGGAGTAGCCGATGAAGCCGGTCATGCCCACGTCGTAGGGATTGTCATATTCGACATGTTCCTTGCCGCCCAGCGCATGCACGATGGGGCTCTTCAGGGCTTCGGCGAGTTGCATCAGCTCGGCATGCGCGCCTGCGCAGCCCCGTCCGCAGAACAACGTGATCCGGCGGGCATCATTGAGCAGGGACGCGAGCTGCTCGAGCTGCTCCGCCTCGGGCGCAACGGCGGGTGCTGCGAGCGCCAGGCTGCGGGCAGCGGATGGCGCGCGCTGGGGCGCCTTACGAAGCGCAATGTCGCCGGGAATGACGACCACGGCGACGCCGCGCTGGCCGACGGCTGCGCGAATGGCGTTCTCCAGAACATAGGGCATCTGGCTCACGTCGGAGACGAGCTCGCAAAAATGGCTGCATTCCCGAAACAGGTTCTGCGGATGCGTCTCCTGGAAATAGCCGCCGCCGATCTCGGACGACGGGATCTGGGCCGCGATCGCGAGCACCGGCACGCGGGAGCGGTGGGCATCGAAAAGGCCGTTGATGAGGTGCAAATTGCCCGGCCCGCAGGAGCCTGCGCAAACCGCAAGCGCGCCCGTGACCTGCGCCTCGCCGGCTGCGGCAAAGGCCGCCACCTCCTCATGCCGAACATGCACCCATTCGATCGTGCCCCGGCTTCGCAGCGCCTCGGTGATGGCGTTCAAGCTGTCGCCGACGATGCCATAGATCCGCTTGACGCCGGCCTGCTCCAGCGTTGCCACGAAAAGATCGGCCACATTAACGATCGCCATCAGACTCTCCTTGATTGTCGATCTCGAAGGTTCCACTTCGAGCGCCGGCATACACAAATGTCGACGAGGCCATGATACCCGGATTCTCAGCAAGCGGTCGCGCTCGGTGTCGTCGGATGCGTGAGCGTTGCCTGCAGCGGCGGTCGGCGCATCCGGCTGCAAGGCCTTGCGGATTTAATTTCGGGAACCTTCCGCAAGGGACGCGCTTGCGCTGTAACGATTTGTTGAGCGGGCAGCCAGGGCGCCCATGCAAGGGGTGTGTGCCGGCGCCCGGCTCGCGACGGACTTGCTATGCTTCGCGCCGGTAACCCGGATCACCATGAGGAAACAGGTCTGAACGCATGACGAGCTCCCGCCCATTGGAGTCGCCGACGCCGGTCTCTCCAAGCCAGGATCGCGCAACGCCGATTCCGTCAATCGACGATTCCCTCGGGCTCAAATTACTGCCGTTCGTCCTCAGCATGGTCGCCGGTAGCCTCGATATCACCGGCTTCCTGGGACTGGGCGGCCTCTTCACCGCGCATATCACCGGCAATCTCGTGCTTCTCGCCGCAAGACTCGTGGCGCACCAACCATCGCCCATGTCCCATGTCATTGCGGTGCCGGTGTTCATGGTCGTCCTGGTGCTGACGCGGCTGTTCGTCGTCGGTCTCGAGCGGATCGCCGTTCCTTCGCTGTTGCCGCTGCTGGCCCTGCAATTCCTCCTCCTGGCGACGGCGCTCGGCAGCTGCATCGCGACGGGGGTTCGGGTCGATCCGAACGGGTTGGAGATCACCCTCGCCGGCATGTTCGCCGTATCCGGCATGGCCGTCCAGAATGCGCTGGTGCGCGTGTCCCTGGCGGACGCGCCGTCGACCGCGGTCATGACCACGAATGTCACGGTCTTCGCCATGGATGTCGGCCAGATCTGTTTCGGCGGAAGTCGATCTGACCATGCCAAGGCGCGCATTCGCGCCGGGCGCACCTGGCCGGCAATCGCCGGCTTCCTGATCGGCTGCGCGCTCGGCGCGGTATGCGAGCCGGCGTTCGGGCTGATGGCGCTGGCCGTCCCGACCCTGCTCTCCCTGGGCGCAATCGGCTTTGGACTGTCCGGTCCGCAGGCGCGGCCCAAGCGAGAGAAAACTTGAGGGTTGAGCTCGCGCGGTGGATATATGCTAGGCTTGGCGCGTTGAAATGACGGCCCTTTGCTTGGTCCCCGGTCAAGCTCGAGGGCCTACTGTCGAACACCGGTCCCCACTTGTCCGGACCATTCTGTAGCCAAACGGAGTTCACGTGCCCGCTCTCGATCCCACCGCAGGCAAGCCTGTCACGGCGGATGCGCTCGCCAACATTCCGCGGCTGGTGACCGCCTATTTCGCGTCCAAGCCGGATCCGGCCAAGGCCGCCGAGCGGGTCTCCTTCGGCACGTCAGGGCATCGCGGCTCGTCGTTGCGAAGCTCCTTCAACGAAGACCATATCCTGGCGACGACCCAGGCCATCTGCGATTATCGCCGCGCGGCCGGGCTGACGGGCCCGCTGTTCATCGGCATCGACACCCATGCGCTTGCCGAGCCCGCGCTGGCCAGCGCGCTCGAAGTGTTCGCGGCCAACGGCGTCGACACCATGGTCGATGATCGCGACGGCTACACGCCGACGCCCGTGATCTCGCATGCGATCCTGGCCTATAACCACAGGCGAACCAGCGGGCTGGCGGACGGCGTGGTGATCACGCCGTCGCATAATCCGCCCGACGATGGCGGCTACAAATACAACCCGCCGCATGGGGGACCGGCGGACACCGACGTGACGGCAGGCATCGAGAAGAGCGCCAACCGCTATCTCGAGGCCGGACTCGACGGCGTGTCCCGTATCAGCTATGCGCGGGCAAAGGCTTCGCAGTTCGTTCATCGTCACGACTATGTCGGCCCTTACGTGTCCGATCTCGGCAATGTCGTGGACATGGGCCTGATCAGATCGTCCGGCATCGACATCGGCATCGATCCCCTGGGCGGCGCAGCCGTTCATTTCTGGCCCGTCATCGTCGAGCGCTACGGCATCAAGGCCGACATCGTCAACGACGTCGTCGATCCGACGTTTCGCTTCATGACCGCTGACTGGGACGGCAAGATCCGCATGGACTGTTCGTCGCCTTATGCGATGGCGAGCCTGATTGCGATGCGCGACCGCTTCGATGTCGCCTTCGCCAACGACACGGATGCCGACCGCCATGGCATCGTGACACGATCGGGCGGCCTGATGAATCCGAACCACTTCCTCGCGACCGCCATCGCCTATCTGTTCGGGCATCGGCCGCAATGGTCGCCGCAGGCGGCGATCGGCAAGACGGTGGTGTCGAGCTCGATCATCGACCGCGTCGCCGCGAAGCTCGGCCGCCGGCTGGTTGAGACGCCGGTCGGCTTCAAATGGTTCGTCGAGGGCCTGGGCACCGGCGCGTTCGGCTTTGCCGGCGAAGAGAGCGCCGGCGCCTCATTCCTCCGGCGTGACGGCTCGGCCTGGACCACGGACAAGGATGGGATCATCCTCGGGCTGCTCGCCGCGGAAATCCTGGCCAAGACCAAGCGCGACCCGAGCCAGCTGTTCAGCGATCTCACCGCCGAACTGGGCGTGCCCTTCTATGAGCGGATCGACGTGCCGGCGACGGCCCAGCAGAAGAACGCCCTGAAGTCGGCGAGCCCGGAGCGGCTGAACATCAAGGAGCTCGCCGGCGATCCCGTTCGTGCGACCAGGACCACGGCGCCCGGCAACGGCCAGCCGTTCGGCGGCATCAAGGTCGAAACCGAGACGGGCTGGTTTGCCGCGCGACCGTCCGGCACCGAGGATGTCTACAAGATCTATGCCGAGAGCTTCCGCGACGCGGCGCATCTAAAGCGAATACAAAGCGACGCGCAGCTCGCGCTGGCGACGTTGTTTTGAGGCATGATCGGCTGGTCGGTGATCACCTGTCGATCCGGATGACCTGGGTCGGATGACCTTGGTGGCCTGCACGCAGCCCCAGGAGGCGCAGCCGCCTCGGGCGAGAATCGTCATCGCAGCTTCCCCTTTGCGAGGTTCCCGGCTCAGGCGCCATGATCTCGCTCAAGGAAATTCAATCGCCGGCTCCGATGCCGTCTGGTCGTGCATGACGTGGCGACGGCCGCATCATGCGCGCCCCTGCGCGTTCGGTGCTTAACGGCCGGACTGAACCTAGAACGTCCCGGCAAGAGTGACGCGGAAAGCGAGCGGCTCAATCGGGTGCAACACATAGTCCATCACGCCATTGCGGCAAACGGCTGCGGGCGCAACCTGAACCTGATAGCAGAGATTATAGAGGCTGTCGGTCTTGAGCAGAGATCCATAGGCATAGGAGATCTGGTTGGCGCTGGTGTTGAGAAGGTTGAGCACATCGAGCTGAATACGCCAGCCGTTGTCGTAGCGGTAGCCCACACGCGCGTTGACAACGCTGGTCGCCGACGAGCGGAAGGCATTGTCCTCGGTCAGCGGGCTTGAGCCGAGATAGCGCCATCGCAGGTCTGCAAACGGTCCGGTCTTTTCGCCGAGCGTGATCCCGGCCGAAGCGACCGTGGCAGGCGCGTTCGGGATGAAATTGCCGGGCGCGTTGCCGATCTGGGCCTGCGGAAATCCGGCGAGAGATGTGTAGAGCGCGGCCTGGTCGCTGTCA
Source organism: Bradyrhizobium sp. (assembly GCA_035293585.1). Lineage (GTDB taxonomy): Bacteria > Pseudomonadota > Alphaproteobacteria > Rhizobiales > Xanthobacteraceae > Bradyrhizobium. Next base: position 92,830 of record DATGMN010000009.1, on the reverse strand, counting down.
TAGCCGAGGAAACGCGCATGGGTGACGGCGAGATCTGCGTCCAGGGCGAGCCACGAAAAGGGGCTGTATTTGTTGGTCCACTCGACGCCATAACGCCGGCTCGGACGGCTTGCCGACGTGTCGCCTGCATCACCGTTGAATATGATCTCGGAGTCCTGGTCGAGGATGAACACGCTGACCGAGGAATCCAGTCCCGGCACGGCTCTGCTGCGGACACCGATCTCCGCGCCCCTGGTTCGCACCAGCAGCGGCGACGCGGACAATTTCATGCTCGGATCGGTCGGCTCTTCGGTGATGGTGGCACCGCGCGCATCGTTGCTGTGCATGCCGAAGCCGGCGCCGACAAACAGCTCCGTCTTGTTGAACGGGCCGACCGCCAGCCTGAATTTCGGGCTGCCGATGCCGGCGCTGACATGACCTGAATTATTGGCGTCGAACAGCGAGTTGACCGAGGCATCGAAGTAGTCGCCCCGCCAGCCGAGCGTCGTGCGTAGCCAGTCGGTCCAATGGATGGTGTTCTCCGCATAAACCCCGACACTGCCCTCGCCGACCCTGTCGCTGCGCACATTGGACAGGAAGCTTCGCTGATATGTATCAGTCAGCGCGAGCTCGATCGCATCGTAGCGGGTCTGGACGCCGAACGTCGTCTGCATCGGCAACCCGGCAAATGAACCGTCCAGCGTACGCGACGCATTGCCGCCCAGCATGACGCGACCGTCATGCTGATGAAACTGATCGCCAAGGGTCGGGTTGTTCAGGAAATAGGTGAAGTCGTTGAACAGATCCAGCTCGCTGCGGACGACATAGGCATTGGCCTTCCACGAGCCTGCCTCGTCGGTTGCTGCAAAGCGCGACGACAGCGCGAAGCGATTGGTATTTCCGCCGTCGGTCGGGTCCTCCGATCCGTACAGGCCGATCTGGCCCGAGGTGATCGCACGCTGCGGCACCTGATCCGTCGAGTTCCAGCTGTTGGAATAGGCCATCCCGGTCAGCGTGAAGCCGTCGGAGGCCGTGCCCTGGCTGTAGCGCAGGAGGCCGTTCAGCTTGCGCGCGTCATCGGGATTGACCCAGGGCCCATTATAGGTGCCGGCTTCGCCCGCCATCAGCAGGGCGCCGTCACCCGCCCTGGTGGAATCCATCGCGAAAATGCGGCGATAGCCGAAGCTCCCCGCCGTCATCTCGGCCACGGCCTTGGGCACGCTGTCGATCAGGCCGATGCGCAAATTGCCCGCCGAGCCGAAATCTCCCTCATCGGCGAAATATGGGCCCTTGCGCACATCGAGCGCCTTGATCGTTTCCGGCATCAGCCAGTTGAGGTCCGCATAGCCCTGGCCATGTGCGTGGGTCCTCATGTTCACGGGGACATCGTCGACCCAGATCGCCAGGTCGGTGCCGTGATCGAGATTGTAGCCACGCAAAAAATACTGGTTGGCTTTGCCTTCGCCGCTGTGCTGCGTCACGATGAGGCCGGGCACCGCCTCCAGAATTTCGCCGGGCCGCGTCACCGGACGCTCTCTCAGATCGTCGCCGGGCACGGTGATCTGGCTTGCCATGCTCTGCGGCGCGACCGGACCGGATGCGATGCCCGGAGCGTCGGACCTCACCGGCTGGACGTCAACGAGGAGACGGCTGGGCGGCGCAGACGTCGGTTTCCTGATGCGCCGTTGCTTTGGTTGCCTCACCACGATGGTGGGAAGCACGTTGGCGCCATCGACACGATCCTGCGCGAACGCCAGTGTTTCACCACCGCCGACGCCAACCGCTGCAACGATGACCGCCACGCAGCACCGGCGGGCGATCGCTGCCACATCACGCCGCTTCCGCTGCATCGAAATCGTCCTGAACCGGGCCATCGACGGCGCCGCCCGGCGGCAAGGCGCCAAACGACATGCGGTACATCACGACTGAACCGACCCAGGCCAGCGCAAACAGTCCGATCACCACAAAGCCGAAGCCGGCCAGATTGTCGTTGAGGCCGGCAATGACGGTCCAGGCGCGCCCTGAAAGTCCGAGGCGCTCGCCAAGCAAGCCGAGCGCCTCGACACCGCCGATGAACAGGGCGACCAGCACCGAAGCCGCCGTGATCGTGAAGTTGTACCAGAGCTTGCGGAGCGGATCGATGAAGGCCCAGCGATAGACGCTCACCATCAAGGCACTGTCGGCAGTGTCGATCAGCGCCATTCCGGCCGTGAACAGAGCCGGGAAGACCAGCACGTTGAGAAGCGAAAGCCCTTGCGCGGACTGGGACCCGGACAGGCTCAGGAGCCCGATTTCCGTCGCCGTGTCGAAGCCGAGTCCGAACAGAAAGCCGAGTGGATACATGTGCCAGGCCTGCGTCACCATGCGCAGCATCGGGCCGAGCAGTCGCGCAAGCAGGCCTCGCCCGGAAAGCAACACGTCGAGATTGTCCAGCGCAGCGACGCCGCGCGCGCGAACCGCGCCGAGCGTCCGCCACAGACCCCCGAGAATGCCGAGATTGATGGCTGCGATCAGCAGCAGAAAGACGGCGGAAACCGACGTGCCGATCAGGCTGCCGGCACGTTTGAGCATCCCGCCATCGTCGAACTGCGCGATTGCGCCGACCAACAGCACGGTTGCGACCACGACGACCGTTGAATGGCCAAGGGAGAAATAGAGACCCGCGGTACGGGGTGCGGCGCCCGCCTGCATCAGCTTGCGGACGACGTTGTCGATGGCGGCAATATGATCGGCGTCGACGGCATGCCGCAGGCCGAAGACCCAGGCCAGCAATGCGCTGCCGAGAATGGCCGGCCGGTTCGCAAAAAGTGCGAACGCCCATGCCCAGGCGGCGAGATTGGCGAGAATGAGCCCGCCGAACAGGGCGGACGTGCGGGTATGATGATTTGACAAGAACCTCATACCGAATTCTTAGCAAGACCCGCGCCATTTCGCCAGCGCTTGTCCGGCGCCGTGAGAAGCACTCACGAATTCAGCGCCTTGGGCTGCCAAATGCGCTCGTCGAGCGGGTGCCCGGATGCGCCCGCAGGCGAGGAGATCATGCAAAACCGGAAATCAACTGTCCGGCTGGCGGCAAGTTGGTCGCGTCACCTGGCACGTTGCCTGGCACATCACCTGGCACATCACCTGGCACGTCACTTGGCACGTCACTTGGCGCGTTTCCCGGCGTGGCGAACATGGGCGTGGGAATGTGCATGCGGCCTGCCGCCGCCATGAACATGGGTCTCCGCTTCGAGCGCAACCGGAACGACCACGAGACGGCCGTGACGAACGCCGCGCTCGGCGATGACATGTTCGGCGAAGTGGCGAACGTCGGCGGACGAGCCGCGCAGCACGGCTACCTCGAGGCAGGACTGATGATCGAGATGGACGTGCAGGGTTGCGACCGACAGGTCGTGATGATCGTGCTGGGCCGTCGTCAGCCGCTTGGCGAGCGCCCGGACCTCGTGGTCGTAGACATAGACCAGCGCCCCGACGCAGGCCCCGCTCTCCTGCGCTTCCGTCGTCCCCTGCAGGCCTGCGCGGATCAGGTCGCGCAGGGCTTCCGACCGGTTCTGATAGCCACGATCCCTCTGGAAGCGATCAAGCTCCTCGACCAGGCTCTCATCGAGCGTTGCTGTGATGCGTTCCATGTCGCGGCCGCTCCAATGCACATGTTTCGAACAATCTGGTATTTTGATGCTGACGAATGGCTCACTCATTGTCATTCCGGGGCGCCCGAAGGACACCCGGAATCTCGCGCCGCAATCTTCCAGGTTCGCCGCTGCCGCGGTGTCCCGGAATGACCGAATGAAACGACCGAGTCAGAACACTAGCGGCGGAGCGCGATTCCGGTCAATTCCACCGTCGTTGCGGGCCAACGGGTCCGCGCAATGATGGCGTCGCCGCAGTCCCCGCTTGTATCGACGCAGTTTCCGGGCTTTAATCGCGCCCCGAGAGACGATCTTCAGCGCCTCTGTCCGCACGCTTCAGTGTCGCAGCGTGCCCCCACACGGCAACGGCTGCCACACCCACACAAAGGGACGGCGGAGCTTGCCCGGTGGCATCGGTCCTTCGCCGACCCGGCGGAGGATTTCATGCATCTCGCCCCCTACCTGATCAAGGCCGAACCCTATTACGAGCCGCTCGGCGACGAGGTCGCGATCTTTGCGGCGGCCTATGCCGAACGCCTTCCGGTGATGCTGAAAGGGCCGACCGGCTGCGGCAAGACCCGCTTCATCGAGCACATGGCCTGGCGGCTCGGCAAACCGCTGATCACGGTGGCGGCGCACGAGGACATGACCGCGGCCGATCTTGCCGGCCGCTATCTGCTCGAACCGTCGGGCACGGTCTGGCATGACGGCCCGCTGACGCTAGCGGTCCGGTTCGGTGCCGTCTGCTATCTCGACGAGATCGTCGAGGCGCGGCAGGACACCACGGTGGTGATCCACCCGCTGACCGACGCGCGGCGCATCCTGCCGCTCGAGAAGCACAACGAGATCGTGCCGGCGCATGCGGATTTCCAGCTCACGATTTCCTACAACCCGGGCTACCAGAGCGCGGTCAAGGATCTCAAGGAATCGACCAAGCAGCGCTTCATCGCCATCGACTTCACCTATCCGCCGCCTTCGACGGAAGCCGCGATCATCGTCCGCGAGAGCGGCGCGGACGACGATCTCGCCGGCATCCTGGTGGCGATCGCCGAGCGCTCGCGCAATTTGCAGGGCCACGGGCTGGACGAAGGCGCCTCGACGCGCATGCTCATCCATGCCGGCCGCATGGTGCGCGCCGGATTGCCGCTGGAGGCCGCCGTGCAGTCTTCGATCGTGCTGCCGATCACCGACAATGCCGACATCCGTGCGGCGCTGTCCGAGGCCATCGAGGCCTGCCTGCCGTGAATGCGATCAAGCAGCCTGCAAGCCTGCAATTGATCGCCGCGGGTGACGACAGCGCAACGCGCCGGCTACATCTGCTGATGCGCCAGCGCGAGACGCTGCGGCCGGCGTTTCGCGCCACCTGGGACGAACTTTCGCACCATTTCGAGGCGGGCGAGCTGGAGGCGTGGGCGGCGGTGGTGCTTCGGCTCGCCCATGTCAATGCCGGGCCGGCCTGCCTGATCGCCTATTGGGACATTAGCAAACTCGCCGCCGGCCACTCCGAGATCGCGCCGCTGCTGGCGGCCGCACAGAGCGCGGTCGAGATCTGTCGCGCCGCCGGCGCGCAGGCTGCGACCGGCTCGCTGCGAGCCTTGCCCACGGCCGCCCGCGTCTTCGGCAGCGGACCGCCGCTGGCGCGATGGTGGCGGATGATGGAAACGCTGGCACGGCAGGCACCGGAATCGATCGGCCTCGTCGCAGCCAACGTCACGACGATCACGGCACCCGGCACGATCGACGCATTCGAGACGTTCGTCGCTTCCGGCCTGCGCGTCGGCTCCGGCAACAAGGCGCGACGGCTTGCCTTCTTCTCGCTTGAAGACGAACTCGCCCGCCGCCTGATCGCGCGCGATCCCGGCACGGTGAGCTTCCTTCAGATCGAGGCCGAGCTCAAGGTGTTCGTCACGGCGTTGTGGGGACATGTACCCTTGCTGCGCGCGCTGCCCGCGGATGCGGGCCAGACGCCGCAGCGCCGGGTCTCGATCGCCGGCCCCTTGATCCGAATGCCGGACAGCTTTCGCGGCGTGCAGGCGGATGCCGCGCGCGCGCTGTTTCGCGCGGCGGCAGCCCATGCGCAGGCGCATCTCGTGCTTGGACGCTATCCTTTCCCCGTCGGCACGCTGAAGCCGCTGCAGATCGCGCTGGTCAACCTGATCGAGGATGCGCGGATCGAACGGCTGGCCATGCGCGCCCTTCCGGGATTGCGGCGGCTGTGGGCCGCCTATCATGTCGCCATGCCGTCCGGCGTCGTCGCCGCCCCGACCTTGCTGGCGCGGCTGTCCCGCGCACTGTTCGATCCCGCCTATGTCGATGAGGACAGCTTCGTCAGCAAGGGCCGCGCGATGTTCGCGGCCGCGGAGCCACGCCTTGAAGATCCCGCGATCAGCCGCGAGATCGGCATGCTGCTCGGCAACGACCTTGGCCAGATGCGGGTGCAGTTCAACGTCAAGACCTATGTCGTCGAACCAGTCTACCGCGATGACGGCCTCGGCCTATGGGATTTTGGCGAGACCGCGCCGCCATCGGGCGAAACCATCGAGCTCCCGGCCGACGCCGTGCGGATCGACCAGCAGGAAACGCCTGCAGGCGACAACATTTCGCAGGAGCCCGATCGGGAGGCGCCCAGCATGGGCCGCGCCCGCCCCGTGGCGCCGGACCTGCGCGGCGTCGTGATCGCCAGATATCCGGAATGGGACCGCGAGCACGCGATCGAACGGCCGGAATGGACCGTGGTGCGCGAAGTCGCCGCGCTCGCGGGCGAGCCGCGCAGGATTGAAGAGGCGCTCGTCCGCGCCGACGATTTGCGCAACCGCATTGCGCGACTGGTGCGCGGCATCAGGATCGGACGCGCGGTGCGCCTGAGCCGCAAGCACGAGGGGCATGACCTCGATCTCGACGCGCTGCTCGAGGCCGGCATTGCGCTCAGGAGCAGGCTCGAGCCCGATCCCCGCATCTTCCGCGCGTCGACCGCGGCGCATCGCGATCTGGCGGCGCTGCTCCTGATCGACACGTCGGAATCGACCAGCGACCGGCTGGCCTCCGGCGCCACGATTCTCGATGTCGAGCGGCTCGCAGTTGCCGTCCTCGCGGAAGCCATGGACCAGCTCCGCGATCCCTTCGGCCTCCTCGCCTTTGCTTCGGACGGCCGCGAGGACGTCAAGATGACAACGGTGAAGTCGTTCGAGGAACCCTACGACCGCGGCAGCATGGCGCGCCTTGCCGGCCTGAAATCGGGTTTTTCGACCCGGCTTGGCGCCGCGTTGCGCCACGCCGGCCACCTCATCGGCCAGACAGTTTCCGGCCGCAAGCTCCTGATCGTTCTCACCGATGGCGAACCATCCGATATCGACGTCTCCGATCCCCTCGACCTCGTCGAAGATGCGCGCCGCGCCGCGGTCGGACTGCACGCTGCGGGTATCGACGTCTACGGCGTCGTGCTCGGCCAGGCCGGATTGCAGGCTGCGAACCGCATCTTCGGCCGCGGCAACACCATGATGGTCCATCGCGTCGAGGAGCTGCCGAGCCGCTTGTCGGAGCTCTATTTCAGGCTGGCGCGGCGATGACGGACCTCCGCGAAGTCAGCCAATTGGTCGGGCGTGATCCTTGCGAAAACTGTTGCACGAGGTTTACGGATCATGCCTTGTCGCTTGCGCCGGCATCGATCACGCTCATGCCGACCCGCCGCGACCAGATCAGGTCGCCGAGGCGAACCATGTAATTCTCCGGCCGTCCCTGCACCTCCACGAACAGCACCTCGCCCTCGAAGCGCACGGGCCAGCCGAGATGGCCGATCTGATAGCCGAGTTCGACGGCATCCCCGATCGAGCGGGGCTCGAGCCGCAGCCAGCGCTGGCCTGCCGTCCGCACGACGATCGCTTGGCAGTCGTCGAGCAACAGCACCGCGCCGTCAAACAGCCGGTGATGACGCGGCAGCGCGATGACAAGGTCCTGTCCGCGGCGGGTCTTCGTCGCAAACTGCCTGCGTTCGAGATCGTCGATCGAAAGCTGGACCTCGTCGACTGCGTTGCGGCGCTCCAGCCGATGCAATCTGTCGTGGAACGCCTGATCGAGCCGGCTTCCGATGATGCGATTGATGCGGAGCACCGTCACCATTCCTCAACCAACCGCGCGAAAGAGGCCGCCTGTTCCAGTCAGCCTGTTCCGCTGCGATGCTCAACTGGCCAGCAACTGCTTCAGCTTCGCGTCGATGAAATCGACATCCTTCGGATTGGTGCCGGGACCGCCGGCGAAATGGCCCCAGATCGACGGCACCGGGATGTACTCCGCATTCGGCATGTTCGCGACCTCGAACTGGCTGTCCTCCGGCGGGAAATAGAGATCGGTCTGGCCGGGCATCACATAGGCCTTGGCCTTGATCGCGCCGAGCGCCGCCTTGAAGTCGCCCTTGTAGAGCTCGTTGTCGCTGATGTCGCCGTTCTGCCAAGTCCACAGCATGGTCAGCAGATTGTTCGGATCCTTGGGCAGGAAGAATCCTTCCCAGAAGGCGACCAGGAAATCCTCCAGCGAAGAGTAGCCCATGGCCTCGATGTCGAGCTTCTCGCGATAGAAGGCTTGCGAGAAACCCCAGCCGGCATAGACGCGGGCGGCCGCCCGCAAGCCCCGCGCGGGCTTCTCGGTGTACCAGCCCTCCTTCCAGGCCGCGTCCGCGGTCAATGCCGCCTTCACGCCCTCCAGGAATACGAAATTGTGACGCGAGCACTTTGCCGAACCGCAGAACGGCGCGATCAGGTCCATCATGTCAGGATAGAGCGCGCCCCAATGGAAGGTCTGCAGCGCGCCCATCGACCATCCGGTCACCAGGCGGATGTGCGTGATGCCGAATTTTTCGGTCACCAGGCGGTGCTGCGCGCGCACATTGTCATAGGCCGTGACAAACGGGAAACGCGGCCCATTGTACGGTTCCGGCGTGTTGCTGGGCGAGGACGACAGGCCGTTGCCGAGCATGTTCGGGATGATGATGAAATATCTGTCAGGATCGAGCGCCCGGCCTTTGCCGATCAGCCACTCATTGTCGTAGTGCTGTCCCGAATACCAGGTGGGATAGACGATGACATTGTCCTTGGCAGCATTGAGCGCACCGAACGTCTTGTAGGCCAGCTTGCAGCCACGCAGAGTCGCTCCGCGCTGAAGCCTGACGTCGCCGAGGTCGTAGATTTCGTAATCAACATTCATGATGATGATTCCTTCTCCTGCCCCCCACCCGCGCACGTGACGTTCCACCTGCCGCCGCGACCCGCGGCGGCATCGGCAGTCTGGTTGTCGTTGCAGGCCGTCGGCGGAATCGTCCGCCGACGCCATGGCGCGTCCAAGCTTAGCGATGCGCAACCTTCTTGTTGGGAATGCCCTCGATCGGGCATTCCTCGGTGCCGACCGTCGAGCGCGTGAACGATTCGACCATCTCGCGGGTGCCTTCGGGATCGGCGATCCACTTGGCGTAGAACTCGTACGGACAGGTCGCGACGCCGCGGTCGCCGTCGCCGGAATTGATCATGCCGGTATAGCCGCGGTGCACGAGCTTGAAGAGGTGGTTCTGCGACTGGCCGGTCTTGCGGGCATCACGGATCAGCGTCTTCGACAGCTGCGCATATTGCACGCCATAATCCTCCTCGCCGCATTCGCCGAGCGTACGGCCGTCGAAGCCGATGATCGCCGAGTGGCCGAAATAGGAATAGACGCCGTCGAAGCCGGACGCATTGGCGACCGCGACATAGACGTTGTTGGCCCAGGCCATCGCCTTGGCCATGATCACCTGCTGGTCCTTGGCGGGATACATGTAGCCCTGGCAGCGCACGATCAGCTCGGCACCCTTCATGGCACAATCGCGCCAGATCTCGGGATAGTTGCCGTCGTCGCAGATGATCAGCGAGACCTTCAGGCCCTTGGGACCTTCCGAGACATAGGTGCAATTGCCGGGATACCAGCCTTCGATCGGCACCCAGGGCATGATCTTGCGATATTTCTGCACGATCTCGCCCTTGTCGTTCATCAGGATCAGCGTGTTGTAGGGCGCCTTCTTCGGATGCTCCTCGTGACGCTCGCCGGTCAGCGAGAACACGCCCCAGACCTTGGCCTTGCGGCAGGCTTCGGCAAAGATCTCGGTCTCGTCCCCGGGAACGACGGACGCCGTCTCGTACATCTCCTTGGAGTCGTACATGATGCCGTGGGTCGAGTATTCCGGAAAGATGACGAGGTCCATGCCAGGCAGGCCGGTCTTCATCCCGACGATCATGTCGGCGATCTTGCGCGCGTTGTCGAGAACCTCCGCCTTGGTGTGAAGGCGGGGCATCTTGTAGTTCACGACGGCGACGCCGACCGTGTCGTTGCTCGAGGAAATATCGCCGTGCAGCATATCGCTCTCCTTGCCAGCTTGCTCGTGATTCGAAGTCCGCGGGTTGCCCGCATCCGTTTGCTCCCCGGCGCGCTCACACCGCCATGTGGCGGTGGACCAACGCGTCGCTGAGATCGGCGATCTCGCCCGACGCCACGACGCGCCCCTTCTCCATCATGGCGAAGCGGTGCGCGGCGCGCCGGACGAACGAAACGTTCTGCTCGACCAGGATCACGGTCAGCCCGATCTCCCGGTTGAGACGAATGATGACATTCTCGATCTCCTCGACGATCGACGGCTGGATGCCCTCGTTCGGCTCGTCGAGCAGGATGATCTTGGGACCGGCGGCAAGCGCGCGGGCGATCGCGAGCTGCTGCTGCTGGCCGCCCGAGAGCACGCCACCATTGCGGTCGAGATTGTCGATCAGATAGGGGAACAGCTCGCTGACGAGCGCGGGGATTTCGCGCTTGCCGTCGGGACGCGCGAAGGAGCCCATCAGGATGTTTTCGCGGATCGAGAAATCCGGAATGATCTCGCGGCCCTGCGGCACATAGGCGATGCCGGCGCGCGCGCGGCGATAGGTCGGCTCCTTGCCGAGATCGGCCGCATCGAGCCGAATCTCACCTTCCATGCGGTCGGTGAGGCCCATCAGCGTCTTGAGCAGCGTGGTCTTGCCGGTGCCGTTGCGGCCAAGGATCGCCGTCACCTGCCCGTCGGGCACGTCGAGCGTCACATCGTGCAGGATGTGGCTGCGGTCGTAGAAGCTCTCGACATGATGGAAGGCGAGCATTCAGGCGATCCCCTTCGATCCGAGATAGGCTTCGCGCACTTTCGGATTGTTCTCGATCTCGGCGACGCTGCCCTCGGCCAGCACCTGGCCGAGATGCAGCACCGTGATCCGCTCGGCGATCTCGCGGACGAAGGCCATGTCGTGCTCGACCACGATGATGGTGTGGCGTCCCCTGAGATTATTGACGATCAGCGAGGTCTTGTGCGTCTCCGCCTGCGTCATTCCCGCCGTCGGCTCGTCGAGCAGAACGATCTTCGGGTTCTGCGTGATCAGAAGGCCAAGCTCGAGCCATTGCGTCTGGCCGTGGCTGAGATAGGCCGCGGTCTGGTTGGCCTCTTCGGTCAGCCCGATCAGCTCCAGCACCTCGTCCACGTTCTCCTTGGCGCTCGCGCCGAAACCAAAGCCGAGATTGGCGAACACGCCCGGATGCCTGCAGCTGGCGACTTCGAGATTGCGGCGGACGGTGAGCTCCTTGAAAACGCTCGGGATCTGGAATTTCCGCCCCAGCCCGGCGCGCGCGATCTTGTGCTCCTCCCAATTGGTGATCTCGGTGTCGCCGAGATAGACGCGGCCGCCGGTCGACTTGGTCTTGCCGGAGATCAAATCCATCAGCGTCGTCTTGCCGGCACCGTTGGCGCCGAGCAGCACCCGCAATTCGCCGTCATCGACGATCATCGAGACATTGTTGACGGCCTTGAAGCCTTCGAAATCGACGCTGAGACCATCGATGGTGAGTGCCGCCTGCGCCATGGCCTACTCCGCCGCCTGCGAGGACGCGTCGGTCACGCGCAGCCGTCCGTCCAAGGCATTGCGCCGCATCACGACACGCTCGACGAGATCATGGCCGAGGCCGGCAAGGCCGCGCGGCATGTACAGCACCACCAGGACGAAGATCAGGCCGATCACCGCCTTCCAGGCTTCCGCAAAACCCTCGGTCTCGCTGACGGTCGCCGAGATGACATTGATGAGGATCGCTCCGATGCAGGCGCCGAGGATCGAGGAGCGGCCGCCGACCGCGGCCCACACCACCATGGTGATGGAGAAGGTCAGGTCCATGAAGGTGGGCGAGGCAAACTCGGACACGATCACGTAGAGCATGCCGGCCACGCCGGCGATCGCCGCCGAGACCGCAAAGAAGAAGGTCTGGTAGGCCGGGACGTCGAAGCCGAGATAGCGCGCCCGATTCTGGTCGTCGCGAATGGCCTGCAGGATGATGCCCGCCCTGGTTTCTACCAGAAAACGGGCACCGATCAGCACGAGGCTGAGCGACACGGCGACGAGATAATAGGTCGGCGTGATGTAGGGATCGAATTCGAAGCCGGCCACCTTGAACCAGCCCAGATCGGTCAGGCCGTTGAAGCCGTTGGTGATCGGTTGCGCGTCGATCACGACCAGCCGCACCAGAAGCACCAGCGCAAGCGTGATGATCGAGACGAACACTCCCGCAATTCGCTTGCGGAACACGATGGTGCCGAGCCCGAACGCAAGGGCCACCGGCACGATCAGGCCCATGGCGGCGCCGAACCATTGGTTCTGGAACGGCAGCCAGAGGAACGACGCCTTGTTGATGCAGCAGAGCTCGGTCGGCGCGCCGGGCTCCGCGTTCCACAGCATGAAGTCGGGCACCGGCCTGTCGGAGCCCTGCTGCAGGCTGGTCTGGCTGGCAAGCTTGAGCGACATCGCCAGCATGTAGGCACCGGCACCGAAGAACAGGCCTTGGCCGAGATTGAGGATGCCGGCATAGCCCCAGGACAGCGCAACGGCGACGCCGAGCATGCCGTACACCAGATACTTTGCGACACGGTTGAGCCAGAAGGTGTCCATCACCAGCGGCGCGAGCATGATGAAAATCACGAAGGCCGCATAGACCGCGATATCGATCCGGCGTCTCGACAGCATCTCTATCGCCCCTTCAGGGCAAACAGGCCCTTCGGCTTGAGCACGATGATGGCGATGACGACGCCGAACACGACGGCGCGCGCCAGGATGTCATTGGTTGCGGCTGCGACCAGGCCGTTGATCTCGCCGAGAATGCCGGCCGACAGCACCGAGCCGAGCAGGCTGCCGACTCCGCCCATCACCACCACGAGGAAGCCATCGACGACCATCGGCGTTCCCATGTCGGGGAAGACGGTCTTGAAACCCGACATCATCACACCGGCGACGCCGGCAAGCCCGGATCCGAAGGCGAAAGTCAGCGCATTGACCCTGCCAACATCGATGCCGCAGGCCGCTGCCATCTTGGGGTTGCGGATGATCGCGCGCACCTGGGTGCCGATCGAGGTGCGATAGATGATGAACCAGGTGACGACGGCCAGAATGGCGGTGACGATGATGATGAAGGCGCGATACCGGTTGATCTCGGCCCCGCCGATCGAGACGGCGCCTTGCAGGAATTCGGGCACCGTGACGTTCTGCAGGCCGGGACCGAGCCCCTGGATGTGAATGCCGAAGAAGGAGAGCCCGAATTCCAGCCGCACCGCCTGCTGAATCAGGATCGCGATGCCCCAGGTCGCCAGCAGCGTATCCAGCAGCCGGCCATAGAGCTTGCGCACCACCACGCGCTCGATCAGCAGCCCGACCAAAGCGGTCACGATGAAGGCGAGCGGAATGGCGAGCAGCAGATTGGCGTGGAGATAGATGCCCGAGAGCACCGTGACATAGGCGCCGACCATCACCATCTCGCCATGGGCCATGTTGATCACGCCCATCGCGCCATAGGTGATCGCAAGTCCGAGCGCGACCAGCAGCAGGATCGATCCGAGACTGAGACCGATGAACAATACGTCGAGCATGGCGTCCACGTCCCCTCATCCACCGCGCCCATCGGGCGCGGCGGATGTCGCATTGCCGCGATCAGGTCTTGTTCAGCTTGGTGGTGTCGAGACCCTTGCCGGTGCAGAACAGGTTGGTCGGGGTCTCGCCATAGGCGACGTAAGGCAGCGGCATGATCGGCTCCTTGTAGGCGTCGATGATCTTGCCCTGGCCGTCGGGGAGCCACTGCGCGATGCGCGGCGTCAGATAGGTGTGGAGATTCTCGGGCTCGATCTTCACATGGCCGTTCGGCGCGTCGAACTCCTGTCCCTTCACCGCCTCGCGGATCGCCACCGGCGTGATCTCGGCCGCCTTCTCCACCGCCTGCTTCCAGAGGAAGACCTGGAAGTAGGATGATTCAAGCGCGTGATGCGTGACCGCCTTGGGGTCCTTGACGAAAGCGCGGTAGCGCTCGACGAAGGCCTTGTTGCGGTCGGTGTCGATGGCCTGGAAATAGGGGAAGGAAGTGAAGCTGCCCACCGCATATTCGGCGCCCATGGCCGCGATCTCGATCTCCGAGGTCACGGTGGCGCAGATCGGCAGCTTGTCGTGGGTGAGACCCTGGTTCTTGTACTCGCGATAGAACGCGACCACGGAATCGCCGACCACGTTGGACAGCACCACGTCGCAACCGGAGCTCTTGATCTTGTTGACCATCGAGCCCCATTCGGAATGGCCGAGCTCGAGATATTCGTCGGCGATCCATTCGCCGCCGTTCTTCTCGATCAGGATCTTGGAGACCTTGGCCATCTCGCGCGGATAGATGTAGTTCGATCCGACGATGAAGAACTTCTTCTTGCCGAGCGTCTTGATGATCCACGGAATGAAGTTCGAAAGCTGCTGGTTCGGAACGGCGCCGGTATAGACGACGTTCTTGGAGCACTCGAAGCCTTCGTAATAGGTGGGATAGAAATAGAGATTGTTGCGCTTCTCGAACACTGGAAGCACGGCCTTGCGGCTTGCCGAGGTGTAGGAGCCGAACACCGTCGGCACCTTGTCCTGGATGACGAGCTTCGATGCCTTTTCGTTGTAGGTCTTCGGATCCGACGCGCCGTCCTCGGCGATCGCCGCGATCTGCATGCCCTTGACGCCACCGGATGCGTTGATCTCGCTGATTGCCATCATGGTCGCATCATGCAGCGACTTCTCGATGATCGAGAGGCCGCCCGTCAGCGAGAACAGCACGCCGACCTTGATCTCGCCGGCTGCGCGTGCGCCCGTACTGAACACGGAGGGCGACGTAATCAACGCACCGCCTGCGAGCAACCCGTTCTTGAGAAACCTGCGTCTATCGACAGCCATAACACCACTCCCCATGACTCCAAGGCTCATGTGCCAAGACACACCCCATCGTTCGCGCCAAGGCGCGCTGCTCCGTTCGCGCCGAAGCGCGTCGTTTCGCCATCTGAAAACTTGCAGATCGCATCGAGCCCCCGAAAACGCTGGCGCGTCGGCGGTGATGCACGTCCGGAAAAACAAAAAAAGCCCGACAGATCCTCGCGGATCTCTCGGGCTACCTAGCCGCAGGCCGAACCAGCATCATCGATGGTCCGGCAAAGTTCGCGAGACATTTCTGTCCAGCGACTTTCAAAAGCTAATCACCTTTCGGTCGGTATTGCAATAGTTCATTTGCATGGATGATCGCGGCCGCCATATCGTCCATCGACAAGCGCTTCGACATCGCCTGCCTGCGAATGCTTTCATAGGCTTCGGCTTCGCTCAATCCCTGTCCATCCATCAGGATCACCTTCGCCTTCTGGATGCGCTGAATGCCCGCTAGCTTGCGCTCGAGCTTGCGCACGCGCTTCTCGGCCTCGCGCCGCTCGAGCCAAAGGCTGCGCGCGATGGTGAGATTGGTGAGCAGGCCGAAGGGTCGAATAGGCCGCTCGATCACCGCGACCGCGCCCGCTTCAAGCACGAGCTGCAGCGTGCTCGGATCCTCGTAGCTCACCACCGCAATCAATGTCGGACGATGGTCGCTGTCCGATTTCAGAAGATGCTGGATCTCGCTGCGCACGTCGTGCTCGATTGCCAGGATGACGATGTCGGCGCCCTCGGCCCAGCAGTCGGGCACGGGCCACTGTGTCTCCGCCATGCAGCCGATGCGGCGCAGATGCTCGACGAGCTTGGTGCGCTCGGCGTCCGGCGGATGCACGACATGAACCCTCAGGCCGCGCAAGTCCCGAAGAATCTGGATGGCCACGTCCGCTTCTCCGGGAGGCTAGGGATGCAGCAGCGGCAGGTCATCGACCGACCAGTCGTCCAGGCTCTGGACGACGCAATAGGGATCGGGCTTCACGCGCACGCCGGGATTCCAGACGGTCTGAAAGCGGCCGTTGCGGTCGAGGCGGGCGATGCGCGGCCAGAGATAGGTGTGGTTGTTTTCGGGGTCGATCCTGACCCGGCCCTGCGGCGCATCGAATTCGGAGTCGCGCAGGTTGGTCAGCACCTGATCGGGATCGTCGGAGCCGCATTTCGCGACCGCCCGCATGGCGAGATGGACCTGAAAATACGAGGCTTCCGCGCCGGCCGTGACCGGCGCGTCGGGACCGTATTTCTCCTTGAAGCTGCCGACGAAGCGCCGCGCCGCGGGCGAGGACAGGGTCTCGAAAAAGGGCGCGGCGGTGATGTGCCCTTCGGCCGCTTCCGCACCCATCTCGGCGACTTCCGCTTCGCTCGTCGTCAGGCTGGCAATCGGCATGCGCGCCGGGTCGAAGCCTGCGGCCCGGTAGGCCCGGTAGAGCGCTGCCGTGCCGCTGCCGACGACGGTGGAGAAGATGACGTCAGGCGAGGTTTTCTTGATCCGGTTGATGACTTTGTCGAAGTCCTTCGGCTCCGGATAGAGCGGAACATAGATCTCGTCCGTGACCTTGCCTTTCCCCTGCGAGACGAAATCGGCCATCACCCGGTTCGATTCATAGGGGTAGATGTAGTTCGAGCCGACGAACAGGAAGCGGTTGCCGTAGGCCGACAGCAGGAATTTGGCGAGCTGCAGCGAGTTCTGGTTCGGAGCCGCCCCCGTATAGATGCAGTGCCTGGAGTATTCGAAGCCTTCGTAAAGCGTCGGGTAGAACAGAAGGCCGCGATGGGCCTCGACCACCGGAAGCACCGCCTTGCGCGTGCTCGACATGTAGCAGGCGAACAGGAGCTTGACCCGGTCGACCTGGAAGAGGCGCTCCGCAAAGGTGCGAAATTTCTTGGGGTCGGAGGCCGGATCATACATCACCGGCTCGATCTGCCGGCCGAGCACCCCGCCCCCGGCATTGATCTCCTCGATCGCAAGCAGCGTTGCATTGAGCTGGGTCCGTTCGATCCCCCGCGTCACGCCCGTCTGAGAGAACAGCACACCGACGCGCCAATTGCCCGAGTTGTCGTCTGCCACCGCCATCGAAAATATGTCGCCTTATTGTAACACTCCTATCCATAGAACATCTCTGACGCGGATGAAAACCCCTCTCCTCGCCCCGCGATCGGACCGAGCGCTGCCGGATCTCGTGTCAGCGGCTGGCCGGCGCACTCGCGACATGGATGAGCGTCATGTCTGGCGCCGGGAAAAGCGAGTACGTTCGCCGACACGCCCGCATGGGTCGCGTGCGCTGTGCCAGCGCCTCAACTCGCTGGCGCCTACAGCGCGTTAAAGAGAAACGGATGGCGGTTGGCGTGAAGACGACGCGTCAAAAACAAAGGCAAAAGCCCGGCTCTGGTTCCAATCAGAACCGGCAATGCTCTAGAACTGGACGCCGCGCGTCAGCGCACCATCCACGACCAGGTTCGTCCCGGTGATGAAGCTCGCGGCACGGCTGGCGAGAAAGACGACGGCGTTGGCCATCTCCTGCGGCGTTCCCATCCGTCCCGTGGGGTTGAGGGCGAGCGCGGTCTTGTAGAGATCGGGGTTGTTGTCCTTGATCATGTTCCAGACCCCGCCCTCGAAATAGGTATTCCCCGGGGAGACGCTGTTGGCCCGGATGCCCTTGCCCGCGAGCTGATAGGCCAGCCCTTGCGTATAATGGATGATGGCGGCCTTGAAGGTGCCGTAGGGTCCGGCGGCGAAATCGACCTCGCGCCCCGAGACGCTCGAGATGGTCACGATCGCAGCCGCGTCGCTCTTTTCCAGATACGGCATCGCCGCATTCACCAGGCGAACCGTGCCCATCATGTCGGTGGAGAATTCCTTTTCCCAGCTCTCGTCGTCCTGCCCGATCGCCAGCGCACTGACATTGGCGACGACGACATCGATCCCACCGAGCCGGCTTGCCATGTCGGCGACCCAGGCCTTGAGCGCCGCGCCGTCGGAGACGTCGACCGAACCGCCATAGGCAGCAACGCCCTTGGCCTTCAGCGCCGCGACGGTGCTGTCAACCTCCGCCTGATTGCGGGCGCAAATGCCGACATTCGCGCCTTCGCTCGCAAAGGTTTCGGCAATCGCGCGGCCGATCCCCTTGGTGCCACCGGTGACCAGCGCCCTGGCGCCCTTCAAGCCCAGATCCATGTCCAGCTCCTTCGTTCCTTGACACGTCAGAAAGTGCTCCCGGCAGCCCTGACCAGACCACGATAGCTGTGCGGCAGCCGCATGGAAACAAGATCTTTCCGCCGGACGACGTTAGTCGGATAGTTGCTCTCCAGATTGGTCGTATCGACCAGCGCCGTCCCCCCCCCTCGCTCGCGACGGAGGAGGTCGTACCACTGACGGCAATCGCTCCCGATAATCTGGCCCGACGATCCATTGCAGCCGTGCTCGACTCGCCCCGATCCGAACGCCTTTTCGCATGTCGGCCGCACAGCACACGTCGCTGTCAGACGCTGCAGACCGTCGATGAAGTTCCTCCCATCCTTGCGGACGGCGTCAGCGCAATCCATCGGCCCCCGTGCTTCCGCCACACGCCTCAGCGCAGCGAACGACCACGGGTCTCTGGAACACAGAGCGCGATCAAGAGGGCGATGATGAATGCGCAAACCGTCGTTCCCAGTCCGGCTTCGATCCCGCCCTGCCCGGAGGCGCGAAGATTCCATTGACGGAAAGTCCGGAGAAAAAGATCGCCACGATCCGCGTCGTCGCCGGCCCGAAAGCGTAGGCGGCAACGGCCAAGCCGATAAAGATATACGCGACGAACATCGGCTTGCGGCCGAGACGGTCGACAAGCGCGCCGAAAACCAGAAAGCCGGTTACCGCACCGAGTTGCAGCACCAAAACAAAAGCGAGGCTTTTGAGGAAATCGCAATGCTTGACAGTGGCCAGAAATGTCGGGGGCCAGGTGCGGACACCACGAAGTGGTTTTATGCGCGTTCTGATGGGATATCCGGTGCCGGCTCAAGACAACTCGCTGATGAATGTCGTGCAGGCGCGGCGCCAACTGACAGGCCGTCCGCTGCTCGCCGAAAGTGACCTTCGTCGTTGGACCGGGATCGCTGTCGAAGAATGCGCCGGATACACGGTTGACGATCTCGTATCACCTGCGAGAGATCATCACGTTATTACGTTGGCACTCGAAGCGTCACCCTATGTTATGCAGGAGCGGTGCGGGAAGCGCTTCGAATCGCCCTCTCGCGCTGGTGAAAGCATCATCATGCCGGCGGGCTACCGCGTGCGGTTTCGCGGACGTTTCCCGGCCTATATCGCGATGCGCCTGCCTCCCGAACAACTCGACCAAGCAAACAGCGAGATACGCCGTGTCGGCTCTCCCAGGATAGAGGTCGTTAGCCATTTTCAAGCGCCAGATCCTGTGCTGCAGCACATCGCTCAACTGTTTAGCCAGGAGATGCGGCAATCGTTTCATCCGGCCCAGACGCTGCTGGTACAGTCCCTCGCAACCGTTCTCGCGGTTCAAATGGTGAGGCGGTACAGTACCGCTCTAGGAGTCGAGCCAAAGCCGGGCTTGACGGTGAATACCGCTGCGATCCAGAGAGCTCTCGCGTTCATCAATGAGCAACCGACGCGTCAAATTAGCCTCGAAGACCTCGCTACGGTGTCCGGGCTAAGCCGCTTCCACTTCAGCCGCGAGTTCAAGCGCCATATCGGCTTGACGCCGGTTGGGTATGTCGAAAGTAGCCGCATCGCGCGAGCCAAGGAATTGATTCACCGAGCCGAGTTGTCTCTCGCGCAAGTGGCCCATGCCGTCGGATTCGCGGATCAAAGCCACTTTACACGTCGATTTCGTCGCCATGTCGGCTGTACCCCGGGGGTCTTCGCTCGTGAGCATGCGCGCGCTCGCTTACCTTCTGTTTGACCGGATCGCCATTCGCGTGCGACGCGCTTGCAAGATCCGGCTAGGCCAACAACGATCCAACGCAAGCTTCATTCCGCGAAAGTACGTCCCTTGGGCGACGTTGATATTCATGGCCGTCGCACTGGCACCGGCGGCGTTGATCATGTTGCGCAGGATATGGTGCTTAGTCGGGACCAGGCCGTTGGTCCGAAGCATATCGAGATGATCCTGCGCCGCGTCGACATCCTCCTCGGAGAGCCTGTCGGTAATCATGCGGACGCGATCGCGCGCTTCGGCTCGAACCCGGTGCGGATTTCGCCGCAAGCGCGATCCGATCCAGCTTTTCCAGATGTCCGTCGACCATACAGCGAAGCGCGCCACGCGCCGCGATTAGACGCAGAGCGACCTCATAGGAAGTGCAGGACGAACTCAACTACGCCGCTTGGATGGTCCCGTCCGGTCCCCCTTCCCAAGAAGCGACTAAGGATAGGAGCAGCCCCGGCTGGTTACTCTATGGAGAGCAAGAATTCTCCAGAAATTGGTCGGGGGAAAAGTAGTAGCGGGAGAGCGCTACCGCCTTTCTGCACACCAGCCGAACTTACGGTCTTTTATCCAATCTTTCGCCTGCGGTCGCTCGTGCAGCCTCATGCGCTCGGTACAAAGCGCTCGGAAAAGATCGAAGCCGCGGCCGCGCCCCGTTCAGTGACGATCACCCGGGCTCGATCAGTCATCGCGGGCGGTCCGCATAAGTACACGTCGGTATTGGCGAGGCTTGCGGAGCCGATCAAGTCGGTGACAACGCCCGTCTCTGTGCCGGCGGAAGGTTGACCGCGCGCGATGGCGATGCGCAGGCCGAGGTTGGGAAGTCGTTGAGCTATGGCGTTCAGTTCTTCCGCGAAGAAAAGGTCGCGAGCCTCGTTCACGCCGAAGCACAGCTTGATCTCGCGTTTTTCGCCGGCGACGGTCATTTGACGGAGCATCGACACCATCGGCGCCAGGCCGGTGCCGCCGGCAACCATCAGGATGGGCCGCGCGCCGCCGCGCAGATAGAAGGTGCCCTGCGGCCCGCGGCATTGGATGACATCGCCCGGTGCGGCCCGTTCCGCCAGATAGCGCGACATGACCCCGTCATCCAGCAGGCGAACCAGGAACTCCAGCGTCCGCTCGTCGCCTGGCGCATTGGCCATGGAGTAGGACCGCCACTCTGACGTACCCGGAACCTGAAGATGAGCGTATTGGCCCGGGAGAAATTTGAGCGGTGTCAGGCCGAGCATGCGGGCCGATACACCCACCACGGAGGCGCTCAGGCGATTGACCGCCTCCAGCTTGATCGAGAACGGCTTCGCCGAGACGAGCTTCGCTCGTTCGTAGGGAACGCGGACCTCAAGATCCGTCGCAGCCATGACCACACAAGGCAGGATCTCGCCAGCCTGAACCTCGCTGTCGCTGAGCGAGATCGATGCCCCATCCTCGTGCACGATCTCGCCGGCAAGGCAGGTCGCACGGCAAGTTTGGCAATCTCCGGTCTCGCAATCGGAACTGAGCGGGATTCCGGCGCGGCGGGCCGCCGTCAAGAGCGTCTCTCCGGCCTTGGCAGCGAAGGTCGTGCGATCGCCGTCGGCAAAGCTCAACGAAATCGTCGGCATGGCTTCTGCTCCAGGTGGCAAGCGCTCGAGTTACCGCGCGAGCGCAAACTTGCCGTCCTTCACCGTCAGCAAGACGACGCTGTCGGCCTTGGCGCCGAAGTGATCGTCCGCGCCGTAGGAGTAGACCGCGGTGACCCCGACATGGTCCGTGAGGCCTTCGACCGCGTCGCGGATCTTGACGCGGTCTGGACCGACCTTGCGGATTGCTTCCGCGATCATGTTGACGGCATCATAGGCGTTGCCGGCAAATGTCGCGGGAGGCTTGCCGTATTTTGCCTGATAGTCGCGCACGAAGGCGGTGAGCAGCGGCTTCTGCGGATCGGAGTCTTTCAGTGAGTCGATGACATAGATCTTTGAGGACGGGATAAGGATGTCGTCAGCGGCCGCACCGGCCAGCCGCAGGAAATTGAAGTCGTTCGCGGCATGCGACAGATAAAGCGGCGCCGTCAGGCCGAGTTGCCGGTAGTTCTTCACCGCGATCGCCTGCCCCGGCCCGGTCGCCCAGATGATGACCGCATCAGGATTGGCGCTGCGGATCCTGGTGAGCTGCGGCGTCATGTCCTTGTCGTCGTTGCCGTAGGCCTGCTGGGCGGCGATCGTGATGCCGTAGGAAGCGGCGTTCTTCTCGAGTTGGTCGCGCCCGCTGGTGCCGAAAGGCGAGTCCGCATTGAGCAGCGCGACGGTCTTCACGCCGCGTTGCTTCATATCGGAAAGCATCACGCTCTGGACCAGCACGTCGGTCAGGGGCGACAGGAATATCCATTTCTTGTCCTGCGGCGGCACCACGATGCCGCGCGACCCGCCATTGGAGATCATGGCGATCGGTGCCCGCTGCACCGTGTCGATGATGGCATAGGACGAGCCGCTGTTCATCGGACCGACCAGGGCGACCACGTCGCTCTGCTCCAACAGCCGCTTCGCCGCCGTTACCGACTTGGTGTTGTCACCCTCGGTGTTGAGATTGACCAGTTCGAGCTTCTTCCCGCCAATGCCGCCATTCGCATTGATCTGCTCAACGGCGAGCGTTGCACCATCGAGCCCGGGCTGGCCCAGCGATGCGAGCGATCCAGACGTTTCCAGCAGACCGCCGATCTTGATCGTCTCCTGCGCCTGCGCCGTCGATATTGCTGTCATAAGCAGCAACGGTACCAGCACGGACTTGATGTTCATGTCAGCCTCTCTTGTCAGGTCAGTTCGGGTTCGAGTGTCGCGAGCGCCCGCATGAACAGATCCAGGGGAGGACGGTAGATGCCTCCGCCGATGCGGCCGCCTCTGCCATTGCGATCGAGAATGCCAAGGACGATGTCCGGGACGTCCCCCTGCTCGATGATCCCTCGCGCCGGCATTCCGATGTGGATGCGGCTGCGTGCAAACGAGGCGTGCCGCAGCGGCAATAGCCCCCCGAGACCATTCGACGCCGACCCGACAGCGGGCAAAGAAACCTGCGTCATCGCCCCAAACCCCATGGCGTCAACCAGGGCGCTATCACCGATTGCACCGAGCCTGTCATCCTCCCGGTAGCCGGGCAGCAAACTGCCCGAGGGCGGCATGGCAGGCACGACCACCCAGTGCTCACTACGACCGCCTAGCTTCAGTCCGACCTCGACACCATTGCCGCCGAGCGCCGTGATCACGCTGCTCCCGTCTCCTTCGCCTGCCGTGGCGATACATTTGACGGCGGCCATCCACAGATTGAGGAAGAAGCCTGACGCCCTGTCGAGAAAGCGGCGCTCCGGCGTATCGCCCCCGAGCCGCGGCGCAAGCACTTGGACCAACCGGCTGGTGGCAGCCGCCGTGCGGGAATGACAATCGTCACCGTCCATCAGCGCGGCATCCGCTATGTCGATCAGCGGAACGTCGCGATCAGCAATGATTTCCAGTGTGGAAGCGAGATTGCCGTTGATCCACCGCAAATGCGACAGCACCTGGCGTCCGCACAGGCCGAGACGTTGCGCAAGAGCCATGCCGCCGTTGAGCGGACTCACGACAAAATTGTCGGAAGCCCGGCTGTCCGCCACGATCTGGACTGCCATATTGGGCGACAGTACCGCCGCAAGCGGAACCATCGCACGATGATCCTGCGCTGGCAGGAGCTGCACATCGCCGCGATCGAGCATCGCGGCTGCCGACGCCACATCCTGTGCCCATCCTTCATAGAGGATTGCCATCATTGCGCTGTTGGCAAGCGGCTGCGCAATGCTGCCGGGACTCACCGGGGGCCCCGCATGCAGAATGATGCGGCCGGGAAATGCGACGACGTCGCGAGCGAGCCCAACACCCCGCCAGACCGGATGGACCGTGTGCATGCGCTGGAGCGCATCGTGGTCGGCCGGACGGAGGTCGGCCCTGACTTTGCCCGGAGTCGGCTTCGCGAGATGTCGCATCATGTCCCCCCGTTCACACTGCGACTGCGCGGGACACTTGGCCGGCCACCGCCAACTCGGGATCGCTCGATCCCAGATAGGCCTCGGCGATCCGACGATCCTCAAGCAGCGTGCGGCCCGAGCCCTCGGCGACCACCCGTCCGTTGGCGAGCACATAGCCGCGATCGGCAATCGAAAGCGCCGCCGAGACATTTTGCTCCACGAGAAGAATGGTAAGACCTTCGTCGCGCAGCTTCTCCACGCAGCGCAGTATCTCGATGAGAACCTGGGGCGCGAGGCCCAGCGACGGCTCGTCGAGCATCAGGAGTCGCGGCTCACCCATCAGCGCCCGCCCGATCGCAAGCATCTGCTGTTGGCCGCCGCTCAATGTGCCGGCGAGTTGCTGCGCCCTTTCCTTCAGCACCGGGAAGAGCTGATAGACCGTCCCAAGCCTCTCCTCGAATGTTCTTCGTTCCGCGGCGCTGCGCCAGATGACATGCTGGAATCCTGCGGCGCGCCGGCGCGCGTAACGTCCGGCGGCAAGATTTTGCAGCACCGTCAGCGACGAAAACAGCGCGCGCCCCTCCGGCACCAGGCTGATGCCCCGCGCCACCGCGCGGTCGGCAGCTTCGGCGTTGAGGTCGGCACCGTCAAACGTCATGCGTTCGGCCTTGCATGCCTCGGCCCCGGCAACCGCGCGAAGCAGGCTGCTCTTGCCGGCGCCATTGGCTCCGATCAACGCCACGATCTCGCCTTGCCCGACAGTGAGCGAGACTCCGTCCAGTGCCGTCAATCCACCATAGCTGACGCTGAGTTTGGATATCTCGAGTAGAGGCCTGGCGGCCGGTATCCGGGACGGCACCGCCTTTGCCGGGGTGAAGCCGCGCTGACCGAGATAGGCCTCCAGGACGCGGGGATTGCTCCTGACGGCGGCAGGCTCGCCATCGGCAATCAGGCGCCCCTGGTCCAGGACCAGAATCCGCCGCGCGATCCGGCTCACCAGCGGCATGTCGTGATCGATGAACAGTATCGTCTTTCCCGCAGCGGACAGCGACAGGATGATGTCGCCTAGCGCGCGTTTCTCGACATCGTTGAGGCCGGCGCCGGGCTCGTCGAGCACCAGCATCTTTGCCCCGCAGGCGAGCAAGCGGGCGATGCTGAGCAGGCGGCGCTGGCCGGCCGTCAGCACGGACGCCGGCTGATCGGCGAGGTCATGCAGGCCGACGGTCGCGAGGTGCGCGTCCGCCTCACGTCCAAGCGCGCCCTGTTCAAGCAGCGCGCGGCCGCGTCCCAGCATCGACGACAAAAGGCCCAGTTTATGGTGCGCAGCGCCCCCGACCATCACATTCTGACGCACAGTCAGGCGCAGGAAGGGTTCGGCGGCCTGGAATGTACGTGCCAGTCCCTGCGCCACGACGCGATGTGGGGCATCGCCTGTGATATTGCGGCCGTTGAAATTGACCGCGCCCGCTTGCGGTGTAATTTCGCCAGACAGGACGTTGAGGAGTGTCGTCTTGCCGGCACCGTTCGGGCCGATCAACGCCGCCAATTCATTGGCTTGGATGTCAAATTTCACGTCGGTGAGCGCCTTGAACGCGCCGAACCGCACGGAAGCGCCGTCGATGGACAGAAGAGGACGGCTCATGATACGCGCGCCTCGCCCGCCATCCGGAGACTGCTTCTGGCGAGCGTCGACGCGCCGCGCAACAATCCATTCGGACAATAGATCACGCTGACCACCAGCAGCACGCCGTAGGCAACGACATCGTAAGCACCGAGCGGTTTGAGAAGCTCGCCCACGATAGTGATGAAGATAACGCCGAACACCACTCCCCAGACGTCGGCGAATCCGCCGATGGCAACCATCAGAAGCAGCTTGACGGAAAACCCGACATCGAAAGGCCCCGGGCTGAGATACCCGACATAGTGGGCATAAAGGCTGCCGCCGAGCGCACAGCAGAGCCCGCTCACCATCATGATCAGGCGCTTGACCGACTGCACATTGGTACCGACAGAGCGCGCGACATGCTCGCTCTCCGAAATCGCCAACATCTCGAGCCCGGTCGGCGATGCAATCAGGTTCTCCGCTCCGACGATGGTGGCAATGGTCACGATCCAGACTGCCGGCAGGAACGCGAGATCGCTATCGAGAGCATGCCCAAAAACTGCCAGCGGCGGAATTCCGGTCAGTCCATTCGGCCCGCCAGTCACATCGCGCAATTCGACGAACCCGACCTGCACGATGATCCCGAACGCCAGCGTCGCCATCGCGAGGTAGTGGCCCTTGAGACGAAAGACGAGCCAGCCGATCGTCCAGGCCAGCAGCGCCACCAGGGCCGTTGCGAGCATGACATCAAGCCAGGCTGGAATTCCGAGCCATTTTCCGATGAGCGCCGCACCATAGGCACCGAGCCCATAGAACGCGGCGTGGCCGAGTGAGATCTGGCCGGTGTAACCCGCGATCAAGGCAAGCCCTATCGCCGGCATGGCCTGCAGGCCGATTACGACCGCAAGGCTGATGAGGTAGCTGTTGTGGGATAGCGCGCTCAGGACAAGCAGAGCAGCCAGGGCTGGAATGCGCCAGCGTTTCATGCGCGCACCCGCTCATATTCGCCGAGCAGACCGCCTGGCCGAAACAGCATGAAGCCGAGCAGCAGCGCGAAAGCGATCGCGTTCTTGTAGCCGGAGCTGATGTAGCCCGCGGAAAAAGCCTCGAGCACGCCAAGCACGATGCCGCCAAGCGCGGCACCGATCGGTCCGCCGAAGCCGCCGACGATGCAGGCGACGAAGCCCTTGATCCCGAGTTGCAGCCCCGTGTCGTATTGTGTAAGCGC
Organism: Bradyrhizobium sp.; assembly: GCA_035293585.1. Lineage (GTDB taxonomy): Bacteria > Pseudomonadota > Alphaproteobacteria > Rhizobiales > Xanthobacteraceae > Bradyrhizobium. Next base: position 66,217 of record DATGMN010000009.1, on the reverse strand, counting down.
GATCGGTGCGATCACGATGCCGGCGACGGCCCCGAGCGCGCCCGACATCAGGAAGCCGACGAGGCTCATGGTCTCGACCTTCATGCCGACAAGGCGCGCGGCAAACGGGTTCATCGCGCAGGCCCGGAACATCTGGCCGAGATAGCTCCGACGAAACAACAGGTCGAGCCCGATCATGGCCACCGCGGCGGTACCGATCACCCACAGGGATTGCGGCATCAAGGTCGCGCCGAAGACGTGAATGAGCTTTTCCCCGGAGAGCGCCGGCATCGGCTGCGCGTCCGTTCCCCAGATGATCGCTGCGACGCCCTGCAAGACGACGCCGACGCCGATGGTCACGATGATGCCGCGCATGACGTCCCCACGAACCGGCCGGACAGCGCTGCGTTCGACCACGACGGCGACCAGGCAGGTAATCAGGATCGCCAGAATGATCGCGAACCACATCGGGACGCCCGCGTTCTGGAGCGCGATCGCGCTCATCGCCCCCACCATCGCGAAATCTCCTTGCGCGAAGTTGACGATACCGGTGACATTGTAGATGCAGGTGAAGCCGACGCCGATCAGGCCATAGATGCTGCCGACGACCAGTCCACTGATGAGAAACTGCAACGCGTCGGACATACGAGTCTCCCTGGCTAGACCTGCATCCACGACTCGGAGAACGCGAGAAAGGCCGTGCTCTTGCGCGTACCCGCAAAATCCCGCTGCACGACATTGCCCGCGAGCGGCCGGCCGTTGATCGTCACCGAACCATACCCTGCATCGAGAAACAGGCTGTACATCTGATGAATCTTGGTCGGCCCGTTCTCGGCCGGCATGTCGACGGCATAGGGCGCGCCCAGATTCTTCCAGATCGCGACGACCTCCAGCTCCGTGCTGCGCACGATTTCGGAATAGGTCGACAACGTGCTGCCCTCGCGCCGGCACTCGATCAATGGAAGGTGGGTAACGGCCTGAATACCCGGGGAAACGCGGAAGGAGGCGAACTTGGAGAAGAAGTCGGCGATCAGGTAACGTGCAAGCGGCTCGTTGTCGCTGATGCAGAAGTTGGCAACCTCGGGATACCCCTTTGCGATGCCTGGTTCGTCGAGCACGACAATACCGCTGCCCATGCCTTGCTCGGAATAGAAGATGCGGAAAAAGCACATCAGGCCGGTCCAGGGACCATCCTGCGTATCCTTCAGATAGATGCCCGGGTTTTCGCCGGTCCAGGCGACCTTGCCGGGATGTATTGGGCTCCTGCTCATCACTCTTCCCTCCCGATGCTGTCAGGCCGCGGCCTGCGACACCACGGAGCGCTCGTACTCCGTCAGCAAGTTGCGCACGACGGCGAGCCGCTCGTCGGAGGTATGGTGATCCCCTTCCACCACGATCTCGGTGACGCGTCGTCCGACCTCTTGCTGCAATTCGAGATCGTCGACGCCTGAGATCGAGGGGATGGCGAGCACGGTGTCATGGCAGTAGGTCGGGATGAGGCCATTCGAGCGCAGGGGCGACGATGGCACCTCCTCGCCCGCGGCGAGCTTGCGGATGTCGCGTCGCAATAGCTTCCGCAGCATGACCACACCCTTGTCGCAATAGGTCAGGTGCTCGAGCGCATGCCGCGCAATGGGGCGCTGCGAAACGATGGCGTCGTAGTCGCCGGGCAGGCGCTGGCGCTCTTCTAAGGATTGGCCTGCACCCTGGCCGTAGAAGTCGACCTTCTCCAGTCCGCACTCCTCCTCCTTGCCGATGCCGCGCGGGTTGACCTCGGGGTGGAAGTGGCGCCAGCCGATGACCTTACAGGTCGTGTTGTCGATCGGCGTCGTCCAACGCGTGATGCCAACGCGGCCGAACCGCTTCGCGTCCTGGCCGTCTTCCCAGACGTGACCGACCTGGGCGAGGTTCGGCATGATGATGTCGTTCGAGCGGACCCAGACTTTGTCCTTCCAGCGCCGGGTCGTGACGTAGATCATACCGGTGGGCGTCTCGACGAACTCCATCACCGGAAGTTCGCCCCAGGTATCCGAGAAGTGCGAGAACGTGACGCGCGTGTGCAGGAACACTGCGTGCGCGGGATCCATCACGTTCTCCTGCACCTGAAGCCAGTTGCAGGGATAGGTAATGCAATACGGAACCAGTTTGTCGTCCGGATATTCGTAGCTGTCGTAGATCGGGAATTCCGGGATACTCGCGGGCGGGCCGAAATAGCCGAAGATCAGGCCTTTGTATTCCTTGCAGGGATAAGCGCCGTGAAAGAGACGGTCTTTCAAGGCGCTTCCTGGCGGATCGCCTGGCGTTTCGAGCACGCGGCCATCCACGCCGAAGAGCCAACCGTGATAGCAGCAGCGCAGCCCGTCCTCGGTCGGCAGACCGAATTCCAGCGAGGTGCCGCGATGACTGCAGTGACGATCAAGTATGCCGTATTCGCCTTTGGTGGTGCGAAACACGACGAGATCCTCGCCGAACATGCGAAAGCCGAGCGGCACCTCGCCGAGTTCGGAAGTCAAAGCGATCGGCTGCCAGTAGCGCCGCAGCAACTCTCCCGCGGGAGAACCCTTTTCGACATGGGTAAGCTCTGCATTTTCGGCCGGGGTCTCCTGCTTGAGATATCCGCCATACGCCGCTGTCAGGAATTGCTTCTGTGCAACCATTGCTGGCTCCATGCCTTCCGGCGTCATTGCGCCGCGTCACTTTCTCCATCCGACTATTGCGTTCGGCTCTGGTTCTGCCAATTATAATTAGTTGCTGGTTTGGTTTGGCTTTCTTGAATTGCTCATTGCTTAATCGAGAAGCCGAAAGGAGTTGCAGAGCCTTGCGCAAATGACGAGCAATTCTGACGCGATCAGTTCGCCGAAAGGAACGACCGTGACTTCAAACAGGAATCAGGACAGGCTCGAGGTAGGCGAAACCGTGCCGAAACTCTCCCTGCGGCAGCTCACGTACTTCCTTGCAACCGCAAACCACGAAAGCGTGCTGCGGGCCTCGGAAACGCTCAACGTGTCGTCCGCGTCGATCTCGACGGCCATCGCTCAGATGGAGGAATTCCTTCAAGTTCAACTCTTCGTTCGTCGACATGCCCGGGGACTGGTGCTCACGTCCGCAGGGCAAGACCTTGCCGCCCATGCCCGCAACATTCTCCTTCACGCGCGCGAAATCGAGTCCGTCGCGCAGCGAGATCCCTACAAGGCGATCGGGCGGATCAACATCGGTTGTCTCTCAACCATCGCTCCCTACCTCATTCCGCTCGTATTGAAGGAAGTCGCTGAAAAGCATCCCGCGATTCAGTTGCGCTGGCGCGAGGACAAGCACGAAGCCTTGCTCGACGCGCTGCATGGAGGAGGATTCGATCTTATCATCGTCTACGACTACGATATTCCCACGACGCTGCATGTGGCGCCGCTACGGTCGATGCCGGTCCAAGTCGTGCTGCCCGCGTCGCATCCCCTGGCTCACAGTCAGACATGCTCGCTCAAGGACCTCGTTGGCGAACCCATGGTTCTGCTCGATCACCCCCGCACGCGCGACTATTTTCTGTCCCTGTTCGGCAGCAGGGGCCTGAGCCCGATGGTTGCGCACCGGACCGAGTCCTTCGAAATGGTTCGCAGCCTGGTCGCCAACGGGTTTGGATACGCCCTGCTGAACTTCGTTCCACCCTACGATGTGGAGGGTCACGGCAAGCTGGTGTCACGCCCTCTGGCCGAGCTCGAGAGACCTCAGAACCTGGTGCTCGGGAGGCTCTATCGCTTTCGGGCACCTCGGCTGGTCGACGAGCTGTTCAAGTTGATCAGCGCGGCGGTCCAAAAGCTTCAGGTGTCGGCGGATTGATGGGCGGCGATGATATCGGATACGCAAGCCGTTTCGACGACACTCTTCACGGTCGGGCACTCCAACCGGTCGCCGTCGGACTTTATCGAGGTGCTGCGCTCAGCCGGCACCCAGACCCTGGTCGATGTACGCAGATTTCCTGCGTCGCGCCGTCATCCTCATTTCATATCGGATCCTTGAAGGATGCACTCGCGGCGGCCGGCGCCGACTACTATCACCTGCCAGAGCTAGGTGGCTACCGCGAAGCTCCGCACACGCCATCATCGAGTCCTAACGACGGCTGGCCGGCGGGATTTCTGCGCAACTATGCGGATTACGCCTTGACCGATCCCTTCCGCACGGCACTCGACCGCCTGCTTCCGATAGCGGGGCCGCGGACAGCTGTGATGTGCGCTGAGCGGCGGTGGACCGACTGCCACAGGCAGATCATTGCGGAATACCTGATTGTCGGCGGCCCCAAGGTCATCCATCTCCTCGACCTGACGACGCGCGAGGAGGGACGGCTGCCTTGAGCCAGACATTCGTCTCATGAACGCTGTGATCGAGAGCCGGGATGTTGGTCGCAGTCATGATCCGCTCCATGCATGCGAAAGCTGATCAAGATTGTGCCCGGCTGGCAAGCCGTGGCTTGAGGTGTATCAAACCAGCGCGATTAGCGCGGCTTAGGCGTTGACAGATATTCGGTTGAACAATGGGCGCAAAATGCAGGTCTTCTCGATCTTTCAGGCGTTATGCCTGCTAACGCTCGCAAACGGGACACCGGTTATGGTCAAGAAGCTGCTAGGCCGCAAGTGGGCCTATCCCTTGGACGTTGGCGTGAACCTCCCAGACGGCCGGCCGCTGTTCGGCAATTCCAAGACGATTCGCGGCGTGATCTTTTCACTGGCCGTCACTGCAGGCCTTGCGCCCTTCCTCGGATCGAGCGTACAGGTCGGAAGTCTCGTCGCGGCGTTTGCCATGATTGGCGATCTATTCTCGAGCTTCGTCAAGCGGCGATTAGGCTTCCAGCCCAGTAGCCGGGCGACCGGGCTGGACCAGATTCCTGAATCCCTGTTCCCTCTTCTGGTCTGTCAAAGAGAGCTGTCGTTGACCTTCACGGATGTGGGAATTGTGGTCGGGCTGTTTTTCGTTGGAGAGCTCATGGTGTCGCGCTTTCTGTACTTTCTGCGCATTCGTGATCAGCCGTATTGAGTCTAAGGTCCTGCCAAGACGGTGCAGAGTGATTTCCGGCGGGCAATTATAGCGGACCGCCACGACACTGGAGCCGGCGCCGACCGACGTGTAACCAAGCATTCTGCCATAGTGCCAGGCACCGGCCCCCATGCGCCGCGGCAGCACCGAGTCCAGCGTGAGGGGTACTTGGCCGGGCAGGCAGATCTGTCCGCCATGCGTATGACCGCTCAAGAGCACATCAAATCCCGCATGCGCCGCCTGGCGATAGATTTCCGGCGTGTGCGACAGCAGAATCGCAAAGCCTCCGTCGGGGATAGGCGACGCAGCCTTTTCGATATTGTCAACCCTGAAGTAGTGAGCGTCATCGATGCCGGCGATGTAGATTGATTGATCGCCACGCTTGATGATCTCGCACTCGTTCTGCAGCATCTTGATGCCCATGTCTTCGAGCCCGGGCAGCATCCGGATCGTATCGTGGTTGCCGAGCACGCCAAAAATCGGCTGCTTGAGGTGCTCCACGAGCTGCGCCATGCCTTTCAGCGCGGCGTCATAGGACCCGAATGTCTTTCCACGAAAATCACCCGTCAATACGCAGACGTCATATTGCAGTCCCTCGACGAGTTCCGCGAGCCGCGTCATCGCACGCTGGTTCATGTCGACGTGGGTATCGCTGATGTGAAGGATGGTGAATCCTTCAAACAGAGATGGCAGCCGGGCAATTCGAATGTCGTTGGTCCTCAAGAGGATGTGCTCGGCATTCCTCCGTCCGCGCCAATAAAGGCCACAGAGCTTCAACGTGGTCCGGATGACAGAGTGAACCGAGTACCAGTTCTCGATATGAAAGAAATTCAGACCTTGGCCGAAAATCTGGGCTTCGTGATCGGCCTCGATTCCCAGGCGTTGGCGGGCATGCAGCTTTCCGAGCCGCTGCTCCAGACTTGAGAGGAGTTCGTGTTCCATATGGAGGTGTTGCCTTCGGAAGATCTGGACCCGTATCGCTCGCCAGACTAGCGGACTGAAGCGCCGAATAGTAAAATCAATTGCCGGGTCGTCACCGGCCGAACGAAGGCTGATGACCCGTTGTCCCGCCGACGAGAGGCGTGGCCGGTCTTCCATTCTGGAAGACCGTCAATTGATGTCGAGGCACCGCGTTCTCGGCTTCAAGCCGCGACTTAGACTTGAAGGGCGAGGCCAGGACGGCCAGCACGAACCACAGCAGCCCGATCATCCTCCCAGCTTAGGTGATTCCAACACCTCATCAACTCGGATGAGGTTTTCGGTACACACAGGAATTGCCGGGATGCGGGCATTGTCCCGCCGGTGGAGCAGCCGGACGCGTTCATTCGGGCCATCGAGGATTTCGTGGTCTAGCCGCGATCGGCCGCGCGCAGGCTGCCGCCTTCCAGCGATTTGAGCAGCGACGATTTCACCCCGGCGACGTGCTCCCGCATCAGCATTTCGGCGCGCCACGGCTCGTGCGCGAGGATGGCCGAGTAGATGCGGTGGTGATCGTCGTGGCGGCGGCGAACATCGCGATGTTCGAAGGCCACGATGTTGCGGCTCGACGACACCGGCACGCGGTGACAGATGCGGATCATCTCGGCCAGCATCCGGTTGCGCGCGGCGCCGAGAAGAGTGTCGTGGAAATCGCCGTTGATGTCGCGATATGTCGTGAGGTCGCCTGCCTCGAACGAGCCGCGCTCGAGCAGCCGGTCGCCGGCGGCGAGGCTCTTCTCGATGACGGCCTTGTCGTCCTCGCTGAGCCCCCGCTCGGCCGCGAAGCGGGCCGCCAGCCCTTCGAGCGATGCCCGGATTTCGTAGGCATCGACGATCTCCGATACCGGGAACGTCCGCACCGTGAAGCCGCGATTGGGCGCATAGTCGAGCAGGCCCTCGCCGGCCAGCGCTTGAAGCGCGGCGCGGACGGGAGTTCGCGACACGTCGAGCTGCCGGCTGAGACGCACCTCGTTGATGCGTTCGCCGGCCTGCACGTCGCCGCCCAGGATCGCCTCGCGAATTTCATCGGTGACCGACACGGCGCGGTTGCCCGCGCGGGCCCCGATGCCGGCGACGGCAACGATCGTTTCGACCTCGTGATCCATTGATCGACCGCTCAAGTGAATACACTTTCTGCAGCATGCAGCGATCGGACAAAGTTCGCAACCGCCAATCCAGTAGCTTTTCTGCCCAAATTACACGCAAACCGGCTAGGCAATCGGCGGAAACTCCAAGCAGTCGCCCAAAGTGTATGTAATTCTAGTTGACTCCGGCGCCGCTGTTCGACGAACCTCAGGTCAAGACGGCGGCGAGGAACAGACAACGTGGCGGCAAAGAACCCCATCGGCGAAAACGCAATCGAGCAGATCACCGCCGACCGGGGTCCGCATTATGAGCCGTTCGGCTGGCACCATTGGCCCGAACATCCCTGGCTGTCCTATCAATTTCGGCGCGGTCTCGGCGAAACCCAGGAGGGTGGCGGCAGCGTCAGCGAAGTCCTGATGGCGGGCTCGCGGATGATCCCAGGCGACCTGGAAAGTTGGCACGCGGAGTGGATGACGATCGCCGACCGCAACTGGCAGCGCGGTCTCGCCGAGGAAAAAGCCGGCCACATCCGCACCGCCATGAACTGCTTCCTTCGTGCGGCGGATTACTATCGCCAGGCCGAGTTCCATCTCGAACCGACCGACAAGCGGCGCCTCCCGACGTTCGAGAAGATGGAAGCCTGCTCGCACAAATTCATCGGCCATCTCAATCCGCCCGGCGAGATCGTCGAGATTCCCTACGAGCCCGGCAAGCCGATCTGCGGCTACTTCATCCGCGCGCCCTTCCCCGACGACAGATTGCCGGTGCTGATCTGCATGGGCGGACTGGATTCGATCAAGGACGAGATGTGGTTCATGCAGGCGCACGGCTGCCTGCAGCGCGGCATTTCGGTGTTGATGATCGATGGGCCCGGACAGGGCGGCACGCTGCGTCGCCACGGCCTGGCGACGCGGGCAGACTACGAAGTGCCGATCGGCAAGTGCATCGACTGGCTTGAGCAGCGCGACGATGTCGACGCCTCGCGGATCGCGGTGTGCGGCTCCAGCATGGGCGGCTACTATGCAGCGCGCGCCGCCTGCTACGAGCATCGGCTGGCAGCGGCGATCTCGCATGGTGCAGTGTGGTCGGTACACGACATGTGGGGCCAGAAAGGTGACGATTTCGGCCTCGCCATGCACATTCGCTGGGTTTTCGGGGCCAAGACCATGGCCGAAGCGCACGGGCTCATGAAGCCGTTCACGCTTAGGGCTCACCTCGAACACATGAGATGTCCGTACCTTGTGCTGCATGGCGGCCACGACGTGCTGACCGTGACCGCCGCCCGCGCGACCTACGATTATGCGATCGCCAACGGCGTCGATGCCACGCTGCGCGTGCTGGAGCCGGACGAGACCGGCGCCGAGCATTGCCAGCACGACAATCCGACCATTGGCCAGGAAGTCCTCGCCGATTGGCTTGCCGACAAGTTCGGCATCGACCAGCGCAAACTGTCGAAGACCTCGTGGAGCCCGCTGTTATGAGCGCCTTTTTTGATCATGGAGCCGGCCAATGAATCTCGGGGTTGACGTCATCAAGCCTGCGGTCATCGCCATCGACCTGCACCGTGGCCATCTCGATATGGGCGTAGCGACGATGCCGACGACGCCGGATGTGGCGAAGCGGGTCATCGCCGCCAACAAGCGGCTGTTCGACTGGTGCCGCAGTGTCGGAATTCCTGTGATCCACCAGGTCACTTCCTATCGCGACGCCGTTGAGATCCGGTCGAATCCGTTCTGGCGCACGCGCGCCGAGGATCCCAAGGCCACCCGCAAGAACGTCATGCGGCACAACATCATGGGCGGCCCCGGCTGCAACGTGATCCCGGAACTGCTCGACCCGCGCGACGTCATCGTCAATACTAAGAAGCGCTACGACTGCTTCCTCGGCACCGATCTCGATTTCGTGCTGCGCTCGCAGGGTGTCAACACTCTGTTGATCACTGGCGTCAACACCAATTCCTGCGTGTTGGCGACCACCACCGCCGCCAATGTCCGCGACTATGCCGTGATCGTGGTCGAAGACTGCGTGGACAGCATGGATGGACCGGACCTGCACGCCGCGGGCCTCGCCTGCATTAGGACTGCCTTCGGCTTCGTCATGGATACCGACGCCGTCATGGCGTCCGTAGCCCTCACGCCTCGACAGGACAGTGCCGCTTGACCAGCGCCGCTTTCGCCAGGCGCCGCCGCGCGAGCAAGGCCAAGACGGCGCGTTGCGCGGTCAGGCGTGCCACGGCGCGCGGTAAGGATTGCGAAGGCATGCGGGCACGGCGCAAGGCCGCCCTCACCCACCCCTTTAATTACACCACCAACCTGAAGAGTGCCATGCCATGACCGGACCGATGTTGCCGCGCGAGCGCTGCGAGTATTCGGCGATCGTCGATCGCCCTCCGCTCAAGCTACCCAGCGGGGCCCGCACCATCATCTGGACCATCGTCAATCTCGAGGTCTGGGACATTTCCAAGCCGATGGCCCGCCAGGTGATCCCGGCGCCCACTGGCGTACCCCTGCTGCCTGACGTCCCGAACTGGAGCTGGCACGAATACGGTATGCGCGTCGGCGTCTGGCGGTTTTTCGATCTCTTCAAGAAGCTCGGCATCCGGCCGACGCTATCGATCAATGCCCGCGTCTGCGAGGACTATCCGCGCGTCGCCCAGCAGGCCAAGGATGCCGGCTGGGAGTTCATGGGCCACGCCTATGAACAGGGCCCGATCCACAAGGAATCCGACCAGCAGGCGATGATCAAACGCTCGATGGAGGTCATCGAGAAATTTACCGGCAAGCGCCCCGTCGGCTGGCTCGGGCCAGGCCTGACGCAGACGCTCGACACGCCCGAATATCTGGCGGAAGCCGGTGTCAGATACATCGGTGACTGGGTCTATGATGACGAGCCCACCGTGATACGGACCGCCAAAGGTCCGTTGACGACGCTCCCCTATACGGTCGAACTCAACGACATTCCGATGATGATGGTGCAGCACCACCAGGCCGAGCACTATCAGAAGCGAGCGATAGACATGTTCGACCGGCTTTACCTGGAAAGCGCCGAGCGGCCGAAGATCGTGTCGCTGGCGATCCATCCGTATATTTCGGGCCAGCCGTTCCGTATCAAATATCTCGAGCAGGTCTACGACTACTTCAACAAGCACGAGGGCGTGGTGCACTGGAACGGCGCCGAGATCCTCGACTGGTACACGGCGCAGGCCGCCGCCAAGGGAGACAGCAAGGGAGCCGCCGCGTGAGCCTCGCTGCCACCAGCGTGCTGCCCGCCGTCGCGCCGACCGAGATCGCGGTGGTCGGCGGCGGCACGTTTCCAGTGCGGCGGGTGTATTGCGTCGGGCGCAACTATCTCGACCATATCCGCGAGATGAAGGAGGCCGACGAGCGCGATCCACCGTTCTTCTTCCAGAAGCCGCGCGACGCCATCGTGCCGAACGGCGCCGGCATCGCCTATCCGCCGTTCACCGACGACTTTCAGTTCGAGGTGGAGCTCGTGATCGCAATCGGCCGCTCCGGCCGCAAGATCGATGTCGTCAAGGCGCATGATCACATCTGGGGCTACGCGGTCGGCATCGATCTTACCCGCCGCGACCGTCAGCGCGAAGCGCGCGACCTGCGCTGGCCGTGGGAGATGGGAAAGAGCTTCGACGCCTCGGCGCCCTGCGGTGATATCGTTGCGGCCAAGGACGTCGGTCATTTTTCGAAAGGCGCGATCACGCTGTCGGTTAACGGAACGGAAAAACAGCGCGGCGACATCGCGCAGATGATCTGGAACGTGCCGGAAATCGTCGCGCAGCTCTCGAAGCAGATGACGCTGCATCCCGGCGACCTCATTTTCACAGGCACGCCGGCCGGTGTGGGCCCGGTGCGGCCGGGAGACCGCATTGTCGCGCAAATCGACGGCCTGCCGTCGCTGACCGTCGCCATCACCCCACGCGAGGCCTGAGATGCTGCCGACCGAACGCATCAGCTATTCCCCGATCTCGACACGCCCCCCACTCAAGCTGCCCGACGGCAAGCGCATGGCGGTATGGATCATCGTCAATATCGAGGAATGGGACATCAAGCAGACGATGCCCCGCACCGTTCTCACACCGCCGGCCGGTGGCTCGCCGATGCCCGACATCCCGAACTGGGCGTGGCACGAATACGGCAACCGCGTCGGCTTTTGGCGGCTATTGAAGGTTTTCGACGATCATGACCTGCCGGGCGTGCTGGCCATCAACGGCTCGGCGATCGCCGCTTATCCCGACATCACCGCGGCGGCGAAGCAGCGCAACTGGGAGTTCATAGGCCACGGCTTCACCCAGCGAAACATGCAGAAGGTCGAGAACGAGCGCGAGGACATCCGCAAGACGTCGGATGCCATCGAAGCCGCCACGGGCCGGCGCCCGCGCGGCTGGCTCGGCCCTGGCCTGACCGAGACCTGGGATACGCCCGACCTCCTCAAGCTGGAAGGCTACGATTATGTCTGCGACTGGGTGCTGGACGACCAGCCGGTGTGGCTGAAGACGACCACGACCCCGATCGTCAACATCCCCTATACGCAGGAATGCAACGACGTCGCCATGATGCTTATCCAGCATCACAAGGCCGGCGAGTATTATGATCGCGCTATCGATCAGTTCGAGCAAATCTACGAAGACGCGGCCGACTCGGCGCGAATCATGGCGCTGGTCGTGCATCCCTACATCATGGGCGCGCCGCATCGCGCCCGGCATTTCCGGCGGATTTTCGACGTTATCAAGAAGAAACCGGACGTCGCCGTCATGACCGGCGAACAGATTTTCGACTGGTATCTCTCGGCCGGACCCAAGGCGCCATAGGCGGGCAGAATTGAGCACGTTTCAAATTCTCAACGGGCTGACCTTCGCGGCGCTGCTGTTCGTGGTGGCGAGCGGGTTTACGTTGATCTTCGGCTTACTCCGCATCGTCAATCTGGCGCATGGCGCGCTGTACTTGTTCGGTGGTCATATCGGCTACACGGTCGCGACCAAGACCGGCAGCTATCTGCTCGGCGGCGTCGGCGCGATGGCCGCCATCGCCGCGATCGGGTTCGTGCTCGACCAGGGCCTGCTGCGCTTCGTGCGCGGCCACGATCTGCGCCAGGTCCTGCTGACGCTCGGCGTCGCCTTCTTTCTCAACGACCTGGCGCTGGTGATCTGGGGCGGCGACAGCTTTACCGTACCGATTCCGGACGTGCTGCGCGGCGGCATGCGGGTGCTCGGCACCTTCTATCCCAACTACCGCCTGTTCGTGCTCGCCACCGGCATCGTCGTCTTCCTCGCGCTGTGGTTCTTGCTCAACCGCACCCGGCTCGGCGCGCTGATCCGTGCCGGCGTCGATGATGCCGAGATGGTCGAGGCCAGCGGCGTCAACATCCAGCGCATCTTCCTCATCACCTTCCTGCTCGGTTCGGCGCTTGCCGGCCTCGGCGGCCTGATGGGCGGGGCGTTTCTCTCGCTCTACCCCTCCGCCGACGCCGAAATCCTGGTATTCAGCTTAGCGGTGGTGATCATCGGCGGCCGCGGTAGCCTGGTCGGCGTTGCGATCGGCAGCCTGCTCGTCGGCCTGCTCAATACCATCGGCCAGGTGATGTTCCCCGAGCTGGCCTACTTCGTGATCTTCGGGCCGATGGCGCTGCTGTTGGCGTTCCGTCCCCTCGGCCTGTTCGGACGCGCCGCATGACCATTATCACCTCCCGCCCCCAGCCTTCTCGTCTTGCCAGCCTCAGCGGCCGCGGCAGCGCGGCGGTGGCCGTCATCCTTCTCGCGGCTGCGGCGTTGCCGCTGCTGCTGTCCAACTATCAGGTCGGCCTCGCCACCGAGGTGCTGATCTTCGGCATCCTGGCGATGTCGATCGACATCTTGGCGGGCTTTGCCGGCCGGACCTCGCTCGGCCATGGCGCCATTTTCGGCGTCTCCACCTATGTGGCGGTGTATTGCTCGGCGCAACTCGGCCTGTCGCCCGCGATCGGCTTCTTTCTCGGCGTCGCGGCGGCAACGCTGGTTGCCGCGGTGTTCGCCCTAATGGCGGTCCGCACGACGGGTGTCTACTTCCTCCTGCTGACGCTCGCGCTCGGCATGATCGTTTGGGGCGTGTGTCTGCGCTGGACCCAGGTCACCGGCGGCGAGAACGGCATGCGCGCCGACGTTCGTCCCGCGGCGCTGATGGACCAACGCGCTTTCTATTGGGCGGTCCTGGCGACCGCGGCAATCGTCTCCTTCGCGATGTGGCGCTTCGTCCGCTCTCCCTTCGGCCTGACACTGCGCGGCATTCGCGACAGCGAAAGCAGGATGCGCAGCCTTGGCTACAACGTGCCCCTGCACGTCTTCATAGGCTTCGCCGTATCAGGCTTCTTCGCCGGCGTGGCCGGCGCGCTATACGCGATGTTCAACAATTTCGTCAGCCCGTCGACGGTGGCGCTCGCGCAGTCGGTCGAGGGCGTGCTGATGACGATCGCCGGCGGCGTCGGCACGCTGTTTGGTGCCTTCGTCGGCGCCGCCGCCATCATTGCGCTGGAGAACGTCGTCAGCGCCTACACCGAACGCTGGCAGATGGTGCTCGGCATCACCTTCGTCCTGATCATGATCTTTGCCCCGGAGGGCATCATCGGCAGGCTGCGCGCCATCCTGGCGCGCAAGACGCGTTAACGACGGCTGTGAGGGAGCAAATCGAGATGGATCGCAGGCAGTTTCTCAAGACCACCACCGCGGCTGTGGCCGCAGTCGGCACCGCGCCATGGCGCTCGGCTTCGGCGCAGGCGGCGCCCATCAAGGTCGGCCTGCTGGCGCCGCTCACCGGCGTCGTCGCCTCGGGCGGCAAGGAGATGGTCGAGGGCGTGCAGTTCTATCTCGAACAGGTCAACAACGAGATGGGCGGCCGCAAGGTCGAGCTGGTGATCGAGGACGACGCCTCCAATCCCGACACCGCGCTGCAGAAGGCGCGCCGGCTGGTGGAGCAGGCCAATTGCAGCTTTCTGATCGGCGACCTCCTGGCCAACACCGGCCTCGCCGTCGCCAACTACGTCAAGGGCACCGGCACGCCGTACTTCATCCCGATCATCGCCGCCGACGATCTCACCCAGCGCGCCCGCATCAAGAACGTCATCCGTGTTGCCGGCTACACCGCCAGCGCGTTCACCCATCCGCTCGGCGATTGGGCGCTCAAGCAGGGCTATAAGCGCATCGCCACGGTCAGCCAGGACTACACCTTCGGCCACGAGCAATGCGGCGGCCTCGCCCAGGTGTTCACCGAGGGCGGCGGCGAGATCGTCCAGGAGTTCTGGCATCCGCTCAACACCGCCGACTTCAGCCCGTATCTCGGACAGCTCGCCGATCTGAAGATCGACGCTGTGTTCGCGATGGAGACCGGCGCCGACTCCACGCGCTTCATCCAGCAATACGCATCGTTCGGCCTCAAGGGCAAAACCCCGCTGATGATGGCGATGAACGGCACCGACCAGTCGGTGATCCGCACCATCGGCGCCGAAGCCGAAGGCATCGTCTCTCCGGCCCATTTCGCCGAAGGCTCCGACAATCCGGTGACCCAGAAGTTCGAGAAGGACTACGAGGCCAAGTTCGGCAAGATCCCGTCGCTGTACGGCTTCTCGATGTATTCCGGCATGATGTGGATCGACGCGGCGCTGAAGAAGATCGGCGGCAAGGTCGAGGACCGCGACCTGTTCATCGACACCATCCTGAAGACCGAGCTCGACAACTCGCCACTCGGCAAGATCGTCAAGTTCGACGCCTATGGCAACCCGGTCTACGACGTCTACATCCGCAAGGTGGTCAAGCGGGCCGACGGCAAATACTGGAACGTGCCGACCCAGACCTATCCGGAGGTCTCGCAGTTCTGGAAGTACGATCCGGAGACCTACCTGAAGCAGCCGCCTTATTCGCGCAGCTTCCAGGGTATCAAGAAGAGCTGAGGCGATCGTCGCAAGACGCGGCCGTCGGCCGCGTCTGCCTGACAGGAAGCGCGCGTGTCCGAACCGATCCTGACCCTGACCGACGTGGTGGTGGCCTTCGACGCCTTGCGGGCGGTCGATGGCGTCAGCCTGACCGTGCCGCGCGGTCAGCGCCGCGCCATCATCGGGCCAAACGGCGCCGGCAAGACGACCTTGTTCAACGCCATTGCCGGCGCGGTTCCACCGAGCGCGGGCGCCATCCGCTTCGACGGCCACGACGTCACCGGGCTGCCGCCGCATCGCCGCGCGAGGCTCGGCGTCTCGCGCACCTTCCAGATCACCAATCTGTTTCCGACGCTAAGCGTGCAGGACAACATGATCCTGGCGCTGCGCGGCCTGTCGCCGCGCAAGTTTTCGCTGTTCGGCACTCCGAACACCGACGATGCCGAGGGGCTGCGGATTGCTGCCGCACTCGCGGCTGCGCGCATAGCCGAGCGCGCCGACGTCATCGTCAAGGAGATGTCCTATGGCGAGCAGCGCCAGCTCGAAATCGCCATCGCGCTGGTGACGACGCCGACGCTGTTGCTGCTCGACGAGCCCGCCGCGGGCCTGTCGCCGTCCGAACGCTCGATGATCGCCGAGGTGATCGGTTCGCTCAGCCGCGACATCACCGTGGTGCTGATCGAGCACGACATGGACCTTGCGCTCGGTCTGGTCGATCACGTCACCTGCATGTTCGAGGGGCGCGTGCTGGTCGAAGAGCCGCCGGAGGGCATCCGGCGCAATCGGCAGGTGCAGGAAGTCTATCTCGGAAAGCCGCGCCATGCTTGAGGTCAGGAATCTGCACTCGGGCTATGGCGACGCCGTCGTGGTCAACGGCGCGTCGCTCGACGTCGGGGCCGGCGAGATCGTCGCGCTGCTCGGCCGCAACGGCATGGGCAAGACCACCTTCATCCGCTCGGTGATGGGCCTGACGCCGCCGCGCATCCGCTCCGGCACCATTACCTGGCGCGGCGAAAATCTCGTCGGGTTGCGGCCGCACGACATCGCGGCGCGCAAGATCGCCATCGTGCCGCAGGGCCGGCGGCTGTTTCCATCGCTGACCGTCACCGAGCATCTCACCATGCTGAAGAGCGCGCGCGCCAAGGACGGCTGGACCGTCGACCGCGTGTTCCAGATCTTCCCGCGCCTCGCCGAGCGCCGGCATCACCGCGGCGGCCAGTTGTCCGGGGGCGAGCGCGGCATGCTGGCGGTCGGCCGCGCGCTGATGATCGATCCCGAACTGATCCTGATGGATGAGCCGTCCGAAGGCCTGGCGCCGGTGATGGTGCAGCATCTGGAGCAGATCATTCTCGACCTGAAGCGCGAAGGCCTGTCGATCCTGCTGGTCGAGCAGAACCTCTACAGCGCACTCGCCGTCGCCGACCGCGTCTATGTGCTCGAGACCGGCCAGGTGGTGCATCAGGGCGAGACCAAGGTCCTGAGCGAGAACACCAACGTGCTTTTTCAACGGCTTGGTGTGCAGTGAAGATGGGCGTGCAGTGAGAAGCCGATGACCGACGATGTGCTGAGCAGGCTCGTTTCCGACCTCAACCGTGCACCCGGCGCCGCCCTGCGGGTGCCGCGAATGGCTGCGCTGGTCGAGGACAACAACCGGCGCATTGCCGACACGCCGCTCCCGTTCGATTCCACGCCCTACGCATTCGTGCAGTGGCTGGCCGAGGCGGACCGCCCGCGATGACCAATGTCGCGACGCTTGATCTTTGCACGCTCGCCGGCGCGATTGCGGCCGGCGACATCAGCGCGGTGGCGGCTACGCAAGCCGCGCTCGACCGGCTCGAGAGCATCGGGCGCAGGCTCAACGTGGTGGTCAGGCTGGACGCGTCGCGCGCGCTCGAGGCGGCCGAAGCTGCCGATCGGAAGCGAACCTCCGGCGCAGCGCTGCCGCCGCTGCACGGCGTGCCGCTCGCCCACAAGGATCTGTTCTATCGCGCCGGCGAGGTCTGCGCCGGCGGCTCCAGGATCCGCGCCGGCTTCGTTCCGGAGGTCACGGCGACCGTCCTGAGGCGGCTCGACGAAAGCGGCGCGCTCGATCTCGGCCGGCTGCACCTCGCCGAATTTGCCCTGAGCCCGACCGGCTACAACGAGCATTACGGTCACGCCCTCAATCCGTGGAATCCCGCGCATGTGCCCGGCGGTTCGTCGTCCGGCTCGGGAGCCGCGGTGGCGGCGCGACTGGTCACCGCGTCGCTCGGCTCCGACACCGGCGGCTCGCTGCGCCATCCCGGCGCGATGTGCGGGCTGATCGGGCTGAAGCCGACCTGGGGGCTGGTCCCGACCGACGGCGTGATGCCGCTATCGGCGTCGCTCGACTGCGTCGGCCCGCTGACCCGTACCGCGCGCGATGCGGCGCTGATGTTGTCGATCATCGCCGGGCGCGACCATCAGTGGGCGCTGGCCGGGGATGTCCGTGGCCTGACCGTGGCGGTGCCGTCCGGCTATTATCGCGAACTGCTCGATCCGCGCGTCGCCGAACGGCTGCAGCAGGCGGTGACGGCGCTGCGGGATCTCGGCGTCACCATCCGCGAGACCGCGCCGCCCGACATGACGCTGATCAACGCGCTGATGCAGGTTCTGATGAGCGTCGAAGGCGCGACCATCCATCGCCGCTGGCTGATCGAGCGGCCGGACGACTACGCCGATCAGGTGCGCTCGCGCCTCGAACCCGGGCTCATGTATCCGGCGACGCGCTATGTCGAAGCGCTCTCGCTGCGCGCTTCGCTGACGCAGGCCTGGATCGACGCCTGTATCGGCGCTGCCGATGTCGCACTGCTGCCCGCGATCCCGGTGCCGGTACCGACCATCGCGGAGACGACCGAAGGCGATCCCGCCGACGTGGCGCGGGCGATCGCCCGCGTGACCCATTGCACCCGCGGCATCAACTATCTCGGACTGCCGGGCGCCTCGGTGCCGTGCGGCTTCGACGCGGCGGGGCTGCCGGTTGCCTTTCAACTGGTCGGCCGGCCCTATGCCGAAGCCACCATCCTGCGCGTCGCCGACGCCTATCAGGCGGCGACGCGCTGGCACCTGCGCGCCCCGCCTGCCGCCGAGCTCAACTGACAGTCAGGGGAAACCATGCCCGTCATCGACATGCACACCCACGCGCTGAGCCGACGCGTCGAGCCGCTGATCGCCGGCAAGGCCGATCCGATGGACAATCCGTATCGCCGCGACATGTCGCCGGAGAGCCGCGCCACCGACGCCGAGCAAGGCAAGCTGCTGCCGCGGCTGATGCTCGACGTCGCCGTCCGGCGCGAGCAGATGCAGCGCATGCGCGTCGACTTTCAGGTGATCGCGCCAGCGCCGGCGCAGCAGAACTACTGGGCCGATGAAGACTTGCTGCTGGCGCTGTCGCGCGTGCAGAACGAGGATATCGCCGCGCTGGTCGCCGAGGATCCGGCACGCTTCGCCGGCATGGGCACGCTGCCGATGCGGTTTCCGGCGCGCGCCGTCGACGAGGCGATCCGCGGGGTCGAGACGCTGGGGCTGCGCGCATTCCAGATCGACACGCATGTCGAAGCGCGCGAGCTTTCCGATCCTGTTTTCGATCCGCTGTATGCCACGCTGGCGCGACTGCGTGCCCCGCTGTTCATCCACCCGCTCGGCTTCTCGCACGGCCAGCGTTTCGGCGCCTTCTTCATGGTGAACAGCCTCGGGCAGCCGGTCGAGGAGGCGATCGCGATGTCGCACCTGATCATGGGTGGCGTGCTCGATCGGCATCCTGAGCTCGACGTCATCATCGCCCATGGCGGCGGTTTCCTTCCGTTCTACGCCGGCCGGATGGACCACGCCTGGAAGGTAAGGCCGGAAGTGCGCCGCCTGACCGCGGAGACGCCATCGACCTATCTGAATCGGATGTGGTTCGACACCTGCGTGTTCTCGTCCGATCTGATCGAAACCCTGGTCGCGACCGTTGGTGCCGACCGCGTGATGCTTGGTTCGGACTACCCATTCGACATGGGTGACCCCGATCCGGTCGGGCTGGTCGAAGCGACGTCGCTGAGCGCTGTGGACAAAAACAAACTTATGTTCAGCAACGCTAGCCGTCTATTCCGCGTCGCGCCTTAGGCCTTGCGCAGTCCTTTCGCTATCGAAGCAAAGAAGTTTCAACGATCGCAATCTCGGGTTCTGGACCTCGGCTTCACTCGTCGAACTCCGCGGAGCAGAAGGGTTTCACCTCGCAAACTTCAATGTATAGAAACTGAAACCTCTTTCCTCGAGCAGGTCAAGGAAGGAATGAAGGGCTGATCGCCGCCTGGCCGAATTTGACGGTGAGTTATGGCGCTGCACGAGGCCGCGCGCTGCGCGTTGGGACACCTATTTCGGTGATGACGAGCGGCCTCCTGCCGATCCTTTGCCGAGTGCTACCAACGAACTTCGTTGCATAGCCTGGCGGCACGTCGAACCCAAACATCCAAACATCCCGATCCGCCAACACCGTTTGAAAACCGTCTTAGTCCACTGGCTCCCCTCCAATTAGCGACATTCGCATTCCCCTGACTGATAAGAACATCGCTCAGTTACCCACCCCGAACGACGGCTGGTATCTAGCCCGCGACACCGAACTGAAGGGCTTCTTCGTCGTCGTTGGAAAGAGGAAAAGAACCTTCACCGTCCAAGGTGATCTTCGGCGAGAAGGAAAACGAGCCTCCTCGATCAGAGTATCTATCGGCAACACACGCGAATTGACGACCCGAGCAGCGCGCGCGATCGCGAAGGAATATCTCGCTCAGATCAGCGGGGACAGCACCCGAAAAAGGCAAAGCAAGACGGAGATACTGGCCCTGACCCGGTTGGGAACGAGACGAATACGGACGTCGCGACCGTTACCCTTAGGCAAGCATGGCAGCGATATCTGGAAGCTCACTCGATCCGGAAGGGTCGTAGTGAAAAGACCATAAATGGTTATCGTGACCACTTAGAACGTCTCTTTGCGGAGTAGCTTGATACTTCACTAGGCGAACTCGCGATGGATCCCGCCCACGTCGCCAAGAAGCACGACGACATTACAAAAGAGAACGGTCCCTATATCGCAAATGGCTGCATGCGAACGCTGCGCGCAATTTACAATCATGCTTGCAAGACCAACAGATCACTGCCCCGCGACAATCCAGCAGACGCCGTCGACTGGAATGAGGAGGAGCGCCGAGATACTGGCATCGGCGCGAGCGACTTGACCGAATGGTTCCGGGAGTTGGCTGCCCTCGAGAATCCGGTCCGCCGTGAATTTCATCTGCTCACTCTGCTCTGTGGATCTCGGACTGCCGCGTTACAGCAGGTAAAGCCATGTTACGTCGACTTTCGCCGCCGAACTCTGCACATCGAAAAGCCGAAGGGCGACGGGAAGCGAGCTTTCGACATCCCACTCTCCCGAGAAATGATCCTGTGTCTCATTCGGGCAATACGCTTCGGTAGGCAGATGTATCCGTTGCAGTCGAGACAATGGATCTTTCCCGGTGATATTGAGTCGGGCAATCTTGCTGAAACCAAAGAGAATCGCGATACCCTTTCGAAGTGGGGTAACGATCTTCGTCAAACATTCCGGACCATTGCAACTGCCGCTGGAGTTTCGGAATTCGACGCAAAGCTGCTGATGAACCATTCAATCCCAGGCGTGAATGCTGGCTATGTTACGCGACACAAACTGCTTGAGGACCACCTGCGCAGCCAGCAACAAGCGATCAGCACCGCTGTGTTCTCCGCTATCGGTAAAATGCTTGCGACGAACGCCGGCCTGCGCAACTGGCTCGGACCCTGCGCAAGCCGTGTAACCGGCTGGCATCAGATGACGCGAGGCGATCTGGGTGAGGCTCAAGACAGAATTCGGCCTGCAGCGTGCTCGAAAGGGCAAAGCTCGCGCTCCACGCATTGATCGATAGTCGAATCGCTGGCATTGAATACTTTTTGTTGACAGCGTCAACCTAACAGGTGGCCTGCCTTAACAATGGCACGCTCACCAGGATCCAACACGCCGACAGGTACGGCCCTTGGGCTTTGAGTAGAAGGCTGGCAATTCGGGTCATGTCTGATGCGCCTAAGACTGCGAAAATATGTCATAAAATCACATCAACTCGCCGCAATCCTCGCCCCAAGCTGCAATCGCAGTCTTAAGATTGGTCGTGATGTCAAGCTAGGGTAAGGTGACGGAAACTATTCCAGACAAAGGAGACTCGAATGGATCGGCGAACACTCCTCGTTTCCTCAGTCGGCGTTCTGGCTACCAGTGCCTCCGCGACAGCAGACCAAAGCTCGTTTCGCTCTCGACTGATCGGGATGTGGTCACTTACTGAAGCAGTATCGGTGAAGGGGAACGAGACTGTTCCCTGGTTTGGCCGGCATCCACCCATCACCGGCATCATTATTTATGACGAAAATGGCTGGATGAGCGTGCAAATAGCCGGTGCCCCGACGGGGACGATCTCGCGCGCCGATTTCTTAAAGCTTTCGGCCGCAGATCGTGCGGTTTGGCTCGATGAATACTATGCCTACTATGGCACGTTTGAGGTGGACGAGACGGCACACGTCGTCACACACCACGTTGTAAGTTCTCTCCTACCGTACGAAACGGCGACCAATTTGAAGCGCAATGCCTCTATTGATGGAGACGTGTTGACGTTACTGACCCCAGCTCGGGACGAGGGTGGCAAAACAACCTTCAACCGTCTGGTTTGGAAAAAGGCTACCTGACGCCAAACAATACAATTTCAAATTCACAGAGCCGCTTTCGATCGTTTGCAGACTTCTGGGGAATAGGGCCCAAGGGCAGCTGTGGGCCACTATCGGACGTCAACGCACTGGCGTTAGATCGGCGGAATGAGCCCGTGAATGATACGTGAAATTCACTTTGCTCGTTTCCAGACGAACTCTAAGGTCACGCCGGCCGGATTGCGAGGGTTGGTAAATTTCATGTCTTCGGCGCTCACGGACGTAACGATACGTCTCTGGTTCGGCGCTCCGACGAGATTCGGAAAGGTGCTTGTTTCAATGTTCAACATGATTGTGTTGGTGCTTTCGTCCACCGAATACGTTCCGGCATAAGCAATCGAGCTAGAAGCAGTGGCCATGGCTTCATCAGGAGATGGGCGCATGGGATCGTTTGACGCGTATTTCGCGGCTCCTGTTGCTGTCGTAATAAAATGGAAGTGGCCATCGGCGGTGTAGGTCACCGCACCTTGAAGGCTTGGACGTTGAATGCTGCTGCCGTCTTCACGCTTTGCAGTGCTCGACACATAAATCCATGTGCCGGTCAGCTGTTCCTGGAGCGTAGCCGCGTGGGCAAGGTCAGCGCATGATAAGGCAAATACGATCGCCAGGACGCGCACAACAAACGAAAGCATATGAGCCTCCCATCTCTATTAAGACCACAGCCTAATTTCAACTTTCGATTGGATCAAGGGCGAGAGTCCGCTTCGGGTCTTGGCCGCGTGAAAACGCTTCATTGCGGGGTGACGCCGCTTTGAACAGCCCCTTGGGGTCCCGGATTGGCGCCGAAATGGCAGAATTTCCAGCGAGGCGCCGGAAGCCAGTCCAATGCCTTGTCCGAGCCGCTGTGATCGATGATGAGGTTGGCGGCACGCGCGAGACAGCGCTCCTGCCTCATGCCTGAATCGCCGCAATCAGCGCACCAGCACCCATGATGTTCATCACGCGCGTGAGATTGTAGGCGAGCACGTGCAGCGCCATCTCAGTGGCGACCTTCGGCAAGCGCTTCGTCAAGAAGTGCGTCGCGCCCATGCGCATCTTCAGCTCGACCGTCTCGCGACGGCGACGCATCGCCTGCGGATCAGCGTCGAGCCGCCTCTGGGCATCCTCCATGACGTGCTCATGCTCCTAGCGAGAGATGACGCGGTTTTTGGCCGTGGTGCAGCGCGCCGTCAGTAGGCAACTCCCACACGCTTTCGTGACGTAGCGCCGAATAGTGCGTTCGCTATCTACTGTTGTGAGCCAATATGCCAGCAACTCGCCAGCCGGGCAGCGATACACATCCTGCTTGGCCAGGTATGCGAAGTCGTGCTTTCCAAACTTACCCTTCGCCTCCATGCCGGTCGTGTTTGGCTTCGGCAGAGTCACAAGGATATCAGCGTCGGCGCAAGCCTTGATCTCCTCGCCTGTGTAATAGCCGCGACGACCACGGCCTCGAGCTTGGCGACGCCGAGCACAGTCTTGGCCTGTTTGCCCATGTTTGCCAGTTCAGCGCGATCCGAGCCACTATTCGTTACTTCGTGCGCGATGATGAAGTGATGCTCGGTACCTACGGCAACCTACACATTGTAGCCAACGACGCCCGACTCGCCGATGGCCGTATGAGCGCTTCGATCCCAGTGAAATGGACCTTGAACTCTACAAGGAATCCAAATGCAGCGACGACATTGAGCATTTGGCGACAAGCTATTGAAGCGGCGAGCCATCAACTCGATCGACGATGTCATATCCACAGTCAACTCATTGCGAGAGGCGCACGCAAATGTTGCGAGCAGCCATGGGCTATGAGCGGCTCATGAGGCGACGTGTGGCGGCCCGCGTGGCGTTCGGATAGCAAGGAACGGCCAGAACGGACCGATTGCTTCGATCGACGGTTCCTGGGAGGACTGCGATCTTCCACTGTCAAATTGCAACTTTGTCTCAAAAAGGGCGCTGGAGCCAATACGGCTCCTTCGCTCTCTCAGACGACAGAGTCAGCTCTCGATTCTTGCGAGATCGATTGCGACGCGCCCGATTCGATTGACTATCGCCAATCGCTACGCGGCTTCAGTCATCAGATGCTTGCCCGGTTCGGCCAGCGCGATATGCACCTGGACGTCACACGGCTTTGCCAAATATGGCGATGACGTCACCACAATGTCGGCGCCGGCCTGTGCGTATGCTGCGACATTGGCGGCGTTGATGCCGCCGGCTGCAGCGACCATGGGCCGGTTCCACACCGACGACATCGCCTTCATCCGCGCCACCAGGGCGGCGATCTCCGCCGGAGCGAATTTTTCAGCCTGAATCACGTCGAAGCCTGCGACCGCGAGCTCGATGGCGGCTTCGAAGCTTGTCACTTCGGCCACGATCCGCTTCTCCGGCGCGCTACGGCGTAAACGCTCGACGATATCAGTCAAAGGAATCTTCTCCAGGAACACGCGGTGCTCGGGAAAGACCAGCACCGTCTCCGACAGACCGAGCCGGTGCATCACGGCGCCGCCGGCCTTCACTGCGGCAACGGCAAACGGCTTGGTGCCCGGAATATTCTTGCGCGTGCAGGCGACCGCAATATCGGGTGACACCGCCCTCGCCGCATCGACGATGGCGCGCGCCGAGCTCGCGACGCCGGACCATATCTCGATCAGGGTCTGCGCCACCTTCCAGCTCTTGAGCAGCGCGGCCGCTTCGCCGTGGGCGGTGAGGATCGGCGAACCCGGTACGAGGCGGTCGCCGGTTCTGGCCAACAGCTCGACGCGGCAGCCGGCAAGCTCGACGATGGCGGCCGCGTCTTCGGCAAGCGCCAGCACCATGGGATCGCGCGCGACAAAACGCATGACGCCGCGTGCAGCACCAATGCCTAGCGCCTCGGTGGTCAGGTCGCCGTAAGGCAAATCATCGGCAAGCAATCGTTCGAGCTCGGCATATGAGGCGACCGGCGTCATCGGTGTTCTCCATTCTGTCGCGCGATCCCTGTCCGATTGAAGACGGCGATGTCGCAAACCCGACAAGGCCGAGCGGCCATTCCGCCAGCATAGAGGGAAAGCACCTGGTTTTCCTCCCTTAAGCAAGGCGCACACCAGATTTCGGAAAGCGGCATGACGATTGCTGAGATGGAATGGAAAGGCCTTTCAAGCGGCTCGGAGTTTGCGCCTGTCGCGAGGCCTTGCGGAGATCTGCAATGAAACTTGCCCGATTGATCCTGGTCAATGCGGCCCTGCTGCTGCTCATGCTTGGCAAGGCATGGGCGACCGACATCAATGTCGCCGTCGCCGCCAACTTTACCGAGCCGGCCAAGGAAATCGCAGCCGGCTTTGCGGTGAAGACAGGCCATCAAGCCGTGTTGAGCTTTGGTGCGAGCGGGCAGTTCTACAGCCAGATCACGCAAGGAGCTCCGTTTCAGGTGCTTCTCTCCGCCGACGATGCGCGTCCCAAGAAGCTGATCGAGGACGGTCTTGCGGTGAAAGACAGTCGCTTCACCTATGCGATCGGAAAGCTGGTGCTGTGGAGCAAGACAGCCAACCTTGTGAAAGGTGCGGAGACGCTGAAAGCCGCCTCCTTTGCCAAACTGTCGATCTGCAACCCTGCCGCCGCGCCCTATGGCGCAGCCGCCATCGAAGCCATGAAATCGCTTGGCATCTACGAAACCCTGCAGCCCAAGCTCGTCGAGGGCGCGACCATCACGCAAGCCTATCAATTCGTCGAGACCGGCAATGCCGAGCTCGGCTTTGTCGCATTGTCGCAGCTTGGGCCCGGTGACAGCGGCTCGCGCTGGCTGGTGCCACAGGAGCTCTATACGCCGATCCGGCAGGACGCCGTGCTGTTGAAAAGCGGAGGCGAGAGCGAAGCTGCACGCGCCTTCATCGAGTTCCTGAAAGGGCCGGAGGCGCGCGCCATCATCAAGCGCTACGGCTATGTGCTGGACGGCGAGAGCTGAACCATGATGGACGGCATTTCGGCAGAGCTCTGGCAATCGGTTGCGCTGACGATCAAGCTTGCAAGCGTAACCACCGTGATCCTGCTGATCATCGGCACGCCGCTCGCTTGGTGGCTGGCGCGGTCCAAGTCCGTCTGGACGGAGGCGGTCGCCACAATCGTTGCACTGCCCCTGGTGCTACCACCGACGGTGCTCGGCTTCTATCTCCTGGTGTTGCTCGGGCCGAACGGTCCCGGCGGCTTCATCGCTGCGCTCTGGGGCGGGCGGACGCTTGCCTTCACATTTGAGGGGCTGATTGTCGGGTCGGTGCTGTATTCGATGCCCTTCGTGGTGCAGCCGATCCGCAACGCCTTTGTCGCGATGGGCGAACGGCCGCTCGAGGTCGCCGCCACTTTGCGCGCTTCCCCTGCCCGCTCGTTCTGGACTGTCGCCGTGCCGCTGGCGCGTCCCGGCTTCCTCACCGCGGGCGTGCTCGGCTTCGCACACACAATCGGCGAATTCGGCCTGGTGCTGATGATCGGCGGCAATATCCCCGGGCGAACGCGCGTGCTGTCGGTCGCGATCTTCGACTATGTCGAGGCATCGCGCTGGCGCGAGGCAAGCCTGCTCGCGGGCAGCATGGTGATCTTTGCCTTCGCCGTCATCCTGGCGGTCACACTCATCGACAAGCGCTGTGCGAGGGTCCGCGCGTGAGCACAGCCAGATCCGGCCGGATCGACGTCGGCTTCAAGGGAAAGTTGGGAACGTTTTCCCTGGATGCGCAATTCAGCGCGCCGGCGACGGGCGTCACCGCCGTGTTCGGTCCGTCCGGCTGCGGCAAGACCACGGTGGCGCGCTGCATTGCCGGGCTCAAGCGGCTTGCGAGTGGCTTCTGCGCAATCGACGGTGAGGTCTGGCAGGACGAGGCCACGTTCCGCCCACCGCATCTGCGTCCGATCGGCTATGTGTTCCAGGAAGCGAGCCTATTTCCCCATTTGTCGGTCAAGCGCAATCTGCTGTTTGGGGCGTCGAAGCCCGTACCAGCACCGATCGGTTTTGGAGAGGTCGTCGAGTTGCTCGGAATTGCACATCTACTGACGCGCGCACCGTCGTATCTTTCCGGCGGGGAGCGGCAGCGGGTCGCAATCGGGCGGGCGCTGTTGTCCCAGCCCAGGCTTCTCGTCATGGACGAGCCGCTGGCGGCGCTGGACCGCTCGGCGAAGAGCGAGATCCTTCCCTTCCTTGAGCGCCTGCACGAAAAGCTCGCACTGCCGATGATCTATATCAGCCACGACATGGCGGAGATCGAGCGCTTTGCCGACCACCTCGTCCTGATGGAGGGCGGCACGGTGACGGCGGCCGGCCCACTGGCCGTGCTGCAGAGCAATCCGGCCCTCCCGCTCGCCGCAAGCCGCGACGCCGCGGTGAGCCTCGATGCGCATGTCGGCGGCTATGACGGCCGCTACGGCCTGCTCGCTCTCCGCGTCAAGGGGGCGCGCCTGCAGGTGCCGGCACAGCCTCTGGCACCGGGCACCCACCAGCGGCTGCGGATTGCGGCTAGCGATGTGAGCCTGGCGCGCGAGGCACCGCATGCAAGCTCAATCCTCAACGTCTTCCCGGCGCGCATCGCCTCCCACGCCGCGCTCGGCCGGGGCGAGGTGACTGTCGTCCTCGCCCTCGGTACCGGCGGCTCCGGCGCCCGGATTCTGGCGCGCATCACGCGACGATCCTGGGACGCACTTGACCTTCGCGACGGTATCGACGTCTTTGCCCAAATCAAGGGCGTCTCGCTGGTGGCGGTCTCCGACCAGCCGCTCGGAGCCGCTTCGGAGGCCCCGTCGTCGCTGGATCAGGGGCCTGGACAGGTGAACGTTGCGGCATGAAATTAGCACGATGAGGATCAAGCCATGATTGCCAACATTGCCGAGATCGATCCGAACCGGGTGGCCGCCGTTCTCTATCGGTCGCAGGACGACGTCGACACCCTGCTTGTCGAGGTCGCCGACGGTCTGGCGCGCGAGGGCGTGCGCGTCGGCGGCGTCGCCCAGCACAATCTCAGGGGCGCGAACGGCAAGACCGGCATGCTCGCGGTTGACCTCATGACCGGCCGCGAGATATCGATCTGCCAGCCGCTCGGCAGCGGCGCGATGGCCTGCAAGCTTGACGCCGGCGGCCTGGCGGAGGCTTCGGTCGCGGTGGCGCGCGCGATCAGCGCCGAGGTCGATCTCCTCGTGATCAACAAATTCTCCAAGCAGGAGGCCTCGGGAAAAGGCCTGCGCGCAGAGTTCGCCGAGGCCATCATGGCGGGCGTACCGCTGCTGACAGCCGTTCCCGAGAAATGTCTCGGCGATTGGCGCGCCTTCACCGGCGATATCGGCACGACCCTGTTGTGCGAGCGGCAGGTCGTGGTGGAGTGGTGGCGCGATCTCTCGGCGCGCATCGCCCGTGCCCGCGCGTACGATGCGGCGGCTGCGCGCGGTGCGTCTATTTCCCGATCATCACGTCCGACGACTTGATCACTGCGGACACGCTGTCGCCGACCTTGAGGCCGAGGTCGTCGACCGCCTCGTTGGTGATCGCGGACATAACGATAAGTCCCGGTCCCAGCTCGACCTTGACGTGGGCCGTCGTCGTGCCCTTGGTCACCGCGATGACCCGGCCCGGCAGAACGTTGCGTGCGCTGAGCTTCATGTCGAATTCCCTTCGGCAAGCCTGATGCGGCTTGTATCATCAGCCGAACTTGAACAAAACGCCATAGCCACCGCGGGGATAGCTCCATTCGATGTCGCCGGACGGCTCGCCGATGACGCGGCAGGTCCCGCATTCGATGCAGCCGTCGACGGTGACCTCGACCTGCCCCTTGTCGTTGAGCTCGTAGCAGCGCGCGGGACAGGCCTTTAGCAGCGCCAGAAGCTGCGGCGAAGGCGTCGTATGCGCCCGCACCTTGATGTGGGGACGACCGACATCGACCAGATAACGGTTATAGAACAGCTTGTCCTCGACGCGCACTGCTGCCTCGACACTCATGCTTCAACCTCCATCGGTTCGAATTTTCACACGATCGTCAGCGCCAGGCCCGAGCCAGGCGGAATGCATCGCCGAACAGCCCGCTCCAGGAGCGCGCGCTGACAAAGGATTTCAGCATCGACTTCTCCTTCTCGACCTTCGGCGTGCCGTCGACGCGGACGAAGTTCTGCATCGCCTTGGAGACAAGCTGCGGATAGGTGAGAAAGAAGTTCTGCGAATTGGTGTGCATCAATGTCGGCATGTCCTTGTACTTCCTCAGATCCTTCATGACGAAGGACTCATCCAGCATCTTCTTGTAGAGCGATAGATTTTCGGCTGTCATCGGATCGCGGCGCGACTTGACCTGGAAGATCGCATCAGCAGCGATGCGGCCGGAGGTCATCGCGAGATTGGAGCCTTCGCGGTGGATGGCATTGTTGAGCTGCGCGGCATCGCCGACCACCACCCAGCCCTCGCCATAGAGCTGCGGGATCGCCTTGAAGCCGCCCTCGGGGATGAGATGCGCGGCATATTCCTTCACTTCCGAGCCTTCGATCAGCGGCGCGACCGAGGGATGGCGCTTGAAACGATCGAGCAGGCCATAGGGCGTCTCGCCGGTGCGTTGGAAATCGGCGACCAGGCAGCCGATGCCGAGCGAGATGCATTCCTTGTTGGCATAGATGAAGCCCATCCCGGTCATGCCGCGGGAAATGGTGCCGGCAGCCTCGATCACGACGCCCTCGTCGCCCTTCAGATTGAAGCGGGCCTCGATGGTCTCGCGCGGCAGGAAATGCATTTCCTTGACGGCAAGCGCGACCTTGTCGGGCTTCGGCGTCTCGCGCAAGCCGGCGCGCGTGCCGAGCAGCCCGTTGACGCCTTCGGCCAGCACCACGACGTCTGCATGGATTTCGCCATCGCGGCGATCGGTCCGGACGCCGATGACGCGGCCGTAGGCGTCCTGCGCGAGCTCCGTCACCGTGGTTTCACACAGCACCGTCGCGCCGGCGTCGCGCACTTTCGAGGAGAACCATTTGTCGAACTGGGCGCGGATGATTGTGTAGCGGTTCGGCCGCTCCTCGTTGAAATCGTCGGAACGGTAGTGCAGCCCGACATGGGAGCGGTCGTCCATCATCCAGAACCGCTGCTCGACCAGGTGCCGCTCCAGCGGCGCATCCTCGCGGAAATCCGGGATCAGCTTCTCCAGCATGTCGGCATAGAGGATCGCGCCCTGCACGTTCTTCGATCCCGAATATTCGCCGCGCTCGAGCTGCAGCACTTTCATGCCGCGCTGGGCCATGGTGAGCGCTGCGGCGTTGCCGGCCATGCCCGCACCGACGACGATGGCGTCGAATTTTTCCTCGATCATGGGCCTCTCCTTGTGATTGGGCTAGCTGGCGATGCGGTCACGCGAATGCGGCGACAGCCGTGCGCGAAATGCGGCCGTCAGCGCCGGTAGCAATCGGATCGCATCGCTGACGATGCCGATATGGGCGAAATCGAAGATCGGCGCATTCCTGTCGGTGTTGATGGCAAGGATCAGGTCCGCGCCCTCGACGCCGACGCGATGCTGGATCGCGCCGGAAATGCCGGCCGCGATGTAGAGCTTGGGCCGGATGGTCTTGCCGGTCTGGCCGATCTGCCGGTCGGAGCTGACCCAGCCCTTCTGCACAAGCGGCCGCGAGCAGCCATATTCGGCGCCCAGCACGGAGGCGAGCTGGCGCACCAGCTGGAAGTTTTCCGGCGATCCGAGCCCGAGGCCGCCGGCGACTACGACATCGGCATAGGCGAGATTGGATTTTGCGGAATCGCGATCCGGCACGAACGACAGCACCTTGGTGACGATGTCGTCCTCGACGAGGCCAAGTGGATGAACGACGATGCGGCCGGGATCGCGCGCGACGCGCCCTGGCATCGGCATCACCCGCGGACGCACGGTCGCCATCTGCGGACGGTAATTCAGGGTATAGATCGTGCAGAGCAAAGAACCGCCAAAGGTCGGGCGTGTGGCGGCGAGAGAGCCGTCGGTGTCGACATCGAGCTCGGTGCAGTCCGCGGTCAAGCCGGTCAGCAGCGTGGTTGCAACCGAGCCCGCGAGATCGCGCCCCAAGGTGGTCGCGCCCAACAGCAGAATCTCGGGCTTGTAGGTGTTGACGAGATCAGTCAGCGCCTTGGTGTAGGACTCGTTGCGGTAGTCGGCGAGCACATTGTCCGCAACGACATAGGCCAGGTCGGCGCCGTAGCAGAACGACTCGACGGCGGCATTGCGCGTCGCCTCGCCTTCGGGGCCGATCACCACCGCGGCGAGATCGACCTTGAGCTTGTCGGCGAGCTTTCGCCCCGCGCCCATCAGCTCCCAGGATACCGGGTGCACCTGGCCGCGTTCCTGCTCGACGAAGACCCACACATGCTTGTAGGCCTTGAAATGCTCCGGCAGCTCTTTCTTGGTGGCGGCGCGGCCGGCAGCGGCCGGTGCGGGAGCTTTGGTTGGATTGCTCATCGATCAACTCCCTCAGAATCCGCGGGCCAGCGCTGCAAGATCGGCTTCGAGCTTGGGCTGGCGCTTGAAGATGGCCTCAATCAGCGCTTCTGCAGGCTGCTCGGCGGCTTCCACCAGTGCGGCCTTCTCGGCCCGTGGCGAGGGCGCAAAGACCCGCTTGACGATGGTCGGCGAGCCTCGCAGGCCGCATTTGGAAATGTCCTCGACGCCGGCGTCCTGCGCGCTCCATTTCACGATGTCCGCGCGTGCGGCGCGCAGGGCATCGGCCATGGCGCCGCGCCGGATCTGGTTGGTCGCCTCCAGCAGGGTGATCAGGCACGGCAATTTGGTGCGCAGCACCTGCACGCCGCCCTCGGCGCGGCGCTCGGCCTCGAGCGTGCGCGCCTGCAGGTCCAGCGCGCCGATTCTGGCGACATAAGTGAGCTGCAACAGGCCGAGGCGCTTGGCGATACCGGGGCCGACCTGCGCGGTATCGCCATCGATGGTCTGCTTGCCGGTGAAGATGATATCTGGCTGACCGTATTGCTGGCCGATCTTGCGGATTGCGGTGGCGAGCGCATAGGTCGTCGCCAGCGTATCGGCGCCGGCGAAGAAGCGATCGGTCAGGAGCACGGCGCGGTCGGCGCCGAAGGTCAGCGCCTTGCGCAGGCTGTCCTCGGCCGAGGGTGGCCCCATGGTGAGAATGGTGACCTCGCCGCCGAACTTGTCGCGCAGGTCGAGCGCAGCCTCGAGCGCAAACAGATCGTAGGGATTGATGATGGTCGGCACGCCCTGACGCATGATCGTGTTGGTGACGGGGTGCACACGGATCTGCGCGGAGTCAGGGACCTGCTTGATGCAGACGACACTGTGCATGCGCTTCTCCAAGGCTTGAGACTAACGACAAAGCAATGATCTCGAGAGGACAACAGCAAGCGCCGTACCAGTTGCCGTCGCCTCGAAAATCGCGTGTTAATGCAGAGACTTAACGAAACAGCCGGCGATTTTCGTTTAATCCGCTCGCGGCGCGATTCCGACATGCGTCGGAAATGCGACAGAGCATATGCGCTGTCATTTCAGCACGCTGAGGGGAACGAAGGTGGGCGCCGGCTTCGCCGGTTGCGCGACCGCATCCTTCAGCACCTTGAACACCCGCTGGTCGATCGGCGAGGACTCCACGAAATCCGCATAGGCCTGCTCCAGCACCGCCTTGCATCGCGCGGCGATGTCTGCCTCCACAGCATCAGCGAAATCTTCCGCAGCAAGATACTGCCCCATGCGCCTGAGGATATGCAGGCGCGCCACATTGACGATCCCAGGATCGTAAGCGACGCCGAGCAACGCAAAGAAGTCCTCGGCCGAGGAGGCCTTGCTCAAGCGCTCCAGAATGCCGGTTGAGGTGTCATTTGCTTGATCCATGAATAGTCTCCTTCAGTCTGAGCCTTGTTCAGTCTGAGCCTTGTTCAGTCTGAGATTTGTTCAGCTCCGAACCTTGGCCTCGATCGGGAATGGAAGCTGCCTGCCCCTCGCGCAAGCGCTGCTGCATATGGCCGAGCCGCGCCTCCAGGAATTCGACGCGGTCGAGCAGCACCGCGATGGCATCGCCCACGGGATCGGGCATCAGATGATGGTCGAGGTCGATATGGCCGACAAAGCGACGGTGGCTGCGTTGTGGCCGCACCACTTTGGCCGGAATCCCGACCACCGTGACGTCGGGCGGCGTGCTCTCGATCACCACCGAATTGGCGCCGACCCGCGCGCAGCTGCCGACCGTGATAGGACCCAGGATCTTGGCGCCGGCACCCACCACCACACCATCTTCCAGCGTCGGATGACGCTTTCCCGGTGACCACGATACGCCGCCCAGCGTCACGCCGTGATAAAGGGTGACGTCGTTGCCGATTTCGGCGGTCTCGCCGATCACGACACAGGCGCCGTGATCGATGAAGAACCGCGATCCGATGGTCGCGCCGGGATGGATGTCGACATTGCTCAGGAAGCGGCCGAACCAGGACAACAGCCGCGCCGGAAAGCGCCAGCCCGCAATCCACAGCCGATGCGCAAGCCGATACCATATGATGGCATGGATGCCGGGATAGGTCAGCAACGTCTCGAGCTGGCTGCGCGCTGCCGGATCGCGCAGGCGGACGCAGGCGATATCTTGCCCGATCAGCGCCAGCAGCGAGGTCTCGCGCGGCTTGGCAGCTGTAGGCTGGGCCGGATCGGCGGTGACGATGCTGGACATGGTGCACTCACGCCCAATTGGAGAGCGGACGCCGGCAGACGTCGCGCCAGATCGCCATCACGGTCTCGCGCGCCACGGGGCCCTTGTTCTCGACCGCATGCTTTCGCACGCGCGACAGGATACCCCTCGCCTCGTCGGCGCTGACCGAAAGCTCGAGTTCCGCGAGCAGCGCATTGATCGCCGACAGGCCGGAATGCTTGCCGATGACGATCCGGTTGGAGCGGCCGAGCAGGCGCGGATCGAGCGATTGATAGGTCCGCGGGTCCTTGAGCAGCCCGTCGACATGAATGCCGGACTCGTGGGTGAAGACATGTTCGCCGACAATGGCCTTGTTGAGCGGAATGGCCCGCGCGGCCGCAGCCGCGACGATGGCCGCGACGTTATCCAGCTCGGACAGGACGACGCCGGTGTCGCGTCCGTAAAGCTGTTTCAGCGCGACCGCGACTTCCTCCAGCGGGGCGTTGCCGGCGCGCTCGCCGAGCCCGATGACGGTAACGGAGGCGTGGGTCGCGCCGCCCTTGACAGCCGCGAGCGTGTTCGCGGTTGCAAGGCCGAGATCGTCATGGCCGTGGAATTCAAGCTCAAGATCGGTGGTCGCGCGCAGCCGTGCGATCAGCGCATAGGATGAATCCGGGTCGAGCACGCTCAACGTATCGGCAATGCGGAAGCGCTTCGCGCCGGCCGCCTTTGCGGTTGCGATCAGCTCGACCAGGAAATCGACATCGGCGCGCGAGGAATCCTCGCCACCGACCGCGACCTCGAGCCCCTTCTCGCAGGCATAGCCGACCACCCGCCTGACCTGCTCCAGCGCGACCGCACGGTCGCCCCCGAGCTTGGCAGCGATCTGCACGTCGGAGGCCGGGATCGACACATTGACCATGGAGACGCCGGCCTCGATCGCGGCATCGACGTCGGCAGTGCGCATCCGGCACCAGCCGATGGTGGTGAGCGGAAGAGCGGCCTCCACGATGGCGCGGATCGCCGAAATTTCCTCTGAACCCATCGCGGGCGTACCCGCCTCGATTTCCGTGACGCCGGCGCGTGCCAATGCGCTTGCGATCGACACTTTCTCCGCCGTGGTGAAGGCCACCCCGGGCGCCTGCTCGCCGTCGCGCAAGGTGGTGTCGTTCAGCACGATGGGATCGGTCGGTGCGCGATCAAGCCAGGAAGGGTTGGCGCGGCCGGCAGTGGCAATCATGTGAGGCTCCTTCTTGGTCTTGGTCGACATGAGTTCAGCAACGCGCGTGCCATGGAATAAATTCCGACAAAATATTGAAATAACTAGGTTATCTTTCATGCTTGGATTGTCGGAAATCCGACAGCGTCGCAAAGGCGACGCGCAAGGGTCTAGCGCCTACGGCGCAGGTGGATGATCAGATCGACTCGTGACACCTCGTGGCCGGGCAGAGCGTCCGGCATGTTGACCAACGCAAGATCCTGCTCGGGAATGTCGAGCAGCATGTCCTCGCCATCCAGATAGTAATGCGGGTGTGGCCTGGTGTTGGTGTCAAAGAAGGAGCGCGATCCGTCAGGCCCGATCCGGCGCAACAGCCCGGCCTGGGTGAACTGGTTCAACGTGTTGTAGACGGTCGCCTGCGAGACCGGATAGCCGGCGTCGACAGCCTCGGTGAACAGCATATCCGCCGTGACATGCCGGTCGCCCTTCGAGAACAGGAGATGGCTCAAGAGCACGCGCTGGCGGGTCGGCCGCAGCCCGGCTGTGACCAGCATGGCTTTGCAGCCCGTGTCGGGACACGCGATGCACTCATCCGCCTCTGCCGCTTCCACCTGAGCATCGTCGACAAATGCCAGATCGGCCGGTTCATTGATGCGAAACTCGGTCTGTACGCCATCCATGAGCTGCTCCGGTCAGGCAAACGGACTTGACGGAGCGGCGGGCGCGGTCGCCTGGAGCAGGAAATCGCGACGACGCTCCGCCATGCGGCTTTCGCCGCTCTCCTCGCCGAAACAGAGCGCGAAGTCGTTGCACTGGGTGCAGACCGGCGTCGTGCACATGACAAAGCCGTCATCCTCGCAGAGCATGCGGTAGAAGAAACGCTTCCAGCGCATGTTCCTGGTGTTGCGCGAAGCTAGCGGCGCGAAGTGGCGCATCAACAGGCGCGACAACTCGCTGCGATCGCGCAAGCCGAGGTCCTCCCACAAATGGTTCGGCTCGATCGCGCGCCGCGCAACCATGGCCGCGAGCCAGCGGCCGATGTCGCCGGTCGTCGAGCGCTGCGCAAGCAGGAGGTCGCGCACCATGCCGACCTCGTCATCCTCGGCCGCATCCGGGCCCTTGCACCATGATGAGAGATAGATCAGAGCATTTGGAAAATATTCCGCGATGAGCGCAGACAGATTTTGCGAATTCAGACCGGCACAGATCGCAATCGCCCCGCCATCCATCGCCGCAGCCGCCATGATCGACGCGAGGACGTGGCGGTCGAACCCGTTATTGTCCGTGATGTCGGCATCCGCAGGATTGCAGCCGGCCAGCAGGCGGTAGGTCGCGATACCCAAATGTTCACGAGGCGCCGGTGACGCTGGCGCGAGCCGCCCAGGAGCGCTGTCCCTTGCAATGATTGGCATAGCCGCTGCGATCAAGTTCGGCTCCCATCCTGGCGAAGTCAGAGGGAGTGCCGGCCTCCCGATCGGGGAGACCGGCACGTTGGCGTCGCTTACGAGGCGGCGAGCTCAGCCGCAGTCTTGCCGATCTGGCTCTCGTCGACCGACTTCATGATACCGTGCTCCATCAGCATGTCCTCGAGCTCGTCCATCGTGATCGGGGTCGGGATGATGCCCTTGCCGGCATTGTTGTGGATCTTGGACGCGAGGTTGCGATAGTGGTCGGCCTGCTTGGAATCCGGTGCGTATTCCAGAACGGTCATGCGGCGCAGCTCAGCATGCTGCACGATGTTGTCGCGCGGCACGAAGTAGATCAGCTGGGTGCCGAGCTTCTTGGCCAGCGCCTCCGCCAGCTCCAGTTCCTTGTCGGTCTGCCGCTCGTTGCAGACCAGGCCGCCGAGCCGCACGCCGCCGGAGTTGGCGTATTTCAGAATGCCCTTGGAGATGTTGTTGGCGGCATACATCGCCATCATCTCGCCGGACATCACGATGTAGATTTCCTGCGCCTTGTTCTCGCGGATCGGCATCGCAAAGCCGCCGCACACGACGTCGCCGAGCACGTCGTAGGAGACGTAATCGATGTCCTCATAGGCGCCATTCTCTTCCAGGAAGTTGATCGAGGTGATGACGCCGCGACCGGCGCAGCCGACGCCCGGCTCCGGACCGCCCGACTCGACGCAACGGATGTTCTGGTAGCCCACCTTCATCACGTCCTCGATCTCGAGGTCCTCGACGCTGCCGGCGTTCGCAGCCAGGCTGAGGATGGTGTCCTGCGCCTTGGCATGCAGGATCAGACGGGTCGAGTCCGCCTTGGGGTCGCAGCCGACGATCAGGATCTTGTGACCCATCTCGGCCAGCGCGGCCAGCGTGTTCTGCGACGTCGTCGATTTGCCGATGCCGCCCTTGCCGTAGAATGCGATTTGTCTCAGTGAAGACATGTTGCTCTCCATGAACCGATTGCCAAAGATTGCGCGGGCGTTTCCGCGCGAGCTTGTTTCTCTCTCAGAAACGGGGCACACGGGTTACGGGAAGGAGCGCATCGCTCGTCTAGCGCGTCGGCGTGCACTCAGCCCTCACTCAGTGTTGCTGCATCTGATTAGCAACGGCCGTGCCAGCGCCGTTCGCACGCTTTAAGCGACTGATTGGCCTTTGGAAAACTCCCAGCTGGCCAAACCGCATGCGGTGTTTTGAACCTGACAGGGCGCAAGGCTCTGTCAGAAACCGGACAAGCCTCGGCGGCCCAATCAGCTGCGGAACCCGCTCTTTTCCGACATTTGCGTCCATCAGCGCGCGGAACGGAAATTGCTAACTTCCGCAAGAAGCACCTGTCAGGCGGATGTAAGGAGATTGGCGATGCAGATCGGCGTCGAAACAGCCAAGGCCGTGGACCAGCGACGCGTGTTCGTGGTCGACGACGACGAGATTACCCGCGCAGCCCTGCAATTCATGCTGCACGACGAGATCGAAACCCATGAACTGGCAACGCCTGAGGAGGCCTACGCCAAGGGCGTCGACTGGCTACGGCCGCATGTTGTCCTGCTTGGCGTCTCTTTTCTGAAGCAACGGGGCCCGGCGCTGGTCGGCGAGCTCGTTGCGAAATTTCCTGGTGTCCGCATCCTCATTGTCTGCGACAAGTCCGAAGAGACGACCGCCGTCGAAGGCATCAAGGCTGGCGCGCACGGCGCCCTGGTCAAGCCGCTGACGCTGAAATCGGTCCGCAAGAAGGTCGACACCATTCTTGGCCGCGGCGGCGCGGCACCGATCGTTCAGCTCAGCATGTTGAAATAGGCGGCCTGTCGTGACCACAGTCGTGTTCTACCAAAAGCCCGGCTGCGCGACCAACGCCCGCCAGATCCGGGCGCTGGAAGCCGCCGGCCACAGCGTCACCACGAAGGACCTGTTGAAGGCGCCATGGACGGCGGAAGAGCTACGCAGCTTCTTCGGCAACACGCCGGTTGCCTCCTGGTTCAACCGCGCGGCCCCTCGCATCAAGTCCGGCGAGATCAACCCCGAAGCCAGCAGTGCGGAGAGCGCGCTCGCGTTGATGCTGGCCGATCCACTTCTGATCCGGCGGCCGCTGGTCGAGGCGAATGGCGCGCGATGCGCGGGCTTCGACCGCGAGCCCGTGCTCTCGTTGCTGGGACCGCATGAGCCGCAGGAGCTCGAAGGCTGCTCGCGTGAGGGAACCGGGACGCAATGCCCCTCTCCAGCTCAGGCCTAATTCTGCTTCAGCACGATCACCAGGCGATCGACGTGCTGCCTGTAGAGTTGAGGAAGCTCGAATTCGGTCTCGGTCTCCGCGCTCATGCGCCTGCCGCTGGATCGATGGTGTTGACCTGAAGAGATACCAGATCGGAGCGCGCAGCTCCAGGTGGCGCCGTCTCCAGCGCCAGCGCATGAAGCTCGCCGCCCATCCGCCCCTTGAGCGCGGCGTAGACCATCTGATGCTGCTGGATGCGGCTCTTTCCGGCAAAGGCCGGTGAGACCACGCGAGCCCCAAAATGATCGCCGTCGCCGGCGAGATCCGTGACGGTCACCTCCGCATCCGGAAACGCCTCTCGGATCAACGCCTCGATGTCTGGTCCCGCCATTGCCATGTCGCTTGCTCCATCGTTTTGGCGAACCATGCAAGCTCCAAACCAATTCGCAACAATGAACCGGCGCCGTGCCTCCGCAATCCTCCCGCAGGCTTACGGCTGCAACTGCTATTCATTGTCAGCTTTGCGACAGTTGAGCCGTGCGCTGTTGCTGATGTGACGATCGTCGCGCGAGGTAGCTACCCGGACGCTCCGTTCTGGTCCGAAATGCCTCGACATCTGCTTGATCGTTCGCACGGTTGGCCGGCCCGGCTCTTGCACAAGGTAAAGCGCTGCGCTCGCGGACGGTGTCGCATGAGGCTGCACCAGAGCATCGCCGTTGCACCCTGTTTGTAACCGCCAGTTCGGAGGACTTCGGATGACAGAACCGGACGATCAGCGCGATCACCTTGCGTCGTCGTCAGCTCAGGAAGGCCTGTCACCGGCGCAGAGGGAGGTGCCTATGAGCGACATCATCGCCGCGCTGCGCACCGTGCACGATCCCGAAATTCCCGTGAACATCTACGACCTCGGCCTGATCTACCGAATCGAGCCGAAGGCCGCCGGTCTGGTCGAGATCGACATGACGTTGACCGCGCCAGGCTGCCCGGTCGCCGGCGAGATGGTGAGCTGGGTGCAGAAAGCGGTCGACGACGTCGACGGCGTCACGAAAGCAGAGGTGCGGCTGGTCTTCGATCCGCCCTGGGACAAGTCCCGGATGTCGGACGAGGTCCGGCTCGAACTCGGCCTGCTGTAGCGGGCGCCCATCCAGCAATCTTTCGAATGGAGGCTTCCATGATCGAACTGACGACAAGCGACGGACACAGTTTCTCCGCCTACCGGGCCGATCCCTCCGACACGCCCAAGGGTGCTGTCGTCATCCTGCAGGACGAGGCCGGCATCAATCCGCATCTGTGCAAGGTCGCAGATAGCTTTGCAGCCAAGGGCTATGTCGCAATCGCGCCATCGCTGTTCGATCGGGTGAAACCGGGCGCAAGCTTTGGCTATGATGAGGCGGGGCTCACGGAAGGCAAGGAGGTGAGCCGGCAGATCGCGACCGAGCAGGCGCTGGCCGATATCCAGACCACGGTCGAGGCAGTCAAGGGCACGGGCAAGGTCGCCATCGTCGGCTATTCCTGGGGCGGCGATCTCGCTTATGCCTCCGCCAATCGCGTCAACGGCGTCGCCTGCGTGGTTGCCTATGGCGGCAAGGCGACCGTTAGCGCCTATCAGGAGAAGCGCAGGGTGCCGACGCTTCTGCATTTCGGCGAGAACGACGCGCTAATCCCGCTGGAGCAGATCGCCCAGTTTCGCTGCCATCGACCCGACGTCAGCGCCTTCACCTATCCGAATGCCGCGCACGGGTTTGACTGCGACGGACGCGACAGTTTTCAGGAGGAGGCTGCGCACAAGGCGCTCGACCGTACCCTGTTCTGGATTTCGCAATATGTCGAGGGCCAGCCGCCCATCCTGCTGAAGAACGCCGGCGCATACGCCCAGGCAAAGACCGATCGCAAGGCCAAGAAGAAAAAGAGCGGCGGTGACGATATGGGACCGCCGATGGACTGATCTCGAGAGATCATGACCCTGCAGTTGAGGAAGGAAAACCGGCGATGCTTCCGACCACCATCCTGATCGACGACGTACCGCGATGCGTAGTACGTCCGACCGACAACAAGGATCTCAATCGCTTCCTGCGCAATGGCAGGACTTACCTGCTCGCCGAAAAGCCGGACGGCAAGATCACCCACCGCCAGGCAAATGAGGCCGAGTCCGTCAAATGGCAGAGCGGGCTCGCCCTGCACAGGGCCTGGGGCGGCACCGAGGACGACTTCTTCGGCTTGCCGCTGCTCGATTGACTGCGCTCGCGCGCATCCGCTTCAAGGATGCGCCGCGGCCCGCATGTCATGCGGATTGCCGGCCTGATTGCGCATCCAGTCCGCGAGCTTGGACAGCGCAAGATCGAGCTCGCGCCGCGCGGCGGGGTCATCGACCGTCTCCTCCAGTGCCCCGCGCATGCAGGTCAGCCACGCGTCCCGCTCGGCGTTGCCGATCGAAAAGCCAAGGTGCCGCTGCCGCAGCCGCGGGTGACCCTTCTCCGGCGTGTAGAGCTTCGGTCCGCCGGTCCATTCCGTGAGATAGCGCTTGAGCACCTGCCGGGTCGACGCCAGATCCGCCGGATGCATGTCCCGGATGATCTTCGCCTCAGGCAGCGTGTCCATCCGCC
This sequence comes from Bradyrhizobium sp., assembly GCA_035293585.1. Lineage (GTDB taxonomy): Bacteria > Pseudomonadota > Alphaproteobacteria > Rhizobiales > Xanthobacteraceae > Bradyrhizobium. The sequence continues at coordinate 25,429 of DATGMN010000009.1, read as the reverse complement.
GATAAAAGCTCTCGACCAGCCGGTCGATTGTGACCATGCCGCCGATCCGCTCGAACAACGGAGTGGTCGCCTGCTCTGTCGCTTGCGGATCGGTCATCGCATCTCTCGTCTATTCATCCATGCTCGGGGAAAGAATAACCTCCGCCGGCGCACCGGGCCCTTGATCTCTCACAAACTCCAGCCCGGCCACGCGCGACAAACCCGCGCCATTCTCGATCAGCACCACGGCGTTCTCCGGCATGTCCTGCAGCGCTTCGAGCAGCTGGGCGACGGTCATGAGTATCTGACCCAATGCCTGTTAATCCGGATGAATCATGATGTCCATGGTCTCTTCCGTGTCCGCGAATGGATCCGGCATGCCGCTGTCCTCGACGAGCCGTACGCCGCAAAGGCAGACGTCACCGTCGATGACGGCGAGCGCGACCGGCTCGAGGCTCTGGCCCTTGCAGGGGCCGTCGAGGCAGGCTCCGCTGTCGATCTCGAAGGTCGCGCCATGGCGCCCGCATTTGAGGAAGGCCCGATCGGCCGAGAAGAACTCGCCCGCGCCGATATTGAGCCAGACGCCGTCATGCGGGCAGCGATTGACATAGCCGAGATAGTCATTGGCAATGGTCCTGAGCACAACAACCGGAAACGGCCTGGTCTCGCCCGCCTCGTCGATGCGGGACAGGCTGAAGCCCTTGGCGCCGCCGCGCTCGATGGCGTCGGTTGTGCAAATGGCAAAGACCTCGATGTCATCCTGCGCCATGGGCTGGCTCCCCGATACTGGGCCGGTCTAAGCCGTCCCGAATGTTTGCTGCTTCAAGGCATCGACCTCGGCCCTGCTCAGCCGAAACACGCCGCGGCCCCCGGCGAACGCCTGATAGACGTCGCCGGCCTTCTCGCTGAGAAAGTTGAACCAATCCTGCGGCGTCAGCTCCGGCGGCCGCTCGCTGATCTCGAGCACCGAGCCATTCGGCGCAAAACGCGCGTGAAGCAGCACCTTTTCCTGTTCCGTCGCCATGTCCTTCCCCGCTTTGTTAGAGGCCCGAGCCGAAGCCCAGGAGCTCGATCGTAATGTTCTCGGTGCCCAGCACCTTGGCCTGGCAGGCAAGCCGCGATTTCGAGCCGACGCCGACGATGCTGTCGAGCTTTTCGTTCTCCTCGCGCGCGATCTTGGAGAGCCCCTTGCGGCCTTCCTGCACGAAGATATGGCAGGAGCCGCATTTGGCCTGGCCCTCGCATTTGTGCAGGATACCGATCTCCGCGCCCAGCAGCGCCGAGAGCAGCGTCGTGCCCTCACTGACCTCGATTGTCTTGCCCGACGGCATGACCGTTAATGTCGACATTCAACCCTCCTTTGGTGTCAGCTATGGTTGTCCTCAATAGATCGCCGCGCCAGCGCCGACATTGATGGACGCGTCCTTCATCGTCTCCACGATGAAGGCGATCTGGTCGTCAGTCAGATGGGTGTGAAACGGCAACGCCACGGCGCGGTCGGCGATCTTTTCCGTCACCAGAAAGTCGCCGTGGCGGTAGCCGAGATCGAAATAATGCCGCTGCAAATGCAGCGGATTGCAATAGGCGGCGGCCTCGACCTGCTCGACACGCAGATCCTCCACGATGGCGTCGCGGCTGGACCGCGTAAAACGGGTGCCGAGATGAACGAGGTAGAGAAACCAGTTCGCCTCGGTCACGTCAGGGCCGACATAAGGCGGCTTGATGCCTTCGAACGACTGCATGTGTGCATCATAGAGATGTTCGGTCAGGCGCCGCCGCTCCAGGATCTCGTCGAGACGGTTGAGTTGTGCCAGTCCAAGCGCGGCCGAGAGATCGCTCATCGACGCCTGAAATGGCGCCGCGCTGCTGACAACGACGGATGCCCGCTCGTCCAGTCGATGCGAGCGGTGGCGCCGCAGCGCCACCGCAATGTCGATGTCGTCGGTCACCACCATGCCGCCCTCGCCGCAGGTCAACGCGGCAGGCTGGGCGAAGTCGAATACGGCCGCGTCGCCAAAGGTGCCGACCAGTGCGCCCTTGTAGCGCGATCCGATCGCCTCGGTGGAATCTTCCAGGAGCGGCAGCTGATGCGCTCTCGCGATCGCGCGCAACTCGGACCAGGGAGCCGGATGCCCATTGGGGTTGCCGGCGACGATCGCGCGCGTCTTGGCGGTGATATGTCCCTCTGCCTTGGCGGGAACCAGCGCGCCGGACCAGTAGTCGATGTCGGAGAAGACCGGGCGTGCGCCGGCCAGGCTGATGGCATGGACCGTCTCGCGGAACGAATAGGGCGAGGCAATCACCTCGTCTCCCGGCCCTACTCCAACAGCTTTCAGCGCGAGTAAAAGTCCGATCGTCCCGCTGGGAACCGCGACGGCATATTTACGGCCGAGATAGGCAGCAAACGCCGCCTCGAACGACTCGGTCACCGCCCCCGTCGAGAGCCGGGGCGAGCGCAACACGGCATCGACCGCGGCAATCTCCGCCAGCGTGATGTCGGGATCGGAGAGCGCAATGAAAGATGGCGCCGCCTCGCCGTGGTCGGCGCTGTCGATATGTGTTTGGGCGAGCGCGAGGCCGGTCATGGTTTTGGGCTCCGCGCTGCCAACACGATCCCTGTGGCCCGCTCGGGATCGGCAGTGATCTGCACGCAATGATCGGAGCCGTCGATCAGATGCAGATCGAACCGCGGCAGGCTCATGAATGGCACCTCTCTGACATCGGATGCGTCGCAGCGCGTCCAGGCGAGATGCGGGAAGCGTTTGCGCAGCTCGGGGAGCGGGCTCGTACCAGCCTCGGCTGCGGCGACCATCCGCTCGATTTCCGTCAGTTCGTCTGCGCCGAGTGCCATGACAGATCCTGTCCTTGCCTTTGTCTCAACATCGCCGATGCGACTTCATTGCCAGAACACCCGCTCCGGATCGGCGTTCAGCTCGTCGGTGGCCGATGTCAGCCGCTGATGCACGCTGTGGAACTCCCAGCTGCCGCTCTTGTGATCTTTGCAAAACAGCTTCCAGGTGCCGCCCACGGCGTCATGGTGCAGCAGCGCGATATCGATCACACCGCCCCCCGCGTCGATATTGCGCGAGCAGCATGGACTCTGGATCAGATAGCCGCCGGTGACCGCGCTGACGTCGGGCGAGACGTAACGGTAGCGCTTGCGCGCGGCGAGCGCCCGCCCGATCCGCTTGAGATCGAACTCGTTGGGATGAGCGGGCATCCCGACCGATCTTTTCAGTACCGCGGCGTTCATCGAGCATTGCTTCCCTAGAGCGGCGTGATCTCTTCTTCGAAACAACCGACCACCAGCCGCTCGCCGAATTCGACCAGATAGACCGGCAGGTTGGCTTCGGTATGCGTCCCGACCTGGACGATCTCGCCGACGCCTCCGACGCCGACCAGAAGCCCGTCTGCAGGTGAATCGGGGAACGAGCCGTCGTTGCGCAGGTCTATCGTGGCCTTGACGCGCTGGCCCCATTGGTACTTCGGCAGCCTTGGCTCGATCATGATGCGGCCTCCTCGGGCAACGGCAGGTCCTCGAGCTCGTCGCGCGCATTGACCGGATCGAGCTCCTTGCGCTTCATGCCGACCCGGTTGCCGCTGTCGAGAAACTCGACGCCGTAGATGTAGAACTGCTGCAGAAAGGTGCCGATGGAGACGACGTAGCCAACCTCGCCCTTCTTGACCAGGATGTCGCCGATCTCCCTGCCGGCATAGGTCCCATCATTACGGATCGTGCGCTTGGCACGCACCTTCTCGCCAAAGCTGAAGAAGGGCGGACCACTCAGCTCGACCACCTCGCTGTCACGAACGATATTGCTCATCCGCCACTCCCTCTCGGCCGCTCGGGCCTGGCAGCCACGCGGGCGCGGGCCACCTCCTTGACCATGCTGTCCTCATCTTCGGTGAGGCCAGCCAGCTCGCCGGCCGCGATCCGGCTCGCCACCTCGTAGCGCACGCGCCAATCCGGGTCGCGGCGCAGCACGGCCAGCGAATTCGGTGACAGCCGCTTGGCGATTTCGATGCGAACGGCTGGATCAGCGTCGCCAGCCATGCCGAGCAGCCAATCATAGGGAATGCGACGCGCGGCGACGCGGCGAACTTCCACCTCCTCGTCGGTCATCAGGCGGCCGAGCAGCGCCGGCGCAATGCGGCGGGCGACCACCAGGCGGACGTAGTAGTCCTGATCCGCCAGCATCGGCGCCAGTTCGTCGTCATCGAGCAGGGTCGCAACCCGTATTCGCACTTCCCGGTGCGGATCGCTGCGGAGTCGCAGCACAAACCGCTTGGGCAGGCGCCGCGCCGCATTCCAGCGCACGGTTTCCTCGGGATCGTCGAGCAGCGGCGGCAACAGGAACAGGTTGGCATGCCTGGCGGCGATCGCCCGCACCTCGAAATGCGGGTGAGCGACGTAACCGTCAGCGAGCTCCGGATTCCAATTGAAGAAGCGGTCGATGCGGCGGGCATAGCGGTCGTTGACACAGGCATGCATCAGCCGACAGCCGCCCGCGGTTCTCAGCTCGACATGCGTGCAGGCGGCGCAATCGACTTCCTTACCCTGCCAGTCCCGGGCCTCGTCGATGTCGTCACTCATCGTCCTGCCCCATCCGCGCGAGCACGTCGAGCAGGACCTTGGCGCCGATCTTGTCGGAGGGATCGAGCTCCAGAAGCTTGGCTGCCGCCTCCCGTCCCTCCTCCAGGCGACCGAGCCGCATCTGCAGGTAGGCATAGCCTTTCAGCGAAAACAGAAAGAAGCGCGGCAGGATGTTCTCGTAGTGGCCGAAGGGCGCATCGGCTGCGGCAACCAGACGCCAGTCATCCGCGAACCCGTTCTGCCACGCTGCCTTGGCGATGCAGCGCTTTGCGATTTCGAGCGCCTCCGCCAGCCGCCCCTTGTAGAAATAGAAGCGATAGAGCCCGATCAGCACCGCAGCGTGCCCTGGCGCCAGCGCCTGGGCTTCGTGCAGATGCCTCTCGGCGATCTCATCCAGATGGTAGGACAGCCCGGCCTGCCAGAGATGGTTCTCGGCCTCCGGTGGCAAGCCTTCGCCGAGCAGCGAGTGCGCGATCAGCGCCCCTTCTACGGCCGACAGTGGATTGCCCTGCACGTCTGGAGTCATTGCCGTCTTCCAGCCTAGTGAGTGCTCTTGCCCGCCTGGCTCGAGCAACAGACCTGCTTCGGGTCATTGAAAACGAGGCCGGTCTTGGCCGCGCTATCGGCGAAATCGATGGTGACACCGTCAAGCAGAAGGCGGCTCTCGGCATTGAGAAACAGCTTCAGCCCGTTGCGCTCGACGATGGCCTCGCCGGGGTCCGGCGCGGCCGCGACCCCGATATCCGCCGACAGGCCGGAGCATCCGCCCGGCGTGACGGCGAGCCGGAAGCCCGAGCCCGGCGCCCCGTCCGCGCGCAGCATGAAGCGGATGAATTTTTCTGCGGCCGGCGTCAGGGTGAAGTTCATGACCATCCCCTCTCAGGCACGCGGCTGATAGCGCGGCAGCGACGCATCCACGACGCAGGTGTTGTCGACCGGGCACACCGCCACGCATTGCGGCTCGTCGAAATAGCCGATGCATTCGGTGCATTTCTTGGGATCGATCACGAAGGTCCCGCCCTTTTCGAAAATCGCGACATTCGGGCATTCCGGCTCGCAGGCCGAGCAGCTCGTGCATTGCGAGGCAATGATCTTGAACGGCATCTCTTGTCTCCTTGAAATCTCAGGCTGCCGAAATCAGCGCGCCCTGGCGGATCGCGGCGTCGCCACGTTCGACATGCTGAATCTCGCCGCTGTTGACCTTATCGAGATACGACTTGAACCAGGCGATTGCCGATTTCTCGATGAACTCGTGAGCGTATTGATCGATCGGCTCGATGCCGGCCCGCACAAGGTCGCTCTTCGGGCAGCCACCGATCTTGGCCACGAAAACGGCGTGGCAGTCGTTGATGGCGCGGATGATGGTCGCAAGGCTGTCCTCCTCGCCATAGCCGCCCTGGCAGTAGAGATCGACGCGACGGTGACCGACGAACTTGGCGCCCGAGGTCGAGAGCTCGTAGACCTGGAACTCCTTGGCATGGCCGAAATGCTCGTTGATGAGGCCCGAACCCTTGGTCGCCACCGCCACCAGGAGCTTGATGTCGCTGCTTTCACCGGCAAGCTCGGCGAGCTCGTCCTGCTTGGCCGCGACCTTGGCGACACGCTCCTCCTCGACCTTGGCCTGATAGGCCTGGCGCGTCTCGAGGTCGTATTTGACCTCCATTTCCATGATCTTCTCGGTGGTGAACTCGGCGCTGCGGTCCTCGCCGAGCAGGCCGACGGCATCGGCACGGCACTGCCGGCAGTGCCGCATCATGTTCATCTCGCCTTCGCAGGAATCCTGCAGCGCTTTCAGCTCCTGCGCGGTCGGGCCGCGCTGGCCGGTGAGGCCGAACACCGTGCCGTGCTCGGGCGCGGAGATCAACGGCATGATGTTGTGCAGGAAGGCACCGCGCGATTTGACCGCCCGGTTGACCTCGACCAGGTGCTGGTCGTTGACGCCAGGGATCATCACCGAGTTGATCTTGCAGAGGATGCCGCGCTCGGTGAGCATCTCCAGGCCCTGCAGCTGCCGGTCGGTGAGGATCTTCGCCGCCTCGATCCCGGCGTAGCGTTTGTGCTTGTAGAATATCCACGGATAGATCTTGGCGCCGATCTCGGGGTCGACCATGTTGATGGTGATGGTGACATGATCGACATTGAAGCGGGCGATGGTGTCGACATGGTCCGGCAATGCGAGACCATTGGTCGACAGACACAGCTTGATGTCCGGCGCGGTCTGGGCCACCAGTTCGAAAGTCTTGAAGGTCTTCTCAGGGTTGGCGAGGGGATCACCGGGGCCTGCGATGCCAAGCACGGTCATCTGCGGAATGGTGGAGGCAACCGCCAGCACCTTCTTCGCCGCCTGCTCGGGCGTCAGCTTCTCGCTGACCACGCCGGGGCGGGACTCATTGGCGCAATCATATTTGCGATTGCAATAATTGCACTGGATGTTGCAGGCCGGCGCGACCGCGACATGCATGCGGGCGTAGTGATGATGGGCTTCCTCGCTGTAACAGGGATGGTTCTTGACCTTCTCCCAGATCTCGGTCGGCAGGTCGCCCTGCCCCGCCGCCGATCCGCAACTCGCCTTGCCGCTGCCGCCGGAGGTGCCGCAGCCCTTGTGCTCGGCGATCGCCTGCATGATCTCGCCGACGCCGACGGCATTGCCAGAGGTGGGTTCGTGCTGCGCCAGGCTGTCCATGTTCATTTTCTCCGTGCGGGATCGCGTCCTGGAGAACTATTAGCAACTCATATGCCATGACCGGTGCGTTCGACATTTGCGGCTGCCGTCAGAGGGTTAGTGCGACTGCGGCGGTGAGCGGCCGATCGCGGGCCGATGTCTGGAAATGTTCAAAATATGACACGCGTCGTGACCCCGACATTAGCTGCGACGCGGGTCTCGCATCTCCTCCCGAAATGCGGATGTGACGCGCGCCGCGAGCAGCGCGCGTCGCGCGAAGCCGTTACCCTGGATGTCTCAGCCAGCCAGCAGGATTTCCGCTGCGCGCGGCAGCGCAATCGGCAGCGGCGTCAAGCCCTGCCCGACCAGGAAGCGCAGCTCATTCTTGGAGAGCGCGTCCGGCTCCACCAGCGCATAATGTGCATCCGCCGCCCGCTTGCTGATTTGCCGCGCGTAGGTTCGCAGCAGCTGGTCGTTGAAACGACAGCCGACGAAGAGGAAGCTGCGGCCCGTGCGTCTTTCCTTGACGATGTCAGGAATTGGCGTCTGGATATCGATCTCGGTGAGAACCTCGACATAGTCGGCGTCGGAGATCAGGAAGTTCTTTGCCGGCGCGATGCTGCCATGCGGCTTGTAGAGGACCGTCGCCCAGTCCTTGGCCGCCGCCCGGTCGGTCTCCCTGCCTTGCGCATCGTAGAAGCGATACCAGCGGTCCTCGCCGATTCCGGCGCGGGTGATGCCCTGCACCTCGCCCCAATTCTCGCGACCCTCAAGGGCTGCGCGCATGGCACCGTCATACCAGGCGTCGACGATCATCGGCAGCGACAGCGAAGCCAGATGACGATGCAGCGCCGTCGGTGCGACCGGCACACCGAAGGCCTGCGCCATCAACGCCGTCACCGTCGAGCGATGCTTGTTGCTCTCGATATGCTGGGCCGACGCCCAGGCATTGCCCCTGGCGCGGCGCGGCAGTGCGACCTTGGTGCCGAAGAAGGCGGCCAGCGCCTCCGGCGTCATCGGGACCTCCGGCTTCGACATCTCGGCGACGCCGGGTCCGAGATAGGGAACGATGTGGCCCTCGCGCAAGCGCGCGGCGACATCGGCCAGCATCGCCTCCGCATCAGCCGCGCTCACAAAGTCGATCTTGGGGATGGCGTTCATCGCTCCTCGCCCTCCTCGCCGCGCTTCCTGGCATTGATCGTGATCGGCAGCTGAGTGTTGCTCGCCATCTGTGGAAGATCGAGCACCCAGCCATTGGCGATCTTGATCCAGCCGCCCCAGAGCGTCTCGTGCTCGGATTCAACGATCGGCTCCTCGAGATCCTTCTTCGGCACATAGATCGACAAGCCCGTCTCCGGAGAACGGCGGATCATAACTTTCATGAAATCAACTCCGTGGATCGGGACGAATGGGGAAACGGGGCCGCGTGCTCCTGCGACATCGCCCGCAGGTCGGTGACGATGTCGGACAGTGCGGACACGGACCGGTCGATTTCATCGATCGTGGTGTCGCGCGACAGCGAGAAGCGCACGGCGCCCCGCAGGCACTCCGGTGCAACATTCATTGCGCGCAGCACATGCGACGGCTCCATGGAGCCGGAGCTGCAAGCCGAGCCGAGAGACGCGGCGATGCCGGCGCGGTTGAGGCGATGGACGATGGCTTCGCCTTCGAGATGCGCAAACGCAATGTTGGTGGTGTTCGGCAAGCGATTGCGGATGTCGCCAAGCACCACGCATTGGCCGAGCCGCAACACGCCCTCCTCCAGGCGGTCGCGCAAGCCGCCGACCCTCACTCGCTCCTCGTCGAGGCTGGCCACCGCGAGCTCGGCAGCTTTGCCCAGGCCCACGATGCCCGGCACGTTCTCCGTCCCGCCGCGGCGCCTGCGCTCCTGCGGCCCGCCAGAGATCAGCGGCTTGAATTTCGCTCCTTTGCGCAGGTAGAGCGCACCAACGCCCTTCGGACCATGCAGCTTGTGTCCGGACAGCGACAGCATATCGATTTCGCTGTCCTTCAAATCGACCGGCACCTTGCCTACGGCCTGGACCGCGTCGGTATGGAACAGCGCGCCGGCGGCCCGTGCCATTCTGGCAAGGAAGCCTATTGGAAAAATCGTTCCGGTCTCGTTGTTCGCCCACATCACGGAGGCGATCGCCGTGCGCGGCCCGAGCGCATGGCGAAACGCCTCGATGTCGAGCCGGCCGAGCGAATCGACGGGGATCAGACGGGTTTTGATCCCGCGGTTTGCGAGATCCTCGACCAGCGTCAGAACGGCCGGATGCTCGACTGCTGTCGTCACGACCTCGTCGCGGCCGTCCTGGGTCGCAAGTGCCGATAGGATGGCGGTGTTGTTGGACTCGGTGCCACCAGAGGTAAAGACGATCTCGTGATCGAAGGCCGCGCCCAACAACGCCTGCAGGCTGCGGCGGGCCTGCCTGATCGCGCCCGCAACCTCGCTGCCAAAGGCGTGAGACGAGGAGGCATTTCCGAACTGCCGCGAGAAAAACGGCAACATCGCGTCGATCACGGCTGGATCCGTGCGTGTCGTCGCATTGTTGTCGAGATAGATCACCCCCACCTCGCTCAACTCAATCGCGGCTTGGCCGGGCCGGCGACCGGAATCAGGCGGACGAGTTCGCCGAGCCGTTCGACCAGCCGGGCCTGGATGCCTTCGAGCGTGGTGCCTGCCAGCTTGCAGAACACGCAGGCGCCGGTCAGCTTGACCATGATCTTGTTGCCGTCGATCTCGATCAGCTGGCAGTCGCCACCATCGCGTTGCAGGTTGGGCCTGATCTCGTCGATCACGGCACGAATAATCTGCTCGCGATCCGTCTCGGCCGCCGGCCGTTGCTTCAGATCTCCGGTTTCAACCAGCATGTGTTTTCTTTCTTCCGATCAGCTGAAGGACTTGCCGCAGGAGCAGCTCGAGCGGGCATTGGGGTTGTCGAAGGTGAAGCCTGATCCCTCCAGCGCAACCACGAAGTCTATGGTGGTGCCGGAGAGATGCTCGTGGCTCTTGTTGTCGATGAACACCTTGACACCGTCGCGCTCGATCACAGTGTCATCGGGCTTGGCTTCGTCGGCGAGGCCCATCATGTATTTGAAACCGGCGCAGCCGCCGGCTTCGACCATGATGCGCAGGCCGCTCGCCGGCTGCGCCGACGTTGAAATCGCACTCTTGACTGCATTCACTGCGCTGTCTGTCAGGTTGATCATGGCTCACCCTTCATTTGCCTGGGTCAATTGTCGGAGGAAATGGCAAGTCGCATGCCAGTCGATAGACCGCTGATAATGCTGCTCTTTCCAGATCAGACCTGTTGGCTTTCGGACGCTTGTCAGGTTTCCGACAAGCGCGTAGCCGATGTCGACGTTTGACCGGGCTTCTCTCGAACAAAAAAACGCTGATTGCGGCGCGTTCAGCACGATCAATGGAGCGGCAGACAATTTGCATTGTCGGCTTGGCCGGCCGACACATCCGGCGATTGTCTTAAATCGAGGACGGCTTCAATGACTGCAATCGAGAACACCGCGCTTGGGCGGCTGGACAAGGAGGGGCGCCTTCTCAACGCCGTGCTCAAGAGCGAGACCACCAAGCCCGGGCGGTTCGGATTTCGCGGCGATATCGCGCTGAAATTCCAGGCCCAGGTCGCGGACGAAAAGCGCCCACCCGACTATTCGATCGAGCAGGTCCTGACCGTCGCGCAGGACGGCGAGAACACGATACCGGTGCTCGCCGGCTATCTGCATTCCTTTGCCTATCTCGCCGATGTCGCAAAGGTGCTGGACGGCGCGTTGAGCCCTGATGGAAGCTACTTCATGTTCTGCAACAACATCGACCTGCTCGCCAAGTACCGCACCAGGCTCGGCAACATCACCTTCCATGTACTGCCTTGCGACGAGTCGACGGTCTGGAAGGAGATGATGGACCTTGTCGGTGTCGACAAGAACGATATCAAGAAGCTCGATACCGCCGGCAAGCTCGACTATCTGCTCGATGCCGCAAAGGGCGTGGACGCCGACTATGCCGAGATCAGCTACGAAGAAGGGCTCGCCAGGATGGAGCCTGTGAAAAACCGCAACGAGAACCGGCCGGTTTGAGCGACCGGCCCGGTTTCAGGCTTCTTGCGGGCTCTCGTCATCCTCGACCAGTGTCACGCCGGTGACGCAGATATCGCCGTCGAGCACGGCAAGCGCAACCGGCGTGAGGGCGCTGCCCTTGCAAGGGCCGTCGACGCAGCGGCCGGTGCCGATCTCGAAACTCGAGCCGTGCTTGCCGCACATCAGCCGCAGCCCATTCGGATCCAGGAACTGGTTCCGCTCCCAGTCGAGATTGACGCCGTTGTGCGGGCACCGGTTGAGATAGCCGAACACCTGCTTGCCCCAGCGGACCACGATGATGGGCCATGGCCGATGACTGCCGTCGTCATCCTGGATCACCAGGTGAAAGCCGACTGCGCGGCGGCTCGGAATATCGTTGAAGCCGCAGATGGCGTAGGCGGTATTTGGCTGCGTCCGTTCTTCGATCATGACAAGGCCTGCCGGTCGCTGTGGTCAAGTCGAGCCTTGCAAGAATCGCGCAAACCTCCGGGCCCTCCCCTTTTGTCGGAAACCCGACGCGAGGGCGTCACGAGCCCGACCAGCCCCCGAGGGATTGATCATTCTGAACCCGAAAGCTCCGCTTGCAACGCCGATTGACCGGCGCAAACGCTGCCTTCGCTGCTGGCATAGAATTTGATGTCTCCATATCAACAGGCCTTTTGCATGGAGACACGCATGAATATCGCGAGCGAATTTGCCGGCTGCTCACTGGATGAAGTCAAAGCCATGCTCGATGGTGGCTCGCTGACCGTCTACTCGGTGGCGCGTCCGATCACCGCCGACCGCGCCGTCGATCGCAGCGGGATCCTGGCGACCTTCACCTTCGCCTCGCCCGCTTTTGGTCCGGAGACGGATAGCGCCGAAACTCCGCTATTTGCAGCCAACCCGGTTCCGGCAGCGAGCGTCGGCACGCCCGGCTTCGCGCGGGCCCGCAAGGCCGACGGTACGGTGGTTGCCGACTTCTCGGCCGGTCCCGGCAATCGCGAGGTCAAATTCGCCGAAGTGTCCTGCTCGCAGGGCGCACCGGTGAAGATCGTCGCGTTCAAATTCATCGCCGAGGGCGGCTGGCCGGAACGACCCGAGTACTACGACACGCATCCACGGCCCAGCTTTGCGATGCCGATGATTCCCTGATTGGCCATGGCCACGCTGATCAAGACCACCCAGGACGGACGACGGCTCGAGGTCGTCGGGCTCGCCATCTGTCTCGACGGCAAGCTCGAGGCCTTCGAGCTGATTGACGTGAAGGACCATCCGAACCGGCGCGCCATCTGGACTGCGGTGCCGGATGCCACCCATATGGCCGGCCGGGTGCCGCTGACGCAGGCCGAGGCGGATATCGTCGCGAGCGCGTTCAACAAGGCCGAAGCGGAGATTCTCGCCAATCCAGCCGCGATCAATGAACGATTCCGCCTTGCTGCGATGAGGAAAGCAAGAGAACAGGGGATCGAGTAGCGCCGCGGTCATGTCCCGCCACCGGGTCGGCGCAAAGCGCCGCCCGATGACAGGCTCCGGCGGGGCATCCAGCAAGCGGCGGCCGATCGGTTCAGCAACAGCGGTCTCTGGGAATATTGGATCGCCCGCTTTCGCGGGCGATGACGATCGGAGTGAATATTAGGCTGCTTCCGCCGCCGCCGGGGCGTGGGTCTGGCAGTTGGTCGGGCATACCCGGGCGCAGGCGCCGCAGCCGATGCAGGCGCCCTCGTCGCTCATCACCATGACCTTCTTCTCGACCTCGTCGTCCTCGTCATCATCGAGATCGATCAGATCGCCGTCCTCGTTGATGCCCTTGAGTGTCATGACGTCGCGGCCACAGACCTTGTAGCAGCGGCCGCAGCCGATGCACTTCTTCGGGTCGATCGAGACCAGGTAATCGGGCGTCCAGAGGCGCCCGTCGCGCGTTGCAGTCGACATGACCCGCGTCACACCTTTTCCAGCGTCTTCAGATCCTCGCGCTTGCGCTCGAGCTCGGCGAAGGCGTCGTGCGCCTTCTGCGCCACGCTCATGATCGAGGTCCAGTTCACCGGCAGCTCCTCGGAGAGGTCGTGCAGGTCCATCTTGGCTTGGATCGCCTTGGCCGACAGCTTCTTGACTTCCGCCTTCAGGGTTTCGAGGTCGCTCATCTCAGCCTCAATAGTTCGCCACGTCAGGGAATTTCTGGATCATCTCGACGCCGCCCTTGACGTATTTGTCGCCTTCGGCCGCGAGCTTGGCGAGGTTGTCGAAGCCGAATCGGTGCACGTCGCGCAGCTGCTTGTTGACCACGATCAGCCGCCCGCCAATCAGCACCATGCGGCCGAAGCCCTCATGGTGCATCTTCAGCATGGGCTGGATCATCACCCCGGTCGCCTTCTCGATCGAAAGCGCAACCGCGTTGAAGAACAGCTCCAGCCGCCAGATCGTATCGGGATCGGGATCGCCGACGATCGGCAACGCCCGGCGCTTCTCCTTGTCCAGGATATAGGGCTCGAGCAGATCGAGATCGCTCTTGCCCTCCCAGGCGCCGTGACTGTCCTGGGCACGCCAGATCTTGACGAGCTCGCGGACGAAGGGCGCATCGAGCGCGCTGTCGGGTTGCACTAGTTCTGCGGCGTCGGCCATGTGGTCCTCTTCAATCGAAATCGAGTTCGCGCTCCTGGCCTTTGGCCAGGGCCTTGCGCAGCCAGGGCGGCGGCGTGCCCTTCAGTACCCCTTCGAGCTTTTCGACCAGGCTCAGGATGTCCTCGGGCTGGTTGACCTTCATCGGATGGATGTTGTTGGCGACCACGCGCGCAGCGCCGGAGCCGCCGATCGCCGCAACATAGAGGATGGCACAATCCTTGATCGCCTCGATCTTCGGCGCGAGCTTGTCCTCGTTGCCGTCTTCCTTGAGATCGCCGTCGAACTGGATGGCCTCGACGAATTTGTGCCCGTCGGGATTGATGTCGTAGATGGCGATGTTCTTGGCCCAGCCGAAATGCGCATCGACGCGTTTCAAGTCCTGGGTGGCGAATGCGACCTTCATCGGAAGCGACCTCTCCTGTTGTCCCGCGTCAGTGCAATTGTGGCGGCCTGACCTGCAGGCCGGTGTCAGTGGTGCGCCAGCTATCGGGCGTCGGCTGGTGATTCTGCTCGCGGTCGGCGATCACGAGATTGGCGATGTCGAAGATCAGGTCGCGGGTGCCACGATAGCCGACCGAGAGCAGGTGCCCTGCCCCGAGCCGATCGAACATCGGAAAGCCCGCGCGGTAGAACGGAATGTTCAACCGTGCCGCCGCCTGCCGGCCATGCGAATGGGTGATCAAGAGGTCACAATCCTTCGCCTTGGCGCGCTCCTCGAGATCTTCTAGGTCGCCGATTAGCACCTCGTCGGTCTTGATTCGCTCCAGCACCGGCGACTGCGTGGTCGTCACGGCGGCGGCCACCTGCGCGCCCATCTCGTGCAGCATGCTCGAGAGATCGAATAGCAGGTCGGGCTCCGCGCCGATTGCAAGCTTGCGGCCACCGATATGGAAATGCGCATCCAGCATGGCGTCGGCGAGTTGGCCGCGCTGGCGCCGGTATTTGAGAGGAACCGGCCGACAGCTGATCTCGCTCAGGAACGACATGAACGCATCATTCGGGAGCAAGCCGCATAGCCGCTCGAACAGGCGGAACGGAATGCCAGTCTTGGCCTGCATGGCTTCCGCCGCCCGCCGCATCTGCGCCCCGATGGCAATAGTCCATGACGCTTGGCCCATGGCTGCGATTTCGTCGACACCGATGCCACCAATGGTGGTCGGCGTGAACTCGTCAGGGATATGCCCGTCCAGCGAGCCCGCGAGATCAGGAAGGAACGACGGCCTCAGGCCGAAATCCTCCAGGATCGTTCTGATCTCGTCGAGGTCGCCCGGCGTGAGATGACAGCCCGGCAGCACATTCACCCGCGCCGGATCGCGTGCGGCATCCGCGGCCGGCTTCTCCACCAGCACTTCGACCATCCGCGCCACGGTCTTTTCCCAGCCATCCTGGAACGCGTCCTTGAAATCGGGCGTCGAGACATAGACCAGCGGGAATTTGGCGAGCTGCGGATGCTTCTCGCGGATCAGCCGAATGAAGCCGTCGACGTCATCGCCCTTGGTTTCGGTCACGCCGGTCGAGCAGATGCCGATGATCTCCGGCTTGGTACGGTTGTAGATGTTAAGGATGGCCTGCTCGACATTTTCGTAGCCGCCAAGCACGGTCGCGACCTCGCTCATGGCGGTGGTCTGCAGCGGCACGGCCTCCTTGAAATGCCGCACGAACAGCGTGAGGCCGAACGACGTGCAGCCCTGCGAGCCGTGCAGCAGCGGCATGGCACCGCGCAGACCCATGAAGGCGAACGCGCCGCCGATCGGCTGGCTCATCTTCAGCGGATTGACCGCACAGGCTTTCTTTGGCGTGGTGACGATGGCCATGGCGGCTATTCCGCCGCCTGCAGCAAGGCGGCCGGCTCCGCAGCCGGCATGGCCGCCAGGATGTCCTCGACCCGCCCCTTGCAGGCGCCGCAGCCACCGGAGGCGTTGGTGTGCTGCTTGACCGCGTCCACGGTGGTCAGCCCATGCGTGCGGATTGCATCCTCGATGGTCCCGAGATCGACCTGCTTGCAGAAGCAGATCTTCTTCGCACGACGGGTCGTTTCCGCGAGCACGGGGTCAGCGGCGATTTCCGCGGCCTGGGCATCCATCTGCGCGATCGCCTTGGCCTGCCAGCTGTTGCCGTCCTTGTCCCAAGGCGCGGGCGTGCGCAGCTGCTGCCACATCGGGTTGAACAGTGCCTTGTCGATCTCCTCGACCAGCTTCACCATGCCGACATAGCCCATATAGGCGTGGCAGCGCTCCTGGTTGATGTCGAGCCAGGGCATCGCCGCCTTCAGCGCGACGAATTGCGACTTGCCGCCTGACAGCATGATATCGGCGCGCGCGTCCTTCAGCATCTTGAACATTTCGCGCGGCGTCATGTCGTCGATCATGTGGGCGTCCTGGCCCATCAGCTCCTTGATGCGCTCCTTGTCCTCCTTGGTGGACTTCTTGACGCTGGTGCCAACCAGCTCGAGCCCCGCCTCCTGCAGCGCAGCGACCACCGACCAGGATTTGACGCCACCGGTGATCAAGAGCACCTTCTTGCCGTTGAAGCGCGGCTTGTAGGGCTCGATCGCGGCCCAGGCGCGCGCCTCCTCGCGGGCGATCACGGCCTCCGTCCGCGCCATCAATTCGGCCGGCGCGCCGCGCTCGATCAGCAGCCGCGCGATCTCGCGCAGCGAGTCGCTGGAATCCTGGATGCCGTAGAAGGATCCCTCGAAGAACGGGATGCCGTAACGCTCCTCCATCTTGCGCGCGACATTGATCATCGCCTTCGAGCAAACCATCATCGCCGCCCGCGCGCGGTGCGAGGACGCGACCTCGCGATATTTGCCGTCGCCGGAGATGCAGGAGAGGATGCGGATGCCAAGCTCGTCGAGCAGCGGCTTCACCTGCCAGAGCTCGCCGGAGAGGTTGTACTCGCCGATCAGGTTGATGTCGTAGGGCGTGGTATAGTCCGGCTCGACGGTGCCGATGACATGATCGAGCAGCGCTTCGCCCGCGAGCTTGTTGCCGAGGTTCTTCGGGCCGACAAAACCGGGTGAATTGACGGGAATGACCGGCTTGCCCAGCTTCTGCGAGGCTGCCTTGCAGACCGCGTTGATGTCGTCGCCGATCATGGCGGGAACGCAGGTCTGATAGACGAAAATCGCCGGCGGATCGTATTTCTCGATGATCTCCTTGATCGCCTTGTAGAGCCGCTTTTCCCCTCCGAACACGATGTCGGTTTCGTTCATGTCGGTGGTGAAGCCGGTGCGCCAGATGTTGGAGCCGGAGGACGCCGCACCCCGGTTATCCCAGGAATTGCCTTCGCAGGCGATCGGCCCGTGCACCAGATGGGCGACATCGGTGAACGGCTGCAGCGCGATCTTGGCGCCGTCGAAGGCACAGCCGCCGGCCGCGCCGCCGGGCTGCAGCTGCTTCGTGCAGCCCTTCTTGCGCTCGGCCTCCGTCTTGTTCGCGTTCTTGCCGCAGCCCGGCTCGTTGAAGACGTCCTGGATCGTCGCGGTGAGCGAACTCATCTGTCTCTCCTCTCAACCGAGGTGGTGCCAAGATCAGCGTGAACATCAGCCCAAGCCATGCCGCCTCCACCGCCGGCCGCGGCTATTGCCCGGCCGGCGATGGTCGTCGTTCTCGTCATCAACGGATGATGTCGAAGCTGTAGTCGGTCTTGGCGGGAACGTTGGTGTTCTTGTCGATCTCGTCGAAGATCTTGTCGAGGATCTTCACCAGCACGTTCATGCCGCCCTGATAGCCCCAAACCGGATAGCGGTGATGGTGGTGGCGATCGAAGATCGGGAAGCCGATCCGGATCAACGGCGTCCCGGTATCGCGCTCGAGATATTTGCCGTACGTGTTGCCGATCAGGAAATCCACCGGCTCGGTGAAGAGCAGCGAACGCATGTGCCAGAGGTCCTTGCCCGGATAGGCATGGCAGTTCGCGCCGAACGGCGAGCTCGCGAACAGCGCCCGCATCTTCTCTTCCCAATGCTTGTTGCCGTTGGTCGCAAGCACATGGGTCGGCTCGGCCCCGAGTTCGAGCAGGAAGGCCGCCAGCCCGTAGCAGAGGTCGGGATCGCCATAGATCGCGAACTTCTTGCCATGGATATGCGCGCTGGAATCGGCCATCGCATCGACCAGGCGGCCGCGCTCGCGCGCCAGCTCCTCGGGGATGTCCTTGCCGGTGATGCGTGACAGCGCCATCAGGACCTCGTCGGTCGCGGAGACGCCGACCGGATGGTTGAACGCCACCACCTCCTGGCCGTGGCTCGCGATGAACGGCAGCGTCTTCTCCGTGCACCATTGCTGCATGGAAATCGTCGCCTTGGCATGGACGGCATTCGCGGCGTCCTCCAGCGTGGTGCCGCCGTCATACATGCGGAATTCACCGTCGGTCGGGGTGTCGAACACCTCGGAATTGTCGCCGAGAATGGTGTAATCGATGCCCATCAGCCCGAAGATTCGCTTGATCTCGCGAATGTTGCCGACGGTGTAACCGTCGAAGCCGCCGATGAAATTGACCTTGTCGTTTGGCTTGCGCTCGAGCTTCGGCGCGGTGCCGGCCTTGCCGTCCCAGAAATGCTCCAGGATGCCTTTCAGGGCGTTGTCATAGCCGGTGACATGGCTGCCGACGAAAGCCGGCGTATGGGCGAACGGCACGTCGTATTCGGCGGGAACGGAGCCCTTTTCCTTCGCCGTCTTGATGAAGGCGTTGAGGTCGTCGCCGATCACTTCCGCCATGCAGGTGGTGGAGACCGCGATCATCTTGGGCTTGTACATGTTGTAGGTGTTGGCAAGCCCGTCGATCATGTTGTTGAGCCCGCCGAACACGGCAGCGTCCTCGGTCATGGACGAAGAGACGCAGGAGCTCGGCTCCTTGAAGTGGCGCGACAGATGGCTGCGATAGTAGGCGACGCAGCCCTGCGAGCCGTGGACGAAGGGAATCGTCCCCTCGAACCCGACCGCCACGAACACGGCGCCGAGTGGCTGGCAGGCCTTGGCCGGGTTCACGGTCAGCGCCTCGCGTGCGAAGTTCTTTTCGCGATATTCGGGCGTCTTGGCCCATTCGCGGATGCGCTCGACCTCCTGGGGATCGCGCGGGTTCTCGAACATCTTCTTCTTGTTGGCCAGCATCTGCTGGTATTCCGGACCGCGGAAGAGCTCGAAATGATCGAGCACGTGCTCTGCATTCTGCGCCATGGTGTTACCCTTTCAAATCTCGTGATCGATCGCGGCCCGGCGCCCTCAAGGAGAGCCGGGCCAGTCTCCGGCTATTCGGCGGCCAGCAGCGTCTGCTTCGGGACGTTCTTCCAGGGCGCCTTGGTCTTCTTCCAGATCGGAGAATTGATCGCCATGTCCATGTCGCGGGCGAAAATCGCAAACCCGTCATAGCCGTGATACGGGCCCGAATAGTCCCAGGAATGCATCTGTCGGAACGGCACGCCCATCTTCTGGAACACGTACTTTTCCTTGATGCCGGAGCCGACGAGGTCCGGCTGGATCTTTTCGACAAAGCGCTCGAACTCGTAGCCGGTGACGTCGTCGTAGATCAGGGTGCCGTCCTTGACGTAGTGCTGGGCGGTGCGTTGATAGTCGTCATTGTGACCGAACTCGTAGCCGGTGCCGACCACCTCCATGCCGAGGTCTTCATAGGCTCCGATAACGTGGCGCGGGCGCAGGCCTCCGACGAACAGCATCACGGTCTTGCCCTCCAGCCGAGGCCGGTACTTCGCAATCACCGCGTCCATCAGCGGCTGGTATTTCGCGATCACCCGCTCGGCGCCCTCCTTGATCTTGTCGTCGAAATAACTGGCGATCTTGCGCAGCGATTCCGCGATCTTGGAGGGGCCGAAGAAGTTGTACTCGCACCAGGGAATGCCGAACTTCTCTTCCATGTGGCGGGAGATGTAGTTCATCGAGCGGTAGCAGTGCAGGACGTTGAGCTTGGCCTTCGGGGTTGCCTCGAGCTCGGCGAGCGAGCCGTCGCCGGACCACTGCGCGATCACCCGCAGGCCCATCTCCTCGAGCAGAATCCGCGACGACCAGGCATCGCCGCCGATGTTGTAATCGCCGATGATTGCGACATCGTAAGGCGTCGACTCGAACTTCGGCGGGCTGTCTGGCTTGACCTTGTCGAACACCCAATCCCGCACTGCATCGTTGGCGATGTGGTGGCCGAGCGACTGCGACACGCCGCGGAAGCCTTCACAGCGGACCGGAACAATGGTCTTGCCGTCATATTCCTTCGACTTCACTTTGGACACCGCCTCGATGTCGTCGCCGATCAGGCCGATCGGGCATTCCGACTGGATGGTGATGCCGTTGTTGAGCGGAAACAGCTCCTGGATCTCGTCGATGATCTTGGCGAGCTTCTTGTCGCCGCCGAACACGATGTCCTTTTCCTGGAAGTCGGAGGTGAATTGCATGGTCACGAAGGTGTCGATGCCGGTCGTACCGATGTAGTAGTTGCGACGCGCGGCCCATGAGTACTGCCCGCAGCCGACCGGACCATGGCTGATATGGATCATGTCCTTGATCGGCCCCCAGACCACGCCCTTCGAGCCCGCATAGGCGCAGCCGCGGATAGTCATCACGCCGGGAATGGACTTCAGGTTTGACTTGACGCCGCAATCCGATTTCCCGGCCTCATGTACGTTGAGGTGCTTGGCGCGCCTCTTCGCGGTCTTTTCCGGATAGACCTTGAGGACCTCCTCGATGAGCTCCTTGTTGCGGGCCTTGATTTCAGCGACACTTTGCGTTGTGGCGAGACTCATGGTGGATAATCCTCGATCTTTCCTGTTGCGCCGTCCGTCTCCCGCGGAGCAGTTGCTTGCCTTCGCGCTTCCTTCGCGACAGCAGAGATCAGCGCCCGCGCCTTTCGCTTGAAGGGTTTTGCAACGACCATGCCAGCGCGGGCGAAGCACAAAAATCGGCGCATTTTGAAATAGATAGCCAACCACAACGCAGATGTTGGAAAGCAGACATCGCAACCTGACAGCCGCCGCCTGCGTCCGGTCCTGTTCGAAATAAAACAATGTCCGACGCCCGGCCGAATGGCGCGCCGCGAAATTGACGCCGCGGCCCCCGCTATCGAGCTTCGGTACGAGGCTTGCTTGAGTTGATCCATGTCAATGGGCCCACCCCAATGAGCCGACCCGGCTTGTTGCCACCAAGGATCAACCGATGGACCAGCAAATTGCGGCCGCTCCCTCGATGAACGAGATCATCGATAATTTTTCGCTGCTCGAGGAATGGGACGAGCGCTATCGCTATGTGATCGAGCTCGGCAGCGGCCTGGGCATGTTTCCCGAGAGCGCGCGCACCGATGCCAACAAGGTGCAGGGTTGCGTCAGCCAGGTCTGGCTCGCAACGTCAGTTCAGCGGCGCGGAGGCGAGCCCGTCCTGACCTTTATCGGCGACAGCGACGCCCACATCGTGCGTGGCCTCGTCGCCATCCTGATCGCGATGCTGTCGGATCGGCCGGCACGCGAGATCGTTGCGGCGGACCCCATTGCGCTGTTCGAGGAGCTCGGCCTGCGCGAGCATCTCACCCCGCAGCGTTCCAACGGCTTCCGTTCCATGGTCGGCCGCATGCGCGCGGATGCACTAATGGCGCTGTCGCAATAGCGTGACCCCGATGGGCTCGGCCGATGGCCGACGGGCGATGATTACGCGGTCAGGTCGGCGCGCTCGGTGACGCTCACCATTTCCCGGCCACGCATGATGACGAAGACGGCGTGCGCCATGAACTCGACGGTGTAGTAGACATCCCCCAGGAAGCGCCAGCTCTGCTGCACGATCCCGGTATCGCCGGGGCGAACCAGGGGCTCGCCGATGTCCTTGTGCGGATACATGCCGTCGTTCTTGATCAGGGCCACCGAGCGAACCCATTCGCCGTCGCGGAACTGCCGCCCTGCCTCAGCCTCGTGCCGACAGGCCGCTTTGCGGAGGCGCACATCATGAGCATGGTGCACCGCACGCCTCGCGCTTCCTCTTCCGTTCATGAGAACAGCTCCTGGGCCTTCACAAGCGCTTCCGCCAGCGCGTCGACCTCGTCCCGGGTGTTGTAGAGCGCAAATGAGGCGCGGCAGGTCGCGGGCACGCCAAAGCGCTGAAGCAGCGGCATGGCGCAATGGGTGCCGGCACGAACGGCGATGCCGGACCGGTCGATCACGGTCGCAAAGTCGTGCGCATGCGCCGCCTTCATGTCGAAGGAGATGATCGCGCCCTTCTCCGCCGCCGTGCCGATGATCCGCAACGAATTGATGCTGCGCAGCCGGTCCTGGGCATAGGCCAGCAGCGCGCTCTCATGCTTGCGGATCCGTTCCTTGCCGATCGAATTGACATAGTCGATGGCGGCGCCCAAGCCGATCGCCTGGACGATCGGCGGCGTCCCCGCCTCGAATCGGTGCGGCGGCTCGCCATAGCTGACGGTCTCGCACGAAACCTCCCGGATCATCTCGCCGCCGCCGTTGAATGGCGGCATCGCGGCAAGATGCGCATATTTGCCATAGAGCACACCGATGCCGGTCGGGCCGTAGAGCTTGTGGCCGGTCATCACGTAGAAATCGCAGTCGATATCGCGAACGTCGGCATCCAGATGGACGCAGGCCTGCGAGCCGTCGACCAGGACCGGAATGCCGCGGCCATGCGCGACCCGCACCACGTCCTTGACAGGCACCACGGTGCCGAGAACATTCGACATCTGCGTGATCGCCACCATTTTGGTGCGATCGTTCAGCAGCCGCTCGAATTGGTCGAGCAGGAAATTGCCGTCGTCGTCCACCGGTGCCCATTTGATCACGGCACCATGGCGCTCCCTGAGAAAATGCCAGGGCACGATGTTGGCGTGGTGCTCCATGATCGACAGCACGATCTCGTCACCGGGCTGGATGCGCTCCCGCCCGAATGTCTGGGCGACGAGATTGATCGCCTCGGTCGCGCTGCGGGTGAAGACGATCTCCTCGCTGCGTCCGGCGTTGAGAAAACCTGCGACCTTGGCGCGGGCGCCCTCATAGGCCTCGGTCGCGGCATTGGCGAGGTAATGCAGCCCGCGATGCACATTGGCGTATTCGCTCGTATAGGCCTGCCTCATGCGGTCGAGCACCGCCCTCGGCTTCTGCGCCGAGGCGCCGCTGTCCAGATAGACCAGCGGCTTGCCATGGACCTGCATCGACAGAACAGGAAAATCCTCCCTGACACGGTGGACGTCGTAGCCGCCGTTGAAGACCGCAGGATGCATGACCCTACCCTCGTCCGTCGAGCCAGGCCGTCATGGCCGCGAGCAGCGCCTCGCGAATCCCGTCATGCGCTACGGCTTCGAACACCTCACCGACAAAGGCCTGGATCAAGAGCGCCTCGGCCTGCTTTTCCGGAATGCCGCGCGCCTGCAGATAGAATTTGAGCTCGTCGTCCAGCGCACCGGTCGTGGAGCCGTGACCGCATTGCACGTCGTCGGCAAAGATCTCGAGCTCCGGCTTGCAGTCGAATTCGGCCGTGTCGGACAACAACAGCCCGCGCGCCATCATCTTGCCGTCCGTCTTCTGCGCGTCCGGCCGGACCGTGATCCTGCCCTGGAATACCGCCCGAGCCTCGTCATCGACGACCGCTTTGAAGGTTTCGCGGCTCTCGCCGTGGGGCGCCCGATGATCGACCATGAGCGTGGTGTCGGCGTGCTGCCGGCCGGCCAGCAGGCTTGCTCCGTGGACCACGGCCGTCGCGCCCTCGCCGGCCAGCCGCAGCGTCAGCTCGTTGCGGACGACAGCGCCGCCGGTGATCAGGCCGAATTCACGAAACACGGCGTTGGCGCCGATATTCGCCAACAAGGCGCCGACGTGAAGCGCCGCGTCGCCTTCCCTGATCACCTTGATATGCTCGACTTCGCCGCGGTCGCCAACCGCCATCTGGAGCACGCTGTTGACCTGATAGCCGCAGCTTTCGGGTCCCTCATGGCTCTCCACCACGGTCGCGCGGGCGTCGCTGCCGATCACCACCAGCGATTTCACGAATGTCGCGGCTTCCTGTGTGGTCACAAAGGCCAGATGGATGGGACGCTCTACTTTGGCCCCGGGTGCAAGCTCGACCACGACGCCGTCCCTGGCCAGGGCGGTGTTCAACGAAAGCGCCACGCTATCGTCTGCCGTTGGGTTCAGCCGTTGCGCCTGCACGAGGTCGTCTGCCGCGAACGCGCTTGCCATCGTCTGGATATTCAGTCCGGCCTCCAAAGCGGCGAGGTCGGACAGTTCAGGCACGAATGTCCCGTCAACGACGACAAGGCGTCGAAAGCCGAGACCGGCATGCCAGCCGCCCGCCTCGCTGGCTCGCGCCCTGGCCGTGGCATCAGGCAAAGCCGCAAGCCGCTTCGCGTCCGCCATCAGGCGGCGCAGGTCCGTATATCTCCACGCCTCGACCCGCGAATGCGGCAGCCCCGCTGCAGCGAACCTGTCGAAGGCCGTGGCGCGCAGGTTTGCGATCGCGGGGCCGCCGGGCAGGTCTGGTCCGGCGGCGACGAACTGTTCGGCCAATCCCAATTCGGCCTTGCTCTTGATCGGGCGAAGCGTCGCGTTCATGACCGTCAGGCCGCCTCGCCCTGATATTGCGCGTAGCCTGTCGCCTCCAGTTCAAGCGCCAGCTCCTTGCCGCCGGTGCGCACGATGCGGCCGGCCGAGAGCACATGCACGACGTCAGGCACGATGTAGTCGAGCAGCCGCTGGTAGTGGGTGATCACGATCATGCCGCGCTCCTGTGAGCGCAGCTGATTGACGCCGGTCGCAACCACCTTCAGCGCGTCGATGTCGAGACCCGAATCCGTCTCGTCCAGCACGCAGAGCCTGGGCTCCAGCAGCGCCATCTGCAGCGTCTCGTTGCGTTTCTTTTCGCCGCCGGAGAAGCCGACATTGAGCGGACGCCGCAGCATCTCGGCGTCGATCGAGAGCTCCTTGGCGAGCTCGCGCACGCGCCTCAGGACGTCGGGTGAGGACATTTCCTCTTCGCCACGCTTCTTGCGCTGGGCGTTGAGCGCCGTTCGCAGGAAGGTCAGCGTGGCCACGCCAGGAATCTCCAGCGGATATTGGAACGCCAGAAACAGCCCCTTGGCGGCGCGCTCGTCCGGCTCCATGGCGAGCAGGTCCTCGCCCTTGAACAGGACTTGTCCGCCCGTGATCTCATAGCCCGGCCGGCCCGCCAGCACATAGGACAGCGTCGACTTGCCGGCGCCGTTCGGTCCCATGATCGCATGAATCTCGCCGGGATTGACGGTCAGCGTCAGCCCGTTGAGGATTTGTCGGCCGTCGATCTCGGCCCGAAGATTCCGGATTTCCAGCAGAGCCGCCATCTAACACCCTCCTTGCCTAGTCCGATTGATGATCATCAGCCCACGCTTCCCTCGAGCGAGATCGAGATGAGCTTCTGCGCTTCGACGGCGAACTCCATCGGCAGCTGCTGCAGCACGTCCTTGACGAAGCCGTTGACGACGAGGCCGACCGCCTCCTCCTGGCTCAAGCCCCGCTGGGTGCAGTAGAA
>DATGMN010000008.1:0-90333 GCA_035293585.1 Bradyrhizobium sp. | reverse complement strand
CCCTCTGGGTCATCATTGTCCTATTGCTGTTGGCGCTGTTCACGCTGTTTCAGAATCCCGGTCAACGCACCTCCTCGCAGGACATCTCGTTCTCGCAGCTTCTCACCGAGGTCGATCAGGGCCATGTGCGCGATGTCGTGATCCAGGGCCCGGAGATCCACGGCACCTTCACCAACGGCTCCACGTTCCAGACCTATGCGCCGAACGACCCGACGCTGGTGAAGCGCCTCTATGACGGCAAGGTGCAGATCACCGCGAAGCCGCCCGGCGACAACGTGCCCTGGTTCGTGTCGCTGCTCGTCTCCTGGCTGCCCTTCATCGCGCTGATCGGCGTGTGGATCTTCCTGTCGCGCCAGATGCAGGGCGGCGCCGGCAAGGCGATGGGCTTCGGCAAGTCCCGCGCCAAGATGCTGACCGAGGCGCATGGCCGCGTCACCTTCGAGGACGTCGCAGGCGTGGACGAGGCCAAGCAGGACCTGCAGGAGATCGTCGAGTTCCTGCGCGATCCCGGCAAATTCCAGCGGCTCGGCGGACGCATTCCGCGCGGCGTGCTGCTCGTTGGCCCGCCCGGCACCGGCAAGACGCTGATCGCGCGCGCCGTCGCGGGCGAAGCCAATGTGCCGTTCTTCACCATTTCCGGCTCCGACTTCGTCGAGATGTTCGTCGGCGTCGGCGCGTCCCGCGTGCGCGACATGTTCGAGCAGGCCAAGAAGAATGCGCCTTGCATCATCTTCATCGACGAAATCGATGCGGTCGGCCGTCATCGCGGCGCCGGCCTCGGCGGCGGCAATGACGAGCGCGAGCAGACGCTGAACCAGTTGCTGGTCGAGATGGATGGCTTCGAGGCCAATGAGGGCGTGATCCTGATCGCCGCCACCAACCGTCCCGACGTGCTCGATCCCGCGCTGTTGCGTCCGGGCCGCTTCGACCGCCAGGTCGTGGTGCCGAATCCGGATGTCGTCGGCCGCGAGCAGATCCTCAAAGTGCATGTGCGCAAGGTGCCGCTGGCGCCCGACATCAACCTCAAGACCATTGCGCGCGGCACGCCCGGCTTCTCCGGCGCCGACCTGATGAACCTCGTCAACGAGGCGGCGCTGACGGCTGCCCGTCGCAACAAGCGCATGGTGACGCAGGCCGAGTTCGAGGAGGCCAAGGACAAGGTGATGATGGGCGCCGAGCGCAAGTCGCTCGTGATGACCGAGGAGGAGAAGCTCCTCACGGCCTATCACGAAGGCGGCCACGCCATCGTCGGACTGAACGTCGTCGCGACCGATCCGATCCACAAGGCCACCATCATCCCGCGCGGACGTGCGCTGGGCATGGTGATGCAGCTGCCCGAACGCGACAAGCTGTCGATGTCGCTGGAGCAGATGACCTCGCGCTTGGCCATCATGATGGGCGGCCGTGTCGCCGAAGAGCTGATCTTCGGCCGCGAGAAGGTGACCTCGGGTGCCGCCTCCGACATCGAGCAGGCCACGCGGCTTGCCCGCATGATGGTGACGCGCTGGGGTCTGTCGGAAGAGCTCGGCACCGTGTCCTATGGCGAGAACCAGGACGAGGTGTTCCTGGGGATGTCGGTGTCGCGCACCCAGAACGCGTCGGAAGCGACCGTCCAGAAGATCGACTCCGAGATCAAGCGCCTGGTCGAGGAAGGCTACAACGAGGCCAAGCGCATTCTCACCGAGAAGCACGACGACCTCGAGACCCTGGCCAAGGGCCTGCTCGAGTTCGAAACGCTGACCGGCGACGAGATCACCGATCTGCTCAAGGGCAAGAAGCCCAACCGCGAGTCGGTGCTCGAGCCGAGCACGCCGCGCACCTCGGCGGTGCCGCCGGCCGGCAAGCCGCGGCCGCGGCCCGATCCGGATCCCGGCCTGGAGCCGCAGCCGCAGGCTTGAGGCTGCATCTGGATGGCCGGCTATTCCGGCAAACCGCTTACGCAAAAGCTCGGCATCAAGCCGGGCTTTTGCATTTTTGTCAGCGGTGCGCCGGCGCCTTATCCTGATATCGTGGGAGCGTTGCCCGACGGTGCGACCCTGGCCGTGCGCCTCAAGACGCCGCTCGACATGGTGCATCTGTTTGCAACCCGCTCGGACGGGCTGGCCAAGGCGCTGACGCGCTTCCGCGCGGCGATCACGCCGTACGGCATGGTCTGGGTCTCCTGGCCGAAGAAGGCGAGTGGCGTTGCGACCGATCTCAGCGACATTGTGGTGCGCAACATTGCGCTGTCGCTCGGCTTGGTCGACGTCAAGGTCTGCGCCATCGACGCCACCTGGTCGGGCGTGAAGCTCGTGGTTCCGAAAGAGCTGCGTAAGTCGATCTAAGGCGCGGGTCGCTGCTCCCCAAGCCAGACCCTCAGATGGCCGGCACTGCTGTCCTGCGGGCGTGGGCTTGCCGGTCGCATGGCCCTGTGCGTAGTTGACGCCGCTGTCGTTCGTTCCGCAACCGATGCTATGATTCGCGCGCGAATCAGGGGAGTGCGCGCATGGTTGCTGACAGCGACAGCAAAATCGCCTGGCACCGGGTCCAGCTCAGGAAAAATCGCGAAGCCGTGAAGGCTCTGGAGACCGTGCGGTTCGCGACCGGCGACATGGGACCGAAGGCCGCAGCAGCAACGCGGGGCAAGATCGCCGAGTTGAAGCACAAGATCGCCGTGTCCGAGCGGTGCATCGCCGATTACGAGAAGCGGACCCGGCGTCCCCTCACCACCGACTTCAAGACGCTCGCAAGTGTTAGCTGGAGCAATTGGGACGCCTCTCCTGCGCAATCCCGCAAGGATGCGCGCTGAGATTTTCGCCGCGCGGATGCGGACCTGCTAAATCCGCATATGAGCTTCGATCCGCGCTTCCGCCCCGGCGTCGACACGGGCGCTGTCGACGATCTCGCCGCGCTTGAACACCAGATAACGGTTGGCAATTCCAAGCGCGAAGGGCAGGTGCTGCTCGATCACGATCATCGAGGTACCGATCTCCTGGCGAAACCGCGTCAGCACGTCCGACAGGCGATCCACCAATGAGGGCTGCAACCCCTCGGTGACCTCGTCCAGCAGCAGGACCTCGGGCCGGGCCATCAGCGCACGCGCAACGATCAGCATTTTCTGCTCGCCGCCCGATAGCGTTCCGGCGCGTTGCCGCAGGCGGCGGGTCAACACCGGAAACCACTCTCCGACATGGTCGAGCGACGCGTCGAGCTCTCGGTCCGACAGCAGCCCGAGCCTCAGATTGTCGCGGATGGTGAGATCCTGGAACAGCGCATGCTCCTGCGGCACATAGACCAGGCCCAGCCGGCGCTTCTGGTGCGGCGGCATGCGCGTGACGTCGGCGCCTGCGAACGTCACGCGGCCACGCCAGGCCGGAAGAAAGCCGAGCACGGCTTTCAGGAGCGAGGTTTTGCCCATGCCGTTCTTGCCGATCACGGCAAGCACCTCGGACCTCGCCAGAGCGAAGCTGACGTCGCTGATCACCTCGGAAGTGCCATAGCCGCTCGTCAGACCATCGACCTGGAGCGCGTCCTGGAGCGCGTCCGTCATGATCCGCTCTCCGTGCGGTTCGACTGCTGGCCGGTGTAGATCTCGCGGACCAGCGCGCTGTCGACGACCTCATTGACCGAGCCGTCCAGCGCGATCCTGCCCTGGTGCAACACGATGATTCGCGAGGATATGTCGCGAACGAAGTCGAGATCGTGCTCGACAAGCAGGATGCACAGGCGATCGCGCGAGGCGAGCTGCGTCAGGATGTCGGCAAAGGCCTGGCGCTCGGCGCGCGTGAGGCCGGCTGTCGGCTCGTCGAGAAGCAGCACTTCGGGTTCGAGCGCGAGCACCATCGCAAGCTCGAGCGCCTGCTTCAGGCCGTGGCTGAGATTGCGGGCCTCTTCGCCGAGCCGATCCGCAAGGCCTGACCGTTCGACCACCGAGATCGCGGCAGCCGGCAGTTCGAGCACCGGTGATGTCGAGGTCAGCGCAGGCCGGCCGCGATGAGTGCGGGCGACCCGCAGGCACTCGGTGACCGTGAGTGTTTCGAACACCGAGGCTGCCTGGAACTTGCGTCCGAGGCCGAGCTGAACGATGCGGGACGGCGGCAGGTGGTCGATCGGCTGGCCGGCGATGGCGACGAAGCCCTTCGAGCGCTCGCGTCCATCCGACAGGCAGCGAATGAGGGTGGTCTTGCCGGCGCCGTTCGGCCCGACCAGGCTCAGCAGTTCGCCGCGGTTGGCCTTGAACTCGACGCCATCGAGCACGGACAGGCTGCCGAAATGCTTGCCGAGCTCGCGCGCCTCGATCGCGATGCCGCTCGCAAGGGGCATGCCCACCGCTGTCGCGATCGGGAGGAGACGCACCGGCACGCCGTTCTCGGATTGCCGGGTGCCGCGGACCAGTCTCCTTAACACGCCGAGAAGACCGTCAGGGAAGGCGAGAATGACCGCGATCAGCGCGATGCCGATGATCAGCTCCCAGACATAGGGAAGGCTGCCCGAGAGATAGGCGCTCGCGACCTCGATGGACAGCGCACCAATGATGGCGCCGATGATGGTTCCGCGGCCGCCGAGCGCGACCATGATGATCAGGCGCGTGCCGAAGGTGAAGCTCGCATTCTCGGGCGCGGCGACCCCGCCAAAGGCGGCATAGCCGAAGCCCGCGAGCGCGGCGACGACTGCGGTCAGCACCAGCACGATAATCCGATAGTGCGAGGTGTCGATGCCCAGATAAGTGCAGCGCTCGTCATTGTCGCGCAGCGCTTTCAGCAGGCGGCCGGTGTCGCTGCGCATGACAATCAAAGCGACCACCGCAGTCGCGACCAGCGAGACACCGGCCAGGCGAAACCAGGTCTCGAATTCCAGATCGAAGCTCTCGAAGCCGACCAGGCCGCTGGAGGAGCCGGTGAACGTGCCGCCGGAGTAGAGGATCTGCACCAGCACGATCGGCACGACCAGCGACACGATCGACGCATAAAGCGGTGTCGATCCCGGATAGAACGACAGCCAGCCGGTGAGGCCGGCCACGACGGCCGCGATGACGACCGCGCTCGCTGCGGCGAGGACAGCCTGCCAGGCGCCAAAGCCATATTCGGTGAAGATGATCGCGAGCGCGTAGACGCCGATGCCGAAGAAGGCGGATTGTCCGAACGTCAGGGTGCCGCAATAGCCCCAGACGATGTCGACGGTGATGGCGGCAATCGCGACAAAGCAGGCGCGGACCAGGATGTTGAGCATGTAGGTGTCGAGCACCAGAGGTGCCAGCATCACGCCGCCGACGACCAGCAGCGTCAGCCCCACCATTCGCCACGTGGTCGACATGCCGATCGGCGCCGGAACGGCCGGGCTGAGTTGATTGGCCTCAGGCACGGGCAAAGCCCTCGGGACGAATCCGCAGCACGATGGCCGCGCAGATGGCGATGGTGAGCCCGCCAAGAATGGGATTGACGAAAGTCGACACGAGCACCTGCAGGCCGCCCAGCACGAGGCATGAAACTGCCAGCGTCAGCAGCGATCCGCCCGATACCATCACCAGCATGAAGGCGCTGATGAGCCAGGGCAGGCCCATGTTCGGATCGACGCTGGAGAGCGGTGTGATCAGCGCGCCCGCCAGCGCGGCAAGCCCGCTGCCGCTCGCAAAGGTGACGAGGCGGACGCGCGAGGCGTCGACGCCCAATCCCTGCGCCAGCATCTCGTTCATGATCACCGCGCGGGTGGACAGGCCGAGACGCGTGCCGCTCAGCAATCCCGTGAACGCCACGGCAACGATCACCGCGGCGGCGATCATCGCGATCCGGTACGCGGAATAGTCGAGGCCGAAGAGATCGATCGTGCCTGTAATGGGCGCCCGGACGAACTGAACCTCGCGTCCGAAGATCAGCGTCACCACCTGTCCGATCACGATGCCTAGTCCCCAGGTCGCGAGAATGGCATCCAGCGGGCGCTGATAGAGCCGCCGCACGATGGTCGCTTCCGTCAGCGCGCCGCAGACTGCCCCAGTCAGGAACGCCAGCGGCAGGACCAGGATCCACGGCAGGCCCAGCCTCGTTCCGACAAGTGCCGCGTAGGCGCCGACCGTCACAAAGGCCGCGTGGGCGAAGTTGATGATCTTCATCACCCCGAACACGATCAGAAGACCGGACGAGATGATGAAGAGCAGGGCCGCCGTGGTGACGGCATCGAGGGCTGTGGTCAGCATGCGCGTTCCGGCGAGCTGCGCGAAACGGCTGTCCGCCGTTTCGCGCCTCTCCTCAGCCTACGACTTCGGCGGGCACTGCGCACCCGGATCGACGCTGGGGAAGCTCTGGATCACCTTCACGCTGCCGTCCGCCTGGACTTGGCCGAGATACATGGTGAGCGGAGCGTGGTGCTGCTTGTCCATCTTGATGCTGCCGCGTGGCCCGTCCACCGACACCTCGGACAACGCCGCCAGCACCTTCTGGGCATCCGTTCCGCCGGCCTTTTCGACCGCGGCCTTGTAGGCATAGACCGCCTCATATTCCGGAACCGAGAGATCGTTCGGCGTCTTGAGGTCGGCGCCGAATTTCTTGCTCATGGCGGCGAGGAACGCCTTGTTGGCCGCGCTGTCGATGCCGGTCACATAGGACGCCGAGATGTAGATGTCGGCGGCATCCGCGCCCATGCTCTTGGCGGTGCCCTCGTCGACGGCGAGATTGCCATAGGGAAGCGATACGCCGGCCGCCCGCAGCTGCTTGGTGAGCGTCACGTTGGGCGCGCCGCCCGCGGTCGAGGTGATGATGGCGTCGGCGCCGGATGCCTTCAGCTTGGAGATGATCGGCGTCCAGTCCGAGCCGTCCATCGGCAGATATTCCTCGCCGACGATCTTGCCGCCGGTCTTTTCGATGTAGGCCTTGGTGAAGGCGAGCATGCCGCGGCCGAAAGCGTAGTCGGAGCCGATCAGGAAATAGCTCTTCGCCTTCTTCTCCTTGTTGAAGTAGTCGACGATCGGCGGCACCTGCTGCTCCGGTACCCATGCGTTGACATAGAGATAGGGGCTGCACGACTTGCCCTCGTAGAACGAGGTGTAGATGAACGGCGTCTTGCCGCGCGCAACGATCGGCAGGCCGGCATTGCGCGCCGCGCTGGTCTCCATCGAGATCAGCACGTTGACCTTCTTCTGGAACACCAGCGCATCGAACGCCTTCTGCGCACCGGCCGCACCCGAGCCGTCATCGGCGACGTCAAGCGCGAGCGGCCGGCCGAGCACGCCGCCCTTGGCGTTGATCTCCTCGACCGCGAGTTCGGCGGACTGAACGACCGATGGCGCGACGACCGAGTTGGCGCCAGACAGGCCGACCGGCACGCCGATCTTGATCGGATCGGCTGCAAATGCCGAACTGGTTGCCGCTGCAAGTGCCAGAGAGGTGAGAAAAGCTCGCGAAATCATCAGGTGTCCTCCATTCGGATTGCCAAAATCCCTCAAGTCCGTCAGTACCAGCCACGCTTGGCGCCGCTGCCCAGCATCTCGTCATAAAGATCGGAGCGGCGGTCGCGCAGAACCTGGTTGAATGCGTTCCAGTTGCGGGCGCGCCGCGCTTCGCCGAGTGCCACCTCGGCAATCAAAATCTCTTCCTTGTCGCGGCTCGCAGGCCCCGCCACCGGCCAGCCGGTGAAGCTGACGATCAGGCTCTGGCCTTCGAACGGCTGGCCGCGCTCCGTCCCCACGCGATCGGCGCAGGCGATGTAGATCGAGTTGGAATGCGCAGCCGCCATCGCCAGGATGTTGGCCATCGCCTCGCGGCCTGCGGCCTGTCCCGGTATCGGCACCCAGTTCGTCGGCACGCAGACGATGTCGGCGCCCTGAAGCGCGGCCAGACGATAGCTTTCGGGAAACCAGCCATCGTAGCAGATCGCCATGCCGATCCGGCCGATCGCGGTATGGAATACCGGAAAGCCGAGATCGCCGGGCTCGAAATAGAGATTCTCCTCGTTCCAGAGGTGAACCTTTCGGAACGTGCCGATGTATCCGGAGGGGCCGATCAATACGGCGCTGTTGAAGAGCTTGTCGCCGTCGCGCTCGCAGATGCCGGCGACGAGATGCAGCCTGTGCCTAGCCGCGATTTCGCTCCAGGCCTTGACTGTTCGCCCGTCCGGAATCGGCTCGGCGACCGCGAAGGCTTCGTCACGCGACTTGAAGACGTAGCCCGAGTTGGACAGCTCCGGCAGCACGACGAGCTTCGCACCAAGCTCGGCCGCGCGATCGATCAGTGCAAGGCTGTGCGCAACGTTGGCTTCGACCTCTCCGATCGCCGGCTGCATCTGAATGCAGGCGATCTTGACCTTGGTTTGATCCAGCGACTTCGGGTCGAGCGAATCCATCGCACGCCGCTCCTTTGCGTTGCGCAAAACAAAAAGCCCCCGAGTGCGCCGAGAGACGCAATCCGAGGGCTACATAGCCTGATTTGAAATGGCCGACCGGCCATTGGCGCGGGCGATAAGTGGCCCGCGTGTGGCCGGGATAGTTCTCAAGATGAAGGTTCGAGTCAACAGCGAAGATTGCAAAAATTTGAGGCCGCTATTGCTCAACGGGTGAGCCGGCGCGGGTTTGCACCTGTGCGTCGAGAACGCCAAGTCCGCCAAGCATTTCCTGGGCATTGATGATCGAAACAGCGATCTCGGCCATGGTCAGGCGCTTTTGCGTTGCCTGTTGTCGTATCAGCTCATAGGCCTCGACTTCGCCGATCTTCTTCAAGCCGACGAGGATCTTGACGGCCTTGTCGACGTCGCGGCGCGCCTTCAGGGTCTCCTCGAGCTTCTGCACCTTGCCCTCGAGTCGGCGCGTATAGCCGCGCAGCGAACGCGCAAGCACCAGCGAGGAAAGGATGCCGAAGGAGCGGATCGGCTTGTTGACGACGCCATGGGCGTTGCTGTCGAGCAGCCGTTTCAGTATCGTCGGGTTCTCGTAGTCGACAATGGCGACGAGCGTGAGCGGATGATCGTTGGCGCTCGCGGCGAACGTCGTGTCCTCCGAGGAGTCGACGAGCTGGAACACGGTGTCGATGTCGTGCGGGATCGTCGCAGGCGGCGGCCAGACGCCGCGCACATTGCAGCCGATGCGCTTGAGCTGATCGATCAGCGCCTCGCCCTCGGCGTCGCGCGGATGGATGACGAGCACGCGTGCCCCGCGGAGGTCTTCGATGAGACGGCGGACACCCGGCTTCATGCGGTGGCCGCCTGTTCGGTCAGCCAGCGCCCGCCGATCGGTGACACCGACAGATACGGGTCCGCCTTGATGGGCCCCTTGCCTTCCCAGACGATGTCGAACCCGCCGTCGGCGCGCGCGCGGCCGATGCGCGGCGTCAGCGAGACGTGATTGTTGTCGGCATCGATCTGGATCGGACCTTCGGGCGCATCGAGGCCGAGCCCTTGCGCGGCATCGACCAGCCGCTGCGTGTCGAGGCTGCCGGCTTGCGCGAGCGCCTTGGCGAACAGCTTCACCTGGGCATAGGCGGTCGCACTCCACATGCTCACCGGCCGGTCCGGCCCATAGGCCTTGGCGAAGGCGGCCTTGAAACGGCGGCTGGCCTCAGTTTCCAGCGACCCGAAATAGCTCGCCGCCGTGAGATGCCCCGCACAATATCCGGGCCCGATCTCGCGGAGCTCGCCTTCCGCCATGGTCAGACTCGCAATCGGCAGCCGCGCGGGGTCCAGGCCCCTGGTCGCGTAGAGCCGGTAGAAGCGCTGCGCGCTGCGACCGACGATGGTCGAGAATACCACGTCAGGCGATCGGGCGCGGATCGCATCGAGGGCGCGGCTGAGCTCGGCCTCGCCGGCGTCCATGGAGACATATTGCTCGCCGGCCACCTGTCCTGCGTAGGATTCGACGAGGTCGCGCATGATGCGGTTGGATTCGCGCGGATAGATGTAGTCCGAGCCGATCAGATAGACGCGCGGACCATATTTGCGGACGATATACTCGGCGAGGGGAAAGCTGTTCTGGTTGGGGCAGGCGCCCGTGTAGATGACGTTCGGAGAGTACTCGAACCCCTCATAGAGAGACGGATACCACAACAGCCCGTTGCGCCGCTCGATGGCCGGAAGCACGGCCTTGCGTTCCGCCGATGTCGAACAGCCGAAAATGACCGAGGTGCCGTCCTCGGTCAGCAGCCGGTCCGCCATCTTGCGAAAGGTTTCGGGAACCGAGCCTGGATCGTAGGCGATCACCTCGATCTCGCGCCCGAGAACGCCGCCTGCCTTGTTGATCTCCTCGATCGCCAGTGCGGTGCCGAAGAAGTGCTCCGATTCCGTGACCGCCATGAGTCCGCTGCGCGAGAACAAGACGCCGACGCGCCAGACCTCCCGGTCGGACTGTCTTGCGCGTGGTCCCGTCTTCGTCATCAGGCTCTCTCCCTAGGTGCCATACAACGTATGCATCGCCAGAGGGCGGCGAGTATTGCGGCTCGCGAATGCGTTGGCAACTCCTTCGGCGTGTCAGGTGTCTCGCACGAGTCGGTCATGGCGGTGCGACGCCGGTATTCCGCGATCGGATGCTGCATCATTCGATTGCTGCCATAGTTCCGATGCTGAACAACAAAAAACGTTCCGGGAGGAACCATGACCGAGATCGTCGCGCGCATGCACAGCAGATGGGGGCGATCGCGGGTCTCGTCACCAATGTCGGCACGTTGATCGGATGTCTGTTGATGCCCTGGATCACCGGCGCGCTTCGCAGCCGGCGCTGGACGGCGCTGTTGTTCTTCCTGGGCTCGCTCGTCTCGGTCGTGGTGAGCTATGAGGTCGCGATCGCACGCCTCGATAATTTGACGCTGTTCCTGGCGCTGCTGCCGGTCCTCGGCTTCTTCACCAACGGCGTGTTCGGCCTGTTCACGATCTGGCTGCCGGAAATGTTCCCCTCGACGCTGCGCGGGACGGGCTCCGGCTTCGCGTTCAGCCTCGGACGCGTGCTTGGCGCAGCTGGGCCGACCTTGATCGGCGCACTCGCCGCCGCGACCGGCAGCTATCCAGTCGCGATCTCGTTGCTGTCGCTGATCTACATCGTCGGGTTGCCACTCATAGCGATGGCGCCGGAAACCGCCAACCGGCCGCTGGCGAGATAGCACGGACAAGATGCGGTTCATGCGCCTCGACGGCACCAGCTGGGAACGCTTCGGCGGATTGTAGACGGGGAATTGAACCAAGCGCGACACTCAGGCGGCTGCAAGAGGCTGCAGTCGCCTCGCAGCGCGGAGATCGCTCAGCAGCACGCCGATCAGCGCCACCGTCAAGAGCGGTGCGAAGCGGCCGGTGACCACATAGGCCGGCGGGCTGATCAGGGGCACGAGCCAGATTCCGAAGCCGAGCAGCCAGTGCAGCCGGTTGGGCGCGCCGGCTTCACCGGCCAGCAACAGCCCGGCCGCCGTCACCAGCAGCACCGCATCATATGGGCCGGAGTGGGGCGCCGCCAGCACGGCGCCTGCGAGCAGGACGGCGAGCTTCTTGTCGGTGGGAAGCGCGGAGCGAAACGCGACGAAGGTCGCGGTCGCGCTACCGACGAGCGCCGCGAGCTGCAGCAGCGAGGCGAGGGACGGCGGCAGCCCGAGCAGAACGGCGCAGGCCCAGACGCTGTGGCCCCAGATGCGGCCATACTCCACCCATTTCGGATCGGGACTCGTGAGATTGGCGATCGCCTGCGGCACCCACCAGATCCAGATATCAAGACCGAAGATCAGCGCGCTCACGAGCGCGAGCGCAATTGCAGATACCGCGGCGGCAATCAGGCTGCGCCATTGGTCGAGCGCGATCAGCGCGAACGGCACCAGCAGGAAGAACTGCGGCTTGAAGCTGAGCAGCCCGAGCACGGCGCCCGCCAGGATCGGCCGCGCCGCGATCAGCCGCACGCCCGCAACCATCAGGCCCGCGACCAGGAAGGCGCACTGGCCGTCCAGCATGTTGTTCGATGCGGCAGGCGAGATCAGCACGGCGGCGATCAGATAGCGGCTGGCCGCAGCATCGGCGCCGTCCTTGTTCAGCGCGGCGGCGAGCAGGCCGCCGGTCGCGAGCTGAAACGCCACATAGGAGCCGATCAGGCCGAGCGGGGCGAAGGGCAACAGCAGGACCAGGAAGCTCGGCGGATAGAACCAGGGGCGGAATTGCAGCGGCACCGACAGCCAGCCGGCGAAATCGCGGTTGAGATAGGCGGTGAAATCATCGCCGTTCATGACCAGCGCGAGATGGCCTGAGAGCGCCGAGCGCACCGCGCCGTAGAACACCATCCAGTCCGTTCCCGGAGCGATGTGGTTCAGTCCGATCGAGCCGGGGCTGATGAAGGTCGAGACCAGCTCCGCCCAGCCGTAGAGGGTCGCGATCAACGCACCCGGCATCACGCACCAGCGCAGCCAGCCCCAGTCGCTGCGGATGTCGGGAAGCGGACTGGTTTCGGATGAGATGCTCAACTCAATTCTCCTTATATGTCGGCTCGGCGGCATGGCCAGCCCTGACGTGAACGACGGCGATGTCATCCGCGTAGAGTCGCCGCCAGCCGGACATGCGATCGAGCAGCTGCGCGGCGGGCGTATGCGGCGAAAGCAGGGTGGCGTCGATGCCGTTGTCGTCGAGCAGGGCGGCCAGCTGGTCGATATTGCGGGCTGCTATCGCGTCGAAATAGTCCAGCACGTATTTTTCGCCGTAGAGCTCGGCGCGGCCGTCGATGAAGGTCGGGACGCCGCGCGCGATCAGATAACCGCCGAATTCGTAGCCGTTGAAGATGCGCTCGGCGCCATATTGCTTCAGCGCATCGACGGCTGCGGCCGGCGTCTGGGTCTTGACGAAGACGTAGTCATGATGGGCCGTGTAGGCGGCGCTCGAGGCGACCGTCCCGATCGCGACAGCGAGCATCGCAAGCAGCGATGCAGCCGAAAGCGGCGCAGCCCGTCGCGCCGCGACGGGCTGGTGGGGCAGCGACCAATGATCCGCGAACGGCTTGGCCAGCGCGAGCGGCATCAGAAACGCGAAGGCGTCGATGCTGCGGACATGGGCGAGCGCCATCTGGGTCAGCAACAGCAGCAATGCGATGCGCGGCAGCGGGACGGCGATGCCGCGGTAGAGCGCGAGGCCGATGAGGCCAAGCAGCGTCGCCTCGAACAGGCCGAATGACGAGAAGTCCACCGGCCGCCATTCCGACAGCACCGACAGGACGCCGCCGAGATTGATGATCGCAGCCGCCGCGGCCAGCGTGTGCCAGCCATAGGGCGTGCAGCAGCAGGCGGCTAGCGCGGCGAGACCGAACATCGCCCATCGTGCCGCCACGGCGATGCGCTGGTCTGCATCAGCCGTCCACACTGCGTCCAGTGCGACCGGTGCGATCAGCGCCAGGCCGAGCACAAACCCGCCATGCAGATTGGCCCACAGCGCGATCAGCGGCAGCAGCAGCCATGGCGGCGAGCTGCGCCGATCGACCGAGACGATCAGTCCGCCGGCCCACGCCACCATCACCGGCAGCGCCAGCACATGCGGCCGCGCCAGCAGATGATGCCATGACAAGGCCAGCGCCAGCATGGCGAGCAGGATGCGATGGGCCGGCTCGAGCTGGGGCTCCAGCAGGTGAACGAAGATCGCGGCCGCGGCCGCGACCGCCAGCGCGCTCAGCACCACCACGCCCGCCCAGCCATGATGTGCATAGGCGATTGCATATGCGACCTGCGACAGCCAGGAGCTGGAGAGCCATGGCGCGCCGGCATGCGTGAAGGAATAGAAATCGCTGGTCGGCACCGTGGCGTGGTCGATGATCCACTGACCGATGCCGATCTGCCAGAAGCTGTCGGAGTCGGCCAGCAGGCTGTCGCCGGTGACCAGCACGAACAGATAGACGCCCGCGCCGACGCAGAGCGGGACCAGCCCGCGCGCGTCGCCGGTCGTGTCGATGCGGTCTGCAACGGAAAGCGACATTGTCTCTACTGCTGGGGTGAGGTGTTGCGAGCCGCGCGGCCCCGGGTCGAAGTGGACCACCGGGGCGATAAGCTTTGGTAAATTCAATGCTGCAACTGCCGCGCATGGTTCCCGTATTCCTTCCAGGTCGCGGCAGGGGCGCGAATTACGCTCAAATCTTAAGATTTCTTCAATGGCGGCCGGCCTATTGCTGAGGAGACTCGCGCGCCTGTCGGCTCGCGCCGGAGGACGGCCATGGCCACGACGGACATGATGATGCTCGCCGAGCGGGATCCGGTCCCGCGCGCGCTGCGCATGATCTGCTTCGTGCTGTTCGTCCTCAATGCCTCCTTCCTGTTCGCCGCATCGATCTCGCATTGGTGGGTCTATGATTCCCAGGGCCTCGGCATCCCAACCGATTTCGTCAATGTCTGGTCTGCCGGTCGCCTCGCGCTCGACGGCCATCCGGCGCAGGCCTGGGACTGGGACATCCAGAAGCAGGTGCAGGTCGCGGTGCTCGGCCAGAGCTATCCCGGCAATTTCGCCTGGCACTATCCGCCGCCGTTTCTGCTCGTCGCGATGTTCCTCGCGCAATTTCCGTATGGCGTTGCGTTCATCGGCTGGGCCGCCGCGAGCTTCGTGCCGTATCTCGCGATGATGCGTGCAACCGTCGGCAAGCCGTTCGGCCTCCTGCTCGCGGCCTGTTTCCCGGTGCTGATCAACAATGCGACCGTCGGACAGAACGGCTTCCTCACCGCCGCGCTGATCGGCGGCACGCTGTATTTTCTGCCGCTGCGGCCGATACTCGCCGGCATCTGTCTCGGCCTTCTCACCTACAAGCCGCAATATGGCCTGCTGTTTCCGATTGCGCTGATCGCGGCCTCGCAATGGACCGTGTTCGTCACCGCCGCCGTCGTCGCAGTCGGGCTTGCCTGCGTGTCGTGGCTCGCATTCGGCATCGAGAGCTGGCAAGCGTTTCTGCACTGGATGCCGATGTTCTCGCAGGCGTTCCTAACCGAGGGCCGCGCGCCCTGGTTCAAGCTGCAGAGCATCTTCGGCCTGACGCGCTATTTCGGCGGCAGCGAGCAGCTCGGCTGGGCGTTCCAGTGGACGCTGACTGCCGCAGTCGCGGTGACGGTCGTGATGATCTGGCGCAGCCGCGTGCGCTATTCGCTGAAGGCCGCGAGCCTTGCGGTCGGCGCGCTGCTCGCAACGCCTTATCTCTTCCTCTACGACATGATGGTGCTGGCGATCCCCGTCGGTTACCTCGTGCGGCTCGGCCTTGCGCACGGCTTCCGCGCCTATGAGGTGCCGGCGCTTGGCGTGGCGATGCTGTTGATCCTCGTGTTCCTGTTCACGGGCCTGCCGGTCGGGCTTGGCGCCACGCTGATCGTGGGCGCGCTGGTCCTGCGCCGCGCCGGGCCCTGGTGGCGGGTGCCGCAGGCGGCGTCGGCGGCCGTGCCCGCGGCGGCGTAAGCCCGAATTCGACGCTATCTCCCTGTTCAGGCTCGCCATTTCCGGTCCCAGCGATGGCCTGAAGCGGCTGCTGCCCATGCGTTCAGCGCGCGGGCGCTATGTTGCTCTCGAATCGTCGTTTTTCGGCTTGTCAGCGACCCTGAACAGGTGTTCAGTCCTTCAAGGCGATTTGGCTCCAAATCGCCCCAAAATAGTGAAGGCGCGTTCGATTTGTCCGGGAGTGAAGTCCTTGGGCGGTCCCGCGCCAGTGGGACTGGAAACGCGCCATGGTCTATCGGCGAACCCATCAAGTGGTGAAACGGCTTGCGGCCCGCCGCAGCGCCATCCTGGCGGCGGCGCGGGAGGCGGCGGCGGAAGGGGGCATGTCGGCGGTGCAGATTGCCCCCGTCGCGGTCCGTGCCAATGTCGCGGCCGGCACCGTCTACCGCTACTTCCCCTCCAAGGCCGAT
Source organism: Bradyrhizobium sp. (assembly GCA_035293585.1). GTDB lineage: Bacteria > Pseudomonadota > Alphaproteobacteria > Rhizobiales > Xanthobacteraceae > Bradyrhizobium. The sequence goes on along the minus strand of DATGMN010000008.1, from coordinate 74,554 downwards.
CTGATTTCCGAATTGATCGCCGAGGTCTCGCGCGACGAGCTGGCCGCGATCCGCCGCGCCGCCGACGCCGCGCCCGGACCGTCCTCGGCACTCGCGGCAGCCGTATCGACCGTCGCGCTTCATGTGCTGTCCCAGCGCAAGCTCGCTTGGGGCATTCTCGCCGAGCCGGTCGATGTCGACGTCACCGCCTCGCGCCTTGCCAGCCGCCGCGAGATCATGAGCGAGATCGCCTCCCGCATCGACGCCGCGGTGCGCGCCGGCCATTTGCCGGCCCAGGACACCCAGCTCGCCGCCACCGCGCTGCTCGGCGCGCTGCATGAAGCGCTCGTCGGCCCGCTCGCGCCCGACAATCTCGACGACGATCCGGCCAAGCTCCGCGACACCGTGCAGAGCGTCACGCTGCTCGGCTTGCGCGCCGTCGGCGTCATGGACGCCCGCGCGCGCGGGCTCGTGGTGCAGGCCGTGCTGCCGGCGAAAGCGCTGGTCGGGGCGTAGGGCGATTTCGTCGCGCCGCCTGGGAGCATGATGAGAGTAGCACTCAGCGGTTGCCGCGATGTGCACCTCTCCCCAACGGGGAGAGGTCGGATTGCGCGTCGCGCAATCCGGGTGAGGGGCCGCGGCTCCCTCGATAGACCGTAACCCCTCACCCAGATTGCATCTGGCGATGCAATCCGACCTCTCCCATCGAAGTCGGATTCGTCCGACTTCGCTGTTCTCAATGTTCAACTCGGGTAAACCCGAGTCGAATGGGAGAGGTGAAGCGCGTTTGCGGCGCGAGGCGAAGCCCCCCAAAGGTGTCCAGCAGATTTCCTTGTCAAACAACCGAGAACGCGAAAATGCTTGTCGCGGCGCAATCGCGTCGTAACGCAGCGAGGACGCTTCCACGCTCTCGTCATTGCGAGGCGCGGTAGCGATGAAGCAATCCAGAGTCGTGAGCGTGGCCCTGGATTGCTTCGCTTCGCTCGCAATGACGGATACTGCGGCGCAGCCGAACGTCCCCTTCCGATTTTCTTGTCAAACAGCCACTCACTCCGCTGTCATCGCCTGCGAAGGCGGGCGATCCAGTATTCCAGAGACACCGGATAACCAGCCGAGAAGCCTCTGGAATACTGGAAGCCCCGCTTTCGCGGGGCATGACAACCGAGAGAACATGAACCATTATCCTCGCGGCGCAATCGCGCCCGAGCTTTGTGCTCATTTCCGCCCTCTCCAATGAGAGGGCGCAGGGAGGCCGGGTGCTTGCCTCGCACCCGTGGGCCCTCGCGCGAAAAATTCGCGCAAAAGGCGCGAAGTCCACAGGTCAAGGCGCAAGAACACTCCGGCCTTCCCTGCGCGGTGGGTCACGGCTTATTCCGCGCTCTCCTTGGTGAGCCAATGCTTGTTTGCCACCATCGCCTCGCGCCTGGCCTTTGGAGCAAGCGCAAGACTTGACGCCAGCGTCGGGCGTCGGGACCACACGACTTCGCCGTCCGCGTCAGCGCCGCTCGTCAGTCAGGCGCATCCACGTCCAACCGCATCCCGCACTCCACGTTCGTGACGATCGCGATCGCCCCTCTTCAATCGAGGCGGGATGGGAGGATGATTGCTGATTTTCGGAAGAAATTCAACGCCGATATTTCTCGCTTGATATCTTGAAGGCGCTACCCCGCTTGATTCCGCTGCGCAAATTGCGACATGCGCGCATGCGACATCGTGGCGGCGAGCCGCACGATGCCGATCCGGCGCATCCTGCCCGGGCGGGCAAATCAGGTGTGCCGGCGTCCTTGGGGTCGCCGGCATTAACCATGGCGGAGCTTCGCTCGGCGAGGAGGCGAGGCTTAATGCGCGCTTAACACTTTTGCTCGTCTTATCGAAGATCAGCGCGGCCAACATCACGCAGCAAGAACTGCGGGCGGAACTCAGCCTCTTCAGGAGGATTGCATGAGAACGCTTCTCGTCGGCACGCTGGTCGTGATCCTGGCCGGTTGCAGCCATCAACCGCCGCCGCTGCAGACGGCCGCGGACTCCTGCGCCAGCATCAACCGCCTGGCTTGCTTTCTCTCCGTGCGCGTGTCGCTTGCGCCGATGTCACGCAGGACCGATGCGGCGAAACTCGAAAGCAGGCCGGCCGTCCCGCGGAAGGCCCGAGAAGCCGCCGTGTCCTTGACGCGTATGGCGGATTAGTGCGGCGCTCCGCAAGCGGCCCGGTGAGAACGGGCTGCTCCTCTCGTCATCGACACAGGCAGCGAGACCGATTCGGTGAGCTCCAGGCCGGCAATAACGAGAGAAATTATTCGCTCCGGTCGGAGATGGTGCCTTCCACTTCTGTGCTAGTGTCGCGTCGCGACGGATTCCGCTTCGCCGGCTCGGCCTACGAGCCGGGCGCGGCTTTTCGCAGTCGCGGGCGTCGACCGCGCCTCTCAACAGGTCAAAGGAGCCTTGATGGCCCGCGAAACGACCTACGTCGTGCAGGTGTTCAACACCGGCAAGGGCGGACATCTGAAGCCCGATGCGCCGATCATCTGCAAGTCGGCAACCGGCGCGCTGCGAACGGCGGAGAGGCTGGCGCTGAGCAAGCTCGCCGTCGTTGCATTCTCGTCCACCGGCGATCCCGAGGCGGGTGACTATGACGAGGAGCCGATCGTCTTCTTCCGGAAGGGCGTGCTCCCGGCGGGCTTCGATTGAGGTCCCGAAGGCGCGATGAGGTTTCGTTGAATCGTCATCGCGCGTTGGCTCTGTCTCGAAGGAAAACTGCTGCACGGTTTGCGCGGAGGGGCCGTTCGGGTCCGGATCATGCGCGCAGGCTGCAATCGCGAAGACATAATGGGAGGAGCCTGGATGGGCGAGCGACTTGAGACATTGACGAAGGCCCGCAACCGCATGATCGAGGACAGGGACGCGCATGCGAAGGTGCTGGCCGCGCCTTTTGATCGCGACACGGCCGAGCGCGCCCGCAACAAGTTCGTCGAGATTCAAGCGGTGATCGATGCGCTCGACCGCGCCATCAGCGGAGAAAGCTCCGGACCGGCCAGAAACTGAGGCGGGCGGCCGGCGCGGCCTGCGGCGGTTCAAGCGTAGGCGCGCGGAGGCCATTCGCCGCCGCGTCCGGCTGCTCAGCCCTGCGCGTCCTCGTCCGGGCCGACCGACGCGATGCGTACCATGTTGGTGGTGCCGGGAATGCCGAGCGGCACGCCGGCGACGATGATGACGCGCTGGCCGGCGCGGACAAAGCCGTCGCGGAAGGCGATGCGGCCGGCGCGGCTGACCATGTCGTCCTGGTCGCGGGCGTCCTCGGCGACCACGCAGTGCACGCCCCACACCACGGAGAGCTTGCGGCCCGTGATGATGTTGGGCGTGATGGCGACGATCGGCGGCTTGGGGCGCTCGCGGGCGACGCGGACGGCCGTGGAGCCTGAGGAGGTCCAGCAGATCAGCGCGGGCAGGTCGAGCGTCTCGGCGATCTGGCGGGCGGCATCGGCGATGGCGTCGCCCACGGTTGCTTCCGGCTCCGGGCGCTGCGAGGTGATCACGCCGCGATAGGTCGGGTCGCGCTCCACCTCCTCGCCGATGCGGTTCATGGTCGCGACCGCCTCGACCGGGAATTTGCCGGCGGCCGATTCCGCCGACAGCATGATGGCGTCGGCGCCTTCGAACACGGCGGTGGCGACGTCGGAGACTTCGGCGCGCGTCGGCACCGGTGCCTGGATCATCGATTCCAGCATCTGCGTAGCCACCACGACCGGCTTGCCTGCCCGCCGCGCCATGCGCGTCATCTGCTTCTGCAGGCCCGGCACCCGCTCCAGCGGCAGCTCCACGCCGAGGTCGCCGCGCGCCACCATCAGCGCATCCGAGGCCTCGATGATGGCTTCGAGGCGGTCGATCGCCTGCGGCTTCTCGATCTTGGCCATTACGGCCGCGCGTCCCCGGATGATCTTTTTCGCCTCGGTGACATCCTCGGCACGCTGCACGAAGGACAGCGCAATCCAGTCGACGCCGGTGATCAGGGCTGCATCGAGATCGGCGCGGTCCTTCGGCGTCATCGCGGAGACCGGCAGATCGGTGTCGGGCAGGCTGACGCCCTTGCGATCCGACATCCGCCCGCCGATCACGACGCGGGTCACCGCGTGATCGGGCGAGGTTTCCTCCGCGATCAGCCGCACCTTGCCGTCGTCGAGCAAAAGCGCGTGACCGGGACGGAGCGCTGCGAGAATTTCCGGATGCGGCAGCTGCACGCGCGTGGCGTCGCCCGGCGTCTTGTCGGAATCCAGCGTGAATGTCTGGCCGTTCTGCAGCTGCACCGCGCCTTCGGCGAAGGCCCCCAGCCGCAGCTTCGGGCCCTGCAGATCGACCAGGATGCCGATCGGGCGGCCATAGCTCGATTCGACGTTGCGGATGGTCGCCACCAATTCGCGCATCTTGTCATGCGGCGTGTGGCTCATGTTGATGCGGAAGATGTCGGCGCCGGCCTCGAACAGGCGGCGGATCATCGCGCTGTCGGAGGAGGCGGGACCGAGGGTGGCGAGGATCTTGATACGGCGCAGGCGTCTCATGGCTTGGTCCCGGGCGTTGCGGCTGGCGGCAGGCCAGACGCGCCCGGGTTGGGCGCCGCACCCGGCGGAGCATTGTTCAGCGGATTGTTGTTGTTCAGGCCCGGCACATTGCCGCCCGGACCGACGGGGCCCGGCAGGCCGGGGACGCGCGGCTGCGCCGGCTGTTCATTGGCGTCGGTGAGTTGCACGGTCCAGGCGCGCTGCTCGCCGGTGTCGACCTCGAAAAAGCCGGTGCGGTCGAAGCCGCGCGCCAGGCAATTGTCGGTGCCCTTGATGGTGAACTCCTTGTCGCGGGAGCACATGAAGGCCTGCCCCGACCATTCGCCGCCGCGGTCATAGTCCAGCGCATAGATGTAATAATAGCGCGCCACGAGCGATCCCTTGAGGAGCGTCTCGCAGCTTCGCGACGAGATGTTCCACCAGCCCTCGGTGGTCCAGCCCTCGGCATCCTTGTAACCCAGCGCGATCCCCACCCGGCTCGACGTGTTGTTGCACAGACGGAAGTCGGCCCGCGCGCTTCCGTTCCACAGGAACATCATCGCGAGCAGGAGCACGAACCCCAGGGCCTTGCGGTGTGCGCTCATGGCGCGGGAAAGGGCGGCTTTGAGGATCATCACGTGAAGCAGGATAGTTCCTTGGAGCGGGATTTCGCGTAGCCTGAAGCTGGCTGTCAACCACGTTCTTTTTGGCCGTTTTTCATGCGGCCGCGGGCCGAAATCGCGACTATCCTCAATGCTTGCAACGGGATATGGCAGAATCTGTGACAAGCCCGAAGATAACCCATATTGTACAACGACTGGATAACGACCCACCTGGATATCTGCCCACCTGGATAACGAGTCATGGCGATCGACGACAAAACCAGAACGGAACTCGAAGCCGCCGCCTTCCGGCGCCTCGTCGGCCATTTGCGCGAGCGGACCGACGTGCAGAACATCGACCTGATGAACCTCGCCGGCTTCTGCCGCAACTGCCTGTCCAACTGGCTGAAGGACGCCGCCGACGCGCAAGGCGTCGCGATGACCAAGGACGAGAGCCGCGAGGCCGTCTATGGCATGCCCTATGAGGCCTGGAAGGAGAAGCACCAGGCGCCAGCCAGCCCCGAGCAGATGGCGGCGCTGAAGAAGTCGCATCCCGGGCATTGAGCCGTGCGATGCTGCCGTTCACCTCTCCCCAGCGGGGAGAGGTCGGATCGCGAAGCGATCCGGGTGAGGGGCCGCAGCTCTCTCGATAGACCGTAACCCCTCACCCGGATTGCATCTTCGATGCAATCCGACCTCTCCCGATGGGAGAGGTGAACACCGCGTGGGCGGCGAATCACCTCCGCGAAGCCGCAGCGGCAAATCCGTAATTTCCCCGAGCACAGCAAGCGCGGCCCGCAACAAGGTGTGGGCGCGCTGTGGATGAGCGCGATGCCGGCTTGACCCGGGCGGCTCGAAATTCAAGTGTCGCGCCCGACAAGTTGCCTGCCCCCAACGATTGCCTGCAGGCCATCCAATCAGTGACGTTCGATCAAGGAGTAGCCGATGGCCACCGCCACCGCGATGAAGGAAGACGAAGCGCCCGCAACGCGGTTCGCAAAGGATCAGCTCAAGGCCATCATCGAGCGCATCGAGCGGCTGGAGGAGGAGAAGAAGGCGATCTCCGACGACATCCGCGACGTCTATGCCGAAGCCAAGGGCAACGGCTACGACGTCAAGGCGCTGCGCACCATCATCCGCATGCGCAAAGAGGACCCCAACGAGCGCGCCGAGCAGGAGACCATCCTGGAGACGTATCTGCAGGCGCTGGGGATGCTGTAACGGCATTGCGCTCCCCGCCGCGGTCTCGGCGCGGGCCGGGAGCCATAGTCCCGGATCGTAGTTAGTTAAGCGAAATTCTCTCCACGCGTCATTGCGAGGAACGAAGCGACGAAGCAATCCAGAGCCGCGCGTGAGGCCCTGGATTGCTTCGCTTCGCTCGCAATGACGGAACTGGCGTGGCTCAAACCGCCGCCTGTGGTCATGGGTCCCGGCCTTCGCCGGGACGACACCGACGGTGTGGGAGCCGTGTGGCCTATGACAAGGCCTATCGCTGCGCGGTGCGCAGCTTGAACGACGTCGTCTCGAGCTTGGCGCCCGACGAGCCGGAGAAATGATCGCAGCTCATGCCCATCATCGGGTCTTCGCTGAAGCCGATGTTGAGCACGGCTGCCGGCTTGACGAAGAAGGCGCGCATCAGCGTCAGATCGGTATCGCCCAGCACCGTCACCTGCATCGAGGCGCCGACGCTCGGCGCCAGCATGATGATGCGCAGCCACGCGCTGTCGGTGTTGGCCGCGGCAATGCGCGCGGAATTGGTGACCGGGCCGCCGTCGCCGCGGGCGCCCTTGGCCGCCACCGTGTCGATGCCGGTGGCCGGCACCGAATTGTTGCGCGCCTGCATGACGGGGCGGACGCTGCGCGGGATCGGCGCGGTGGCCGCAACGATATTGGCGCGATCGACCGGAGAGGAGGGCGGCGGCGCATAGGCCATGGCGTCAAGGGCTGCGGGCGTCGCCGCCGCCGTTTGCGGACCGGCGGCCTCGAGCGCATGGCGGGCGGTGATGGCGGCAAGCTCCGCCGGCGTCGCCTGCTTCGGCATTGCCGGATCGTCACCCCAGAAGCCGCGCGCATTGATGATGTCGGTGGGCGTCTCGGGTTTCTTCTCAGGCCCGCTCTCCGACTTGGTCTCGGATTTGGCATCCGGCCTGGCGTCGGCGGTGTCGGTCGCCGCGGCCGGCTGCTGCCTGGCCGGTGCGAGGGCCGTGGAATCAGCGGAGGCGAGTTGCAGGGCCGCGGCAAGCCGCGGCCTGGCGCGCGGCGGATCGACCGGCTTGCTGGCGGCTGCCACGACGGCAGGCGCCGGCCTGTCATTCACCTCGGGCGCGCTGCCGGTCTCGTCGTCATCGTCGCTCGACTTGCCCTTGAACAGGGCGGCGAGGAACGAGGGCTTGCCGACGGTCGCGGCGTCATCGCCGCTGCGGTGTTCGATGTCGGCCCGCGCGAGCTCATAGCCCTTCAGCGGCACGCCGTCGGTCGGGATATGCACAGTGCGGCCGTCCGGGAACACCTTGGCCAATTGGTCGTGCGTCATGCGCGGCCAGTGGCGGATGTTGCCGGTGTCGAGATGCACGAAGGGCGAGCCGGAGGTCGGATAGAAGCCGACGCCGCCGCGCTGCAGGCGGAGCCCCGCGAAGCGGATCTGCTCGAGCGGCACGCCTGGAATATAGAAGTCCATCGCATGGCCCAGCATGTGCTGGGAAAAGCGCGCGACGCCGGAATGCGCCGAGCGATGGCGGAGCATGGCGTTGGTGGCGGGCGAGCGATAGGCGGAGACGATCTGGATCGGCTGCTTGGCGTCGACGTCGCGATAGACTTCCCAGATGATATCGAACAGATGGCGGTCCATCGACGTCTGGTCCTGGGTCCGCCAGTCGCGCAGGAAATGATTGAGCGTCTTCAGCGCCTCTTCGTCATAGCGCCCCTCGCGCTTGAAGGTGACGGTGAGGTCTTCGCCGGAATGAGTGTGGTGGAAGGACAGGGTGCGGGTTTCGTTGAGCGCCGTGGCGTCGTGCACGGAGCCTGCGCCCATCAGCAGCAGCAACGCCGCAGCGGCCGCCTGGCAGGCGGTCTTTGGCACGGACACCTTTCGCAAGGACAGCCCGTGCACGGACAACAAGTTGAAACGGCGTGCGAAACCCGTCAGCACGTATGAGCCCACCCAAGTCGATCGGCGTTCAGTGGACCCTTCCGCTCAAACCCCGGACGCGAAAGAGAACGAACGCTTTCCCTAAAGCAGGATGGTTAATGTAGCCCTACCATCCCGCCCCCAAATTAGGCTTAACCTAACCCGTCGAGTGTGGCGAAAAAGTGCTGTGGCGGGGCGATAGTGGATAATGGTTAACGTTAAGCGATCACAGCGGGGTGTCGAGATATTTGATTTAAAACGAGAAATTGGCCGGATGCGCAAGCGGCCGCCGGGGCGCGGCGGCCGTCAGTTTGTTGTAAGGCGCGCGCTCAGCGCGTGAAGAAGCCGCGCTGCTGGTAGACCGGCCGGCGGCCGACCGGCGCCGGCGGGGTTACCGGCTGACCGCCGCCGAACAGCCGCTCGAAGAAGTTCGGCCCCGACGAGTAGCTGCTGTCGCTCGCAACGCTCACGCCCGGCGGCAGCTTGGCCGGCCCGCCATAGCTCGGCTGGGAATGGGCGACCATGTTCTCGAGCTCCTTGCCATGCGCGCCCTTCAGCATCGCGATCATGCCGGCGTCGCGGCCGTAGATGTCCTTGCGGAACTGCAGCTTGCCGGCATCGTCGACGAAGGCGGTCTGGTAGGTGATGTTGACCGGAATCGGCGTCGGGAATTTCAGGTCGATCTCGCTGTGGCCGTACATCGAGCGGATCTTCTCCGGCGTGTAGTGCTCGTTCGGCTCCGTGATGTTGAGCAGCACGGCGGCGTATTGATCCGGATACTGCACGCGCATGCAGCCATGGCTAAAGGCGCGCTCGCTCTTCTCGAACAGGTACTTGTCCGGCGTGTCGTGCTGATAGACCAGGAACTTGTTCGGGAAGTTGAAGCGGATGCGGCCGAGCGCATTGGCTTCGCCCGGCGGCTGCGAGATGTGGATCGAGCCGTCGCGCTCGTGCTCGAGCTTCAGGCCCATCCGCTCCAGCACGGTCGGATCCTGCTGCAGCGCCGGCAGGTATTCGCCGTAGACGATCGAGGGCGGCACGTTCCAGGTCGGGTTGACCGTGATGTATTTCATCGTCTCGGTCAGGAGCGGCGTGGCGTGGATGCCGGGCTTGCCGGTCACGACCCTGGTGGTCCAGACCTGCTGGCCGTGCTGCATCACCTTCAGCGTGTAGTCGGGGATGTTGAGGATGACATAGGCGTCGCCGATCGCCGGCGCGCCGAGATCGCGCGGCAGCCAGCGCCAGCGCTCCATGTTGGCGATGACGACGTCGATCTGCTTGTCGCGCTTCGGGCTGTTCAGCGCCCTGACGGTGGCGGCATCGAGCACGCCGGTTTCCTTCAGCTCGGCGCTCTGCTGGAACTTGCGCAAGGCGTCCGCGACCTTGGCGTCGTAGTGCGTGTCGTCGGGATTTTCGACGCCGAGCTTGGCGCGCAGTTGCGGCACGCGCGGATCTTCCATCACCGCTTCCGCCTGCTTCTTGCCGTGGGCGGTGTAGCGGAGCAGCGGACCCTCGCCGATCTCGATGGCCTGGCCCGGACCCTCGCCGCGCAGCTCGGCCAGCTTCGCCTTCAGCTCCTGGTAAAGCTTCTGCGGCGGGTTGTAGCTGTCGAGCGCGGTGGAGGCGGTCGAAGCGTCTTTCGCGCTGGTGATGTGGCTCAGCACCTCGGCCGGATCGGTCGGATGCTCGGGATAGGAGATGTCGCCGGACACCTGCGACCAATGCATGCGGCCGCTCTGCGCCTGGCGCGCGTAGTTCAGCATGCTGTCGGTGAGCTTCATGTCGGCTTCGGCAAGCGCGTCCGGCGTGGTGGCCGCGGCGAAATCCGGCACCGGATAATCGCTTGGCGTGAGGCCGTCGGAGGCGGCGTCCTTCAGCCGCGCGATCACGCCCTTGGCGGTCTCCGTCAAGCCGCCGCCCTGGGTCCAGATCGGCGCATAGTCGCGGGCGGTGTAGAATTTCTCGACCGCGGCGCGCTCGCCCTTGTGCTCGAAATAGCGCAGCGATTTCGCGGCAAGCATCTCCTTGAGCCTGTCGGCGACCGGCTGGTCGGCGGGGGGCACGTTGCTGGCGGCCTTCGCGGGCTCCTGCACCGGCTCCTTGGCGACGTCCTTGGCGGGCTCGGAGGCAGGCGTCGTGGAGGCGGCCGCGGGCGCCGAAGGGGTTGCGGGCGCGACGGCGGCAGCAGCGGGAGCCGCAGGCGCGGCGCCTGGTGCAGTCGCGGTGTCGCTCTTCGGCGCGTCGTCCGGCTTGGGCGAGGTGGTCGGCGCGGTCGCGACGGGGGCGGGTGCAGGCTGCTCGGCGGGCTTTGCGGCCTCGGTGGTGGGCTGGGCGGTTTCCGCGGGCTTGGCGGCGTCGGTCTGGATCGCGGCCGTGGTGTCGGGCTTGATATCGGCAGCAGTCGGGGGCGGGACGTTGGCAGGCTCAGGGCGCGGGATCGCGGCCTCGATGGCGAGTTCCGCAGCGCTCGAGCGCGGCGCATCGCTTTGGCCTGCCATGGCGGACGTTGCGGACATCGCGAGGAAGCTGGCCGCGACGGCCATCAGCACACGGTCAAATCCGCCGCGGTTGTTCGAACAGTCTCGCATTGTCACACCCCTTTGGGTGAACTGCCCTGGCAAGCGGACAGTTCCGGTTATCGTCCGTGAGCTTCGGCTGAAAGCGTCGGCCGTGAAATCTGGCATGCCTGCACGCTACGATTCATACGCAGACGATACACAGGCCTCGTTTTCGGCGCCAAGCCGCAACGGGGCAACTCACGACAAACTGACTTCTGCAGAAACCCTTTGCAACGGATTGTGCGCCCTTGCCATGCGCTTTTTCATTGGTCTGTCACCTGCAGGCCACGGTTCAAACTCTCAACAAACACGGGCACTTGCGTATATTTTTGGGCAACCCGACACCGCAGCACCGGAATTGGAATCCTGCGCACTTCATTTCGCTCCGCCGCTTGGTGCCGCATCATCGACGGCGGTTTGCGGGTTGGCCTCGTCGAGCTTTCGATACAGCGTCGACCGGCCGATTTTCAGGCGGCGCGCGACTTCCGACATCTGCCCGCGGTAATGGGCGATGGCAAAGCGGATGATCTCGTTCTCCATCTCCTCCAGCGGCCGCACATCGCCGGCGCCGTTGAGCATGGTCAGGATCCCATGGGTCGCGACCGGGGCGATAGGTATTTCGTTACCTGAAATCATGGCGGGCGCTCCCGGCTGGATCGCCGGCGCGACCACCAGCGGTTCGCCCGGGCCGTCCGGCACCACGGTCGATTGGGCATTGATCAGGGGGAAATCGGCAATGCCGAGTTGCTCACCCTCCGACAGCACCACCGCGCGGTAGACCGTGTTCTCGAGCTGCCGGATGTTTCCCGGCCAGTCGAGCTCGGCGAGATAGGCCATGGCCTCGCCGCTGATGCCGGTGATGATGCGGTTTTCCTCGGCGGCAAAGCGCGCCAGGAAATGCCGCAGCAGATGCGGAATGTCCTCGCGCCGCGCCCGCAGCGGCGGGACGGTCAGAGGCAGCACATGCAGCCGGTAGAACAGGTCTTCCCGGAAGTGGCCGCCTTTGACGCGGTCGAGCAGTTTGCGGTTGGTGGCGGAGATGATGCGGACGTCGACCTTGACAGGCTTGCGTCCGCCGACCGCCTCGACCGCGCCTTCCTGAAGCGCGCGGAGCAGCTTGACCTGCGCGGTGAGCGGCAGCTCGCTGACCTCGTCGAGGAACAGCGTGCCGCCATGGGCCTCGACGAACTTTCCGGTATGGCGTTCGGTCGCGCCGGTGAAGGCGCCCTTCTCATGGCCGAACAGGATCGATTCCACGAGATTGTCGGGGATCGCGCCGCAATTGACCGCCACGAACGGTTTCGCCTTGCGCTCGCTGGAGCCGTGGATGGCGCGGGCGAACAATTCCTTGCCGACGCCGGATTCGCCTTCGATCAACACCGGAATGGAGGAGGAGGCCGCCTTCTGCGCGGTGCGCAGCACGCCGGTCATGGCCTCGGACCGGGTCACGATGTCGGAAAAGGTCAGGCGGCCTTCGCGGCTGTGCTTGATCCGCTGCAATTCGCCCTTCAGCGCCGATGCGTTGAGCGCGTTGCGCAAGGACACCTGCAACCGCTCGATGCCGACCGGCTTCACCACAAAGTCATGCGCGCCGGCGCGCATCGCCGACACCACATTGTCGATGCCGCCATGGGCGGTCTGCACGATGACCGGGATGGAGAGGCCGGCCTCGCGCATCCGCTCCAATACCCCCATGCCGTCGAGGCCGGGCATCACGAGATCGAGCACGACGGCATCGACCGCGGGCGCCTCGGGCGCCGTCAGCAGGGCGATTGCGGCGTCGCCGGAATCCACCACCACCGCTTCATAGCCGCATTTCTGCACCATGGCTTCGACGAGGCGACGCTGCACGGCGTCATCATCGGCGATCAAAATGGTGGCAGCCATGGCATTCCCCTCGCAATGCGACTATCTGTCTCGAATCGGGGCACTCTGGCCGACGACGCTTAATGCACACTTAAGCTTCGCCCCTCGCTTCGGTCGTTGAACACAGGTTTCGAACACGATGGCTTCGCGCACCAAGTCTGCTCTCCTCAAAACGACTGCTCTCCGCAAACCGAACTCCAGCAAGTCCGCCGCCAGGACAAGGACGTCGGCGACGACGTCCAAGACCCTGTCCAACAAGACCATGTCCAACAAGACCATGTCCAACAAGACCGCGTCCAAACCGACGTCCAAGAAAACGTCAACGACCACGTCGACGCGCCTCCTGGCCAATGCCGGCAAGCTTCCGGAATGGAACCTGTCGGATCTCTATGGCGGGATCGACGCGCCGGAGGTGGTGCGTGATCTCGCGAAAATGGATGCCGATTGCGTCGCGTTTGAGACCGACTACAAGGGCAGGCTTGCGGAACATGCCGCACGCGATGACGGCGGCGCATGGCTCGCCGAGGCGGTGAGGCGCTATGAGGCGATCGACGACCTCGCGGGCAGGCTCGGCTCCTATGCCGGCCTCGTGCATGCCGGCGACAGCGTCGATGCCGCGATCTCGAAATTCTATGGCGACGTGTCGGAGCGGCTGACCGCAGCCTCGACCCATTTGCTGTTCTTTCCGCTCGAGCTCAACCGCATCGACGATGCGGTGCTGGAGCACGCGATGCAGACGCCGGCGCTCGGCCACTACCGGCCCTGGATCGAGGATCTGCGCAAGGACAAGCCCTATCAGCTCGACGACCGCAGCGAGCAGCTGTTCCACGAGAAGTCCCAGACCGGCTATTCCGCCTGGAACCGACTGTTCGACCAGACCATGTCCGCCTTGCGCTTCAAGGTCGCCGGCAAGGAGCTTGCGATCGAGCCGACGCTCAACCTGCTGCAGGATCGTGACGGAAAGACGCGCAAGGTCGCAGCGGATGCGCTGGCCAGGACCTTCAAGGCCAATGAGCGTACCTTCGCGTTGATCACCAACACGCTCGCCAAGGACAAGGAAATCTCCGACCGCTGGCGCGGCTTCACCGACGTCGCCGACTCCCGCCATCTCAACAACCGGGTCGAGCGCGAGGTGGTGGACGCGCTCGTCGCCTCGGTGCGCGCGGCCTATCCGAAACTGTCGCATCGCTATTACGGGCTGAAGGCCGGCTGGTTCAAAAAGAAGAAGCTGCCGCATTGGGACCGCAACGCCCCGCTGCCCTTTGCGCCGACCGGGGCCATCGCCTGGCCGGAAGCCAAGAACATGGTGCTGAACGCCTATCGCGGCTTCTCGCCGCGCATGGCCGAGATCGCCCAGCGCTTCTTCGACGACCGCTGGATCGACGCGCCGGTGCGCCCCGGCAAGGCGCCGGGCGCCTTCTCGCATCCGACCACGCCGTCGGCCCACCCCTATGTGCTGATGAACTACCAGGGCAAGCCGCGCGACGTGATGACATTGGCGCATGAGCTCGGCCATGGCGTGCACCAGGTGCTCGCCGCCAAGAACGGCGCGCTGATGGCCCCGACGCCGCTGACCTTGGCCGAGACCGCAAGCGTGTTCGGGGAGATGCTGACCTTCAAGCGGCTGTTGTCGGAGACCAAGAGCGCCAAGCAGCGCCAGGCGCTGCTCGCCGGCAAGGTCGAGGACATGATCAACACCGTGGTGCGGCAGATCGCGTTCTACACCTTCGAGCGCGCGGTCCATACCGAGCGCAGGAACGGGGAACTGACGGCCGAGCGGATCGGCCAGATCTGGCTGTCGGTGCAGACGGAGAGCTTGGGGCCGGCGATCGAGATCAAGCCGGGCTACGAGAATTTCTGGATGTACATCCCGCACTTCATCCATTCGCCGTTCTACGTCTACGCCTATGCGTTCGGCGATTGCCTGGTCAACTCGCTCTATGCGGTCTACGAGCACGCCGCCGACGGCTTCGCCGAGCGCTACCTCGACATGCTCGCGGCCGGCGGCACCAAGCATTATTCCGAGCTGCTGGCGCCGTTCGGGCTCGACGCCAAGGACCCGAAATTCTGGGACGGCGGGCTGTCGGTGATCTCGGGGATGATCGACGAGCTGGAGGCGATGGGGTGAGGGGGGCGCGAAATCTCGCGACCCGTTATCCTGAGGCGCGAGCGTAAGCGAGCCTCGAAGGATGAACGGCCCCGCTGCTGCAGCGGGGCCGTCGCCCTTCGAGGCCTCCGCTGCGCGGAGGTGCCTCAGGGTGACGGTGATGGTTCGGTGCTCGACCCACCCCGAGTGAAGGGAGGCAAGGCAGGTAATACACCTGTTGAACGCGCCCGCTCGTCGTGTTATACATGCGTATAACACGCCCTTTCACTTCGAGGCTCCGCCCATGAAAGTCGAAATCAAGAAAATCGGGAACTCCGACGGGCTTTTGCTGCCCAAGGAGCTGATGCAGCGGCTCGACCTCAAGCGCGGGCAGCAGCTGCACATTACCGAATTGCCCGGTGGCGGTTTCCAGGCACTGCCCTACGATCCCGATTTCGAGCGGACGATGGCAATCGCCGACGAGATCATGGACAAATATCGCGATACGCTCGCCGCACTCGCCAAATGAGCGCGCCGGAAGAGCCGCTCTGGATCAGCTACGATCAGGCGATTGCGACCCATGCCAGGCAGCTGCGCCGCTTTGGCGGCGCGGCCGGCCCGCGCGACGAGGGCATGCTGCGTTCGGCGCTCGAGCGGCCCATCAACAAATGGAGCTATGAGCAGGCGTCACTCGCCGAGCTTGCGGCAGCCTATGCCTTCGGGCTTGCCAAGAATCACGCCTTTGTCGATGGCAACAAGCGCATCGCCTTCATGGCGATGATGATTTTTCTGATCAGGAATGGCGTGCCGTTTTCGCCCGATCCGGCACAGGCGACGAACATTATTCTTTCGCTGGCTGCCGGCGAGGTGAGTGAAGAAAGCCTGGCCCGCTGGATCAGGGACAACTGGCCTGTCATGCCCGCGACATAGGCAGAGGCCGGTCGTGCACAGAAGGTGCTCCGCCGCCGTTGCCCTGTGAAAAGGATTGCGCTAATTCCAGCGTGGAAACGCTCGACTAGACTGGGGACACAAATGGCAAATCATGGCGAAGTGGCCTACACGACCGCTGACGGCAACGATTATCCGGCGCATGAGGCGACCTATGAGGGCTTCATCAAGCTCGTGAAATACGGCACGGGGACGGTCGTGCTGATCGTCGCCCTGATGGCCATCTTCCTGCTCTGAGCTCGAGTCGCTGCGGGCAACGGCGCGCCGCAGCGAACACTCCCAAAATGCCGGTCGCAAAACCGGTATCCATCCCAGCCAGATTGAAGCTAGTCTGATCGTGCGCGCATGCCTGTAGCGCCGCCGGAGGCCTTATGAAGATTGCCGTTGCCAAGGAAATCGATCCGGCCGAGCCGCGGGTCGCGGCTTCGCCCGATACGGTCAAGAAGTTCAAGGCGTTGGGGCTGGACGTCGCGGTCGAGCCGGGCGCCGGCATCAAGTCAGGCCTGCCGGATTCGGAGTTCACCGCCGCTGGCGCCATTGTCAGCGCTGAGGCGGTCAAGGACGCGGACGTCGTCATCAAGGTGAAGCGGCCCGAAGCGGCCGAGCTTTCCCAGTACAAGCGCGGCGCGGCGGTGATCGCCATCATGGATCCCTACGGCAACGACGCGGCGCTGAAGGCGATGGCGGATGCCGGGGTCTCGGCCTTTGCCATGGAGTTGATGCCGCGCATCACCCGCGCGCAGGTGATGGACGTGCTCTCGAGCCAGGCCAACCTCGCCGGCTACCGGGCCGTGATCGAGGCCGCCGAGGCCTTCGGCCGCGCCTTTCCGATGATGATGACGGCGGCCGGCACCGTGCCGGCCGCGAAAGTGTTCGTGATGGGCGTCGGCGTCGCCGGCCTGCAGGCGATTGCGACCGCGCGGCGGCTTGGCGCCGTCGTCACCGCGACCGACGTGCGGCCGGCGGTGAAGGAGCAGGTCGAGAGCCTCGGTGCCAAGTTCATCGCGGTCGAGGACGAGGAGTTCAAGCAGGCCGAGACCGCCGGCGGCTACGCCAAGGAGATGTCCAAAGAGTACCAGGCCAAGCAGGCCGCGCTCACCGCCGAGCACATCAAGAAGCAGGACATCGTCATCACCACGGCGTTGATCCCGGGCCGGCCGGCGCCGCGGCTGGTCTCGCTGGACATGGTCAAGAGCATGAAGCCGGGCTCGGTGCTGGTCGATCTCGCGGTCGAGCGCGGCGGCAATGTCGAGGGCGTGAAGAGCGGCGAGACCGCCGAGGTCGAGGGCGTCAAGATCGTCGGCTTCCCCAATCTCGCCGGCCGCGTTGCGGCCTCCGCCTCCGGCCTCTATGCGCGCAATCTCTTGTCCTTCATCGAGACCATGGTCGACAAGGCGAGCAAGTCGCTCGCGATCAACTGGGACGACGAGCTGGTCAAGGCCACCGCGCTGACCCGGGACGGCAAGGTGATCCACCCCAATTTCCAGCCGAAGGGCGCGTGAGCATGACTCCCGCCCCAGCCACCGCCGTCATTCCGGGGCGCTCCCAACGGGTCCGCGCGAAGCGCGCCCCGATGGCAGGCTCCGGAGCGAACCCGGAATCTCTGTCACGCAAACAATTTCGAGATTCCGGGTTCGACGCTGCGCGTCGCCCCGGAATGACGGAATAATTGGAGACAAGGCCATGGAGCATGCTGCTCAACTCGTCGATCCCTTCGTTTTCCGGCTGTCGATCTTCGTGCTGGCCGTGTTCGTCGGCTATTTCGTGGTGTGGTCGGTGACGCCGGCGCTGCATACGCCGCTGATGTCGGTGACCAACGCGATCTCCTCGGTGATCGTGGTCGGTGCGCTGCTCGCCGTCGGCGTCGGCATGATTTCGAGCGGCTCGGGCTGGGCGCGCGGCTTCGGCTTCATCGCGCTGATCTTCGCCTGCGTGAACATCTTCGGGGGCTTCCTTGTCACCCAGCGCATGCTGGCGATGTACAAGAAGAAAGCCAAGTGAATGGTCGAGTGAGCGGCTGCCGGCTCAGTGTGATGGGGCAAACGGGGACCTGAGATGAACGCCAATCTGTCTGCACTGCTTTATCTCGTGGCGGGTGTGCTGTTCATCCTGTCGCTGCGCGGGCTGTCGAGCCCGGCCACCAGCCGCCGCGGCAATTTCCTCGGCATGGCGGGCATGGTGATCGCGATCGTCACCACGCTCGCCAACCATCCGCCGGCCGACGGCATTGCCTGGCTGCTCGTCATCCTGGGCGTTGCGATCGGCGGCGGCATCGGCGCGGTGATCGCCCGCCGCGTGCCGATGACCTCGATGCCGGAGCTCGTCGCCGCGTTCCACTCGCTGGTCGGCATGGCCGCGGTGCTGGTCGCTGCCGGCGCCTTCTATGCGCCCGAGGCGTTCGATATCGGCACGCCCGGCAACATCCACACCCAGAGCCTGGTCGAGATGTCGCTCGGCGTCGCCATCGGTGCGCTCACCTTCACCGGCTCGGTGATCGCATTCCTGAAACTGTCGGCGCGGATGAGCGGGGCGCCGATCATCCTGCCCGCGCGCCACGTCATCAACATCGCGCTTGCGGTTGCGCTGGTGGCCAGCATCATCGGCCTGGTCGTGTCAGGCAATGCGGTCTTCTTCTGGCTCAACGTCATCCTCGCGCTGGCGCTCGGCGTGCTGATGATCATCCCGATCGGCGGCGCCGACATGCCGGTCGTGATCTCGATGCTCAACTCCTATTCCGGCTGGGCCGCGGCCGGCATCGGCTTCACGCTGGGCAACTCCGCGCTGATCATCACCGGCGCGCTGGTCGGCTCCTCCGGCGCGATCCTGTCCTACATCATGTGCCACGCGATGAACCGCTCCTTCATCTCGGTCATTCTCGGCGGCTTCGGCGGCGAGACGGCGGCTGCCAGCGCGGCCGGCGGCGAGGCACGGCCGGTGAAGCTCGGCTCCGCCGACGATGCGGCCTTCATCATGAAGAATGCGCAGAAGGTGATCATCGTGCCGGGCTACGGCATGGCGGTGGCGCAGGCGCAGCACGCGCTGCGCGAAATGGCCGACAATCTCAAGAAGGAAGGCGTCGAGGTGAAATACGCCATTCACCCGGTCGCCGGCCGCATGCCGGGCCACATGAACGTGCTGCTGGCCGAGGCCAACGTGCCCTATGACGAGGTGTTCGAGCTCGAGGACATCAACTCCGAATTCGCCCAGGCCGACGTCGCCTTCGTGATCGGCGCCAACGACGTCACCAACCCGGCGGCGGAAGAGGACAAGAGCTCGCCGATCTACGGCATGCCCGTGCTGCAGGTCTGGAAGGCCGGCACCGTGATGTTCATCAAGCGCTCGCTTGCATCGGGTTATGCCGGCATCGACAATCCGCTGTTCTATCGCGACAACACCATGATGCTGCTCGGCGACGCCAAGAAGATGACGGAGAACATCGTCAAGGCGATGTGAGCGCTGGGCGATGTGAGGAAATTGAACCTCGAGCGATGACCATCCTGAAATGGCTCGCCGGCATTGCCTGCCTCGGCTATCTCGGCGCGGTCGCCGGGCTGTTCTTCGCGCAGCGCGCCTTCATCTATCCGATCCCGCAAACGACGCGGACGTCGCCTGAAGCCGCGGGCTTCGGCGAGGCCGAGGAGCATGTGCTGACCGCCGACGACGGCGCGAAGATCATCCTCTGGCATGTGCCGGCCAGGCCCGGCCGCCACGTCGTGTTCTATTTCCATGGCAATGGCGACGTGCTGGCCTGGCTTGTGCCGCGCTTTCGCGCGATCACCGCCGACGGCACCGGCCTCGTGGCGATGTCCGATCGCGGCTATGCCGGCTCGACGGGACATCCGAGCGAGGCGGCGCTGCTGCGTGATGCCGCCGCGGCCTACGGCTTTGCCCGCGCCCGTTATGAGGTGGGCCGGATCGTGGCCTGGGGCTTCTCGCTCGGCAGCGGCATTGCCGTTGCAACCGCGGCCGAGCATCCGGTGGGCGGGCTGATCCTGGAGGCGCCCTACACCTCGATCAGCGATCTCGCGGCGCGGGCGTTTCCCTTTCTGCCGGTGCGCCCCTTCGTGAGGGACAGTTTTCATTCCGACGAACGCATCACACGGGTCACCGCGCCGCTGTTGGTCATGCATGGCGCGAAGGACCCCGTCATTCCCATCGCCCTTGGCGAAAGGCTGTTCGCGGCTGCCCATGAGCCGAAGCAGTTCGTCCGCTTTCCCGAAGGCGGACACAATGATCTCGGCAATTTCGGCGCGGTCGAAACGGCTCGACAATTCATCGCCGCTTTGAAAGGCTGAGGGCAGATTTGCACTGCCGAGGTTCCTGCCAATGAGCGCCGCCCACAGCGAGATGCCGAAATCCTCCTGGATATTTCCAGGCCTCGCCGTGGCGCTGTTTGCCGCCGTGACGATCGCGCATTACGACTTCACGCCCTCGCCCGCAGGGCTGGCGTTCGCCGCCGTGCTGCTGGTGATCCTGTTCGGCACGGTGTTTGCGGCCGTGCATCACGCCGAGGTGATCGCGCATCGCATCGGCGAGCCCTACGGCACGCTGCTGCTCACGCTTGCGGTCACGGTCATCGAGGTGGCGCTGATCGCGACCATCATGCTGGGCGAGAAGGAGGTGCCGACGCTGGCGCGCGACACGGTCTTTGCCGTGGTCATGATCGTCTGCAACGGCCTGGTCGGCGTCTGCGTCTTCATCGGCGGGCTGCATTATCGCGAGCAGGACGTCCAGGTCTCCGGCGCCAATCTCTATCTCAGCGTGCTCTTCACCATGGCGACCATCACGCTGATCCTGCCGAACTACACCCTGACGACGCCGGGGCCGGTCTATTCGGAAGCACAGCTCGAATTCGTCAGCGTGGTCACGATCCTGCTCTACGGTGTGTTCCTCTACACACAGACCAGTCGCCACCGCGATTATTTCATCAAGGAGCAGGCGGACGTGGAGGAGGGCGGCGTGCCGATCTCCTCCGGCCTGCTTGCCGTGAGCATTGCGCTGCTGCTGGTCTCGCTGCTCGCGGTGGTGCTGCTGTCGAAGAAATTCTCCCTGGTGGTCGATGCCGCCACCGCCGCGATCGGCGCGCCGCCGGCGTTTGCCGGCGTGGTGGTGGCGCTTTTGATCCTGCTGCCGGAAAGCCTCGCAGCCGTGTCGGCCGCGCGCAAGGACGACCTGCAGAAGAGCATCAACCTCGCGCTCGGCTCCTCGCTTGCCACCATCGGTCTGACCGTGCCTGCGGTCGCGGTCGCCGCCTTTGCGCTGGACAAGCAACTGGTGCTCGGGCTCAACCAGCAGAACATGGTTGAGCTGCTGCTCACCTTCATCCTGAGCATGCTGACCTTCGGAACCGGGCGGACCAACATTCTGTTCGGGCTGGTCCACATGGTGGTGTTTGCGGTATTCCTGTTCCTGGTATTCGTGCCGTAACTGGAGATTTGAAAGATGCTCGCCGCCACCTCAGAAGTTCAGGTCGACACCCCCGAGGTCCGGGTGACCCAATGGCGGTTGGTTCCCGGCAGCGCCACCGGCCACCATACCCACGAGATGGACTATGTGATCGTGCCGGTGACCGCGGGGGAGATGACCATCGTGGCGCCGAATGGCGAGCGGTCGAAGGCACAGCTCGGGGTCGGAAAGTCCTACTTCCGCAAGGCCGGCGTTCAGCACGACGTGCTCAACGAAACATCATCGGAGATCGTGTTTCTGGAGGTCGAACTGAAGCGTTAATGTCGCATTCATCTGATTAATATAGCCTTTAGGAAATTGCCACCGATCCGACGCAGTTGATCCCTGAATGTGCCTCAAAGTTCCAGCATCACTCCCCTTCGGGGAGTGGTTGGCATGCTGAAATACCTCACGAAGATCGCGATGGACATTCTCCCATCGGTCGTCGCGACCGTGATTGGGGCGTACATCGTTAATCACTACATCAATGCCAAGCCGGCGGCCGACACGCCGGCGGCCGCCGTATCCACCGCCGATCCGAAGGGCGCCGGCAAGCCGGCCGAGACCGCCTCCATCCCCGAGCCGGGCATCAAGGCCAAGGGCATCTCCGAAAAGGCGCTGATCGAAAAGACCGCCTCCGAACGTCCGGCCGAGGCGAAGCCGCTCGATGGCAAGTCGGCCGATGGCAAGTCAGAGACCAAGGCGGCCGATGCCAAGCCGGCCGAGAGTGCACCTGCTGAGCCGCGCCGCCACCCGCTGCTGTCGTTCTCGCGCGACAAGGCGGTGGCCGAGAAGCCGAAGACCGCGCCTTCGCCATCCCCCACCGCAGTTGCTGTCGCGCCCGCGGCGACCACGCCGGCGACGCCTGCGCCCGCCGCCAATCTGGCGCCGGCGACTGAGGCGTCCGCAGCGCCTGTGGAAGAGCATCGCGATGCGGCCGAACTCGCGCGCGCTGCAATCGAGCGGCTGCGCGGCATGTCCGACAAGACGGTCGAAAAGCCGCAGGAAAAGGGTCAGGACAAGGTTCAGGAGGCTGCCCGCTCTGCCGAGCCGCCCAGGATTCCGGAGCCCAGGATTCAGGAGCCGCCGCACACGGTTGCCGCGGTTCCGGTGCGGCCATTACCGCCGCCGATCACGGTGTCGGCCCCGCCGGTTGAACCGGGCGCGCCTGCGCAGCAGCCGGCCTATCCGCCCTACACCGCCTCGGTCGATCCCAACCGGCCGACCCCGCCGGCCGACATTCCACTGCCGCCTCAGCAGCCGCCGCTCGACCTGCGTGCGGATGCCGGCGCTGCAAGCCCGCGCGATCACGCCCGGAACGTGGCCGAGGACATGCTGTCGGCGGCCAAGTCGGTATTCCACGCGGTCATTCCCGGCGCGTCGTCCTCGTCGTCCAACAAGTTTGCGGATTAAGCTCTGCCGTCAGGCCGATTGGTAGCCCCGGCGGGGGCTGACGCCGATCAGCGCGACTTGTGCCGGCCGCGCGCGAAGCGCCCAAATCGGAAAACCCGGGATGGGCGAGGTGAAGCCGCAACGAACCCTGGCTTCAATCTGCTTGACGCGCTGACTCGCGACCGCTGATCAGCCGGGCGGCAAAAACGCCCTTCAAACAATTGGCGCGCAATAACAGCGCGCAAAATGATAACGCGGACCCTGCGGCCCGCGTCCGACTCCAGCAATTCTGCCGATTGGCCTTAGCGCGGACCGCGCGAGGGACCACCGGGACCACGGCCGGCTGCACCGCCGCGCTCGCCGCCGGGACCAGCGCCGAACGCCGGCTTCGGCTTCATCGGCAGCAGGCCTTCGCGCTGCAGCTTCTTGCGGGCAAGCTTGCGCGCGCGGCGCACGGCTTCGGCCTTTTCACGGGCCTTCTTCTCGGAGGGCTTCTCGTAATGCCCGCGGAGCTTCATCTCGCGGAAAATGCCCTCGCGCTGCATCTTCTTCTTCAGCGCCTTCAGGGCTTGATCAACATTGTTGTCGCGAACGAGTACCTGCACCCGGCATCCTTTTTTCAGTAAATCGGCGTGGAATTGGCTTAACGTAGCAGGCTGACAAAAGGCCTCGCCAGCTACCTTGAGGGCAGCGGATGTATCAGACAAAAACCGAATTGTCTACGGCTGCAGGCGCGATTGTCGGCGTTTCGAGCCGCCAGATCGCCGGTTTTTGACCGCGGTCAGCCGGATTTAGGCGAGGGCGGCGTCACCTGGGTCACATGGCCCATCTTCCGGCCCGGCCGCGGCGTTCCCTTGCCGTAGATGTGAACCGTGGCGCCGGGAACGCTCAGCCATTCCGGATAGCTCGAAATCTCGTCGCCGATCAGGTTGGTCATGGTGACCTCGCCATGGCGGACCGGCTTGCCGAGCGGCCAGCCGGCGATGGCGCGAATGTGCTGCTCGAACTGCGAGATCGAGGCGCCGTCCAGCGTCCAGTGCCCGGAATTATGCACCCGCGGCGCAATCTCGTTGACCAGGACCGTGGGGCCCTTGGCGTCCGGCAGCACGAACATCTCGACGGCGAGCACGCCGACATAGCCGAGCGCATTGGCGATCTGGCCTGCGATCTCGCGGGCCCGCGCCGCGAGGCCCTCCGGAATGGCCGCCGGCGCGCGCGAGACTTTCAGGATATGGTTGCGATGCTCGTTCTCGGTGACGTCGAAACATTCGACCTGGCCGTCGGCCGAGCGCGCCGCGATCACCGAAATCTCGCGCTCGAACGGAACAAAGGCTTCCAGGATGGCGGATTTGGTGCCGAGTTCGTCCCAGATCCGGTCGATCTCGCCGGCGTCGCGGATGATCGCCTGGCCCTTGCCGTCGTAACCGAAACGGCGGGTCTTGATCACGGCCGGCAGGCCGATGCGGGCAGCCGCCTTGTGCAGCGATGCCGCCGAGGAAACGTCGGCATAGGCGGCGGTCCCGATCCCGAGCCGGGTGACGAAATCCTTTTCGGCGAGGCGGTCCTGGGTGGTCTCGAGGATCTTGCGCTCGGGCAGCACCGGGCGCCGGGCGGAGAGGATCAGCGCGGCTGCGGAAGGGACGTTCTCGAACTCATAAGTGATGACGTCGACGTCGTTGGCGAACAGCTCCAGCGCCTCGACATCGGCATATTCCGCACAGGTCGCGCTGGCCACGACGTCGAAGGCCGGCGAATCCGGATCGGGCGAGAACACCTGGCAGCGCAGGCCGAGCCGCGCAGCCGCCATGGCCAGCATCTTGCCCAACTGGCCGCCGCCGAGGATGCCGATGGTGTCGCCGACCTTCAGCTTCACCTGAGAGGGAGATGTCACGCCTTGTCCTCCGGGCGCTCCGCGACCGCGTCCGTCTGCTGCTTGCGCCAGGCGGAGAGCCTTGCCGCCAGCGCGGTGTCGTCGAGTGCCAGCACACTGGCGGCCAGGAGCGCCGCGTTGATGGCGCCGGCCTTGCCGATCGCGAGGGTGCCGACCGGTATGCCCGCCGGCATCTGGACGATGGAATAAAGCGAATCGACGCCCTTCAGCGCCTTGCTCTCGACCGGCACGCCCAGCACCGGAAGCTCCGTCAACGAGGCCGTCATCCCCGGCAGATGGGCTGCTCCGCCAGCCCCTGCAATGATGATCTTGAAGCCAGCCGCCTTGGCACCTTTGGCGAAGGCAAACAGCCGGTCCGGCGTGCGGTGGGCGGAGACGATCCGCGCCTCGAAAGCCACGCCCAGCGATGCAAGCGTATCGGCGGCATGGTGCATGGTGTCCCAGTCCGACTGGCTTCCCATGATGATGGCGATTGGAGCGGTCATAGGGTTAATTCTTCCCGGGAATCCAGAAACATAGGCCGGCGTATAAGTTCAGGCCCATGGGCGGCGAGGCGTGGCAAAGGAAGGGGAATGCACTATCCTGTCTGGGCTAATCCCGGCAAGCCTCAACAGCATGCCGCAGTCAAGGATATCTATGAAAAAGCCGACCAGGGCGCCTGCGCGGGCGCTGGACGCCAAAGGACGCCGCCAGGCAGCCGGAACCCGCCGCAAGACCACGACATCCGGCGAGGCCGCCAGAGCCGGGGAGAAGGCCAGCAAGGCCAAGAGCAAAGCCAAAGCCAAGAGCAAGGCCAAGAGCAAGCGCAAGAGCAAGACCAACGAGAAGAGCAGACGGCCGACAGCGAAAGCAGCGCGGGCAAAGAGCACGGCCCGAGCCGACGCCGAGCGGTCCAGGGCGATCGGGCGGGCAAAACAGACCATCCGCGAGCTGAAGGCGGAACTTGCCGATGTCCACCGGCGGATTGCCGAATTGCAGGCGTCAGCCGAAACCGATTTTCTGCTCGGCATCTGCAACCGGCGCGGCTTCGAGCGCGAACTCAGCCGCTCCATCGCCTACATCAAGCGCTATCATGCAACGGCCGCGGTGATCTTGCTCGATGTCGACCGGCTGAAGCCGATCAACGACACGTTCGGGCACGCAGCCGGCGACGAGGTGCTGAAGGCTGTCGCCGCGAGCCTTGCCGGGATCGTCCGCGCTTCCGACGTGGTCGGCCGGCTCGGCGGCGACGAGTTTGCCGTGCTGCTGTGGAATCTCAGCGAATCCGATGCGCGGGCCAAGGCGCAGGCGCTGGAGCAGACGATCGACGGCTTGAGCTTCTCCTTCGCTGGCCGCACCGTGCGCGCGGGCGCATCCGCCGGCGTTGCGACGCTCTCAGCGCAAAGCGACACCCGCCGCGTGCTGGAGGAGGCTGACGCCGCCATGTATGTCCGCAAGGCGCAGCGGCGGCACGAGGCGACGGCCGCGGGCGCATGACCTGCAGCGCAGACCTGCAGCGCCTCATCTCGAGCGCGCGATCCGGAGCGGGAGCGCCACCTGCGGGCTCCGGCAACAATCAGAGTTCGCTCAGATCCTCCGGCACCTGGCCGAATTTTCGCAACAGCTGCGCATCGCTGAATTCGCCGATCATGGGATCGCCGCTGCGGCTGAAGGCGACCGCACCGATATTGCCGGGCTGCCGCGACAACACCTCGGCGCGCCGCAGCGCGCTGTTCGGGCTCTGGCACTCCTCGGCCGCGCCCGGGACCAGTGTGCCGCCCTCGTCCTGCGCGAAAGACATCGCGACATAATAGGTCACGTCGGCCATCGCTTCGCTCCTCTAATGAGGCATGGCTTTCGGGGAAAACCGGTATTCACTTTTCCGGACCATGCTCAAAACGCTACGCTGCATTGCTTGTGGGGCCGGCGAGCTGTTTCGGCATGCAGCCGGACGAGATCGCTGCCTGCAATTCCATCAGCTCGGCTTCCAGATATTCATTGGCCATGATCAGCGCCTTGATGGTGCTGCGCAGATTGCCATCGCACATCGCGATGGCCTGGTCGCAGGCCTGCTCGTAATGGCCGTTGTCGAGAGCGCCGCCGTCGAACGGCGATGCAGATAGGGAGTTGGAGGCGGAGCTTAAGGCTGACATGGCGTTTGATCCCGGCGATGATCCCGTGGCTCTTGATGTGCCAATGTTCTCTTTTTGTTCTAGTGAAGTCAAGTGGGAAAATCGCCGGCGAGGTTGGATACGGCTCAAGCTTCGCCCCGTGACCCCAGGCCGCGCCGGACGCGTTGCACGGAACGCGCGCGTTTCAAGCGATGATGTCGGGCGTGATCTGGTCTTCGATGAAGGCGATGCGATCGCGCAGCAAAAGCTTGCGCTTCTTCAGGCGTTGCAGCCGCAACAGATCCGGTGCGGGCGACTGATGCAGCGCATCGATCGCCGCGTCGAGATCGCGATGCTCCTGCTGCAATCGGGCGAGCTCGGCCTGGAGCTCGCGCTCATCTTCGTCGGTCATGATGCACGGTAGCTGAAAAACGCAATGAGATTGCGATTGGCTGTGGAAAGCCTGTGGGTAAATATCGGCCCTGCCGCCGCCGTTCGCAAGCGGACAGGCTGCGCGATCCCGGATTGCGGCGGATCAAGCCGATGATTTTTTGCGGATTCAAAAAGCGGAAGCATCGTCCGGTTCCTTGCTCACGCTTCGTTACACATGACGGTTAAAAATGACAGCACCGATTCGCTACCCCATCGACAGTTCGTTTGACTGGTGTAGACTTCCTAGCCCTAACGAATCCCAAGGGTTCATCCTACCGAGGAGGTTGCGAATGGCAATTCAGGCCCATCTCGTTGAACTGGAACGGAAACACAAGGTTCTTGAAAACGAGTTGC
This sequence comes from Bradyrhizobium sp., assembly GCA_035293585.1. Classification (GTDB taxonomy): domain Bacteria; phylum Pseudomonadota; class Alphaproteobacteria; order Rhizobiales; family Xanthobacteraceae; genus Bradyrhizobium. The sequence goes on along the minus strand of DATGMN010000008.1, from coordinate 47,255 downwards.
ACGAAGCCCTTCTACATCTTTCAACTGATGACCTGGAAATAGCGGAATTGAAGCGACGGAAGTTGATGGTGAAGGACCAGATCGAGCGCCTGAAACAGCAAAACGGCGAAACCCTCCACTAGCTCTGCATCTCAAGACCATCTCATGCACACCGGTCCGGACGGCATAATGATCCGGATGTCCCGAGTCGGTTTTTCCCACAATCATCCCAAGGAAACAGCCCGCGCCCATTTTCGCGCGGGCTTTGTTTTTCGATTTGCTACTGGGCCCGCGACGTCCTCGCGAGCTCGCCGACATGCGCGGCGATCGCGAGCGACGACGTCAGACCCGGCGATTCGATACCGAACAAATTGATCAATCCCGCAATACCGTGCGCGTGCCGGCCCTGGATGACGAAATCCTGCGCGGCGATTTGCGGCGGTACGATCTTCGGCCGCATGCCGGAATAGCTCGGCATCAGCGCGCCGTCCGGCAGCGTCGGCCAGTATTTGCGAATGGCCGGATAGAAGCGCGTCGCGCGCGCGGGATCGACGGCGTAGTCGATATGGTCGACCCATTCGACATCGGGACCGAACCGCGCCTGTCCTGCCATGTCGAGCGTCAGATGCACGCCCAGTCCGCCGGGCTCGGGCACCGGATAGATCAGGCGCGAGAACGGCGCCCGCGCGCTGCAGCTGAAGTAGTTGCCCTTGGCGAGATAGGCCTGCGGAACGAGCTCCCGCGGCATGCCGTCGATGCGGCGGGCAACGTCAGGCGCAGAGAGGCCGGCCGAATTGACCAGAAGCGCGCATTCCAGCGTCATCGGCGTGTCGCCGCCGGCGTCGACCTCGATGCGATCGCCTGTCACGCGGGCGGCCGCGAGCGGGGTGTGAAAGGCGAAGGCCGCGCCCGCTGCCTCGGCGTCGCCGCGCAGCGCCAGCATATAGGCGTGACTGTCGACGATGCCGGTGGACGGCGACAGCAGCGCCGCATCGCAGGCCAGCGCCGGCTCCAGCGCGCGCGCCGCCTCGCCGGTGAGAAGCTCGAGGTCGTCGACGCCATTGGCCGCGGCATGGGCGCGGATCGACTGCAGGCGCTCGGTCTCCTTCGGCGAGGTCGCGACGATCAGCTTGCCGCAATTGCGATGCGGCACGCCGTGCTCGCGGCAATAGCGGTAGAGCGCCTGCTTGCCGGCGACGCAGAACCGCGCCATCAGACTACCCGCCTTGTAGTAGATTCCGGCGTGGATCACTTCGCTGTTGCGGGAGGAGGTGACGGTGCCGATGCCCTCGGCCGCCTCCAGCACGATCACCTCGCGGCCGGCCATCGCGAGTTCCCTGGCGATGGCCAGCCCGACGACGCCCGCACCGATCACGACGCACTCAACCCTGTCCATGACGCTATCCTCGACCCTGAAACCCAGAGACCTCGTTGTAGAGTTTAGCCTTCCGCGGCCCGGCCGTGCATCGATCGGCCGGAGATCCGGAGTGTTGCGCGGCCGCGGAGGGCCATCAGGCGCTCGTCGCGCGGGTCTGCCGTTAAGGGTCGGGTAATCATGTCAGGGCAATTGCCGTAATTTGAGTCAGTTTTGGCCATTTGGCGGGTAGGCATTTACCCGATCCAAACCCGTCAAGCCAGACAGTCCCGAGTTGAAATCCGCGGGTGAGGTATGGCTGACAAGAATTGGCAGGCTGGCGGCAGAAGGTCGATTGCTGCGAAGGCACTTCTGTGCCTTGCGGCGGCCATTCTGCCATGCGCCGTTGCCGAGGCTGAGGCTCCGGTCCAGACCGAAGCCTTCACCCTGGCAGCCTATCTCGGCCCCATCGAGCCCAACGTCGCCTGGGAAATCGCGATCGGCGGCACCGTGCTCGCGGCCTTCCTCGGCGCGCTGGCGTTCTGGGTGCATTCGGCGCTGCGCCGGGTGAAGCGCACGCAGCTGCGCCGGACCGCCTATATCACGACCGCCCTCAACAGCCTCAGCCACGGCGTGGTGATGACCGATCCCAGGGAGCGGATCATCTACGTGAACGACCGCTATCTCGAGATCTACGGCCTCAAGCGCTCCGACCTGCCGCCGGTCATGACCGGCGGCGACCTGGCCGAATTGCGGCGGGCGCAGGGCTTGCTCGATGTCAGTGTCGAGGAATTCTATCGTCTGGCCGCGCGCCCCGAAGGCCTGATCACCGAGCTGCCCGGCGGCCGCAGCGTGCATGCGCGCTATTTTCCGCTGCCCAACGGCGGCTCGATCGCGACCCATGAGGATTGCAGCGAGCAGCGCAAGCTGTCGCGCCAGCTCGCCTCCACCAAGCAGTTCCTGGAATCGGTGCTCGACAATGTGCCGGTCTGCGTCGCCGCCAAGAGCATCGAGGACGGCCGCTACATCTTCGCCAACCGCGCCTTCGAGCGGTTCTCGCGCTTTTCCCGCGACCGCATCGTGGGCCATCGCGCCGACGAGATCTTCCGTCCCGACACCGCGGCCGGCATCACTGCCGCCGACCGTGCCGCGCTCGAAGCGCCCAACGGGCACTACGCCACCGAACTCGTGGTCGAACGCGGCGAGGAAAAGCGCGTGCTGGCCTCCAACCGCGTGATCGCCCGCAACGAGAAGGGCGATCCCGAATTCCTGATCGCGCTGTTCGAGGACGTCACCGACCGCCGCTCGCTGTCGCGCGAGCTGGAGGAGGCCAAGAAGTTCCTGGAGCTCGTGGTCGACAACATCCCGGTGTCGTTGATCGTCGAGCGCGTCAGCGACGGGCGCTATCTGCTGGCCAACCGCAGCGCCGAGACCATCATGAACCGGCGGCGCGAGGAGGTGACGGGCCTGACCGCCAAGGACATCTTCAATGCCAGGGAAGCCAAGCTGATCATCGGGCGCGACGAGGCCGCGATCAAGAAGCGCGGCACGATCACCGAGGAACATCCGATCTCGACCAAGGACGGCCTGCGGCTGTTCCTGACCCGGCGCGCGACGGTCCTGGACGAGGCCGGCCAGCCGCAATATCTGATCAAGACCCACGAGGACGTCACCGACCGCCGGCAGACCGAATCGCGCATGGCCCACATGGCCTATCACGACGGGCTCACGGATCTGCCCAACCGCGCCGCCTTCCTGCAGGCGCTGACCCAGATGATCGAAGCCTGCGAGGGAACCGACGAGGAGTTCGCCGTGCTTTGCGTCGACCTCGACGGCCTCAAGGAAGTCAACGACGTGTTCGGCCACGCCACCGGCGACAAGCTGCTGATCGAGGTGGCGCAACGGATCCAGCAGGCTGCGCGCGGCGGCGTCGTGGCGCGGCTCTCCGGCGACGAATTCGGCCTGATCATCGACGGCAGGCAGCCGGAGGCGGGCATGCTGCTCGCCGAGCAGCTGGCGGAGGCCCTCGGCAAGGAGTTCGTCATCGACGGCAAGATGGTCCGCACCGGCGTGACCACCGGCATCGCGGTGTACCCGCACAACGGCAACGATGCGGCCTCGCTGCTCGCCAATTCCGGCGCGGCGCTGTTCCGCGCGAAGGCAAAGTCGCGCGGCTCGATCAGCCTCTACGAGCCGGAGATGGACCAGCAGATCCGCGATCGCCGCGTGCTGCATCAGGACCTCTCGGTCTCGGTCAAGAACGGCGAATTGACACTCTACTTCCAGCCGCAGGCCCGCTCCTCCGGCAGCGTGGCGGACAGCGAGATCATCGGCTTCGAGGCCCTGGTGCGCTGGGTGCATCCGACGCGCGGCTTCATCTCGCCCGGCGATTTCATTCCGCTGGCCGAAGAGAGCGGCCTGATCGTCGAGATGGGCGAATGGATCCTGCGCGAGGCCTGCCGGGAGGCCGCCTCCTGGTCCAAGCCGCTGCAGATCGCGGTCAACCTGTCGCCCGCGCAGTTCATGCACGGCGATCTCGTCGGCCTCGTGCACTCGATCCTGCTGGAAACCGGGCTGGCGCCGAGCCGGCTCGAGCTCGAAATCACCGAGGGCGTGCTGATCGAGGATTTCGACCGCGGCCTCGCCCTGCTGCGGCGGCTGAAGGCGCTCGGCGTGCGCGTCTCGATGGACGATTTCGGCTCCGGCTACTCCTCGTTGAGCTATCTGCAGGCGTTCCCGTTCGACAAGATCAAGATCGATCGCGCCTTTGTCATGAATCTCGGCCGCAACCCGCAATCGGCTGCGATCGTGCGCGCGGTGATCGATCTCGGCCATGGCATGGAAATGTCGATCGTGGCCGAGGGCGTGGAGACGGCGGAGCAGCTCGGCTTCCTCGCCCGCGAAGGCTGCGACGCGGTGCAGGGCTTTCTGCTCGGCAAGCCGTTGCCGATCGCCCAATATGCGACGCTGGTCGGCCGCGACAATGCCAATGTCATGGAGCCTGTACGCAAGACCGGATAGTGGTGGGCGGAACCGCTCGGATCGAGCATGATCTCCGTCATGCTCACCACCCCAAGACCTGCGTATGGCTGATTACGATCTCGCGATCATCGGTGGTGGGCTGAACGGCGCGAGCCTCGCGCGCGATGCCGCGGGGCGTGGCCTGCGGGTGGCCCTGATCGAGCAGGGCGACCTCGCCGCCGCCGCTTCGAGTGCCGGCCCTCCGCTGGTCCACGGCGATCCCGCGCTGCTCGAGCAGCGGCGCTGGTGGCGGGTGCGCACCCAGCTCGCCGAGCGCGAGCGCTGGATCGTCAATGCGCCGCATCTGGTGCGGCCGCTGCGCTTTGCGCTTCCCCTGCACCCGCAAGAGCGGACCCCGTCGGTGCTGCGCGCCGGGCTTCTGTTCTATGACCGCCTCGCCGGCGCAACGGTTCTGCCGCCGTCGGAGACCGTGGACGTCACCCATCATCCGATCGGCAATCCGCTGCAGCGCCCGTTCGGCATCGCGTTCGAATATACCGACGGTCTCGCCGACGCGACGCGGCTCGTCGTCGCCAGCGCCGTCGATGCGGCGGAGCGCGGCGCGGTGATCATGACCGGTGCGCGCTGCGTGCGTGCCGATCGCGAGGACACCTGGCGCCTTGCGGTGATCGATCGCGGCCATCGTCGCGTGATCACGACGCGGGCGCTGGCCAATGCGACGGGCGCCTGGGCGCAAACGGTCAACGAGACCATCCTGCGCCAGCCGCCGTTGCCGCGGCAGCTCTCCGCCATGCAGGTGAGCCAGATCGTCCTGCCGCGGCTGTTCGACACCGATCATGTCTATGTGTTCCAGCACCGCGACGGCCGGCTGATCCATGCGAGCCCGCTCGGGCACGATTTCACCCTGGTTGGCAGCATCGCCCGCCCCTTCACCGGCGATCCCGCCATCGTCGCCATGCCGGCCGCCGACGTCAGCTATTTTTGTGCGGCGCTCGCCCGCTATCTGCGGGCGCCCTTGCATCCGACCGACGTGGTCCGCACCTTATCCGGCGTGAACCTGACGCAGACCCGGCAAGGCGTCCCGCGGGACGGCGTGCTGCTGTTCGACCACGGCCGCCGCCGTGCGCCGCTCATCACCATGCTCGGCGGCGAGATCACCACCGCGCGGCGGCGCGCGGAGCGGGCGACATCGCTGCTCACGCCATTCTATCCGATGTCGCCGCGCTGGACCGCGGATGCGCGGCTGCCGGGCGGCGATTTCGCCTGGAATCGCTTTGACGACCAGGTCGACATGGCGCGCGAGCGCTGGCGTTTCCTGAGCGAGCGGGAGGCGCAGCGTCTGGTCGCCGCCTACGGCTCGCGCCTGGCCGACGTGCTGGGGACGGCTGCAAGCCGCGAGGACCTGGGCCAGGCGTTCGGGCCGGAGCTGACCGCCGCGGAGGTCCGCTATCTCATGACGCGGGAATGGGCGCGGTTTCCCGAGGATATCCTGTGGCGGCGGACCAAGCTCGGCCTCACCATGGAAGGCCCGGACCGTGACGCGCTCGCCGTGTTCATGGGCAGCGTGGCCTGATTTTCGTCCTTTCCGTCCGGCCCTCGGAAGGGTAGGGGGAAGCCCGTTCGCCACGGTTGAGCGCGGCCCGTTCCGCCGCTAGCTTGCGGCAGTGATCGGGGCCGGCACGGGATAATGGCTGACGAAGCAGTAAAGATCGACGCCGCGGCGGGGCTCGTCTCGCCTGCCCCTGCATTCGAGCCGGCTGAAGCCGCGGAAGCCGCGGCCGGGGTGCCGCTGTTGCGCATTGAGGGCGTAGCCAAGAGTTTCGGCCGTTTTCGTGCGGTCGACGGGGTCTCGCTGGACATCCGCGCCGGCGAGTTCTTCGCGCTGCTGGGCCCGAGCGGCTGCGGCAAGACCACGCTCCTGCGCCTGCTCGCCGGCTTCGAGACGCCGGATGCGGGCCGCATTCTGCTCAATGGCCGCGACATCGCGCAGGTGCTGCCACATGAGCGTCCCGTCAACATGATGTTCCAGAACTACGCGCTGTTCCCGCATCTCAACGTGCGCGACAACATCGGTTTCGGCCTGAGGCGGGCGCGGATGCCGCGCGCCGAGATCAGAGAGCGCGTCGCCGAGCTGGTGGCGCTGGTCAAGCTCGAAGGCCTCGAGACGCGCAAGCCCGACCAGCTCTCCGGCGGCCAGCGGCAGCGCGTCGCGCTGGCCCGCTCGCTCGCCCGCCGCCCGCAATTGCTGCTGCTCGACGAGCCGCTCGCCGCGCTCGACAAGAAGCTGCGCGAGAGCACGCAGTTCGAGCTGATGGAGGTGCAGCGCCGGCTCGGCATGACCTTCATCATCGTCACCCACGACCAGGACGAGGCGATGACGGTCGCGAGCCGGATCGGCGTGATGGACGCCGGCCGGCTCGACCAGGTCGCGACGCCGCGCGAGCTCTACGAGGCGCCGAGGTCGCGCTGGATCGCCGAGTTCGTCGGCGACATCAACCTGTTCGAGGGCGAGATCGTGTTGCGCGAGCAGGGCCGGCTGACGATTGCGACGCGCGATGCAGGCCGACTTGTGGCCGCCGCGCCGCGCAATGCGGTCGACAAGACGACGGTGTTCCTCGCGATCCGCCCCGAGAAGATCAAGCTGTCGCGCCGGGGCCCTGTGGCGGACGGCAATGGCGCGTCCGCGCTCAACCGCCTCGACGGCGTCGTCACCGACGTCAGCTATCTCGGGGGCACCACGACCTACAAGGTGAAGCTCGATTCCGGCACGGTCGTCCGCGCGTCGGTGGCGAATACGACGCGGCTCGACACGGATGCGTACGGGCCCGATCATCGCGTGGTGGCGTGGTTCGCGCTCGACGATTGCGTGGTGCTGGAGCAATGAGCGCGCGCAACGTCTTCACCCGCCCTGCGCGGCTGGCGGCGGTCGCGCCCTATCTCTGGATGGTGCTGTTCTTCCTGGTGCCGTTCGGCTTCGTCGCGAAGATCAGCCTGTCGCAGACGGTGATCGCGCAGCCGCCCTATGCGCCGGTGTTCGACGTCACCGCCGGCTGGGCCGCGCTCAAGGCGGCCTTCGCCGCCCTGTCGCTGGACAATTTCCGCCTGCTCGTCTCCGACGATCTCTATGTCCTGTCTTATGTGCGCAGCCTGGTCGTGGCGCTCGCCTCCACCGCCATGCTGCTCTTGATCGGCTATCCCATTGCCTACGGCATGGCGCGGCTGCCGCAGCGCCTCCAGCCGGTGGCGATGATGCTGGTGATCGTGCCGTTCTGGACCTCGTTCCTGATCCGCATCTATGCCTGGATCAACATCCTGCAGCATGACGGCCTGTTGAACCGGCTGCTGCTCGCGCTGCACATCGTCTCGCAGCCGGTGGTGTGGCTCTCCACGGACGGCGCGATGTATCTCGGCATCGTCTATTCCTACCTGCCGTTCATGATCCTGCCGCTTTATGCGACGCTTGCGAAAATGGAGCCGGCGCTGGAGGAGGCGGGCGCCGATCTCGGCGCCTCGCCGCTCCAGGTGTTCTGGCTGGTGACGTTTCCGCTGTCGCTGCCCGGCGTCGGCGCCGGCGTGCTGCTCTGCTTCATCCCCATCGTCGGCGAGTTCGTGATCCCCGACCTGCTCGCCGGCTCGGACTCGCTGATGATCGGGCAGACGCTGTGGCTCGAGTTCTTCACCAACAAGGACTGGCCGGTGGCATCCAGCGTCGCCGTGGTGTTGCTGGTGGTGCTGCTGCTGCCGCTGCTGGTCTATGACCGGCTGCAACGCCGACAGCTCGAGGAGGGCAGGTGATGGCGGCGCGGGCGATGGGAGCCAAACTGCGGCAGCTGTCGCGCTTCAACATCGCTTCGCTGGCGCTGGGGCTCGTCTTCCTCTATCTGCCGATCGTGATCCTGGTGATCTATTCCTTCAACGCCTCGCGGCTGGTGACGGTGTGGGGCGGCTGGTCGCTGCATTGGTATCGGGAATTCTTCAACGACGGCGCCATGATCGAGGCGGCCTGGATGAGCCTGCGCGTCGGTGCGGCCTCGGCCTCGATCGCGACCCTGCTCGGTACGCTCGCAGCGGTGGCGCTGTCGCGCGGCGAGGGGTTTCGCGGCCGTACGCTGTTTTCCGGCATGCTCTATGCGCCGCTGGTCATGCCCGAGGTGATCACCGGATTGTCGCTGCTGCTGCTGTTCGTCGCGATCGACGCCGAGCGCGGCTTCTGGACCGTGACCATCGCGCACACCACGCTGACCATGTGCTTCGTCGCGGTGGTGGTGCAGTCGCGGCTGGCCGCGCTCGACAGGAGCCTGGAGGAGGCGGCGATGGACCTCGGCTGCAGCCCGCCGCGCGCCTTCATCGCGGTGACCCTGCCGCTGATCCTGCCCGCGATCGCAGCGGGCTGGATGCTCGCCTTCACGCTCTCGCTCGACGACCTCGTGATCGCAAGCTTCACCACCGGCCCCGGCTCGGCGACCTTGCCGATCCGGATCTATTCGGAGGTGCGGCTCGGGGTGAAGCCGGAGATCAACGCCATCTGCACGCTGGTGATTGCATTGATTGCGGTGGTGATCGTGGTGGCATCGCTGGCGTCGAAGCTGTCGAGCGCGCGAGGCGAGAGCGCGGCGCCGTTGTAATTTTGGGCCACGTCATTCCGGGGCGGTCCGCAGGACCGAATTAAGGTGCGCAATTGCGCACCTGAGAATCTCGAGGTTCCGGGTTCGGTGCTTTGCACCGCCCCGGAACGGCGGAGGGCATGGGCTAGGATTTCACCGCGCCTGCGGTCAGCCCGCCCACCATGTACCGCTTGAATGCGTAATAGATCGCGGCCGGCGGTAGCGCGTAGATGAAGCCCGTGGTCATCAGCAGCTCCCACGGCGAATCGTCGGCTGCGAGGAAGTTGCCGAGCGCCACGGGCAGCGTGATGTCGCGATCGTTCGACAGCAGCAGGAATGCGTAGAGATATTCGTTCCAGGCCAGCAGCACGGCGTAGGTGCCGATCGCGACCAGCGAGGGCATCATCAACGGGATATAGACCAGGCGGAAGATCTGCAGCGTGGTGGCGCCGTCCATGACGGCGGCCTCGTCGAGTTCGACCGGCAGCTTGTCGGAGGCCTGCTTCAACACCCAGATCGCGTAGGGCGAGGCGATCGTCACCATCGCCAGGATCAGCGACCAGTGATTGTTGAGGAGGCCGTAGGTGCCCATGGTGCGGTACATCGGCACGGCGAGAAACGCGGCCGGAATGAAATAGGTGAACAGGGCCAGGTTCATCACCCATCGCCCGCCGGGTACGCGCAGCCGCGAGATCGAGAAGGCGGCCGCGGTCGCGACAAACAAGGTCAGCGCGCCCACGGCGGCCGCAATCACCACCGAATTCCAGAACTGGATGTAGAAATCGCGCAGGAAGTAATGCTGCTCGCGGAACACGATCTCGAAATTGTGCAGGGTCGGATGGTCGGGCCAGAATTTGCCGGAGAACGCGTCCTCCTTCGGCGAGATCGCGAACAGGAACATGTGATAGATCGGCACCATGGTCCAGATGAAGACGGGGATGCCGATCAACAGCAGCTTCGTCTCGGTCGTGACCTCGCGCAGGGAAGGCAGCTTCATCGCGACAACCGCTTCATCATGAAATACACCAGAGGCAGCACCAGCGGCATCGCGCAGACGATCGCGGCCATCGCCAGGTTGAGCTGGTCGAGGCGGAGATAGCGGATGCCGAGCGTCGACAGCACATGGGTGAGGTCGGCAGGTCCCCCGCCGGTCAACAGATAGACGCTGTTGAAATCGCCCAGCGTCCAGATCATCGACAGCAGCGTGCAGGTCACATACAGCGTCTGCATCGACGGCCAGGTGATGTAGCGGAATTTCTGCCAGAAGGTGGCGCCGTCGACGTCGGCCGCCTCGAACAGATCCTGCGAGATCGCAAGCCGTCCGGTGATCAGGATCAGGGTCCAGAACGGCAGCGACTTCCAGATGTGCACCCCGATCGCCATCGCCAGCGCGACGCTCGGATCGTTCAGCCAGTTCGGGCCGTCATCGCCGGTGAACTTGAAGATCAGCTGGTTCACCATGCCCCATTCGGGATTGAGCATGAAGCGCACCGACAGGATGGTCGGGATCGACGGCACCGCCCAGGGCAGGATGAAGATCACCGACAGCCACTTGATCCAGCGCCGCTCCTGGATGAAGAAGCCGGACAGGAACAGCGCGATCACCATCTTGATGTTGATGCCGATGACGAGGAAGATCAGGGTGTTGACTGCGGCGCGCGCAAAGACCGGATCGTGCGCCAGCGCGACATAGCTCGAGGGCTGGCGCGCCAGCCACAGCCCGTAGCAGACGGGATAGAGCACGAAGGCCAGGAACACGAGGATGTAGGGCGCAAGCAGCACGATGCCCCACACCTGGGGCGGCGTCAGGCGCGCCGACAGCGGTGCGCCCGGCAGTGCCTGGTCGGATGCTGAAACGGTGATGGCCATCCCGCTACTCGCTTAGAGAGGAGGCCGGCCACGGAGCGTCATCGGCCTCTCGATTGTGTTAGTGTACTCTTCATTCCGTCATTCCGGGGCGCCGCACTAGCGGCGAACCCGGAATCTAGAAGTTGCGGCGCGCGATTTCCGGGTTCGCCCTGCGGGCGCCCCGGAATGACGAAGCATTAACCCGCGACTTCCTTGATGCGGGCGATCAGCTCGTCGACCGCCTTGTCGACCGGGACCTTCTCGCTCACCACGCGGTTCATCGCCTTGGCCCAGACGTTCTCATTGTTGAGAATGGTGAACTTGTAGTTCTTGGTGAAGTCGAACGGCGTGGTGCCGCCGGTGAACTGGGCATAGACCGCCTTGCGATGGCGGTCGGCCTGCCAGAACGGGCTCTGCTGGCCGGCGACCGTCACCGGGAACCAGCGGCCGAGCGCGCCCTCGACATAGGGGCCGAGGTTCTCCTCCTGCATCAGGAATTTGACGAACTCCTTGGCCTGCGCCTTGTGCTGCGCGTTGGCGAAGATCAGCCCGGTCTTGACGTCGGAGCGGTATTTGATCGGCGTGCCGTCGGGCTTGTTGGGGAAGGACGCGGTGATGATGTCCTGTTCATAGGCCTTCTTGCCGGCCGCACGCTGCTCGTCGGTCAGCGCCGGGTTGGTCGAATCCTCGAACCATTTGGCGGCGATCGAGATCGTGAAATTGTGGGTCATCACGATCGTCTTGTTGTGGAAGGCGACGTTGTTGTCCGGATCCTTCCAGGTCGTGGAGGAGGGCGGCGTGCAGCCCTTGATGTAGGTATCGGTGTAATCCTTCAGCGCATGGATCAGGCCGTCGCGTACCTTGGGATCATCGACCAGGAGCTTGCCGTCGTCGTCGACCAGCTTGACGTTATAGGCGTCCATGAAGGTGTAGAACGACTGGAAGGAGTCGGTGGATTCCACGCCCATCGGCTGGCCGACGCCGTAGATGCGCTGGCCGGTGGCTTTGCGGATCGCCGGCTGCACCTTGTCGCACCAGAACGACCAGTAATCCTCCCACTTGGTCGGGATGTCGCTCTGCTTGAAGCCGGCCTTCTCCAGCATGTCGCCCCAGATCTGCACATGCATGCTCTGCTGCTTCAGCGGGAAGCCGTAATAGGCCTTCTTCTTGGTCTGGCCGTTGTAGAGGTAGGCCGTCTCGAGCGTGTTCGGTGCGAATGCCGACTTCATCGGCAACAGGATGTCCGAGAGATCCTCAAGCTTGCCCTCATAGGCCCATTTGCCCTGCGCCTGCACGTCATATGTGTCGGAATAGGCGACGTCAGGCACCGTGCCGGAATCCAGCGCCGCCACCGTCTTCGGAATCATGTCCTGGATGGCATATTGCGAAATATCGACCTTGATGCCGGTCTTCGCCTCGAACTTCTTCACCACATTGAGCAGCGCGTCGTCTTCCGACTTGTAGAAGCCCTTGCCCCACCAGACCGTGATCGTATCCTGGGCGGATGCCGGCGCTGCTGCAAGAAACGACAGCATGGCACACGTGATCGAAAGCCCAACAATATGCTTGGAAATAGATTTGGATCCAGACTCGGATTTCACGCCGTTCTCTCCCTGATGTCGCCCCGGCTTTTTAACCGGTTGGTGAAACACTAGCGCAGGGACGCGAGGCGATCTAGCGTCAATCGCCTCAGACCTTGGTGGATGAGGCGGGGCTTTTCGCGCGGGCCGATTGGCCGCGCGGGCGAAGACGCAACGGTTAATTCGCGGTGCCGGGGGCGATGCCGCCACTATCGTGCGATTTCTAATGTAGAACCGTCACCCTGAGAGGTGCTCGCGGGACGCGAGCCTCGAAGGGCGACGGCCCCGCTGCAGCGGTCCGGCCCGTTCATCCTTCGAGGCCTGCGCTTAGCGCGCCGGCGCCTCAGGATGACGGGTCTGAGAAATTTGCGCGCTTTCAGTTCGTCTTGCCGGGATCGGCGGAGGCCGATGCGTCGGGGGCGGCGTCCTTTTGTCCGCCGCCGGTGAAGCGCTCGATCACCGAGCGGACCGCGTCGCGGGTCTTCTTGTCCTTCACCGCATCGAGCAGAGGCGCTGCCGCCGGCGCGCGGCGGATCAGGCTTTCCGGATCGGGGAAGACCAGGGGATCGTCCCACGGGCCCTGCACGACGAAGGGAAGGTCGAACGCCGTGCCGCCATTGCCGCCGGGGGTGAGGCTTGCGACGCCCTTGAGATCATACTCGCGCGACGGCACCGAGGCGGTGCCGGTCAGCGTCACCCGCGCAGCCGGACCTTCGATGCGGATATCGTCGGTGGTCGCAGTCCCGTCGGCGAATTTCACGGCGACGGTCAGATTGTCGTAGGGCGTCGAGCCGTTGCGGAACGTGCCGACCCGCGAGAGCGGGCTCTTTTCCAGCCGCCGCAGCAATTGCTCGACGTTGAGGCCCGAGATCGCGCCGTCATGCCCGGTCAGCGTCGCGGTGCCGTCGAGCGATTGTGCCAGGCCGAACGGGCTCGAGCCCGAGGCCGACAGCGACACGTTGAGATTGCCGCGGCCGGAGAGGCGGTCGATGCCGAACAGCTCGCCGACGCAAGCCTGGAGGTCGACGTCGATGAACTGGAACTGCGCCCGCACGTCCGCCACGGTGTCGGCCCGCGACACCGCGAAGGAGCCGCGCGCAAGGCCGCCATAGACCTGCGCCTCGCCGACCGAGAGCGCCAGCGCGCCGTTGCGCAGGTTGGCGCCGAACGCGGTGCGGCCGAGCCTGGACGGGCCGACGGTGACGCGCGCTGCCGACAGCCGCATGTCGAGATCGGTCGCCGACAGCGCGTTGAGATCGAACAGCTGCCTGTTCCAGTCATGCTGGCCGCTGGCGAGCAGGCGGAACGTCGAGATGTAGGGCGTGAAGTCGAGCGCGTCGGCGGCCAGCGTCGCCTGCAGCGTCTGCCGGCCGTTGTTGGAATAGGTCATGACGCCTTCGGCGACATTGCCGTCGAGCTCGACATTGACGTTTGTCAGCGCGATCGAGGCCCCTACCACATTGGCGCGCGCCTTCAGCGCAAAGCGGCCGAAGCCGCCGCCTGCGGGAGGCACCTGCCCGGTCCATTGCAGCGCGTTGCGCAAGGAGGGGCTGTCGATGGTCAGCGTGCCCTCCATCATGGCGCTGGTGCGGTTGGCGACCGTGCCGTCGAAGGCGAGCTTCAGCGGCGCGCTGGACAGCCGCGCCTTCAGCCCGGAGCGGTCGCCCGAGAGGGCCGCGACGAAATCGCTGATGCCGATCGAGCCGTCGACCCGCTCGCCGCGCCAGTCGAACTGGCCGGTTGCCGCAAAGGAGCGGGAGATCGAGGGCCAGGCCAGCGACAGGTCGATGTCCTCGAGCTTCTCGGCGCCACGGCTGCCGGCATCCTCGAAATTGAGCACGCCGTCCTGGATGCGGATTTCCGAGAACGAGACCTGATTCTCGGCGCCCGGCTTCATGGTGCGCGCGATGGTCTCGATGAAGGGCGTCCAGTTGCTGTCGCCATTGGCCTGGCGCAGCACATGGATATGCGGCCGCAGCAGCATCAGGTCCGCGATCTCGAAGCGCTGCAGCAGGAGCGGCAGCAGGCGGAGATTGGCGGTCAGCACATCGACCTTCAGCGCCGGATCGGTGCTGTTGCCGTCCTTCAGCCGGACGTCGTGAAAGGAGACATAACTGCCGGGGAATACCGAAATGTCGGTCGAGCCGTTGATGACGAGGTCGAGCCCGGTCACGGCCCGGATCTGCGCCTCCACCGCCTGCCGCAGCGCGTCGCGGTTGATCAGCCAGGAGGTGGCGATCAGCGCAAGCAGCGTGAGGCCGAGCAACGCCACAATCGGCGTCCCCAGGCGCTTCATTCCTTGGGCCATCGTCAATGCCATCGAAAGTCCTGACCGAAAATCCTGATCGGGTGGGTCGCGCGGATCGCTGGTGCCTGGGGGAGGGCAGGGGCGCGCTGAAACCCGAGCCAACTACCGCAACTTGAGGGGTTTTCTTGTCGCTTTCAAGGCCGCTTCCCGCATGCGCACAGGCGCTTGCCGGGGCCGTATTGGTACCTGCGGCACGCCGCAAATGGTCGCATCCGCCGGTGCCGGCCGCCCGTCATTGACGCATTGCGAAGATTTCGCCTAATAATCCGCTCAATGCAGGCCTTTGTGCCGCTCTCCAGCAGGTCCATTTCATGAACAAGGTTTATCCCGACGCCAAGTCCGCCCTTGAGGGTCTCCTCAAGGACGGCATGATGATCATGTCCGGCGGCTTCGGCCTCTGCGGCATTGCCGAAACCCTCTCGGACGCCATCCGCGATTCCGGGGTAAAGGGGCTCACGGTGGTCTCCAACAATGCCGGCGTCGACGGCATCGGCCTCAGCCGGCTGCTGGAGACCCGCCAGATCAAGAAAATGATCTCGTCCTATGTCGGCGAGAACAAGCTGTTCGCGCAGCAATTCCTGGCAGGCGAGCTGGAACTCGAGTTCAACCCGCAGGGCACGCTTGCCGAGCGCATCCGCGCCGGCGGCGCCGGAATCCCCGCCTTCTACACCAAGACCGGGGTCGGAACGCTGATCGCCGAGGGCAAGGAGGTGAAGGAGTTCGACGGCCAGAAATATCTGATGGAGCGCAGCCTGTTCGCCGACCTCGCCATCGTCCATGCCTGGATGGGCGACACCGCCGGGAACCTGGTCTACCGCAAGACCGCGCGCAATTTTAATCCGATGATGGCAACCGCCGCCAAGGTCACCGTCGCCGAGGTCGAGCACCTCGTGCCCGCCGGCCAGATCAACCCGGATCACATCCACACCCCCGGGATTTTCGTGAAGCGCCTGATTCAGGTCGGCACCGACAAGAAGCGCATCGAGTTCCGCAACACCCGGCCGCGCCCCAAGGATGCGGCCGCAACGGGAGAAGAAGTCTGATGGCCTGGACCCGCGAACAGATGGCCGCGCGTGCGGCGAAGGAGCTGCGCGACGGTTATTACGTCAATCTCGGCATCGGCATTCCGACGCTGGTCTCCAACTACATCCCCGACGGCGTCGACGTCAGCCTGCAGAGCGAGAACGGCATGCTCGGCATGGGCCCGTTTCCCTATGAGGGCGAGGAGGACCCCGACCTCATCAACGCCGGCAAGCAGACGGTGAGCGAGCTGCCGTCGACCAGCTATTTCTCCAGCGCGGATTCGTTTGCCATGATCCGCGGCGGCCACATGGATCTGTCGATCCTCGGCGCCATGCAGGTGGCCCAGAACGGCGACCTCGCCAACTGGATGATCCCCGGCAAGATGGTGAAGGGCATGGGCGGCGCCATGGACCTCGTCGCCGGCGTCAAGCGCGTCGTGGTGGTGATGGAGCACTCCGCCAAGGACGGCCCCAAGCTTCTGAAGAAGTGCAACCTGCCGCTGACGGGCGAGCGGGTGGTCGACATGGTCGTCACCGATCTCGCCGTCTTCACCATCGACAAGCACGGCGACGGCGGCATGGCTCTGATCGAGCTCGCCGACGGCGTCTCGCTCGACGAAGTCAAGGCCAAGACCGAAGCCGAATTCCGCGTCGCGCTGACGAACGCGTAAGACTCTCTCGGTGTCATTCCGGGGCGCGCGCCAGCGCGAACCCGGAATCTCGAGATTCCGGGTTCGCTGCTGCGCACCGCCCCGGAATGACGGCGTCCCCATTCGCGCACCGTCGTCCCGGCCGCAGAGCCAGGACTCATACCGCGGAATCTAGCCGTGGTGCGCGGCGTTCGTCGATCTTCCTTCGCAAAACGCCTCCCTGGGGTTATGGGCCCCGGCTTTCGCCGGGGCGACGGAGAGTGGTGTTCGCAAAAGCGCTTACGACGCCTCCTTCAGCACTCCGCTCGTCGCCTCCTCGCCCTTCAGCTCCTCGAGGCTGCGTGCCCGCGGCTCGATGCCGAGCGCCCAGACGGTGACGATCTGCACCACGAGGAGCCCGATCATCAGCGCCATCACGCCGGCGACGCCGCGGGCCTCGAACAGCATCACCACCAGGAACGGCGTGACGATGGTGGCGCCGCGGCCGAGCGTGTTGACGATGCCCGACGCGCGCAGCCGAACCTCGGTCGGGAACAGCTCGGGGATGTAGATGCCGAACAACAATGCGACCAGCACATAGATCGGCACCGTCAGCGCGAATCCGACCGCCGGCAACAGCACGGGATCGCTGATCATGGGATAGACGACCCGAGCGCGACCGTGATCAGCGATGCGCCGATGATGACGGGCTTGCGTCCCCAATAATCGGCGGTCAGCGCGCCGATGGCGGAGCCGACCGGCGCGCCCAGCGCCATCAACAGCGAATAGCCGAACGAGGTCGCAATCGACAGCCCCTGCTTGATGAAGAACACCGGCAGCCAAGTGACGAAGCCGTACAAGAGCGTGTTGATGGTGATCAGGCAGACGCTGCCGACGATCATCCGCGACAGCAGCGGGGCTGCGAACAGCGTGCCGATATCGCTCGATACCGCAACGGTCGAAGCGGCAGCGGGTGCCGGCAGCGCTCGGCCTTGCGCCGCCTCGCGCTCGATCGCCTGCATCAAGGCTTCCGCTTCCGCGGTGCGGCCCTTGGCCTCGAGCCAGCGCGGCGATTCCGGCAGCGACTTGCGCATGTACCAGACTATCAGCGCGCCGATGCCGCCGAGGATGAACATCGCCCGCCAGCCGAATTGCGGAATGACCAGCGACGCCACCAGCAGCGAGATCGGCAGACCGGTCACGACGCAGACCGTGGTGAAGCCGGACCACTTTCCGCGCGTGCGCGCCGGCACGAATTCGGTGATGGTGGCGTAGCCCACGACATTTTCGGCGCCGAGGCCCACGCCCATCACAAAGCGGCAGGCGATCAGGACCGTCATGTTCGGCGCAAACGCCGCCGCGAGCGAGGCGAGCCCGAACAGCAGCAGGTTGAACTGGTAGGTAAAGCGCCGGCCATAGCGGTCGCCGAGAAAGCCGGTGCCGAACGAGCCCAGCATCATGCCGACGAAGGTCGCCGAGATGAACGCGGCGTTCTGCGGCAAGGTCGAGAAGCCGCTCTTCAGAACGACGCCGAGCACGGAGCCGGCGAGATAGATGTCGAAGCCGTCGAAGAACATGCCGATGCCGACCAGCAGCATGATGCGGCGATGGAATGGTCCGACCGGAAGCCGGTCCAGCCGGCTCCCTGAATTGACCGATGTCATGTGTGTCCTCCCCTGATTTATGTTTTGACGTTTTGTCTTTGCTTGCGGCCGACGGCCGCTAGTTGAGCCGGCGCTGTGTGGCCGTGTCGCGGTACCAGTCGAAGGGCTGATCGTGGGTCGCGACCATCACGCTCTTGACGTTGAAATGGTCGTTGAAGCTCTCGGTGCCGAACTCGCGGCCGACGCCGGAATCGTCGACCCCGCCCCAGGGCGAGGCAGGATCGAGGCGATGATGGTCGTTGACCCAGACAATGCCGGCCTTGACCTGCGCCGCCACGCGATGCGCGCGCGCCACGTCGCGGGTGCGGATCGCCGCCGCAAGGCCAAACGGCGAGTCGTTGGCAAGGCGCAGCGCATCCGCCTCATCAGTGAAGCGCGTCACGGAAGTGAAGGGGCCGAACACCTCTTCCTGGAAGATGCGCATGTCGCTGGTCACGTCGGCAAACACGGTCGGCTGGACGAAATAGCCGTTCTCGTGCCCGGGCACTTTGGCCGCGCCGCCGCCGGCCATCAGCTTTGCGCCGTCCACGACGCCGAAATTGCAATAGGACAGCACGCGGTCGCGCTGCTTGGCCGAGATCACCGGACCGAGCTGGGTCGCGGGATCGAAGGGATCGCCGAGCCGGATGCTCTCGGTCTTGGCTTTCAGCTTCGCGACGAATTCGTCATAGATCGACGCCTGCACTAGGTGGCGCGAGGCGCAGACGCAGGTCTGCCCGGCGCCGATGAAGGCGCCGAAGGCGGCGTAATTGACGGCACGGTCGACGTCGAAATCGTCGAACACCATCACCGGCGTCTTGCCGCCGAGCTCCAGCGTCTGGTGCGCGAACACCTTGGCTGCCGCCGAGCCCGCGATGCGCCCGGCCTCGGTGCCGCCGGTCAGCACCAGTTTGTTGATGTCGGGATGCTCGGCGAGCATCCGGCCTGCGCTGTGGCCGAGCCCGAGCACGACATTGAAGACGCCCGGCGGCAGGCCGGCATCGGCAAAGATGCGCGCGAGCTTCAGCGTGGTCAGCGGCGTGTATTCCGACGGCTTGACCACGGTGACGCAGCCGGAGGCGAGCACGGCGGCGAGCGACTTGCACAGGATCATCAGCGGATGATTGAACGGCGTGCAGTTGGCGACGATGCCGATCGGCGTGCGCAGCGTGTAGTTCAGATAGGAGCCTTCGACGGGGATCACGGAATCGCGCCGCGCCAGCGCGAGCCCTGCGAAATAGCGGAAGAAGTCCGGCAGCCGCGACAGCTGCGCGCGGGTTTCGTTGACCGGGCGGCCATTGTTGAGCGTCTCCAGCCGGTAGAGCTGGTCGAGATTGGCCTCGAACGCGTCCGCCAGCCGGTTGACCAGGCGCGCCCGCGCGCGCACGTCCATACCGCCCCATTCCCTGCTCTCGAAGGCCGCGCGCGCGCTTTTCATGGCGCGGTCGACGTCCGCGGCGGTGGAGTTGGGAATCTTCGCGATCACTTCGCCGGTTGCGGGATTGCGCACGTCGAGCAGCTCGCCGTTGCCGGCCTCGATCTCGCGGCCGTCGACGAAATTGCCATGGGTCTCCACGTTGGTCGTGGCCGGTCTGGTGGAAATGTTCATGCTCACTCCTTGTCGACAATCACCGCGTTGCGCTTGAGCGCCGGCAACACGCGTTTTTCGGTCTGGCTGATGTGGTCCTTGATGATGCGCACCGCCGTGCGCCGGTCGCGCCGCTGCATGGCGTCGATCAGCGCGGCATGCTCGGCAACAAGCTTTGCGGGGTTGTGCCCCCTGAGATTGGCGATGCTGACCCGCACCAGGCGATCCGCCTGCTCGATCAGGTCGCAGAGCGCGGCCGCCATGCGGCGATTGCCTGACGCTTTGGCGAGAGCAGTGTGGAAGGCGCGGTTGTAGGCGATGAAGGCTTCATGGTCGCCGGAGAAGCTGCGGAACGGGTCGAGCCGTTTCAACACCGCATCCGGCGCGTTCTCGATCGCCTCGGCCACACAGGCCGGCTCCAGCGCCAGGCGAAAGCGCAGCAGATCGCGCGCGTCCGACAGCGAGATCGGATTGACCCGGTAGCCCTGCCGCGGCTGCACCGTGACGAGATGCTCGCGCGCCAGCCGCGCCAGGGCCTCGCGCACTGGCTGGCGGCTCACCGCATAGCGCTCGGCGAGCTCCTGCTCGCGCATATCATCGCCTGGCGCCAGGCGACAGCTCAGGATATCAGAGCGGAGGCTTTCGTAGACATTTTCCCGCAAAAGCATGGGATTTTCCAGTATCGGGTGCGCCAATCTTGCATTCGTGAAATATCACGTCAAGACACAAAGCTTGAAATTGCTGCGTTTTTATCTATCAATCGTCCGCGCGCGCCGGCGTTTGCCGCGCCTGTGGTGGCTTTCTCCGGGGGATACGGCATGGACCGGCTTTTCGTCAGCGGCAGCATCAACGCAGCAGAGCAGGGGGCGGGCACGCCGCTCTTGCTGTTTCACTCGCTCCTGTCCGACCGCGCCAGTTTCGACGCAGTCGCGCCTCAGCTCTCCAGGTCCTTTCGCGTCATCGTGCCGGAACTGCCGGGCTTCGGCCGGTCGCAAGCCGTTGCCGGGGGCCTTGCGGCGATCGCCGACCGCATGGCGGATCTGGTGCGCGAGGTGGCCGCCGGCGGCGAGGCCATCGTGCTCGGCAATGGCTATGGCGGCTTCGTCGCGCTGCAGATGGCGATCCGGCATCCGGGCCTTGCGACGCGGCTGATCCTTGCCGATGCGGGCGCCGCGTTCTCCGAGCCGGGGCGGCAGGCGTTCCGCGACATGGCTGCGGCGGCAACCGGCAAAGGCCTTGCCGCGATCACCGATGTCGCGATGCGCCGGCTGTTCGCGCCGGAATTCCAGGCGGCGCATCCCGCGCTGATGCAGGATCGTCGCGAGGCCTTCCTGCGCACCGATGTGAATGTGTTTCGCGCCGCCTGCGAGGCGCTGGCCGGTCTCGATCTGCGCGCCGAGGTTTCGGCAGTGAAGGTCCCGGTGCTGGTCATGGTCGGCGAGCAAGACGAGGCCACCCCGCCGCCGATGTCGGAGGAGCTTGCATCGCTGCTGCCCGATGCTGGCTTGAAGATCATCCCCGGCTGCGCCCATGTCCCGCAACTGCAATCGCCGGAGCTGTTCCTGGAGGCGATCGCCGATATCCTGCCGGCGGCGGTGGCCGGCTGACGGCTATCCCCGCGCGAACCAAGCCCTGGCGAAGCGACCGGCGATCTTGTGCACGAACGACGCGTCATCCCGCACCAGGCGGAAGCCGAGATTGTCGGGTGGGGTGCCGGCCGCGCAACCGCCGGCGCGGGCGTCGCGGATGAAGTCGGTGACATAGGCGCGGTGCGCGCCTTCGGCGACGCGGACGCCGCAATTGGCTTTGGTTTTCACAACCGCGCCCGCCTCGTCGAGCACGCTGCGTTCGTAGCAGGTCGCGGTCCACTCCCAGACATTGCCGGAGAGATCGGCAAGGCCGTTCTCGTTGACGCCGAAGGCGCCGAACGGCCGCGTCGCGGTCTCGGGGTCGCGCCCCGCCTCGCGGTCATATCTGGCGATCCAGCGCTGCGCAGGATTAGAGGCGTCGATCGCCACGCCGTCATCGGCGAACTTGCTGCCCGCTGCCCGCGCCCATTCCTGGTCGGTCGGCAGGCGATAATGGCTGCCTGTCTTGCGCGACAGCCATGCCGCGTAGGCGCTGGCGTCGTGCCAGCTGACCTGCACGGCTGGACGGTCAAGCGCGACGACGACGTCGCGGTCGAGGGCATGGCAGGCCCCCTCATCGACGCAGGCCTGGTAGTCGGCGGACGAGACCTGATGCTGCATGACCGCCAGCGGCGTTGCCAGGCGAATGGAGACGAGCGGGGCTTCCGCCACCTTTCCGCTCCTCGTGAACTCGCCGGCTGCGCGGTAGGACAGGGTATCAGGCGCCAGCTCGACCATCGCCGGCTCGAGCCCATGGCGCATTGCGTGGTCGGAGACCAGCGGCGCGACGGCGAGCGGGCCGGCAAGGCCCGCAGCGCAGGCCAGCGCCAGTTTGAGTTTGAATGCGATCAGCATGACGAGCCTCGAAGAAAAAGCGGGGCGGTCAGTGACCGCCCCTTGGCTTGCTAGTTGGTCTCCGAGGGCGGGATTTCGGCCGGCGCCTTCACCTGGGTCATCAGGTCGTCGTTCCACTGGCCTTCGACCTTGAAGTGGGCGGTGGCGCCGAGATCGGCGGCCTCGATCAGATTATGGGTGACATAGGCGTAGATACCCGGCTGCAGGAACCTGTACATCGCAGCCCCCGCCGAGCCGCCGCGGATGAACCAGGTCTCAAGCCCGGTCTCCGGCGGATTTCCGAATTTGCCGGTCTCCCAGACATAGTCGCCATGGCCCCCGATCAGGTGCGGGCGGCTGTCGCGATTGGCCTGTGAGTGGATGATCAGCACGTTCTCGCCGACCTTGGCGGTCAGCGCGTTCTTGCCGGTGAGCGCGCCGACCTTGCCGTTGAACACGACATGGGTCGGGATCAGCTTGCGCATCACCTCCTCGGTGTCGCTATAGGCGTCACCCGGCGAGTCGTAGGACTTGAAGTTGCCCTTCTCGTCGCGCGGCACGTAGAGATCCTGCTCGCCGATGTAATAGACCCGGTCATAGTGCAGGGCGTGCCCGTGCCCGTCATTGAGCCCGTCGCGCGGCAGCACCATCACCGCGCCGTTCATGCCGGAGACGACGTGCCAGGGGATCATCGGGCCGCCCGGCGCGCAGTGATAGACGAAGACGCCGGTACGGGTGGCCTTCCAGCGCAACACGACCTGCTCGCCGGGATTGATCAGGGTCAGCGCGGCGCCGCCGAGCGCGCCGGTCGCGCTATGGAAGTCGATATTGTGCGGCATGCTGTTGGTCGCGGGATTGACCAGCGTGACCTCGACATAGTCGCCCTCATGCACCACCATCAGCGGCCCCGGCATCGAGCCGTTGAAGGTCATGGCCTGGAAGGTGGTGCCCTTCTCGTCGATCACCATCTTCTTCTCCTGGATCACGAGCCGGAACTCCATGATCTTCGGCCCTTCCTTGGTGGCCTGCTCGTGGGGATGCACGAAGGGCGGTGCCACCAGGTCGACCTTCTGGCGCGGCAAATTCAGTTCTGCAGCAAGCGCGGGCGTAGCCAACGCAATGATTGCGGCCGCGGCGCTCATCAGGGCTGCTCTGCGGGTGAACATGGGAGGCGTCCTTTATTTGGAACTGTCTGAACGCCGCCATCATGTCCCGATTGCCGCGA
Source organism: Bradyrhizobium sp. (assembly GCA_035293585.1). GTDB lineage: Bacteria > Pseudomonadota > Alphaproteobacteria > Rhizobiales > Xanthobacteraceae > Bradyrhizobium. The sequence continues at coordinate 24,031 of DATGMN010000008.1, read as the reverse complement.
GCGAGTTTGCGCTGCGACAAGCTTCCGTTGCTTTGCACCATGGCTGCGGAACTCTACTGAGATCGGGCTCCCAGGGACTTTGTGACCGGACCCAATCAAAAAACATCAAAAACGATTGCACAGCCATCATGCGGGATAGTCCGTCCCGGTTACGAGCGGCGTGCTGAATTCGGGGGCTGAGCCGCAGTTTCCGTCAATTTTCGTGAAGCGTTGGCGCGGGAAATCAGCTATGGATCATGTCAGGCGTGCTCGAACCTTGCAGGGAAGAATTGGTGCATTCGCACTTCGTTCTTGGGAACTGCCCCGACTTTGAGCGAGCGCAAGGTCACTTTCTCAGCTTGAGTTATCAATTGCTTTTGGCAGGCTGGGCACTGCCGGCAGCTTGATTCGGAATTACAGGTTCGAAATGAAAGCAGATCTGGCGGTTTGTTACGGGCAGGAGCGTCTGCCGCGCTATACGAGCTATCCAACGGCGCCACACTTCTCCGAGAGCATCGGTCCGGAAACCTACGCCAAGTGGCTCAAGGGCATCCCGCAGCACGCCACGGCCTCGCTTTATCTGCATGTGCCGTTCTGCCGTTCGATGTGCTGGTATTGCGGCTGTCATACCACCGTCGCCAAGCGCGACGAGCCGATCGCCGTCTATGAAGCCGCGCTTCGCTGCGAGATCGAGCTGATCTCGCGGCAGATCGAGCGGCGGATGAAGGTCAGCCATGTGCATTTCGGCGGCGGCACGCCGACCATCATGGCGCCTGAATCCTTTACCGACCTGATCGGGGCGATCAGGCAGGCCTTCTTCGTGCTGCCGTCGGCCGAGATCGCGGTCGAGATCGATCCGCGTACGCTGTCTCCCGCCATGATCGACGCGCTGGCGCTCGGCGGCGTCAACCGGGCCAGCCTCGGCGTGCAGAGCTTCGATCCTGCGGTGCAATATGCCATCAACCGGGTGCAGAGCTTCGAGGAAACCGCAACGGCCGCCGAGAATTTGCGGCGCGCCGGCATCAAGGCGCTCAATCTGGACCTGATCTACGGCCTGCCGCACCAGACCATCGCCTCGTGCCTGGATACGGTGCGGCGCTGCATCGAGCTGCGCCCCGACCGGTTCGCCGTGTTCGGCTACGCCCATGTCCCGACCTTCAAGAAATACCAGCGCAAGATCGACGAGGCCCGGCTGCCGGACAGCGTCGAGCGCTACGACCAGGCCTGCGCGATCGCAAACGCATTGAAGGAAGCGGGCTACATCCAGATCGGGCTCGATCATTTCGCGCTGCCGTCGGACGAGATGGCGGTTGCGCTGAGCGAAGGGCGGCTGCACCGCAATTTCCAGGGCTATACCACCGACGAAAGCTCGGTCCTGCTCGGCTTCGGCGCCAGCGCCATCGGGCACCTGCCGCAGGGCTATGTGCAGAACCAGGTTGCGATCAATGGCTATTCGGATGCCATCGCCACCGGCCGCCTCGCCACCGCCAAGGGCTATGCCATGACGGAGGACGATGTCCTGCGCGGCGAGATCATCGAGCGCATCATGTGCGATTTCGGCGTCGACATCGATGCGATCTGCGCGCGCCACGGCACCGGCGCGGACGCCATGCTGAAAGCCGCTCCGCGCCTGAAGCAGCTGGTCTCCGACGGCGTGGTCGAGATCGAGGGGAACTCGCTCAAGGTCGCCGACAAGTCGCGCTTCCTGGTGCGCAGCGTCGCCGCCGCCTTCGACGCGCATCTCGACCAGTCGCAGCGGCTGCACAGCCGGGCCGTATAGCCGACCGCTCCGGGACTTGCTCCGCAACAAACACGTGCAGCCGCGTGAGCGTTACCGTTCAGATCCGAATGGAGACGCCCATGTCCCTCCCACTGTCCGTGTCCCCGTCATTGTATGATCTGGTCGACGATGTGATGCGCGCCGCACCGAAGACGATCCGCGTGTTCCTCGCGCACAGGATGGGCTGCGTCGGTTGCCCGATCGCAACCTTCCATACCGTCGAAGACGCCTGCCGCGAGCATGGCATCGACAGCAATGCCTTCCTGCGGGAGCTGCAGGCGTGCGGGTGAAGTCGAACCGTCATCCTGAGGAGGCAGCGCAAGCGGCCGTCTCGAAGGATGGATGGCCCCGCTGCCGCAGTCGGGCCGCGCATCCTTCGAGGCCTTCGCTGCGCTCCGGCACCTCAGGATGACGGTTCGACATTGGCGTGGGCGAGACTAGCCCGCCCCGCTTTCGCCCGGCGCCTGCTCGGCGAGCACGAAGATCTTGTGCGGTTCGCGCAGCACGATGCGCTGGCGGCCGCTCTCGACCAGGCCCGCCTGTTCCCAGCCGGACAGGATGCGGCTCACGGTATGCAGGGTGGTGCCGGTCATCTGCGCAATGTCCTGGCGGCTGATCGGAAAATCGATCTCGATGCCATGGTCGACCTTGCGCCCCGACTGCTTGGCCAGCCGCAGCAAAGCGTGCGCGACGCGCTGCTCGACCTGCTGGGTCGGCATCTCGACGACGCGGGTGTGGCTTTCCTGCAGGCGGCTGCCGACCGTCTGCAGCGTGTTGGTGGCAAGCTGCGGAAAGCGGGCGATCAGCCGCGGCCAGGCGGCGGCTGGCCAGACCAGCACGACACTGTCGTCGACCGCGGTCGCCGTCGCCGGATAGCACGGCAGCCCGATCGCCGGTGCCACGCCGAAAATCTCGCCCGGCGCGACATAGCGCACCACGATCTGCTCGCCCGACGGCGTGGTCTTGCTGGCGCGCACATGGCCGTGCAGCAGGAGGAAGAAGGAGGCCGCGTCCGCGCCCTGCTCGAACACGGCGCTGTTCTTCGGGAAGCGGCTGGAGCGGGCTTCGCGCAGCACCTCGGTGAGGTCGGCCGCCGCCAGCCCGGCGAACAGCGGCAGGTCCGCGACCATCGAATTGTCGACTGTGGCCATAATCTTCCCTCTGCCGCGACCGGGTCGCAACTTCCGCCGGGAAGTTTGTCCCGGCACAATAATGCCGTCTCCTCTTCTGCCTAAATGGCGAGGCGAGCCTTTGAGGCGGATCAATTTCGGGAGCACGGTCACATGGCAGTTCCACGCACTCGCGAATTCCAGGGCTGGCCGCTGTTGGCCGCGGGCTTTCGCCCCTTCTTTCTGCTGGGAGCGATCCAGGCCACCGTGGCGATCCTGGTCTGGCTCCCGGTTTTTCACGGGGAATTGCGCCTGACCTCGGCCTTTGCCCCGCGCGACTGGCATGTGCATGAGATGCTCTACGGCTATCTGCCTGCCGTCATCACCGGCTTCCTGTTCACGGCGATCCCGAACTGGACCGGCCGGCTGCCGATCCAGGGCACGCCGCTGCTTGCCCTGGTCGTGGCCTGGCTCGCCGGACGCATCGCGGTGACGTTTTCGGCCGAGACCAGCTGGTGGCTCGCCATGGTGATCGATGCGAGCTTCCTGCTGCTGGTCGCAGCGGCCGCCGCGCGCGAGATCGTTGCCGGCAGGAACTGGCGGAATCTGGCCGTCGTCGCACTCGTGCTGGTGCTGTTCGCCGGCAACCTCGCCTTTCACCTGGAAGCGCATTTTGCCGGCAGCGCCGATTACGCCATCCGCATCGGCATCGCCGTGGTGGTGCTTCTGATCTCGCTGATCGGCGGACGCATCATTCCGAGCTTCACGCGGAACTGGCTGGTGCGGCAGGGGCCCGGGCGGCTGCCGGTGCCGTTCGGCCGCTTCGACAAGATCACCATCTTGGTGAGCGCGGTTGCGCTGTTGGGGTGGATCGTTGCACCGGACCATCAGGTGACGGGCGCCGTGCTTGGCCTTGCCGGGGTGCTGCAATTGGTGCGGCTGTCGCGCTGGGCCGGCGAGCGGACGCTTCGCGAGCGGCTGCTGACCGTGCTTCATGTCGGCTACGCCTTCGTGCCGCTCGGCTTCCTGCTCAATGCGCTGGCGGGCTTCGACGTCGTGCCGGCGAGTGCCGGCATCCATGCCTGGATGACGGGCGCAGCCGGCATCATGACGCTCGCGGTGATGACGCGGGCGACCCTCGGCCATACCGGCGAGGTGCTTACGGCCTCGCGCGCCACGCAGGCGATCTATCTCGCCATCATCATCGCGGCTGTCGCGCGCATCTGCGCCGTGCTTCATCCGGCGGCAAGCGAGGTGCTGCTCCATATCGCAGGCTTTGCCTGGGTCGCCGCCTTCGCGGGCTTCGCGCTTGCCTATGGACCGCTCTTGCTCGGCAGCCGTCGTCGCGCCGCCGAGCGCCGCGCGCCGGCTTGTTGAGAGTTCACGCCCGCGCCAGCGCGCGGGCGAACACGATCTCCACCAAGGTGCCGGAGCGGCCGCCGGTCTTGATGTGGAACTGGGCGCGGTTGGCCTCGACCAGCGCCTTCGTCAGCGACAGGTTCAGACCCGATTTCTCGTTCGCCTTGTCGGAGGGGGCCGGCGCGCGGAACGGCTCGAGCGCGGCCGCGACCTCGTTGTCGTTGAGCCCGTGGCCGGTGTCGCGCACGCGCAGCACCACCTCGCCATAGTCGGAGAGCGCGGTGGAGACGATCACCTGGCCGCCGGGATTGGCGAGATGGATCGAGTTGCCGATCAGGTTCATGGTGATCTGGCGCAGCGAGCGCGCATCCGCCACCACGGGCGGCAGCAGGTGTGCCAGCGAGGTGCGGATGATGATCCGTTCGCGATTGGCCTGCGGCTGCATCACCGAGACGCAATTTTCGACGAGCTCGTTGAGGTTCTGGCTGGTGAAGGCGAGATCGAGCTTGCCGGTCTCGATCCGTGTGAGCTCGGTGAGGTCGTTGATGATCGCGATCACGCGCTCGCCGGAGGCGCGGATGTCCTTCAGATATTCGGCATAGCGCTCATTGGCGAGCGGCCCGAAGCGTTCGCCGATCATCACCTCGGCAAAGCCGATGATGGCATTGAGCGGCGCCCGCACCTCGTGGCTGATGCGCGCCAGCATGTCGGCCTTGGCGCTCGCCGCGCGCTCGGTGAGCCGGCGCGCCTCGTGCAGCTCGTTGTCGCTCTTCCTGCTTTGCGACTGGTCGCGGAACACCGCGAAGAAGTTCGGCCCGTCGGCGCGGGTGCGGCCCATGGTCATCGACAGCGGGATGAAGCCGCCCTGGCTGACGCGGCCGAGCACGTCGCGCCCGGCATCGAGCAGGCTCGCCACACCCGCGTCCTTGATGCTTTCGAGATAGTCCAGCACCACGCGCTGGCTCTCGGGCGCGAACAGCTCGGTGAGATTGCGCCTGGTCAGCGCGTCGCCCTCATAGCCGAACAGCGCCTCCGCGCTTCGGTTGCAGGCATGGACGTTGCCGCTGGCATCGAACATCAGGATGCCCTCGGCGGTGGTGTCGAGAATGGCGGCGAGGTCCTCGGCATTGGCGTGACCGGCCGGCGCGGGCGGAGCGACCAGAACGGGCGCGGGCGGCGGCATCGCCGGCGTCGCGGCGACGGGCGCGGCGTGTGGGACATGCGCAAACATCAAGGCGAGGGCGGAATCGCCGTCCCATGAGATCGTGAACAGCCGCGCTTCCGTCGGCGTCGCGTGCTCGGCGGCCGGCTGGCTCGCCGCGATGGTCACCGGCGTGCCGGCTTCCGAGGTGCTGGTGGCGCTCGAGGTGTTCACGCCCGGCTCGACATAGAGCGCATCGAGCCCGCCGGCCTGCTCCAGCGCGTGCAGCGACGGGTAGCCCATGCGGTCCAGGAAGGCCGGGTTGGCATAAAGCAGGCGGTCGAGCCGGTAGATCAGGACGCCGGTCGGCAACAGGTCGAGCAGCATGCGGTCGCGCCCGCTGTCGCCGCGCGCCGGCGGCTCCGGCGCCATCAGCCATTCGGGCTGACTTGCGGATTGACTTGCAGCCTGGTCCGCAGGCTGAGCGGGCGGCGCGGCAGCCTCCGCTGGAGCTTTCGGCTCATGGGCAGGTTCAGCCGTTTCCGCTGCAGCCGGGGCGGCCGTCACGGGCTCCGCTGCAGGCGCCGCGGGCTCGGCAGCGCCATCGCGCTCCAGCCGCGCCGACAATTGCCGGGCGAGCTCGTTGAAGGCGCTGTTCTCGCCGGGCGTCAGGCTGGGTGCTTTCGGTTCGCTCCCCAATGGGCGGAACGGCACGACATTTGGCGGCGTCTCCGCAGGCGGCGGCGTGTCCACTGGCTCATCCAGATCGGTTGGGGGTGAAGTCTCGTTGGGAGCGGCGGGTTTGCCCCGCTCGTCGATGATCACAGCGGGCTCAACGGGCGGAACTTGGGCAGAAGCGTGCTGCGATTCGGCCGGAACGATGGCATCCGACGGCCCTTCCGTGGCTCGCGTCGGGTTTGGCAGCTGCGCCCTGCGGAACGCCGCCAGCTGCGCCAGCGCATCGAGCTCGCGGCACACGCCAAAGCCTCGAAAACCTGAAAAGCGCCGGCTGCGGTCATAGACCGGCAGCCCCGCGAGCTCGACCGCAAGGCTCCCGCCATCCTCGACCGGCCAGTTCAGCGAGATGCCGCTCCAGGTGTCGTGAGTGGCAAAGGCCTGCATGACCCGGTTTTCGGGATCGATCCCGAGCGCCGCCGCGATCTCGCCCCAGCTGCGGCCGAGGCGGCTCGCCGTCGGCCTGCCTGCGAGCGCGATGAACTCCTCCGACAGGACCGTGAAGCTCGTATCCGCGTCCATGGCCCAGACAAAGCGCAGCGGCTGCAGGCGCGGCTCGGACACCGGCAGATCGCGCCACGCGACTGCCGCCGGCGGCGCGGCCGCCGCTTGCTCGGACGCGGCGCCATTGCTCTCGACCGCCGGTTCGTCGGCAACGGCCTCGACATAGGGCGAGGGCTCGGCCTCCGCGGTCGGCGCCTCCGCCAGAGGCTCGCCTTGTGCCGGCTCATTCGCCCCAGCTTGTGCCGGCGGCTCTTCGGCGAAGGCATCGAACATCGCAAATTCCGCCGGTGCTTCGCCCGACAGCGCCGGCTGCTGGTAAGGCCTTGGTGTTTCCGCCTCCAGCTCCATCGCCTCCGCCGGCAGATCTTGCGGTGGAGCAGGGGGGGTGATCAGCGCGACCAGAGCGGTGTCGGATCCGCTGCCGATCCGTTGCAGCACGATGGCGCCGATCTCGGTCGGCGTATCGACGCGGCCGGCATGCAGGGCCGCATGGCGCGCTTCGTCGAGCCCGGCCTCGGCGAGCGAGCCAAACGTCAGCAGCGGCCGTGCCGCTTCGCTCGCGGCCGCAAGCGCGCCGTCGCACGAAAACACCGCAACGGGCGCTGCGATGCCGGCGACCAGCCGCTGCAGCCGCTCGAGCTGCGGCATGCTGGTCTTGGCGCCCTCGACCGGAGCGATCAGCACGCCAAAACTGCCGTCGAAGAAAGCAAGGCGCGTGCAGGCGCAGGTCGCGAGCATGCCGGGCCGTGCGCCAAACCCGCGCAGCCGCTCCAGCCGGGTCATGGCGTTCGCCGGCAGGCGGCCGGCGAGCTGCGCGACTTGCCGGCGCTGCGCATCGGCCGGTCCAAAGGTTCTCGTCGCAAGCTCGGCGCTATCGGTGGCGCCGAACATCCGGGCGCCGACCGGATTGGCCCAGAGAATGCGGCTGCCATCGGTCGACCACAGCCATGCCGGCAGTGCGCTCGTTGCATGCACCGCGAGCCGTGGATCGCTGACGCCCTGCAACTGAAATTCCATCATGTTCATGGTTGGCGACTAGAACCGGCTGACTTGCTGTTGGGCCTCGACTCGGCGGCGGCGAGAAGGAATTGGCTGCCAGTATGGCAGCCTTAACACAAGGTTAGTATCGCAAGGCGGGAAAGTCAGGTCCACGGGCGGGCGTCGTCGCGACCGCCAAAGAAGCGGTAAACCTTAATTCGGCGGCGGCTTCGAACTTGTGCTGCGGTCCGCCGTTGCAAAAGGTGATCAAATGTCCACGATGGGACGCGTGGGGTTGATTTGCGTCATGGCCGCGAAGTCTTTCGCGGTTAGTCCTTGCCGCAGCGGCGCGGCGACGGAGGACTTGGGCCGAGCCAGGCATTGGCGAGGCAGGCAAAAGCGCCGTAAATCTCAAAAATATCAGCCCAGGGAGAGGGATCATGGCCGAAGAAATGCGTGATCGATTTGAAATTCCCAAGGACATGCGGTCGATGGCGGAGGCAAGCGTCGAGCAGGCCCGCAAGACCTTCGAGCATTTCCTGGAAGGTGCGCAGACGGCTGCCGGCACGCTGGAGGAGCGGGGCGCGACCGTGCGCGCCGGTGCCAAGGACATCGGCGCCAAGGCGATCGCCTATGCCGAAAAGAACGTGCAGGCTTCCCTCGACTATGCGCAAGCGCTGCTGCATGCCAAGGACCTTCCCGAGGTGATGCGGCTGCACAGCGAATTCGTGCAGAGCCAGATGCGTGCGCTCGCCGAGCAGGCCAACGAGATGGGCCAGATGGTCAGCCGCACGGCGATCGATGCCGCAAAGCCAAAAAATTAATGTGGCGGCCCCGCGGTCGGTTCCGTGACGGGACGAAAAAGCCAAATATTTCCAAGGGCCCGGTACCCGCGTGCCGGGTCCTTTGCTACAGCGCTGCACCTTGAATTGCATTGCAATGCACAAAATTGACACTATACGTAGGTTTATTGAGCAAGCCCGGTTGAGGGATCCCCGCCGCGTGATCCAATTCCGCCCGCCAGGTGTCTTGGCTGCCCGGCGGACGTCAGGAGGATTTCGCTTCATCTTTGCCCGAAGGAAGCATGCCGATGACTAATCCGACCGATCCGTTCTCTGCCTCCGTGATTCCGTTCGAAATGCCTGAGCAGGTGCGTGCGTTCGCCGAGAAAGGCGTTTCGCAGGCGCGTGACAACTATGCCAAGTTCAAGGACGCCGCCGAGACCCACAATTCAACCATCGAGGCGGTCTTCACCTCTGCGAGCAAGGGCGCAAGCTCCTATTCCGCCAAGGTGATGGAGTTCCTGAAGGCCAACACCACGGCCAATCTCGATTTCGCCCAGGAGCTCCTGAGCGCGAAGTCGCCGTCGGAAGCGCTTGAGCTGTATACCGCCCACGCGCGCAAGGCCTTTGAGACCTTGCAGTCCCAGGCCAAGGAGCTGGCCGAGCTCGCCCAGAAGTGCGCCGCCGAGACCGCCGAGCCGATCAAGGCCAACGCGGCCAAGTACTACAAGCCGGCGGCCTAAAACGTCGGGCGCCAGCAACCGTTTTTCGAAGTGGGTAGGTGAGTAGAGTTTAAGCGTATTCGAAGCGGCAGCGTGCCTCGTTGAGTTAAGATTGACCCGGGCGAAACCGCCCGGGTTTTGCTTTGAAAAAGCTGAAGGGACAGGGCTGTTTCAGCCCCGTTACGGCCTTGCCAAAACAGGCCTTTGCACCTAGTTTCCGCCCCGTCCGGCCCCCCTTTTCAGGGGGCGCCGTCAAAGGATGCAGTTGTAGCTCAGTTGGTTAGAGCGCCTGTCTGTGGAACAGGAGGTCGGTGGTTCGAGCCCACCCAACTGTACCAAGCAGTTGAATTCACCCCGCATCGCCAAGAGCTTGCCCGACAGGAAAGCGCGGTTGGTTAGCAAAATCGGCCGGCACGCATCAGGAGCTGGTATGCGAACCGCCTTGCTCTCCATGATGATCGCCATCCTGTCGGCTTCGGCAGCCCCCGCCGATCCGGCCAATCGTGCCAAACCGGACTATGCAACCCCGCTCGGTCGGCTTCCGCCTGCGAAGGGCGCGGCCGGCAATTCCTGCGCCGCGTTCGGCGCCGGTTTTGTGAAAGTCGAGGGCAGCGATACGTGCGTGAAGGTCGGTGGCGCGGTCAGAGTCGATGTCGGCGGCGCTGCCGGGCCGCGTTGAGGGCCGTGCCCGAACCAACCGCCGCCTTGTCCATTTGGCAACGGTGTGCCTGACACGATTGCGACGGCTTCCTGCTAAAGCCTTTGCACATGGAGGGCTGTGGCACGGCGGAGACCTTCGTCATCGTCAGGCGGTCTCATGCCGCCAAAGGTGAGGCGCGGGCAACGCAGGCATTTGTGGAGCGCGCACAATGCCTCATCGACCATCCCTTTGACGTGACGCAGGCGCGGTCGCTGCCGGATCAGGCGTGAGCGGGTCGCGTGCCCGTATTCCCTGTTGTTGTAGCCAAGCCACGCCCGCGCTGCGATCTGTGCGTTCCCTAGGGGAACCCGCACGCGACACTTGCGAAGCAGTTGCCCTTGACCGCACACTTTGCACGGGTCGCTTTGAGGGGAAACTCGAATGTCTATCACATCGCATGCGAGGATCAGATTCGCACTGCTGCTCGGTACGGGACTCGCTTCCGTGCTGGCGTCAGGCGAAAGTCGTGCCTATACCGCCGAACAGCAGCAGGCCTGTACGCCCGACGCGTTCCGGCTGTGCAGCTCCGAGATTCCCGACGTCGACCGGGTCACCGCCTGCATGGTCCGCAACAAGTCGCAGCTGTCGCCGCAATGCCGCGCCTTCTTCCGCCCCGGCCCCGAGCCCCGCGAGGACGCGGCGGATGCTACGGGCAGACCCTTGAGCATCAGGCCCGCTGCAGCCGAAAAGGTCAGGGCGCACCGGATCAAGAGGCCGCGGCCGGACGATACCTGAGCGGGTCGGGGACCCGCGCAAGACATCGAGACAGTCCAGACGGGATCAGCCGGGCCGCTCCCTGCGTGCGAGGGCCCGGCTCGTTGCTGCAAGGGACTCGTTTTGTTCTCCGTCACGAAGCAAAGGGCATGGGCCGATTGCTCGCAAGAGTTGTGTCTGGCGTGCCTGGCTTGTCGCACCTGCCTCGCGCGTCCGGATGGCGTGAGCTCTCGCATGATTTGCCGACGCGGCTTCTCAAAGTGACTTCCCAAGCTGACTTCCCAACCTGACTGGCCAGCGTCACTTGCCAGCTGACCTGCAACATCGCTTGCGGATGCGACGGGTCAATGCGAGTGGGCAGCGCAGCTCGCGCACTGCGGGAGGCCATGTGTGATGTCGACGTGTGACATCGAAGGGTGATCCGGTCCGGATTCCGTCTGCAATATTTCGGCTTGTTTCCCAGTGTGAGATTTGCGTGATCGTGACTGTGACTCAAAAGCAAGCGCAGGCAGCAATCAGTGGTTTCGTTACATACGTCGACACATTCCTCTTTCGCGAATCAGCGCGGTGATTCATTTTTACCTTCTGGGGTCAATCTGGAGGCCAAGGGTATGAACGTTATTGTTTTCGCATCGCGTAAAGGCGGCTCGGGAAAGAGCACCCTAGCCGCTCATCTCGCCGCGCAGATCAAGGCGACGAAGCCGTGCCTGTTGATCGATGCGGATCCGCAGGGATCGCTGACGTTGTGGCACAAGCTGCGTGGCACCAACGAACCGCCGATCAAGACCGCGGTCAATTCGGTCACCTCCATCGTCGCTGCGGCAAAGCGCGATGGCGTCGAGTGGGTTCTGATCGACACGCCGCCGAATACCTCGGCCGTCGTGGAAGACGCGATCAGGAACGCGACCATGGTCATCATCCCGGCACGTCCGGGCGTGTTCGACGTCAACGCGGTGCAGGAAACCATCCAGACCTGCCGCGCGGCGCGCAAGCCCTATGCCGTGGTGCTCAACGGCGCACCGGCGCGTCGTGACGATGCCGAGAGTCCGATCGTTGCCATTGCGCGCGAAGCGCTGGCCAAATTCCGCGCGCCGGTCTGGGGCGGCCAGATCACCAACCGCGCCGACCTGCTGATGGCGCTCGGCCATGGCGAAGGCGTGCGCGAATATTACGCCGAAGGTCGCGCGGCGGCGGAGATCGCCAGACTCTGGGCTGCGATCGAACGTTCGGTAAAGGCGATCCGCGGCTCCGCTTCGAGCAGCGGCACGATGCACAAGCAGGCGGCGTGATGTTCGCTGCCTGTCCCCGATGTGGACGGACAAATAGCGCGCGGCATTCGCGCGTTTTATTTGCGCGCTTTTCTTAGGACACGCGTTTCCTTTAAGAGGCGTTTCTTCAAGAAGTCTTTTGCGTGAGGGACGGCGCCGGGGTGGGGCGAGCTTTTGTCGGAAAGCTCACCTCACCCCGTTCGTTTTTGCAGCGCCTCGGTCTGCGCGTCCTGCGCTAGCTAGTCCTGCTCCTGATCGGGCCGTCCCGGAAACGAGGTCAAGAACTGCAGCGCAGCGCTGCGCGAGTCCGGCGAGTTCAGGATGCCGAGATGGGCGCTGCCGAGGATCGGGTCGTATTGACCCTGTCCGCTGAGGTCGATGGTCCTGGCGCCGGCAAGTCCCGCGCTTTCCGTGAAATCATGCGCGTTGCCGTCGCGATCCTCGGCGGGCACGCCGAGCAGGGCGCCGTCGGGCAGGCTGTTGTAGACGAAGTCGGGCGTTCCCGGCTTGTTGCGGATCACGAGATAGCGCGTGGGAGGCGGCGTCTCGCCTGCGGCGTTCAGGACGGTGAGCAACTGCGTGTGGTCGGACCCATATTCGTCACACACCGCGCTGCTCGGTATGAAGCCGCCGCCGCTCTGGAGCTGGTAGAAGTTGGCGGGGTTCGGCGAGCAGTCAATGATGCCGTGATTGGGGCCGTCGATGGCGACCAGCGCCCGCACCTTGCGGAAGGCGTCGTCCTCCAGCATCCATTCCCGCGCGACCGTGACGCCGAGACTGTGGGCGACGATGTCGACGCGCTTGGCGCCCGTGAAGTCGAGGACCGCGCGGACGAATTGGCGCAGCATCGGCACCGCAACCGCGGTGGTGTGCGAGATGCCCGAGCGATGGGTGTTGTCCTGCGCGAGGTCGCATTGATCGCCCTGATAGCCGAGCGCCCAAAGCTCGCTCGGGTGATAGCCATGATCGAGGAAGAACTGCGCAAAGGCCTGGACACGCCCGAACGGGTTGCAACTGGTCGGAAACGGACTGTCGTTGTTGCCGTGCAGGAAGATCACCGGGATGTGCTCGACGCGGCCGACAGCGGAGCCAAAGCCGATCGCCGGCTTGCCGAGATAGAAGTTCCCGATCACCGGAAAGTTGTCGGGAAACGTGGTGCCGATCTGAAGCGCTCTGGCCGGCGATGCGGTGCCCGCCGAGGCTCCGGCCCCCAACTGCAACACAACGGCGGCGATCGCCGCAATGCAAAGATGTTTGATGCTCATGGTCCCTCCCTTGGATATTCGTCGGTCGTCGCCGACCGATCGTGAGCTTGAAGTTGTCACGTTGCGAACGGCGCCGTCGATTGACCGATCTGTTGCGAACGGCGCGGCTCAAAGCGCCGTCCGTCGAACGCAGCTTATTGCAACGAACGGTTGCGAGACAGAATCTCGTCGGATCTTTTTTGCTTTGGACGGAACGGCATTTTCAAAAACCTGTCATACGGGCGCGGGGACCGTTGGCGATTACCGCGCATGCCGACGCCGCAATTGCGGCGGCCTTGCTCGGATTCCGGACGTGTGTCCATCGATCGTTGCAACCCTGTCGCATTGGGCGGCTATTCTCGCCGTCCTTTATAAGATCGAAAACAAGATCGAAACGATTAGGGAGGACTGACCATGCTTCGACCGTGCCTCATCGGCGCGGCCGCAGGCCTATTTGCCTCGGTCGCCATCGCCTCGACGCCTGCACTGGCAACCCCTTGCACCAACCTGCAATCCCTCAATCTGGAGCATGCGACGATCACGTCGGCCGCCGACTATACGACCGGCACGTTCGTGGTTCCCGGCTCCAATCCGCCGCAAACCTTCACGCAACTGCCGCCATTCTGTCGCGTCACGGCGACGCTGACGCCGACCTCCGATTCCGCGATCAAGATCGAGGTGTGGCTGCCCGAGACGAAATGGAACGGACGGTTCCTCGGCACGGGCGGCGGCGGGTTTCAGGGTGTGATCACCTATAGCGAGCTCGCGATAGGCATCCAGGCCGGCTTTGCCGCCACCAACAGCGATCTCGGCACCGGCACCTCGGGCTGCAATCCGCTGTTCTGCGGCTCGGACGGCAACATGGGCAATCAGCTCGCGATCGATTTCGGCGATCCGCCAGATCCCAGCACCGGCCTGTTCGGGCATCCCGAGCGGATCAAGGATTTCGGCTACCGCGCCATCCATGTGATGACGGTGCAGGGCAAGGAGATTGCGCGAGCATTCTATCAGGAGAGCGCCGACAAGGCCTATTTTGCCGGCTGCTCCACCGGCGGCCAGAACGCGCTGATGGAAGCGCAGCGCTTCCCTCGCGACTATGACGGCATCCTGGCCGGTGCCCCGGCCTTCAACCGCACGCATTTGCACATGGCCGCGATCAACCTGTGGCAGGACACCCATGCAAGCCCGGCACGGTTCATCCAGCCGAGCCAGATGACGCTGATCAACAAGGCGGTGCTTGCGCACTGCGTTGGCCGGGACGGTGGAGCTCCCACCGACCAGTTCCTGACCGATCCGCGCGACTGCCATTTCGATCCCAAGGTGCTGCAGTGCACCGCCGGCAACGTCCCGCCCGCCTGCCTGACCAGCGACCAGGTGACGACGATGCGGAAATATTATGCCGGCACCGTCGATCCCGTAAACGGCCAGCTCATCAGCGTCGGCTCCGAGCGCGGCAACGAGACCGCCAATGTGCTGGCGCTTGGACTTGCGCTCCAGGAGCAGCTTCCGGAGCCGGCTTTCGACGGCCTGTTCTACTGGGTGTTCGGTCCGGGGTTCGGCTACCCCGCGAGCCCGCACAATTTCACGAATTTCGATTTCCACCACGACGTCGATACGGTGGACGATCAGCTCGCCCGGGTCCTGAACGCAACCTCGACGGATCTCGGCGAATTCCGCGAGCACGGCGGCAAGCTCATCCTGTATCACGGCTGGGCCGACCCGCTGATCTCGTCGCAGAACAGCATCAACTATTTCAATGCGCTCGTCGCCGGCGAGCGCGGTGGCGTCCTGCCGGCAAGCTTCGGCGCAGCTTCGGACCCGCGGCTGGAGCGGACGCAAAGCTATGCGCGCCTGTTCATGGTGCCCGGAATGTATCATTGCTCGGGCGGGCCGGGTCCGAACGCGTTCGACGCGCTCACTCCGCTCGTGAACTGGGTCGAGCAGGACAAGGCGCCCGACACGATCATCGCCACCAAATTCGTCAACGATACGCCGCCCGCCGTGGAGATGACGCGGCCGCTCTGCGTCTATCCGAAGGTCGCGAGATACAATGGCAGCGGCAGCACCAGTGTCGCCGCCAACTTCACCTGCGTTGCCGACGAATCTGACGTCAACCAGATGCCGGCGCCGAAATACGGGCCGTAGCGGCGAGCCCTTGGCCAGCGGCGAAGCGCGATCGCGATCAAACTTGATCGCTTCGCGCTTTGCCGACTGCGTCCCGGACCGGACCGGCGCCTCACGCCACCATCAGCATGTAGAAGACGATCACCGGCGACAGGCAGATGATCGCGCTCCAGATGCCGAGCGCCCAGATGATGTCCTCGGTCGTGAAGCCCTGGTTGGTCGGCGTCCGGTCGGCAAAGCTAGCCGCCGTAAAACCTTGCCGATGCGACATTGGCATCGTAACGATTTGAGCGGCTACGCCTTGCGGCGTGCCGGCCTGATTGTCCTGAGTATGCACAAACGCCCCCGCGTTTCTTGTTATGCGAATACGTGTACAGGAGAGGCGTTAAAAACCCGTCGCGACTTCGCGCGCATTTGCGCGCGCGAGCTACCTCGGCTTAACCAAGCAAGTTCTCGTTAAGCTCAGCTGCCGCCGAACAAATGGATGGCGATGACAGGCGCGAGACCGAGCAGGAAAGCCCAGAAGCCGAAGGTCGAAACCATCAGCAGATCGCGCGCAGTTTCGATGCGCGCGGCTTTCGCCAGCGCGAGCATATGACTATTCATTGTTTCCCCCTGCCATTTATTTTCTTGGCGCGGCATTGATACGCGCGACTCCTTAAAGAGCCGCGCGCACGGGGGCGGAGATTGCAATGAAGCGGCTCACTCCACGTTAACCAGGCCGCGCATCTGCGTCGCCGGCACGGAAAGGCCGCGGCGCGTGATCTCATGGTCGAGCCGTGCCGCAAGCGCGTCGCTGACGGGGACCATCGGCAAGCGGACTTCGGGACTGTCGATCAGCCCCAGCCGCCACAGCCAATGCTTGGCGGGCGCGGGGCTCGGCTCGGCGAACAAAAGCCGGGTCAGCTCACAGACGCGCTGCCAGGCGGCCCGTGCCGCATCGCCGCGGCCTGCGGCAAGCTCGATACGCACGGAAGCGAAAGCCTGTGTCTCCACATGGGCCGAGAGCAGGATGGCGCCGTCGGCGCCGTCGACGAGCGCGTCGTGATATTGCGCGTCCTCGCCGGTCAGCACGCGGAAGCCTGCAGGGCGGTGCCGCAGCAGCTCGCTGGTTTGCGCGCGGTCCGCACAGCAATCCTTCAGGCCGGCGATATTCGGATGCTCGGCGAGCGCCAGCAGCGTCTCGTTGGTCATCCCCACGGCGCTACGGTAGGGGATGTTGTAGAGCACGATCGGCCATGAGGCGTGGTCGGCAAGCGCCGTAAAATGCTCTCGCAAGCCGCGCTGCGAGGGCCGCAGGTAGTAGGGGCTCGAAATCAGATAGGCATCGATCGGCCAGGCGGCGGTCTCGTCGATGGCTTCACGCAGCTTCGCCGTCGATGCGCCGGCAAGCCCGAGACAGATCGGCAGCCGGCGCCCGGCATCATCAAGCGCGGTGCGCACCTCGTCGACCAGCCGCTCCAGTTCGGATGACGAGAGCAGCAGGCCTTCGCCCGAGGTGGCTGCCAGGATCAGTCCGTCGATCGGGGCCGCCGCATAATGCCGAACCAGGCGTTGCAGCGAGCGTGAATCGATCTCGCCATCGCGAAACGGCGTGACCAGCGGCAGCCAGAGGCCGCGCAGTCGGGTTCGAAAATCGTCGTTCATGGTCCATCTCCTGGAGGTTGAGTGCCGGAGACGGAGCAAACAAAAAACCCCGCACTCGCGGCGGGGTTGGTCGGATCGGTTGGCGTGATGGTCTAGCGCGCGCGTCGATCTGAGCTCCCCGGCCGGGGAGCTTTTTTCGACTGCATATTTCTGCACGAATTCGTGACCATGCGTGAATGATGAAGCGCACTGACGCTGCTGTCAACGGCCGATGGTTTTTGATGCCGCAGAGAAAAAAAGCCGGGCTCGATCGAGCCCGGCTTGAGGTATTGGCCACGTGAGGCCGACACAATCACCTTCCAAGAGGGATTACTGAGCTCCCGCGCCACTGGAGGAGGGGGACAAATGCGCAACGCGAATGCTCAGCGTAAAAGTATTATGGTCCGCGCTTGCGCCATGCGGCAACGGGGGGCGCCGCATGTCAGACATGCGCAAAATCAGGACGGCCAGCGCTGCGCTTTGCTCACGACGAAGTCACGGAACACTTGCACCCGCGCCACCGTCTTCAGCTCTTCCGGATAGACAAAATAGGTGTCGAGCTGGATCGAGTCGGACTCGCCGAACAGTTGTACGAGCCGGTTATTGTCTTCGACCAGGTAATCCGGCAGCGCGGCAATGCCCAAACCCTGCTGGCAGGCGCGCACCAGCCCCAGGATATTGTTCACCTTGAAATAAGCCTCGCGCGGGCCGCTGCCGTTGCGACCGGCTTCCACCAGCCAGTTGCGGTTCTGCAGATGCGGCGCGACCTGTCCGTCGGACAGCGTGATGATGCGATGGGCGTCGAGATCGTCGAGCGTCCGCGGGGTGCCGAAGCGCTTCACATATTCCGGCGAGCAATAGGCGTGGAAGCCGATCGAGAACAGCTTGCGCTGGATCAGGTCCGGCTGCGTCGGCTTGCGGGTGCGGATCGCGACATCCGCCTCGCGCATCGAGAGGTCCAGCTCCTCGTCGGTGACGATCAGCTGAATGCGGATTTCCGGATAGAGCGCGGTGAATTCGCCGAGCCGCGGGATCAGCCAGTTGATGCCGACGCCCGGGGTCGTGGTGATCTTGAGGTCGCCGCTTGGCCGCTCGCGGCTGTCGGTGAGCTTGGCGCGCGCCGCCTGCAACTGCATGAAAACATCATGCGCAGTGCGGAACAGAAGGTCGCCCTGCTCGGTTAGTATCAGGCCTCTGGCGTGACGATGGAACAGCGAGACCGAGAGCTCCTGTTCCAGCGCGCTGACTTGGCGCGAAACAGCCGACTGGGACAGTCCGAGCTGCTCGCCGGCATGCGTGAAGCTCCCTGCCTCCGCCGCCGCGTGAAACACCTTCAGCTTGTCCCAATCCATATCGGTAAATCCGTCGCGTGATCTAGGCATGGTTCATCTTCATTCGGCTGCCGCGCGCTCGCTGGCGCGCAAGGCGAGAAAGCGTTCGGCTTCGAGGGCGGCCATGCAGCCGAGCCCCGCAGCAGTCACTGCCTGCCGATAGGTTTCGTCGGCGACGTCGCCGGCCGCGAACAGGCCGGGCACGGAGGTCGCCGTCGAATTCGGCGCGACCTCGACATAGCCGGAGGGTTTCAGTTTCACCTGGCCCTGCACGAGCTCTGTTGCAGGCGCATGGCCGATCGCAATGAACACGCCATGGGCGGCGAGCTCGGTCACGGCGCCGGTCTTCACGTTTTTCAGCCTGACATGCGTGACCTTGGCGGGATTTTGGTCGCCGCAGATTTCCTCGATGGCGCTGTCCCAGACCACCTTGATCTTGGGATGCTTGAACAGCCGATCCTGCAGGATGCGCTCGGCGCGGAAATGGTCGCGGCGATGCACGATGGTCACCGTCGAGGCGAAGTTGGTCAGAAACAGCGCTTCCTCGACCGCGGTGTTGCCGCCGCCGACCACCACGACATCCTTGCCGCGGTAGAAGAAGCCGTCGCAGGTCGCACAGGCCGAGACGCCAAAGCCCTTGAAGGTCTCCTCCGAGGGGATGCCGAGCCAGCGCGCCTGGGCGCCGGTCGCGAGAATCACGGTGTCGGCGAGATAGACATCGCCGCTGTCGCAGGTCAGGCGGAACGGGCGCTGCGCGGTCTCGAGCCTGTTGACGAGGTCGGTGACGATCCTGGTGCCGACATGGCGGGCCTGCTTCTCCATCTGCTCCATCAGCCAGGGGCCCTGGATGACGTCGGCAAAGCCCGGATAGTTCTCCACGTCGGTGGTGATGGTGAGCTGCCCGCCCGGCTGAATGCCCTGAATCAGGATCGGCTCCAGCATGGCGCGCGCCGCATAGATCGCCGCAGTGTAGCCGGCCGGGCCGGACCCGATGATGACGACCTTGGCATGAATAGGCGCGGACATGGGCGTAGCGTCTCTTGACTGACTGGGACGGGGGCTGGTCAGCGCTTGAGCGGGGAAAGCCCGGAAAGGCATCGCGGGGGCGCCGAAAGTGTCAAATCCAAGTCTAAGGCATGTGGCAAGCTATGCAAGAACTGCAATCCAAGTCGGCGAATTTTCCCTTCACGACAAAGCGATTGCGCAGTGCACGCGCAATAAAATTGCGCAAAGGGCCTGGACTGCGCTACAGAGTGTTGCCGGCAGCGTGGCCGGTGCAGCCAAAGTTCCAGGAAACGAAAGTCCCGTGTCGAAGAATCTAGACGAGATCGATCTCAAGATCCTGAGGGAGATCCAGGCCGACGGCCGAATCACCAATGTCGAGCTCGCCAAGCGGGTCGGGATTTCGCCGCCGCCCTGTTTGCGCCGGGTCCGGACCCTGGAGGAGGAGGGCTATATCCAGGGCTATCGCGGCCTGCTGGATCCTCGCAAGCTCGGCTTCGACGTCACGGTGTTTGCCTCGGTCCACCTGTCGAGCCAGGCGGACGCGGATCTGAAGGCGTTTGAGGAATTCGTGCGGGCCGAGCCATTGGTGCGCGAATGCTGGATGCTCTCGGGCGAGGTCGATTTCATCCTGAAATGCGTGGCGCCGGACATGGCGACGTTCCAGGAGTTCGTCACCCATCTGACCGCCGCGCCGCATGTCCGCAATGTCAGGACCTCGCTGGTCCTGCACAATTCGAAATATGACGCGGCCGTGCCCCTCGAAGTGAAGGTGCGGAGCTGATGCGAGAGGGTGATGGGTGCTCGCTCGGTCGCCGCGAGGTTCACCTCTCCCGATGGGAGAGGTGAACCAGAGTTTGTGGCCTTCTGCGTCAGCTCCTCTTGCCCATCATGGCGTCGACGCTGATCGGGCCGCCGCCCGACGTCGAAAGATACAGGCAGACGAAGCAGAGCGTGATCGCGAGGCTGCCGCCGTTGATCACCGGAAAGAAGCTCTTCGGGAAGTGCGAGATGAAATAGGCGAACGCCATTTCACCCGAGAAGATGAACGCCACCGGACGGGTGAAGAGGCCCAGAATCAGCAGGGCACCCAGGACCAGCTCGATCGCGCCGGCAGCGCCATAGAGGGAGTCGATGGTGACTTTTGCGAACGGCGAATCCGGCGGAAAATGCAGGATCTTGGCGACGCCAAACTGAAAGAGCATGAGCCCTGTGATGAAGCGCATCAGGCTCAGCGCAACCGGCTGCCATTTCGAAAAAACCTGGTCCATATCGTCATTCCCATTTCACACGATCTTGCAAAATTACCGCGATTGCCGCTCGTCGTCATCGGGCGTGCAAGATATGCGCCCGAGAAAAGCATGCCGCGCTGCGGCGTACCCATTCCATGTAGTGGAACCCGAGCGCAACAAAAAAGCCGCATGAAACATGCGGCTTTCGCTCAAATTGGGACCGAACGAGCGTTGCGTCAGCGCCACTCGACCTTGGTGATCTCATAGGCCTTGGCGCCGCCGGGCGCGTTCACCTCGACGGAGGAGCCCTTCTTTTTGCCGATCAGCGCGCGCGCCAGAGGCGAGGTGATGGAGATGCGGCCCTTCTTGGCATCGGCTTCGACCTCGCCGACGATCTGCCAGACCTGCTTCTTCTCGGTGTCCTCATCGACCAGCGTGACGGTGGCGCCGAACTTGATGACGTCGCCGGAGAGCTTGGAGATGTCGATAATGTCGGCGCGCGCGAGCTTGTCCTCGAGCTCGGCAATGCGGCCCTCATTATGAGACTGCTCCTCCTTGGCGGCGTGGTATTCCGCATTTTCCGAGAGGTCGCCATGCGAGCGCGCTTCGGCGATATGCTCGATGATGCGCGGGCGCTCCACGGTCTGACGCTTCTTCAACTCGTCCTCCAGCGCGGCATAGCCGAGCGAGGTCATGGGAACCTTTTCCATCGTCTTCTCTGTCCTTCGGTCGCGCGGAACCCGAATCGGGGCCCGCACGCGATTTCGCAATTCGCCAGGATGGCCCGGGGGTCAACTGAACCGGTGCCGGACCTTACTTCCCTTCAAGCCGAAACAAGGCGCCGCATGGCCAGTGGTTCCAGCCAAGTCCGGCTTTACTGCCAATTACTTAGCGGGACGCCGCGTCCGGCCAGCAATCAGGTTTCGGAAAAATAGCTCTGCAGCGTGCGGACCTCAAGGTCTCCGTCGCGATAGGCGCGGATCCCCTGGGCTGCAGCTACGGCGCCTGAAAGAGTGGTGTAATAAGGCACTTTATGCAAGAGGGCAGCGCGCCGCAGCGAGCGGCTGTCCGCCAGCGCCTGCGGCCCCTCGGTGGTGTTGAACACGAGCTGGATGTCGCCATTGGTGATGGCGTCCACGATGTGGGGCCGCCCCTCCAGCACCTTGTTCACCTTCTCCGCGGGCACGCCATGGTCGGACAGGAAGCGCTGGGTGCCCGAGGTCGCCATCACCTTGAAGCCGAGCGAGTGCAACAGCCGCACCGCCTCCGTGATGCGCTCCTTGTCCACCTCGCGCACCGAGACGAACACCGTGCCCTTGCGCGGCACGCGCGTGCCGCCGCCGAGCTGGCTCTTTGCGAAGGCCATCTGGAAGGAGCGGTCGAGGCCCATGACCTCGCCGGTGGAGCGCATTTCCGGGCCGAGCACCGTGTCGACGCCGGGGAAACGGGCGAAGGGGAAGACCGATTCCTTGACCCCGACATGCTTCAGCGCCGGCTTCTTCAGCTTGAAATCGGCCAGCTTCTCGCCGGCCATGAGGCGGGCGGCGATCTTGGCGACGGGCATGCCGATCACCTTGGCGACGAACGGCACCGTGCGCGAGGCGCGCGGATTGACCTCGAGCACATAGATGTCGCCGTCCTTGATGGCATATTGCACGTTCATCAGCCCGACCACGTCGAGCCCGAGCGCGAGCTCGCGGGTCTGCCGCTCGAGCTCGGCAAGCGTCGTCTCATCGAGCGAATGCGGCGGCAGCGAGCAGGCGGAATCGCCGGAGTGAATGCCGGCTTCCTCGATGTGCTCCATGATGCCGACCACGAAAGTGTCCTTGCCGTCGGAGAGGCAATCGACGTCGATCTCGGTCGCATCGGAGAGATAGCGGTCGAACAGCAGCGGATTCTTGCCGAGCACGGTGTTGATCTGCCCGGTCTTGTCATTGGGATAGCGCGCCTGCACGTCGGCGGGGACCAGCTCGGGCAATGTGCCGAGCAGGTAATCCGAAAGCTGCGTCTCCTCGCGGATGATCTGCATGGCTCGGCCGCCCAGCACATAGGACGGGCGCACCACCAGCGGCAGGCCGAGATCGGCGGCGACCAGCCGCGCCTGCTCGACCGAATAGGCAATGCCGTTCTTCGGCTGCTTCAGATGCAGCTTGTCGAGCACGCGCTTGAAACGGTCGCGATCCTCCGCGAGGTCGATGGCGTCGGGCGAGGTGCCGAGAATCGGCACTTCGGCTGCTTCCAGCGCGCGGGCGAGTTTCAGCGGCGTCTGGCCGCCAAACTGCACGATGACGCCGGCGAGGGTGCCGTTAGAGCGCTCGGTCTCGATGATCTCCAGCACGTCTTCCGCGGTGAGCGGCTCGAAATACAGCCGGTCGGCGGTGTCGTAGTCGGTCGACACCGTCTCCGGATTGCAATTGATCATGATGCTTTCGAAGCCGGCATCATGCAGCGCGAAGCAGGCATGGCAGCAGCAATAGTCGAACTCGATGCCCTGCCCGATCCGGTTCGGCCCGCCGCCGAGGATGACGACCTTCTTCTTGTCCGAGGGCGCGCTCTCGTCGGATGGCCGGCCGGCAAACGGCGCCTCATAGGTCGAATACATATAGGCGGTCGGGGAAGCGAACTCGGCCGCACAGGTGTCGATGCGCTTGAACACCGGGCGGACGCCGAGCGCGTGGCGTTTCGCCTTCACCTCCGCTTCGGTGGTGTGGGTCAGGACCGCAAGCCGCGCGTCGGAGAAGCCCATCGCCTTGACCATGCGCATGGCGCGCGCGTTGGTCGGCAGGCCGCTCTCGCGGACCTTCTGCTCCATCTCGACGATGCCGCGCATCTCCTGAAGAAACCACGGATCGATCTTGCAGGAATTGAAGATGTCCTCGTTGGACCAGCCAAGCCGCATGGCTTGCGCGACCTGCAGGATGCGGTTCGGCGTCGGCGTGCCGAGCGCCGCGCGAAGCGCATTCTTGTCGTCGCCGCGCCCGAGGCCCCCGATCTCGATCTCGTCGAGGCCGGTGAGCCCGGTCTCGAGCCCGCGCAGCGCCTTCTGCAGGCTTTCCTGGAAGGTGCGGCCGATCGCCATCACCTCGCCGACCGACTTCATCGAGGTGGTCAGCGTGTGCGAGGCGCCCGGAAATTTCTCGAACGCGAAGCGCGGGATTTTCGTCACCACATAATCGATGGTCGGCTCGAACGAAGCGGGCGTGGCGCCGCCGGTGATGTCGTTGGCGATCTCGTCCAGCGTGTAGCCGACCGCGAGCTTGGCGGCGACCTTGGCGATGGGAAAGCCCGTGGCCTTGGAGGCGAGCGCGGATGAGCGCGACACGCGCGGATTCATCTCGATCACGACCATGCGGCCGTCGGCCGGGTTGATGCCGAACTGCACGTTGGAGCCGCCGGTCTCGACGCCGATCTCGCGCAGCACCGCAAGTGCTGCGTCGCGCATGATCTGGTATTCCTTGTCGGTCAGGGTCAGCGCCGGCGCCACCGTGATGGAATCGCCGGTGTGCACGCCCATCGGATCGAAATTCTCGATCGAGCAGACGATGATGCAGTTATCCTTCTTGTCCCGCACCACCTCCATCTCGAATTCCTTCCAGCCGAGGACGCTTTCCTCGATCAGGACTTCGTTGGTGGGGGAGGCATCGAGCCCGCGCTCGATGATGTCGATGAACTCTTCCTTGTTGTAGGCGATGCCGCCGCCG
>DATGMN010000007.1:0-23120 GCA_035293585.1 Bradyrhizobium sp. | reverse complement strand
GTACTTCGCGACCTTCTGGAAGCCGAGCTTCTCGTCGTCATAGGGACCGACCCATTCGGCGCCGTCGATGGTGCCCTTCTCCAGCGCCGGATAGATGTCGCCGCCGGCGAGCTGCTGCGGCACCACGCCGACCTTCTGCAGGACCTGGCCGGCGATGCCGCCGATGCGGAATTTCAGGCCGGAAAGATCGGCGACCGTCTTGATCTCCTTGCGGAACCAGCCGCCCATCTGCGTGCCGGTGTTGCCGCAGGGAAATCCGATCACGCCGAACTTCTTGAAGAACTCGTTGCCGAGTGCCTCACCGCCGCCCTGGTACCACCAGGAATTCTGCATGCGCGCATTGAGGCCGAACGGCACCGAGGCGTAGATGGCAAAGGTCGGGTCCTTGCCGACATAGTAGTAGGAGACGGTGTGGCTCATCTCCACCGTGCCGTTGGAGGTCGCGTCCAGCGCCTGCAGGCCCGGCACCACCTCACCGGCCGCGAAGACCTGGATCTGAAACTTGTTGTCGGTCATGTCGGCGACGTATTTGGCGAACTCGGTCGCGCCGCCATAGATGGTGTCGAGCGACTTCGGAAAGCTCGAGGTCATGCGCCACTTGATTTCGGGCATCGACTGGGCGATCGCGGGCGATGCCACAGCGACGGCCGCAGCCGCTCCGGTTGCCGAAACTTTCAAAAAATCACGACGCTTCATTGTGTGGCCTTCTCCTTGTGGCGCGTTTTCCCAAAAACATAGCAAGCTCGCGGCAACGCAATCAGCGGTCGAACCGGAGCGCTCCGGACGCGGCGTTTAACACGGAAAACCGCCGCCGAAAACGCAGCATTTGGCAGTACAAGGCGATTAAACCAAAGTCGCAATCCGGCCCCGCCCCCTTTTCAGGCAGCCGCAATCGCGCTTCCGAGCTGCACCCGCACCTCATTCGCAATGGCGCGGTAGATCGCCGCGTGCGGCCCGTCGGGCTCGCTGACCACCACGGGATTGCCGGCGTCCGAGGTCTCGCGAATCGCCATGTGCAGGGGCACCTCGCCCAGGAACGGCACACCGAGCCGCTCCGCCTCGTGCCGCGCCCCGCCATGGCCGAATATGTCCGAGCGCGTGCCGCAATGCGGGCACTGGAAATAGCTCATGTTCTCGATGATGCCGAGCACCGGCACGTTCACCTTCCTGAACATGGCCAGCCCCCGCCGCGCATCGATCAGCGACAGGTCCTGCGGGGTCGAGATGATGACCGCGCCCTTGAGCGGCACGTTCTGCGCCAGCGTCAGCTGCGCGTCGCCCGTGCCCGGCGGCATGTCGACCACGAGCACATCGAGCGTGCCCCAGGCGACGTCGCGCAGCATCTGCGTGATCGCCGACATCACCATCGGGCCGCGCCAGATCATGGCGGTGTCTTCCTCGACCAGGAAGCCGATCGACATGATCGACAACCCGAAGCGTTCGATCGGGATCATCTTGCGGTCGTCGTTGAGCTCGGGCTTGTCGCGAATGCCGGTGAGGCGCGGCACCGAGGGGCCGTAGATGTCGGCATCGAGCAGGCCGACCTTGAGGCCGAGCGCCTTGAGGCCGAGCGCCAGATTGAGCGCGGTGGTCGACTTGCCGACGCCGCCCTTGCCGGAGGCGACTGCGATGACGGCGGCGACGCCGGGAATCTCCGCCTGCCGCGCCATCGGCGATCCCGACGGGTTGTGCGGCGGACGGTGTGATGAGACTGGCGCCACGCCAGGGCCTGACGCCTGCCGCCCCGGAGCCTGTCGCGCAGCTTGCGGCGCCGCACCCGGCTTGCGCTCGGCGGTCAGCGCGATCATCGCGGTGGAGACGCCGGGCAGCGCGCGCACCGCGCGTTCCGCCTCTGCACGGACGTCTTCCCAGGCCCGCGCCTCGGCGGCATCGACATTGATGGAGAAGAACACCTTGCCGTCGTTGACGGCGATGGCCGACAGCACATTGGCGTTGGTCAGCGCCACCCCGCGCGGCGATTTCACGGTTGCGAGGGCGTCCAGAACCTGTTGCTGCGTCACGCTCAAAGCGCTTCTCCTATCGATCTCCAGGGACAGATAGGACGGATCGGGGGAAAAGAACAGCAGTTCCGGGACGGGATCGGCGGCAGTCTGCGGAGCTTGCGGCGCCTCTCGCTCCGTCATCCTGAGGTGCTTGCAAAGCAAGCCTCGAAGGATGCACGGCCCCGCTCCCTCATCCGGGCCGTTCATCCTTCGAGGCTCGCGTTCCGCGAGCGCCTCAGGATGACGGGGGCGAAAAGCCCATGAGGCGGATTAGCGCTAATGTTGTCAATCTGACAGCTTACTCCGTCATTCCGGGGCGCCGCGTCAGCGGCGAACTACGGTGCGCAATTGCGCACCTGAGAATCTCGAAGTTGCGGCGCGAGATTCCGGGCTCGCCCTTCGGGCGCCCCGGAATGACGGAATGAAGGGGGGCCCCCCGCGGCGCTCAAGCCACCTTGGCGCCGATGTCGTCGGCGGTCTCGACGGGTGCGGCGCCGGTAGTCTCCTTGGCGGCTTCGTAGTTCAGCTCGATCATGACCCCGTTCGGGTCATTGACGAAGATCTGCCAGAGCTCGCCGCCCGGAACCTGCCGCGCGTCGAAGTCCATGCCCTTGGACTTCAGCCGCTGGCGCATGCCGTCAAAGCCGCGGCTGACGAAGGCGACATGGTGGACGCAGCCGGAATCCGGCTTCTGCGCCTCCGCCGTCGACGAAATGTCGACGAGATGCACCACCGCCTTGCCCTCGCTGTACATCCAGGCCCCGGGGAAGGCGAAGTTCGGCCGGGGTCCCTTCTCGAGCCCCAGAACGTCCTCATAGAAGCGGACCGTGTCGGCAAGCTTCCGGGTCCGGATGTTGAAATGATCGAGCACGCCCACGCTCAAGCTCATGCGAAACTCTCCCTTTTTTGGACTTTCGTTGGCCAGGGCATCCTAGCACGAATTTACCACCCGCGCCCACCGAGGGCGTTGCCCTCCGCGCCTCACCGGGTATGGTGCGCCCTTCCCGCCCGCCTGGCGTAACAGCCGGGCCAAGAAACCCGGGTCAAGAGCCCAAGGTAGCAAGGTAGCACAGATGGCCAAAGTCGCTTTTATCGGTCTCGGCGTCATGGGATTCCCGATGGCTGGACACCTCGTCAAAAAGGGCGGCCATGACGTGACGGTCTATAACCGCACCGCAGCCAAAGCCCAGCAATGGGCCGACAAGTTCGGCGGCCGCGCCGCGCCAACCCCGAAGGCCGCCGCCGAAGGTCAGGATTTCGTGATGTGCTGCGTCGGCAATGACAACGACCTGCGCGCCGTCACCATCGGCCCGGACGGCGCCTTTGCCGGCATCAAGGCCGGCGCCACCTTCGTCGATCACACCACCGCGTCTGCCGAGGTCGCCCGCGAGCTCTACGCGGAAGCGAACAAGCGCGGCTTCAAGTTCATCGACGCCCCCGTCTCCGGCGGCCAGGCCGGCGCCGAGAACGGCGTGCTCACCGTGATGTGCGGCGGCGACGAGGCGGCCTATGCCGGCGCCGAGCCCATCATCGCCGCCTATGCCCGCATGTGCAAAAGGCTCGGGCCTGCCGGTAGCGGCCAGCTCACCAAGATGGTCAACCAGATCTGCATCGCAGGCCTGGTGCAGGGCCTCTCCGAGGGCATTCATTTCGCCAAGAAGAGCGGCCTCGACGTCGCCGCCGTGATCGAGACCATCTCCAAGGGCGCGGCACAGTCCTGGCAGATGGAGAACCGCTACAAGACCATGAACGAGGGCAAGTACGATTTCGGCTTCGCCGTGGAATGGATGCGCAAGGACCTCTCGATCTGCATCGCCGAAGCCCGCCGCAACGGCGCCACCCTCCCCGTCACCGCGCTGGTCGACCAGTTCTATGCCGAGGTCGAAAAGCTCGGCGGCAAGCGGTGGGATACGTCGAGCCTCTTGGCGCGGCTGGAGAAGTGAGGGCTGGCGACCATAATTGGTCTGAGCGCATCCCTCGCGACCCGTCATCCCGAGGTGCTCGCGCAAGCGAGCCTCGAGGGATGAACGGCCCGGCTCTCGCAGCGGGGCCGTCGCCCTTCGAGGCTCGCTCCGCGAGCGCCTCAGGGTGACGGTGATAAAGAGGAGCCCGCTCCGAAAGCGGCCCCTCGCAACCATGCGATTAACCTCCCGTTAACGCAAATTCTTAGCTTCTTAAGGCACCTCTTAAGAATTTGGCGCCAGAGATAGACAATGCAAAAGGCCCGCGCGTTTCGCGGGCGGGATTTGTGTTGTTTGATGAGTGCGCCCGCTGAAAAGCCCGAGGTTGTGCAGCTTCCGGCGGAACCGCCGGCGGCGGCGTCCGCGAGCCATCGGCGGGCCGCGCAGCAACGGGTGCGCGAGGCGCGCGATCGGTTAACGTCGACCAGCGGCACGCGGCCTGCGTTCGACCAGGAGTTGCTGCGGCAATACGCCCAGACCCGCATCTCGGCCTCCTACATCGTGATGCTGCTGGTGGTGTCGACGGGGCTTCTGTTCGGCTTCTGGATGCAGCCGATTCCCGCGGCGGCCTGGACCATCGGCATGCTCTGCATCCATGCCGCCATCATGCGCAACTGCTACCAGTTTCTGGCCGAGCCGCAGACGCCGGCCTCGAACCGCAAATGGCGCACGCGCTTCGTGCTGCTCGACCTGCTCTACGGCCTGTGCTGGATGGCGGTGCTGACCCATCCGGCGCTCGGAATCGTCTCCGACACCGTGATGATGTTCCTGATGCTGCTGGTGATCGCGGTCTCCAGCATGCTCGCCGCCAACCTGCCCGTCGCAGCGCTTGCCGCCACCGTGCCGGTGACGCTCGCGATCGCGCTCAATTTCGTGCTGGCGGGAACGTTCGACAAATATGTGCTGGCCGCGCTTGCGCTCGCCGCCGAAGGCTATTTCGCCCTGCTCGCGCATCGCCTGCATTCGACGACGCTCGCGACACTGGAGGCGCGCGCCGAAAAGGATGCGCTGATCGGCGAGCTCGAGCAGGCCAAGTCGATCTCCGACGAGGCGCGCTATCGCGCGGAAGCGGCCAACGTCGCCAAGTCGCGCTTTCTGGCGCAGATGAGCCATGAGCTGCGTACGCCGCTCAACGCCATCCTCGGATTCTCAGAGGTGATGAAGAGCGAGATCTTCGGCGCGCACGCCGTGCCGGTGTACAAGGAGTACTCCGGCGACATCCATAATTCCGGCGTGCATCTCTTGAACCTGATCAACGAGATCCTCGACCTCTCGCGCATCGAGGCCGGCCGCTACGAGCTCAACGAGGAAGCCGTCGCGCTGGTCAATGTGGTGGCCGACTGCCATCATCTCCTGAAGCTGCGCGCCTCCACCCGCGGCATCACCATCCACGAAATCTTCGAGCAGGGCATGCCCAAGATCTGGGGCGACGAGCGCGCCATCCGCCAGATCGTGCTGAACCTGCTGTCGAACTCGATCAAGTTCACCCCGCAAGGCGGCGAGATCTGGCTCAAGGTCGGCTGGACCGCGTCGGGCGGGCAGTATCTGAGCGTGAAGGACACCGGCTCCGGCATCCCGGAAGACGAGATCCCGATCGTGCTCGCCTCCTTCGGCCAGGGCTCCAACTCGATCAAATCGGCCGAGCAAGGCGCCGGCCTCGGGCTGCCCATCGCCAAGAGCCTGGTCGACATGCATGGCGGCACCTTCACGCTGAAATCCAAGCTGCGCATCGGCACCGAGGTGATCGTCACCTTCCCCCCGGAACGGGTGATGTCGGCGCTGGCGCCGGTGATCGAAGAACCCGCCTTCGACGAGGCGCCGCCGCTTCAGCCCGAGAGCGGCGCGACCGCAACGCCGGAGGAAAGGCGGCGCGTGCGGCACAAGCCGATCATGAGCGCCGGCACCGGAATCTAGATGCGTCACCTTCCTTCATCTGGACCTTGCGCTCGCATGAAAACCACCTTCACTATCATTCCTGATGAGCAAAGAATCGCCGTGCATCGCAGTCTGTATGATCGATCCTGGAAGCGGCCTCTGCTACGGCTGCGGCCGCACGCTGCCGGAGATCGCAAGCTGGCATCGCCTGGACAGCGCCGAGCGGCAGGCCGTGATGGCGACCCTCGCCCAGCGCATGCTGGCCGCGGGGCTCAAGCCATCCGGCGGCGGCAAGGCGGGCTGAGCGGCCGCCTCGCAGGAGGCGCACGATGAGCCGCCTCGTCCTGGTCATGATCATGCTGGCGATGACCGCGGGCGCGGTGGTCGCATACAAGGATCCGGAGCGGGTCGCACGCGCCAGCGAGACGCTGTCCGAGGTGATACGCGAGCGCTCGCTGTCGACGACCCGCGCGGTGCAGATCGCACGCGCCCAGAACGGCGAGTTCGCGCTGCGCGCCAGGATCAACGGCGTGGTCGCCCCCATGGTGGTCGACACCGGCGCGACCTCGGTGGTGCTCACCTACGAAACCGCGCGCGCCGCCGGCCTGCCGCTGGAGCTCTTGGAATACGACGTCGACGTCGAGACCGCCGGCGGCCACACCAAGGCCGCGCGGCTGACGCTGGACCGCCTCGCGATCGGCAAGCTGGTCGAGCGCTCGGTGCCCGCGCTCGTGGTGCCGCACGGACAGATGAAGACCAACCTGCTCGGCATGAGCTTCCTCGACCGTCTCGAAAGCTGGGAGGTGCGGTCCGATCATCTGATGCTGCGCGGGTATCCGTGAACGGGAGCGCACAGCCGATGTTTGCCGGCGCGGCGCAACTCCGCTCAATCCTGCAGCATCAATTGCATCAAGACCAGGTCGAGCCAGCGCTCGAACTTCCGACCGACCGATTTCATATGCCCGACCTCGACGAAACCAAGTCCCGCATGCAGCTTCAGCGAAGCCTCGTTGGTCGCTTCGATCGCCGCGACCATGACATGCTTGTCCATCGCACGTGCCCGGCCGATCAACGCTCCGACCAGCCCGCGGCCGACTCCCGCCCGCCGCGTCGTCCGGGCGACATAGACCGAATGCTCGACCGTATAGCGGTAACCGTCCCACGGCCTGAACGCGCCGAACGAAGCATAGCCCAGCACCTCGCCGTCCTCGACCGCCACCAGCACCGGAAAGGAGCTCTGCCTGCGCTCGGCAAGCCAGGCGAGCCGCGCTTCGAGCCTCGAGGGCCGATCGTTCCAGATCGCGGTCGTATGACGCACGGCATCGTTATAGATTTGCAAGATCCCGAGTGCGTCGGTCTCGGAAGCGTCACGTATGTCCATTGGGTGAATCCGAACTTGCAAACTTGCCTTTGCTCGGCAAGCGGAGAATTATCGCACCGGCCGATCAGCGAACGCAATGAACAAACCAGCTTCCCGCAAACTCTCATATATTGACCGTTTGCCGCTGCCTTCGGCACGCGCATTGCTAGTTGCGCTGGCGCCGACTGATGAGTGAAACGCTGGACAAGACGATCGGCGCCCGCCTGAAAGAGCTGCGGGTCAATGCAGGGCTCAGCCTGAACGAGCTCGCGGCCCGCTCCGGCGTGAGCCGCGCAATGATCGGGCGTATCGAACGCGCCGAGAGCAGCGCCACCGCGGCGCTGCTCGGAAAGCTTTGCGCGGCGCTCGACATCACCCTGAGCGCGGTGATCGGGTTGAGCGACCGGCCACCGGAGCGGCTGTCCCGCAAGGCGGACCAGCCGGTCTGGCGCGATCCGGAGACCGGCTATCGGCGCCGGCACGCATCCGCGCAGAATGCAGCAAGCGGCATCGAGCTCATGGTCGTCGACTTGCCCGCCGGCGCGCGCGTGTCCTACAGCCCCTGGGGGCGGCGCGCCTATACCCAGCAACTGCTGTTGCTCGCGGGGCAACTTACCGTCTTCGTCGGGGAAAAGCGCTTCGATCTTGCTGAGGGCGACTGCCTGGATTTCGACGTCATGCGCCCGGTGTCGTTCGAAAATCCCGGGCGTGCCGCAGCCAACTATATCGTCGTGGTGCGGCATACCTGACGGAACGGCTTGCGCGCAGCCTCACTTCACCTGCCGCTTCTCGAGCTTGCGCGCCAGTGTGCGCCGATGCATGCCGAGGCGGCGCGCGGTCTCGGAGATGTTGAAGTCGGTCTCGATCAGGGTCTGGTGGATGCGCTCCCATTCCAGCGTCTTGATCGAGGTCGGGCGCTCCGCGAGCGCGATCTCGGCATTGCCGTGCGCTTTCTGGAAGGCGGCCTCGATGTCGTCGGTGTTGGACGGCTTGGCCAGATAGTGGCATGCGCCGAGCTTGATGGCTTCGACGGCGGTCGCGATGCTGGCAAAACCGGTCAACACCACGATCAGCATCTCCGGATCGTGGGCATGCAGCGCCTCGACGCAGGCGAGCCCCGACGCGCCGCCAAGCTTGAGGTCGACCACCGCATAGCCGGGCGATTTGTCCTCCAGAACCTCGCGCAGCTCCTCGAGCGAAGCCGTGACGACGACCTCATAGCC
Organism: Bradyrhizobium sp.; assembly: GCA_035293585.1. Classification (GTDB taxonomy): domain Bacteria; phylum Pseudomonadota; class Alphaproteobacteria; order Rhizobiales; family Xanthobacteraceae; genus Bradyrhizobium. Next base: position 14,698 of record DATGMN010000007.1, on the reverse strand, counting down.
GCGGCGCTCGAACGAACGTTTCAGCGTGCGGGCAAAGCCGTCATCGTCCTCCACGATCAGCAGACACCGTTCAGCTTCCAAAGTGGCCTCCAATGGCCAGCGTCGCCAGGGGCAGCGCGAGTTTGATGGTCGCCCCGCGCTTTCGGTGGTTCTCTGCGGTAACGACCCCGCCGAGCTTGCGGATCACGTTGACGACCAGGAACAGGCCGAGCCCGCTCCCCGGGCGGCCCTTGCTGGATTGATAGGGCCGGCCGATCTGCGAAAGAATCTCCGGCGGAAAGCCGGGGCCGCGATCGCTGACGGAGAGCACGAGCGTATCGCCGTCGCGCTCGACCGCGAGTTCGACCCAGTCGCGCGACACTTCCAGCGCATTGTCGAGCACGTTGAAGATCGCCTGCTTCAGGGTGATATCGGACACGATGGTCAGATCGGTGCCGACCGAATTGCGGAACTGCAGGCAGCTCACCGAGCGCGCCTCGCGCCACTCCTCGACCAGCTGCGTGAGAAATGCGGTGATGGTCGTGGGCTCCGAGCCCTCGCCGCGTGCCTGGCCGGCGGAGACGAGAATGCCGGTGACGATCGTCTTGCAGCGCTGCAGCGCGGCCTCCATCTCGGCGAGATCGTCGGCGATCTCCGATTCCGCCGTCAGCGCGGGCATGCGGCGCCAGTCGCTCAGGATCACCGAGAGCGAGGCGAGCGGCGTGCCGAGCTCGTGTGCGGCTCCGGAGGCGAGCAGGCCCATCCGCACGATGTGATCCTGCTCGGCGGCATGCTGGCGCAGTGCTGCGAGATGCGCGTCGCGCTCGCGCAAATTGCGATTGATGCGGGTGACGAAGATCGCCAGCAGCACCGCGTCCAGCATGAAGCCGACGAACATGCCGGCGACATGGAGGCTGAAAGGATCCTCCATGTGATGCGGCAGCTCCAGCGGATGATAGGAAATCGTCAGCCAGCCGAAGCTCAAGCAGCTCAGCGCGACCAGCGACCAGCTCGCGCGGGCATCGAGCAGCACGGCGCCGAGCGTCACCTGCAACAGATAGAGCGAGGTGAAGGGATTGGCCGCGCCGCCGCTCAAATAGAGCTGCATGGTGAGCGCGACGACATCGAGCATCAACGCCAGCAGCAATTCCCGGCTGCCGATCTCGGCGCGGTAGCGGACCCAGATCATGCTCGCGATATTGAGCGTCACCAGCGCGGAGATCACCGCGCCCATGGCGGCGAGCGGCAAGGCGATGCCGAGCCAGAGATCGACGAAGGCGATGGTTGCGATCTGCCCGATCACGGCGGTCCAGCGCAGCTGGATCAGGAGCGCCATGTTCTTGCGGTTGGTGGTATCGCCGGTCGGCGGCGCGGCGCCGGGGTCGAAGCCGGGGCGGTTCGGCACAGACGCGGGCGCGGCCTCTTCGCCCGATGCCGGCGGCCCGGCGGTCTCAGACGGACCTGACGACCTCTTCAGCATCCGGTCCCGCCCTGCGCGCGAGGATGCGGGCGCCGCCCGGCAGCAGGCGGACGACGGCAGCGCCGCCTGCGGCGCGCAGACAAGCGCCGGCAAGCATTATGGCGAGGCCAAACCATGTCAGGGCATAAATCAGGTGGCTGTTGTGAAACGTCACGACCGTCAGCCCGCCCAGCGGATAGCCGCCGGGATTGGGTGTCGCATCGGCATCGATAAAGAACGGAGCGACCCGCGGCAAGCCTCGGGCGGCCGCGATGGCCTCAACATCACGCGAATACCAGCGATTCCCGGCCGGATCATTGCTGCGCAGGAACCCGCCTTTGGGCTCCGTTAACCGTAACAGGCCCGTGATGCTGACCGGAATGGCCGGATTGCCGTCGCGCCGGGTCGCCGGGTCGCGCCGCTCCGGCGGCACGAAGCCGCGGTTGACCAGGACCACGGTGCCGTCCGCCGTCTCGAGCGGCGTCAGCACCCAGAAGCCGGCGCCAGCGTCCGTGACGGCCTTCACCAGCGTCTCGCGGTCATGCAGGAAGCGGCCGGTGACGGTGACGCGGCGGTATTCGTCATCGGCGGCGTTGATTCCAGGCCAAGAGGCGGGCGCCGGCACGGCCTGAGGTGCAGCATGGATGCGCCGTTCGACCCGGTCGATCAGCGCGAGCTTCCAGGTCCGCCGCTCGATCTGCCAGACCCCGAGTGCGATCAGCCCGGCGATGCCGCAGAGCGCCAGCAGCCCAAGCCACGGCGACAGCGGCCTCGCCGGCGCGGCCCTCACGGCATCGTGCCCATCTGGTGGGCCGGCATCATGTTGACATTGAGGTGATGCATGACCCAGAGCGAGCCGGTCATGGCGATCACCACCATGACGATGGTGAAGATCAGCGCCATCATGGTCCAGCCGCCTTCGGAGGACGTGTTCATGTGCAGGAAGTAGATCATGTGCACCACGATCTGCACCGCCGCGAACGCCATGACCACCAGCGCGGTGACCTGCTTGTCGCCGAGCACGCCGCTCATCACGAGATAGAACGGCACCGCGGTCAGGACGACCGAAAGAACAAAGCCGGTCAGGTAGCCGGACAGCGTGATATCGCCATGGTCCATGCTGTGATCGTCATGGGCCGCGTGACCCGAGTGAACTTCTGCGCTCATCGCAATATTCCCAGGAGATAGACGAAGGTGAAGACGCCGATCCAGACCACGTCGAGGAAATGCCAGAACATGGACAGGCACATCAGGCGCCGCTTGTTGGCCTCGATCAGGCCGTAACGCCAGACCTGCGTCATCAGCGTCACCAGCCAGACCAGGCCGAACGAGACGTGCATTCCGTGGGTGCCGACCAGCGTGAAGAACGAGGACAGGAAGGCGCTGCGCTGCGGGGTTGCGCCCTCATGGATCATGTGGCGGAACTCGGAGAGCTCGATGCCGACGAAGGCAAGACCGAACAGGCCGGTGATCGCGAGCCAGAACTGCGTCGCTGCGATCCGCGACCGCTGCATCGAGAGCATCGCGAAGCCGTAGGTGATCGACGACATCAGGAGCATCGAGGTGTTGACCGCGACCAGCGACAGGTCGAACAGGTCCTTCGGCGCGGGACCGGCGGCGTAATTGCCGCCGAGCACGCCATAGGTCGCAAACAGGATCGCGAAGATGAGACAGTCGCTCATCAGGTAGATCCAGAAGCCGAGCATGGTGCTCGCGCCTTCGCCATGCTCGTGCTCGTCAACCACATAGAACAGCGGCTGCCCGGTCTGGACCGGATTGACGTTGACGGTCATGACTTTGCTCCCGCGCCAAGCAGGCGTGTCCGCGCGCTCTCAGTCTGCACGACCTGGTCGGCCGGGATGTGGAAGTCGCGGTGATAGTTGAAGGTGTGGGCGATGGCGACCGCGATCAGCGCAGCGAAGCTCAAGGCGGCGAGCCACCAGATGTACCAGATCATGCCGACGGCAAAGGCCGTACTGAGACCTGCGAGAATGACGCCGGTCCCGGTGTTGCTCGGCATGTGGATCGGCTTGAAGCCGGTGAGCGGACGCTGATAGCCGCGGTTCTTCATGTCCCACCACGCATCATTGTCATGGACGACGGGCGTGAAGGCGAAGTTGTAGTCCGGCGGCGGCGACGAGGTCGCCCATTCCAGCGTCCGCGCATTCCAGGGATCGCCGGTCGTGTCGCGCAGCTCTTCCCGCTTGAGAATGGAGACCGCGATCTGCACCAGGAAGCACATGATGCCGCAGAAGATCATGACCGCACCAACGGCTGCGATGATGAACCAGATATGCAACGACGGATCGTCGAACACGCGCAAGCGACGCGTCACGCCCATCAGCCCCAGCACATAGAGCGGCATGAAGGCGAAGTAGAAGCCGACCACCCAGAACCAGAACGACATCTTGCCCCAGAACGGATCGAGCCTGAAGCCGAATGCCTTCGGGAACCAGTAGGCGATGCCGGCGAAGACCCCGAACACCACGCCGCCGATGATCACGTTGTGGAAATGGGCGACCAGGAACAGGCTGTTGTGCAGCACGAAGTCGGCCGGCGGCACCGCGAGCAGGACGCCGGTCATGCCGCCGATCACGAAGGTCAGCATGAACGCCACCGTCCACATCATCGGCAGCTCGAAGCGGATGCGGCCGCGATACATCGTGAACAGCCAGTTGAACATCTTCGCCCCCGTCGGGATCGAGATGATCATGGTGGTGATGCCGAAGAACGAATTGACGCTGGCGCCCGAGCCCATGGTGAAGAAATGGTGCAGCCAGACCAGGTACGACAGGATGGTGATGACGACCGTGGCGTAGACCATCGAGGTGTAGCCGAACAGCCGCTTGCCCGAGAATGTCGAGGTCACCTCGGAGAAGATGCCGAACGCCGGCAGGATGAGAATGTAGACTTCGGGATGGCCCCAGATCCAGATGAGGTTGACATACATCATCGGATTGCCGCCGAAATCATTGGTGAAGAAGTCGGTGCCGATGTAGCGGTCGAGCGACAGCAGCGCGAGCACGGCGGTCAGCACCGGGAAGGACGCCACGATCAGCACGTTGGTGCAGAGCGCGGTCCAGGTGAACACCGGCATCCGCATCATAGTCATGCCGGGCGCGCGCAGTTTCACGATGGTGCAGATCAGGTTGACGCCGGACAGCAGCGTGCCGACGCCTGCGACCTGCAGCGCCCAGATGTAATAGTCGACCCCTACATCAGGGCTGTAGCCGAGATTGGACAGCGGCGGGTAGGCAAGCCAGCCGGTGCGGGCGAACTCGCCGACGAACAGCGACATCATCACCAGCACGGCGCCGGCCGTGGTCATCCAGAAGCTGAAATTGTTCAGGAACGGGAACGACACGTCGCGCGCGCCGATCTGCAGCGGCACCACATAGTTCATCAGCCCGGTCACGAACGGCATCGCCACGAAGAAGATCATGATCACGCCGTGGGCGGTGAAGACCTGGTCGTAGTGATGGGCCGGCAGGAAGCCTTCGGAGCCGTTGAAGGCCATCGCCTGCTGCATGCGCATCATCAGCGCATCCGCAAAGCCGCGCAGCAGCATCACGAGGCCGAGGATCATGTACATGATGCCGATGCGCTTGTGGTCGACGGTGGTGAACCACTCGCGCCACAGATAGGTCCAGAGCCGGAAATAGGTGACGCCGGCAAGCACCGCGAGGCCGCCGGTCGCGACCACGATGAAGGTGCCGAGGATGATTGGCTCGTGCAGCGGCAGCGAGTCCAGCGTCAGCCGGCCGAAGATGAATTTGAGAAGGTCGGGATTGTTGAACATGGGGCTCTCGTTCAAGAATCGGATTTCGGACGCAGTGCCGGGAGGAACGACGTGGACGACGCGGGCGACTTGCCGAGATAAGGCGGCACCAGCCCCGCACCCATGACGGGCGTGGCGTTTGCAGGCAGCCGGATCTCCCTCGCCTGTTGCGCGCCCGGCGTATCGGTCGCGCAGGCGCCGACCACGTATGCGGGCTCGGGGCCGAACACCGCGCCGCGGCGGGCGTATTTGTCGTAATTGAGCGGCAGGGTGTTTTCGATTCCGGCCCTGCCCAGTCCGCCCTTGGCATCGATCGCCGTCATCTCTTTCATGCACATCTTGCCCGGCTCGACGCACATGTTGAGCACGGCGTCGAACAGCTCACGGTCGACGGAGGCATAGCGGCGCACGGGCACGTTCTCGCTCGGGCGTTCGAGCTCGAGATAGTCGCTGCGGCCAAGCGTGTTGCCGCTCGCCTTGGCCTTGGCGATCCAGGCATCGAAGCCGTCATTGCTCAGGCCTTCGAATGCGAAGTGCATCCCGGAGAAGCCGGCGCCGCTGTAGTTCGCGGAGAAGCCTTTATAGGTGCCCTGGCCGTTGATCACCGCGTGCAGCGAGGTCTCCATGCCGGGCATGGCGTAGATCTGGCCCGCCAGCGCCGGGATGTAGAAGGAGTTCATCACCGAGCTTGCCGTGATGTGGAAATGGATCGGACGATCGACCGGTGCAGCCAGTTCGTTGACGGTGGCGACGCCGTAGTCGGGATAGATGAAGAGCCATTTCCAATCGAGCGCGACCACGTCGACCTCGAGCGGAGCGTGGCCGTTGTCGACCGGACGGTCCGAGGCGATGCGGCCGAGCGCGCGATAGGGATCGAGCAGATGCGTTCCCATCCAGGTCACCGCGCCCAGGCAGACGATGATCAGCAGCGGCGCCGACCAGATCACGAGCTCGAGCTGGGTGGAGTGATCCCAGTCCGGCTCGTAGCGCGCCGCATTATTCGACTGGCGGTAGCGCCAGGCGAAGAAGGCGGTGAGCGCCATCACCGGCAGCACGATCAGGAGCATCAGGACGGTCGAGATGACGACGAGGTCGCGCTGCTGGACGGCGACGTCACCGGCCGGCGCAAGCACCACAAAGTCGCATCCACTCAAGGCCAAAGCCAAAGGTAGCAGGATCAGAAGTTTCAAGCGGTTCACGAGGCAACCCGTAGGAGCAGATTTTCCCTTTTCATGCCAACGGGTAGCTGCGCCGCAACAGGGAGGACATTGGACAATTTGTCCAATGTTGCAGTGCCCACAAAAGACAGAAACAGCCGCCTGAGACAGTCGGGGCCCGTGCCCCAAAACCACGACGAATGGCATTCCATGGCGATGACAGAGGCGCCGGCGCTGGCCGGAGGTGACGCACACGAAGGAGCCCATCCCGGAGAGATCGCGATCGGCGTGATCGTCGGGCGCACCTCGGAATTCTTCGACTTCTTCGTCTATGCCATCGCCTCGGTGATCGTGTTCCCGAAGCTGGTGTTCCCGTTCGTCAACGAGCTGACCGGCACTCTTTATTCTTTCGCGATCTTCGCGCTGGCGTTCCTGGCCCGCCCGCTCGGCACCGTCATCTTCATGGCGGTCGACCGCAGCCACGGCAAGAGCGCCAAGCTGATCATCGCCTTGTTCCTCTTGGGCACCTCGACGGTCGCGATCGCCTTCCTGCCGGGCTATGACACGATCGGTGCCTCTTCGATCTGGCTGCTCGCGCTCGCGCGCGTCGGCCAGGGCCTTGCCTGGGGCGGCGCGTGGGACGGCCTTGCCTCGCTGCTCGCGCTCAACGCGCCGCCGGAACGCCGCGGCTGGTACGCCATGGTGCCGCAGCTCGGCGCCCCGCTCGGCCTGATCGTGGCGAGCGCGCTGTTCGCCTTCTTCGCCGGCTATCTGTCGGCCGACGACTTCTTCGATTGGGGCTGGCGCTATCCGTTCTTCGTCGCCTTTGCCATCAATGTGGTGGCGCTGTTTGCGCGGCTGCGCATGGTGGCGACGCCGGAATATTCTTCGCTGTTCGAAAGCCGCGAGCTGCAGCCGGCCCGCATCAGCGAGACCATCGCCCGCGAGGGGCAGAATGTGCTGCTCGGCGCCTTCGCGCCGCTGGCGAGCTTTGCGCTGTTCCACATGGTCACGGTGTTTCCGCTGTCCTGGGTGTTCCTGTTCACCCGCGAGAGCCCGGTGAAATTCCTCGCCATCGAGATCGAGGGCGCGGCGTTCGGCGTGCTGGCGATCGTCGCCTCCGGCTTTCTCGCCGACCGGATCGGACGCAAGAAGCTCCTGATCGGCTCGGCGCTGGCGATCGCGGTCTATAGCGGATTTGCCCCGCAGCTGCTCGACGCGGGGTCGGCGGGCGAGACCATCTACATGGTGCTCGGCTTCATCCTGCTCGGCCTGTCGTTCGGCCAGTCCTCCGGCTCGATCGCCTCCAACTTTGCGCTGACCTATCGCTACACGGCCTCCGCCATCACCTCTGATCTCGCCTGGCTGTTCGGCGCCGGATTCGCCCCGCTGGCGGCCTTGATGCTGGCGAGCAGCCTCGGCCTGATGTCGGCCGGCGCCTATCTGCTGTCCGGCGCATTCTGGACCCTGCTCGCGCTATGGCTCAGCGGGCCGGAAAAGCGGATCGAGTAAAAACGGGCGCTAGGCCGCGACCGCCGCGGCCTTGCGCTGTTCGACCAGCGCGATCGCATCGCGCAGCACCCCGATCCCGGCGCCTGCCGCGACGCCGTGCTCGGCGAGATGACGGCGGAAATGCCGCGCGCCCGGCACGCCGTGATAGGCGCCGACCAGATGCCTGGTGATCGCGTGCAGCCGCGTACCCCTCGATAATTCCGACTCGATATAAGGCATCATCGCCTCGAACGCGTCTTTCATCGTCGCATGCGGCGCCGCCTGATCGAATATCTCGGGGTCGACCTCGAGCAAACGCCACGGCTCCTGATAGGCGGCGCGCCCGAGCATCACGCCATCGACATGAGCCAGATGCTGCTTCGCTTCGGCGATGCTGCCGATCCCGCCATTGATGATGACGGGCACATCGGGCAAGGCGGCCTTGAGCCGGTAGACGCGGTCATAGTCGAGCGGCGGGATGTCGCGGTTCTCCTTCGGCGACAATCCCTGCAGCCACGCCTTGCGCGCATGCACGATCACCGCGTCCGCGCCCGCGTCCACCACGCCGCGCGCCAGAGTGTCGAGCGCGACCTCCGGATCCTGGTCGTCGATGCCGATGCGGCACTTCACGGTCACGGGAATTTTGACCGCACGCTTCATCGCCTCGACGCAAGCCGCAACCAGCACGGGCTCCGCCATCAGGCAGGCGCCGAAGCGCCCTTCCTTCACCCGATCGGAAGGACAGCCGACATTGAGATTGATCTCGTCATAGCCGAACGCCTCGCCGATCTGCGCCGCCGAGGCGAGCTCGCGCGGATCGGAGCCGCCGAGCTGAAGCGCAACGGGATGCTCGCTTGCGCTGTAGCCAAGCAGCCGGCCGCGATCGCCATGGACAATGGCCGCGCTCGTCAGCATCTCCGTATAAAGCCGCGCCCGCCGCGACAACAGACGATGGAACACCCGGCAATGCCGGTCGGTCCAATCCATCATCGGCGCCACGCAAAAGCGATAGTCTAACATGTTGTTTTCATTGATTTTCGCAGATCGCACCGGTTCCAGCCGCTGTCTGGCCCGACAAATGATCGAAGGCATAGACCTAAAGCATTTTCCTTTCTGTTCAACGGCTTGATCCGCCCACGCGATTATTTTCGCTCGTTTCGGCCCTGCCCGGGACTGCGTGACAGGCCCCCAATTGCTCAGCGCCGCCGCGCCCAATCTGGCCGCCGGCAGGCTGATGACACGTAGGTAAGAGGCGCCGGCAAGGCGCTCCAGGCAAGGCTCTGCATCGCAGCGATCCCTCACCGCTCGGACTCGCCTCCAGCGATTTCAGGGGCGCGGCGACGTCTCAGGCATTGCGCGCAGGTCGCGACATTGGGGCCTTCAGAAGCCTCCAGCCAACGAAAAGGGCGGCCGGCGCTGTGCTTGCGCCGGTCGCCAAACCGATAGGCTACATCTTGGTCCAATCGCCCGCGCCCTCGAATGCCGCAGCGGCGCGATAGATGGTCGGCTCGTCATAATATTTGCCGATCAGCATCAAGCCGATCGGCAAGCCGTTGCTCATGCCGCACGGCAGGCTCATGGCCGGATGTCCGCTGGCGTTGAAAGGCGCGGTGTTGGGCACCATCTCGAACGCGCGCTGGATATAGAGCTCGCGCGGCGCGTCGGCCGGCGGCAGCGGGGTCGCCGTCATCGGCAGGGTCGGCATCAGCAGGAGATCGTAGCTGGAGAGTGCAGCATCGTAGGCCGCGCGCAGCTTGCGATTGAGATTCTGCGCCTTGGCATAGAAGTGACCGCGATAGTGCTTGGTGAAGTACTGGCCGAGCAGCATCGTGACCTTCAGGCTGTCGGAGAGCTCGTCGGCGCGATATCGCCATGCCGAATGGGCATCGAGCAGCGTGGTGTTGTAGAGGCCGCGCCAATTGGTCCCCATGCCGTTGCCCTTCATCATGAACTCGGTCGCGCCTTCGGCGGCGATCGGCAGCCAGATCGCGGGCGCGGCAAGATGCATCGGCACCGAGATCTCGTCGACCGTCGCACCCAGCTTCCTGAAGAGATCAGCACCCGCCTTGACCTTGGCGTCGACCTCGGGCTCGGAGCTCGCATGGCCAAAGCCTTCCCGTACCACGCCGATGCGCAGGCCCCTCACGCCCCCTCCGAGCGCCTCGGTATAGCTCGAGACCTTTGGCGCGCCCTGTCGCGGGTCTAGTCCGTCGGGGCCGGCCAACACTTCCAGCAGCAGCGCATTGTCGCGCACGTTGCGCGTCATCGGGCCGGTGTGATCGAGCGTGATTTCGATCGGCATCACGCCGGTGTATGGCACGAGCCCGTAAGTCGGCTTCATGCCGTAGATGCCGCTGAACGAGGCCGGGATCCGGATCGAACCGCCCTGGTCGCCGCCGATCGCCATGTCGGCTTCGCCGAGCGCCACCACCACCGCACTTCCCGACGACGAGCCGCCGGCCGAGTAGCCCATCTTGTGCGGATTGTGGACCGGTCCCGCCGCGCAGGTGTGGCTGCCGCCGGAGAAACAGAAATACTCGCAATGCACCTTGCCGACGATGGTGCCGCCGGCGTCCAGCATCCGCGTCACGATGGTGGCGTCGGTGTCGGGCGTATAGCCCTCCAGGGTGGATGCGCCATTCATCATCGGCACGCCGGCCAGGCTGATGTTGTCCTTGAGCGCGATCCGCTTGCCGGCGAGCTTGCCGCTCGCCGCGCCCTTGATCTCGGTCTTGACGTACCAGGCGTTGTACTTGTTCTCCTCGCCCTCGGGACGGTAGCCGGGCGTCCGCGGGTACTTCACCGCCGGCAGGTAATCGGCCATGGCGTCGACCGCGTCATAGGCCAGGTAGTTGGCCTGCATCAGGCCGTCATAGGATTTCAGCTCGTCATCGCTCATGTGCATGCCGAGATCCTCGGCGACGCTGCGGAGCTGATCGAGTGTGGGACGCCTGACTGCCATTGCTCTTCTCCCTAGCTTGGTTGCTCGTTTGACCCGTCCTGGATCATGATGCGATCATAAGGATCATGCTCTAGGCCGTGATTCCGATGAACTCGCCGATGAGGCTCGCGTCGTGCAGATTGTCCGGCCTCACCTCCTGGGTGATCCTGCCTTTCTGGATGACCAGAATCCGCTGCGACAGCGCGGCGATGAAGTCGAGATTCTGCTCGACCAGGATCATGGTGAGGCCGCTCTTGTCGCGCAGCCGCAACAGCGTCTCGACGATCTCATCGATGATCGAGGGCTGGATGCCCTCGGTCGGCTCGTCGAGCAGAATGAGGCGCGGGCCGCCGCACAGGCAGCGGGCGATCGCCAGCAGCTGCTGCTCGCCGCCGGAGAGCGCGCTGCCCGGACGATCGAGCAGGCTTTTCAGGCGCGGAAACTGCTCCAGCACCGCTTCGATCGTCTGGGCCTCGCTGCCGCCCGGCTGCTTGCTGCAGCCCATGCGCAGATTGTCGTGGACGGACAGCCCGGGAAAGATCTCGCGCCCCTGCGGCACATAGCCGAGGCCGAGCCGCGCGCGGCGATAGGGCTCGAGCGCGGTCACGTCGGCGCCGGCGAACCGGACGGAGCCCGCGGTCGCCGGCAGGAAGCCCATCAACGCCCGCAGCAGCGTGGTCTTGCCCATGCCGTTGTGGCCGAGGATGCCGACAAATTCTCCCTCGCCGACCGTGAAGGCGATTCCGTTGAGGATCGGAATGCGGCCGTAGCCGGTGCGCAGCCCCTGGACATCCAGCATCATGCGGCCGCCTGCTTGCCGAGATAGATGTCGCGCACCAGCGGGTTGCGCATGATGTTCTCGACGGAATCCTCGACCAGAACGCTGCCGCGATTGAAGACCGTCACCTGCTTGGCGATCATCCGAATGAACTGCATGTCGTGCTCCACCACGATCAGCGCCTTGGTACGATTGATTTCGCGGACGAGCTCGGCGGTCTTGAGCACCTCCTCGTGGGTCATGCCGGCGGCCGGCTCGTCGAGCAGAATGAGCTCCGGATCGGTCGACAGCACGAGCCCGAGTTCGACCCACTGGCGCTGGCCATGGGCGAGCTGGCCCACGATGCGCTCCGCCGCATGGGTAAGCCCGATGCGCTCCAACATCTCGTCGACCAGCCGTCGGGCGCGTTCGCCGGAATGGAGCCGGCTTGCCGCAAGCCAGATATTGTCGCGGACCGTCAGGCCGTCGAACACGCTGGGCACCTGGGTCTTGATGCCAATCCCCATGCGCGCGATCTCGTGGGCATGGGCATGCGAAATGTCGTTGCCGCGGAACAGCACCTGCCCGTGGCTCGGTTCGAGCTGCCCGGTCAACATCTTGAAGAAAGTGCTTTTGCCGGCGCCGTTCGGGCCGATCAGGCAGCGCAGCTCGCCCTGGGCCAGCGTGAAATTGACGTCGTTGACGGCCTTGACCCCGCCGAAGTGCATGGAGAGATTGCGGGTCTGAAGCAGCGGCTCGGCCATCGCCCTACTCCGCCTGCTGCGGCGCGAGATTGCGCTGCTTGCGCTCGCGCCGTGTCCGCAGCAGCATCTGCCCGAGATCGCCGAGCGTCGGCACCAGACCCTTCGGCACCAGCAGCACGAAGGCAATGAGAATGATGCCGAGGATCAGTGGCGCGTTGGCGAAGATCTTCGACCAGAAATCCGATCCCCCGCTCGGCTGGTTGGCGCCGAGCGCCGCGCTCAGCCACTGGATTCCGATGCAGCCGATCACTGGGCCGATCAGGGTGCCGCGACCGCCGACGATCACCCAGATGATGATCTGCGCGCACTGCGCGAGCCCGAAAATGGTCGGGCTGACAAAATTTCCCCAATTGGCGAACAGGCAGCCGGCGAAGCCCGCCAGCGCACCGCCGATCGTGAAGGTGCCGAGCTTGTAGGCGCGCGGATCGTATCCGAGCAGCTCGGCACGGCGTTCGTTCTCCCTGATGCCAACGATGATGCGGCCGAACTGGCTGGCGAGCAGCAGGCGCAATCCGAAATAGGTCAGGAGCAGCGCGCCGGTCGCGAGATAGAACATGCCCTCCAGATCGATCGGCGCATCCTTGTTGAACGGCAGGTTGAGCGGGGGAATGCCGGGAATGCCGTTGAAGCCGCCGAGCCGTGCCGCGCCGATGTGGAATTCCGGGCCGGCGGTGGAGTTCACCGAATTGAACAGGATCAGCGTCACAGTGAGCGTGATGACGCCGAGATAGACGTCGCTGATCCGTCCGTAGAACATGAAGTAGCCGAGCAGCGCCGCGAAGGCCGCCGGCAGGATGATGGCGAGCAGCAATGGCACCGTGCTCTCGCCCATGTTGAACATGGCGATGGCGTAGGTGTAGGCGCCGAGCCCGAGAAAGGCAGACTGCCCGAAGCAGAGAATGCCGCCATAGCCCCAGACCAGGGCAAGGCTGAGCGCCAGGATCGCCATGATCATGTAGACGGTGAGATCGAGCACGGTGTCGAGCTCGGCGAAGCGCGGGGTCAGGCACATGACGGCGAGACCGATGACGCCGACCAGGACGAGACCCAGAAGCTTGAGATGACGGCCGTTCACAACCCTCTCCGGAAGAAGCGGCCGGTGATGCCCTGCGGCAAGAGCCGGATCAGCACGATCGCGGCCGCAAGCAGGGCAACTTCGCCAAACACCGGCGTGGTAACAAAGGTCGCGATCTGATTGATCGCGCCGAACAGGGTGGAAGCAGACACCGTGCCGCTCAGGACGGCCGAGCCGCCGCCGATCACGGTGATGAAGGATTTGGCCACATAGGCGACGCCGATGGTCGGGAACACGCCGGAGACCGGCGCCAGCACCGCGCCAGCGAGCCCCGACAGCGCTGCGCCTACGCCGAAGGTGACGGCATAGACGCGCGGCGGATTGACGCCGAGCGCAGCCGCCATATTGGCGTTCTGCATGGTGCCGCGCGCGATCAGGCCGAGCCTTGTCCAGCGCATCACCGCGAAGATCGCGCTTAGCACCGCAACCGCCACCGCGATCACGAACAGCGTATAGGCGCTGGTCCGGTAATCGCCGATCTGGATGCTGCCGAGCGGCGCAGAGATGCCGACCGTCGTGTTGCCGAAGATCGCCGTGGTCAGCCCGACCAAGAGCAGGCTCAAGCCCCAGGTGGCGAGCATGGTGTCGATCATGCGGCCATAGAGGAAACGGATGATGGTGCGTTCGACGACCACCCCGATGATCCCCACCACGATCGGCGCCACCACCAGCATCGAGAGCCAGATGCTGATGCCGTGGCTGGTCGCGACGATGGCACTGTAGCCGCCCAGCATCAGGAACTCGCCATGGGCGAGATTGATCACCCGCATCATGCCGAAGATGATCGCAAGCCCGACGCTGATCAGCGCCAGGCTCGCAATGGCATAAAGGACCTGGATTGCCAGCAGCGCAACGAGATCCACGTGCACTTCCCTGTTGTCAGAACCTTGGACGACGTCGTGGTAGCGGAAAGCCGAGAGGCTCGTCGCCGGCCGCTCAGATCTTGATTACATATTGCTGATTGTCATTCGGGTTCTTGATGAGGTTGCAGACCGCCGCCGTGTCCGCCGGCTTCTGCTGCGCAAAATCCTCGAGCACCTTCAGCTTCTTGCCGCTGACCTCGGCGATGTGGACATCGAGCACGCAGTGATGGGTCGGCGGATCGATGGTCACCTTGCCGGAGGGCGCGTCGATGCTGATCCCCGTCTCCAGCGCCTCGATCACCTTGATGCGGTCGACACTGCCGGCCTTCTTGACGCCTTCGGCCCACAGCCGGAAGCCCTGATAGGTGCCCATCGCAAGCTCGGTGATGTTCGGATAGTCGGCGCCGAACCGCTTGTGGAAGCCCGCCACGAAG
>DATGMN010000006.1:0-86955 GCA_035293585.1 Bradyrhizobium sp. | reverse complement strand
GCGAGCTTGGCGCGGGTGGCCTTGAACGAGGTCTGGTTGACCTTGTTCTCCAGCATCCAGTCGCGGGCGAACTTGCCGCCCTGGATGTCGGCCAGCACCTTCTTCATCTCCTTCTTGGTCTCCTCGGTGATGATGCGCGGGCCGGTGACGTATTCGCCATATTCGGCGGTGTTGGAGATCGAGTAGTTCATGTTGGCGATGCCGCCTTCATAGATCAGGTCGACGATCAGCTTCACCTCGTGCAGGCACTCGAAATAGGCCATCTCGGGCGCGTAGCCGGCCTCGACCAGGGTCTCGTAGCCGCCCTTGATCAATTCGACCAGGCCGCCGCAGAGCACGACCTGCTCGCCGAACAGGTCGGTCTCGCACTCTTCCTTGAACGTGGTCTCGATGATGCCGGCGCGGCCGCCGCCGATCGCCGAGGCATAGCTCAGGCCGAGGTCATGGGCGTTGCCCGAGACGTCCTTGGCGATCGCGATCAGGCAGGGCACGCCGCCGCCGCGCTGATATTCCGAGCGCACGGTGTGGCCGGGACCCTTGGGCGCGATCATCAGCACGTCGAGGTCGGCGCGCGGGTCGAGCAGGTTGAAGTGCACGTTGAGGCCGTGGGCGAACACCAGCGCCGCGCCCTTCTTCATGTTGTCGGCGAGGTGCTCGCGATAGATGTCGCCCTGCAGCTCGTCCGGCGTGAGCATCATCACGAGGTCGGCCCATTTGGCGCCCTCGGCGACCTCGAACACCTTGAAGCCGGCGGCCTCGGCCTTCTTGGCAGACGCCGAGCCCTTGCGCAGCGCAATGGCGACGTCCTTGACGCCGGAGTCCTTGAGGTTCAGCGCATGGGCGTGGCCCTGGCTGCCGTAGCCGACGATGAGGACCTTCTTGCCCTTGATCAGGTTCAGGTCGGCATCACGATCGTAATAAACGCGCATTGGGTGGTTCCTCTTCGAGTGGCCGCTATCGGCCGGTAAAATCAGGGGTTTTCGGGGGTGGTCTGCAATTTCGGGGCGTTGTCTAGAGCATTTGGCGGTCCTGTGAAACCTTCTTCATGCATGGCGGAAGGCCCGCTCATGCGTCCATGAACACGGGATAGAGGGAGGCGAGCAGCAGCAGCGCCATCAGCACGTTGAAGACGCGCACCGCCCGCTCGGATTTGAGCATCGGCCGCAGCGCGCTGCCGAACAGGGTCCAGGTCGCGGTCGAGATGACGCCGAGCAGCAGGCAGAGCACGGTCTGGATCGCGATATTGAGGGGGAAACGCGCGATCGCGGCATAGGCCGTGATGGTGCCGATCACCATCACCCAGCCCTTGACATTGATCCATTGAAAGACGGCCGCGCCCCAGAAGGTCATGGGGCGGCTGCCTGCCTCGCCCGGCTTGGGCGGGCCGGACAGGGCGATGGCAATGGCCAAATAGATCAGATAGGCGGCGCCGGCATATTTCAGGACGGTCTGCAGCACCGGATAGGCGATGAAGATGGTGCCGAAGCCGAGTCCCACCGCGGCGACCATGAAGGCGAATCCGATGGTGATGCCGGCGATATGCGGCAGCGTACGGCGGAAGCCGTAGGTCAGCCCCGACGACAGCACCATGATGTTGTTCGGCCCCGGCGTGAAGAACATCACGATGGCGAACACGATAAAGGCGAGCAGCAGCGATTGCGACATGGCTCCTCTCGTGGCTTTCCTCCGGCTGTTCCATCATGCCAGCCCGGCGACGGGACTCGGCCGCCGCGACAGCAGCATCACCGCGATGCCGCCGACCACGGTGAGCATGCCGGCGAGCCGCAGGGGGCCGAATTTCTCCGAGAACACGATGCTGGAGGCAGCCGAGCCCACGAACGGCACCAGCAGCGCAAAGGGCACGACCTCGGCGGCCGGATAGTCGCGCAGCAACCGCCCCCACAGCCAATAGGCGATCGAGGTCGAGATGCCGCCGAGCGCCAGCACGCAGGCGAGCCCCGTCAGCGACATATGGACGAGCGCATGGACGGTTGGAGCTGCGCCGTCATTTGCGAATGCCAGCACAAACAGCGGCACCGCGGAGGCAAGGCACAACCACGCGAACAGGTCGAACATCGGCACGCCTTGTGCCCGGCGCAGCAGGAGATTGCCGATGGCAAAGCTGACCGGCGAGATCATCAGCACCGCAAAGGCGCTGACGGCAAAGTCATAGCCGACGGTGCCGCAGATCATCAAGAGCCCGATCGTTGCAATTGTAATGCCGGCCGCCTGCATCGGCGTCGGCCATTCGCGGAAGGCGATCACGGCGAAAGCAATGGTGAAGAGCGCCTGGCTCTGCACGATCACCGACGACAATCCGACCGGCACGCCATGGGCGATGCCGTAGGCCTGCGACAGGAACTGTCCGAGGAACAGCGTGAAGCTGATCGCAACGAGCAGCAGCCATGACACTTTCGGCCTGGGCACGAACAGGCAAGGCACGGCGGCGATCGAGAAGCGCAGCGCCGTCATCAGCGCCGGCGGAAATTCGTCGAGCGCAATCCGGCTTGCGACAAAGGCAAGTCCCCAGATGACCGCCACCAGGACGGCGATGCAGACATCGGCCGGCTTCATGTTTCTTCTTTTCTTTGTCAGCCCTGCTCGCCTGGCTTCGGTTTCCTCAGGAGATACGTGCCGTGCAGCGGCGCGTGGTAATCGGCGGAGACGAGCGTGAAGCCGACCTCGGTCAGCATCCGCTCCATCACCCAGCCGAAGGTGGAATATTCGTCGCGCATGTGGGTCACGACACTGTCGCGCTCGAAATCGTGGTTCTTGATGTTGTAGTCCGCCCAGCCCGTGACGTCGCGCTCGCCCCCGTCGGGCATACTGACAAAGACGATGTCGCGCAGGTAGAAATTCGCGCCGGGCTTCAACGCGGCGAAGATGCGCGCCATCGCCACCGCCTTCCAGAAATCCGGCAGATGGTGCAGCGTGAACTCGCTGACGACAAGATCGTAGGAATTGGGCTGGTAAGCGAAGCTCAGGAGCCCCGCCGGGTGGGTCCGGATCCGCGCTTTGCGGTCGCGCGCATAGACTTCGGCGAGGGCCAGCATGGCGCGCGAAATGTCGACGGCGTCGACCTCGGCGCCCATCAGCGCGGCTTCGGTCGCCATCACGCCATTGCCGCAGCCGATGTCGGCGACCCGCCAGCCAGGCTTGACGCCGAGCATGGTCAGCGCCCCACGCGCGCGCAGGTCGCTATCGTCCTTCTGGCCATAGATCGAGGCGATCGCGGTCTCTAGCCCGATCCTGCTTCGTTGACTGTAGAACCAGTCGCGCGCCAGCATGGTGTCACATCCCTTCAGGCCCGCGGCCGATGGCGGCGACGCCGGTGCGGGAGACCTCGACCAGGCCGAGCGGGCGCATCAGGTCGATATATTGATTGATCTTGGACGTGTTGCCTGTGATCTCGAACACAAAGCTCTCGGTGGTGGCGTCGATCACGCGGGCGCGGAACGCATCCGCCAGCCGCAGCGCCTCGACCCGGTGCTCGCCGACCCCGCGCACCTTGACCATCGCAAGCTCGCGCTCGATGGCGCGGCCGGACAACAGCGTCATGTCGACCACGCGATAGACCGGCACCATGCGGTCGAGCTGGTGCTTGATCTGCTCGATCACCATCGGCGTTCCCGTGGTGACGATGGTGATGCGGGAGAGATGTTTCTGGCTCTCGGTCTCGGAGACGGTGAGGCTTTCGATGTTGTAGCCGCGTCCCGAGAACAGCCCGATCACGCGCGCGAGCACGCCCGGCTCGTTCTGCACCAGCACGGACAGCGTGTGCGTCTCGCTGGGGTCGTGACGGTCTTCGATGAAATAGGCCGATGCGGGCTGGTTCATGTGTGTCCCCTGGTCATGTTTCTCCGTCGTCATGGCCGGGCTTGACCCGGCCATCCACGTCTTTCTTTCCGCGGAAGGACGTGGATGCCCGGGACGAGCCCGGGCATGACGGCTCAATTTGTGGCGCGATGCGTGCCCTCATGACACCATCGCCCGCTCGGCAACGGCGTCATCCGCCATCACCCATGTGCGAAACTGATCGAAATCGATATTGCCGCCGCTCAGGATCAGCCCGACGCGCTTGCCTTTCAGCCTGGATTTTTCCTGCAGCGCAGCCGCCAGCGCCGCGGCGCCGGCGCCTTCGGCGAGGTTGTGCGTGTCGGTCCAGTAGGCGCGCATGGCGGAGGCGACCTCCGCGTCCGTGACCTGCACGATGCGGGCGGCGCCCTTGCGGATGATGGCGAGCGCCTCCGCATCGGGAATCCGCGTCGCCATGCCGTCGGCCAGCGTATTCGAGGTCTCCGTGGTCACGACGGTGCCGGCCGCGAAGGACAGCGCATAGGACGGCGCCAGCGTCGACTGCACTCCGACGATCTCGGTCTTCAGGCCCAACAAATCGCGCGCGCGGATGCAGCCGCAGATGCCGGAGCCCTGCCCGATCGCGACATAGAGCACGTCCAAATCAGGCGCGACGCGCAGCAATTCCAGCGCGTAAGTGGCGACACCGAGCACGAGGTAGGGATGAAAGGCCGGAACGATGTGCAGCCCCTCACGCTCGGCATGGCGATAGGCCTCCTCGCGCGCGGCCTGGAAATCCGCGCCATGCTCGACCAGCGTCGCGCCGAACGCCTGCATCGCGCGGTTCTTCTCGACCGAATTGCCATGCGGCACATAGATCGTCACCGGCAGCCCGTGACGGCGGCCGGCGAAAGCAAGGCTCTGGCCGTGATTGCCGCGCGTGGCCGAGATCAGGCCGCTCACCCGGGGCTGCTCGCGCTTGAGGCGATCGACATAGACGAGCCCGCCGCGCACCTTGAAGGCGCCGATCGGGGTGTGGTTCTCGTGCTTGACCACGACGGATGTGCCGAGCCGCCGGGCGAGCAGCGGCCAGGCATGGGCCGGCGTCGGCGGCACCGCCTGGCGGACCACCTCGTGTGCGCGCTCAAGGTCGGCGAGATCAAACATGATGGCACCTTGCTCCGGTCGATGTTCTCCCTCGCCCCGCCCTGCGCGGGGGCGCGACGAGCAAAGCTCGCGCTGAAAGAGTCGGGGTGAGGGGCTGTCTCCACGAGCTCGGTGCGCGGAAAGTCCCCCTCACCCGCATCGCATCTTGCGATGCGATGCGGCCTCTCCCCGCGTGCGGGGAGAGGCGAAGGAGGAGGCAGCTCGCGTTGTTCATCATCACACCAGTGCCTTGCCGCCGGCAAACGCCGCGGCGGTGGCTTCGTCGGTCGCCTGCTCCGGCAGCAGCATCTCGTTGTGGGCCTTGCCGGATGGAATCATCGGGAAGCAATTTTCCAGCGCGGCGACACGGCAGTCGAACAGCACCGGGCGCTTGACCGAGATCATCTCCTTGATGGCGCCGTCGAGGTCGGCCGGCTTGATTGCCCGCAACCCGACGCCGCCATAGGCTTCCGCAAGCTTGACGAAATCCGGCAGCGCCTCGGTGTAGGAATGCGACAGGCGGTTGCCATGCAGCAGCTGCTGCCACTGCCGCACCATGCCCATGTACTGGTTGTTCAGGATGAAGATCTTGATCGGCAGCTCGTATTGCACGGCCGTCGACATCTCCTGGATCGTCATCTGCACCGAGGCATCGCCTGCGATGTCGATGACGAGGCTGTCGGGGTGCGCGACCTGCACGCCAACCGCGGACGGCAGCCCATAGCCCATGGTGCCGAGCCCGCCCGAGGTCATCCAGCGGTTCGGCTCCTCGAAGCCGAAGAACTGCGCCGCCCACATCTGGTGCTGGCCGACCTCGGTCGTGATGTAAGTGTCCTTGCCGCGGGTCAGTTCGAACAGCCGCTGGATCGCATATTGCGGCATGATGATGTCGTTGCTCTTCCGGTAATAGAGCGAGTTGCGCGCGCGCCATTTGGCGATCTGCTGCCACCACTCCTTGATGTCGGGCTTCTTCGCCTCCGCCTTGAACACCTGCAGGATGTCGCCCAGGATGTTGCCGCAATCGCCGATGATCGGCACGTCGACACGGATGTTCTTGTTGATCGAGGACGGATCGATGTCGATGTGGATCTTCTTCGAGCCCGGCGAGAACGCATCGGTCCGCCCGGTGATGCGGTCGTCGAAGCGCGCACCGATGCACAGCATGACGTCGCAATCATGCATGGTCATGTTGGCCTCAAAGGTGCCGTGCATGCCGAGCATGCCGAGCCAGTTCTTGCCCGTCGCCGGATAGGCGCCCAGCCCCATCAGGGTCGAGGTGATCGGGAAGCCCGTGACCTCGACCAGCTCGCGCAGCAGTCTTGACGCTTCGGGGCCGGAATTGATGACCCCGCCGCCGGAATAGATCACCGGACGCTTGGCCGAGGCGAGCAGCGCCACCGCCTTGCGGATCTGGTTGGCGTCACCCTTCACCCGCGGCGCGTAGGAGATATGGACGTCGGACTTGCGCGGCGGATGATAGGTGCCGACGGCGAACTGCACGTCCTTGGGAACGTCGACCACGACCGGCCCTGGGCGGCCGGTGGTCGCGACATAGAACGCCTCATGCAGCACCTTGGCGAGGTCGTTGACGTCGCGAACCAGCCAGTTGTGCTTGGTGCAGGGGCGGGTGATGCCGACGGTGTCGCATTCCTGAAAAGCGTCGTTGCCGATCAGATGCGTCGGCACCTGACCGCTGATGCAGACCAGCGGGATCGAGTCCATCAGCGCGTCGGCCAGCGGTGTCACCATGTTGGTGGCGCCGGGGCCGGAGGTCACCAGCGCCACGCCCGGCTTGCCGGTCGAGCGCGCATAGCCCTCGGCGGCGTGGCCGGCGCCCTGCTCGTGCCGGACCAGGATGTGCTCGACATCGTCCTGCTGGAAGATCTCGTCATAGATCGGAAGCACGGCGCCGCCGGGATAGCCGAAAATGTGCTTCACCCCATGATCGACCAGTGCGCGCACGATCATGGCGGCGCCTGTCATCTGGTTGGGCTTCTGGCTCGTCTCGCTCATGGTTGGCTCCGTCTTGACCGTGTCCCAGCGGGCTATTTGGTCGCGTCTGCTTGTCGTGTTTGATCCGGGAAATAAAAAAGGGCCCTAGAGGCCCCATGCACACCGCCTGAATTTGGATGGCCGTCAGCCATCCCCGGCGGTGCGCCTGGGTACGACCACGATAATAAGGAGTTTTGAAACATTATTGCGCATGGCTGGCGACTGACTTCCCAAAGGTTGCGCGCAACATACCGATGAGGGACCCGATGTCAAGGGATACCCGGCCGCTGCGGTGCAATTGAAAGTGTAGCGCTGTTCCGGCCGTTCGGCGAGGGCGAATTTGCGGCAGCAGTGCTGAAGGCGGCTCAAGAGGCGCCGTCATTCCGGGGCGATGCGCAGCATCGAACCCGGAATCTCGAGATTCCGGGTTCGGTCCTATCGGACCGCGCCCCGGAATGACGCCGGAATGACGCCGTAGCTAAGAGCGAAGCTTATCCTCCACCCACTCCCTCGCCGCCTCCGGCTGCACCCATTCGAACTCCGGCAGCTGGTGCCGGAACCAGGTGAACTGGCGCTTGGCGTAATGCCGGGTATCGGCGCGGCCGATCTCGGCGGCCTCTTCCAGCGTGATCTCGCCTTTGAGATATTTCATCAGCGCGGGCACGCCATGGGCTTTCATCGCCGGCAGCAGCGGATCGAGCTTGCGCGCGGCGAGACGCGCGACCTCGTCCAGCGCGCCCGCCTTCAGCATCGCCTCGAACCGCGCATCGATCCGCGCATAGAGCGCCTCGCGCTCGGGCGCGAGAAACAGCGCGCGAAACTCCCCCGGCGCCAGCAGCGGCGGCTGGCCTTCGTTGTGCCAATCGGTGAGCACGCGGCCCGTCGCCTCGACCACTTCGAGCGCACGGGCAATGCGGGTGCGGTCGCGCGGCTTCAATCGCTCGCTCGATGCCGGATCGCGCCGCGCCAGCTCGGCATGCAGCGCCTCCACGCCGTCGCGCTCCAGCCGCGCGCGCACGGCCTCGCGCACCTCGGCAGGGATCGGCGGCACGGCCGAGAGGCCGCGCGTGATCGCCTTGAAATAGAGCCCGGTGCCGCCGACAAAGATCGGCACGCGATCTTGCGCGCGCGCCTCGGCGAGGGCCGCCGCCGCATCGCCGACAAAGCTTCCGGCGGAATAATTCACGGCTGCATCGATGTGGCCGTAAAGCCGGTGCGGCACCCGTACCTCTTCCTCCGGCGTTGGACGCGCCGTCAGCACGTGCAGGTCGGCGTATACCTGCATGGAATCGGTGTTGATCACCGTTCCCCGCAGCTTTTCGGCCAGCGCCAGCGCGAGCGCCGACTTGCCGCTGGCGGTCGGCCCTGCGATAAGCACCGGCTTGTTGTCCCAAAACGAAGTCACCCGATGTCTCTCGTCGCCACCTTGATCTGCAATCCCGACAACCCTGCGCTCGACTCCACCGTGGTCGACGGCGCGCTTGCCGTGCTGCCACAGCCTGGCAAGCCGCAATGGCTGTTCGACGAGGTCGCGATCGACATTCCCTTCGAGCAGCCGCTCGACAACCACGACCAGCTCCACGTGATCGAGGCGCGGCTGCGCGAGATGCGCTCCGACCTGCCGATCGATATTGTGGTGCAGCCTATCATCGGCCGGCGCAAGAGGCTTTTCCTGGCGGACATGGATTCCACCATGATCGGCCAGGAATGCATCGACGAGCTCGCCGACTTTGCCGGGCTGAAGGCGCATGTCGCCGGGATCACCGAGCGCGCCATGCGCGGCGAGATCGAGTTTGCCCCGGCGCTGCGCGAACGCGTCGCGCTGCTGAAGGGGCTTCCCGTCAGCGTCGTCGACGAGGTGCTGGCCAAGCGCATCACGCTGACGCCGGGCGGCCGCGAGCTCGTCACGACCATGCGCGCGCATGGCGCCTATACCTGCCTGATCTCCGGCGGCTTCACACTCTTCACCAATGCGATCGCCGCAAAAATCGGCTTCCAGGAGAACCGCGCCAACGAGCTCGTCGTGCACGACGGCAAGTTCACCGGCGAAGTGCGAGAGCCGATCCTCGGCCGCGAGACCAAGCTCGCGACACTGATCGAGCTCACCGAAGCGTTCGAGCTCGACGGGATCGACACCCTCGTCGTCGGCGACGGCGCCAACGATCTCGGCATGATTCAGGCGGCGGGGCTGGGCGTCGCCTATCACGCCAAGCCTGCGGTATCGGCCGCCGCCGCGGCGCGGATCGATCACGGCGATCTCACCGCGCTGCTCTATGCGCAGGGATACCGGCGGGAGGAGTTTGTCTCGTAGTTCTAGTGCTGCGAGTCTGACACGTCATTCCGGGGCGCCGCGTCAGCGGCGAACTGCGGTGCGCAATTGCGCACCTGAGAATCTCGAGGTTGCCGCGCGAGATTCCGGGTTCGCCTTCGGCGCCCCGGAATGACACCGAGTGAATCAAGCGTCTGGGTCACAACATTAGCTTCGCCGGCATGGTTAAGAGCGCTTCGAGCGCGCGTGGCGAGCGGTCCGAAGAAGCATCGTTCGTCTGGCGGCCAAGAAATGAAATATTCTTCATCTTGCGCGGGTATATTAATCTCGCCACATGATCAGCAATGACTCGTCAAACAGTCATGCTATAGCTTTGAACCGAATCGAGTGAGGGAGAGTCCAAGGAGCCGAATGCGGTCGCAAATGGTGCGGTCGTCACATCGACATCCAAAGGATCTCTCCTATGCAACGTCCCTTCGTTAAGCATCTCCTCGCGACCGCCGTTCTTTCCCTCGCTATTGGCGGGGCTGCCGTTGCGGCAGAGCTTCCCACCTTCGAAGTCTCGTCATTCCCGGCCACACCGGTGCAGGTCTCGGTGATGGGTTCGGCCGGCGTCCAGGAGCAGTCGGCGCAGACTTCGCTTACGCGCGGCGGCATGCCCGCGTCGCCAGCTCAGCTTGCCGTGCTGACGCCGCGCCACGGCGCTGTCAGGGCCGCAAACGAGACCACGGTCGGCGCCGCGCGGAATTAAGGCCGCAAAGCCTTTGCAGAAGCCGAATTCTCAACTGTGATCGCCCGCGAAAGCGGGCGATCCGGTATTCCAGAGGCGTCCGCGATTGACTGAAACGCTGCGGCGTAACTGAAACGCCGCGGCGTACTGGATCCCCCGCTTTCGCGGGGGACGACACCGGGTTGGTTCGGGCAGTTGGCTCGGCCTTGCTTTGCCTACTGCACGCTCAGCGCCACGAAGCGCAATTCGCCGTCGCCGTTGGAGACGAGCAGCAGAACCGATTTCTTGCCGTCCTTCTTCAACTGATCGATGCGCTTCTTGATGTCGGCGGCGCTCGAGACCGCCTCCTGCGCGACCTCGACGATGACATCGCCGGCAGAGAGGCGCTTCTCGGCCGCATCGGATGCGCCGTCGACGCCGGTGATCAGGACGCCCTTCACGCTGTCCTTGATCTTGTACTTGCCGCGCAGGTCCTTGGAGAGGGTGGCGAGATCGAGCCCGAGCGCCTTCTGGGTCACCGGCCTGTCCGGCGTCGAATCATCCTTGGGCTTGAGCGCCGCCTGCACCTTGTCGGTGTCATCGAGCTTGCCGAGGGTGACGTGATGGGTCTCCTCCGCGCCCTTGCGGATGATGACGACGTCGACCTCCTTGCCGACCGCGGTGTCGGCGACCACCCGCGACAGGTCCTTTGGCTCCTTGATGTCGTGGCCGTCGAACTTGATCACGACATCGCCGGGCTCGATGCCGGCGGGCTTGGCCGGGCCCTTGTCGTCGACGCCGGCGACCAGCGCGCCGCGCGCCGGCTTGATGTTGAGGCTCTCGGCGATCTCGTCGGTGACGCTCTGGATGCGCACGCCCAGCCAGCCGCGGCGCAATTCGCCGAACTGCCGCAGCTGATCGACCACGCCCGCGACGGTCTTGGACGGCACGGCAAAGCCGATGCCGATCGAGCCGCCGGAGGGCGAGATGATCAGCGTGTTGACGCCGATCACCTCGCCGTCGAGGTTGAACAGCGGGCCGCCCGAATTGCCGCGGTTGATGGCGGCATCGGTCTGGATGTAGCTGTCATAGGGGCCGTTGGAGATGTCGCGGTTCTTGGCCGAGACGATGCCCGCGGTGACGGTGCCGCCGAGGCTGAACGGGTTGCCGATCGCGACCACCCAGTCGCCGAGCCTCAGCTTGTCGGAGTCGCCGAACTTCACGGTGGTGAGCGGATGCGGCGGCTTGAACTTCAGCACGGCAAGATCGGTCTTCTTGTCGATACCGACGATGTCGGCCTTGATCTTGGTGCCGTCGTTGAGGATGACATTGATCTCGTCGGCGTCGGCGATGACGTGGTTGTTGGTGACGACGATTCCGGATTCATCGATGATGAAGCCGGAGCCGAGCGAGCTGGTCTTGTGCGGCATCAGATCGCCGCCGCCCTTGCCGCCCTTGCGGTTCTTGAAGAAGTCGTCGAAGAACTCCTCGAAGGGCGAGCCCGGCGGCAGTTGCGGCATGGCGCCATGGCCGTCGCCCTTGGCTTCGATGGTCTGCGAGGTCGAGACGTTCACCACCGCATCGATCACCTTCTCGGCGACGTCGGCGATCCCCTCGGGCCCCCGCGCGCAGGCCGGCTGTGACGTCAGCACGGCCGCAACGCCCAGGCAGACTGCAGCCACCAGCGGGCGCAGGCGATCACTCAGGGCGGATGTCGCAGCGGTCATATAGATTCTCTCCAGCATCAAATCGGACCAATCTAACGATCCACACTGCGCCCGAACCGGGTCGCGGCGCAAGCAGTTCAGCGGTTTGCGGATTTAGCCGCCGATAAGGCGCAATCAATACGGCAAAATGCCGGCCCGGGCCCCTCACGATCGCGTTCTTTTCTCGAGGTCCTTCCGGCCAACTCCCCGGTCATTCCGGGATGGTGCGTAAGCACCAGACCCGGAATCTCGAGATTCCGGGTTCGATGCTGGCGCATCGCCCCGGAATGACGGAATGCTAGATCGGCCGCCGGACCACCCAGATCACGAGCAAGCCAATGACCGCCGATCCGATGCCGACTGCGCGCAACAGGTTGTCAGGGGTACTGATCGCGCTTTTCATGGCCTTGCGCATCCAGGTCGGGCTGGCCGCAAACATCAAGCCTTCGATCACGAACAGGACGCCCACACCGATGAGGAAGTCGGCGAACGCAATGGACCTCATCGGACTGGAACCTCCCGTTTCATCTTGCTTTTCTTAGGAACAACGGCGACCCAAGCCAAGGCCTCGCGCCACCGCTGTCAACATCTGGCAGCCCGCGACGTCTTAAGGCTTCGGAGCCGCGGGAGCCGCCTCGGGTGCCGGTGCCGCGCCGGTGGTCGCGGGTGGCGTGGCCGTCGTGGCGACCGACCTGCCCGCGGGACTGCCGAAGAAGCGGAAGAAATCGGAATCCGGCGTCAGCAGGAACCGGGTGTCGCTGCCCTTCAGCCCGTTCTCATAGGCGGTCATGGAGCGGTAGAAGGCGAAGAAGTCCGGATCCTTGCCGTAGGCTTCGGCAAACAGGCGGTTGCGCTCGGCATCGCCCTCGCCGCGGATCTGCTCGGCCCTGGAGCGCGCCTCGGCGCGGATCACCTGGGCCTCGCGGTCGGCATTGGCCCGGATCTCCTGCGCCTTCTGGGCGCCCTGCGCGCGGAACTCGGCCGCCTCGCGCTGCCGTTCGGTCTGCATGCGCTGATAGACCGCCTGGCTGTTCTGCTCCGGCAGGTCGGCGCGGCGGATGCGCACGTCGACCACCTGGATGCCGTAGCCGTCGGCCTCGTGATCGAGCTGGTCGCGGATCCGGCCCATCAGTGCCTCGCGCTCGTCGCGCACCACCTGGATGAAGGTGACCTCGCCGAGCACGCGCCGCAGCGCCGCATTCAGGAGCGTGGTGAGCTGGATATTGGCGGCCTGGATCGAGCCGACGCTCTGATAGAATTTCAGCGCGTCCTTGATGCGGTAGCGGGCGAAGGCATCGACCACCAGCCGCTTCTGGTCGGAGGCGATGACCTCCTGCGACGGATTCTCGAGATCGAGGATGCGCTTGTCGACCGGGATCACGGTATCGGTGAACGGCACCTTGAAATGCAGCCCCGGCTCGGTGGCGATATCGACCGGGCGGCCGAAGCGCACCACCAGCGCCTGCTCGGTCTGCTGCACGGCGAACAGCGCGCTGTAGCCGACGATGGCGGCGATCAGCACGAGCAGCAGCACGATGATGCCTGTGACGGGGGACTTCATCGGGTTGCTCCAGTCGATTGCGGCACCGAGCCGGTGGTTGCCGGCTGCGGCGCGCGGCGCGGCGCGAACTCGCCGAGCGGCAGATAGGGCACGACGCCCTGCTTGCCCGCGGCGTTGCCGTCGAACACGAGCTTCTCCGAGCCGCCGAGAACGCGCTCCATGGTCTCGAGATAGATGCGCTCGCGCGTCACCGTCTTGGCCTTGGCGTATTCGTTATAGACTTTCAGGAAGCGGGAGCTCTGGCCCGTGGCCTCCGCGATCGCCTGCTGCTTGTCGCCTTCGGCGGCCTGGGTGATCTGCACGGCGCTGCCCTTGGCGTCGGGGACGACGCGGTTGGCATAGGTCTGCGCCTCGTTCTGCAGCCGCTCAAGGTCGGAGCGCGCCGCCTGCACGTCGCGGAAGGAATCGATCACCTGCGCGGGCGGATCCACCTTCTGCATCTGCACCTGGGTGATCTGGATGCCGGAGCCGTAACTGTCGAGCCTCCGCTGCATCAATTGCTGCACCGTCTGCTCGATGGTGGTGCGCGCACCGGTCAGGATCGGCTGGATGTTGGAGCGGCCGATCTCCTCGCGCATCGCGCTTTCGGCGACCGCCTTCACGGTGCCTTCGGGATTCTGGATATTGAAGAGATAATCCGCAGCGCCCTTCGGCTTGATGCGCCAGAGCACGGTGAAATCGACGTCGACGATGTTCTCGTCGCCCGTGAGCATCAGGCTTTCCTCGGGCACGTCGCGGATGGCGCGGCCACGCCGGGAGGGATCGTCGATCAGCGTCATGCCGATGGAGGTGGTGTTGACGCGCAGCGCCTTGGGCAGCAGCACGGTCTCGATCGGATAGGGCAGATGATAATTGAGGCCCGGCTGCGCATCGCGGACATATTTGCCGAAGCGCAGCACGATGCCGAGCTCCTCGGACTGCACGCGGAAGACGCCGGAGAGCAGCCAGACGGCGATGATGATCAGAATGATCAGCCCGATGCCGACGCCCGAGAAGAAGCCGCCCGGCAGCATCTGCTGCAGCCGGTCCTGGCCGCGGCGCAGAAGGTCCTCCAGATCGGGCGGGCGGGGTCCGACGGGTTGCGGGCCCGAGCCCCACGGTCCCTTGGGACCCGAGCCCCAGGGGCCACCGCTCTGATTCTTCCACGGCATTCGTTACTCTCCTCCGCGGGACCGGACAGCAGGTCCGGGTCGCGCCATACCGGCAGGCCTTATAAGGGACGCCCCTCTCCCTTACAACGCAAGGCCGGGTTTGGCCCGGTTTGGCCGCATGCCGCAAGCAGCTATGCTTAAGGGCCTATTTGTCAATGCTAACATTGGCGATTGCGGTTAACGTGCCCGCCTGCGCCGATAGGTCACATAAGAGAACTCGGCACTGTCGCCGGGCCCCGCCGGGTGGCGCTCGCGGGCGACCTCCTGCCACAGGTCCGCATCGATCGGCGGGAAGCGCGTGTCCCCTTCGGGACGCAGATGGACCTCGGTGATTTCGAGCCGATCGGCGGCCGCCACGAATTGCGCGTAGATTTCCGCGCCGCCGATGATCGCGATCTCCCGGACGCCGCGCCGGAGCGCATCGCCCCGGGCGACCAGGCCGGCGCTCTCGAACGAGGTCGTGACCACCGCACCCTCGGCGCGATAGGCGGCGTCGCGCGTGATCACGATATTGGTGCGGCCCGGCAGCGGCCGGCGGGGCAAGGATTCATAGGTCTTGCGGCCCATCACGACCGGCCGCCCCATGGTCATGGCCTTGAAGCGCACCATGTCGCTCTTCAGGCGCCAGGGGATCGTATTGCCGGCGCCGATCACGCCATTGTCGGCGACGGCTGCGATGAGCACGATCTCCATCACGGCGCCTGCCCCGCCAGCGCATCCAGCGCGGTACCGGAGACGCGGCACAGCGTCCATTCGTCCATCATGACCGCGCCGAGCGACTTGTAGAAGGCAATCGACGGCTCGTTCCAGTCGAGCACCGCCCATTGCAGCCGCGCCCAGCCGTTGTCGACGCAGGTTTTGGCGAGATGCGCGAGCAGCGCCTTGCCGATGCCATGGCCGCGAAACTGCGGACGCACGAACAGGTCCTCCAGATAGATGCCGAAGCGTCCGGCGAAGGTGGAGCAATTGAGGAACCACACTGCAAAACCCGCGACGTCGCCGTTCCACTCCGCGATCTCGCAAGAGAGCCGCGGATGATCCGAGAACAGCGCCTGCGCGATCATCGCCTCGGTGGCCTCGACCTCCTGGGAGAGTTTTTCGTAGTCGGCGAGCTCGCAGATCAGGGCGAATATCTCGGCGCTGTCTTCGGGTCGCGCGCGACGGATGGTCAGCGACATCCGCGCACTCACACCGCCACTTCGGCCTTGATGTGCGGATGCGGGTCGTAGCCTTCGAGCCTGAAATCTTCGAAGCGGAAGCCGAAGATATCCTTCACATCAGGGTTGATCGTCATGGTCGGCAGCGGCCGTGTCGGCCGGGTCAGTTGCAGCCGCGCCTGCTCCAGATGATTGGAATAGAGATGCGCATCCCCCAGCGAATGCACGAAGTCGCCGGGCTTCAGACCCGTGACCTGTGCGACCATCATGGTGAGCAACGCATAGGAGGCGATGTTGAAGGGCACGCCCAGAAACACGTCGCCGGAGCGCTGATAGAGCTGGCACGACAATTTGCCGTTGGCCACGTAGAACTGGAACAGGCAATGGCACGGCGGCAGCGCCATCTTCTCGACCTCGGCCGGATTCCAGGCCGAGACGATCAGCCGCCGCGAGTCCGGATTTCGCTTGATCATCTCGACCACGTTGGCGATCTGGTCGATCTCGCGGCCGTCGGCGGCCGGCCATGAGCGCCATTGCGAGCCGTAGACCGGGCCGAGATCGCCGTTTTCGTCGGCCCATTCGTCCCAGATGCTGACGCCGTGATCCTGCAGGTATTTGATGTTGGTGTCGCCCTTGAGGAACCACAAGAGCTCATGCACGATCGCCTTCAACGGCAACCGCTTGGTGGTCAGCATCGGAAAGCCGGCCGACAGATTGAAGCGCATCTGGTGGCCGAAGATCGACAGCGTCCCTGTCCCGGTGCGGTCGTGTTTCTCCACGCCGTCAGACAGGATGCGTTCGAGCAGGTCGTGATACTGGTTCATGGGCTCTTGGGTGCCTCGAAAGAGGGCGAATTTACCGGCCGTAAGCTGCCTTCGCGAGCAGCGATTCGGCTATTTCGTTCGATTATACCCGGAAAAATGATGTTCCGGCCGGACAACGACAAGGGCGGGAACCGGGCAGCTGTTCTCCTTCTCCCCGTCCTTCACGGGGAGAAGGTCGGGATGAGGGGCTGTTTCCGCTAATCCGTCAGGCGACAGCGTGCGCGGAGGCTCCCCCTCACCCGGATTGCATCTAGCGATGCAATCCGGCCTCTCCCCGCGTGCGGGGCGAGGCAAGAGGAAGAGAGCCTCCTCACCTTTCGACGAATTCCTCGGCTCGCTTGTTTCTGCTCCTTCTCCCCGGCCGTCACGGGGAGAAGGCCGGGATGAGGGGCTGTTTCCGCGAATACGTCAGGCGACGGCGTGCGCGGAAGCCCCCCCTCACCCGGATTGCATCTTCCGATGCAATCCGGCCTCTCCCCGCAGGCGGGGCGAGGCAAGAGGAGAGAGCCTCCTCACCTTTCGACGAATTCCCCGGCTCGCTTGTTTCTGCTCCTTCTCCCCGTCCTTCACGGGGAGAAGGCCGGGATGAGGGGCTGTTTCCGCGAATACGTCAGGCGACGGCGTGCGCGGAAGCTCCCCCTCACCCGGATTGCATCTTCCGATGCAATCCGGCCTCTCCCCGCAGGCGGGGCGAGGCAAGAGGAGAGACGGCCCTCTCCCGACAAATACCTCGCCTTCTCGCGGCGCATGTCGCGTCCGAGCTTTGCATCGATCTCGTCCGCCCTCGGCAAAGAGGGCGCAGGGAAGGCCGGGTGGCCGCATGCACCCGGGGCTCCCGCGCAAGACAATTGCGCAAAGAGCGCGAAAACCTCAGGGTACAGGCGGTGACAACCGGCCTTCCCTGCGCGATGGTTTACGGCTTATAGCGCGCTCTCCCCGGTGAACCTTGCCGATTGCCACCGTCATCGCCGCGAAGCTTTCAGCTTCGCTTGGACTTGAGCGCCAGACCTTTGGGGCGCCAGGACCACACGCCTTTGCCGTCCGCCTCCGTGCCGCTCGTCAACAGGCACATCCGCGTCCACCGCATTCCGCACCGCGTTCGTGACGATCGCGACGCGCCCCTCTCCATCGGCGCGGAACGGCCGGATTGAAGCACGATTTCCGAAAATACGAAAGGAAAATATCTTTGCGCGCGGGACTTGAACGCCCGATCGGATTGAAGCGGCTCGCAAAATTGGATTTTAGGCGCAGGCGGTGTTGCGGTCGCATGGACCGTCGCCATTGACGACGACGAAGCCGATCGTCCGACAGGCTGGCAGCCGCAGGCGTGAGAGTTCGCAGTGCTTCTCAAGTCCCTTCGTTCATTCTGCGCAATTGACCAGGGCGTGTGCTCATAAGCGCATTGCGCCTGCTTTGAGACACAAACCGGAAATATTTGCTCGGTCTGAACCTTACCGGTTTTGTGACCCGAGGCGGTCGATCTGCCTGTTGACCGTGATGCTGGTTCGTTAGAGCTTATATCGCCATGGACGAAAATGATTTACTTGCCCGCTTCGGTCTTACTCCGGTTACAGCCGATCTTCCCGAGATCCGCCGGCTCATCCAATTGGCGATCGCCGATCGCGATCAACGTAGCAATGAGCCACTGAAGCTCTTATGCATCCAACTGTTCTCGGCTGGCATCCCAAGCGATGCTCTCCTGATCTATAAAGCCAAGATGTCATCCTTCGATGCGGGATGTTACATCGACATTCAGCTCGTTTGTGGGGCCGGTCTTGAGGCTACCAAAGCATTCCTCTGCGAAAGTAGCGATCCTGAGGCGAAGAAGCTTCTCGCGGTGCTTCAGGACAGCAACTACGCCAGAGATTTTGACGGCTTTACACCCCAACAGCATCTCGACGCTTATCGGCGCTACTATAGGCTTGCGTCCTAGCAGTCCAAGGCCGGTTATTTGTGCATGTGGCCCATCAGCGAATAGCGACACCGCCCTTGAGGTCCGCTTAATTGGTCATAGCGAACCGGATTTGCTCGCGCTGAGCTTTTCGCGTTTTGACCCGGAGCCCGACTTTCATGCAGTGAGGTTGCGGGCTCTCCTCAATACCAATGCGCCTCTTCGCCTGAATGGTCCTCCACACAAAATCGCGGGCTACCCTGCCGTTCAGTTGAGGCGACGATGTGCTGCATATCGGCCCATTCACCGCATCCCGAACCCGCGAATCAATGTTCGATTACGAAAGACTGCAGCCGTGACGTCAGACGATAGACCCCGAAGCAGGATTCTCAGGATTCCTTCACCCGGCGAACCGAAGACGACGCTCGAACTGCCGCCTTTGCGACGAAGCTCAATGCGTTCGATCGAGGAGCTTGGTCCCATTGCACGTCAAATATCATCGGATCGTGAGTTGCTTCGGAGGTTTGCAGAAGTGATGGGCTCTGAAGACGAAGACCGTGCACGCGCGATGGTCGATGAAGTCCGGCGTGTCGCCCAGGCTCTTGATCCCAGTATCAGCTATGCCGAGGGAGCGAGTGTAAGCCTTGCCTTGATGGAAATCGTTCGCGATCGGAGTGAATCGAGCTGAATACTGGACTGCGACTGACTTTGGCTTCTGGCCCCAGCCGGGGCGGCCTGACAATGCCCGTTGGTTGGGATAGATCAGGAAGTTGTCGGCAGCCTCCAAGCGCCGGTCCTGACCCGTTCGGACATCGGTGTCGTGGACAGCGCCCCGCAGCACCATTACGCTCGGGCCATTCACTTTCCTCTGCACAAAGGCAAAGCGAGGGCCGCTCATGTCTGCATATTTTGTTGTTCAAGCCACCATTACCGACGAACCCAGATACCAGAAGTACCGCGAAGCGGTCGTTCCATTCATCGCTTCATTTGGCGGCAAGTTCGCCGCGCGGGGCGCAAAGGTGGAGGTGCTCGAGGGCGAGCATGATACGCGATCCGTCGTGATGTTCGAATTTCCCTCGATGGAGGCGATCCACGCCTTCTGGAATTCTCCGGACTATGTTCCCATCAAGAAGCTGCGCGAGGGTGCCGCTACCATAAATGTTTGGGCGTTTCCGGGCGTCTGAACGCCTGCTCGGCAACCAGCGCCCGCCGCGCGGTTGCGGCCGCGGCTCATGCGCCTGTTGCCATTCTCGCGCCGGTCGACCCCAGATTTGAAACATTTTAGATTTGAACCACGGCCATGCGGCAGGCGACATACGCAAGCGGAGAAACGGAGACGTCGTCGTGGAATCGATCTCCAGCACTCACTGGGTGATTTTTGCGTTCGTCGCGCTGGTGCTGTTCGTCAAATTCATCATCTTCTGGTCAGCCTTGGCGCTCGCCTTGGTGCTGCTGATCGTCAGCCCTGTGCTTGGCGTCGTTCGCAGCACAAAGAGATCGTCGATGGCCAATTGCATCGCTTCGCTGCTGATTCCGTTTTACGGGCTGGTGTATTTTTTCGTCAGAAACGAAGTCGCCGCCGGCAACCGGGCGGATATCGGCCGCACCCGGATTTAACGGGGACCTGCGAGCTTCGCAGCCCAGCGCGGGTCGTCCGCGACAAAATCTGCCGGGTTTCGTCAGACGAGGCCGACCAGGCCCAGACAGCCGCCCGCGAGCAATATCCATAACGGGTTGACTTTGGTCGCAAAGGCGAGCGCCGCGGCCGCGAGCGTCAGCACGACCGCGGCCCATGTGCCATCGGCAGCCTGCCCGACCACAAGGGCGCTCGCGCCCATCAGGCCGATCGAAAGCGGCACCAGCGAGGTGCGGATCAGCGAAGGCCAGCGCGCGCCCGTCGAGCCCTTCAACAGCCCGCTCACCACATAGGCGAGGACTGCGGTCGGCAGGCACATCGCGATCGTGGCGGCAAACGCTCCGGTCAAGCCCGCGACTGCATAGCCGATCAGGGTCACGATCAGCACGTTCGGCCCCGGCGAGAGCTGCGAGATCGCAAACACGTCGGCGAATTGCTTGTCGGTCAGCCAGTGATGCACATCGACCGCGATGCGGTGCATTTCCGGGATCGCGGCATTGGCGCCGCCGACCGCGAACAGCGACATCAGGCCGAAGGTCGCGACCAATGCCCAGATTGGATTGCCATCGGTATTCACGACGCGGCCCGCTTTTGCATGAGGAAGGTGACGGCGAGGCTGATCGGGATGGCCGCCAGAAGCACGATCTGCAGCGGCCAACGCGCAAGGCCGATGGCGGCAAACACCGCGACCATCAGCACGAGCGGCGGCAATTCGCGCCTCTTGAGCAGCGGCATCATCATGCGGAACACGGTGGCCACCAGCAGTCCGACCGCAGCGCAGGAGATGCCGGCGAGAACCCGGCGCAGCACCGGAATGTCGCCGAAATGGGCATAGAGCGCGGCAAGCCCCATCACCAGCACCATCGGCGGGCCGACCAGCCCCAGGAAGGCGGCCAGCCCGCCCTTGAGCCCGCGAAAGCGGGAGCCGAACACGAAAGAGAGGTTCACGATGTTCGGACCGGGCAGGAAATGGCAGAGCGCAAAGGTCTCGTTGAACTCGTCGGCACTCATCCAGCGATGCTGTTCGACAATGGCGCGGCGGGCAAAGGGCAGCACCCCGCCAAAGCCTGCCAGCGACATCTTCGCGAACGCGAAAAACAGCGCAATCAGGCCGGGCGGCGAGGCCTCGATGGCAACTTGAGGTATATCCGACCCAGATGAGGCGGCCGGCGGCGAATCCAGGGACATTGGGGAAAACTAGACGGCACTCCTTGGGACGCCAAGGCAGTTTTCCTGAGGCCAAGCCAAGTTTTCTTGAGGCTGGGCCGGGCCTGCCTTGCTCCGGCGTCACATCGGCCGGGGGCAAAGCGTGGCCATTAAGCCACTGTTCTTCGCCGGCATAGCGCTTATATTGGGGGTGCCGGTTCGCCGGCTATGGAAATAAACGGTCGTCGCAATAAACCTATCGGACCCGGGGGCAGTACCCGGCGCCTCCACCCAAGTCCACCCAACAGCCTGGTTCCTAGGCAGGCGGGCTTCGGCGGGGGCGAAATAGGATCGACGAGGGCGTAAAGGGCGTGCTTTTTCCCGGTATTGTTCCGCCGTTATCGGGCTATTGCAATAGTTGCCAACGACAACTTTGCTCCGGTTGCTCAGGCTGCGTAACGCAGTTTGAAAGACCACTTTAAAGTCCTAACGGGTTAAGCTCCGTTAGGCGGGGTTCGGAGGCACCTGGCAACAGAAGCCTCCACTTCTCTCTTGCTTGATGGCATGCGGGCCCGGGACGCCTGCTGACCTCGCGCCGCCCCCGGGGTACGATACAAGGAATGGGGCGAGTCGTTTGCAGCGCTGAACCGGATTTGCCGGCCCGTGACGAACCGACTGTGGACCGATCATACCAGGAATCGATAATGGCGACCGATCATATTAGATACGATGTGCTGGCGCGCGATGCGCTGCGCGGCGTGTTGCGCAAGGTGCTGAGCGACGCTGCGGTCCATGGACTGCCCGGGGAGCATCATTTCTTCATCACCTTCATCTCCACCGCCGAAGGCGTGAAGCTGTCGCCGCGGCTGCTCGCTCAGTATCCGGACGAGATGACCATCATCCTGCAGCACCAGTTCTGGGATCTCATGGTGCATGAGGATCGTTTCGAGGTCGGGCTCTCGTTCGGCGGCATTCCCGAGCGCCTCGCGGTTCCCTTCAGCGCGATCAAGAGCTTCTTCGACCCGTCGGTGCAGTTCGGCCTGCAGTTCGAGCCGTCGGACACGGCCGAGCCGCCGGCCGCGAAGAACCTGCCCGCCGCGCCTGCCGCCGCAGAACATCCCCTCGCCCCGCCGCCGACGACCGCAGACGACGAAGCCGCCGAAACCGAGGAGCCCGCCAAGCCGAGCGAGGGCGCCGAGGTCGTGCGCCTGGACCGCTTCCGCAAGAAATAACGGCCCGCGCAAGCTCGAGCTATTATAGGCTGCGGGATGGCGGCCAGGGCGAATTGACGCAACGGACAGGTGTGCCCGATGGACCAGTCGACGAGATCAAGCCACGGCGGCGCCACGCGGGTCGAGACCGACAGCTTTGGCCCGATCGAGGTCCCCGCCGACCGTTATTGGGGCGCCCAGACCGAGCGGTCCCGGCAGAATTTCCGCATCGGCAAGGACCGCATGCCGATCGAGATCGTGCATGCGCTCGGCCTCGTCAAGCTCGCCGCTGCTGAGACCAATCGCGAGCTCGGCCTCATCGACCAGCGCCGGGCGCGGGCCATCGCGCGCGCCGCGCGCGAGGTGATCGAGGGCAAGCTCGACGACCATTTCCCGCTCGTGGTCTGGCAGACCGGCAGCGGCACGCAGACCAACATGAACCTAACGAGGTGATCGCCAACCGCGCCAACGAGCTGCTCGGCGGCGAGCTCGGCGCAAAGAAGCCGGTGCATCCGAACGATCACGTCAACATGAGCCAGTCGTCGAACGACTCTTTTCCGACCGCAATGCACATCGCGGCCGCAACAGGCATCACCGACAATCTGGTGCCGGCGCTCGAGGAGCTGCTGGGCGCGCTGCGCGCCAAGGAGAAGGCCTTCGCCGACATCGTCAAGATCGGCCGCACCCACACCCAGGACGCGACGCCCCTCACTCTGGGACAGGAGTTCTCCGGCTATGCCGCGCAGGTCGAAAGCGGCATCGCGCGGCTGCACCTTGCGTTGAAAGAGCTGTATCCACTCGCGCAGGGCGGCACTGCGGTCGGCACCGGGCTGAATTCCAAGCCGCGTTTCGCGAAACTGTTCGCAAAGCAGGTTGCGCAAATCACAAAGCTGCCGTTTACTAGCGCTGCAAACAAGTTCGAGGCGCTGGCCTCCAATGACGCCTATGTCTTCGCGCATGGCGCGATCAACTCCGTGGCGACCGGGCTTTTCAAGATCGCCAACGACATCCGCCTGCTCGGGTCGGGACCGCGCTCCGGCTTGGGCGAGTTGATTTTGCCTGAGAACGAGCCCGGTTCCTCGATCATGCCGGGCAAGGTCAATCCGACCCAGTGCGAGGCCATGACCATGGTATGCTGCCAGGTATTCGGAAATCACACCGCCATCACGGTGGCCGGCAGCCAGGGCCATTTCGAGCTCAATGTCTACAAGCCCGTGCTGGCTCATTGCATGATGGGATCCATTCAATTGCTGGCGGATGCGGCGCGCTCCTTCACCGAGCATTGCGTGACCGGCATCCGCGCCGACGAGAAGCGCATCCACGAGCTGATGGAGCGTTCGCTGATGCTGGTGACGGCGCTCGCGCCCAGGATCGGCTACGACAATGCGGCCAAGGTGGCCAAGACCGCGCATGCGCGCGGCACCACGCTCAAGGAGGAAGCACTGCGATTGGGCCTGGTGTCCGAGGCTGAGTTCGACCGTCTGGTCCAGCCGAACAAGATGATTCATCCCGGCTGACGATTAAGAATGATTTCAGTCCCCCGGAAAACTACGGAGACCGTTTCGATTTACCACCAGCCGATATGATTATAGACCAGAGCGGTTGAACGACGGAACCGATCACGGAGATGACAGCTTTCGTTTTTTGTTCCGGCGCAGTGAGAGCCGCGAAACCTTTTGAAGCGCGGCACGTATTTTTTGTTGGTGCTAGGTAGCGATTTACGGGACGATTTAACAATGAACGAGTTGATGATCGCCGCTCCACCGTCAAGGACACCGGCGTCGCCAACAACTCGCATTCCCGAAATTGTCGCCTCTCTCCGATTTATCTTCTGACGGGGATGCGAGTATGGGGGAAATAGTTAATCTCAAACGGTTCAGGAAGCGCATCGAGCGCGAGGAGGCCGGCCGCGAGGCCGAAGCCAACCGCGCGCGGTTCGGCCGAACCAGGTCCGAGCGCGAGCTCGACAAGAAGCGCGGCACCCGCGCCGGCGAGATACTGGATCAACATCGGCTCGATGGGGGAGACGCATCATGAAGTCGCCCGTCGTCAAACGCTCGATCGTGGTCGCAGGCCACAAGACCAGCGTGAGCCTCGAGGAGGCGTTCTGGAACGGCATGAAGGAGATCTCGGGCGAGCGCAACATGACGCTCTCCGAGCTCGTCGGCGAGATCGACGGCAAGCGCCAGCAGGGCAACCTGTCCTCGGCGATCCGGCTGTTCGTGCTCGATCACTTCAAGAGCCGCGCTGCGGGCACGCCAAGTGGCGGAGGCGACGGCAAATCGCATCCGGCAATGTCGGCATCGCCGAGCTCGTAGGCGCTCGGCGACGGGCGCAGGGTGTGCTCCCGTCGTCCCGCGGTCCGCGATCTTAGCCCGCTTCATGCGCAATCGACCCGCCCCTCGCGGGGCGCGCGGGCAGGCCGTGCGGCCCGCGCTCATAAATCAACGCGGTCCCGGTCGGCGGCGGCAGATCGACAGCCGGTCTCGCCATCCGTCCCTCCTCGTCAAAGGGCCTCCGGCCGGAGACATCAACCCCGGCCCGGCCGCGCCATTCCGGCCAGGAGGACGATTGCGGGAGCGATCACGACAAGGGGAATGACGGTCGAAATGGGGCGCCGCGGGGAATCGCGCGACGCCGGCGGAATCGCGCGTCTTTGACCCTGCGCAAAGCCCGCCCTCTTTAAAATCGCTCTAATGATGCAAGGCATTCGCATGCTTCTGCTTGACCTTGCCGCCGGCGATTGAAAATACAGCTCATGACCGAACTCTGTGACATCGCACCGGGCGTCCCGCTGGAAGCGCCGCTGGTATCGTCCCGGGAGTTGCCCTCGGAGTTCCCCCTGGGGCTGGCGCAGCGCGGCTATGTCGGCAGGATCCGTCGGCTGGCGGCCAGCGAGGCGGCGTCCGCGCTCTCGCATGACGAGCTGGAGAGCCGGCTGATCGAGCTCGGCTTTGTCGAGGGCGCGCGGGTCGAAATCCTCCATGAGGGCATCCTCGGCCGCGATCCCATCGCCGTGCGGGTCGACAATGTCACCATCGCGATCCGCCGGCGCGAAGCGATGGCCATCATCGTCGCCTGACGCGGCGCGGACTCGAAAACGCCAGGATTCGAAAACCTCATGGAAGCGCCCCTGATGCATATGGCCCTGGTGGGCACGCCGAACAGCGGCAAGACCTCGCTGTTCAACGCGCTCACCGGCAGCCGGCAGAAGGTCGCGAACTATCCGGGCGTCACGGTCGAGCGCAAGGAAGGCTTCTTCGTCACCCCGAACGGCCGCCAAGTCTCGGTGGTCGACCTGCCCGGCACCTATTCGCTGCGGGGCCGCAGTCCCGACGAGGAGATCACCCGCGACTTCGTGCTGGGCCGGGCCAAGGGCGAGGTCGCGCCCGACTTCGTGCTGTGCGTGGCCGACTCCACCAATCTGCGATTGACCATCCGCCTGCTGCTCGAGCTGAAGGCGACCGGGCGCCCGCTGGCGCTGGTGCTCAACATGTTCGACATCGCCAAGCGCCGTGGCGTGACGGTCGACGTTCCAAAAATGGCGGCCTCGCTCGGCATGCCGGTCGTGACCTCGATCGCGGTGCGCAAGGGCGGCACCGCCGAGCTGCTCCGCCTGACCGACGAGATCGCCGGCCGCACCCAGGCGGAGGCGGCGCCAAATCAGTGGCGGCCGCTGTCGACGTCCGAGCTGCGCGCAACCCAGCGCGAGGCCGATCGCATCATCGCCGCATGCGTCAGCCTCCCTGCCCGCCCGGACACCTGGACCGCGAAGATCGATGCCGTGGCGCTGCACCCGGTGGCCGGGCTGCTCGTGCTGTTCGCCATCCTGTTCGTGATGTTCCAGGCGGTGTTCGCGTGGGCGCAGCCGCTGATGGAGCTGTTGTCCGCAGCCTTCGACGCGCTCGGCCAGTTCGTTCACGACACCCTGCCCGCGGGCCTGTTGCAGAGCTTCCTGCAGAACGGGGTGATCTCGGGCGTCGGCAGCGTGATCGTGTTCCTGCCGCAGATCATCATCATCTTCCTGTTCATCCTGCTTTTGGAAGATTTCGGCTACATGGCGCGCGCGGCCTTCCTGATGGACCGCATCATGGGCGGCGCCGGCCTGCACGGCCGCGCCTTCATTCCGCTGCTGTCGAGCTTTGCCTGCGCGATCCCCGGCATCATG
The DNA here is from genome assembly GCA_035293585.1 of Bradyrhizobium sp. Classification (GTDB taxonomy): domain Bacteria; phylum Pseudomonadota; class Alphaproteobacteria; order Rhizobiales; family Xanthobacteraceae; genus Bradyrhizobium. The sequence continues at coordinate 60,593 of DATGMN010000006.1, read as the reverse complement.
GCGACGCGCGTGATCGACAACCGCCGCGACCGCCTGACGACGATCCTGATCGCGCCCCTGATGACCTGCTCGGCGCGCATTCCCGTCTACACGCTGATCATCTCCGCCTTCATCCCGGAAACCCAGGTCTGGGGCCTGTTCAACCTGCGCGGGCTCGTGATGTTCGGGCTCTATGCCGTGGGCATCATGAGCGCGCTCGGCGTGTCCTTCGTGATCAAGTTCTTCATGCTGCGCGACTACCAGCCGGCGCCGTTCATGCTGGAGCTGCCGGACTACAAGCTGCCGCGCCTGAACAGCATCGCCATCGGCGTCTATACCCGCGCCAAGATGTTCCTGCAGCGCGCCGGCACCACGATCTTTTCCATGATGGTGCTGATCTGGTTTCTGGCCTCGTTCCCGCAGCCGCCCGCGGGAGCAACGGATCCCGCGATCAACTACAGCCTGGCTGCGATGATCGGCAAGGCGGTGGCGCCCCTGCTCGCCCCTGTCGGCTTCAACTGGCAGATCGCGGTGGCGCTGATCCCGGGCATGGCCGCACGCGAGGTCGCGGTCGCTGCGCTCGGCACGGTCTATGCGATCGAGGGCGGCAAGGAAGCCGCCGCGCAGATCGGCCAGGTGCTCGCGACCAAATGGAGTCTTGCGACTGCGCTGTCGCTGCTGGCCTGGTACATCTTCGCCCCGCAATGCGCCTCGACGCTCGCCGTGATCAGGCGCGAGACCGGAAGCTGGAAGTGGATGGCGCTGACCTTCGCCTACATGCTGGCGCTGGCCTATGCGGCGAGCCTTGCGACCTACAACATCGCGGTGGCGTCAGGGGCGGGCTAGCCGCGTAGCTAGCGAAAATAATTCTGCACCACATGCAGATCGGCCGGATTGGCGGCCTTGCCGTTGAGGCTGGCGTCGATCACGCGGCGGCAGGCCGCGACGGCCGCCTCGTCGCCGAGATCGCTCGCCGCATCCAGCACGAGCCAGGCGGCATCGGCCGAGGCCGGTTCGCCTCGTCCGCCGTCGCGGTCGGCGAGACGGCTGCGCAGCTCGCTCATGTCCAGCTCACGCATGCTCAAGGCGGGCTCCTTCTCGCGGGCGGCTCATGCCGAGATCGGCAGGCCGGAGACGCGCGACTCGTAGAATTTGAGGATGCTGCGCGAGGTCTCCAGGTTGAGCCCCTCATACTCGGCCTTGAGATCGCTGAGGTCGCGCGCTGAGATGCGATGGTCCTTGGCGCCGAGGAACAACAGCGACATGGTGGTTTCCCAAGCGAAGTTCAGCGCCTTGGCCAGCACCAGCAGCATCTCGCGGTTGCGGTCGATCAGCACGCGCTCGATCACGTCGCCCGGCATCGCGCTGAGCAGCGACAACCCGATGGTGACTTCGTCGAAGCGATGCGCGCGCGCATAGCCCGCGATCGAGGTTTCGTTGAGATTGCCGAGGCGATGCTGGGTCGCGACCACCCGCTTGGCGACGAAGTGGCTGCGCGAGGCCGGCCCCAATTTGGATTGCAGGGCGCCGGCGACCTCGCTCACCGAGCTCTGGATCTGCGCCACCAGCTCCGGATGCTCGCGGCCGAGCCGCTTCTTCACGTCATCCGTGGCCTTGGCGATCAGTTGCTGGAACAGGTGCCGCGGAATGTCGCTGCGCACGCCGAGCTGCTCGGCCAGGATCGAATCGCCCTCGGCCCGCTTGATCATGTGCAGGAAGCCGAAGCCCGAGAAGCGCGCACCCTGGTTGCTGGCGACCGATTTGACGACCTCCTGATCGCCGCGCACCACCAGCACGTCGGTGACGACGGCATCGAGCGAACTGCGCTTGGAGATCGCGAGCAGATGCTGTTGCCCCTTGGTCTCGGCATTGGCGACCAGGATGTCGCTGTCGAGCCGCTCGGAATGCGTCAGCACCGGACCTGCGACCTCGATCGCGTCGTCGAAGGCGAGCTTGTGGATCACATTGGTCGGCGCACGGTCGAAATGGGCCAGGCGCTCGGCGAGCTGCCTGCGCGCGGCAAGCTCGATCTCCTCCGACAGGCGCCCGATCACCTCGCCGAAGGTGCGGATCTCGTCCTCGCTATAGCCGCCGGTGATCAGAAGATTGGTCGCATACCACAGCGCCCGCTCGCGGCTTTCAGCCGTTCCTCGCGAGATCGCGTGATCAAGATCGCGCAGAAACGATTTCGCCTCACTCATCGTCCTAAAAACCTCAAAATCGAAAACGAGGCCGCATGGGTCAGATGAGCGGAACCTACACTGCAAACACAAGCATTCCGTAAAGTGAGCAGCTAAGGATTGTTGATAAAAATTCGCGAAATTGCGCAGCGGCGCGTTCACGAATCGGAAACCACGTTGCGTGCTCGCACGAACAGCTTTGCTGCGACGGGCAGCTGCGAGGGCCCGCCGTCGTTCCGTCATCCTGAGGTGCCGGAGCGCAGCGGAGGCCTCGAAGGATGAACGGCCCCGCTGTTGCAGCCGGGCCGTTCACCCTTCGAGGCTCGCTGCGCGAGCACCTCAGGGTGACGGGGATAGATCGGGGCACGGTTCGGGAACATTCCCTTCTTACTGATTGGTCGTCACCGGCGGGGTCAGCACCAGCGGCGGGCGCGGCCTGGGTCTCGAAGGCGCGGGCGGCGGTCCGGGCGGCGGGCGGACCTCGATCGGCGCCGGCAGGGGCGCGAGCTGCTGGCTCACGGCGGCCGGCGGGTTTGCGGCGGAGGGTCCGGGCGGTGCAGCCGGTATCGGCGGCGCGGCGGGCGGACGCGGCGCGATGACCGGCGGTTTCGGCGGCGTTGCCGGCAGCGGCAGCGCGGCCGTGGATGGCGGAGCGGCCGGCTCGGCCTGCGGCGGCTGGCCGCGCTCGATGGCATCGAGCCTGCGCGTCTCGCGATCGATCACGCGCACCGCGAGCCAGGAGGACAGGCTGGTGACATCGACGTTGCGCGTCAGCGCGCCCGGAGGTCCTGCGAGAAACAGCTGGATTTCCGGCTGGCTCGTGCCCGAGCCGATGGTCGTGGAGCTCAACGTCGCCCGCACATCCGCCTGGTCCGCGGGAATGTCGTAGCCGCCGGAGACGATGGCACGAACGCCGTCGCCATCGAGCGTGGTGGCGCCGACCCGCAGCCGTCCGTCGCGGATGGTGAAGGGGATCTGCGCGGCGGGCACCAGCAGGGCGCCCGATGCGAGCGCCGGCTCGACGATCCGCTTGAGCCTGGCCTCGTCGGTCGGCTGTCCGGCGTCGCTGGCGCGGATCGCGACCTCGAAGGCGCGGGGATCAAGCCCCATGATGCTTGCCTCCTGCAGTGTCGCGGTGCCATTGCCCGACAACGCCCCGGTCAGCGCGGCGACGCTGCGGCCCTGGCTGGCGAGGCTCATCTGCAGCGAGACCTGGCTCGAGGGCATTTTCAGGCTGCGGTAATGCAGCGCAGCGCCCTCGACATTCCTGAGCTCGACGCTGGCATTCACGGCAAGCCCGTTCGCGGCGTCGCGCACGTCGATGGTTGCGGAGGCGTCGCCGCCGCCGATCCTGCCCTTGAGCGCGTCGAATGTGATCGACTGCCCGTCGCTGCGGATCACCCCGCTCACCGGGTGCAATTCGAGATTGTCGGGAAGCGTGCCGCGCAGCGCCTGGAAGGAGACGTTGCCGCGCCAGCCCTTGGACAATCCCGTCGCCAGCGGCTCCGTCGCATCATGGCCGGCCGCACCGATCGCCAGCGCGAAGGCCGGCGCGAGATCGAGCGCATCGAAGCCGACCTCGCCCTGCAGCTCCTTTTGATCGCCAGGCTGGTTGCCGAGCGTCAATGCGAGATGCCCGCGCAGCCGCGAGGTCGCATTGGCGCCGTCGAGATCGTCGAAGGTGAGCTTGTTGCCGTCGAGCGCGAGATGCGAGGACAGGCTGATGTTCTGCGCCAGACTGTCCGATGGCTTCAACCCGAACAGCGGCGCCAGATTGGCCTTGCGGACGCGCAAGCTGCCGCTACCCGCGATCTGCTGGCCCTGCGGCGTCCCCTGATGCCCCCATGGCTCGACGGTGCCCTGCGCGTCGGCATCGATGCCGGCGCCGGCGATCTTGACATTGACCTGCAAGGGCGCGCGCCATTTGCCGCTCACCGAGGCCTCGAGCTGCGCCGGCCCATCGCCGGCCGCGACCGCCTTGTCGAGCCCGAGCAGGCCGAGCAGCGCGTCGCCGCGACCGGCCGCAAGCCTGGTCGCGACGGTGACGTCGCTCGTGCGCAGGCGATCGAGATCGAGGCCTTTCACCGCGGCCAACAGCGGCTTGGCGGTCAGCGTCGCGCTGCCCTGGAGCTGCGGCGCGGAGAGATCGACGATTGCGCGCGCGGCGGCACGATCGGCCGCATCGGAATCCTTTCCGATGTCGAGCGCAAGCTTGACGCGTGCGGGCCCCGGCGGCGAGCCCATCGCATTGAGGCGCTGCGCGGCATCGGGCGCGAACGGCGCGACCAGCGCGGCGAGCTGCGACAGCGACGGCGCGCCCGCGCGCAGGGTGAGGATGCCCGAGGCATCGCTGCGGTCGAAGCTGCCGGATCCCTCGACATTGATGCCGTTGCTCTGCCCGATATTGAGCTGCTCCAGCGCAACGATCTTGGGGCCGTAGCTGAACTTGACCGCGAACGGACGCAGCTCCTGGCCGGAGGATTTCGCGCGCGCGACATTGAGCGAGAGCGCCGCCTGGGCCGGCCAGCCGGCGGTGGGACCGGCCACCGCACGCGCGAAGCTCGCGGCCGCATCGAGATCGAGCTGATCCGCCTGCAGCGCCGCATCGAGATGCGCGCCGCTTTCGGCCGAGGCGCCCATCAGGGCAATCCTGCCCGCGACGGTGCCGCCCTCGATCTCGGCCTTCAGACCGTCGACGGAGACGCCGTCGGGCTGGACCGACACATTGCCATGCAGGCGCAGCGGCTTCTGGCTGCGATAGGCAAAATCGCTGCGGCCGCGCAGCCAGACCATCAGCGCGTCCGGATCGGCTGAATCGATATCGAGCACGCCGGAGAAATTGCCCCCCGCGGGCGGAGCACCGAAGGAGATCATGGTGCTGCCCGGCGCGCGAAGGTCGAGCCGGTCGATCGCCCAGGAATTGCGGTCGCCACGCAGATCGGCGGAGAGATTTTGCAGCGGACGGCCGCCCAGCATGATCTGGTCGCAGCTCGCCTCGATGCGCATGGCAAGCGGCGGATGCGGAATGTCCGTCATCAGCGCGCGCAAGGTCGGCCACAGGCGCACCGGCCCGCCGCTGTTGTCGGCGGCATTGTCGCCCGTCAGCAGACGGTCGGCGTCGAACTGGCGCGCCGACAGGACGGCATGGAGCAGCGGCGCGGCGCCGAAGCGCACATCGCCGCTGCCGGCAAATTTCACTGCGCGCTCCTCGCTGCCATAGCTGCCCTCGATCTGGTCGAGCTGGGCCAGCGCATGGTCGGCCTTGAGCCTGGTGGTCACCTTCCACGGCGTCCGGTCGTCGGCCGCCTGGCCGATCGCCTGTCCGGTCGACTGTCCAGTCGATGATCCCTTGGGCGGCGGCGGAACGGCCAGCGTCAGCGTCCCCTCGAACCGCGGCGCCCGCGCCTCGAAATTCAACAGACCGTCGAGCTCGGCCGCGACCGGGCGCTGACCGGGGTCGATGTTGAGATGCACGCGGGTCGAGCCGCCGCCGTCATTGATTTGGCTGGAGGAGACGCGAAACGGATAGCGCCTGCCGTCGACCGTGACATCGCCGTCGCCGCGCACCGCGCCCGCCGCCGAGCGGACGTCGCCGGAAAAGGCGATATCGCTCAATTCCAGGGTGGTGCGGCTTGCAGCGTCGTGCAGCGCGATGCGGCCGGTCAGGTTCAGCCGGTCGATCGACAGCGAGGCCCAGTTGAACTTGCCGCTTCCGGCGGGCCAGTCGATGCGGCCGTCGCGGTCGAGCCCGAGATCGAGCGACAGGCCGCCGATGGTGAGCTCATTGGCGCGCCATTGCCCGCGCATCAATTCGCCCAGGCTGAACTCGACGTCGAGCTTGTCGGCGCGCACCTTGTCGAGATCGTTGCGGCCGCCGACCGTCACCGAGCCGAGCCGGAGCGTCGGCGTCGGCAACAGCCGCGCCTGCAACTCGCCCGAAACCCTGACCGGCGCGCCGATGATCTGCGTCGCCTCAGCCTCGAATTGCGGCCGGAACTGGTTCCAGTCGATGAAATACGGCCCGATCAGCGCGGCGATCAGCGCAAGGATCAAGGCGATCGCCAGTCCGAGCAGCGTCGTCTGCACGGGGTCTCCCTTATTGGCATGGCTCGGGCGATGCGCGCGGGCACCGGCAGCCCGCGACCTCAACGCCGGAACAATACCCTATATAGAGACAAGTGTGCCGCTGTCACAGCCACCTACAGACCCTGCCGTCGAACCATCTCGCCCGTCATCGCCCGCGAAAGCGGGCGATCCAGTATTCCAGAGACGTTGGTCGTAGGACAGAGAGGCCGCGGCGTACTGGATACCCCGCCTTCGCGGGGTATGACCACCGTGAAAGCCGCGACCATCCGGGCTCCAGCCCCTACCAGCTCGCCGGCAGCTCTTTCAGCCCGCGCAGCACGAAGGTCGGCCGCCACTGCGGGTTGTCCGCGTCATCCAGCCGCAGCTCGGGTATCCGCCGCAGCAGCGTCGCAATGGCGATTTCCGCCTCGATCCGCGCCAGCTGGGCGCCGAGACAATGATGGATGCCGCCACCAAAGGACAGCGGCCGCACATTCGGCCGCCGGACGTCGAGGCTTTCGGGATTGTCGGGATAGACGGCCGGATCGCGGTTGGCCGAACCCAGCAGGCAGAGCACGCTCTCGCCCTTCGGGATCCTCTTGCCGCCGAGATCCTCGATGTCCTCCAGCGCCACGCGCCCGGTCAGCTGCACCGAGGAGTCGTAGCGCAGGAACTCCTCGATCGCATTGGGCATCAGCGACGGATCGGCCTTGAGCAGCGCGAGCTGGTCGGGATTGCGATGGAGCGCCAGCAGCCCGTTGCCGATCAGGTTGACCGTGGTCTCGTGGCCGGCGCCGAACAACAGGATGATATTGGCGGTCAGCTCCTCATTGGAGAGCTTGCTGCCGTCCTCCTCCGCCTGCACCAGCTGGGTGGTGAGGTCATCGCCCGGGTTCTTGCGGCGCAGCTCGAACAGCTGCTCGAAATACATCCGGGCCATGGCATTGCCCATATTGGCCTGGGCGATCTCCTCCTTGGTCATCGGCACCGGATCGAGGATGCGGCCACCGTCGCGCGAGCCCTTGTAGAACATCTCACGATGCTCCTCAGGGATCCCGAGCATGTCGCAGATGATGGTCACCGGCAGGCGGAAGGCGAAATCCTCGATCAGGTCCATGTGGCCGCGATCGATGACGGCGTCGATGGTCTGGTCGACGATCTCCTGGATGCGCGGCCGCATGTCCTCGACCCGGCGCGCGGTGAAGGCCTTCACCACCAACCCGCGCAGGCGCGTATGATCCGGCGGATCCTGCTGCAGCATCCAGTGGCTCATGGCGCGGAAGATCGGCTCGGACATGATGTCGGGGCCGTAGCGGCGCTTGCTGCGCTCGACGAAATCCTTGCCGAAGCGCTTGTCACGCAGGACGAGGCTCGCCTCGGCATGACGGCTTGCGAGGAACGCGCCGAAGGCCGTGACATGCATCGGATCGGTGGTGCGCAGCCGCGCATAGGCGGGATAGGGATTCCTGATGAAATCCGGCGACAGCGGATTGAACAGCGGCTCGGTTGTCGCGGTCGGCACATGTTCGTTCATGGTGACCTCAAATCCTTTGCCGTGCCGAATGCAAACATTCGGACGTTCGGGCGTTTCCTGACGACGTATCCTCGCGCGCGCCCGAACCGCTGGTCCGCTGCGCGACCTGCAACTCGATACACTCTTGTATTGAGTTGCATTCTCAATTAAAATCAAGAAATGTCAAGAGTGCGCACCAGGCCGACCCGGGACGACACCTGCGAGAAGCTGTTCGAGGCCGCCGCCCGGGTGTTCGAGGAACAGGGCATTGGCGGGGCCTCGATCGAGGCCATCGCGGCCGCGGCCGGTTTCACCCGCGGCGCCTTCTATTCGAATTTCAAGAGCAAGGACGAGTTGATCATCGCCATGCTCGAGGAGCATGTGGCGCAAACCGTCCGGCGCAATCTCGACCTGCTCGAAAGGCACAAGGATCCCGCGGACTTCATCGAGGCGCTCAAGAGCATGGACCGCACCAGGCAGGATCCGCTCGGTCGCGCGCCCCTGTTGCACATGGAGATGATCCTGTTCGTGGCGCGCGCCGAAAAGGGTCGGCCGGAGCTCGCAAAACGACTGCGCGCGCGGCGCAAGCTCATTGCCGACATTGTCGAGACCACGATGAGGAACAGCGGCAAGGCCGCGCCGAACGCGGCCTGGACCGGCGCCATCCTGCTCGCGCTGGAGGACGGCTTCCGGCTGCACCGGCTGATCGATCCCGAGACCACGCCGGCCGACAGCTTTTTGCGCGCGATCACCGATCTGCAGCGTGCGATCGGAAACGCCGCCGGCAACGCCTGCGACTGCTGAGCACCCGCGCCATTGCGGCGGAGCAGATCAGCCCCGCAACGACCGGCGAAGATTGCGGCCCGAGCGGCTTGCTACCGGCCCTTCTGGAGCTTCGTGATCGTGAAGCCGCTGTCGCCGCTCTCCGCCTCGAACTTGACGGTGTCGCCGACCTTGAGCTGCTTGAGCATCGCGCGATCCCTGACATCATAGATCAGGGTCATGTCCTCCTTGAAGCCGAGGCTCGGGGCTGGACCCTGTTTCATCGTGATGCTGCCGCTGCTCTCGTCGATCTTCTTGACCTCGCCGATAATCGTTGCGTCCTGCGCAACGGCACCGCTTGCCAGCACGGCCATCAGCAGCGCGCCACCAGCCACCCGCCCGAAAACTTTCAAAATGGACTCCTGTTCGCATCATCGATCCCGTCCGACGACTGCAATGGGCTGATAGCGCTGCCCGGCATCTCGATCGCGACGTCAGCTCGGCTGCGCTCATACGGACGCCTCGCCATCAGTGGCGGTCGCGGCGAAACTATGACCTTGCAGCAAAATCGGAGGCTTGGTTAATCGTCGGCTCGTTCATCGCGCACGCATGCTGCAACAATGCGCATCTGTGATAAGCGCGCCGGATCGCTCGATCAGTTTCACCAATCGACGAACGGCCGACGGCCGGTACACAAGGCCCGCATTCGACCTGATGGGCGAGGCAGACCTGGCCGAGCCTCATGAAAACTAGCTGGCGACGCGCACCTTGTGCAGCTTTCCTGCAACGGCGCGCACCTTGCCGGGCGAGGCCCGCCAGATCGCGATCGCCGACAGCAGGCTGACACCGATCGCGATCGCAAACGCAATCGTATAGTCGCCGGTGAGATCGTAAAGCGCGCCGGTCACAAACGGGCCCGCGGCGCCGCCTGCCAGCGCCACCAGCATGATGCAGCCGAAGATGCTGCCGTAATGCGGGCCCTGGAAAATCTCCAGCACCACCGCGCCCATGATCGAGGTCAGGCCATAGCCGAGCGCACCTTGCGCGAACACCATGAGATAGACGAGCGCGAGGCTCGGCGCGAATTTCAGCGCGATCAGCGCCGCGAAGCAGATGGCAAAGCCGGCCGCGCTGATCGCCCAGATCGCCTCGCGTCCGATGCGGTCGGAGAGAGCCCCAAGCGCGATCTGGCCGGGAATGCCGAGCAGGCTGACCGCGCCCAGCGCCCAGACGCCGACATTCGGGCTGAAGCCGATGTCGAGCAGGTATTTGGTCTGGTGCACCTGCACCGCATACCAGATGTAAAGCCCGCAGAAATAGCCGAGCGCGATCCACCAGAACCGCGCGGTAGCGAGCGCGCGCCGCAGCGTCCAGTCGGTGGCGGCCCAGGCCGGATCGAGAATGTTGGAGACCGGCTTGGCCGATGTAGCGGAGCGCGCAGCCTCGCCATCCGGCAGCAGGCCGATATCCTCCGGGCGTTTGCGCAACAGCAGGTTGATCGGCGCGAGCACGATGAGGACCATCAGCCCCATCGCGGTGCAGGCGGTGCGCCAGCCGGTCTGCTCGATCAGGTGCTGCACCCAGGGCAACAGGGTCACCGAGCCGATGCCGACGCCGGCAAAGGCAATGCCGATCGCCAGCCCGCGGCGTCGGATGAACCAGTTCGGCAGGAACAGCGATTGCCCGGAATAGCCGAGGCAGACGCTGCCTGCGCCCACCATCACCCCGATGGTGATGTAGAGATGCCAGGGCGCGGTCGTCAGCGGCGCCAGCAAGAGACCACCGCCCATCAGCGCGACGCCGAGCTCCATCACCGCACGCGGGCCGGCGCGGTCCATCAGCCGACCGATCAGGGGACTCACCGCGCCCGACACGATGAAGCCGAACGAGAAGGCGCCCGCGGTGACGCCGCGCTCCCAGTGGAATTCGGACAGGATCGGCGGGAAGAACAGCGAGAACGCGGTGCGCGCATTCACCCCGATCGCCATGGTGATGAACGTCACTGCGACCACGACCCAGCCGTAGAAGAAGGGCAGCCGTTTCATGCGTCTATCTTGGCCATCAAGCGCACCATTGCCTACGCCACCTCGGTCTCTTTGATCTGCGCCGCGGCGGCCTGCGCGATGATCTTGCCAAGCTCGGCATAATGCCGCTTGCGCGGCGAAGACTTGCGCCAGGCAAGCCCGATCACCCGGCGCGGCTCGGGATCGGCAAAGCGCATCAGCTTGACGTCGCCGCGCCGCCCCTCGAGCTCGACGGCGAGCTGCGGCAGCAGCGTGAAGCCGAGCCCGTTCGCGACCATCTGCACCAGTGTCGACAGGTTGGACGCGCCGAATGTGTCGATATTATCGACGCGGCGCAGGCTGCAGAACGCCAGTGCCTGGTCGCGCAGGCAGTGGCCCTCCTCCAGCAGCAACAGGCGATCCTGCTTCAACAGATCGGGCGTTGCGCGGACGCGGCCCGCGATCCGCCGCGATTTCGGCATCGCGAGCAGGAAACGGTCGGTGAACAGTTTCATGGTCTCGACCTCCGCATGCTCGACCGGCAGCGCGAGCAGCAACAGATCGAGGCCGCCATCGAGCAGCTCATCGACCAGATGCTGGGTCTGGGTCTCGCGCAGCGACAGATCGAGATCGGGAAACTTGTTGCGGATCAGCGGCAGCAGCGCCGGCAGCAGATAGGGCGCGACGGAGGGAATGACGCCGAAATGCAGCGGCCCCGCCAGCGTCTCGCCCTGGCGCCGCGCGAAATCGACGATGTCGCGCACCTCGGTCAGGACGCGCGCGGCGCGGCCGGCGATCTCGCGGCCCGCCTCCGTCGGGATCACGCCATTGCGGCCGCGTTCGAGCAGCGGCACGCCGAGATCCTTCTCCATCTCCTGGATCTGCATCGACAGCGCCGGCTGGGTGACCGCACATTGCTCGGCCGCCTTGCCGAAATGCCCGGCGCGGACCACGGCGTCGAAATAGCGCAGTTGCTTCAGCGAGATCATGGATCAGCTTTTCTTATTGCTGTTGGCTTTTACTACGATCTCAACTGATGAACAACCGCGTTCCCTAGACAATCTGCCGTCGCGCCGCCGGAACCCGCAAGGCGGATGCAAGCAGACGCAGGCCCTCGCCAAGCTCCGCGCGGTTGCGTGCGGCGCCGAGCGAGATGCGCAAGCCCTGCGGCGGGTTTGCCTCGACGGCGAAGGCGTCGCTGCCGACCACTGCGAGGCCGGCGCGCAGGAGAGAGGCGACGAAATCTTCGCGCCGCCATTCGGCGGGCAGCCTCAACCAGATGTGATGGCCGGTGCGGCCGGCGGCAAAGGAAATGCCTTTCAGAGCACGCGCCGCGAGCTGCTGGCGGCCGGCGGCTTCATTGCGGATCGCAGCGATGATGCGCTCGGCAATGCCGGTCTCGATCCAGTAGGTCGCCAGCGCGACCATCAAAGGCGGCGGCATCTGCGCCGAGGCCTGCAGGCGCGCCCGCATCTCCTGCTGCGCGGCGACATCGGGGGCCAGAAGATAGGAGACGCGCAGCGCCGGCGCGATGCACTTCGACAGCGTCGTCGCCAGATAGCTCCGTTCCGGAACGAGGTTTGCGATCGGCACGGCCGCAGGATCAAGCAGGCCATAGGCGTCGTCCTCGATCAGGACGGTGTCGGCGGCGCGAATGCCGGAGGCGATCGCGGCGCGTCGCTCGGGCGAAAGCGTGGCGGTCGCCGGATTGTGCAACGTCGGGATCAGATAGACCGCCTTCGGCCGGTGCGCGCGGCAGGCCTGTGCCAGCGCCTCCGGAATGACGCCGCCTTCATCCATGGCAACGCCAACCAGGCGGATGCCGAGCCGCGCGGCCGCGGCCTTCATGCCGGGAAAGGTCAGCGCTTCCGTGAGCACCACCTCGCCGGGACGCGCGAGCTGCATCAGCAGGTTGAAGATGATGGCCTGCGTGCCCGGATAGATCACCATGCGCTCGGGCGCTGCATGCGGCACGCGCGCCCGCAGCCAGCGCGCGGCGATGCTGCGCTCGCGCTCGCTGCCGCCGGGCTCGAGATAATTGAGAAAGGCGGTCAGCCCGGATTTCCGCCTGATCGCCTCGAACCCCTGCTGGATGCGCTCGTCGAGCTGCGCCTCGAGCGGATGCGGCGGCACGTTCATGGACAGGTCGATCCTGACCTCGGGCGCCCCCTCCGCCGCCGGCCGCGCGCTGCTCTCGGAGACGAAGGAGCCGCGCCCGACCTGCGCCTCGATCAATCCGCGCCGCCGCGCCTCGCCATAGGCACGGGTGACGGTGGTGAGGTCGACGCCAAGCGCGGCGGCCAGCGCGCGATGGGTCGGCAGCTGCTGGCCGCGCACCAGGCGGCCGGCCGCGATGTCGCCCTCCAGCGCCGCCACGATGCGCAGGTAGAGCGGACCTTGGCTCTCCGAGACTGTAGGGACCCATTCCATGCAATTTGCGCCATTTTCTTTGATTGTATGCGTGCATGGACCATATTGTATGGCGACCCAACAAGAAAGGCTTTCGCCATGACAACAGAGGTCCCCGTTTCACTGGTGCGCGCCATCTGGCGCGGCTTTCGCGGCCGCTGTCCGCATTGCGGCGAAGGCCGGCTGTTCCCGCATTTCCTGAAAGTGGCCCATCACTGCGAGGCGTGCGGCGAGGAGCTGTTTCACCAGCGTGCCGACGATTTTCCAGCCTATCTCGTGATCGTCATGGTCGGGCATGCCGTGGTGCCCGCCATTCTCGCCGTCGAGATGGCCTATGCGCCGCCGGTCGCGCTGCAGCTCGCGGTGTGGCTGCCGGTCACCCTGTTCGCCTCGCTCGCGCTGCTGCAGCCGACCAAGGGCGCCATCGTCGGTCTGCAATGGCAGAGCGGCATGCATGGCTTTGCGCAGGCGAAAGAGCTGCGCGATGCGTCGAATGCGAGTGGCGCGGTAATGCAGCTCGCGAGCAGCCGAGCACTTCGCCGGCATCGGCCGGCCTGACCGGCGAGCCTAGCGCCGGATGCACTGTACGAACAGCGGCCCGACTGCGCGGCTCACTAACAACTGCCGATTTCCGATAGCTGCCGGCAAAGAAGCATGGCTTACATCCATCATCTCATGTTGAGCGCGGGACGTTTTGGTGCAATTTTTTCCTTACCGCTGCATCTCGAAGACGTCGAAGGTCCACGATTTTGCGGACCCGATGTCTCGAGTCAGTCGTCAGTGAGAGCGGCAGCAGACCGGCCAAACTTCAACATCATGCATTGCTGACGGCCCCGTCGCGGCACCTTGGACGCGCGAGCGTCCGTCGGCCACCGAGTCCCGACGGCCGCCCGTATTCTTGTACGGCCGGATCGTTGCCGCTTCGCTGCGTTTGAGCGAGATGTTTTCGCGTTGCGCTGAAGAAGAAGTCGAAGGCGACACACCCCGTCGCGCACTTCGATCAAGGAGAAAGCGCAGTCCGACGCGCGATTTCGCCGCCATCGCGCGTCGGACCAACGCGGCCGACAAAGCCGCTGGTATCCAGCAACTCTCGTTGCCTTTACGCGGAACAGCCCGACACCGTGGTCTTACGGGCCCGCCGAACGCAGTCGATCAATCGTTCCGAAGCAGATGCTGGTTTATACTCGCAGCCCATGTGCGCAGATTTGGACCAGTTCGCCGTGGTCGCGGCCTCGAACGTGAGGAAGGCAGGCCGCACCATCAGGCGTCCCTATGCAGCGGCGTTCGATGTGGCTCTCTAAACTCGCGACCTCACCCGTTCTGGATGTCGAGCACATCACGAGCTTCGACGCGTTTCGCTCCAGCAAAATTCTCGGCAGCGGCACCAGCGTGCCGCTGAACCCCAGGGATTTCTCGATAGCACGCGCCTCGCTCGCCATTCCGGCCGGCCGCATCGTGCTGCAGCGCTCCTTCGCGCGGCATCTCGAAGCCGACATGGAAACGCCTGGCGCCGCGCTGGTCATTCCGATCTCGCCCGGCATGCAGGCCGACATCAATGCGCGGACGCTCGACAATTCGACGCTTGCGCTGTTCCGCAGCAATGCGCCGAGCCGGGTCGTCGAGCCGCATGCCAATTCCTACGTGCTGCTCGGCCTGCATTCGGCGATGCGGACCAGGGGCTGGATGGATTTCGAACGCGGCGTCGGCTTCATCCGCGCGGCGGCGCCGCAGATGGAACGGCTGCAGCGTATCCTGCTGTCCATGATCCGCTATGCCTCGGATTGCAGCGACGCCAAGGAGTTCGCCTCACTGGCGAAGTCGATGCAGGAAACCCTGCTGGCCGCGCTCGATGGCGTTCTGGTGCAGGAAGAATCGGTGCGGCCACGCCCGCGCTCCTTCGATCAGCATTGCAGGCTCATCGCGCGGCTGGATGAGCTGATCCGCGAGAATACCGCTGCCCCGCTCTACAGCGACGAATTGGCCCGCGCCGTCGGTACCTCGGTGCGCACCCTGCAAACGGCGACGCAGGCCGTGCATGGCATGAGCCTGCATCAGCATTTGCGCCTGAGGCGGTTGTGGTCGACGCGCTGCCAACTGACGATCGGGCTGCCGGGCCTAACCGTGCAGGCGGTCGCGCGGGCCAACGGCTTCTGGCACATGGGCGAGTTCTCCAGGCTCTACAAGGCGACCTACGGCGAGCTGCCGACAGAGACCACGGCACGCGCGGCGCGGCCCATTGCCGGCGGCAGCCTTCCCGAAGATGTCTTTGCCGTTCCCTCCGGACTCGCCGCGCCCGTCGTGCCGGCATGGGCGCTGCCGCAGCACCCGTAAAGCTACGGACCCTCCATAAACCTTGGTATAGGTCCCGCATACCTTTCCATATCGGTCGCTTACCTCGGTATCAGTTGAGACGTTAACACGTCGCGCCTAAGCTTGCTCGCAATTGAACAAAGCTGATTGCAGGCAGCGACGCGCGCTCGAAAAAAAGCGCGCCGAGATTTTGAAAGTAACTGCCGCTGCCTCGATATCCAGACACAGAGGTGATCACCTCAATGACCGCTTCTTCGAACATCGCGCTGTTCATCGACGGCGCCAATCTCTACGCGACGACCAAGACGCTCGGCTTCGATGTCGACTACAAGCGCCTGTTGAAGGAATTCCAGGGCCGCGGCAACCTGCTGCGCGCGTTCTACTACACCGCGGTCATCGAGGATCAGGAATATTCCTCGATCCGCCCGCTGGTCGACTGGCTCGACTACAATGGCTATACCGTCGTCACCAAGGCCACCAAGGAATTCGTCGACGCCAACGGCCGCCGCAAGGTGAAGGGCTCGATGGATGTCGAGCTTGCGGTCGACGCCATGGAGCTTGCCGGGCACATCGACCAGATGGTGCTTATGTCGGGCGACGGCGACTTCCGTCCGCTGGTCGAAGCCGTGCAGCGCCGCGGCGTGCGCGTCACCGTGATCTCGACCATTTCGAGCCACCCGCCGATGGTGGCCGACGAGCTGCGCCGGCAGGCGGATGTCTTCATTGATCTGGTGGAATTGCGGGCCAAGGTCGCCCGCGAGGTGCCGCCCGAGCGGCTTGCCGTGCGCGAGCCGCGCACGCAGGCGCCGCTGTAGCGCGGTTGCCGGTTGTTCACCTCTCCCGAAGCGGGAGGCAAACGCAGCGTGCGAAATCGCCTCAGCCGCGGACGCAGCTATCGCCGCGCAGCGCGGCATCGAGGCATTTGATCAGGCTCGGCGCGGCGAACGGCTTGGCGAGAAAGCAGATGGCGCCGGCCCTCATGGCGCGCGCGCGCACGCTCTCGTCGGGAAAGGCCGTGATGAAGATGAAGGGCGCCTGGTGGCCCCGCGCCCTCAAACTCGCAAGCAGGTCGAGGCCGCTCATTGCCGCCATCTGCACGTCGGCGATGACGCAGCGCGTCTCCTCGAGATGGCCCGAGCCGAGAAACTCCTCGGCCGACGCGAAGGTATGGACGACATAGCCGCGCGACATCAAGAGATTATTGGTGGCGACGCGGACGGAAGCGTCGTCGTCAATGACCGAGATGACCGAGAGCGCAGACACGACGACCCTCCTAGGGGGAAGCGCCCGCACAAGCATGGCCGCGCCCAGGGAAAATTGGGCTGGCGCGCCGCGATTGTAAAATCATACTTAGGTTTGTACGCCGGACGGCTTGTCCGGGCGGATGCCGAGCGCTTCGGTCATCCTGATCAGCTCGGCCAGCGACTTCGCGTGCATCTTCCTCATGATATGCCCGCGGTAGATCTTGACCGTGATCTCGGCCAGGCCCAGCTCGGCCGCGATCTGCTTATTCATCAATCCGGCAGCCACGAAGGCCAGCACCTCCCGCTCCCGCGGGCTCAGGGTCTCGAACATGGCCTGGAGGTTCGATACCGACTTCTCGACTTCGCGCCGCTTACGGTCGCGTTCGATCGCGGTCCGTACCGCGTCGAGCAGGTCCTGGTCGCGGAACGGCTTGGTCAGAAAATCGACCGCCCCGCCCTTCATCGCCCGCACCGTCATCGGAATGTCGCCATGGCCGGTGATGAAGATGATGGGGATGTGGACATTCGCATTGGCGAGTTCGGTCTGCAGGTCGAGCCCGCTCAGTCCGGGAAGGCGGATGTCGAGGACGAGACAGCTTGCCACTTCCGGAAGCCTGGTTCTCATCAGCTCCGCCGCCGAGGCGAACGCCTCGACCTTCAGGCCGACCGACTGGAACAGGTTGGTGAGCGCCCGGCGCATCGACATGTCGTCATCGATGACGAAGACCATCGGCTCGGCAGCCGGCTGATCGCCGGAGGGATTGACCAGCTGCTTGAGCGGCTCCTTGACCGCCTCCTTGACGGGTTCCTTGGCCGTCGCGTCGCTGGCTGATTTGGGTCGGTCGTTCACGCCGCATCCTCATGGTGCGGCGTCAGCACGAACTGAAAGGTCGCGCCACCCTCCTCGCTGCGGAACGCCGACAGCCGCCCCCCATGCGACTCTACAATCGAGCGGCAGATGGCAAGCCCCATTCCCATACCGCCGGACTTGGTGGTGAAGAACGGCGTGAAGATGCGCTCGGTATCGGCGTCCGGAATCCCGGCGCCGCTGTCGGCGACCGTGAGGCATACCCGGGCTCGATCATCCTGGCCGGTGCGGATGGTCAGCCGGCGCAGTCGGTCGCTGACAGATTGCATCGCTTCGATCCCGTTCATGACGAGGTTGATGATCACCTGCTGCAACTGCACGCGGTCACCGTAAATGCTGGGCAAGCCAGGTGCCAGCTCCATCCGCAGCGAAACCTCGTTTTTTGCCAGCTCGCGCTGCACCAGTGCCATGGCTTCCCGAACGAGCTCATTGACATCGAGCAAGGCCTTCTCGGTATCGGTCTTCTTCGCCAGCGCCCGCACCCGCCGAATCACCTCGCTGGCGCGATGGGCATCGTCGACGATCCATTCCACCGAGCGGCGCGCGGCGGCAAGATCGGGCGGATCGCGGCCGAGCCAGGACAGGCACGCCTCCGCATTGGCAATCAGGGCCGCCAGCGGCTGGTTGATCTCGTGGGCGATGGAGGCGGCCAGTTCGCCGAGCGTCGTGACGCGGGTCACATGCGCAAGCTCGGCTTGCGCCTTGCGCAGCGCCTGCTCGGCCTCATCGGCGCGGATGACCGCCGTGATGTCGGTCGAGACGCCGCGATAGCCGAGAAACCGCCCACCCGCATCGAAGAACGGCTTGCCGCTGGTGCGCACATAGATCGGCGCGCCCATGCTGTTCTCGGTCCGGTACACCAGGTCGCGGAACGGAAGACGGGCGTCGAGCGTCGCGCGGTGGTCGCGCCATTTCTCGGCCTCCGAATCGGGATCGGATGCGATCTGCCAGCGCAGCAGGCCGATCACGCCGGTTGCGAGAATGCCTGCCGTGCTGGTGTGCTCGGACAATTGCGTGACCCGATGGTCGGGGCCGGTTTCCCACAGCCAGTCGGACGCCGTCTCGGCATAGTCGCGGAACCGCTGCTCGCTCTCACGCAGCGCGACCTCGGCTTGCTTGCGATCCTCGATGTCGGTCGCCGAGCCGTACCACATGCGGATGTTGTGGTCCTCGTCCCGCAAGGGCTGCGTGCGGAACAGGAACCAGCGATAGGCGCCATCGTAACGCCGCAGCCGCGCTTCCGCCTCGCCCGCCGTGCCCGAGAGCCGCATCTTGTGCCAGGTCGCCAGGAGCTCATCGACGTCGTCGGGCTGAACGGCGCTGGTCCAGCCCCAGGCAAGCGACTGCTCCATCGACAGGCCGGTATAGTCGAGACAGGGCTGATTGAAGAACTCGGCGGCGCCGTCGGCGCGCATCCGCCACACCAGCGCGGGTATGGTGTCGATCACGAGGCGCAGGCGATCCTCCGACTTCTTGATCCCGTTGAGCGCCTGCTCGAGCTTCTGCCGCGCGACATACGGCTCGGTGACGTCCATATGCGTGCCGATGAGCTCGCGCACCTCGCCATCGGCATCGAGCACCGGATGCGCCAGTGAATGCACACGCTTGAGCGAGCCGTCGGGAAGCGCAACGCGGAAATCGAATTCGATCTCGCCGTCCTGCTGCCTGGCCGCGCGGCGGATCACCTCGGTTTGCAGCGCGAGGTCCTCCGGCGGGATACGGTCCTGGATTGCCTGCGCCGAGACGGTGTTGTTCGGATCGAAGCCGAACAGGCGGAAGAACTCGGCCGAACGATAGATGAAGTCGCGGCGGCGCACGTCCCAGGCCCAGCTCGAGGTGTGGCTCAGGCGCTGGGCTTCGGCGAGATAGGCCTCGCTGCGGCGCAGCTTCTGCTCGGCCTCCTTGGCCATCGTGATGTCGGTCACGGCGCCGACGAATTCGAGACTGCCTTCGCCATTGATGATGGCCCGCGCCAGCGCACGAAGATGTTTCACCGTGCCGTCCGGCAGCACGATGCGGTAGTCATGCTCGAAATCCTCGTTGTTCCGCGAGGCCCGTTCGATCACCGCCCGCACGGCGGCGCGGTCCTCGGGGTGCGTGCGGTCCACCACCAGCTTCGGGCTCGGCTGCGTCGCGGGATCGCAGCCGAAAATCCGGTAGGTTTCCTGCGACCAGTAGATTTCATTGCTGGCGACGTTCCAGCCGAAGCTGCCGGTCCGGCTCAATTCCTGCGCCTGCGCGAGGTAGGCCTGGCTGCGCTGCAGCGCGTTCTCCGTCTTCTTGCGCTCGGTGATGTCCTCGCAGGCGATCAGCACGACGAGCCGGCCGTCG
The DNA here is from genome assembly GCA_035293585.1 of Bradyrhizobium sp. GTDB lineage: Bacteria > Pseudomonadota > Alphaproteobacteria > Rhizobiales > Xanthobacteraceae > Bradyrhizobium. The sequence continues at coordinate 40,929 of DATGMN010000006.1, read as the reverse complement.
GAGCGCCGCATCGCCTTGGCGTTCTCGCGCACCCATAACCGCGAGCCGTCGCGCCTGATCTTGTGCAGCTCCCAGGTGTGCGCTTCGCCTGCCGCCTCCAGGCAGACCGCGAGGCATTTGCGGACGAGCGCGTGATCCCCGGGCAGGAACACCTTGAGCACGCTCTCGCCGACGAGGTCCTTGACCGAATAGCCGAGCTGCGTGGCCCCCAGCGTGTTGACATTGAGCACGATGCCGTCCGCATCGAGCATGAAATACATCACCGGGTTGTGCTCGAAGACCTCGCGCCATTGCTGGTCCCTGTCCTGCAACTCGACCTGGCTGCGCCTGAGCCTGGCTTCCGCTGCGAGCGCCGCCGCGATCTGCTTGCGCGCGTGTCCCATCAGGCGCGCCACGACCAGCGTGGTGACGAGGAAAGCTGCCACCAGCACGAGCTGGCGCGGCTCGTCGATTGCGAGGTGGAAGGCCGGCGTGGTGAAGAAATAGTCTAATCCGGCGACCGCGGTCAGCGACAGCAGCATCGACGCGACGAAGCTGCCCATCAGCGAAAACAGCAGCACCACGACCAGACAGGCGAACGCGGCGGTGGCGAGGTCGGCGTGAAGGCGAACGCAGGCTGCAATCACCAGGGCCAGCACGAGGCCGCCGAGAACAAGCTGCGCGGCCAAGCCTCTGGCTTCGATGGTCTGGTTCTCTCGCATGCTCAGACCGTTCCGGCTCACTGGACCGCGATTAGAGCACTTGCGCAAAAAATCGGCAATTCGTTCAAGGCGGCCGGATCCGCGTTCGGACCCGAGACGAATCAGCCGTTGCGGCGTTTTGCGTAGGCGCTTACCTCCGGCCTCGAGCCAAGGCTCGCGCATGGCCTGCGCTACAAACTTTGGTATAGGCGCTGCAACCCTTTCGATATCGCTCGCTTACCTCCGTACAATTGGCCGCGCTGCCGCCTCGTTCTAGGCTCCACTCGTTCGGGAGCAGGCGTTTGCAGGGGCGGATGCCCCCGAGCCCTGCAAGCAGCGCCCGGGATGGACGATCCGCGAGCCTGTCAGGCCCAGCGGCCGCGGGAGGCGGCACATGCGAGTCAAGCTCTGCGCCCGGTGCCCGTACACGCCGCACGACCTGGCGCATCATTATGATCCTGAAGCCGCGCTCTATGCGTGCGCGACGTGCAAGGAACAAGATCCGTGCGAGATCAGGTGGAGAGGGACATGTTCAACAGAGATCGAGACCTCCAGCGCAGTCGAAACAAGCGTTGCGCCATCTGCAATGGAAAGTTTGGCCTCATCCGATACTACTGCTCGCAAACCCCGCTCTGCTCCAGGAAATGCGTCGACCACTTCAGGGCACGGCGCGACAACGACACGAAATGGCTGTGGCGCTTTCGCGCTGCCTGACGGCACCGTGACGAACGCCGCCCGGCTCGCGATGTCCCCTGCCTCCGCCGATCGGGAGACGGTCCGTTGAGCGAACGGCGCAAATATCTGCTCCAGGATTGCCTGCTGGTGCTGATCGTCCTCCTCATCGGTTTCATCTGCATGCTCGCCATTCCGGCGCCGGCGCAGGAAGACTTGCGTCCCGTTGGCGCGCAGGGGCACGCCGAGCGCCATCACCCGGCCCAGGACCAGGCGCTGCCCGAGAGATGGCCGTGAGCTGCTGCAACAACGCGGACTGCGCGGTCTGTCGTTTCGCGCTCGGAGGCGCGGCGTGAACTTCGTGCTGGTCAACGGCAGGACGCCCCATGGAGAAAGTTTCTGTGGGCTCTGCGGCCAGCGAGTAGGCGATGATGGCTATGTGCGGGACATCCGGAGCCAACTCTGCTACTGTAAGCTGACATGCTATGCCGTCCAGTGCGGCAGCACCATGATGCTGCTCGAGGAACGCGCGAAGGCGTCGCGACCGGCCTTCCGCTCATTGCAGGCCTTACGTTTTCATAACGCGCATCCATAATGCGCATCGATAAATGAGCATTCATAGATGAAGTTCGTACTCGTCAATCATAGGACCCCGCTCAGTACCGTTACTTGCACCGAATGCGCCGGCCTGCTCGGCACCGGCTATCTGCGCGAGGTGTCGTCGCAGCGGCAATATTGCGATCACGACTGCTATCTGCGCTATCAGACGAAAAGCCTGTTCATGCCCTGGCTGCTCGCCGAACGCGACGCGCAGCTGCCCGGTCGCTGGTCCTCCGCAGCCTGGCCCGCGACGCCCTACATCGCCTCCCACGCGTTCGTCGCCGCCTTTGCCGCCGCCGCCTGCTGGTACTCGATCTCGTTCGCCAAGGCGGCGCTGCGCGTCAGCGAATTGGTGGCGACGGAAAGCTTCGGGCCGTTCTCAGGCCGCGGCTGACTCGGCAGCGGCGGAGTGAAAGCCGTAGACATCCATGCGCAGAATGCCGTAGGTCGCGCTCGAATGCAGCCGCTCGGCGCGCCATGAAGGGCCCGCGGCGCCGAGCGCGGCGTAGAGCGGCAACAGATGCTCGTCGCTCGGATGGTTCTTGACCGCAAAGGGCGCCAGGGCGCGATAGTCGAGAAGCTCATCGGTTTGTCTCGCCTCCAGCTTTTCGCCGAACCAGTCGGCAAAACGGCTGACCCATTCGGGCGCCGGCGCGTCCAGCGCCTGCCCGCGAAATTCGGAGAGGTCGTGGGTCAGGCTGCCGCTGCCGACGATCAGCACGCCCTCGCCGCGCAGCCGCTCGAGCGCACGGCCGACGCGCAAGTGATGCGCGGGCGGAAGATGTGGCTGGACCGACAGCTGCAGCACCGGGATATCGGCTTGCGGATACATCAGAAGCAGCGGCACCCAGGCGCCATGATCGAGCCCGCGGACCTTGTCGATGCCGCAGCTCAGGCCCCACCCGCGCAGCAGTCCGGCGACCTGTAACGCCAGCGAGGGCGCGCCGGGCGCGGGGTAGGTGATCTCGTAGAGCGGGCGCGGAAAACCGCGGAAATCGTGGATGGTGTCGTTGCGCTCGACCGCGCTGACCACAGGGCTTTCGGTCTCCCAATGCGCCGAGATCACCAGGATCGCCTTCGGCCGCGGCAGCCGCCGGCCAAGCCCGCTCAGGAAATTGCGGGCCGGCGTGTCGGTCAGCGGCAAGGTCGGCGCGCCATGCGACAGGAACAGGCTCGGCAACATCATCGCTTACTCCCTGCCGCCTCGAGGTCCTCAGTGCGAATGCGCACTCGACAATTTCGGCCCGCCCAACAGAGCAAACGGCGAGCCCAGCGCATAGGCGCCGTCGCCAAGCAGCGCCTGCACGACGAGCGCCACGGTCCAGAACGCCGGAAATTCCCAGCCGCCATGGGGATTGGTGAAGAAGAAGCCGGCCGGGCCATGCACGGTCAAGATCGCGCCGAGCAGGATCGGGGTTGCGAGCAGCGCCGCCACGCGGGTCCAGACGCCGAGCAACAGCGCAACCGCCGCCAGCACCTCCGCGGTCAGGATCACATAGGCAAGTTCCGGCGGCATGCCCAGGCTGCCGAAGAATTTGGCCGTACCGGCCGGCGTGAACACGAAGAACTTCAGCCCGGCATGGGCGAAAAACAAAACCGCAAGGCTCACGCGCAGCAGGAGCGCTGCGTACGGAGCCGTCCGAGAATCGATCATGGGAATCTCCTGTTGCATTGCAGGAGAATATGATCCATTCCAAGATAACGGATAATGTTGTATTTTGTAATTATACCTCATACTCTTAGGGTGAGATCGACATGCCGGACCGGCTTACCGGGCTGGAGGTTTTCGCAAAGGTCGCCGCCGCCGGCTCGCTGTCGGCGGCCGGTCGTGCCATGGGGCTGTCGCAGACCATGGTCACCAAACACCTCGCCGCGCTCGAGGCCCGGCTCGGCGCAAAACTGTTTCATCGCACCACGAGGCGGCTGTCGCTGACCGATGCCGGGCGCAGCTATCTGGAATCCTGCGAGCGCATTCTGGCGGACATCGAGATGGCGGAGGCCGCGGTCGCGGCCGACCGCCTCGAGCCGCGCGGGCTGCTCAGGCTCAACGTGCCCCTGACGTTCGGCGTACGGCAGATCGCGCCGCGGCTGGCGGAGTTTGCCCGCCTGCATCCGCATGTCGCGATCGAGCTCGGCCTCAACGATCGCCAGGTCGACCTTGCCGAGGAAGGCTGGGACCTCGCCATCCGCATCGGCAATCTGCGCAATTCGAGCCTGGTGGCGCGGCGGCTCGCGCCGTGCCGCATCGCCGTGTGCGCTTCGCCCGCTTATCTCAAAGCTCACGGCACGCCGCGCGCGGCCATCGACCTCAAGCAGCACAATTGCCTCGGCTACACGCTGGCGCAGGCCGGCAGCGATCACTGGCAGATGGGTCGCCGCTCGGATGTCAGCGTTCCCATCTCCGGAAATCTGCGCGCCAACAATGGCGATGCACTGCTCGCCGCGGCGATATCAGGACAAGGCATCATCCAGCAGCCGACCTTCATCGTCGCCGACGCCCTGCGATCGGGCGAGCTGGTGCGCATCACTCTCGATCATCCGCCGACCGAGCAGCTTGCAGTGCACGCCATCTACCTGCCGGACCGCCATCCGCCGGCAAAAGTCCGCGCCTTCATCGATTTCCTTGCCGAGCAATTTGCACCCGAGCCGCCCTGGGATCGCGGGCTTCTCTAGAAGCCTGAGCCGCAACAGCCGAAACCGGTCTTCCGAACAGATCATGCTCAAACCAGGATGGGATCATGATGCGCTTTCTTGTCGTCGGATCATGATCAGGGCAGCCTCATGACTCCGGTTCTGCCCAGGGCCCGAAAGCAGACCTCCCGGCCTTTGTTTGCTCAAACTCTCGCCAATAGTTCAGGCCAAATTCGAGAGCAGCGAAGCCTTGCTCATGCGGGGTTTCGGGCGATCCCGCGATTGTCCTGATCGTCCAACTGAGCGGATGGATCGGCGCCGCGACCGTCGACCGTGCCCCACTCGTTTCGATCGTGATGGATCGAACCTTCTGAGCGGACGGATCGGCACCGCGATCGTCGACCGTGCCCCACTCGTTTCGATCGTCGTGGATCGAACCTTACGGAGCTTGCATCTCATGGTAATGACGAATCTAAGCCGCCTCTGCTGCGCAGCCATCCCGTTCGTCGTGCTGATATCTGCGGTACGCGCGGACACGATCAACCTGGTGTGCGAAGGAAAATCCTCCGGCGGCGGCAAGCAGGTCGAAGTCCATATGTCGATCGACACCGCGGCAAAATATGTCAGGGTCGAACAACCGGCCCTTACGCGCGAGTTCAGAGAGGGCGTCTACGGCAGGCCGACGACGAGCGGTCAGTTGTTCCTGGGGACCGATGAACCCGGCCGGCAATATGTGAGGATTGACGACGACGTCATCAAATACGGCAGGGTCGGCGGCAATGACCGTGAAGACTTTCGGATCGATCGCCGCTCGGGCGAGCAAACCGTCGACGGCCGCATTGTGAGCGAATGCTCGCCATCGAGACGGTAACAGAAGCGTCCTGCCGCATCGTTCGCCAACGAGCCTGCGGACTTGCCGGCCGTCGATCTCGGCTGCGGTCCGAGGCGAAACCGCGCCGGCAGTCCCGGCCTTATTACAGCCAGTCCTCGCGTTTGGTGAGCCAGCGCACAGACGGTCCCATGGCGGCCGTCACAGAATGCTGGCATGATCGGACGAGTTATTGCCATGGAGGTGACATCATGCGCCGTCCAGCCGTTTTTGATTTTCTGCTTCTTGCTGCGCTTTTTCTGTTCTGCTCGCTCCCATTTGACCTTGCCGCCGCCGCCGAAGGCCGCGTGGCGCTGGTGATCGGGCAATCGGCCTATCGCGCCGTGCCGCCGCTGCCCAACGCCGCCAATGACGCCAGGCATATGGCGGAGCTGTTGGTCTCGGCGGGCTTTGCGGTGACATCCGCCGGCGACTTGTCGCAAAACGACATGCGGCAGGCGATCTCCGACTTTGCCGCCAAAATCAATGCCAGCGGTCCCGACACCGTGGCGCTGGTGTTCTATGCTGGCCACGGCCTGCAGATCGACGGTGAGAATTTTCTCATTCCCGTCGATCTCGATCCCAAACGCGAAGCCGACGTGCCGCTGCAGGCGGTGCGGCTCAACGACCTCCTGAACACGCTGGGCGCGCTGCACACCAGGATGCGGATCCTGATGCTGGATGCCTGCCGCAACAATCCGTTTCCGGCGCTGAACGGCACCACCGGCCACGGGCTCGCGATGGTCGACACCAAGGCCGGCGCGCCCGGCTCGTTCATCTCCTATTCGACCTCGCCGGGCTCCGAGGCCGAGGACGGCAATGGCGAGGACAGCCCCTACACCACGGCGGTGCTGTCGATCGCAAAACAGCCGAACCTGCCGATCGAGCAGGCCTTCAAGCAAATTCGCGTCGCGGTGAACCACGCGACCGACGGCCGGCAGATCCCCTGGGAAAGCTCGTCGCTGACCAGCGACTTCAAGTTCTTCGCGACCGACAATGGACCGCAGAGCGCCACCGACACGCTCGCCAACATGGCGCCCTCAAAGCCGGCCGACGCGGGCCAGACCGAAGCCCAGCGCATCCAGGTCTGGCGCACCATCCTGCAGGGCAAGGAGCCCAAGGTCGCCTATGATCTCGTGGTATCGGAGGACAGTGTTGCGGCCTATGCGGCGTTTGCCGACCTGTTCCAGGCCGCGCCCTATGGGCCGCGGATCAGGCTGCTCCTGGAGCGGCGGCGCCAGATGATCGCCTGGGCCGAGGCGGTCGCCGTCAACACCGGCCCGTCCTATGACGCGTTCCTGGCGAGCTATCCGAACAGCGATCTGGCGGCAACCGCGCGCAAGCTGGAGGAGCGTGTGCAGAACCGCACCATCGTTGCGCCGGCGCCGCTGCCAACCGCGGTCGCGCTCGGGCCGACCTGCCCCTGCTCGACGCCGAGCCTGCCGGCGACCCCGACCGTGCTGCCGGCCAGGAAGCATGTCGAGGACGAACCAGCGCCGCCGGCGAAGAAGAAGGTCTCCACACGCAAGCAGCCGCCCGAAGATGTTGTCGTACAGCGCAAGCCGCCGCCGGAGCAGGGCCCGCCGCCCGGCGCCGTGATGGAAGGCATTGGCATCGGTGTCGGCATCGGCATGGGCATGGGTGGCGGCATGGGCGGTGGCATGGGCGGCCGCGGCGGCGGCATGGAAGGCGGCCGCCGCTACTAAGCCCCTCCCCTGATCTTGCCTGATCGGCCTGCGCGCCGTCGCAACCATGCGGCAGCGCGCAAACTCTTGCCGTGGGCCTCACGATCGGTTTTGTTCGCTCGGTTAGAGCGTTTTCGAGCGAAGTGGATACCGGTTCGCGTGAAGAAAACGCGTCAAAACAAAAACCTGGAGCCCGGTTCTGATTCAATCAGAACCGGAAATGCTCTAGGCATAAGGAATCGAGACGTGACAGAACCGAACACCGCACCAGCACCCGAAAAATCATGGCCGGTGTTCAGCTCCCTGCGCGGCTATCGGCTCGCGCTTCTTCCGGGCGACCTCGTCGCCGGCCTCACGCTCGCGGCGATCGCAATCCCCGAACAGATGGCCACGGCGCGGCTGGGCGGCTTTCCGCCGCAGCTCGGCTTCCTCGCCTTCGTCGCGGGATCGCTCGGCTTTGCGCTGCTCGGCGGCAACCGCTTCTTGTCCTGTGGAGCCGATTCCACCATCACGCCGATCTTCGCCGGCGGCCTTGCGCTGCTCGCAGCCGGCGGCTCGCCCGAATACCAGCCGCTGGCGATCGCGCTGGCGTTCCTGGTCGGCTTCTTCCTGATCCTGAGCGGCCTGTTCCGCCTCGGCGGCATCGCCAATCTGTTGTCGACGCCGGTGATGGTCGGCTTTCTCGCCGGCATCGCCATGCACATCCTGGTGTCGCAAATGCCCGTGGTGCTCGGCGTCGCCGCGCCCGGCGGGCCGATGCTGAGCAAGATCTGGGAGCTCGGCCGACACGTCGGCGAGGCCAATGCGTACACGGTTGCGATCGGGCTCGGCGTGCTGGCCGTGGTCGCCGGCTCGGAAATGGTGAGCGCCAGGTTTCCGGGCGCGCTGATCGGCCTGGTCGGGGCGACCGTCGCGGTGATCGCGGCAGGCCTGGAAAGCAAGGGCGTCGGCGTGGTCGGCAGCGTGCCGGCAACGCTGCCGGCCCCGCAGCTGCCGGACATCGGCGCCGAGCATTGGGCAAAGCTCGTCCCCATCAGCCTGCTGATCGCAATCGTGGTAATGGTTCAGAGCGCCGCCGTCACGCGCTCCTTTCCCTCCGAGCCGGGACAACCCGCCGATGTCGACCGCGACTTTCTCGGCGTCGGCGCCGGCAGCCTGATTGCCGGCCTGTTCGGCGCGTTCCCCGTCAATGCCAGCCCGCCGCGCACCGGCATCGTGGTGGAGACCGGCGGCAAGACCCAGGTCGCCGGGCTTGGGGCCGCGGCAATCGTGATGGCGCTGTCGGCCTTCGGCGGCACGCTGCTCAAGCATGTGCCGGACGCAGCACTTGGCGGGGTGCTCTTGTTCGTGGCCCTGCGCATCATCCGCTTCCGCCAGATCGGCATGGTGTTCCGGCAATCGCTGCCGGAATTCTCCCTGATCCTGGCGACGGCTGCCGCGATCATCGTGCTGCCGATCGAGGAAGGTGTTGCGATCGGCATCGTGCTGTCGCTATTGCACGGCATCTGGAGCACGACGCGCGCCCGCCTCGTGGTGTTCGAGCGCGTGCCGGGAACGACCATCTGGTGGCCGGCCCATCCGCATATCGCGGGCGAGAAGGACCCTGGCGTGCTGGTGGTCGGCCTGCAGGCGCCGCTGTCCTTCCTCAACGCCTCGACCTTCCGGGCCGATCTGCTGCAGATGCTGCAGCAGGCAAAGCCACAGCTGCTCGTGCTCGAAGCGGCCTCGACCCCCGAGATCGACTTCACCGCCGCGCAGCTTCTGCTCGGGCTGTTCACGCAATGCCGCGATCAGGGCATCAACGTCGCGGTGGCCCGCCTCGAATCGCTGCGCGCACAGGACGCCTTCGAGCGCTTCGGGCTCTACGGCGCGCTGCCGCGGGACCACATCTTCCACAGCGTCGACGAAGCCGTCCGCGCGCTGTCGAATGCGGCGTCGCGGTTCTCGTAAGGCCGCCCCGCGCCCGAGAATCTCGACCCGTCATCCTGAGGCGCGAGCGAAGCGAGCCTCGAAGGATGAACGGCCGCGCTGCGAGAGCCGGGCCGTCGCCCTTCGAGGCTCGCTAACGCGAGCGCCTCAGGGTGACGGGTCTGAAGCTTCACATGCTCTCAGGGTGACGGTTCGACATCGGAGGCCGCACGTCGGTCACGAGCTTCGCTTCGGCCCGATCGCCTCGAGCTGCGCCTTCTGCCCGTCGCTCAGGATGGCAAGGCAATCCGCAAGTGCGGCTTTCACCTGCCTGACCGCCTGCAGCATGGCAATCAGCCGGCGGTTGGCGGCCGAGAACCTTGCGGATGGGGTGAGCGAATTGGCCTGCGGGCAGGTCCGGTTGATGATGTCCACCGCCCGCGCCGTGGTGCTCTGCAGCGTCTCCAGCGCGACGTGCTGGCGATGGTCCGGATGCAGGCCCGCTTCGATGTCATCGACCGGCCATTGCAGGCCGCTGGACGCCTCGGTGTCGCAGCCGCCGCCGATGGCTGCGGCGTTGCGCGAAGCGGCACGTGCATTCAGCCGCGCCTTCTGCTCGTCGTCGAGGAGATCGTAGAGATTGGCGAACGGCGCGCGCAACAGCGACATCGCCGTGATCATCGCCTCGATACGGTCCTGCATGGCGGTCAACCGGTCCGGCGCCGTCAACGGCGCCTGAGCCGGGCAGGACGCGCGAATGATATAGGCCGCCTGGCTCGATGCCTTGGCGAAGTCCGCAAGCGCCGCGCCCTGCGCCTGGTTCGGCTGGATCGCCTGCTGAATCTGCTCGACCGTGCGGCCCGCGATCTCGTTCACCGCCTCGCCGCAGAGCTGCGGCAGCGAGACGCTCTTGCGCGGCTTGCCGTCGGAGGCGTTGTCCAGCCGGTAGCTGGCAAGCTCGCCCTGCCCGTAGGGCTCGAAGATCGCCGCATAGATGTCGCGGTAGCCGTAGCCCCAGAAGCCCGTGCCATCGTCGAACACCGTGTAATCGTAGACATCGTCGAAAGCGAACGGCCAGAACAGCGGCCCGACCCAGCCGTAGCCGCCGTCCGCGTGCCGCCACCAGCCGCTTGCGGCACGGCCGTCATGCCAGCCCGCGAGCGCAGCCGCCGCCACGATCTGGCCGCGCGCCACCGGGCTGCCGAGCCGATCGTCGGGCATGGACTGCGGCTCCAGCGCCGCAGTCTGGACACGGTCCTCCTGGGAATGGGGCTCACGCGCCAGATGGTGACCGCGATGGCCAGCATGCGGCAGCACGCGTCCCAGCACCGCTCGCACGCCACCGATCACCGTGCCGAGGCCGAAGCCCCTGGCAAGCGCGGGGCTTGCCGACAGGGTCGCCAGCACGGCGATGGTCATTGCGATGCGGAATCTCGACATGGCACCCTCCGCGCCAGGCCTTCTTGTCGCTTACTAATAGATGACGCGCAAGGGAACCTAAAGTTCCCAGGCTTGCCGGCCCGTGCGCAAACAAGGATGCCTCGCGCTCGCAGGACATGCGAGCGCGATCGTCGTGCCTCACGCCGCCGGGACGATCTTCCCCGGATTGAAGATGTTCTGCGGATCGAGCGCGCGCTTGAGTGCGCGCATCGCGTCGAGCGCCTCGGGGCCAAGCTCGGCCTTGAGATATTTCTGCTTGCCCTGGCCGATGCCGTGCTCGCCGGTGCAGGTGCCGTCCATCGCCTGCGCCCGCTCGACCAGCCGATGCATGAACTCCTCGCCGCGCGCCATCTCGTCCGCGTCATTGACGTCGCAGAGCAGCGAGCAGTGGAAATTGCCGTCGCCGACGTGACCGACGATCGGCGACAGCAGGTTGAGGCGCTTGAGATCATCCTCGGTCTCGCCGACGCAATCGGCCAGCCGCGAGATCGGCACGCAGACGTCGGTGGCGACCACGCCGGCGCCCGGCCGCAGCGCCTTCACCGACCAATAGGCGTCATGCCGCGCCTGCCAGAGCCTGGTCCGGTCCTCGGGTTTGGTGGTCCAGGTGAAATCGCCGCCGCCGCAGTCCCGGGCAATCTCGCCGAAGTTCTTCGACTGCTCGGCGACGTCGGCCGAGGTGCCATGGAATTCGAGCAAGAGCAGCGGCGTCTCCGGCAGCGTCAGCTTGGAGTAGGCGTTGCAGCATTTGACCTGCTCGGTGTTGAGCAGCTCGATGCGCGCCACCGGGATACCGGTCTGGATGGCGAGAATCACCGCCTGGCAGGCGCCGCGCACGGTCTCGAACGAACAGGCGGCCGCCGCAATCGTCTCGGGGATTCCGCGCAGCTTCAACGTGATCTCGGAGATGATGCCGAGCGTGCCCTCCGCGCCGATGAAGAGGTGGGTGAGGTCATAGCCGGCCGAGGATTTCTTCGCCCGCGTGCCGGTCGTGATGATCTCGCCGTCGCCGCGCACGACTTTCAGCGCCAGCACATTGTCGCGCATGGTGCCGTAGCGGACCGCATTGGTGCCGGAGGCGCGGGTGGACGCCATGCCGCCGAGCGAGGCGTCCGCGCCGGGATCGATCGGGAAGAACAGGCCCTGGTCGCGCAGATACTCGTTCAGCGCCTTGCGGGTGACGCCGGGCTGGATCACGCAATCGAGGTCCTCGGCATGCACCGCGAGCACCTTGTTCATGTCGCGCAAATCGATGCAGACGCCACCGGCCGGCGCATTCACCTGCCCTTCCAGGGAGGTGCCGGTGCCGAAGGCGATCACCGGAACGGCGTTTTTGGCGCAGATCCGCACCACGTCCTGGACGTCGGCGGTCTCCTGCGCCATCACCACCGCATCCGGCGGCTGGTTCGTGAGCCAGGTCGTGGTGTGCCCATGCTGTTCGCGCACGGCCTGCGAGGTGACCAGGCGGTTGCCGAAGCGCGCCGCGAGCGCCTCCAGGGCGCTTGCCAGCGCCTTGGGCTCCGGACGCTTCAAATTCTCGGTGATGGTGATATTCAAACGATCCTCCCGACGGGACGATGACCGTGGCAAAGGATAAAAACGGGGTCAAGAGCACCATGACAGGCACTGATACCACGGAAGACCCGCTGCTCCGCCCCGTCCCGTTTCTCGCCTCGGTGATGCAGGTCGAGCCGCAATGGATCGACTATAACGGCCATCTCAACATGGCCTATTACAACGTGATGTTCGATCGCGCCATCGACGAGCTATGGCTAAAGCTCGGGATCGGGCCGGCCTATATGCGCGAGCGTCATGGCTCGACCTTCACCGCCGAATGCCATGTCCGATATTTGCGGGAAATCCACCAGGGCGATCCGGTGCAGATCGCCATCATCCTGGTCGCGGCCGACGAGAAACGGCTGCATACGTTCGAAGAGATGCGCCATGCCGGCGAAGGCTGGCTGTCGGCGACCTCGGAGAACATGAGCATGCATATCGACATGGCCGCGCGAAAGGTCGCGCCCTTCCCGCCCGACATCAGCGCCCGCATCAGGGCGGTGGCGGATGCCCATGCCGCAATCCCGCGGCCGGAGGGAATCGGCCGACGGATCGGGATGCCGGCCAGATCAAGCTAGTTCTATCGTGTCGTAGGCTTACTCCACTCCTCATCCTGAGGAGCCCGCGGGACGCGGGCGTCTCGAAGGATGGCCGAGGGCGAGAGCGGGGCCTTCATGGTTCGAGACGCGCTTCGCGCTCCTCACCATGAGGGTCCTGTAACGTCGTCGAGCTAGACCCTTCTGCCGCGCGAGACGTGAACCACGGCCGAGACCAGGAACAGCACCAGCGCGATGAAGAAGATGATCTTGGCGATCTCGATCGAGGCGCCGGCAATGCCGCCGAAGCCGAGCAGGCCTGCGATCAGCGCGATAACGAGGAAAGTGACAACCCAGCCTAACATGGTAGCGATCTCCAAATCGGGGTTCGGGCGGATGTCCCGCCACTACTGCCAGACCAATCCGTTTTCGGAACTCTGGTTCCTCGGCCCGAGGGGACGAAAAATCGCTCCAATGGCGGAACAAAATCGACGCCGCAGTCGAAAATGCGGCCTGCGGCCGCCTGCTGCGAAAGCACTGTAAAACCTGGGGCCCCGCCCCCATATGAACGACATTCCTGCTAAGAAGGCTCAACTTTACCGCCCTGCGGTGCCAACGTGGGGCTAAAGCGATTCGCATGACAGAGCCGAGCAAGCTGAATTATTCCCCCGCTCCCGACCACACGCCCGCGGCCGGCGGCATCGCTGCGCGCGCACGCGCCTCGTTTGCACCGCGCTATCTCGACGGCCTCAATCCGGAGCAGCGCGAGGCGGTGGAGACGCTGGACGGACCGGTGCTGGTCCTGGCCGGCGCCGGCACCGGCAAGACACGGGTGCTGACCACGCGCATCGCCCATATCCTGAACACCGCCCGCGCGCGCCCCGGCGAGATCCTCTCGGTCACCTTCACCAACAAGGCCGCGCGCGAGATGAAGCTGCGGCTCGGCCAGATGCTGGGCCAGGCGGTGGAAGGCATGCCGTGGCTCGGCACCTTCCACTCCATCGGCGGCCGCATCCTGCGCAGCCATGCCGAGATGGCGCAGCTGAAGTCCAATTTCACCGTGCTCGACGTCGACGACCAGATCCGGCTGTTGAAGCAGCTGTTGCAGGCCGAGGACATCGACGACAAGCGCTGGCCGGCGCGCATGCTCGCAGGCCTCATCGACGGCTGGAAGAATCGCGGCCTGATGCCGGGCCAGGTGCCCTCGGGCGAAGCCGCCATGTTCGCCAACGGCAAGGGCGGCAAGCTCTATGCGACCTACCAGGAGCGGCTGAAGATCCTCAACGCCGCGGATTTCGGCGATCTATTGCTCGAGAACATTCGCATCTTCCGCGAGCATCCGGACGTGCTCCGGCAATATCAGGGCCGCTTCAAGTTCATCCTGGTCGACGAATATCAGGACACCAACGTCGCGCAATATCTGTGGCTGCGGCTGTTGTCGCAGATGCCGGGTGGTTCCTCCACCTCGCCCCGCTTGCGGGGAGAGGTCGGCTCGCGAAGCGAGCCGGGTGAGGGGGACTCTCCACGAGCGCAACTCGCGGAAGCAGCCCCTCACCCTGGCCCTCTCCCCGTGAAGGACGGGGAGAGGGAGCAGAGCACCCCCCTCAAGAACATCTGCTGCGTCGGCGACGACGACCAGTCGATCTATGGCTGGCGCGGCGCCGAGGTCGACAACATTCTGCGCTTCGAGCACGATTTTCCCGGCGCCAAGGTGATCCGCCTGGAGCGCAATTACCGCTCCACCGGCCATATCCTCGCCGCCGCCTCGCATCTGATCGCGCACAATGAAGGCCGGCTCGGCAAGACGCTGCGCACCGAGGACGACGACGGCGAGAAGGTCACCGTCACCGGCGCCTGGGATTCGGAGGAAGAGGCCCGCGCCATCGGCGAGGAGATCGAGGAGATCCAGCGCAAGGGCGACAAGCTCAACGAGGTCGCGATCCTGGTGCGCGCGTCCTACCAGATGCGCGAATTCGAGGACCGCTTTGTCACGCTTGGACTGCCCTATCGGGTGATCGGCGGCCCGCGCTTCTATGAGCGCGCCGAAGTCCGCGATGCGCTGGCCTATTTACGCGTGGTCAATTCACCCGCCGACGATCTCGCCTTCGAGCGCATCGTCAACGTGCCGAAGCGCGGCCTCGGCGACGCCACCGTGCAGCTGTTGCACGATCATGCCAGGAAGCGCCGCATTCCGCTATTCGAGGCGGCGCGCGCGGTGGTCGAGACCGACGAATTGAAGCCGAAGGCGCGCGGCTCGCTGCGCGATCTCGTCCAGCAGTTCGACCGCTGGCGCGCACAGCGCGAGGTCGCCTCCCACACCGAGCTTGCCGAGATCGTGCTGGACGAAAGCGGCTACACCGACATGTGGCAGAAGGACCGCTCGGCGGATGCCGCTGGCCGGCTGGAGAACCTGAAGGAGCTCGTCCGCTCGATGGAGGAGTTCGAGAACCTGCAGGGCTTCCTCGAACACATCGCGCTGGTGATGGACCGCGAGGACGGCGCCGAGGAGGACGCGGTGTCGCTGATGACGCTGCATTCCGCCAAGGGGCTGGAGTTCGACAATGTGTTCCTGCCGGGCTGGGAGGAAGGCCTGTTTCCCAGCCAGCGCACCCTGGACGAACAGGGCCGCGCCGGGCTCGAGGAAGAGCGCCGGCTGGCCCATGTCGGACTGACCCGGGCCCGGCGGCGGGCCAAGCTCTATTTCGCCACCAACCGCCGCATTCACGGCACCTGGACCACCACGATTCCCTCGCGTTTCCTCGACGAATTGCCGGCCGCCAATGTCGAGATCACCGAATCCAAGGGCGGCTCGGGCTGGGGCGGCGCCGGCGGCTATGGCCCGTCGCGCTTCGACAATGTCGAATCCTTCGGCTCGAGCTATTCCACGCCCGGCTGGCAGCGCGCGCAGCAGCGGCGCGGCGGACAGGGCGGTCATCAAGGCCGCCAGGGCGGTCAAGGTGACCATGGCGGCTTCGACGAGGAGCAGTCGCCGTTCTCCTCCCGCGGCAGTTTCGGCGGCGGCTTTTCCCGCAACCGGCGCGGTCCCCTGACCATCGAGGGCGAGCTGGTGGCAAAGTCCACCGGCACAGTTTCGGAATTCGCGCTCGACGACCGCGTCTTCCACCAGAAATTCGGCTACGGCCATGTGGTGAAGGTCGACGGCAACAAGCTCACCATCGCCTTCGACAAGGCCGGCGAGAAGAAGGTGGTGGACAGTTTCGTGGAGCGGGCGTGAGGGCGATCCAGCGGGCACGCCGCCGCGCGCGAAGCTTGTCGAACTGAGCCCGGGAGCACGCGAAGTTTTAGACCCGTCACCCTGAGGCGCCGCCGCAATGCGGCGGCCTCGAAGGGCGACGGCCCGGCTGCAGCAACTGGGCCGAACATCCTTCGAGGCCTCCGCTGCGCTCCGGCACCTCAGGATGACGGGTCATAGAGCGGGGGCTACGATCCGCTCTAGGCCCCGCGACATAAGCGCCCACAATTCTCACCTTCGTAGCTCTTGACCCTTGCGGCCGGCGTCGTATGAGATGGCCGCATGGTCAGGGGAGGCATCATCTTAACCGCGATAGTGCTCGCGACGGCGCAGGTGGCGACGTCCGATGCCGCGTGGGCGCAGACGGCGCGCATCGGCGCGGCGGAGAAGATGACCTTCGGAGACGCGGCGGCGCTGGTCGCGCAAAGCTGCGGGGCCGACATCGAGGCCAATTGCCGCGGCGTCAATTTCGACGCGAATCGCCTGCGCGAATGCCTGTCGCGCAACACCGACGCGATTGCTCCGCAATGCAGGACGGACTATCTGCGCGCCTTCGATGCGATCCAGAAGCGGATCGGCGCGCGCGTCGCCGTGGCCAATGCCTGCGCGCGCGAAATCGTCAAGCTGTGCAACGGCTCGACCAAGGAGACCTCCAAGTCCATCGGCTGCCTGACCACGGCCAAGGGCGTCAGCCGCAACTGCATCCAGGCCATGGACGATGCGGGGTACCGATGATGCGCATCGCAAGACCCCCGCTACGCAATGTCGGCCTGTCCGCCACGATCCTGATCGCCGTTGCGGCGTCCGCCCTGCCTGCGCTGAGCCAGAGCGCGCCGGAGCGCGACGCGATCGTGAGCCAGCTCAGCCAGTTCGACAGCGCGCCCGAACTCGACATCGCCGCGCTGAAACAGCGCGTGCTCGACAAGTCGCGCTCCCGCGCGCGCAATGAGCCGGAGCCGGCGAAGCGCCCGCCGATCGTGCCGGAAATCCTCAATTTGCCGACCTTCACCGTCGACATCCATTTCGACACCGATACGCCGGTGATCCGGCCCGATTCCTACCAGGCGGTCGGCCGCATCGCCGATGCATTGGTCAATGCGCAGCTGTTGCCCTATACGTTCCTGATCGTCGGCCACAGCGATTCCACCGGCAAGCGCGAGGCCAACGCGATCCTGAGCCAGCGCCGGGCCGATTCGGTTCGTGACGTGCTGGTCAACACCTTCAAGATCTCCTCCAAGCGCGTGCAGTCGCTCGGCCTCGGCGAGGAACAGTTCGTCGACCAGGCCCATCCCGCCTCGCCGGCCAATCTGCAGGTCCAGATCCTGACTGTCGGCAAGGTGGCGGATGCGGAGCCCGCACAGGCGCCCGCAGCGCCGCTGCCAGCTCCCGCCAAAAAGGGCGGGAAGAACGCGAAGAAGAAGTAGGCATCCGTCGGCTCGCTGTTGTGATTCCGGGGCGCCTCGAAGCGGCGAACTAAGGTGCGCAATTGCGCACCTGAGAATCTCGAGATTCCGGGCTCGATGCTGCGCATCGCCCCGGAATGACGACGAAGGGCAACACCCGCCGCCCGACGCTTGCGGAATAAATTTCCTGGTTCCTGTCGGATTGCAGAACACCAGAAGCGTTCTTATCTGAGCAACCCTGCCGTTTTCCTGCCTCGAGGCGGGCCGACCCGTCGTGTCGCCGCTTTCCGGCCCAACCATCATCCCACATGTCGCCGATCATTTCCGTCGCCAACCTGTCGAAGACCTATGGCTCCGGCTTCAAGGCGCTCAACAACGTCAATCTCGACATCAACCGCGGCGAGATCTTCGCCCTGCTGGGGCCGAACGGCGCCGGCAAGACCACGCTGATCAGCATCATCTGCGGCATCGCCAACCTGTCGGAGGGACGCGTGCTGGTCGACGGCCGCGACATCAACGCCGACTACCGCGCCGCGCGCGGCTTGATCGGGCTGGTACCGCAGGAGCTGCACACCGACGCCTTCGAGACCGTGTGGGCCACGACGAGCTTCTCCCGCGGCCTGTTCGGCAAGCCGAAGAACCCGGCGCTGATCGAGAAAATCCTCAAGAGTCTCTCCTTGTGGGACAAGAAGGATTCCCAGATCCGCACGCTCTCCGGCGGCATGAAGCGGCGCGTGATGATCGCGAAGGCACTGTCGCATGAGCCGCAGGTGCTGTTCCTGGACGAGCCCACCGCGGGCGTCGATGTCGAGCTGCGCAAGGGCATGTGGGAGGTGGTGCGCGAGCTGCGCGCCGCCGGCGTCACCATCATCCTGACCACCCATTACATCGAGGAAGCCGAGGAGATGGCCGACCGCGTCGGCGTCATCAACAAGGGCCAGATCATCCTGGTCGAGGACAAGGCGACCTTGATGCAGAAGCTCGGCAAGAAGCGGCTGACCCTGCATCTTCAGAACCGCATCGATTCGATTCCCGACGCGCTCGCGCCCTATCGGCTCGTGCTCTGCGAGGGCGGCCGGGCGCTGATCTATGACTACGACACCAGGAGCGAACGCACCGGCATCACCAGCCTGCTCAGCGAGCTGCGCAATGCCGGCATCCGCTTCTTCGATCTCGACACCACCCAGTCCTCGCTGGAAGACATTTTCGTCAGTTTGGTCCACGCGCCATGACCCGGGCTTGCAATGAATAATCTCGCCATCAATCACCGCGCCATCCGCGCGATCTATCTGTTCGAAATGGCGCGCACCTGGCGCACCCTCCTGCAGAGCATCGTCTCGCCGGTGGTCTCCACCTCGCTCTATTTCGTGGTGTTCGGCGCCGCGATCGGCTCACGCATCAGCCAGGTCGAGGGGGTGAGCTACGGCACCTTCATCGTGCCGGGCCTCGTGATGCTCAGCGTGCTGACGCAAAGCATCGCCAACGCCTCGTTCGGCATCTACTTCCCGAAATTCGTCGGCACCATCTACGAGATCCTCTCGGCACCGATTTCCTATGTCGAGATCGTGCTCGGCTATGTCGGCGCGGCCGCGACCAAGTCGATCATCCTCGGGCTGATCATCCTCGCCACCGCCGGCCTGTTCGTGCCGCTCAAGATCCATCACCCCGTGTGGATGCTGACCTTCCTGGTGCTGACGGCGGTGACCTTCAGCCTGTTCGGCTTCATCATCGGCATCTGGGCCGACGGCTTCGAGAAGCTGCAGATGATCCCGATGCTGGTGGTGACGCCGCTGACCTTCCTCGGCGGCAGCTTCTATTCGGTGAACATGCTGCCGCCGACCTGGCGCTCGATCGCGCTGCTCAACCCCGTGGTATACCTAATCTCGGGCTTCCGCTGGAGCTTCTACGAGATCGCCGACGTCAGCGTCGGCTTGAGCCTTGGCATGACCGCAACTTTTCTGGTGATCTGCACGATCATGGTGTGGTGGATCTTCAAGACGGGCTACCGCTTGAGGAATTGACCACCGCAGTCATTGCGGGGCGTGCGCAGCACGAACCCGGACTCTCGCGCCACAACCGCCAGATTCCGGGTTCGACGCTGCCGCGTCGCCCCGGGATGACCCGCATGTTTCACCGATAGCAGTGATAATAGCCGGCACGGTCGTAGAAGCCGCGGCAGTGATGATGGTGCCAATAATAGGGACCGCCGAACACGCCCTCGACCGCACCAACGGCGCCACCAACGCCGGCGCCGACCGCGCCTCCGACGACGCCACCCACGGGCCCGGCGACCCGGTTGCCTTCATACGAGCCCTCCTGGGCGCCGCGGACGATACCCTGGCTCTGGCTGGGATGGGGGGCGCAAAACAGCGCAAGCGCAACGCCGGCGAACATGAACGGCCGCGATGCCCGGAGCAGGGCCACGTTCTCAACTTTAGACTTGTTCATCTCGATTCCTTGAAGAGCGGCAGCGAAACGCGCCGCGAGGTGAGGAATCTGAAACGCGGTCGCGGCCAAAAGGTTGCGGCGGTGGGGCCACGGCATGGTCAAGCTGACGGCGCTCGCGAAAATGTCACCGGACCTCGCCTAGTCAGCGCCTTGCTTAAGCCTCGCAGACCATTAACGATTGCGGGCGCGGTGGCTGGAACAAAGTGCGGAATCCGGGCATATTGCAGGCCGGGGGACGGAGATGCCGCGGCGGCATGGATGAGGCCAGGAGGCCAGAGGTAAAATGCGTAGTTTGTTCGCTGCTATCGCCGGATCGCTATTGCTGGCCTGCACGGCCGCCCAGGCCCATGTCGACATCACCGTCGACAAGGACAACCAGATGATGACGGTCGCAGTCGACGGCGTCACCAGGTATCACTGGCCGGTCTCGACCGGCATCCCCTCGCGCGAGACGCCGAACGGCAGCTTCCGCGCCTTCCGCATGGAAGCGGATCACTTCTCCAAGGAATTCGACGACGCGCCGATGCCGCACTCGATCTTCTTCACCAAGATCGGCCACGCCATCCACGGGACCGATTCCGAAAGCAGGCTCGGCACGCCGGCCTCCCATGGCTGTGTGCGGCTGTCGAAGGCGAATGCGTCGACGCTCTATGCGCTGGTGCAGGAGCAGGGCGTGCTCAACACCACGGTAACGCTGACCGGCTCGGCCCAGGTCGCGCTGATGCGCAACCCGCGCCGCAACACCGCGGTCGCCCGCACCGAGCCGGCGCCCGACCAGCAGTATCAGCCGCAATATCAGCAATATTCCGATTCCGGCGAGCCCGTCGTGCTGACGCCGCAGCCGCAATATTTCCCCGGCCGCCGCCCCGTGCAGCAGCAGCCGGTGCAGCGGGCTGACGATGGCTACATCTATCCTGCCGACGGCAGCTCGGATGCGCAGATCTATCCCGCGCCGCGCGACAGCCGCCGTGGCTACAACAATGCCCAGGCCTATCCGCAGCCGCAGCAGCAATACTACACCAATCAGCCCTATCCGGCGCCGCAGGGCTACTACCAGCAGCGGCAATATTACCAGCCGCGCGGCTTCTTCCAGGACTGAGATACCGGTTCAACGCGCGAGGATACAGGCGGCCGCTGTTCGCACAGCGGCCGCTTTTGTTTTGCAAACAGCTCGGTCAAGCCTGCGGTCATCGAATTGTAAAGACGCTCGCCTAGTGTCCTCAGGCGCCGGCTGCCGGGCATTTCCCGGCGGATGCTGCCCTGTGCCGGCAAGCAGCCGGCAAGAGGTTGACCGGACGTCATACCTGCCGACGCACCATCGTGAGCCGACCAATTTCTGCAGCCCTTCGCGATGCGATTCACAGGGGCGAAAGGAACGGATCATGCGAATGGGAATCAACGTGGGAGAGGATCATGAAACGGGGCTTCATCGTTCTGTTTTCACTCTGCGCCATCATGACGCTTGCCTATTTCACCGCAAGCAAATGGGCGATCCATCACAAGACCCTCACCTTCGATGACCCGCTGCGCGGCGATCGCAACGTGACGGTCGACCTCGCCGTCCGCCGCGACCGCGAGATGGAGTCGATCGCCGACATGATCGATCTGCCGGTGGCGATCCTGAGCCATGGCAATACGGTGAAAAACACCGAGTACTCGTTCCTCGCCAACTCGCTCGCCGCGCGCGGCTACATGGTCGTCAGCATCCAGCACGATCTTGCCACCGACGATCCGATGGTGACCAGGGTAGGCGAGGAATATGTCGGGCGGCGGATGCAGTACAATCGCGGCATCGGCAATATCATGTTCGCGATCGACGAATTGAAGAAGGTCTATCCGAACGCGGACTATCACCATTTGACCCTGGTCGGCCATTCCAATGGCGGCGACATCTCGATGTATTTCGCCAAGCTCCACCCCGACATGGTGAAGAAGGTGGTGACGCTGGATAATCTGCGCGTCCCCTTCATCACCGACGGCAAGGTGAAGATCCTGTCCTTCCGCTCCAGAGACCCTGTGTTCAAGGCCGATCCCGGCGTCGTGCCCGACGACGAGGTCTGCGCCAAGGCCGGCATCGAGGTCGTGCACACGCAGTTCCAGCACAACGATCTGAGCGATCGCGGCCCCGATCAGGTCAAGGCGCTGATCGCGACCAAGGTGCATCAGTTCCTGGACGAGGTCGACCAGGACGACGACAACCCGTTCAAGCTGCTGCCGACGACGAGCGCGGATGCGGGCGTGGTGACGGAGACGAAGCCTGCCGCGCCGGTGACTTCGCCAGCGGCACCTGTCGCAGCCGTAGCGCCGGTGGCGTCGGCGAAGAATTAAGGGACCGTTTGCCACTTCAGCTGTAGCGGACGCAGAGACCCTCACCGTCATCCTGAGGTGCTCGCGGAACGCGAGCCTCGAAGGATGAACGGCCCGGATGCTGCAGCGGGGCCGTCGCCCTTCGAGGCCCGCTGACGCGGGCACCTCAGGGTGACGGTGACAAGAAGGCGCTTGCGGCGACCGGCCCCTACTCCCCGTCCCGCAGCCGGCGATACACCGCGCCCAGGATGTTCGAATAATCATCCGTCCAGACCCGCTGGCCCTCGGTGGGCTCGGTCTCCGCCCATTTCTCCGACGCGGCGAGGCTGCCGACATCGGCTTCCTCGCGGGCCGAGACCACGACGTCGGTCGCGAAGATGTACTCGTCGTCGCGGCCGGAATCCTCGTTGTAGACCCAGCTCTTCAGACCGTTGGCGTCGGCAATCCCGACCACCACGCTTTCGAGCTCGAGATGGCGGTTGGAGACGTGCATCACCACGGCGCCCTGCGGGGCGAGCTTGTCCTTGTAGATCTTCATCGCCTGCTCGGTGGCGAGATGAATCGGGATCGCATCCGATGAATAGGCATCGACGATGATGAGGTCGTAGACGCCGTCGGGCTCCCTGGCAAAGGTCAGCCGCGCATCGCCGATCACGGGCTTGAGGTCCGGCTCACAGCTATTGATGTAATTGAAGTAGCGCGGGTCGCGCGCGGCATCGACCATGGTCTGGTCGATCTCGAAGAACTTCCAGCTCTCGCCGGGCTCGGCGGCGCAGGCGAGCGTGCCGGAGCCGACGCCGATCACGGCGACCCGCAACGGTGCGCCCTTGCGCTCGCGGATCGCGGTGATGGCCTGACCGATGCCGCCATCCTTGTGATAATAGCTGATCGGCTCGGGCCGGCCCGTGACCGGCGAGCCGTCGTCGTTGAGGAATTTCTCCGCACCGTGAATCGTGGTGCCATGCATCAACACATGGTACTGGCCGTGCGGCGTCACCACGATCTTGTGCACGCCGAAGAAGCTGCGCACGGTCTCGACCCGGCCGTCATCGGACGGATAGGCGCGGACCAGGACCAGCGCGACCACGACGGTGGCAAACACCTTCCAGCGGCCGGCATTGAGCGCGAGCGCAAGGCACGCGGCGAGCACGCCGACGCCGCCTGCGACCCAGACGCGGTGATCCTCGAACCATACAAAGAGCTTGCCGCCGGAAGAGAACGCCGGTGCGATCAGCGCGACCGCAAGCACGGCCAGGAACGGCCAATACCAGCGGCTCCAGCGCGGCAGCCGTTCGTTGCCCGCGGGACGGCACAGGGCGGCGAGCGCGAGCAGGATCGGATATTCGGCGATCCAGGAGAAGGTGAAGGGCGCGATCAGGCCCGCGAACAGGCCGCCGAGCATGCCGCCGAACGACAGCGCGACGTAGAAGCCGGTGAGATATTTGGCGGCGGGCCGCGTCCGCGCCAGCTCGCCATGGCACGCCATCGCGATCAGAAAGAAACAAAGCTGATGTCCGCCGAGCGTGAGCAGGAGGTTCTGCTCGCCGCCGACCGCGAGCAGGATCACAACGCCCGCAATCGCGAGCGGCTGCACCATCAGCATCCACCTGTGCGGCAGCAGCGGGCGGGACTGGAACACCAATACCCAGGTCAAGAGATAGAGCGACAGCGGCAGCACCCAGAGCAGCGGCGCGGCGGCGACGTCGGTCGAGATATGCGCGGTGACGGCGATCAACAGGCCCGAAGGCACCGCGGCCAGGAAGATCCAGCGGGCGCGCAGGGCCCAGCTCGGCGGCGGCGCCGGCGTGTCCTCGGTCTGCATGTCGGCCATGGCCAGCGCCGGCGAGCGCAACAGCAGGAGGCCGCAGGCCGCGATCAGCACGATCAGGACACCGTAGCCTGCGGTCCACATCAGGTCCTGGGTGTGCAGCGTGAACATCGGCTCCAGCAGCACCGGATAGGACAACAGCGCGAGGAAGCTGCCGATGTTGGAGGAGGCGTAGAGGAAATAGGGATCGGGCCCGGCCGGATGCCCTGTGCGGACGAACCAGGCCTGCAGCAGCGGATTGTTCGCAGCGAGCGCAAAGAAGGGCAGCCCGATCGAGACCACAAACAACCCGAGCAGCCAGACCGCATAGCCCGAGGTCGGCGGATCGCCCCAGCTGCTCGCAATCGACAGCGGCAGCGTCGCCAAGGCCACGAGCAGCAGCAGAATGTGGATCGCGACCGGGATGACGCGGTTTCGGATCCGCATCAGGACATGCGCATAGGCATAGCCGGCCAAGAGCAGCGTCTGGAAAAACACCATCGCCACCGACCAAACCGCCGGCGAGCCGCCGAGCCGGGGCAGCACCATCTTGGTGAACAGCGGCTGCACCGAAAACAGGAGCAGCGCGCTCAGGAAAATCGCCGACGTATAAACCACCAGCACCAGCCGGTTGCGCGAGGCGGACGGCTGATCTTTAAGCAATTCGGCAGAGGACATGAAAACTCCGGCAACCGCCCGGCAGGCAAGCAAGGACGCCGCAATGGAGCACAGGAGATTGACGCGGGCAATCGGGGCTGGATCAAACCACTGTGCTGGCCAGTTCCGCTTCGCTATGTCATGAGGGTCGTCATTCCGGGGCGGTCCGACAGGACCGAACCCGGAATCTCGAGATTCCGGGTTCACGCTTCGCGTGCCCCGGAATGACGGGAGCAAGAAACAGGCACATCCTGAAACATGAACGAAACCGACGTCGTCATCATCGGTGCGGGGCATAACGGCCTCACCTGCGCGGCCTATCTGGCAGGCGCGGGCTTGCGCGTGAAAGTCGTGGAGCGGCGCAAGGTGGTCGGCGGCGCCGCGGTGACGGAGGAGTTTCATCCCGGCTTCCGCAATTCGGTCGCGGCCTACACGGTGAGCCTGCTCAACCCGAAAGTGATCGCCGATCTCGCCCTTGCCGAGCACGGGCTCAAAGTGGTCGAGCGCCGCGCCCAGAACTTCCTGCCCGCGCCTGACGGCAACTATCTGCTCACCGGCGAGGGCCGCACCCTGCCCTCGGTTGCCAAGCTCAGCGTGCATGATGCGGAGGCGATCGGCGGTTTCTCGCGACAGCTCGAAGCCGTCGCCGACGTGCTGCGCCAGCTCGTGCTGCGCGCGCCGCCGAACCTGGTCGAGGGCTTCGGGCTCAATGCGATCAACGAGGCCTTCAACGCGCTCGGCACGGCGAGCGCCTTGCACAAGCTGTCGCTGGCCGGGAAGCGCGACCTGCTCGACCTGTTCACCTGCTCGGCCGGCGAGATGCTGGACGAGCGTTTCGAGCACGACCTGGTCAAGGCGCTGTTCGGATTCGACGCCATCGTCGGCAATTATGCGAGCCCCTATGCCGCGGGCTCGGCCTATGTGATGCTGCATCATGCCTTCGGCGAGGTGAACGGCAAGAAGGGCGTTTGGGGCCATGCCATCGGCGGCATGGGCGCGATCGGTCAGGCGCTGGCCGGCGCGGCCCGCGCGCGCGGCGCCGAGATCGAGGTCGATGCGGCTGTCCGCGAGGTGATCGTCGAGAACGGCCGCGCGGCCGGCGTGATCCTCGAGGGCGGCAAAACCATCCGCGCCAGATATGTCGCCGCCAACGTCAATCCCAAGCTGCTCTACACCCGACTGATCGCGGCCGACGCGCTGCCGGCGGATTTCCTGGCGCGCATGACGCGCTGGCGCAACGGCTCCGGCACCTTCCGCATGAATGTGGCGCTGTCCCGCCTGCCCTCCTTCACTGCGCTGCCCGGTGAAGGCGATCATCTCACCGCCGGCATCATCATCGCGCCCAGCCTCGGCTATATGGACCGCGCCTGGCAGGACGCCCGCACCCATGGCTGGAGCCGCGCGCCTGTGGTGGAGGTGCTGATCCCCTCCACGCTCGACAATTCGCTCGCGCCCGAGGGCCAGCACGTCGCGAGCCTGTTCTGCCAGCACGTCGCCCCGGAGCTGCCCGACGGCACAAGCTGGGACGATCACCGCGAGGAGGTCGCCGACCTCATGATCGCGACCGTCGATGGCTATGCACCAGGCTTTGCGCAGAGCGTGCTCGGCCGGCAGGTCCTCTCGCCGCTCGACCTGGAGCGCCAATTCGGCCTGCTCGGCGGAGACATCTTCCACGGCGCGCTCACCCTGAACCAGCTGTTCTCGGCCCGCCCGATGCTGGGCCATGCCGACTACCGCGGCCCCCTGAGGGGGCTCTATCACTGCGGCTCCGGCGCCCATCCCGGCGGCGGCGTCACCGGCGCTCCCGGCCACAACGCCGCGCAGGTGATCCTGCGCGACCATCGGGCGCTGTTCGGAACCCGGTGACGAGGCTGTGGATGGCCTGTGGAGAAGCTGTGCATGCGAAAGCTCATACTGCTCGCCCTATCCAGCGCAATGCTTCTCGGGGGCCTCTATTTGCTTCTCGATGAATTGCTATTTCCGAGCATCATCTATCTTCGTTTCGTACTTGCAGGCGGCGTTTTGGCATTTGCCGGCGGCTACCTTTTGTGGACCGATTTCATCGCGCGAGCGCTGGGTATCAAAACCTGGGAAGACCAGTAGAAGGCCGCCGAAGCGCGGTAGATTTCGTTTGGGATGGGGTGTGCCGCGGCCCCATGTTGCCGTGGAAAATAGCCCGACAAGGAGTGACTATCGCGGGGATGACAGACGGGCCGGTTTGTGGAAAACCCCTTGATAACCTGTTGAACACGTCCCTCACACCATCTGCCGCGGTTAATTCCCGACAATGACCTCCGCCCCCACTCCCGCCACCCACCGCGTCAGCTTCGCAATCTCCGACGAACAGGCGGCGCGCCGCGTCGTCGATGTGCTCACCGAAATCTTCTTCGAAGGCGAAGCGGCGGTCGCGGCCTTCGAACGGCCGGACGGCCGCTGGGACGTCACCGTGCATTTTGCCGAGGCGCCGGAGGAGTCCCTGATCCGCGAGCTCGTCACCAACGCGGCCGGCGAAGAGGTCGCCCGCGGCATCGCCTTCGACCTGGTCGAGGCCAAGGACTGGGTGAAGGCGAGCCTCGATGACCTCGTGCCCGTCCCCGCGGGGCGGTTCGTGGTGCATGGCCAGCACGACCGCGCCCGCATCCCGCCGAACAAGCTCGGCATCGAGATCGAGGCGGCGCTTGCCTTCGGCACCGGCCATCACGGCACCACCCGCGGCTGCCTGCTGCTGCTCGATCACGTGTTGAAGGCGCAGCCCGTGCGGCGCGTGCTCGACCTCGGCACCGGCACCGGCGTGCTTGCGATTGCGGCGGCCAAAGGAACTGCAAAGGCGCGTCATCGGAGGGTGCTGGCGAGCGACATCGATGCCCCCTCGGTCAAGGTCGCGCAGGACAATGCGCGGCTGAACGGGGTCGGCCCCCTGGTCCACGTCATCCGCGCCACCGGCTTCTCGGCGCCGGATTTCGCGCAAAACGGCCCGTTCGATCTGGTGCTCGCCAATATCCTCGCCAATCCCTTGAAGCAGCTGGCCGGGCCGATGACGCGCCATCTGGCCCCTGGCGCGCTGGTGATCCTCTCCGGACTGCTGACGGCGCAGGCAACGGGCGTCATTGCCGCCTACCGGGCCCGCGGGCTGGTCCCGCTGCGGCATCTGCAAATCGAGGGCTGGAGCAGCCTCCTGCTCCGCTCGGTCAAATGACCGACCGCGTCTGCGGGGATTGCAGCCTCTGCTGCAAGGTCATGGCGGTCGAAACGCTCGGCAAGCCGGCAGGCAGTTGGTGCACCCATTGCAAGCCCGGTCGCGGCTGCCGCATCCATGAAAGCCGCCCCGAGGAGTGCCGGCGATATAGCTGCCTGTGGCTCACCGATCCCTGGTTTGGCGAGCATTGGAAGCCCAACCGGTCGAAACTAGTCCTGACCATGTCGGAGGACGGCATTGAAATCCGCTGCGACAACGGCTTTCCCGATGCCTGGCGCAAGGAGCCATTCCATGGCGAAATTGTGCGGCTGGCGCAGGCGGGCGAGGTCGAGGACGTGACGGTGCTGGTGATCGTCGGGCAAAGAATGACCCTGGTCACGGGGATCCGCGAATTCGATCTCGGCGTCGTCGCGCCCGACGAGCGGATTGTACGGGAATTGGAGGGCACGCGCGTGGTCGGCGCGACCGTCGTCAAAACCTCGATTGCCAAAGATTGCAGCTGAGGCAGGCCGACGAAGCATCCGGCGGTGCTGAAAACCTATTCCGAAGACTTCTGCGGATCTGCGATCTTGGCGTGGTCCTTGCCCAGGGCGCGCCGCGTGCGCTGTTCCGTGAAACGGTCCAGGAACTGGATAATGCGGCTCCGCTGCTTCTGTTCGACGGCAGCAGCCGGGCTGGGCCGAACCGGCGGCGAAATCTTCTCGAAACTAAAGGCCGGCATCGTGTTTCCCCTCGTCGTTGAGTTGAGACACCCTGGCGTTTCCCCGCATTATCTCTTTATCTCTTTGACCGCACTGTGACAGAAAACATTTGGCCTCGTCAACGCGCCTCACGCGCATCCGGTCGTGACTTGTGCCAAATTGCGCTGCTGTCACACATCCAGAGGTCGCCGGATCATGTTCGAAGCCCACTTCCAGACGTTTGACGAGCCGGAAACCGGCGTTGCGCTCTCCGCGCGGCTGTCCGCCTTCCGCGAGGAGCTCAAACGGCGCAAGCTGAGCGGGTTCGTGGTTCCCCGTGCCGACCAGCAGCAGAACGAATATGTCCCGCCCTCGGAGGAGCGGCTGGCCTGGCTCACCGGCTTCACCGGCTCGGCGGGGCTTGCCGTCGTGCTGGCGAGCGAGGCCGCCTTGTTCGTCGACGGACGCTATACGCTGCAGGCGCCCAAGCAGGTCGATGGCAAGGCCTGGGCGGTAGAATCGCTGGTCGACCCGCCGCCGGAAAGCTGGCTGTCGCAGCACCTGAAATCCGGCGACCGGCTCGGCTACGATCCCTGGCTGCACACCAGCGCCGCCGCCGAGCGGCTCGCGGCCGCCTGCGCCAAGGCCGGCGCGGAGCTGGTCGCGGTCGAGAGCAACCCGGTCGATGCGATCTGGACCGAGCGCCCGGCCCCGCCGCTTGCGCAAGTCTCCGTGCATGGCCTGCGCCTTGCGGGCGAGGCGGAAGCCGACAAGCTCGCCCACATCCGAAGCGAGATCGACAAGCTCGGCACCGATGCGCTGGTGCTGTCGGATTCCCATGCGGTGGCCTGGACCTTCAACATCCGGGGCGCCGATGTCGCGCACACGCCGCTGCCGCTGTCCTACGCGCTGGTGCCGAAGCAGGGCCGGCCGACCATCTTCATCGATCACCGCAAGCTCTCCAACCTGACGCGCGACCATCTCGAGCAATCAGCCGACGTGCGGGAGCCGGATGCGCTGACGGCCGAGCTCACCGCCCTTGCAATGCGTGGCGCCCGGATCTCGCTGGATTCCGCCACCGCAGCCGACGCGCTGAGCCGGTTGATCACCGATGCCGGCGGCAAGGTCGTGCGCGGCGCCGATCCGGTCAGCCTCCTGAAGGCGGTGAAGAACGGCACCGAGATCGAGGGCACGCGCACCGCGCACCGCCGCGATGCGGTGGCGCTGGCGCGGTTCCTCGCCTTCATCGACAGCGAGGCGCCCAAGGGCCGCTTGACCGAGATCGACGCGGTGGAAGCGCTGGAGACGTTCCGCCGCGACACCGGCGCGCTGAAGGACGTGTCGTTCCCGACCATATCAGGCACCGGCCCCAACGGCGCCATCGTACATTACCGCGTCACGCGCAAGAGCAACCGGCGCATCCAGCTCGGCGATCTCCTCTTGATCGATTCCGGCGCGCAGTATGAAGACGGCACCACCGACGTCACGCGCACGTTGGCCGTCGGCGAGCCCACGGCCGAGATGCGCGACCGCTTCACCCGCGTGCTGCGCGGGCATGTCGCGATCGCGCGCGCGGTGTTTCCCGACGGCACCACCGGCGCCCAGCTCGACAGCTTTGCGCGGCAGTTCCTCTGGCAGGCGGGGCTCGATTTCGAGCATGGCACCGGCCACGGCGTCGGCAGCTATCTCTCGGTGCACGAGGGCCCGGCGCGCATCTCCAAGCTCGGCTCCACGCCGCTCAAGCGCGGCATGATCCTGTCCAACGAGCCCGGCTACTACAAGACCAACGGCTACGGCATCCGGATCGAAAACCTCGAGCTCGTGGTCGCGGCCGATATCGACGGCGCCGAGAAGCCGATGAACGGGTTCGAGACGCTGACGCTGGCGCCGATCGACCGCCGCCTGATCGACCTCGGCCTGCTCAGCCCTGCGGAAATCGACTGGCTGAATGCATATCACGCAAGGGTTGCGCAGGCGGTGCGCGGGCAGCTGGATGAGGCGACGAAGGCGTGGCTGGATGCGGCCACGGCGCCCTTGGTCTAGCCGACAGGCAATCCGTCAAGCAACGTCGCCAGGCACGTCCGCCGTGGCGGAGCGCGCGGCCGCCACGCATCCCCGCCGTTCCAGGGCCCGCGTCCGCCACGCACGCCGTCATTCCGGGGCGCTCGCCACAGGCGAGCGAACCCGGAATCTCGAGCTTGTGGCGCGAAATACCGAGCCTGCGGCTCGAGATTCCGGGTTCGCGCTTTGCGCGTCCCGGAATGACGGGTCAAACAACTCCCGTCTCTGCAATACTGGATCACCCGCTTTCGCGGGTGATGACAACTGAATGTGCGGCTGCGATGTCGCCATGTGCGTTCGCTGCCGCGTTTCGCGTCACGAAATCGCAACAGCCCCGCTGGTGGCATGGCGGCATGCCGAAACGTCCGTATTCGCCGCGCGGCGGGACGCTACAGTCCGCTGCATGAACCAGAACGGATTTTCCGCCGCATGCACGGCGTGATGGGCAAGCAGCCGGGGCTTAAGCCGGACCAGCGCCTGGCGGGTCCGCGCGTGATGCTGATGCTGCTCGTCGTCATGACCGGCGTGGCGCCGATCTCGCTCTATCTCCTGGTGCCGGCGCTGCCCCTGCTCGCCACCACATTCGGGCGCGACATCTCCATCGCGCAGATGACGGTGTCGCTCTACATGGTCGGCATCGCCTGCTCGCAGATCATCATGGGCCCGCTGTCGGACCGTTTCGGCCGGCGGCCGGTGCTGCTCGCAGGCCTCGGCCTGATGGTGGTCGCCTCGATCGGCGGCGTCTTTGCACAATCGCTGCCGGAGTTGATCGCCGCGCGCTTCCTGCAGGCGCTGGGCGGCGCGTCCGGCATGGTGATCAGCCGCGCCATCATCCGGGATCTCTACCCGCGCGAGCGCATCGGCGCCATGATCTCGCTGGTCATTGCAGTGATGATGATCGCGCAGATGCTGAGCCCGCTGACCGGCGGCCTGATCGAAACCGCGTTCGGCTGGCGCGCCATCCTCTATCTGATCACGGCGCTGGCGCTGTCGACCGCGGTTGCGATCGCGCTGGCGCTGCCGGAGACGCGGCGCGAGGGCAGCGGGCAGCGCGGCTTTCGCGGCGACGTCGGCAAGCTGTTTTCGAGCCGCG
Organism: Bradyrhizobium sp.; assembly: GCA_035293585.1. Lineage (GTDB taxonomy): Bacteria > Pseudomonadota > Alphaproteobacteria > Rhizobiales > Xanthobacteraceae > Bradyrhizobium. The sequence continues at coordinate 9,447 of DATGMN010000006.1, read as the reverse complement.
CCTTCGTCGGCTACATGCTGTGCCAGGTGCTGGCGTCCCAGATCATCTTCGCCTTCGCCGGCGGCGGCCCCTATATCGTGGTGACGCAGATGGGCCGCTCCAGCGCCGAATACGGCGCGTGGTTTGCGACCACCGCCTTTGCGTACCTGATCGGCAATGTGTTCTGCGTCCGGCTCGGACCGCGGCACGCGCTGGAGAGGCTGATCTGGTTCGGGCTGGCGCTACAGGTCGCCGGCAGCGCGCTGAATTTCGTCTGGAGCCTCCTGGGCGTCAACGACGTGCCGTCATGGCTGTTCGGCACCCAGATGATCGTGATGTTCGCCAATGCCTTCGTGATGTCGAACTCCGCGGCCGGCGCCATCAGCGTCCGCCCCGAAGCCGCCGGCACGGCGTCCGGCGCGATGGGATTTTTGCAGATGGGTCTGGGCGCGCTAGTCTCGCAACTGGGTGCGTTCTTGGGCGGCCATTTTGCATCCACCCTGCCGCTGACCGCGGCGATCCTGGCACTGTCGGCGGCGTGTGCCTCGACGATGGTGTTCATCGTGCCGCGTAGGAAGTCGGGGGTGTGAGGCAGCCCCGTCATTCCGGGGCGATGCGAAGCATCGAACCCGGAATCTCGAGATTCCGGGTTCGGTCCTGACGGACCGCCCCGGAATGACGGAGCGAGCTACTCCCCCACCAGCTTCAGCCACTCGTCTTCGGTCAGCACCGTCACGCCGTGCTTCTGCGCCTCCGCAAGCTTCGACCCCGCGCCGGGCCCGGCGACCACATAGTCCGTCTTCTTCGACACCGAACCGGCGGCCTTGGCGCCGAGACGCTCGGCCATGGCCTTGGCCTCGTCGCGCGTCATCTTTTCCAGCGAGCCGGTGAACACCACCGTCTTGCCGGCGACGGCCGAATTGCTCTTCGGCTTCTCGGCGTCGAGGATGGTGACCTCGCGCGTCAACCGCTCGACAATGCCGCGGTTGTGGCTTTCGCCGAAATAGGACGCAATGCTGCGGATCACGGTGTCGCCGATCTGGTCCAGCGCATCCATCTCGGCGATCGCCTCCTCGTCGCCCTTGGCGACCTTGAGGCAGGCGTCGTGGAAGGCCTCCCACGAGCCATAGCCACGCGCGAGCGCGAGCGCGGTGGTTTCGCCGACATGGCGCATGCCGAGCGCATAGATGAAGCGCTCCAGCGAAATCCGCCGCCGCTCCTCGATCGCATTGAACAGATTGCGCACCGAGGTCTCGCCGTAGCCTTCGATGTCCTCGAGCTTCAGCCTGTTGTTGCGCTTCTGCAGCGTGAAGATGTCAGCGGGCTCCTTCACCCAACCCTCATCGAAGAAATATTGCAACTGCTTCTCGCCGAGGCCGTCGATGTCGAAGGCGCGGCGCGAGCTGAACAGTTTCAGATGCTCGATCTTCTGGTAGGGACAGGCGAACTCGCCGGTGCAGCGGGCTCGCGAGCCTTCCTCGCCGGTTGCCGTCTCCTCGCGCACCACGTCGGTATGCAGCGGACACGGGCACGTCTTCGGGAAGTGAAACTCCTTGGCGCCCCTAGGCCGCTTGTCGATGACGACGTCGACGACTTGCGGGATCACGTCGCCGGCGCGCTGGATCACCACGGTGTCGCCGATCCTGATGTCGCGCCCCTCGCGCAACACCTCGCCCTTGTTGCCGACGCCCTTGATATAGTCCTCATTGTGCAGCGTCACGTTCTGCACGATGACGCCACCGACCCCGACCGGCTCGAGCTTGCCGACCGGCGTGAACGAGCCGGTGCGGCCAACCTGGATCTCGATGTCGCGCAGCACGGTCATGGCGCGCTCGGCCGGGAATTTGTGCGCGATCCCCCAGCGCGGCGTGCGCGAGACGAAGCCGAGCCGCTCCTGCCAGTCGATGCGGTCGACCTTGTAGACGACGCCGTCGATGTCATAGTCGAGCTCGGCGCGCTGCTCCTCGATCTTGTGATGAAAGGCGAGCAGCTCATCGACGGAATGGCAGAGCCTGGTCAGCGGATTGGTCTTGAAGCCGCAGCGCTCGAACCAGCGGATCATGCCGGTCTGCGTGTCTTCCGGCATCGCGCTCATCTCGCCCCACGCATAGGCGAAGAAGCCAAGGGGGCGCGAGGCGGTGATCGACGGGTCCTTCTGCCGCAGCGATCCCGCGGCCGAGTTGCGCGGATTGGCGAAGACGGTGTCGCCGGCGGCCTTCTGGCGTTCGTTGAGCGCCAGGAACGCCTTCTTGGTCATGTAGACCTCGCCGCGCACCTCGCAGATGTCGGGCACGTTGCGTCCCCTCAGCTTGTGCGGCACGTCTTCCAGCGTGCGGATATTGGCGGTGACGTCCTCGCCCTCCGCGCCGTCGCCACGCGTCGCGGCGGTCACCAGCTCGCCACCCTCGTAGCGCAGCGACATCGAGAGGCCGTCGATCTTGGGCTCGGCGGAGAAATCGATGTTGTCGTCGGCAAGCTTCAGGAAGCGCGCGATGCGGGCGACGAAGTCGCGCACGTCCTCTTCGGCGAAGGCGTTGTCGAGCGACAGCATCGGCACCGCATGGCGCACCTTCCTGAAGCGGCCGGACGGTGCGGCGCCGACCTTCTGCGACGGCGATTCCGCGGTGACGAAGTCGGGAAAGCGCTTTTCGATCGCGTTGAAGCGCTGGCGCAGCGCGTCATATTCGGCGTCCGAAACCTTCGGCGCGTCTTCCTGGTAGTAGAGCCGGTCGTGCTCCTCGAGCTCCAGCGCCAGCCGCTTCCATTCGGTCCGGGCCTGCGCCTTGCTGAGATCGGCGACGTCGGGAAGGGTCTTTGCTTTTGCTGCTCTGGCCATGATGCATATTACTGTTCGTCATTCCGGGGCGATGCGAAGCATCGAACCCGGAATCCAGAAGTTTGGGGCACCACCACGATGGCTCACTATGTGTATATCCTGGCAAGCCGAAAGGGCGGGGCAATCTACATTGGCGTGACAAACGACATCGTACGCCGGGTCTACGAGCATCGCATAAAAGCAGTCCCCGGCTTCACGTCCAGATACAATATCACACAGCTGGTTTGGTTCGAGATTTACGATGATCCAACCAATGCCATCATCCGGGAAAAAGAACTCAAGAAATGGAAGCGGGATTGGAAGATCAAGTTGATTGAAGCAGAAAATCCGGAGTGGAAGGACCTCTACGAATCGATCTGCAAGTAACTGCCCCCGTCATTCCGGGGCGGCTCGAAGAGCCGAACCCGGAATCTCGAGATTCCGGGTTCGATGCTTCGCATCGCCCCGGAATGACGGTGCCCAATTCAGCCACCCGGCCCCGGAATGACGGAAGTCCCCCTCTAACTCGCCGCGCGCAGCAGCCGATCCGCCGCAGCCCTCGCCTCCGCCGTGATCTCCGCACCTGCGAGCATGCGGGCGATTTCTTCGCGGCGGTGGTCCGCGGCGAGCGCGTTGACGCGGGTGGCGACGCGCTTGCCCCTGTCGAGGGCATCCTTGGAGATCAGGAAATGCTGGTCGGCGCGCGCTGCGACCTGCGGGGCATGCGTCACCGCCATCACCTGCACCTGGCTCGCCAGCCGCGCAAGCCGCGCGCCGATGGCGTCCGCCACCGCGCCGCCGACGCCGGTGTCGATCTCGTCGAACACCAGCGTCGGCGCCGAGCCGCGATCGGACAGCACGACCTTCAGCGCCAGCAGAAAGCGCGACAGCTCGCCGCCGGAGGCGACCTTCATCAACGGCCCCGGCCTGGTGCCGGGATTGGTCTGCACCCAGAACTCGACGCGATCGAAGCCTTGCGGCCCGGGCGCCGCCTCGTCGCTCTCGACCTGGGTCATGAATTTCGCACGCTCGAGCTTGAGCGGGGCAAGCTCGGCATTGACGGCCTTGTTGAGCTTCTCGGCCGACCTGATGCGCGCGGCCGAAAGCTTCGCGGCTGCGGCGCGGAAATGCCGGTCAGCCTCTTCGGCCGCGGCTTCCAGCTTCTTCAACCGCTCGGCGCCGGCATCGATCAGGGCGACGTCGGAGGCATATTTGGCAGCGAGGGCGGCGAGATGATCGACCGGCGTCGAATATTTGCGCGAGGCGGCGCGCAGCGCGAACAGCCGCTCCTCGATGCGCTCCAGCTCCAGCGGGTCGAAATCGGCTGCGGCAAGCGCCGCGGAGAGATGCTGGTCCGCCTCCTCCAGTGCGTTGATGGCGGCGTCGATCGCCTTCACCGCCGGCTCGACCAGAGCGGGCGAATTGGCGGCGCGGCGCTCCAGCCGGCGCACCGCGGCCGATAGTGCCGCGATCGGCGAATGGTCGCCGCTGACCGCGTCCTGCGCCTCGCGCAGGTCGGTTGCGATCTTCTCGCCCTGCATCATCACCGTGCGCCGCTCGGCGAGCTGCGTCTCCTCGCCGTCCTTCGGCGCCAGCGCCCGCAGCTCGTCCGAGGCATGGCGCAGATAATCGGCCTCGCGTGCGGCGCGCTCCATCGAGGCGCGGTGCTCGTCGAGGGCGTTATTGGCGGTGCGACGCGTTTCCCACAGCCGCTCCAGCGCGACGACGTCCTTCTCCACGCCCGCAAAGGCGTCGAGCAGGCGGCGATGGGTCGCGGCATCCACCAGCGCGCGCTCGTCATGCTGGCCGTGGATCTCGACCAGGGCGGCGCCAACCGCCTTCAAGGTCTGCACACTGATGGCCTGGTCGTTGATGAAGGCGCGGGTGCGGCCGTCGGCGAGCTGGACCCGGCGCAGGATCATCTCACCGGTGTCGTCGAGCCCGTTGGCGGCGAGAATGGCGGCAGCCGGATGATTCTTCGGCACATCGAAGGTGGCCGTCACCTGGCCCTGCTCGGCGCCATGGCGCACCAGGCTGGCATCGCCGCGGCCGCCAAGCGCCAGCGCGAAAGCATCGAGCAGGATGGATTTGCCCGCACCGGTCTCGCCGGTCAGGACCGCCAGGCCCTTGGAAAACTCGATATCGAGCCGCTCGATCAGGACGATGTCGCGGATCGACAGACGCGCCAGCATGGAGTGCAGATTCCCTGGGAGATTCGAAAGGTACCGCCTAGTCTAGCGATATCCGGCGCCCCTCGCATCCGGAACCTTTGAGCATGATCCGGATCCGGAAGGTCCGGCTCGCGCAAACTGTGCAGCGGTTTTCCGAGCCGATCACGCTCAGCCGCGCGCCAGACCCACCCTCTTGAAGGCGCGGCTGATCCAGGATCCCTGATTCTCGGTCGGCTCGCTACCGCCGGTTTTCACGAGATTATAGGCGTCCTGGTACCAACGGCTGTCGGGAAAATTGTGCCCCAGCACCGCAGCCGCGGTCTGCGCCTCGCCGACAATGCCGATGGCCATATAGGCCTCGGTGAGGCGGTACAGCGCTTCCTCCACCTCACGCGTGGTCTGATACTGGGTGACCACGGTCTTGAAGCGGTTGATGGCGCCCGCGTAGTCGCGGCGCTGCAGATTGTAGCGGCCGATATCCATTTCCTTGCCGGCGAGCTGGTCGCGCGCGGCCTGTAGCTTGGCCTTGGCGGTGACCGAATATTCCGAGGTCGGATATTTGCGGACCACCTCTTCCAGCGCCGCGATGGCCTTTTCGGTACGGCCCTGGTCGCGCGAAATGTCCGGGATCTGGTCGTAATGCGAGGCGGCGATCAGATACTGCGCATAGGCTGCGTCCGGACTGCCGGGATGCAGCGTCACATAGCGCGTCGCCGAACCGATGCAGTTGTCGTAGTCGCCGGCTTGATAATAGGCGTAAGCGGACATCAGCAGCGACTTGCGGGCCCATTCGGAATAGGGATGCTCGCGGTCGACCTCCTCGAATTTCTTCGAGGCCGCCTTCGCATCCTTCTTCTCGTTCATCAGGTACAAGCCCTCATTGTAGAGCTTGTCCGCGGGCTCATCGACAAAGGTCTCGTCCTTGGCCAGGAACTTGTCCCAGAGCGCGCCGGTGCCGCAGCCGCACAAGGGGATCGCAAGCAGGATCAGCGCGCCGGCCAGGCGGAGCTGGCGGGTCGCAGCGAGAAGCTTGCGGTGTTCACGCGTTGCACGGTGTGCCGACATCGACTGTTGAACCTGACGTCTTTGAGCCTGTGAGCCTGTTGGAGCCTGAAGTTTGTGATGCGCTGCCCGCCGCCCGCTTTGCGGTCACGTCAACGCGGGCCTGCGCCGGAAAAAGTTCCGCCAACCAACCGCATAGGGAGGCATTTCGCCCGGATTAAGGCGGCGCCCGGCAGCCTACATCATTATGGTTTGTAACGGAAATTCCAAAATGAGGCGCGGAGAGCCGATAATGGGCGGCTTTACGAGACGTTCGGCCCATAGGCCGGAGCGACCATGCCCCCGACCATGCCCCGCCCCGCTTCCGCAACATTGCGGGTGCGACGGACGGTCTCACCGTCGACCAGGCGCCAGGCGGTCCGGTCGGCCAGGAGCGCGGTCAGGACGGCGTGGTTGAGCTTGTGGCCGCCGCGGAACGAGCGATAGGCGCCAAGCAGCGGCTTGCCGGCCAGCGCGAGGTCGCCGATCGCGTCGAGCGTCTTGTGGCGGACGCATTCGTCGGCATAGCGCAGCCCTTCCGGATTGAGCAGGCGCTCCTCGTCGAACACCACCGAATTCTCGAAAGAGGCGCCGAGCGAGAAGCCCTGGCTCCACAACCGGGCGACGTCATTCATGAAGCCGAAGGTGCGGGCACGGCACAGCTCGCGGCGGAAGCCTTCCGGGCTGACATCGAGGCTGTAGCTCTGGCGGCCGATCACGGCATTGGCAAAGTCGATCTCGACCTCGGCGCGGAACCCGGACGCATAGGGCCGCAGCTCGCCAAAGGACTGGCCCATCGCGACCTTCACGGTCTTCAGGACCTGGATGAAGCGGCGCGGCGCCGATTGTGCGACAATGCCGGCCTGGTCGATGGCGGCGACGAAGGCGGCCGCGCTGCCGTCCATGATCGGAACTTCCGGGCCGTCGATCTCGATGGTGGCGTTGTCGACGCCCATGCCCCGCAGTGCAGCAAGCACGTGCTCGGCGGTCGAAACCAGCGGCTTGTCGCGGTCGCCAAGCACAGTTGCGAATTCGGTGGCAACAACGGAATCGGCGGTGGCGCGGATCTCGCGATCGCGGCCATCAAGGCCGGTGCGGACAAAAACAAAACCCGCATCGATCGATGCAGGTCCAATGGTCAGACTGACGGGAGAACCAGAGTGAACGCCGACGCCTGCTACGGTGGCTTGCGCGCGAAGCGTTGTCTGCCGGCCAAACTTCATCGGAAACCGCCCACCACGACTTACCTCGAGCCCGATCCCCACGGCATTGCGGCCGCTTCGAACCCTTGGCATCCCCAAATCACGTGCAGACGATAATCGTTGCCCCAAACAGCGCCAACTCACGGTTCTTTACCGATTGTTACCCCATCTCTGCCGCATTAGCGCCAAAGCTTACGCCAATTGCGAAAGCCTTGGACACCCTTGCGGCTCTGCCATTCAATCAGGCAAAGGATAATTAATCATTTAAAATCAGTTGCTTGGAGACTGATTCGGTCCCATGCCCCGGTTAACGAAAAAGGTCCCGGTAGCGCGCCACCGGGACCTTTTCCACATGTTCCGCTGTAACAATTCTCAGGTTGCCTGCCTGCGGAGGAAGGCGGGGATATCAAGATGGTCGTCTCCCTGTGGCGGCGCGGCAACAGGTGCGGGGCGGCCATGGGGGTCCAAACCTTGCGGCGCGGGACGGCGCGCATACTCAGATACCGGCTCACTGCCTGCGATCTGCTGCTGCACGCTGCGCTGCGGGCGGCGCTCGGGAAGCGGCGGCATGGCCGGACCGGTGGCACGGGCTGCGACCGGCGGCTCGCTTTCCTCCTCACGACGGCCGAGGCCGACATTGGCGAGGCGCTGCAGCAGCGACAGCTTGCTCTTTTGCGGATGGTCCTCCTCGGCCTCACCCCTAGCCTGGCGAATCTCGGCCTGGGCCGGCATCGGCAGCTCCTCGAATTTGGGCATGCGCGGCGCACGGACCGGGGCCTTCTCCGCCGCCTGCGGAATGAAGGTTTCCGGGGCAATCGGCTCATGCACCTCGGTCCGGACGACCTCGGGCTCGGGGAACAGCGTGGGCTTCTGCGGAATCGGACGCACCGTGACGTCGCCATAGGAGGCCGGCTGGACCGGTGCGGGCGGGGCATGGACCACCGGGGCTTCCGGCGCAACGGCTGCAGCAATCGCAGCAAGCGCCGCGCGTTCGACGTTGGCGGCGGGACGGGCGGGCGCCGCCGCGACCGGGGCGGGCGGCACCTGGGACTCGAGCTTCGCCGCGCGTTCCGCGAGGCGCTGATTGTCGGCGCGCAGGCGGGCGGTCAGGTCGGCCAGGCGGCTTTCCGAGGTGCCGTTGGCGGGTGCGGCCGGAGCCTGCTGCGGCGCCTGCGGCGGCGCGATGCGGCTCGCGATCTGCGACTGCTCGATGCCGGTCGCCACCACGGAGACGCGGATGATGCCGTCGAGCGCCTCGTCGAAGGTCGCGCCCACGATGATGTTGGCGTCCTGGTCGACCTCCTCGCGAATCCGGGTCGCGGCCTCGTCGACCTCGAACAGGGTCAGGTCCTTGCCGCCGGTGATGGAGATCAGCAGGCCCTTGGCGCCCTTCATCGAGGAATCATCGATCAGCGGATTGGCGATCGCGGCTTCGGCCGCGGTCAGCGCGCGCTTCTCGCCGGAGGCTTCGCCCGTGCCCATCATCGCCTTGCCCATTTCCCGCATCACGGCGCGGACGTCGGCGAAGTCGAGGTTGATCAGGCCTTCCTTGACCATCAGGTCGGTGATGCAGGCCACGCCCGAGTAGAGCACCTGGTCCGCCATGGCAAAGGCGTCGGCAAAGGTGGTCTTCTCGTTGGCGACCCGGAACAGGTTCTGGTTCGGGATGATCAGCAGCGTATCCACGACCTTGTGCAGCTCGGAGATGCCGGCCTCCGCGGTGCGCATGCGGCGCGCGCCCTCGAAGTGGAAAGGCTTGGTCACCACGCCCACCGTGAGGATGCCCATTTCGCGCGCGGTCTTGGCAATCACGGGAGCTGCGCCGGTGCCGGTACCGCCGCCCATTCCGGCGGTCACGAACACCATGTTGGCGCCGGAGAGATGATCGCGGATCTCGTCGATCACCTCATGCGCTGCGGAGGCGCCGACGTCCGGCTGCGAGCCGGCGCCCAGGCCCTGGGTGACCTGCGTGCCCATCTGGATGATGCGCTGCGCCTTCGACATCGTCAGCGCCTGCGCGTCGGTGTTGGCGACGACGAAGTCGACGCCCTGGAGCCCTGCGGTGATCATGTTGTTGACGGCATTGCCGCCCGCACCGCCGACGCCGAACACGGTGATCCGCGGCTTCAGCTCGTGGATGTCGGGGGGAGTAATATTGAGTGCCATGGTTGCCTCTCGATCACGCGCGCGTGGGTTCGCCCCGGCCACCGGCCGCGGGTGTTGGTTGAATGGGAAGGTG
>DATGMN010000005.1:0-20585 GCA_035293585.1 Bradyrhizobium sp. | reverse complement strand
GTGGAGCACATCGCGGTGGTGTGGAAGCCGGAATAACGCAGGCCTTGCGCGGCGAGCCGGTCGATGGTCGGCGTCTTGATAGGCGACCCGTAGCAGCCGAAATCGGAGAAGCCGACATCGTCGAACAGCACCACCAGGATGTTGGGCGCGCCGGGCGGCGGCTTCCTCGCATCGGGCCACCAGGGTTTGGAGGTCGCGATGGTCTTGCCGATCGTGCCGCCAAATGGCGCTTTTGCTGCTCCGCTCATCTTGTCCTCCCCCTCGCCTTTCGGCCGTAGCGGTTGATCCGCCATTGCGCTTCTTACCCCGTCACGCCGTGCCGAGATAGGCGCGCTGCACCTGCGGGTCCTGTGCCAGCGCCGCCGCGGTGCCCGACAGCACGCTCCGGCCGACCTGCAGCACGGTGGCAAAATCGGAGACCTCCAGCGCAAGCTCGATCGACTGCTCGGCGAGCAGGATGGTCAGCCCCTCCCGGTGCAGCCGGCCGAAGGTCTCGTACATCGATTCCACCACCGCCGGCGCAAGCCCCAGCGACGGCTCATCCAGCATCAGGAGTTTCGGATCGCTCATCAGGGCGCGGCCGACCGCAAGCATCTGCCGCTCGCCGCCGGACATCGTGCCGGCCCGCTGGCTGCGCCGCTCCTTCAACCGCGGGAAGATCTCGTAGACGCGCTCGAGCAGCACGGCTTTGCGTGCCTTGTCGGCGAGCGGCGTCGCTCCAAGCAGCAGATTGTTCTCCACGCTCTGCTGCACGAACAGCCGCCAGCCTTCCGGCGACAGCGCGAGCCCCTTGCGCACGATGGCAAAGGCGCTGCGGCCGCCGATGTCCTCGCCGCGGAATGTGATCGATCCCGCATGCAGCGGGATCAGCCCGGCGATCGCATTCAAGGTCGTGGTCTTGCCGCCGCCATTGGAGCCGAGCAGCGCGACCACGCTGCCCTCGGGCACCTCGAGGGAGACGTCGGACACGCCGATCAGGTCGCCGTAGCGCACCTCCAGATGCTCGAGCTTGAGCAGCACCCCGCTCATTCGACCGGCCCGCCCATCAGCTCGATCGGCGTATGACCGGCAGCCGCTTTCGCCGCGCGGGTGCCGAGATAGGCCGCGATCACGTCCGGATTGCTGGTGACCTCGCGGGGCGAGCCGCGCGCGATCTCGCGGCCCTGGTGAAACACCATGACGCGGCTCGCCAGCGACATGATCACCTCCATGATGTGCTCGACGATCACGAGGGTGATGCCGGAGGCATGGATGTCGCGCACCAGCGCGATCGCCAGTTGCACCTCGCGCTGCGTCAGCCCGGCCATGGCCTCGTCGAACAGCAGGATCTTTGGCTCGGTCGCGAGTGCGCGGGCAATCTCCAGCCGCTTGCGGCCGGGCGTGCCGAGCGAACGCGCCGGCGCATCGGCCAGGCGGCTCATGCCGACACGGTCGAGCACGGCGCGGGCCTTCGTCTCTGCCGTCGCGCGATGCGGGTGGCGCAGGAAGGCGCCGATCATCACATTCTCCAGCACCGTCATGCCTTCGAAGGTCTGCGGCACCTGGAAGGTGCGGGCAAGCCCGAGCGTTGCACGCGCCTCCGGCGCGAGGTTGGTGATGTCATGGCCGTCGAGCAGCACCTTGCCCGATGTTGCTTTCAAATCGCCGGTGAGGCAGTTGAAGAAAGTGGATTTGCCGGCGCCGTTCGGACCGATCAGGCCGAGAATATCGCCCTGCTCCAGGGTCAGGCTCGCCGCATCGACCGCCCTGAAATTGCCGAACGACTTTGTCAGCTCGCGCGCCTCAAGGAGCATGCCCTGCTCCTGTGGCCAATGCCGGCGCGTCCTTCGCTTGCGTCTTGGCCCGCCGTTCGATTTGCCGCTTGATCAGCGTCAGGATGCCGCCCGGCTGGAAGCGCGCGATCAGCACGATGATCGCGCCGTAGACCACGAAAGTCAGGCCCGCGCCCTTGCCGCCGAGCAGGCTGTTGGAAATCTCCTCCAGCGGCACCAGGATGGCAGCTCCCACCAGCGGCCCGAACAACAGCCCGGCACCACCGAGCGCGGCCATGATCAGGATCTTCACCGAGATCAGGATGCCGAGGCCGGACTCGGGATCCACAAAGCCGAACATCATGGCATAGAGCGCGCCCGCAACGCTCGTCAGGCCCGCGCTCAGCATGAAGGCGTAAAGCTTGACGCGGCTCGCCGGCGCGCCGAGCGACCGCGCCGCGCGCTCGGAATCCCTGATCGCACGCAGGTAGAATCCCATGCGACTGTTCGTCATCCACCAGGTGATGAGAAGCGTGATCGCAAGCACGAGCAGGAACAGATAGTAGTATGGCAGCGCCGAGATGAAGGAGAGATCGAAGATGTTGCGCGGCACGGTCGGGCCGCTCAGGCCTACGGCCGCCCCGAGATAGTCCGTGTTCGTGACGACCAGCCGGATCAATTCGGCAACCGCGATCGTCGCCATGCTGAAATAATGCCCCGACAGCCGCAGCGTCGGCACGCCGACGATTGCCGAGATCGCGACCGCCAGCACGATCCCGGCGGGAATCCCGACCAGCGGCGAGGCGCCGAAATGCGCGTAAGCCCCCATCGCGGCATAGGCGCCGCAGCCGAAATAGACGACATGGCCGACCGAGACCTGCCCGGCATAGCCGCCGACGATGTTCCAGCTCGAGGCCGCAATGGCGTAGAGCAGCACCAGCGCGCCCAGCCGCTGCTGGAACGGCGTCGCAAACACCAGGGGATAGGCGAGCACGATCGCAAGCAGCAGCGCGGGCCAGACCAAGCGGCGCATCGTCCGTCCCGTCATGTTCTGCCCATCAGGCCCTGCGGCCTGAACCACAGGAACGACAGGAACAGCGCATAGACAACGATGTCCTTGTAGACCGCGCCGATCAGATAGCCGGACAGCGACTCGATCACGCCGATCAGAAGCCCCGCGACCAGCGCGCCGGGCACGCTGCCGAAGCCGCCGAGCGAGACGGTGATGAAGGCGACGATGCCGAGGGTCTCGCCGACCGTCGGAACGATGTAGAAGAAGGTTGCGATCAGCGCGCCGGCAAGGCCGGTGGCGCCGGCCGCGATCGCCCAGGCGATCGCCTGCATGGTGTCGGGGCGGATGCCCATGAGCTGCGCGGCGGTGGCGTCCTCCGCGACCGCCAGCATCTTGGAGCCCAGCGCCGTGCGCGTCAGAAGCAGATGCAGGCCGAGCGTGACCACGAGCGCGACGATGCCGGCCAGCAGCCGCGCGGCCTCGATGCGCAGCCCCCAGAAAGCGAGCGTGCCGCCGACGATGTTCTGCGGCAGCGACAGGAAGTCGGCGCCGAACCACCAGAACACCGAGTAGCGCAACAGCAGCGCGAGTCCGAAGGTGCCGAGGATCTGCGCCAGCATCGGCCCCTTCATGATGTCGCGGATCAGCGCGAAATAGACGACGACCCCGAGCGCAGCGAGCAGTAGCGTCGCGAACGGCACCCCGGCGAGCGGGCCGACACCGAACAGCGTGAACACCACGAAGGCGGCATACATGCCGAGCATGACGAAATCGCCATGGGCGAAGTTGACGATGTTCATCATGCCCCAGACCAGCGTCAGCCCCGAGGAGAACAGCGCATAGACCGCACCCAGCAGGAGGCCGCCGACAATCACCTGGACCAGGACAAAAGACATTTAGCCAGCGCGCCGTTGCGTGGAAGCGATTAGCTTGCTCAAATCACTGAGGCGGGACGCAAGCATCCCGCCTCGAAACGTTTCACCAACCCTTGTAGGGCAGCACGGGCGCCTTCACCGCATTGGTCTTCGGCCACACCGTCAGGTAGGTCTCGCCATCGTCCTGCAGCTGGATGATGACGGCTGATGCGAGGATGTTCTGGCCCTTGTCGTCGAACTTCACGCCCTTGTAGCCCATCATGAGCTGGCTGGGCTTGAGGTCGGTCGCCTTCAGCGCCGCCTGGATCTTGGCGGGATCGGTCGAGCCGGCGCGATCGATCGCATCCACCAGCACGAAGAAGCCCTCCATCTGCCGCCCTGCGGTGTCGTCCATCTCGTCGCCGCTCTTCTTCTTGTACATGTCGGCAACGATGGCGCTAGGCGAGCCCGGCGGCCCGATGCTCCAGGCGGAGCGGTTGAACACGCCCTGCGAGGACTTGCCGACGGCCTTGAGGAAGGCGGGGTCGGAATAGCCGGCATCGTCGGCGAGCAAGAGCGGCGGCTTGTAGTCCTGCGCCTGCATGGTCTTGGCGAACAGGATCGCGTCCGAGGTGTAGCTGATCATCAGCACGACGTCGGGCTTCTTCTCCTTCAGCTGCAGCACCTGGCTCTGCACGTCGGTGGCGTTGGAGACGTAGCCGATGTCGAGGGTGTTGAGGCCTTTGTCCTTGAAGCCGGCCGCGATCGTGCCGGCCACAGAGGTGCCGTATTCGGTGTTGTCATGGACCAGCGCAACGTTGTCGATCTTCGCGCCCTGCGCCTTCATGTCGGTCAGGAAATCGTAATAGACCTTGACGAAGTCGGTCGCGATCGGCGTGGTGCGGAAAAACCATTTGAAGCCGCGCTCGGTGAGATTGGACGCCACCGACTCGCCGTTGACGAAGGGGATGCCGTACTTCTCGGCGATCGCGCTCGCGGTGAGCGTGATGCCGGACTGGTAGGCGCCGGTCAACGCGACCACCTTCTCCTCGGAGATCAGCCGCAGCGCCTGGTTCTGCCCGGTCGCGGGACTGCCCTGGTTATCGGCAAACACCACCTCGACCTTGGCGCCGCCGAGGCCGGCCAGGCCGGCATTTTTTGCGAGCGGCAGGTCGCCGAGCTCGGGATGGGCATTGTTGATGATGTCGAGCGCGACCTCGATGGCGTATTTGGCATGGACGCCGGCGCTCGCCGCATTGCCCGTCATCGGAAAGACCGCGCCGATCTTGACGACCTTGTCCTCCGCGCGAGCCGCGCCCGCCAGCACACTGGCCACGGCCGCCGCGCAAGCGAGCTTGAGGAGAGGACGTAATGTCATCTGATAGCCTCCCAGTGCCGATAATGATTTTTCGACGCGCCGAGACCATGACGGACGCAGCGACGTGCTTGTTCTTGATCGCGAGCATTACATGCGGGACAGATGTCGGCAAGTTGACGCGCGTTCGATGCCGCGCGGCAGGCGCTAGACCATTAGTCGATGACGCGATCTGCGCCGCCTCGTGAATGGGCAAAACAGGCGCACGCGCCGCGGATGTCTCACATCGTGAGAGGCCGGGCTCTCGGCCGTCAGCCGCAGCCGTGTGGCGGCTGGTGCCGTGGACTGACACGGGCACCTTGGCGACGCGACAGCAGTGCGAAAACGATGGAAGAGCCGGACCATGGCAGGACGCCGGTCCACATCGGACTGACGACGATCGCCGCGGTATGATTTGGCTGGGGAACCTGGATTCGAACCAAGACAAACAGAGTCAGAGTCTGTTGTGCTACCGTTACACCATTCCCCAACGGAATTGCGGAGTAAAATCAACGCACTAGCGGATTCTACGGCAATTGCCGGCGCACCGTTGATGCAAATCACCGCGCTCCGGGATGGCGCCCTTGTACCTGCTAGCCTCAGGTGTTGCAAGCATGCGCAAGGCACCGTTTGAGGTCTCCGTCCGGAGCGGTCGTGGGCGGACGCGCGGCCGCAGTCTCGCGACGCCTGGTGCGCCCGAGGCTTGCTAGCAATGCCCCTCCCGAATGCGGAGGGCGCAGGGAAGGCCGGGTGGCCGCATGCACCCGGGGCTCCCGCGCAAGAGTAGATTTGCGCGAGCGCGAAAACCTAGGGTACAGGCGGTGACAACCGGCCTTCCCTGCGCAGTGGTTTTAACGCTTACTGCGTGCTCTCCTTGGTGAGCCAATGCTTGATTGCCACCATCGCCTCGCGCAGGCCTTTGGAGCTTCGCGCGAAACTTGACGCCAGCGTCGGGGCGTCGGGACCACACGCCTTCGCAGTCCGCGGACATGAGCCGTTCGTCTTCGGCACAGCCGCGTCCACCGCATCCCGCGACCAACGTATGTGACGTTCGCGATACGCCCCTCCTGGAGGAAGCGGAACGAGACCTATATACGCCTTTTCCGAATTTCTGGAAATAGGAATATTTTTGCGGCAAGGGATTGACAGCCCGGATTGAGCCTCTGCATTGCGAAGACTGATTTGCCCGACGCACCCCACATCCCTCTTGTGGTTGATTGCACATTCGCGCGGGACTTCGTCCGCTGCTTTCAGACTTCATACGCGGCATAGGCGGCGGATACGCTACTTCGGCGCCGGCGCGATCACCGCGGCTTTCAGCACATCGGGCCCGGGATTGAGGATGAGCCCGGAGACCTTGCCTGCCGCATCCCTGACGAAAGTGATCCGGCTGTGGTCTTCGTCGTCTACGGTGAATTCGTTGCTTGAGATCGCCGTCAGCGGCGTCGCCCTGCCTTGCTCGAATTCGAGGATCGGCCATACGCCCGTCGCTTCCGCGACGAGCCTGCCCTGCTCGACGCGAAGCTGAAGCTGGACCGTATTGACACGGCGGGCGGCTCTCACGACGCTGAGGTCGCTCGCGCCACCTTGACCCTTGTGGACGATTTTCATCCTGATCGTCGTGTTGGCCGGCCCTCGCAGCCTTTCCAGCACATCGGCGAGCGAGAGGCCTTTGAGCGGAGTGTCGTCGAGCTCAGTGATGAGGTCGCCCGCCGTTACACCGGCATTCGCCGCGGGACTGCTCGCAATCGGCCTGTTGATCCTCACGCCCTCCCGCTCCATGGCGACGAAGTCCTCGATGCCGAGCCATCCGGTTTTGCCATCGGCAAGACCCTGCCGGTCACGCGAACTCACCGAGGCGCCGAAATCATAGGTGCCGACATAGTCGGCGAGCGCCTCAACGCTCAGAACCGTGGTCGCTGCCGGCGCGGCTGCAGAGGACGGGGCGCGAACCGCCAAGGCGCCATAGGCCAGATGGTTGATCTCCGCATAGGCAAGCGCACGACGCCCTTTGCTGCCCGGCGTCGCCTGGATCATCTGTATGCCGATCAATCTCTCCGCCGGATCGATCCAGAAATACGTGCCCCAGTATCCCGCCCAGGAGAAGCTTCCCGGCGCCCCTGGTATCCAGCTGTGGACAGGATTGGTGCGGATGGCGAAGCCGAGTCCGAAGGTTGTCCCGGCACGGGCGCCGACCTCATCTCCTCCGTAGATGCTGACATCGGGCGGCAGCGCGTTCGTCGTCATCGCCCTCACCGCTTGCGCGCTGAGGACGCGCATGCCATCGAGCTCGCCGCCATTGAGCAGCATCTGGCAAAAGCGAAGATAGTCGGGCGCGGTCGAAACGAGTCCGCCGCCGCCGGAAAACAGCTTCGCCGGCCTGGTGACGTCCCAGATCGGCGGCCGCTCCGGCATGGGTGAATCGACAAGGCGGTCGAGTTGTGCTGCCGGCACATAGAAGCCGGTGTCGACCATATGCAGCGGCGTGAAAATCCGCTTCTGCAGGAACCGGTCGAGCGGCTCACCGGACACCACTTCGATGACCCGGCCGAGCACATCAACGCTCCAGCCATATTCGTGGACCTCGCCGGGCTGATGGGCGAGCGGCAAGCGCGCCTGAGCGGAAACGAAATTCGCCAGGGTCGTGTCGCGACGGGTCGCGGTCGCGTCGGTCCAGGCGTAGAGCATATGGAGGTCCCGAATTCTGGCCTCGGAGGCAGCGTCGGCAAGACCCCGCTCCGGAAACGCAAAATCCAGCTCCGGATAGACGATGCCGGAGGTGTGGCGCAGCAGATCGCGAACCGTCATCGGCCGCTTCGGCGGATCGAGCCCGTAACCCATCTTTCCCGCGGCGGGGTTTGTCGTCTCAGGCGCGACCCGCATGTCGCCGATTTCGGGCACATATTTGGCGACGGGCGCGTCGAGGTCGAGCTTGCCCTCGTCCACCAGAATCATGGCGGCGACGCTGGTCACCGGCTTGGACATGGACGCGATCCAGAAGATGGAATTCGTCTTCATCGGGATCGTCTTGGCGCGGTCCTGAAATCCCATCGCCTGCAAATAGGCGAGCTTGCCGTCCTTTGCGATCGCAACGACGGCGCCGGGGAGAAGGCCGTCCGACGGCGGGAAAGACTCGAAGCGCGCCCGATACCACGGCGCGATCCGCGCCAGACGCGCAGCCGAAAATCCCAGGTTTTTTGCATCGCCCGGCGTCGTGAGTTCGTCGGCGAACGCCGACCCGAACAGGCAAACCGCGATTGCAATCGTCCCCATCGCTCGCTTGCCGCCGCTCGACCGCTGTCGGGTCATGGCTAATCTCCGCATCGCAGGCACCTGCCGGCCAATGAAAGATCGCATATGTGCAACGCTCCGGCTGGCCGATTTCCGGACAAGGCTGGCCGAATTCTACAAACGGCCAGTCATTTTCGGAAACGGCAACCGCACATCGGTTTGCGCGCCCTCGAGGTGGGCACGTCGATACTCGGTCGGCGTGAGCCCCGTATGCGCCTTGAAGGCTCGGTTGAAGGGCCCAATCGAGCCGAAACCGGCGTCGAGCGCAATAGTCAGGATCGGCACATCGGCTTGGGCTGGATCGCCCAGCGCGGCTTCCGCTTCCGCCAGGCGATAGCCATTGACGAAGGCGCTGAAATTGCGATGGCCGAGCTGTCCGTTGATCAGGCGACGCAGCCGATGTTCCGGAATGTCGAGCTTTTGTGACAACGACGCGATGCTCAGATCCGGCTCGCGATAGACCTTGCCATGGTCCATCAGCTTGCGAAGCGCCTCGAGCAGCGCCGCGTCGGCCCCAGTTGGCGACGGTGGTATCCGCAAGTCGTCGCCCTGCGATTGGTCTTGAGATCGGTCTTGGAATTGGCCTTGGTATGGCGTCGACCTGGCTCGCACCGCAGCAGGCGCCAATGGCTGTCGGGTCGATGCAGGCGAGGCCAATACCGCGAAGAGGAAGATCAAGGTCATCAGACCGACCGCATTCGCGAGACTGAGCGGCGCTGCCGACAGGCCCCCGGGCCAAAGCCAGTCCGACGCGATGATCAGCACCGTGTAGAGCGCGATCGCAACCGCATAGACCACGCGAAGCCGGCGCCGCCCTTCCACCAGGTCCGTCGCCCGACCAGCGAGCGTATGCCAGATGCCGAGCAGAATGCAAAACATTGACAAAGCGGTGTGCGTTGCACCGATGAAAGTCGAGCGGCTGAACATCTCCACCGCTCCGAACATGGTTAGCGCCAGCCAGGCGAGAGCGTGGTACCAGCGAGCGCGAAATTCATCGACGAATGTCGCGCCCATCGTGACCCAGAATGCCGCCGCCGCGCCGCTATTGACGACGTGGATTGGAAGTCTCCAGCGCAGATCCAACGCGCCGAAGCCGGGCGCCGACTCGACGACGTAAGCCGCGATGCTTGCGAGCATGAGTGCCGAATAGCGGCTGACTTGATCGCTTCGCGCGTTTTGAGCTAGGGCCACGACGCGGAGGAGGAGCAGAACAACTGCCCCTCCCCGCAACGCGGCTTCCAAGGTCGACATTCGATGGTCCGCCAGGATTGTGTTGCGAGAAAGAGAATCCCACGAGGTTGCTGGTGTCAACAGGCGCAGGTGGCCTCGGCTGGTTTGGTGACGTCGTCTCACCGCTGGCTGCCGCACCGCACTTGCCCGATCACGACCGGCGCCCATCCGATCACGTTCCGGTGCACGAAACCGTTCGCGACGCGCACGAAGACGTCTGCAAACAAAGCCGCGCCAATTTGGCCGACGCTTTGATGAGCCCGATCTTCGGCCCTTTGACCTCAAAATAATTTTCCAGACAGGAGTCCAGACAATGAAAAACTCCGCTTTGCTTTTGGTGACATTGCTCGCCGCCAGTCCGGCCTTGATCGGCACCGCCAACGCGGGCGATCAGACCGTTCCGAGAACCGGCACCGCGTTCGAGATCGGCCGGCAATACGCCGACTGCGGCCCATATTGCGGCGTCACGTCCGGTCGTACCGGCACGGCACTCGATGTCGCGCGGGACTCCATGAGATATCTGGGCTCGTTCGATCGGATTGCGGCTGATTGGCGGACGCCGCCGGTCCTTGCCAAGGGCGAATAGCTCAAGCTCGCAGCAGATGCTCTGAGTGTCGGTAGAGGCGGCTCTATCGAAAGTGGTCTGCGATCCCACAATATGTCGGCAGCAACGCCGTGGGCGGCGCTGCCCTTCAGGCGCGACGCCGCCGCAAGACCGGGAATCGCAGGCTTGCCGCATTTCGGCGCGCTGTCACGGCACACCGATGTATCGGCCGATGGCGCGATATCTGCGGCTCGGACGGGCCGCCTCACGCGCTGACGTTTCCGACAAGCCACGACGTCGATGTCGTCTCCACCGTCACTTGCGCGGATGACATTCCATTCATGCGAGAGCGAACCGCTGTTCCGCCCGCGCCCATGCCAAAATGCAAGTCGCCCCCGCAACTGCGCTTGTGGCGTTCGCCGCGAACGCGCTGCTAGTCTCGCTGCACAAGAAAAACACTGAGGAAACCGATGCCCGTGGCAGAGCTTGCGACACCCCGTCTCAAATCCATTCAGCGTGTCGCCCTGGCTCTCCTGGTCATAGCCGGCGTCGTCAATTACATCGACCGTGCGACGCTTGCGGTCGCCAATCCGCTGATCCGCGAGGAACTCGGCCTGTCGATTGCCGACATGGGGTACCTGCTCTCCGCGTTTCTCTGGGCCTATGCGTTCTCGCAATTGCCGACCGGCGCCATGGTCGACCGGCTCGGGCCTCGCATTCTCCTCACCATGGGACTGAGCCTGTGGTCGCTTGCCCAGCTGCTCGGCGGCCTGGTGCGGACCTTCGGCCAGTTCTTCGGAGCCCGCGTCCTGCTCGGAATCGGCGAGGCGCCGCAATTCCCGACGGCCGCGCGCGTGGTACGCGACTGGTTCAACCAGCGCGACCGCGGGCTTGCCACCGGCATCTTCAACTGCGCGTCCTCCTTGGGCACGGCCATTGCCGTCCCCCTCCTCACCTATCTCATGCTCTCGTTCGGCTGGCGCGCGATGTTCGTGATCATGGGCGTTGCCGGCCTCATCGTCGCCGCCGCCTGGTGCGTGCTCTACCGCAACCCCGACGAGGTGGCGCTGACATCGGGCGAAATCGCCTACCGCACGCAGGGCGACCCGCCCGGCCAGCGCACCAAGGTCACCTTCCGGGAGTGGAAGCTGCTGTTCCGCTTCAAGACCACCTGGGGCATGGTGTTCGGCTATTTCGGCTGCATCTATCTGACCTGGATCTACACCGCGTGGCTGCCGGGCTATCTCGAGATCGAGCGCCATATGAGCGTGAAATACACGGGCTGGGCGGCCGCGGTGCCGTTCGCCTGCGGCGTCGTCGGCGGCGTGCTCGGCGGATACATCGCCGACATCCTGGTGCGCCGGGGCGTCGAGCCGCTCAGGAGCCGGCGCTATCCGGCCGCCATGGCGCTGCTCGGAACGGCGGCCTGCACGGTTGCTGCGGCCTATGTCAGCAGCAATGCGCTGGCGATTGCCTTCATCTCGATCTCGCTGTTCCTGGTCTATGTCACCAGCACCTGCGCCTGGGCGTTGAGCTCGGTCGCGGTGCCGACCAATTGCACGGCCTCGATCGGCGCGGTGCAGAATTTCGGCGGCTATCTCGGCGGCGCGCTTGCGCCCACCGTGACCGGACTGATCGTGCAGCACACCGGCTCCTTTGTCCCGGCGCTGGTGGTCGGCGCGTTGATCGGGGTGGTGTCGGCGGGATGCTATCTGTTCATCGTCGATCAGCCGCTCACGGCTGCCGACCTGGAAGCCGAGCCACACGGCGAGTTCGGCGCCGGCAGGTCCGTTCACGTGCCGCCCCGCTGATCGAGGGCTGATGGAAACGGAAATCGCTCCCACGACAACAGTGTGAGCGGCGGGTCAATTGCGCGCCGGCCCGCCTGCGTCCGCCGGTCGCAGCGTCAATTGCGCGGCAGCGGAAAACACCCGCGTTCGCATCAGGACGGTCGCGACGAGACCAGTGATGCCGGAGGCCGCCAGGATCATCGCGACCACGATGAACTGGTAGATGCCCGCGTAGAGCGGGCTTGCACCCGACACCACCATGCCGGCCATGACGCCGGGAATCCAGACCAGGCCAAGCGACTTCATCATGTCGAGCCGCGGCAACAGGCTCGCATAGACGGCGCTTTGCAGATAGGGGGCGACGCTCACCGCAGGCTCGGCGCCGAGCGACAGCGCTGCCTCGATGCGACCGACCTGGGCGAGGATCTCGGCCCGGAAGCGCTCGACCGCCTGTGCGCAGGAGTTCATCGCATTGGCAATGATCATGCTGCCGACCGGCACGAGTATGGAGACCTCCGGCCGCAGGCTTCGCGTGGCGAGCATCACCGCGATGACCGTTCCGGCGCCTGCGGCAATCGACCAGAAGCACAGCACGAGCGCGCCTTGCATTCCCTTCAGCCGCCGTGCCGCCGTCACCGCCGCGGCAACCGACATCAAGAGCAGAATGAGAGACCCGACCAGCAGGCTGCCGTGCAGCAGCAGCGCCAGCACAAGGCCGACCAGAATCATTTGCACCAGCCCGCGCGCCAGCGATATCGCCGCCTCGCGCTCCACCCGGACGGCCGACAACCGGCACAACAGCACCACGACGGCACAGAGCGCGATCGCGCCGAGCGCCTGCATGAGTCCCATCAGCACGTCGCCCGTGATGCTGTTTTCGAGCTCAGTCATCGTCATGCAGCACCTCCCGGGTCGGGCCGATCGCAACGAGCCGGCCGGCCTCCATCACCATGGTCCGTGCCGCAAGCCGCGCGGCCTGGGCGCGATTATGCGTGACGATCACGCAGGTCATTTGCCGTTCCTGGACGATGTCGAGAATGAGCTCCTCGATGCCGCGAACCGAGGCCTCGTCCAGCGCCGAGGTCGGCTCGTCCGCCAGCAGCACCTCGGGCGCGTTGGCAAGCGTTCGCGCCAATGCGACCCGCTGGGCTTCTCCGCCGGAGAGATGACTGACGTCGCGGTCGGCAAATCCGCCGAGACCAACGCGCTCCAACAGCGCCGCGATCCGCACCGCGTCCAGCGCCTCGCCGCGCTGCCGAGGTCCGAACGCGATGTTGGCAGCGACGGTGCCCGGAAACAGATAGGCCGTCTGCATCACCATGCCGACGCGCCTGCGCAGCTGCTGCGGGGGCAGCGTGCGGTAGTCGATCGACTTCAGGAAGACCGTGCCGGATGTGGGCTCGTCCAGCCGGTTGAGCAGCCGCAGAAACGAGGACTTTCCGGCGCCGCTTGCTCCGACGACGGCAACGATCTCACCCGACAACACCTTGATGCTGACGTCCTGCACGAGCATTCGCCCGCCCACGCTGCGGGTGAGATGGCTGGTTTCGAGCGTCACGGTCTCGGACGCGCGGGTCTCCGCCTGCCCTGATGAACACGCTCGCGACGCCGTGGCCGCCTCTGGACCCGGCCGCGCGGGAGGAGTTGATGTCGTCATGGAAACGGGATTGCCTTCCGAAGCATCAGGTTGTTGTCGTGAGCAGCGGCCTCGCCCTCGCACCCCTTGCCCTTGGACTTGCCCTGGCCCTTGCCCTTGGACTTGGACTTGGACTTGGACTTGGCGACCACGCATATCACCAATTGACGGCCGAATTTTCCATTTTCGAACGGGAGCGTTTCGAGATTTTGGCTTTATTTCCGCCTCTCGAACGGCAAAATGACCGCCCTCTCAGGCAAAAAGGTCCGCGCCCGTGATTGGAAACTTTACGTTCGAAAACCTGCCCTGCCGCGTCGTGTTCGGCAGCGGCACGTTGAGCGCGGCGGCGGCCGAGATCGAGCGGTTTGGCGGCAAACGTGCTTTGGTGCTGACCACGCCGCCGCAGGAGAACAAGGGCCGCAGGCTTGGGGCCGCGCTTGGTTCCCTGTTCGCCGGCATTTTCCCGGGCGCGGTCATGCATACGCCGGTCGAGGTGACCGAGCGGGCGCTTGCCGCGATGAAAGGCTGCGACGCCGATTGCGTGGTTGCGCTCGGCGGCGGCTCGACCACCGGGCTCGGCAAGGCGCTGGCGCTGCGCAGCGGCGTCAACCAGCTCTGCATCCCCACGACCTATGCCGGCTCCGAGATGACGCCCATACTCGGCGAGACCAAGGACGGGTTGAAGACCACGGTCCGCAATCTCGCGGTTCTGCCGGAGACCGTGATCTATGACGTCGACCTCACGCTGTCGCTGCCTCCTCACCTCGCCGCGACGTCGGGCATCAATGCGATCGCCCACGCCGCCGAGGCGCTCTATGCCCGCGACGGCAATCCCCTGATCACGCTGATGGCGGAAGACGGCATTCGCGCGCTGGCCAAGGCGCTGCCGGCGATCGCCGCAAACCCTGATGACCGCGAGGCGCGCACGGAGGCGCTCTATGGCGCCTGGCTGTGCGCCGTGTGCCTCGGCGCGGTCGGCATGTCCCTGCACCACAAGCTCTGCCACACGCTCGGCGGCACGTTCGACCTGCCGCATGCGGAAACCCATACCATCATCCTGCCGCATGCGCTCGCCTATAACGCCCCGGCCGCGCCGGAGGCCATGGTGCGCATCGCCCGCGCGCTTGGCGCGAGCGACGCCGCGCAGGGTCTCCATGAACTCGCCCGCAGGCTCGGTGCAAAACGCGCGCTGCGCGACATCGGCATGCCCGAGAGCGGCATCGACAAGGCGGCCGACCTTGCGGTCACGAATGCCTATTGGAATCCCCGCCCGCTCGACCGCGACGCCATGCGCGACCTGATCGCGCGCGCCTTTGCAGGCGAGGCGCCTGTCGTGGTAGGCTTGAGCGGTTAGGTTAAGACGATCGTTCGTTTGCACCCCGACCGGCCGGATGCAAGGATCGGGGTTGCCGCGGCTCGGCGGCACGTTAATTGCTTAATTCGATTGATCTCATATCGCCTGTTGGATCGACGCCTATTGGATTGACGATGGCTTTTCAGCTGGTTTGTGCCAAATGCGATAGCGTCGGCGTGATCATCGATCACGGAGAGCTGGCGCCCCCCTCCAGCATCGTCAGATGCAGCCATTGCGAGGCTGTCAGAGGCACGCTCGGCGAGCTGCGGCATCTCGCAATCTCGGACCGGCGCGATCTGTTCGATACGGCCGGCCCGACGCACCTCAGTTAGGCTGCTTGCGGCTCAGCGGAAGCGATCGGCGGCGGCGAGATAGCCCTTGACGTAGTGGGCGACGGCATCCTCGAGCGCCGTGAAGCCGCCATTGTAGCCGGCGGCGCAGAGCCGATCGACCTTGCTCTCGGTGAAATATTGATAGCTGTCGCGGATCTCCGCGGGCATGTCGACATAGTCGATGTTGGGCTTCGTCCCAAGCGCCGCATAGGCGGCCAGCATCATGTCCCTGAAGCTGCGCGCCTTGCCGGTGCCGACGTTGAAAAGGCCTGACACGGACGGCGTGGCGAGGAGCCACATGATCACCCGCACGACGTCGTCAACATAGATGAAGTCCCGCCGCTGGTCGCCGTCGGCAATGCCGTCGCGGTGCGACTTGAACAATTGCACCGTGCGACCGGCCCTGATGTCGTCGAAGCGGCGGGCGAGCACGCTCGCCATCGTGTCCTTGTGGTATTCATTGGGGCCGAACACGTTGAAGAATTTGAGCCCTGCCCATTGCGGCGGCAATGTCTCGCCGCGCTCGGCGCGCGCCGCCACGGCCATGTCGAACAGATGCTTGCTCCAGCCATAGAGATTCATCGGGCGCAGCCGCTTGAGCGCGTTGAGCGACGGCTCATCGCCAAAGCCGGCCGCGCCGTCGCCATAGGTCGCGGCCGACGAGGCATAGATCAGGGGTGTCGCGGTTTCGGTGCACCAATCCAGCAGCCGCATCGAGAGATTGAAATTGGTCGCGATGACCTGATCGCCGTCGGTCGCCGTCGTCGAGGAGATCGCCCCGAGATGGATGAGGGCCTCGAGCCGCCTGCCCTTCAGCCAGCCTTCGAGCTCGGCCGGGCTGACGAAAGCGGCGAGCTGCCGCTTGGCGAGGTTTCGCCACTTGCCTTGACTGCCGAGCACATCGCAGACCGCGACATCGGTCCGGCCGGCATCGTTGAGCGCAGCCACGACATTCGACCCGATAAAACCGGCACCGCCGGTCACCATCAACATTCCATTCCCTGCCTTGGCTGTCCGTCGAGGCAGCTTTGCCCCACTAGCGCCGCTCGCGCAACTTGGACCAATAATTGAATTTAAATTCAGTTGTTGTAAACCTCGTTGTGCGCGGCTGGCTGCCGACCTTGCCTAACGGCAGCCCGCCCATTACCAAGGCGCAGCGTCCAGCCCCGCAGGTGAATTTTGAGCCAGCCGACCGAAGACCTGATCGATACTCATCTGAAACGGTCCCTCGCGGCGCTCGAACGCGCCACCCAGGACGCGGCACTGCTCGACTGTGCGCGCAAGATCGCGGCGGCGATCGTCGCGGCGCTCACCGCCGGCAACAAGCTTCTGATCATCGGCAATGGCGGCAGCGCTGGCGATGCGCAGCACATCGCCGCCGAAATCGTCGGCCGCTACAAGCGCGAACGGCCGGCCTATCCCGCGTTGGCGCTGACCACGGATACGTCTGCCCTGACCGCGATCGCCAATGATTACGGCTATGAGCGCGTGTTCGAGCGCCAGGTCGAGGGCTTGGGCGTCCCCGGCGACGTGCTGCTCGCGCTGTCGACCTCCGGCCGCTCGCCGAGCATCCTTGCGGCCTTGCGCACAGCCCGCAAGCGCGGCCTCGTCACGGTCGGCTTCACCGGCAGCAAGGGCCAGGCCATGGGCGCAGATTGCGATCACCTCTTGATCGCGCCGGTGGACGAGACGGCGCTGATTCAGCAGATTCACCTTTCGGTCGCCCACGGCATTTGCGACTTCGTCGAACAGGCGCTGGTTGCCATCTCCTCAGACGAGCATTAGGGATTTGCGGATTCGGAATAGAACATGCCGTTTGCGGCCTCGATGCGCTCCAGGCAGCGCCGCTTGTCCGTGATCGTGCCGCCGATCGTGAACTCGAGCGCCTGTAGGGCATAGCTTGTCATTCGGCCCTTTAATTGCGGTTTGTTGTCAAGCTTACATTTCTGAACTCGCCCACAGCACGGTGGTAGCGCTCGCGCCGTCGGAGCTGGTCGGGGTTGCGGAGACGGCGCGGGCGCGGCTGATATATGCTTTGCCGGCTAGGCATTGGGTCGCCTGGGCTGGTTGATGTATTCGCTAGGGTCATGGTCTACCCGTTGGACCAGGGCGAGGTAATTGCGGCTCTCAGCGCTGCTTCATCCTTCGACGCCGCTGGCGAACGAGGCGACGAGACTGACGCGGGCGCGCTCGATCCATGGGGTGAGTCCCGCCTCAGCCCTGCGCCGGATCATCAAGTGAAATTCGGCGATGATCTCGCGCGCCTCGGCCAGGGTTGCGACGGCGATGAAGGGAGGCCGCCACCTCATCGAGATCTCGCACCTGATCGTAGAGTTCGCGACCACGACTACCCAGACTGCGGAGGCAATCAATGACCGCGTCATGCTCATCGGTCGAGAGCATGGTCAAACACGCTTCCGGTCGAACAAGATACGATGGGCAGCGGACTCCGCCTGTGCCTCGCCGATCAGGCGACGGAAGTCGTTCAGCTCCGCAGAAGATAAGGCTTGTTCATCGAAACCTGGCGATGGCACGACCTCCACCGGCTCTCGTCCGACATCGGCGGACTTCGCACTGTCCGGTTGCCGAGCTCGCTTCGCCCGTGCAATCGCGTTGTAGAGCGATCCTGCTGTGAACTCTGCGCCGCCGGCCGCGGGCTCCTTCCCGAGACTGATAGGTCAGCCCACCCTTGAGCAACCGCTCGAAGGTCTCAAGATTGTTCGCGACAACCGTCTACGTTTTCGGCCGCCCCAAGGCCGTCGGTGCGAACGCGTCGATCAGACGCCGCAGAGCGATTTCGACATTTCGCTGCTTCATTACGGCAACAATCCTCAGGCTTTCGATACTTCCTATGGAGAGGGTAGCCGAGCTCAATTCGCAAGGCGATTGACGGTCGAATTTGTGAACGAGTTTGTGCGCGGAAAAAAAGCCTCCACCGAGCCGGCGTTCGATCGCTCGCTCCAAATGGCCAAAATTGTCGCCGCGGCGCTCGACGACCAGGAGAAGTCGTGGCTGCTGGACTATTTGGGTCTCAAGCCCGGAGCAACGGATCGGCGGTTCATGAAGAGTCTTCGCTCCCTGCTTTTCGAAAAGCAGAACGAAGCTTTTCGAAAAGCAGAACGAAGCGCGCCGCAAACCGTCGCGTCTGCGCGCGTTGCCCGCCGCCTAGCTGTCAACTGTTTCGGGGCCGGCTGGGCTGAGAGCGATCGCCAACGACTCCTCTATGACTGGGTGTTTCGAGCTCCCGATCGAGGGGCCGGGCGGTGTGCTGCTCATAAAGCTTGAGTTGTTGGTGCTCAGTTTCTCTCGCGGCGGGGCGAGGTTGGTCAAAGCGGAGTTCGGAATCCGGAAAAGATTGCACCCCCGAGGCAGCTTCGTAATCAAAGGTGTGCCGGGCGAGGACACGACAAGCAACGAAATGTTGGTTGTGCGCTGGGACATCCCACGACGCGTCGACGCAGATCAAGCCTACGGCCCGAGGCTACCGCTTGGTCTGCGAGCGTCGGCGGCGATTGCAACCCGAACCGACAGATTGGCAATGGACTCAACTGGCAAAGCAAACCGCGCAGCCGCGACCGTCCCGACACGAGGAATGATTTCGGGCTGCACCGAATGGCTCGGGCGGCGATTATCAATCCGCATCTACGTGCTTGTCGCGGGCGGGCACAGGCGTGGGCGCCCTGATCGCTGCCCGCAGCGGTGTGTGGCTCAACTCGGACGCTCGCGGGTTATCGCCCGTCATGTCAGCTCGCGCCGGCTTCACGTTCATATCACCCAACCGGGCGCGCACTTCGGGCGTCTGGCTCGGATAAGACGCCGCCGGCTTGAAATCTGGGGTCTGTTCGTTGCCGACGCGTATACCGGAATAGGCCACGAGCTTGTCTGTGGTGGCGAGAATGTCGCCCGGGCGCAACGAACTGTCCAACGCGAGATCAACTGGCGCAAGACCGGCCGGACCGTGGCCATTGCAAGTGCAGTCGGCGCGCAATGCCTTCCGATACGCAAAGGCGTTCTCGCTATCGGCGTACCGTTCGCCGCTTGCAGCATAAGCGCTGTCGATGCCGGAGCCGAAGAACACCTTAGTCGGGCTCGCCGGACAGAAGGCTTGGCACATCTGCGCCGGCGAGGCAACGCCGCGCATCAGGGGAAGTACTTCCCATCGCAGCTGCGCACGCAGAACGCAGGTCCCGAGCTTCCCAGAACCGGCCGCGTCGGCGGTGGTTGCGGATTGACGTTGAAAAGACTGGCGAAAAACGAGGTCTGATGCTGCTGCTTTTGGCCGGCGCCGAAAAAGAAATCGAGCAAGCCTTCGGCCGAGCTTATCCCGGGCGCCAGCGCCACCACGCCAATGGTGGCCGCGGCAACAAAAATCCGGCGCAGCTTGCTCCGAAATGACAATTCGGTACGCATCGCTTGCTCCAAGTGACGCAATCAGATCAAATAAACCTTACAGCCCGCAAGCCGACTGCAAACTCTCCCAATCACTGGGATGATGAATGGCAAAAGCGCTCTAAGCGGGGCGGAGAAGAGGAAAGAGATGGGCCATTGGGATGGCAAGCGCCACATTCTCCCCCGCCTATGATCCGCGAGCCCGGAGCTGCCATTCGATCAGCACTGGCCCACTTCGGCCTGACGTTCTTGTACCCGATCGAGAGTCTGGCTGTCAGCAGTTACCTTTCAAGCACTGAGCTATCGCGTCATGCAAACCGACTAGAACGCAACCGGCATCGCACCGAACCGTGTTGCCAAAGGATGCGCCATTAAGCCTGAATCTAGCGTTCCGAGCCCGGTCCGCGCACGACTATGTTTTCGAGGCAGTCACAGGGCTTGAGTACCCACCGTCTATGCTTCACCAGCGATGTTACCGTCCCCGACGCAAGACTCCTACCGGCTGGCGGGCTTCGCCCTTCCCCGACGGTGTCGAACCCTCTGGGTCACGTCGAAAGGCCCGAGCACCGCCTGCAAACTCGCGGAATGGAACCCGGGCGCAAGGCCCAGCGTAGCCCAATAGTGGCAATTTCACGACTGTCAACACAATCGGTGAGTTTACCCCAGATATTATATTGATAGTCTGTTGCATCTGGGGTCTTTCCGTAGCTTTCAAGAGATAGAGGGGAATTGACTGATGGGTGAGCTTGAACAACTGCGAAAGAGTACTGACGTCAATTTGGCTCGACTTGAAGCAGACATTACGGGCCACCGTTCAGGAGGCGCATTAACTTCGGTCGCATTGCCGGATTATGTAGAACACCAGGAGGGTGTCTCTCGTGTGGGGGCGCTCAGCGCCGAAGCTGTCGTGCGCGACTATGAAGCCGCCGCAAAAGAGATCGAAGCGATGGGCGCGGAACTGATCGAGGCCGCAAAAAGATGCGAGGCGATGACTGCCGAGGTCCACAATGCAATCGCATACATGCGCGATACGGCGGCGGCCTATCGA
>DATGMN010000004.1:0-100132 GCA_035293585.1 Bradyrhizobium sp. | reverse complement strand
AGGATAGAGCCTTCGCCCGGCAAATAAACAATGGCCATCCATCTCCACACCCAGGCCGACCTCGAGGACGCGATCGCGACGCTGGTCAGGCAGGACCCGCGCCTGAAGCCGATCCTCGATATCACGGGCATGCCGGCCCTGCGGCGGCGCGAGCCGGGCTTTGCCGGCCTTGCGCATATCGTCTGTGGGCAGCAGCTGTCGACCGCGAGCGCGGCGGCGATCTGGGGACGGCTGTCGGCGGCATTCGATCCCTTCCATCATGAGGCTTTGCGCCGTGCGCGGGCCGACCGGCTCGGGCGGCTCGGCCTCTCCGCCGCCAAGATCAAGACGCTCAAGCACATTGCGCGCGAACTCGCCGAGGAACGGCTGAACCTCGACGTGCTCGCCGAGGAAGATGCGGACACCGCCCATCACACGCTGATTGCGCTGCCCGGGATCGGGCCGTGGACTGCCGACGTCTATCTGCTGTTCTGCCTCGGCCATGCCGATGCGTGGCCGGCCGGCGACATCGCCGTGCAGGAGGGCATGCGGATCGGCCTTGGTCTCAAAACGCGTCCGACGGAAAAGCAGATGGCCCCGCTCGCCGAGCCCTGGCGCCCCCTGCGCGGCGCCGCCGCGCATCTGTGGTGGAGCTATTATCGCGTGATGAAGAAGCGCGAAGGCGTCATCGCGGGAGAGGCGAAGCCGAACGCAGTTGCAAACAATGTCCGCGTTGCCAGGCGCGCCCCGGCCAAAGCAAGGATCGCGGCGCGCAAGCGGCCGGGATCGTGAGCCATCTCGATACGCTTTCGCGACGTATTCCGCCGGATCAGGGCCATATGCTCCCGCTTCTTGGATGAAGCGCTTTCTGCGGGCGCGCAAAGCGTATAGCGTCGCCGACGAAGAGGCCGCGGGAAGACGGCCGTGAGGAAACGCAGGACATGCTGGACAAGACCGACGACATCGCGCTTGCTGCACGCGACTGGCTGCGCGCCTTCGAAACCGCGCTCTGCACCGACGGCAGCGCGCTGGAGCAGCTGTTCCACGCCGACAGTTATTGGCGCGACGTGCTGGCGCTGAGCTGGACCCTGCAGACCATCAACGGCGCGCCCGCCATTCTCGCCGAGCTGAGGCGCCTCGCGCCAGGTGCGGCCTTGCAGAAGCTTCACATCGATCCCGATCGCGCGCCACCTCGCTGGGTCACACGCGCCGGCACCAACGCCGTCGAGACGATCTTCAAGTTCGAAACCAGCATCGGCCGCGGCCACGGCCTCCTGCGGCTGATCCCGGACGCGCACGACGGCAATCGCCCGAAGGCCTGGACGCTGCTCACGGCGCTGGAGGAGTTGAAAGGCTTCGAGGAGCAGCTCGAGCGGACGCGGCCGCGCGGACAGGCCTATTCGCGCGATTTCCGCGGGCCGAACTGGCTCGACCTGCGGCAGGCCGCATCCGCCTATGCCGACCGCGATCCGGCCGTGCTCGTGGTCGGCGGCGGCCAGGCGGGTCTGGCGATCGCCGCGCGGCTGACGCAGCTCAAGGTCGACACGCTGATCGTCGATCGCTGGCCTCGAATCGGCGACAACTGGCGCAAGCGCTATCATGCGCTGACCCTGCACAACCAGGTGCAGGTCAATCACATGCCCTATATGCCGTTCCCACCGAACTGGCCGACCTATATCCCCAAGGACAAGCTGGCCAACTGGTTCGAGGCTTATGTCGATGCGATGGAGCTGAACTACTGGACTGGCATCGAGTTCGAGGGCGGTCATTACGACGCGGCGCATGGCCGCTGGTCGGTTGCGCTGCGCCGCGCCGACGGCACGATACGCACCATGCAGCCGCGCCACATCGTGATGGCGACCGGCGTCTCCGGCATTCCCAATATGCCCGATTTTCCGAGCCTGGCGAATTTCGCCGGCAGCGTCGTGCATTCCAGCGGCTATGAGGATGGCGAGACTTGGAAGGGCAAGCGCGCGATCGTGATCGGCACCGGCAACAGCGGCCACGACATCGCGCAGGATCTTCATTCCTCGGGCGCCGAGGTCACGCTGGTGCAACGCAGCCCGACGCTCGTCACCAATATCGAGCCGTCCGCGCAGCTCGCTTATGCCGCCTATAATGAGGGGACGCTCGAGGACAATGACCTGATCGCGACCTCGATGCCGCTGCAGCTGGCGCGACGCAGCCACCAGATGCTGACCGAGCAATCGAAACGGCTCGATGCCGACTTGCTGGAGAAATTGTCCGCTGTCGGCTTCAAGCTCGATTTCGGCGAGGACGGCACCGGCTGGCAGTTCAAATATCTCACCCGCGGCGGCGGCTATTACTTCAATGTCGGCTGCTCCGACCTCGTCGCCTCGGGCGCGATCAAGCTGTTGCAGTTTGCGGATATCGACGGCTTTGTCGCCGAGGGCGCGCGGCTGAAGACTGGCGCGACCGTCCCTGCCGATCTGATCGTGCTCTCGACCGGCTACAAGGGCCAGGAGTTCCTGGTGCGCAAGCTGTTCGGCGACGCTGTCGCGGCCCGCGTCGGTCCGATCTGGGGCTTCGGCGACGGCCAGGAGCTGCGCAACATGTATGTGCGCACCGGCCAGGCCGGGCTCTATTTCATCGCCGGCAGCCTCGCGCAATGCCGGATCAATTCGAGATATCTGGCCCTGCAGATCACGGCGATCGAGGAAGGGCTGCTGTAGCTACAACCGTCATTCCGGGGCGATGCGCAGCATCGAACCCGGAATCTTGAGGTTGCGGCGCGAGATTCCGGGTTCTCGCTTCGCGAGCCCCGGAATGACGATGAAGGGAGAGAGACAACATGCCAACGATTCTCGGCTCGGGCGAGCACCGCTATCGCGTGGTCGAAGGCTGGGCCCGGCTGCCCGACGGCTGGGAGCTGACCGATGTCGCCTCCGTTGCGGTCGACAGCAGGGATCGCGTCTATGTCTTCAACCGCGGCGCCCATCCGATGATCGTGTTCGATCGCGAGGGCAATTTCCTGAAGAGCTGGGGCGAGGGCCTGTTCTCCCGCGCGCACGGCCTGCATCTCGATGCCGACGACAATCTCTACTGCACCGACGACGGCGACCACACCGTGCGCAAATGCACGCCCGATGGCAAGGTGCTGCTCACCATCGGCATTCCCGAGAAGCCCGCGCCGTTCATGAGCGGCGAGCCGTTCCACCGCTGCACCCACACCGCGCTGTCGCCGCAAGGCGAGATCTATGTTTCCGATGGCTACGGCAATGCCCGCGTGCACAAATTCACTCCGGACGGCAAATTGATCAAGAGCTGGGGCGAGCCGGGCAGCGATCCCGGCCAGTTCAACATCGTGCACAATATCGCCACGGACGCCGACGGCTATGTCTATGTCGCCGATCGCGAGAACCACCGCGTCCAGGTGTTCGACGGCAACGGCAGATACGAGACGCAGTGGAACAATCTGCATCGCCCCTGCGCGCTGTGCTGTTGCCGCGGCAGGCAGCCGACGTTCCTGATCGGCGAGCTCGGCCCGGGCATGCCGGTCAATCGCAAGGTGCCCAACCTCGGCCCCCGCCTGACGCTCGTCGACGCTAAGGGTGCGCGGATCGCCCGGCTCGGCGGCGAGACGGGTCCCGGCATCGAGGCCGGAAAATTCCTCGCGCCGCATGGGCTGGCGCTGGACTCGAAGGGCGACATCTATATCGGCGAAGTCGGCGTCACCGATTGGAAGACGAGCTTTCCGGACGCGGCGATGCCGGCGGAGGTCAGGCGAGCGCGGTGTCTGCAGAAGCTGGAGAAGGTCTCCGCGTAGCCTGCCGTTCGACCGGCTCCGTCATCCCCGGGCGGGGCGCAGCGCCGAACTATGCTGCGCAATTGCGTGCCTGAAAATGTCGAGATTCCGGGTTCGCGCTTCGCGCGCCCCGGAATGACGGAGCAAGGGTCTCCACACTCACTCCGCCGTGGTTTGCGCGGCCCGGCCGAGAATCGGCCGTATTCGCCCGCTAAATGGGGGACTATCGTGTTGTTGCCGGCCCGCCGGGAAGGGCACGATGGTGCGTGCATGCGTCGGATCGTTTTCCGCGGTTAATGTCTTATTGCCGGGACGCGCGAGACCGGCCGCAATCGCCGCTGCAAAGGCCCGGAGCATGGCGCCCCCCTCGCCTGATTCGCCGTTTTCTGCTCCCCCTGCCGCGCGCTCCATGCGGCTGGTGCTTGAGGGATAAGCTGTTCTAAGCTCTTCACAATCCCGTCACGCTGCCTGTAGTATGTCACTGCATGCTGCTTCGCAGCCGATCTTTCGGGGGTCAGGAGCGTTATTTGAACGCACATGTCTCGCAAGGCGGTTGGCCGGTGCTGGTGTTGAACGCGGACTTCCGGCCGCTGAGTTATTATCCGCTCTCGCTTTGGTCGTGGCAGGACGCGATCAAGGCGGTGTTCCTTGATCGCGTCAACATCGTTGCGCATTATGAGAAGGCGGTGCGAAGTCCGACCTTCGAAATGCAGTTGCCGAGCGTGGTGTCGCTGAAGTCCTTCGTCAAGCCGACCACCCACCCCGCCTTCACCCGGTTCAACGTCTTCCTCCGCGACCGCTTCAACTGCCAATATTGCGGCTCGCCTGACGACCTGACCTTCGACCACATCATCCCCCGCTCCAAGGGCGGCCAGACGACCTGGGAAAATGTGGTGGCCGCCTGCTCGCCCTGTAACCTGCGGAAAGGCAACATGTCGCCGCAGCAGGCCAAGATGTTTCCGAGGCAGTCGCCCTACGCCCCGACCGTGCACCAGCTGCACCGCAACGGCCGCCTGTTCCCGCCGAACTACCTGCACGACAGCTGGCTCGACTATCTCTACTGGGATACGGAGCTGGATCCGTAGGCAGCGCAGTTTCCCGTGGTGTCGAGACCAAGTTGATCAGCTTTGTCGACTCACATGCGGCCACATGCGCGATACCGGCCACGTTTGGGGCCAATTGAAAAGCGGCCACAAGCACTGAGGCGCTACAGACCAAGGTCTGCAATGTGGCGCAGCGGTTGCAGCGGAAGGGGACGCCGACCGGTCCGGCGATTTCTACTTGGGCGACGTCAGTCTGAACAAACGGCAGTCAGCGGGCCCAGTGGGCGATTTCGATCTCTATAGGTAGTTCAACCGCGACGCTCCTTCAGAACTGCGCGGTATTTAGCCTGCCCATCTTTCGTCCGCAGCGCGAGCGCGCAATGCCCGGCATTTGCTCGCCCAACGCCTTTTTTGCCCCGCAAACCCTGTGCAGAGATGCTCGCCAGAACGATCGCAACCCGCATTGCGATTGAAGCGCCAGGGAGAGCCGGCATTGACCTTCCGCGACCTGATGATCCCGCTGCTGGTTGCCATGTTGATTGCAACGACGCATCGCGGCGCGCTGGCCCAGAATGCGCCCGCGGCGCAGCCGACTGGCCCAGCAGGCCAGGGCAACAGCACGCCCAGCGCGGATGAATGCAAGAACGAATTTGCTCCTCTGCGCGATGAGGCGCAAAGACGCGGCAAACTGGTCAAGGACGCCTCAGTCCGGCATGCGCCGGCGGATGAAACCTGCGGATTGATCCGCAGTTTCGTTGAGGCTGAAATCAAGATGATGGACTTCGTCGAGGCGCAGGCGACGGCATGCGCCGTACCGGCCTCGGTGCTGGAGCAGTTGAAGAGCAGCAGCAGAACCACGCAGGCCCTGCAGGTCAAGATTTGCAACGCGGCACACCAGCCGCAGACGTCGTCGCCGCCTAAAGGGGACTTCCCGCTCGACAGAAACGGACAGCAGACCTTCTAGCCGCGCCTCTCGTTCACTTCCCCCACCGCAGCGCCAGCGCGTCGAGATCCTTCGCAAGCTCGAGCAGCCCCGCGCGGGTCGGAGCAGGCAGCGGCTGCAGCGGGTGGCGCACGGCATCGGAGCGGATCACGCCGCCGGCCTGCATCAGCGTCTTGGCGGCGCGCAGGCCGCATTGGCGGTTCTCGTAATTGATCAGCGGCAGCCAGCGCGCGTAAGCCGCCTTCGCCTCATCGCGACGGCCGGCGAAATAGGGATCGATGATCTGGCGGATGCCGTCGGGATAGCCGCCGCCGGTCATGGCCCCGGTCGCGCCCGCATCGAGGTCCGCCATCAGCGTGATCGCCTCCTCGCCGTCCCAGGGCCCTTCGATGGCGGCGCCGCCCGCCTCGATCAGGCTGCGCAGCTTGGCGGCGGCCATCGGTACCTCGACCTTGAAATAGCGGATGTTGGCGAACTCCTTGGCCAGCCGCGCCAGCAGCGCGACCGATAGCGGCGTGCCGGCAACGGGAGCGTCCTGGATCATGATCGGGATCCGGATCGCCTCCGACAGCACCTGGAAGAATTCGTAGATCGCCTTGTCGTCCACGCGGAAGGTCGCGCCGTGATAGGGCGGCATCACCATCACCATGGCAGCGCCCGCCTCCTGCGCCTGGCGGCTGCGGGCCGCGCAGACGGCCGAGGAGAAATGCGTGGTGGTGACGATGACGGGAACGCGCCCCGCCACGTGCTCGAGCACCGCATGCATCACGCTCTCGCGCTCGGCATCCGTCAGCACGAACTGCTCGGAGAAATTGGCAAGAATGCAGATGCCATGCGAGCCGGCATCGATCATGAAGTCGATGCAGCGGCGCTGTCCCTCCAGGTCAAGGTCCCCGCGGTCGTTGAAAATCGTCGGGGCAACCGGAAAGACCCCGCGATAGGGCCGGGCGGACGGGCTGGAGACGGCAGCTGACATGTAGGTTTCCTTGGAAGTTTCCTTGGAAGTTTCCTTTCGACGTTTTTGCGTCGATGGCTATGCGCGGCGGGCGCGCCATTGCCGCCACTATGGCAGCGCGGCGGCGCGGCGACAACCGCAAGCCTCCCGTTCCATGAACGTCATCCGGCATCACACCGACCAATCGCCGTGGACATGTCCAGACGCTCCGTTCCCGCAATTCCATTGCGGTTTTATGGTTCCCTAAACCTCGTTTGTGGGAAAGCGCCGCCGTTTGCTTCCGCAGCCCGCCCGCGGGCCCTAAAATGCGATACAATCTCAGGAGGAATGCCATTCCGATGACCACGCGAAGAGATTTCCTGCGGCTGGCGGCCGGGGGCGCCACGTTGCCGGCCTGGACCGCTTCACGGGCGCGGGCCGCCCAGCGCATCATCCTGAACGACGCCAGCCGCCTGAGCCCAACTCCGGTCGCCAAGCATGTCACGATCGCCAAGGCTGCTACCGACGATCTGATCGCGCGCATCCGTGCCGAGCTGAAGCAGGCCGCCACCGAGCACCGTCCCGTGGCGGCCTCGGTCGCGCGGCATTCGATGGGCGGCCAGAGCCTGCCGCGCGACGGCACGGCGATCTCGCTCGACGGCGGTCCGCTCGAGATGGACACCGCGGCCAGGACCTACCGTACTTCGGCGGCGAACCGCTGGTGGGACGTGATCCGCATCCTCGATCCGCGCGGCTTTTCGCCGGCGGTGATGCAGTCCAACAGCGATTTCGGCGTGGGCAGCACGTTCTGCGTCAACGCCCATGGCTGGCCGGTGCCGCACGGCCCGTTCGGCTCGACGGTGAAGGCGATCCGCATGGTGCTGGCGGACGGCACGCTTGTGCAGTGCTCGCGTACCGAGAATGCCGAATTGTTCGCCCTCGCCATGGGCGGCTACGGACTGTTCGGCATCATCGTCGATCTCGACGTCGAGATGACGCCGAACCTGCTGCTCGAGCCGCGCTTCGAGCGGATGACGCCGGAGAAATTTGCGCAAGCCTTCACCCATGCGATCGATACCGACGCCTCGCTCGCGATGGCCTATGGCCGCATGTCGGTGTCGCGCAAGACCTTCTTCGATGATGCGCTGATGGTGACCTATCGACCGGCGGCGAGCCAGCCCGCGAGTTTGCCTGCGGTCGCGAGCGCGGGAAAATTGACTGCGCTGCAGAACGACATCTACCGGGCACAGACGGGCTGGGAGGTCGCAAAGGGACTGCGCTGGTTCATGGAGGCGCGCATCGGACCCGCGATCACCGGCGGCAACGCGACGCGCAACGCGCTGATGGCCGAGCCGGTGGCGAATCTCGCGCAAAAGGATTTTCGCCGCACCGACATCCTGCATGAATATTTCGTGGCACCCGAGCGCTTCGGGGAATTCGTCGCGGCCTGCCGCGATCTCATTCCGAAAGCGCGCGCGGAGTTCTTGAACGTGACGCTGCGCTATGTCGCCGAGGACCATACGCCCGTGCTGACGATCGCACCGGTTCGCCGCATCGCCGCGGTGATGTCGTTCTCCCAGGAAACCTCGCCGGAGGGCGAGATCGACATGATGCAATTGACCGAAGCGCTGATCGACCGGGTCACGGCCATCGGCGGCGCCTTCTATCTGCCCTATCGTCTGCACGCCCGCCGCGACCAGGTGGAAAAGGCCTACCCGCAGGCTGCGGCCTTTGCCGCCGCCAAGCGGCACTACGACCCCAATCTGCTGTTCCGCAATGCCATGTGGGACGCCTAT
The DNA here is from genome assembly GCA_035293585.1 of Bradyrhizobium sp. GTDB lineage: Bacteria > Pseudomonadota > Alphaproteobacteria > Rhizobiales > Xanthobacteraceae > Bradyrhizobium. The sequence continues at coordinate 91,671 of DATGMN010000004.1, read as the reverse complement.
TTCGCATGAGGATCTGAGGATGGACCGCTATCGCATCGGAGCCCTCCTGCTCGCGGCGGCGCTGCTGTTCGCCGCCGCGACCGACTACATCCCCGCTTTCATCGACCAGGAGGGCCGGGTGTTCGGCCTGTTCCATCTCGACATCTACAAGGACGCGCTTCATGTCGCGTCGGGACTGTGGGCGCTCTTGAGCGCTTTGAGCCGCCGCAGCGCGATCTTTTTCCTGCGCGTGTTCGGCACGCTGTATTTTCTCGATGGCGTGATGGGCGTGTTCACCGGCGCCGGCTATCTCGACCTCTCGATCTTCATCGACGGCGTTCGCGACGTCTCGCCGATGATCAAATTTCTGTCCAGCGTGCCGCATCTCGGCCTCGGCGCCTTCGGCATCGCCGTCGGCTTCTCGCCCTGGCGGACGGATCGCGTGGCCGCATGAGCTTCTGGCGCAAGACGCTTTATGCCGTGGGCGCTTTCGCCGTGCTCGGCACAATCGGCGTTGCCGCGACGGTCGCGAGCGTGGAAAAATTCTGTGTCGCCGACGGGCAGACGCCGACAATCGCGTCCGATTTTGCAATCACCGACAGCGGCTACGTGCGCCAGCAAGGCGACAGCTTTCTCACCTTTCCCGAATGGTACATCGTCCACGCCTACAATGATCTCGCCGGCGTGACGGCCAAGGCCTCGGAATCGGATTTCGATTACCTCGCGAGCATTCGCGGCTTCTGGAGCAGCCTGTGCGGCGCGACGCGGCAGGCCTCGACGTCGGGGCCTGCAAGTGCCGACCAGAAAGCGACCAACTACATCATCGGCTTCAGCTTCACCTTCGAAATGGCGCTGCAGGGCGCCTATGAGCGCAGCATCGGGGCCTTGAGCGAATGGACGACCGGCGGTCGCAAGACCGCGGAGGATGAATTCAATCTCGCGCTGCTGAAGGACTACGGCGCGTTCCTCTACCAGACGCCATGGTATCAATTCCCGTTCGGCGCCAGGCTCAGACAGTTCTGGCGCGAGACGCCCTTCATTCCCTCGATCCGCTCGGCCGAACGGCGCGGCGCGCTCAGCCTGCAATATGCCGGACGCGCGGGCTATGCCGCCGCCATGCGCTTCATCGCCGGTTATGATCCGGCGGACCTCACCATCCAGAGCGTCGTCGGCGGCCTGCCGGCGAGCGAGTTGCGGGCGATCGGCGGCGTCAAGGTGATTCGCGAGGTGACGGCTGCCGATGGCGAGCGCGGCGTGCTGGTGGAGACCGCGCGTTATGCCGCCTTCGACGCCTTTGTGCGGGAATTGACGCACCATTCCGGCGCCGCACTGCTCGAGATCGCGGGCAATCACCGCATCCTGATCACGGTGATCCTTCCCGAGGCGGACAGCCCCGCGGGCAAGCAAGCCGGGTTGGCAGCCTCAGGTGCGGCCCCCATATTCAACCTCGGCATTCAGTCTTCGCCCGGCCAGCGCCGTGTCGGCGTCGACACGCCGGTGCGCGCCCTGGTAAATGACGTGGGCCGGATCGAAGCGGCGGGATACAGGTTCGAGCATGCCTATGACTACTGAGGCGGCCATCTCCGCCAGCGTGATGTCCGGGAAGCCCATGTCGATCGGCAGGCTGCCGCTCGGCGGGCTGCTTGCGGTCTTGGCCATCTGGTTTCTCGGCATGGCCGTCATGGCAACGCTGGTGCAGCCCGATGCGGTGATAGGCTTCGGGCCGCCCGCGAAGATGATACCGGCGGTCGTCTCGTCCGATGGCGACCTGCTCGACGCCGGCCGCTTTACCGTCGCGGCAACGACCGGACACAGCACGGTGAGGAGCCTCTATGCCGCCGGCGCATGGTTCGTCTGGCCGATCATCGCCAGGGGCTGCGGTCGAAGCTAGCCGAACCGACGGCCCCAATCCACAAAGTGTGGAACGATTTTTCATCGTTGCCCGACATGGCCGCATGGTGTCCCAATAAGACCACGGCGCAGGAGGAGGCGTCGAAGAAAATTGATCCCTTGCCGGCAATGGTGGTAAGTTGACGTGCCGCTTCGGCCACGGCCAAGGCCGCACCTGCCGAAGTCCGGCCGTCCATCAGCGCGAAATCGACGCCGATTGAACAGGAGAGCCGCGATGCCCTCTTTGACCGAATGGAGAGTGCCGTCCGCGTATCAGCCGCATGCCAGCGACTATGCTTTCGACCTCGATCACGTGCTGTCCTCGATCGTCGGCCTGCACTCCATCATTCCGCATGACGCGTCGAGCGCCGAGACGCTGGGCACCGAGCGCGCCGGCAACGGCGTCGTGATCGACGACGGCCTGGTGCTGACCATCGGCTATCTCATCACCGAGGCCGAGGCCGTCTGGCTGCATCGCGGCGACGGCCGCGTGGTCGAAGGACATGCGCTCGGCTTCGACGCCGTTACCGGTTTCGGCCTCGTGCAGGCGCTGGGATCGCTCGATCTCGATCCATTGCCGATCGGCACCTCGGCCGTGACCAAGGTCGGCGACCAGGTCGTGGTGGGCGGCGCCGGCGGCCGCACGCGCTCGCTGGCAAGCCAGATCATCGCCAAGCAGGAGTTCGCCGGCTATTGGGAATACTTGCTCGACGACGCCATCTTCACCTATCCGGCGCATCCGAACTGGGGCGGCACCGGCCTGATCTCGACGGCAGGCGAATTGATCGGCATCGGCTCGCTGCAGCTCGAACGCGAGCGCGACGGCAAGGCCGAGCACGTCAACATGATCGTGCCGATCGACCTGCTCAAGCCGGTGCTCGACGATTTGCGCAGATTCGGCCGCGTCAACCGGCCGGCACGGCCGTGGCTCGGCCTCTACTCGACGGAGATCGACAACAAGGTCGTGGTCATCGGCATCTCCAACAACGGCCCCGCCGCGCGCGCCGAGCTGAAGGCCGGTGACGTCATCCTGGCCGTCGACGGCGAGCGCGTAACCAGCCAGGCCGGGTTCTATCGCAAGCTCTGGTCGCTCGGAAATGCCGGTGTCGACGTGCCGCTCACCGTCCACCATGAAGGCGTCACCTTCGACGTGGTGCTCGCCTCGATCGACCGCACCAGGTTGCTCAAGGCGCCGCGGCTGCATTGAATCCGGACGGGACGAGACGATGAGCGAGGCCGTGATCGACGACATCGTGGCCGTGCTGCCGCCTTTGCTGGATTCGCTGCAGGCGCTCGGCTTCGTCGCCCGCCATCTGCATCCGGCCGATTTCGACCGTGTGATGGAGGCCGCAGGCAGGCCGGAAGACGGGCTCTCCACCGCTCGTTCGCGGCTGACCGAATGGCCGCCGCAATTTTCCGACGTGCGCACCGCGCTCGAGACCGCAAGCGATGCGGCGCTTTCGGCTTTCGCAGGCCTGCGCGCGGCGCAGCACGATGGCGGCGATATCGCATCCGTGTTTCGCGCGATCCGCTATCTGCCGCGCGCTGAGGAGGCACTCTATCCGCTGGCCGCGAAATTTCCGCCGGTGAGCACATTCTTCCTCAACCCCGCCTTGCGCGAGGATGCCGCGCTTACCACGCGCCTCTCGGAGCCTGCGGCTGCAGACACCGGCGTCTTTCACGACCACAATGAGCACGGCAGCCGTGGCGGCTATTCGGTGTATGTGCCGGAATATTACGCGCGGGATCGGGCCTGGCCTTTGGTGATGGCGCTGCATGGCGGCGCCGGCAACGGCCGGGGTTTTCTCTGGAGCTGGCTGCGGGATGCGCGAAGCTTCGGCGCGATCCTGGTTGCGCCGACCGCAACCGGCCGCACCTGGGCGCTGATGGGCGACGATGCCGACACGCCCAATTTGTCGCGCATTCTGGCGACGGTGCAGAGCCGCTGGAACGTCGATTCCACAAAGCTCCTGCTCACCGGCATGAGCGATGGCGGCACCTTCTGCTATGTCACGGGACTGGAGCGCGCCTCACCCTTCACCCACCTTGCGCCGGTCTCGGCCACCTTCCATCCCATGATGGCGGCGATGGCCGACGCGGAGCGCATGCGCGGGCTGCCGATCCATATCGCACATGGCAGGCTCGACTGGATGTTCCCGGTGGAAGTCGCTCGCCACACACGCGACGCGCTCACCGCAGCCGGCGCCAATGTCGCCTATCGCGAGATCGACGACCTCAGCCACACCTATCCGCGCGAGATCAATGGCGACATATTGCGCTGGCTGAACGGGAACATATAGCTCCGTTCAGAGCATGTTCAGCGGAACCATCCGACCATGGCGACGTTATTTGCCGTCATCGGAGGGATTGGCCATGCGGACGTTTTTCGGAATGATTCTTGGTGCATTGCTGCTCGGGCTCTGCGTCTATGCCTATGATTCCTACCAGACCTCCAGCGTGGCCAATGGCGATGTGGCACAGGGCAACCGGACCATCGTGAACTGGGACGTGGTCGCCACCGACTGGCACGCCCTGAAGACGCGCGCGCATGAGGACTGGATCCGGATCTCCTCGCGATAAGGAGTCCGGGTCGAACGCGGGTCCCTTGACCACGGCCGTGGATTGCTGCTGCTTTATTTCGCCGCTTTGGCCTTGCGCGCATCCGCAATGACTTGCGCAAATTCGTCCTTGGTCAGGCTGCCGGGGACGCGGAATTTTCCGACAATGAACGCCGGCGTGCCCCGGAATCCCAGTCCTTCGGCCTGCTCGTTGTTGCGGGCGAGGATGGCCGTGATCGCCTTCTCGTTGGTCGCGAGATCGCGCTTGGCGCGATCGACGTCGATGCCGGCCGCTGCCAGCGTCTCGTCGATCTTCGCTTCGGTCAGCTTGGTGGTGAGCCCGATCATGGCATCATGCGCCTCGGCATATTTGCCCTGATACTTGGCCGCGAGCGCCATGCGCGAGGCGACAATGGAGACCGGGCCCAGGATCGGCCAATCCTTCCACAACAGGCGGACCTTGCCGTCGTCCTTGATCACCTGGCGCAGGTCCGGCTCGAGCTTGCGGCAATAGGGACACTGATAATCGAACCATTCGACGATGGCGATATCGCCGTCGGCATTGCCGCCGACCGGCACGTCCGGATCACGAAGCACCGCGGCTTCGCTCGGCTCGCCGCCTCCCTGCGCATAGGCCGGAGCGGCCAGTCCGCCCAGCGTCGCCGCGCCCAACAGGCCCAGCACGCTGCGCCGGCTCCGCGCGAATCCAGATCGATCGTTCCGCTTGTCCATATATCGCCCCAATTGGCCCGAACCTATCCGCGTCTACGCATCAGGCCGGCCACAAGTTACGGGCCAACATATAGAGCGCCACGGCGATAATGACAGCGGCAAAAACGGTATTGAGCGCGCCGCGACGCGTCGCCAGGTGCCGCGCAGCCCGCGTCCCCAGAAGGCCGCCGGCGATCCCGCCGAGCACGAACAGGCCGGCGAGGCTCCAGGCCACCAGCCCCGACCAGGCATAGCTCCCCGCAGTGGTGAGTCCGAAGGCGGTCACCGCCACCAGCGACGAAGAGACCGCGTTGATGATCGGCATGCCGGTCGCGAGCATCAGCGCCGGCACGATCAGAAAGCCGCCGCCGATGCCGAAGAAGCCGGACAGCGTGCCGGTGGCGACGCCAAGCCCAAGGATCGCCGGCAGGTTGGACAAATTCATCTTGACGTCGCTGACGCCGATCCGCGACCGCGTCTTCAGCATCAGCATTGCGATCACCAGCATCACCAGCGCGAACAGCGCCAGCAGTTTCTGTCCATCGAGCATCTTGCCGAAGGTCGAGCCGAGCAGCGCGCCCACCATGCCGGCGACCGCGAACGGGAGCGCGCAGGACCAGACCACGGTGCCGCCGCGGGCGTGATTGAAGAGATTGATCGCGGCATTCGCCGCCACCGCAATCGCACTGGAGCCGATGGCCAGATGCGGCTCGCGGACGCCGACCACATAGACCATCAGCGGCACCGCGAGGACGGACCCGCCGCCGCCGACCAGACCTAGTGAAAATCCAACCAGCGCTCCGGACAGGAGTGCAAGCGAGCTTTGAACGGTGGAGAGGATCAAGGGAGGAGACTCATGTGCGCCAGGCGACCCTAGCCCATGGCCGGGACGATCGCCAGCCGCCGGCGGCGCATGATCGCCGGGCGGATTTGCGGACGCGGGCCCGTCGCGGGGTTTCAAATGGCGTTCAGACCCTGGGCATGATCGCCATCAGCGTTCCGGTCATGGTCGCGATCAGGGTCTCGTCATGCGCGGCCACCGCGCGGGCTTCGCACACCGTCAGCGTGCGGCCGGGCTTGATCACCTGCGCGCGAAACAGGAAGCGCTCGCCTTTCGCGGGCGCGATGAGATTGGTCTTGAACTCCACGGTGAGGATGTCGCAGCCCACAGGCATCAGCGAGAACGCCGCCACCCCACAGGCATTGTCGAGGCCGGCCGTGATGATGCCGGCATGGACAAAGCCGTGCTGCTGGGTGAAAGCCGCAGCACTGGACATGGCAAGCTCGACCTCGCCCGGCTCGAGCCGGACAAGCGAAATGCCGAGCGTCCGCATGGCCGGCTGCGCATCGAACAGCGCGGCGGTGCGGCGGCGAAAGTCGGCGTCTTTCGGCTCGAACCGTGCCACGGCGCGCCTCACGCGGTCTCGGCTTCGGCGGCGAGATGGCACGCCGCCGCGTCGCGGATCGCAGCCGCGAACACCGTGGCCTTGCGCGCCTGGCGATCGATATGCACGCCGGTGATCTCGCAGACGGCTGCGATCTCGCCGGTCTCGGCGTTGCGCATCTCATGCACAAAGCGGATCGATTTTTCGCGCAGCTCGAGCAGCCGACTGTGGATCTCGACAATGTCGCCGGCGAGCAGCTCGCGCTTATAGCTGATGTTCTGCTGCACCGCGGCCATGCCGCAATTGGACTGCCGCAGATAGCTCGGCGTGAGCCCAAGGCGCGCAAACAGATTCCAGTTGGCCTCGTCGAACTTGCCGACATACCACATGATGTTCATGTGGCCGACATGGTCGCACTGCCACGGATAGACCGTGCCGCGATAGGTCGCCTCCGCCGTCATGCGCTCCTCTCCCGCTTTTTCTGCTGCGGGTTTGCTGCCCGCGTTTCCCGGCTGATCGTCTTGATACGGTAGCGTATCAGACCGGCGGCGCGCTAGCAATACGGCACCGTATCAGAATGCAGCGAGGCGACGGCCATGACGGGCGGCAAGGGCGATGTCTGGATCGAGGCCGGGTTTGCCGAGCTCGCGCGCTCCGGCATCGCCGGCGTGCGGGTCGAGGTCCTGGCCAAGGGTCTCGGGGTCACAAAGGGCGGCTTCTACCGGCGCTTCAGGGATCGCGCGGCGCTGCTTGGCGCGATGCTTGCGGTCTGGCGCGAGGGACGGATCGCGGCGATCGAGCAGCAGGCGAGCCTGTCCGGCACCTCCCCGCGCGAAAGGCTGGCGTCGCTGATCCGGCTCTATTCGGAGCGGATGAACACGGAAGGCATGGCGATTGAGCTTGCGATCCGGCAATGGGCCCGCACGGATGAGGCTGCGGCAGAGGCGGTCGCAAATGTCGATGCGGCACGGCTGAAGAACGTGGCGCTGCTCTATCGCGCAAGCGGGCTTTCGAACGAGGCCGCCGAGGCGCAGGCCTTTTTGTTCTACTGCTTCGTGTTCGGGCAGAGCCTGTTGTTTCTGGACCGCGGCCAGCGCAGACGCGCGCAGCTGATCGCGAAGTCCGCCGAGACGCTGATCACTGCAGACTAGAGCGTTTTCGAGCGAAGTGGATACCGGTTCGCGTGAAGAAAACGCGTCAAAACAAAAACCTGGAGCCCGGTTCTGATTCAATTAGAACCGGAAATGCTCTAGGCACGCGGCCGGATGTCGTAACACCCGGCCGCAGCACAGGGACGGATCAGGCCGGCCCCTTCAGGTGCTTGTTGCACTCGGAGTAGTAGCCGCCGCCCTTCTGGATCCACTTCATGCCACCATTGCCGTTGGTCGCCTTGTTGGCATTGTACTGATCGACACAAGTGTGCATGCGTCCCTTGCCCGCGCTCTCCTTGGCGTATTTGGGATCGATCGCGTTCGGGAAGATCGCGGGCCCCGACGGCAGCGCAGGCGCCGCCGAAGGTTCTGTCTTGGCTTCCTTTGCAGCCGGGGCTGCGGCCGGAGCAGGCGCGGGCGCCGCCGCTGGCGCCGCAGCCGGAGCAGCAGCGGTGGTCGCATCCGCGCCGCACTGGGCCTTGCGGAAGTCGTTCCACTTCTCGCCGTTCAATGTGCCGGCGTCCTTGGCGGCCTTATATTTCGCACTGCATTCCTGCATGGTCAGCGCCTGCGCCGGCGCTGTCGCCGCCCATGCGGCCAAACTCGCACCCGCAATTGCGCACAATACTCTCGCTTGAAACGTCATCCTTCGTCTCCCTGGCAACTCGCAAAATGGGTCGGCATCCTAGCGTTAGCGGACGCCCATGACAAAGGAGCGAACAATCGAAGCTTGCAAAATATAGTAGCAGCGGTCCCTCGCTTATTCATGAACGGTTCATCATGGAGGCGCGAGCTTGCGGCTCTTTCCCCTTACTACAGGTGCTCCCCATGAAGCTCTCTTCGCTGTTTGCCGCCGTCGCCGTCTCGTCGCTGCTCGCCGGCCCCGCGCTGGCCCAGAACACCACCGCGCCCGCCGCGGCTCCCGCCGCCGCCGCTCCCGCCGACACCACCGCCAAGAAGGCGTCGAAGCCGCGCTCGGCAGCCTCCCTGCAGTGTTCGAAGGACGCCGACGACAAGGGCCTGCATGGCAAGGACCGCAAGACCTTCATGAAGCAGTGCAAGAAGGACGCGAAGGCGGCTGGCGGAGCCAGCACGGCCGGCGCGACGAAGTAACTCCATCCGGTCCAAGCCGCCTTTCCCTCCCCCGGCAAGGGGGAGGGTCGACTGTTGACGTCTCTCGAGTCCCCCGCATTGCTGCACCTGCGTTAGCGCAATTGTCCTGCTCATGCGGATTTGCCATAAGGCGGCGTGAGGCAATTCGCTGCATCCCTCAATCTCGTCCTGCCTGAGCGCGCCAAATTTCTGAGCGCGATCGAGACGCTTGTCATCGGGGCTGCCGGCGGCCTGCTGTTTCTCTGGGCCAACCTGCCGGGAGGGCTGATTTCGGGCGCGATGATCGCGGTCGCGGTGGCCGCGCTGGCGGGACGTCCCTTGAGCCTGCCGTCGCATGTCACCCAGACGCTGCTGGTTCTGCTCGGCATCTCCCTGGGCTCGGTGGTCTCGCGGCAGCTGATCCAGCATGTCGGCGCCTATCCCATGACCATTGCGCTGCTCGCGCTCGCGACCTTCTGCTCGACCTTCGGCTCCAGCCTCTATCTGCAGCGCATCCACGGCTGGGACCGCACCTCGGCCTTTCTGGCCGGCAGCCCCGGCGCGCTGTCACAGATCACCATCCTGGCGGTCGAGCGCGGCGCCGACCTGCCGGCGATCGCGGTGGTGCAGACCATGCGCGTCATCATCCTCACGGCCGCGCTCCCGATGCTGCTGGCGCTGACCGGCACGGCGCCGGCGTCATCGTTGGCGCTGCTCTCGGCGCCCGCCTCCCCGCTCGGCTTGCTGGCGCTCGGCGCGTCGTCGCTGGCGCTCGCGCTGATCTTCCGTCTCCTGAAATTTCCGGCGAGCTGGATGTTCGGCGCCATGATCGCCTCCGGCGTCCTGCACGGCACGGATCTCGTGCAGGGCGGCTTGCCGGCCTGGATGCGTGGGGCGGCCCTGGTCGGGATTGGCGCCGTGATCGGCAGCCGCTTCGCACGGATGAAGATCAAGACGCTGCTCGGCCATATCAACGCGGCACTCGGCTCGTTCGCGATCGCGATCCTGATCTCGGGCGTTTTCGTCGGCCTGATCGTGCTGACCACCCATGTGCGGCCCGGCGACCTGATCGTCGCCTTCGCGCCCGGTGCGATGGACGCCATGCTGGCGCTGGCGCTCACCCTGCACATCGACCCGATCTTCGTCGGCGCGCATCACCTCGCGCGCTTCGTGTTCGTCACCATCGCCACTCCCGGAATCGTCCATCTGTTCGGACGGCCGCAGGACGACGTGGACGACTAACCCTTCGCCGCCTTCGCAACGCCCCAGCCCGCGATTGCGGCCATCAGGGCCGAGATCAGCGCGTTGTAGCCCGCCAGCGAGAGGCCGAGAAATGTCCACTGCACCTCGTCGCAGCGGACCACCTTCACCTTGTCCAGCTGATCGAGAAGACTGCCGGCCTTGCCGAAATCGACCAGCGGCCCGGTGCAATCGGTCGGCCCCTGCCAGAATTTCCATTCAACGCCCGCGTGATAGACGCCGAAAGCGGAATTGCCGGCCGCAACGAGCGCAATCACCAGCAGCCCCGCGACCAGAAGCGGCCGTGGCGCCCCCTTCGCCGCGCCCAGCGCCAGCAGCGCCGACAACGGTATGAGGGCGTAATAGGCATAGCGCTGCTCCAGGCACATCGGGCAGGGCTGCAGGCCCATTACCAGCTGGAAGAACCAGGCCCCGGCAATGGTCGCGCTCGCGACGACGAGGACCAGCAGTACCGCGGTAAGCGTGGTGTTTGCCTCAAAACGCGCCCGCGACGGCATGGCCGTGGATGTCACCGTTGCCTCCCCCTGAGGAATGACCGAGCCGGTCAGTACCCCCCGCGCCGACCGCTGTCGAGGCGGTGTGTAATCACATCCGTGCGGGTTGACCCCGCCGGGCCGCTGGCTATAGTCCGCCCGCTTCGCGGGGGAACCAGGCCTTTTGCCTGCCATCGCCGCCGAAGGCCCCTGTGGCGGAACTGGTAGACGCGCTCGACTCAAAATCGAGTTCCGCAAGGAGTGCTGGTTCGATTCCGGCCAGGGGCACCATTCGGGCATCCGCCGTCATTCGCCAACGTTCACTTTTCTCCGCGCGGTCGGAGAGGGACCATCGTCCAGGCTCAAGCTCAGTGGCCAGTCCATAGCGCTCCAGGTGCCGCACCCGGCCGATCATGAGGTTGCGGTTCTCCCGCACGAGGAGAGTCGCGCCCTCCCCTGGTCGCAGGTCGATCGTGCCTCCTCCTGCTGCTCGCTCAACAGCATCTCGTCGAGCCGGGTGACCCGCTCGGCCTCGATCTCGTTCTGCAGCTTGGTCTGAAGCTCGATCTCACTCTGGTGACCCAATTCCCGGGTCACCAGTTCGCTCGCCCGGTGACGGACGCCATGAGCGATGTAGTCGCCGGCGATGTTGAGGATGCGGCCGTCATCGAGGATGCCGCGGACGATGATATGGGTGTGGGGATGGCCGGTGTTGTGATGGTCGACTGCGATCCGGTCGAGGCGGGTCTCGAGATCTGCCGCATAAGGTCACGGGTGAAGCCACGAAGGTTAGCCATTTCGGCGGAATCTTCCGGCGCCACGATGAAGCGAAACTGATGGCGATCTTCCCGGCCGCGCTCGACGAAGGCTTTGCCGTCGGCCTCGCTCTCAAGCGCGGAATAGGCCTTGCCCCGCTCGCCGTCGCGCGTCACCCCGTCCCGTTCCAGGTAACGCAGATGGGCGTCCACGGCCCTGCTCATCGTCCCGCGCATCTTCGGAGCTCGCGGGCCCCGCTGCTGCGGATTGAGCCGGACCACCTGGCCTTGACGACAACCCGCCGCGCGCGGAATCGACCTGCGGAATCTCTCTGCCACTCACCGTCCACACCCTGCCGAGCAAATGAGGCCACGACCTTCGCGCCCCGGCCGCGCGCGTTGAACCGGCCCGTCCTCCTCCTTCCCGGCCGCCGCCAGATCGCGCTCCCGAACCTATTCGCCGAGGATCGCCGCCCGCCTTGCGGACCGATGGCGATGAGGAACAGCGCGAATGCGACCGGCGAAATGATCGGCTGGGCAAGATGGAGACCGCCAAAAGTCAGAATCGTCGCACAGAACAGGAGCAGCGTATTGATCGTGCAATCCCGGGTATCACTTGCTCTTCGCGAGCTTGCCGGCAGGCTCAAATCTTCCAGGAGAAAGCCGCTCTCCCGGTCGGAGCGGTTCATTTGGCGGGAATTCCGTGCAGCACGCTTGCCAGCAGATCGCTTGCCCCGGTCCAGATGATCTGAATGCCGAGACAAAAAAGGATGAACGCGGAGAGCCGGGCAGCGATGTCGGTGCCGCTGCCGCCCAGGACGCGCTCAACCCGATCCGAATAGGCGAAACTGACATAGATACCCGCCGCCATCACGACTGTTGCAAGCAGGCTGGCAAGAAGAAATCCGACATCTTCCCTGACGTCGGAATATGCAGATCGGGACAGCCCGAGACTGATCATGACTGCGATCGTTCCGGGGCCGGTCGTGAGGGGTAGTGTCAGGGGATAAAAGGCTTGTCCGCTATAGTCCACCCGCTGGTCCTTGGCCGCTGCCTCGGTCTCCGTCCGTGTCCCGTCATTCAATAATTTCCAGCCGGACGAAGCCACGATGAGGCCGCCGGCCACTCGAAGCACCGGCACCGAAATGCCATAGAGCCTGAGCACGAGTGCTCCGATCAGCAGCGACCCTGACATGACAAAAAACGAGTTCAGCGCAACCCGTCGCGCCAGCGATCTGCGCGTGGCGATCGAGGCGTATTTCGTCATGCTAAGAAACACGAGCGCGGTCCCCGGCGGATTGATCACCGAGAACAGCGCTGCCAGCACCAGCAGAAAGGTCTCCATCATTCCTCGCCAATCTCTCCGATGGCCGCGCACGCTTCTCCGGCCACACGCAAGCTGCGACGTTCAGTCCCATACAGATTGCCGTTGGTTAATTGCGCATCCATGATCCCGCAATGGCGACTGCCCAATATACCAATAAACCAACGGCGCTCGACAGGAGGGCGTGCCGGTATTTGAAGGACACGTCTTTGACCGCAATGACCCGCCGGCCGAAACCATGCAGACGACATCGCAGGTTTTCCCTCGAGGAACTCCTGACGGGCGCCGCGTCCGGCCGCCCCGGAGAGACCGCGCCGGAATTTTCCGACGAGATTCGCAACGGCTGTGGTGAAACGGCTGTCTCGGAGACGTCTTGGGCCGACAAGCGCTGCAACGACAATCCAGAGCCGCACCATCAGAAGCGCCAGTAAAGCGGAACAATGAACAGCGCAACGATCAGCCACCAGATGGTGAGCAGAATTCCGAATTTCGGATAGTCGGAAAATTTATATCCGCCCGGTGCCATCACCATGAGATTGACCGGGGTGGCGATCGGCGTCAGCAGCGCAGCGTGGGACGCAATCGCGATGGCAACGATAAACGGCATGGGCGACACGCCCAGTTCGTGTGCCATAGCGATGCTGATCGGAAAGAACAGCAGGGCCGTTGCGGTGTTGCTGATCACGCAACCGGTCAGCGCTGCGACAACGAACAGTCCGGCCATGAACGCCCGCGGGCCGGCATTGCCCAGAAAATGTATCAGCGTATCGGCGATCAGATCCGCGGCGCCGGTCTTGGTCATGGCCGCACTCAACGGAATCATGCCGCCAATCAGGAAGCAGGTGTTCCAGTCGATACTCTTGTAGGCCTGCGGGATGGTGACGACCCCCGCAAGCACCATCAGGATCGCGCAAACCAGTCCGGCCACCGCACTTGGCAACAGGCCGGTCGCGAGCAGGATCACAAGCAGCGCGAGAATGGCGAGCGCCTCCACCGCGCCGAGGCCCAGTGGCACGGCCTGACGGCGGACCACCTCCGGCGAGTCCACGACCAGCATCTGGGGATCGGCGAGGTGCCTGTCGAGCGCGCCCCAGCTGCCCTGCAGCAGCAAATGGTCGCCGACGGCGAGGCGGTGCGCACCCGCGCCAATGTCCTCGCCGCCGCGCTGCACCGCCAGCACCAGCAGGTCTCCCTCGCGCGCGGTCATGCCGGCAAACACCGTTTGCCCCACCAGCTTGGAGCGAGGCGGGATGACAATCTCCGCGAGGCCCGACGTGCGATTGAATAGCGCGTCGGCGATGGAAGCCGGATTCTCTTCCGAACAGAACGCAAGATGCTGCTCCGATGCCAGCTGGCCGGCGGCCTGCGCATCGCCGCGAACGATCAAGAGATCACCCTCCGCGAGGGTGTCGCGTGCCAGCAACTTTCCGCTTCCGGCCTCCTGAACGGCCACGAGCGAGAGACCGGCATATCGCGCAATGTCCACTTGCTCGCGCCGGGAGCCAACAAGCGCGGAGGTCGATCGGACGCGCAGTCGATGCAACCCATCCTCGATCTTGTATTGCTCGACCAGCGTACGCGCATGCTGACTGAAGTCGGGCGGCAACGAAGCTCCGTTGGTATGCGGCAGCAACCATTTCGCGGTCAGCAGGATGATGGCCATGCTGCCCAACAACATCGGTATTCCCGCGACGGCAAACTCAAAAAATCCGATCGGCCGCAGACCCGCTTCCACGGCCGCGCTTGATGCGATCACGTTCAAGGGAGCACCGATCAGCGTCAACATGGTCGAGCCGTGCGTCGCAAAAACCATGGGGAGCAGCAACTGCGACGTGGGAATATGAAGGCGGACTGCGAGCACCACGCATAGAGGGAGCAGGGCCGCGACCGTGCCATTAACGCTTATCGTGCAGGTGAAAGCCGCCGCCATCAACATCAGCAGGATCATGAGCCGCGTGCGGCTTTCGCCGGCCTGCTTGATCAGCCACTGGCCGGCCCAGGTCGTGATCCCCGACACTTCCAGTCCGCTCGCCACCACGAACAGTGACCCGATCAGCACGACGGTGAGGTCGCCAAACCCGCCCAATGCCTGTCCGACCGGGAGGATGCCGGAGAAATAGAGCGCAAGCGAAACCCCCATGGCCACAATCACCGGAGGCACGCGTCCCCACATGAAAAGGACGAGCGCAGCAAAGATCAGAAGAAATACAATGACGATGCCGCTCATGGCTGACCTTCCCGGTCAAAAGACCCCACGCAGTACGTAGCCAAACCCGGATTGATGCACGTTTGATGAAGGCCAGACAAATCTGCTTCGGGCTTGATGCATCGTGGAAGGCTCCTGAACGTTCGCAATACCGCGATTTCGGTCTTGACAGCCGTCGAAGGTGCGGCGGTCGGCGTTTTTTCAGAACCGCGCCGTCACCGAGCCGAGGATGCGGTTGGCGTTGGCGAATCCGAAACCTGCCGGGATCGTCGCGACCGTGCCGCCATAGACGTTCCGATGCGAGTACACATATTCGAGGCCGACATCGAGCCATCCGTTCGCGACGGCGTTGCCGCGCAGCTCGGCGAACGGACTCCAGATCAGGTTCACGATCCCCTGCTCCATGTTGCTGTTTAGCGAGGTGGCCGAGGCCGAACCAGGTATGAACATCTGCGCATAGGATGGATAGTCCTGCCATGCGTAGGAATAGACAAAGTTGCTGCGCAACTGTGGCGTCCAGAAGCGGCGGTAGGCCGCACTCACACCATAGGTCGGCAGCGGGTTAAGACCGAAATCCGTGGCCATTCCCGGCAAGCCGATGTTCGACAGCGCGTCCTGGCCGAAGGTGTTGGCACCGAAATAGCGCCCGATACCCTCACCGTAATAGGCCATCGCTGCCAGTTCATCCGGTCCGAGCCAACTCGACAGCCAACGCATTGGAAAACGACCCGTCCCTGCCACGCCCCAGCCAACCGCATCGCGCGTGAGCCAGGGCGGCGCAGCCGACGTGCCCTCGGTTCGGACCGTGAGCTCGCGCAACAGGCCGCGCATGTCGAGCACCAGACCATCGTAGCGATATTCCAACCGGCCGAGCAGGTCCGGCCATAGCGTGAAAGCGGGGCTAAGGCCTGTAAAGCCGGTCGGGGTGCTGTTCTGGGTGAATACGCCAGCCACGGATGTGTACTGGGTATCGGGCGTTTCAAGCGAAACCTGGCCGGTCAACCCCGGTGCCAGAGTCGCGATCACGCGAATCTGCGGCTGGCGGACAAAGGACTGGTTGAGGTTGGTCGAGAAGTTCACGGTTTCATAGACGCCCTCGTTCCACAGGCTGTTCGCCTGTCCGATCAGCATGCGGAACTGCTCCGTACCGAGTTCGGCCCAGGCTTGGCGAAGCCGAAACACCGCATTGGTCGAGGTCGCCGCGCCACCTCCGAAGTCGCCTTCCAGCCGGGTTTCCAGCGTGCCCCAGGTGGTCGGTGTCCGCGTATCGATGCCGAACCGGCTGAACCGCGCGGACATTCCGAGATCGCCTCCTTGCAGGTCGGCCGGACTGCCAGTGAGAGGTATTGCCTGCACCGTCGGCGCATCGGTCTGGTTACGGGCACCGAGGTCACGATAGGGGTTGAGGTTGGCGAAGCCGTAGAACCGGACTTCGGATTGACCGCCGGGGATACGCAATGAGAGACCTGGCAGATCGGAACGCAAGGCATCCTGGCCTTCGCCGTCAAACTGGCTCCCCATCGCTTCGGGCGCTCGCAGGACAGCCGCGGTCGCCGCCGCGAGCGGACCTGGCGGAACTGCGGCGTTCGCTGTCAACGGCGGCTGTGGCGACGCAACCGCAATCTGCGGCGGCTTTTGCTCTGCGGCCGGCGGCTCACGACGTGTGGTCGTCGCCTGGGATCTCGGATGCTTGTCACGAGACTCGAGTTCTTCGACACGATGTTGCAGCGCGCTAATCAGTTTGTCGCCTTGCGCTGTGCGGCGCTGAAGCGCATCGATCCGTTGCATCAATTCTTCGATGGAAGGCTTCTGCTCCTGCGCCACCGGCGCTTGAGCATGGGCTGAACTCGCCAGCACTGCAATCAGTCCGATGCCGCAATGAATTCGAAACATGCACTTGCTCCGGCTAGCTAGCAGGCCGCGCACTTGAATCTTGCCGAATAAGACAATTCCACTAGAACGAGCGCAAGGCCGCCCATCTGCCGATTCTCACTTCCAACTGACGTGTAGTATTTTTGCCGCAACAGCAGCGCCATGGAATTCGTGGACGTCCAGCGTGACGACGCCTGCGCCAGGTGTGAGGCCAGCATCGCCTATGGGGGCAGATCGGATGGATCGTCCATTGTACTTTTTGACCCCGACAATACTGGCGCAGCGTCCTTCAGTGACGGCTCCACGCCGGATTTGCTTTCGAGCCCGGCTGGCATCGTTCCAGCCTTCGCAGGTGGTGATGCCGGATGATCGATGCCGTCCTGGATCCGCTGCACGAGATACGGAAAGAACGGGTTTGAAGCGACGCGGAGCAAGGCATCGAGGCTCGTGATCAGAACGTTTCGTTCGCCCCGCGGCGCCAGAGCGCCGAGGTTGGGTCCAAAGCTTTCCGTCTCGTTGGGGATCATGCCGTACAACGCATCATCCATCGGAAACGGCAGCGCAACATGCGACAGTGAATACACGCCGGGCGGATAGCTCAGACCCAACGGGCGTCGACGCTCGTTCAGGCCTCCGGCGTCGATCGACCGTTCTTCGACTTCGCTGCTGGTTTCCGCGGTGTTCGTGACGACCGTAATGCGATATGAACGCAGCCCCGGCGGAAGGAGCCGATTGAGCGCGGTGTCGGCCGAGGGGCGCAGAAGCGGGCCGAACTTGACCGTTCGGTTGAGGTCGAACAGCACCAGTTCGCTTCCGTTTGGAGGCAACTGCGCGTAGAGCCCCGAAATAATGGCGGGCGTGCTGACCGTGAAGTCCATCACCGATTGGAATGTCAGGACCGGAGGCAACGCGCCGAGACGCCCGCTGCGGCGAATGTCCAGGATCTGCTGCTGCAGGATCTGCGTCAGGCGGAACGATTCCCGTGCACCATTGACGGGAAACGAGTTGTACTTGAAGGGATTGAATTCCGGCAGGATGCCAAGCCACGCGGCCTTGGCAAATGCCGGAAAAATAGCCGGAAGCCCGGCAAGCCCGGCAAAACGCGCGAAGCGCGTGATGCCGATCATCGGCGATAACAGGACGATCTGGTCCGCCTGCGCCAGCTCCGGGTTCGCAAGTGCATCGAGCGAATATTTGAGCGCCAATGCGCCGCCGTTGGAGAAACCCACGAGATAAAGGGGCGCCGGCGCCGGTACGCGCTGCCGGGCTTCGCGCACGGCCAGTCGTGTCGCCGCCAGCCAATCCTCCCACGTCGCCGCGGTCAGTCCCGCCGGCACCGTGCCATGACCGGGCATTCTGATCACAAGCGCGACGAAGCCGCGGTCGCGGTAGACCCGTGCAATGTGGCGCTGGCTGTAGGGGGAATCCGTCAGCCCGTGCAGCAGCACGACGACCCCGCGCGGCGCGCCATCGGGTTCGAGCACAAAAGAGCGATTGAAGTCCTGGGAGAAATGCGGCGGGTAGACCGGGCTCCCCTCGAAATACCGGTTGATGGGAGCACGCTCGCCAGGTGTCAGCTTCTGGGAAACCTCCCGGCGCACATCATCGAATATCCGGGCTTCCGCCGCGATGTAACCCTTCCAATCGGCCCGATCGATTTCGGCGACATCCAGCTCACGTGGTACGTAGGTGTGCCAAACCTCGAGCGCGGGACCGCGCTGAACATCGTAGATGCGTATCACAAAAAACGTCAGCGCCGCGGCGGTCAGGACAACCGCGGTCCATTTCAACCAACCGAGAACTTTCCTGCCCGCCATATGGCTCGCCCGGCCCTTCCGGCCCTATATCCCCCAGGGAAGGCCCAGAAGGTACCAGACAACAAACAGCAACGTCCAAATGACGGCCATGCAGAGCGCATAGGGCAGCATCAGCGCGACGACCGTACCGACTCCCGCGTTCTTGTCGTAGTTCTGGGCAAAGCCGACCACCATCGCAAAATAGGCATTCAGCGGGGTAATGGAGTTGGTCGGGGAGTCGCCGACACGATAGGCGGCAAGGACGGCTGCGGGATCGACGGCAAGCTGCACGAACAATGGCACGAAGACCGGCGCGAAGATCGCCCATTTGGCGATCGCGGGCGTGAAGATGAAATTCAGGATCGTCACCACAATGATGAAACCCAGCAGCAGCCACAGCGGGGCGATATGCGCGCTTTTCAGCGCGTCGGCCATGGTCAGGGCCATGAGGGTCGGAATGTTGCTGTAATTGAAGTAGTCCACGAACTGGCTGATGACCACGAACAGAAGGATGGTGCCGCCCAACGAGCCGACCGCCTTCGTCATGGCCGCGATGACATCCGCAGAGCCATTCATCGTCTTTGCGCCGATGCCATACGCGATACCGGTTGCGAGGAACAGCACCATGATGACTCCGATGAGGCCGTTCATGAATGGGGAATTTCCGATGAGCACACCCGTCGTCGGATTTCGCAGCGGCGCTCCCGATGGAACCGTCAACAGGACGAACACGATCACGACCGCGAGCAACGCAAACGCGGCGTATCGCAATCCCCGCGACTCATCGGCTGAAAGCTGCTTGCTATCCTGGCCGGGTTGAGCGACGGCGGCTGCCCCGGCGTTGTACGTCCCCAGCCGAGGTTCGATGATCCGCTCGCTGACCAGCGCAATGATGACCGTCAGGACCAGAACGGCCACGATCGAAAACAGGAGATTGGCCGTCAAATCCAGCGAGATGGTGGGATTGACCATATGGATGGCATCGTTGGTGATTTCGGTGAGGACGGCATCGAGCGGCTTGATGATCATGTTCACGTTGAATGCGCCGGCGACCGCCGCAAATCCCACGGCCAGGCCGGCGATTGGATGCCGGCCGACACTCAGGAAAGCGGCGCCCGCCAAGGGGATCAACACCACATAGCCGGCATCGGCGGCGATGCTCGACAGAATGCCGACGAAGGCGATGATGTAGACCAGTGCCCCGCTCGGAGAGACAGCTACGAGCTTTCTGATCAGCGCATTCACCAGGCCGGCCTCCTCGGCAACGCCGACGCCAACCATGGCGACGACCAACAGGCCGACCGCGGAGAAACCCAGGAAATTCGGCACGAGCCGGGTGTAGATGTGACGAACACCCTCCGCCGTCAGCAGGCTGTTCGCTGCGGTGGTTGCGGTCTCGATCTTGTGCGTATCCGGATTGATGACCTGGTAGGTGACCGTCGCTCCGAGCATGTAAAGAAGATGAGAGATCACCAAAACGAGAACAATGAGGGACAGGAATATCACAATCGGATGCGGGACGCTGTTTCCAACGCGCTCAACGGTGTCGAGGATCTTTTGCGTCATCGTCTTGGACATCGCTGCTTCCATGGCTTTACTCCCTTCGGTCATATTTGTTGTCCCTTGCCAGGCGCGGCCGACGACCACCGGATCATGCCGGCAGCAGCCAAGGCACCAGGATGACGCACACGATCAGAACGATGATGGCGAACGGCACGCCAATACGCACGAAATCCCCGAATGTGTAACGGCCCGGCGCAACGACCAACGTATTTACCGGCGAGGACACCGGCGTCATGAAAGCCGTCGAGGCCGCCAGCGCCACGATCATCGCGAACGGGTAGGGCGAGGCATTCAGATCATGCGCCACGGCAAGTGCGACAGGCGCCATCAAAATCGCGGTCGCGGTGTTGGAAATGAACATTCCAAGCATTGCGGTAATGACAAAAAGTGTCGTGAGGACGAAGCGAATGCCGGCGCCTGCGGTGAGTTCCTTCAGGGCGTCGGCGGCGAGATCAACCCCGCCTGTCCGCTCCAGCGCGATGGAAAACGGCAACATGCCAACGATCAATACGATGGTTTTCCAGTCGATCGAACGGTAGGCGCTCGTGAAATCGATGCAGCCAAGGACACCCATCAGAAGGCATCCGATCAGAGCGGCCTGCACGTTCGGGACGATGCCGCCGACCATGAGCGCAATGACAACCGCGAGGCACAAGAGCGCCTGCAATGCCCGGCCCGGGGCTGGAAGCCTTTCGTCAATTTCGGCCGGCAGGTTGATGATGACCATGTTCGAGGTGTCGCCGCGGAGCCTCTCGATCTCCGTCCATGGCCCGATCAGCAGCAGGATGTCGCCCATGCGGAGCTCTTCCGCCAGCAGGTCGCCGGCGTGGGGGCCGCCACCCCGCCGCAAACCGATTACTGTGAGCCCAAACCGGGTACGGAATTCGGTCGCGACGAGCGTCTTGCCAACGAGTTCGGAGGTCGGCGGCACGAGGACCTCGACCATACCGATTTCCTGCGATCGGTCGGAAAAATAGGCGCCGGTGAGCGGCAATTCGTCCAGCGCATACTGCTTTCGAAGCGCATCGATACCTGTGCTCGACATCGAGCGATCGATCAGCAAGATGTCACCGGATTGCAGTTTCGTCTTGGCGGTCGGCCTGAGAACTTCGCTGGAGAACTTTCCACTGCGTTCGATCGCGACGATGTTGGCGCCCGAGGTGCTCCGCAGATTCAGGTTCTCCAGGTTCTTTCCCGCAAGCGGCGACCCGTCCATGATCCGCAGACGGCTCTCCCGGTCCGCGAGCCCGTATGCGTCAATCCAGTCCGAGAAACTGGCGCGATCGGACATTTTCAGGTCGCCGGACGCCGGCAGCCAACGCCGGGCGAAGCACATATAGACGATCCCGAGCAGGAGCACCGGCACGCCAAACGGCGTGAAGGCGAAAAAGTGAAAACCGTGCACGCCGTGGCGCTCCAGTTCGCCATTCACAACCAGGTTCGGGGCGGTCGCCACCAGCGTCATCATGCCGCTGATGAGTGCCGCGACGCTGAGCGGCATCATCAGCCTGCCAGGGCTGATGCCGGTCGCCTTGGCGATGCGCAGCGCGACGGGAATGAAGATGGCCGTCACCGCCGTGGAGCTCATGGTCGCCCCGAGCCCGCAAACCACCAGCATGAGCAGCACGATGAGACGAATCTCGCTGTTCCCGGCCCTGGCAATCAGCCAGTCTCCGAGCCGCTGGGCCACACCCGTGCGCACCAGGCCATTGCCTATGACGAAAAGGGCCGCGATCAGGACGATGTTCGGGTCGCTGAATCCGGACAGCGCCTCGCCCATGGTCAGCACGCCCGTGAAGGGTAACGCGACGAGCATGATCAGCGCGACGGCATCCAGACGAGGCTTGTTGATCGCGAACATCACGATAGCGGCAACAAGCAGGGCGAGGACAATCCCGAGGCTCGCGGTCATTTCAGTTTTCACCCGATATGTGCTTGGCGTACTTCGGACCGCGCCTTTGTTAGCGAAGGATCCGGCACCTCGCCTGGAAGGAAATTCGGAAGCCGTTGCGCCGGATTGATCGCCATCATCGCAATACCGGCCATGATGACGGGTCCGATCTTGTAGCGGTCGCGGTCAGACTTCAGGCTTCGAGACGAACAGATCCATACCCAGCTGCTGCGACAGATACTTCGCAACCAGCTGTCCCTTGACGCTATTGCCCGCCGCGTCGAGCGGGGGTGCAAACGTTCCGAGGCCGCCCTTGCCCGGGGACACCGTCACGATCCCACCGCCAATCCCGCTTTTGCCCGGCAGCCCGACATCGTAAAGCCAATCGCCGGATGTCTCGTAAAGTCCGGCGGTTGTCATCACGGCCAGCACATAGTGACAGACGGCCGGATCGACGAGCCGCTGCCTGGTGAGCGGATTCACTCCGCCATCGGCCAGCGTCGCTCCCATCACCGCCAGGTCCTTGGCGCTGACATTCAGCGCACATTGGCGGGTGTAGAGGTCGGTTGCCTCGGCAGGATCGCAGTAGATGCGATCGAAGCTTTGCAAGAGGCGCGCGATGCTCTGATTGCGGAAGTTGGTCTGCGTCGCAGACTTATAGACCTCCTCGTTGAGTGTGAGAGGCCTGCCGGCAAATCGAGACAGCGCCGCGTAGATGAAATCCCACTTCTCATCGGCGGTCGCGCCCGGGGCGAGGCTGGTCGTTGCGATCGCGCCGGCATTTACCATCGGATTCGTACGGCCGTCGCCGCTGCGTTCGACCGCCGCCAACGAATTAAACGGAAGGCCGGTGGCATTCGCACCAAGTTTTTGCCGAGCCTGCTCCGGACCCACCGCTTGGCAAACCGCGGCGAAGACGAACGGCTTCGACACACTCATAATAGAAAATTCGTATTCGGCGTCGCCTGCCGCGTGGATTTCCCCGTTGGTTCCGGCGACGCAAACACCAAACAAATCACTCGGTACCGCAGCCAATGCAGGATAAACTTGCGAGTTATTTCCGTCCTTGTTCGACTTGCAGCGCTGATAAGCCTCTTCCACGAGCCTTGCGACATGTTCTGCTGCCGGTAAACGTCCGGTCGATACGTACTGATAGCGGATGGGGTCTTCGATGCCCACGCGTGCACTCACGATTCACATCACGGCTTTCGGCGCGAGGAAGTGTTTGAATGCCTGTCCGACGCGCCCCTCGGACTTGCGGTGTGCGAATACTGAAACCAGCTCTTTCGACTTCCGCGCGAAAATTATCAAGCAATCTATATTTCAAGGCTAGCACCGTAGCCGATTTCTTTGCAAGCCGAAGCCACAAATCAGGAGGCTATGCGACGAGACATGCGGCCAATGCGGTCTATCTCCATAGATGCCCGAGCGCAGCAAGGCCCGGCACCTACCTCATCTGCTCCGCGGACTGCATTCGAGATCATCACGTCAACGACATCAATTTTAGATAGAACGTATATTATCCAGTCTCTATTGTATTTTGTTGATCGTCTACAGCGGCCAAATGACAGAATCACTGACGCATCGCCTTCAGCATGGCGATCAAGACTGACCCACGAGTTCCAGCTCAAAAGGCAAATGTCCGAATCGTCCCGTTAGTGGCTGCTCACGAACAGCCAGCCGTTTTCACGCTCGAATGAAAGCTGCTCGTTTCTTATCGCAACGGTCGCGCGACTTACCTGCTTGAATTTCAAGGGACGATATGCTCGCATATCTGCGGCAGAGCAGCCGTAGCAATTGAGAAACAGAAACTAAAAGCGACTTGGGCCGAGCAATCATTCCTCCGGAGGCCTTTATGTCTGATCTCGACGCCGTCCTCGCCAACATTGAATCAAATCTGGACGCTGCCTATGAGCGCCTCTTCGCGCTCTTGCGTATCCGCTCGATTTCGACAGACCCGGCCTATGCCGAGGAATGTCGCGCCTGCGCCGATTGGCACGTCCAGGATCTCCGCAGCATCGGCTTCGAGGCCAGCGCGCGCAAGACGCCGGGGCTTCCCATCGTCGTCGGTCACGACCGTCGTGCGTCCGGCCGTTCGGTGCTGTTCTACGGACATTACGATGTGCAGCCGGTCGATCCCGTCGAGCTATGGGATCATGATCCGTTTGAACCTTTCATCGAAACACGTCCTGACGGGTCGCGCGCAATTCGCGCGCGAGGCGCCTCCGATGACAAGGGGCAGGTCATGACCTTCATCGAGGCCTGTCGGGCATGGAAGGCGGTAACCGGCAAACTTCCCGTCCCAACCTCCATTCTGCTCGAAGGTGAGGAAGAATCGGGCGGCGCCAGTCTGCCGCCTTTCCTGGAAACGCATGCCGACGAACTGCGTGCCGATGTCGGCCTGATCTGCGACACCAATATGTGGGACGCGCGAACGCCCGCCATTCAGACCATGTTGCGTGGTCTATGCGGCGAAGAGCTGACGATTCGAGGGGCGGACCGCGATCTCCACTCCGGCTTCTACGGATCCGCCGCGGCCAATCCCAATCGCGTACTTGCGCGCATCCTTTCCGATCTGCACGACGCGAACGGCCGCGTGACCATACCCGGCTTCTATGACGGCGTTCCGGAGCTGCCGGAGGCGTTGCGTGCCCAATGGGACACATTGAACTTTGATCCGGCGGCCTTTCTCGGCGCGGTCGGTCTCTCGGTGCCCGCCGGCGAAAAAGGGCGCTCGGTGCTGGAAATGATCTGGTCTCGTCCGACCTGCGAGATCAACGGCATGGGTGGAGGCTATCAGGGGGCCGGCTTCAAGACCGTCATCCCCTCAATGGCGTCGGCCAAGGTGTCCTTCCGTCTTGTCTTCGATCAGGACCCGCATGCTATCCGCACCGCATTTCGCGACTTCGTGCGGAAACGCCTGCCGGCCGATTGCAAGGTGGAATTCGCCGAGCACGGCGCCGGGCGCGCGATCCGTTTCCCGATCGAAGCCGATGCATTCGCCAGGACACGCGATGCGCTGACGGCCGAGTGGGGACGTCCAGCCGTATTCATAGGTGGTGGCGGATCAATCCCGGTGACGGCCGAGCTGAAACAAAAGCTCGGCATGGACGTGGTCCTGGCGGGTTTTGCGCTGGAAGATGATCGGATCCACAGCCCCAACGAGAAATATGAACTGGAGAGTTTCCGTCGCGGCGTCCGCTCCTGGGCCAGGGTCCTGCACGCATTGGCACAGCATTAGTGCTGCTCATTGGCGCAACAATGAATGCAAATGCACGCGTTTCCTACTGACGGTGGCGTCCGCGCTCGCGAACAGTTCCTGGAGGGGCGATGAGGCCCATGCAAGACGCGAGCAGCGCGCATCTTTTTTTGTCGCGATAACAGGAAATACTGCCGGGACAGGTGGTCGTTTTCGGGAAGACGGGCTGGCATGACAGATCAACTCGAAGCCGCGCGCGAGACGGTTCTGATCGATCTCGCCTTGCAGGGCGGCGGCTCTCACGGCGCGTTCACGTGGGGCGTGCTAGACCGTCTGCTCGAAGAGCCCTGGCTCAAGATCGACGCCATTTCCGGCACGTCCGCGGGCGCCATGAACGCGGCTGTTCTGGTCAGCGGTTATATTCAGGGCGGTGCGCAAGGCGCACGCAACGCACTGGACGCCTATTGGGGGCGAGTTGCCGCTTCCGCGCGGTTCAGTCCCATCCAACGGTCGGTGTTCGATCGCCTGATGAATCGCTGGTCGCTCGATACTTCCCCCGGCTACATGATCATGGACCTGATGAGCCGGCTGGTCTCGCCCTACAATCTCAATCCCTTCGGCCACAATCCAATCCGTTCGATCCTCGAGGACAGCATCGATTTCACCCATCTTGGCGAGGCGCCGATCAGGCTGTTCATTACTGCGACCAATGTCCATACCGGGCGCGGCAGAGTGTTCCGCAACAAGGAGATCACGCCGGAGGTGTTGCTCGCCTCGGCTTGCCTGCCGACCATGTTTCAGGCCATCGAGATCGATGGCGAGCCCTACTGGGACGGTGGTTACGCCGGCAATCCGACCATTTCGCCCCTGGTCCGCGAGAGCGACGCCAGTGACGTGATACTTGTCCAGATCAATCCGCGCGAGCGCCGCGAGACGCCCCGTTCGGCAAGTGACATCCTGGACCGGCTCAATGAGATTTCCTTCAATGCACCCCTGATGAAGGAGCTGCGCATGATCGCGCTGCTGCGTCAGGCTGCCGATCCCGGCACGGGCGAAGGGCGGCGCTGGGCAGGAATGCGCACGCACCGCATCCTCACGGACAGGCTGGCCGAGTTCGGCGCCTCCTCCAAGCTCAACGCCGAATTGCCCTTCCTGCAATTGCTCAAGGCCGAGGGCCGGACCACGGCGGAGCAGTTCCTCACGTCCCATGGCGCGGATTTGGGAAAACGCTCGACCGCGGATCTCGACATTCTTCTGGCGGAGTGCTGACCATGGGACCGTAAGTCCTGAAGCTCCCGCTGGCATCCCCGCAGCCAAGCCGAGGTTCGAATGTTGTCTTCATCCAGTTCCTCCTCGTTTCCGCGACGCGCGTCCCGCCTGCTGCTGGTTGCAGCCCCGGCGATCGTCCTGATGCTCTGTGGTTGCAGGCAGGAGGTTGCAAAGGAAGCGCCGCCGCCCCGTCCCGTGCGCACGGTTGTCGTCGAAAAGGGGGGCCTCAACCAGTCGATCGTCCTCACCGGGCAGATCCAGGCGGAAAAGGAAGTCGCTCTCGCCTTCCGTATCGGCGGCCGGATCATCGAGCGTTCGGTAGATGCGGGTGACAGCGTCAGGCCGGACCAGGTGGTGGCCAAGCTCGATCCGCAGAACGAGCTGAACTCGCTTCGCTCCGCGCGTGCCGCGCTTGCCGCCGCCAAGGCTCGGCTGGAGCAGGATTCCAATCATTTCGACCGCCAGGAAACCCTGCTGCAACAAGGCTGGACGACCCGTGCGAATTTCGACCAGGCCCAGCAGGCCCTTCGCACGGCTCAGGCGACGGTGGATGACGCCAAGGCCCAGGTCGAAATCGCCGAGGACCGTGTCAGCTATACCCAACTCAAGGCTGGTTTGAGCGGCACGATCACGCGCCGCGCGGCGGAATCCGGCGAGGTGGTGCAGGCGGGGCAGACGGTGTTCATGGTCGCGCGCGAAGCCGGCTGGGACGCCGTCTTCGATGTTCCGGCTCAAGTGTTGCGCACGGCCCCCGGGGACGCTGATGTGATCATCGCGCTGACGGACGACCCCGCCGTCACCGCAAAGGGCCGGGTGCGGCAGGTGGATCCGCAGGCCGATCCTGTCACACGCACGTTCAGGGTCCGCGTGACGGTCAATGATCCACCGCCGGCCATGCGGCTTGGCGCGACCGTATCGGGCCGGGTGGAAGTCGATCACGGCCACGGGATTTCGCTTCCAGCGAGCGCCTTGACGTCCACAGACAAGAAACCGGCGGTTTGGGTGGTCGATCCGGACAGCTCGACCGTTGCTCTCAAGCCAGTCGAGGTCTTGCGTTTCGATCCCGGGACCGTGGTGCTTTCTGGAGGTCTCGACGGCGGCGAGATCGTTGTCTCGGCGGGTGTGCAGGCGCTGCACCCTGGCCAGAAGGTCAGGCCGCTGGGAGTGCGGTCATGATCGGCCCCAATCTTTCGGACTGGGCGCTGAGACATCGATCCTTTATCGTTTTTGCGATGATCTCGATTGTCGTCGCCGGCTTGTCGTCCTACTACCGCCTCGGACGAAACGAGGACCCCGCCTTTACCTTCCGCACCATGATCGTGCAGGCGGCCTGGCCGGGGGCAACGCTCGACGACACCCTGACACAGCTCACCGAGCGTCTCGAGCGCAAGCTTCAGGAAACGAAGGGCCTGGATTACCTGCGCTCTTATACCAGTCCGGGCCTCACGACGATCTTCGTGAACCTCAAGGGCTCGACATCCGCCAAGCAAGTGCCGGACATCTGGTATCAAGTCCGCAAGAACATCGGCGACATACGCCGGACATTGCCCCAGGGTGTGGTCGGTCCCGGTTTCAACGACGATTTCGGCGACACGTTCGGCCTGATTTACGGGTTCACTGCTGAAGGCTTCAGCCATCGCGAGCTGCGCGATTATGTCGAGGATATGCGCTCGAAGCTTTTGCAGGTTAAGGACGTTTCCAAGATCGAACTGCTTGGCGCGCAGGACGAACAGATCTATGTCGAATTCTCGACCAGCCTGCTTGCGGGCCTCGGCATCGACCGCGCTGCGCTGATCGCGGCATTGCAGGCGCAGAACGCCGTGATCCCGGCGGGTTCGATCCAGACCGGCGACGAGACATTGTTGATCCGCGTGACCGGCGCCTTCAAGTCCGAGAATGATCTGCTCGATGTCAATTTCCCATCGAATGGACGCCTGATCCGCCTGCGAGACATCGCCGAGGTTCGTCGGTCGCTGTCCGATCCGCCGCAGCCGCTGTTCCGGGTCAATGGCAAGCCGGCGATCGGCCTTGCCATCGCCATGCGTGACGGCGGCGACATCCTGGCGTTGGGCGAAAATGCAAAGCGGGTGGTCGATGCCGGCATCGCCGATCTGCCGATCGGCATCGACGTGAGTTTGGTGTCCGACCAGCCGGTGGTGGTGAAAAACGCCATCGGCGAATTCATGGAATCGCTCTGGCAGGCCATTGCCATCATCATGGCCTGCAGCATCGTCAGCCTTGGATTCCGGCCTGGCGCGGTGGTCGCGTTGTCCATCCCGCTGACGGTGGCAATCATCTTTCCGATCATGGAATTTATCGGAATCGACCTGCAGCGTATCTCACTCGGTGCGCTGATCATCGCCCTCGGTCTGCTCGTCGACGACGCGATGACGACCGTCGATGTCATGACGTCCCGCATGGCGGCAGGGGACAGCAAGGAGAAGGCGGCGACGTTTGCCTATGATTCGCTCGCATTTCCCATGCTGACCGGCTCGTTCGTCACCGCGGCGGGCTTCGTGCCAATCGGCTTCGCAAAGTCCTCGGCCGGTGAGTACACGTTTTCGATCTTTGCCGTCGTATCGATTGCACTGATCGTATCCTGGTTCGTTGCGGTGCTGTTCGCGCCGCTGCTCGGGGTCTGGCTGCTCAAGGCTCCCAGGCAGGAAAAAGACCCGAAGCCGAGCCGGATCATGGGCACATTCCGCGCGCTTCTGCTGACGGCGATGCGCCGCAGCTGGATCACCGTTGCAATCACGCTCGGATGTTTCGTGACGTCGCTGTTGGCCATGTCGCTGGTGCCCCGGCAATTCTTCCCGGCCTCGGACCGTCCGGAACTGGTGGTTGATCTGACCCTGCCGCAAAACGCGTCGATCTTCGCCAGCGACACGGCGGCGACCAAGCTGGACAATTTGCTCAAGGACAATCCGGATGTCGCGAGCTGGAGCACCTATGTCGGGCGCGGCGCGATCCGCTTCTATCTTCCGCTGAACGTGCAGCTCAACAACGACTTTTTTGCGCAGGCCGTGATCATCGCCAAGGATGTTGCTGCGCGCAAGCGGCTGCAGGTCACGCTGGAGAAAAAGCTGGCCGAGGGATTCCCGAGCGTCGTGTCCCGCGTTTCGCCGCTCGAGCTCGGACCGCCCGTTGGGTGGCCGGTCCAATATCGCGTCAGCGGCCCTGGTCTGACAGAGGTCCGCACGATCGCCTTGCAGCTCGGCGGGATCCTCGGCTCCAACGGCAATCTGCGGCGGGTCAATTACGACTGGATCGAGCCGGCGCGGAAGGTGCGCGTTGTGATCGATCAGGATCAGGCTCGCCTGCTCGGGCTGAGTTCGAACTCGCTTTCGGCCAGCCTGAATTCGGTCGTGACCGGCTCATCGATCACCCAACTGCGCGACGATATCTATCTTGTCGACATTATCGCCAGGGCTCAGGACGAGCAGCGCGTCTCGCTTGACACCATGCAATCCTTGCAAGTGCCGTTGCCGAGCGGTCGCACGGTCCCCCTGAGCCAGATTGCGCGCTTCGAGTTCGACCAGGAATTTCCGCTGATCTGGCGGCGCGACCGGGTGCCGACCCTGACCGTGCAGGCCGATATCATCCCCGACTCGACCCCGGAAGCCGCGGTGGCCTCGCTGGCGCCGGAGGTGGAAAAGCTGCGGGCAAGCCTGCCGGCCGGATATCACATCGCCGTGGGCGGCACGGTCGAGGAAAGCGCCAATTCACAGGCCTCGGTCTATGCCATGGTCCCGGCAATGCTCTTCCTTATGCTGCTGTTCCTGATGGCGCAGCTGCACAGTTTCAGCCGGCTCGCGATGGTGCTCAGCCTCGTGCCGATGGGATTGATCGGTGTTGTCGCGGCCTTGCTGATTTCCGGCCGGCCTCTCGGTTTCGTGGCCATTCTGGGAATTCTGGCGTTGATGGGCATGATCGCGCGCAATGCGGTCATCCTCATCGAGCAGATCGAGGCAGAGCGCGCGCAGGGACGCGACGTGTGGGATGCGATTGTCGAGGGCGCGGTCTCGCGTTTCAGGCCAATCATGTTGACTGCCATTTCGACCGTTCTGGGCTTCATTCCGATAGCGCCGACCGTGTTCTGGGGCCCGATGGCCTTCGCGATCATGGGCGGACTGTTCGTGGCGACCTTGCTCACGCTCATTGTCCTGCCGGCGCTCTATGTGATTTTCTTCCGCGTCAAGGAGCCCAAGCGACAGCTAGCCTCCTGAGATGCCCGCCGCAAGCAAGGCCAGGATAATCAAAAGCAGCGACACGCCCGCCGCCGGCCATTGTCGCAGACGCGTGTCGAGCGTTTCAAAGGCTGGACCAAGCTTGACGAGGCGATGGAAAGCGCCCTCCTGCAGGACGATGCTGTCGCCCGCCGGCACCTCGGGCAAGGACAAGTCGAGCCGTCGCAGCATGAAGGCGAGGCCCGCACCGACCGCCACAGGCCACAGCCCGTCAAGCAGCTTGCCGAGGCTCAGCGCATTTGAAACATCGTCGACGGCCGGATAAAACGCCCACGGCAGCAGGATCGCGCCGAGCGCAACAGCGATCCAGAAACGGACAAGGCCGCGGGAGCACTCCTGGGCGGCGCCGGGCAGCGGCACAGCGAGGCAGATCAGGAAATGGGTCATCAACAGCGCGGTACCGATTGAAGAAACCGTAGCGAGAACCGCAGCTGCTCCGCCGGTGAATTCCGCCTTCAACGCAAGCTTGGCCAACGCGCCGCCGGTAAACGGCAGGCCCGCAAGGCTGAAGGCGAGTACAGCGGTCACAATAAGCGACGCATGCGAAGGTCTTGCGCCGCGCACGGCCAGCGCGCCAATCGCGAGGAACAGCGTGGCTTTCACCAGCAGGTGGTTGGCACCATAAAAGGCGACGTTGAGTGAAGCTTCGGCATGTCCATTGACAAGTGCCATGCCGAGCGCGGCGGTGATGACTCCCATCTGGCTAATGCTGGAATAGGCCAGAATGAACTTGGGGTTGCGCTGGGCCAGGCCGAAGGCGACGCCGTAAAAGGCCGAAAAGAAGCCAATGGCCGCCAAAGCGCCGCCCCAGGTTTCCAGCGGGACACCCAGCGGCAGGAAGCGGATCAGCCCGATCACGCCGGCCTTGACGCCCGCGCCGCTCAACACCGCGGCGGCGGGAATCGGCGCGGCATTATAGGTAAGCGGCATCCAGCCATTGAATGGGATCATGCCGATCTTCATGCCGAAGCCGGCAATGATCAGCCCCAGGGCCGGATCTCGCCAGGATGAAGCTGGCAGTGCATTCATCACATCCACAATCCGCCCGCTTCGATGCGGCTCACCTGCCACGAGCATTGCGAAGGCCAGCAGCAGGAGCGCCTCTCCGAGAATCGTGAACGCCATATACACCGCGCCTGCGCGTTTGTGCTCGGCATCGTCAGAAAACGCGAACAGGCCATAGGCCGGAATGCTGACCAGCGCATAAACGAGATAAAAGGAGACGAGATCACCGGCGATGAAGACACCGATGCTGCCGGTCATGGTCAGAAGCCAGCAAACGCCAAAACGGTGGTCGGGCTGGCGATCGCGCCAAAGGGCGGCGCCGACGGTGATCCAAAGCAGCGCCGCGACAGCGAGCAGCAGTGCGCCGGACGGATCGAGGCGAAGGCTGAAGCCCAGGACTGGCAGGTCGCAGCTGATCGGCGCGCGGTTCAAGCCGATGATCCCCGTCGCAAGACCGGGTATCGGGGCAAGCCATTGCAAGGCCAGGGCATGCCGCCGCCAGCGCCTGGCAAAGCAGGCGCACAAGAATGCCAGCGGCAGGGCCAGACTCGCAACAAGCAGGGTGCAGGAAAAATCGGTCATGGCAGGGCAGCCGCCATCGGACGGCCGATTTCGAGAAAGTCAAAGAAAGCCTGTGGCGCGAAGCCGAGCGCAAGGGCAATCATTGTCAAAACAAGCGCGATCGCCTCCTGACTGCGCTTCGGCGGCGATTCGAGCGAAGCTTGTCCATCGGACAGAGCCGGCGCAAGAACGCGATAGACGTAGCCGGCCGCAAGCAGGCCGCCGGCGAGGACAGGAAGCGTCCAGAACCATTGGCCCGATGCGATGGACGCCTGGAGCATCAGCCATTTGGCGCTGAAGCCGCCGCTTGGCGGCAAGCCCATCAGCGACAATCCCCCGAGGGCGATGGTCAGGAAGGTCACAGGCAGCACACGCGCCGCGCCGCCAAGTCTAGCGATCTGGTCATGGCCCAGCGCTTCGGCCATCACGCCCGCCGAGAAGAACATCGCTGCCTTGGCGAAGGCATGGGCGAGCACCTGCATCAGGCCAGCGCTCCAGCCGATCGCGCTCCAGCTGTGTGCGCCTGCTGCGAGCGGAAACACGAGGAAAAGGTAGCCGATCTGGGCGACGGTCGAATAGGCGATCAACAGTTTCAGCCGCGCCTGACGCAGCGCCATGATGCTGCCCATGATGATAGCCGCCGAGCCGAGACCGCCGAGAACTGCCGCCACCTTGTCCATCGAAAGGGTGGGAAGAACGCAAAACCACAGCCGCAGCACAAGAAAGAACGAGCCTTTGACAACCAGGCCAGAAAGCACGGCGCTCGCGGCCGCCGGCGCGTTGGCGTGAGCGGGCGGCAGCCAGAGGTGCAGCGGAAAAAGAGCTGTCTTGGCAAGCAGGCCAGCGGTCATCAGGGCGGCCGCCGTCCAAACCACGGGCGTCGCCTGAACTCTTTGCGCAAGAAGCGAAATGTCGAGGGTCCCGTGGGCGCCGTAGAACAGGGCAACGCCCAGCAGATAGGAAATCGATCCGAACAGCGCGAAGAGCAAATAGCGCAAGGCGGCGGCGAGCGTCTCCGGGCGGCCGTCGATACAAACGAGAGGCACCGCAGCGAAGGTGAGCAGCTCCAGGGCGACGTAAAGGTTGAACAGATCGCCGCCGACGAAAATGATGGTCAGCGCGGCCCAGATCGCCTGAAGCATGATCCAGAAGGTCAGCGCACTTCTGCTTTCGCGGACGCCGTCGGGCGTGATGAATTTCGCGCGGGCATAGAATGCGGCGGCCGTCACGATCACGGCCGCTGCGATCAGCATCACCGCCGAAACGCCGTCGGCCCGCAGGTCGATGCCAAGTGGTGGCGGCAGTCCGCCGATTGTATAGACGATCGGTTTGCCCGCCCGCGCGACATGGAATGCGATTGCGCAAGCCAGCGCAAACCCGAATGGCGTCGAGCCTAGGGCGACGCGTTCGGCATGACGGCCTCCGATCATGAATGAGAGGAGGATTCCGGCAAGCGGTAGCAGAATCGCGAGAACGAGCAGGTAGCCGCCCGGCGTGACCGCCCCCGCTTCCGCCATCACTTGGCGTCCCCGCCACCGGGCCCGGTCCAAGCCTCGGGGTCCAACGTGACACGGCTGGTCTCCGCAGCAAGCCGCAGGATGAGTGCGACTGCGACGGCGCTGGCGGCGAAGGCAACGACAATTCCGGTAATGACCATGGCTTGCGGCACCGGGTCGAAGGCAAAGCCGGCCGCCGCGCCGCGCCGCGCGACGATTCCGAAAACCAGGAACACACCGCTACCAATCAGGTTGAAGGCGAGCAGCTTGCGCAGGGGATGCGGGTGGATAATGAGGCCATAGAGCCCAAGACCGACCAGAGCCGCGCCGACCAATCCCGCGAGAACCGAGGGGTTCATGGTTCAGATCTCTCGCTCGGCGGACCGGCAACGAGCATCGGCAAGGCCGCCGTGATCGACACCAGCATGAACGCCTCGATGAGCAGAATGATCGGCTTAGCGAGGCCGGGCGGATAGGCAAAGAAGCTTCCCGCCACAAGCTCGCCGGCGAGGCCGGCAATGAGGAACACGGCCGGTCCGGCGATCAAGGCCAGACGAAGCCATTGCGCGTCAATGCGGGGTGGCTCCGCCAGCCGCGCCATCATGGTGACCATCCACATGGCTGCAAGCAACGCTCCGCCCTGAAAGGCACCGCCTGGCGCGTTGGCGCCGACCCAGAAAATATGAATGCCAATGACCGCGCCGATGGGCGCCAGCATCTGGGCGAGAAAGACCATGGACGCATAGGGTTTGGGGCGGCGGAACGGGGCCGGCGTGTCGCCCCACGCCTTGTCGGCGCCCACCGACCACACCCCGATCACGGCGAGGATCAGCACGATCTTCTCGAGCATCGTGTCGAAGGACCGATAGGAAATCAGTACCGCTGTGATGGGGTTACCGAGCCCGGCGCCGGCACCGTCGGCAGCGGCGGCAGCTTGCGGCGCAAGCGAGGGGGGCGGATCGGGGAGCATCATGATGACGGCGCCCAAGGCGCCGGCGACGAGTGCGGCAAGCACGCCGATGAGGAGCCTGAAGGCGAGCCCGGGCTGCGGCTCCGGAGCGGCACTCCCGATTGCTGCAAGCCTTTTTCCCGCGGTAATCAGCAGGACCCCAGTCACTCCGCCGCCGACCGCCGCCTCGGTCAAGGCGACGTCTGGCGCATACAGGCGGATCCAGACCAGGGCAAGCAACAGCCCGTAGGCCACGTAGCCGACGACCGAGGCGAACAGGTCTCGCGCGGCGATGACCGAGACAGCGACACCGACGATCAGAAGAGCGAGACCGACGTCAAGACAGCTGAGAAGACTCATTTGCGACCTCGCCGCAGCGCGCGGCCGATCAATTGTGCGCTCGAAGCGCCGGAGAGCAGAACAAGGACCCAGATGACGACCAGCTTGAGCGCTGAAAGCGCGCTGTCGGCGCGCGGGATCAGGCCGAGGGCGATCAGACCGAGGCCGAGATTGTCGGCCTTGGTCAACGCATGCAGACGGGTCAGCGAGTCCGGAAAGCGCAGCAGGCCAACCGTGCCTGCGAAAAAGAAAAACGTCCCGGCGCTGATGGCCGCAATACAAAAAAGATCGAGCAACGCGATCACGCCCCGCTGTCCCCTTGTTCCGCGTCGATGAGATTGACAAAAGCAATGGTGGCGAACGCGGCGAGCAAGGCGAGACCGAGTGCGACATCCTCGACGCCGGGGACATGGGTCGCATCGGCAATCAGCAGCAGCGCGGCGATGCCGCCGGTGCCGAGGAGCTGGACCGCCATCAACCTTTCCACGTCGTCCGACCCGCGCAGAATGCGCGCAAGTCCGATGGCGACCGTGAACACGATCAGGCCCGCAGCTGCGAGAAGCAATTCACTCATGGCCGATCGCCCTCTTGAACAAGGCGTCATCCGCTGCAATGGCGGCCGCTACCGGCTGAGTGATGTCGAGGCAGTGCACCTGAAGCACTTCGCCTTCCGCGCTTGTGGGCGCGGTTCCGGGCTGAAGGCTCTGGTAGACGAGGAACGCGTTGCGGGCGACGCCGGGCGGCAAGGCAAAGGGGACGGCAATGAATCCGGGACGCAAATCAAGGCGCGGCAGGAGCGCACGCCGGGCGACATCGATGCCCGCAACGAACGAGCGGCTCAGGAAGCGAAGATTGAGTCGGGCGAGTGGAGCAAGATGCAGATGGAGCGCGATCGGCGGCAACAGCACCAGGCTGATCCACAGCGCGAGCGCGGCGGCCACCACGCCGACCGGAAGATCCTCTTCCTTCCAGCCCGCAATCATCAGCCAGACGCCAAGGAAGAAGACGAAGCGAGCGCATGACGACCACGTCATCGAGGCTGGTCGGAGGGACATCGACTGGCTCATTTCTTCAATGGCTCACTCGTCGCGATGCAACGTCAGGCTAACATCCTCGCCCATGAGCAGCAACGCTTTTGTTGTAAGAGTAGCGCGAGCTCGATTGCCTCGCATCTTCACCATCGCGACCGCGCAAAAAACTCAGCATTTTCGTCGACGTCCTCCGTGTCACTCATCATATGCGACCATCACCGCACTTTGAGGCTTGCTGCATCGGTGGCCGCAAAATTGAGCGACATCAAATCGGGTGATATGCTGCGGCGGGTTGGGGGCGCGGGTGATTGTCCTGATCTACAGGATTCGTTTGCAGACTACAGCGGCCTTGGCTTCCGCGATCTTTTTCAGCGGGTGCAGTGGTCGACTGGCGCAGGGGCGAATTGGTGCCGGTCGCGAGGGTCGACGCGGACGGGATATCGCTTGTCCCGGTGCTTGTCGCTACAACCCGAAGCCGCTCGACAGCCGACGCCGGCGAACTCGCCGCCTGGAGACGGGAAATCCTGGCGACAACAAGCGTCGGTCACAGCATCTTCGAGATGCGTATCGACTATGGGCCGGCTTACGGGATTTACTATGTGCATCGCGGAGCACAGATTGTGATCCTGTTGTGTAGTGGCGACAAGCGCGCAACCGAAGGATATTAACGGGCTCAGAAGCCGGCGGAGACATGGTGATGCCCGTGACAACGAGCTTCGATGCCGCCAACTATCTCGACACCGAGGAAGGCATTTGCAGATATTGCGGCGGCGCCCGAATGCGGTGACGCGGATTTCGTGCAACGCGCTTGGTCTCGTTGCATGTGCACGCGGTATGGGTGGTATTGCGAAGAAGGCCGGCTTGAAACGCGAAAGCCAGTACAAGGCGCTCGGGGAGACCGAAGCAACTCGGAAGGCGACCCTCGGCGTCTACAGTCGCAATGCCGTGAATTCCGGTCGCATGATACCAGGTAATAACCAGCGCAGGCGTCGCTTCTATCCCATCATCGCTTCCAGCCTGGCGGCTTCGCCCGACGTGATGGTGGCGCCGGCATTGGTGAAGGTCTGCCGGCGCGCCTCGTAGAACTCCAGCACGCGCTGGGCGGTGCGCCGTTCCAGCTGCTCGAAATTCTCACGCGCGCGCTCGAGATCCATTTTCGACATCTTGCGCTCGGCGACCGTCATCAAGAGCAGCGCCTTCGCCGTCGCCCAGGAGCAGCCGGCGGCCTTGGCGATGATCTGCACCGCGCCTGGATTTTCGTTGAGCACCGCGCGCTCGGCGACCTCGATGCCGCAGCCGGCGAGTGCCGCAAGCGCCGTCACCGTCTTCTCGAAATCCTGCGCGCGGGCGCCGGCGTGGACGTCGACCTCCCGCAGCTCCTTCCATTCGGACAGCCGCCTGATCCGGAACCTGGCCTTGGTGTGTGCGGGAGAGTGCCGGCGCACCTCGCCGTTGATGTCGTCGATCACCTCGGTCACCGTCTCCTGCACCACCTCGGCGAGCGTCGGATTGGCCGCGACCAGCCGGCCGCACACCGATGCCGAGGCGGTGTCCAGCAGTTTCAGGAAATGGTGGCGCGGAATGTCGCGGCGCGTGCCGACATGCAGCGCAAGCTCGACGTCGGCGCCGGCGCGCATCACGAGCTCCGAGAAGCCGTCATCGGAAATCTGCGCGCCTGCGTTCTTGGCGACCGCATGCACGACCTGCTGCTCGCCGCGTTCGATCAGGATATCGGTGATCACCTCGCTGACCGCCTCACGCTGGGCGATCGCCAGCAAGTGGTTCTGGCTCTGCTTGCTCGCGCTTGCGACCAGGTCCGGCTCGGTGAGAACAGGGGATTCCCTGAGCACGGGCCCCGCGACGGCAATGTCATCGTTCGCGGCAACGGCGCGGACCAGCACGGCCGGCGCAGCGGGGTCGGTGGCCAGGCGGTGAGCGAGCTTGATGCGGGTCTGCAGTTCGATCGCCTCGACCAGGACCTTGAACACCTCGTCGAACAGCTCGACCTGCCGTTTCGAATAGCTCGCGGAACCCGCGAGAAACAGATCGGTGATCCGCTTGAGCGCCCGAAGCTGCCGCCTGGTCGATCCGGAGCCGGGGGCATCCTGGACGTCGTGGATCAGCGAATGGAGCATTGTCATTGTTCTTGGTCTCTTCAGCGGTTGCGCTCTCGAGGCGAGACGCCGAGAGCGCGGCAATCTCAGCTACCAGCGCCGGGTGAAGATTATGAGCACGAGCTGGTTCGGAGATGAGTCAAATTGTTCGGATTCCGGAAAAGGCGTTTAACGACCAGCCTCTCCCTGCCATCGTGGACATCTTTCGATGCATTTTCCGGACACTGCGCCCCGTCAGCGCTGGACATGAGCTTTCCTCCTCGCGGCGCATTCGCGCCCGAGCTTTGCCTCGTCACCGCCCTCGCCGGACGCGAGGGAGCAGGGAAGGCCGGGTGGCCGCTGCACCCGGGGCCCTCGCGCCAGAAAATGTGCGCAAAGGGCGCGTGACCACAGGTACAGGCGGAGACACTCCGGCCTTCCCTGCGCGATGGTTTACGGCTTATACGCGCTCTCCCCGGTGAACCATCCTGTTTGCCACCGTCATCGCCGCGATGCGGCTTCGCACCGTCGGCAACTTGGCGCCAGATGCTTGGGGCGCCAGGACCACACGATTTCGCCGTCCGCATCAGCGCCGCTCGTCAGTCAGCGTCTTCGCGTCCACCGCGTTCCGCACCACGTTCGTGACGATCGCGATACGCCCCTCGAGTCGGCGCGGAATGACGGGAGGAAATCACAATTTCCGAAAATACGAAACATCAATATTTTGCGCCGCGCATCTTGAATGCATCAACCGGATTGATCCGCCTGACGAAATTCGCCTCGACGTGCACGCGCTCCGATCCTTCTTTGCTGGTGCCAGGCTTCAGAAGGCGGGACAATGATCTGCCCGACGGGCGAATCGTGCGCGCTGGCACGGCGCGACCAAGCCCCGCTTCCGACATCAAGATCAGCCACAAGATCAGCCACGCGCCGTGACATAACCGTTCTCGCGATATTCAATCTCGCGAATCTTGCGGGCATAGGTCAGGTGCCTGTTGATGAGATCGATGTCCCTTGGATTGAGCTGAATCTGGTTTTCGATTGCGGCAAGCTCTTCGCGCAGGGTTGCTGCGTCCAGCACGAGCGCCCGATGATGTTGCATGGTCGTCCCTCCTTGGCAGGGAATAAACAACCGCTTCCGGCGCAGCGTTCCGCCTCGCGGCCCGTTTGGGTATGCAGCGACGCATGGAACTTCCGGGCAGCGGCACGCTGTGGCCACACCTCGGCTTGCTTTGGAATTCGCCAGCAAACCGGCCCGCACTGACATCGTTCAGCGGCTCACCGCCGGAGACGCGATAGCGACCATCGAATTTCGTCGGCTATCAAGAGCGTGAAGCACACGGCATCAAACACCATCACCATATCAAGGATCGTGTCCAACATGGGACCCTCCTCCAGGATTGCTGGCTTGAAAACGATAGCACTCCGTCGCGATTGTCGGTCCAGCGATTTTCAACCGCCAATTTCAACCGCCAAGAATAACGGGGACAGTTGCGTTCAATTCGACCAACCGTGCCCGGGAAAAGGCCGGCGGGCGCTACGCCGCCGGCCCCTTCTTGCGACTGCCGGCCCGGCGTCCGGTTCTGCCGCATTTCCAGCTGCAAGCCTGAACCCGATATGGTTAACGAGCGGTTAACGACGGGAGCCAAGACGACGGCCAGGTGCCGGAGAGTTCCTGTCGGTTCGAGACGGCATCGCTTCACATAAAGCCGCTGCCTCTGGCGGCTGGCGCTTTCACCAGGCGTGGCGGAGATGCTTCAACCGCTTGAGCCGATTGCTGGATTTGCAAGATGATCCGGCCGGCGGATTACGCGCCCTGCTCCTGTTCTCCTTCGCGAACCGCTTGATCTGGCGCAATGCTCCTCGCTTGGCACAGGCGCAGCGTTCAACGTGGGTAGGCTAATCGAGAGGGAGTGAACACCATGACTGGGAATGGCAAGCGTCTTGGACTGATCGCGACCGTTCTGCTCTTCGTCGTAGCTCCACTGTCGCCGCATTACGCGCCGGCGAACGTGCCATCCATATCGCTGGATCGTGCTGAGGCGAGAGTCGGACGCCCGCTTACGCCGGGGAGCGTAGCAGGCGTGAACCGCAGAGTGCACCGGCGCGCCTATTACGGCGCGGCAGCCGCGGGGGCCGCGGCCTATGGTGCATATGGCTACCACAGGACTTGCGGGTACGCGCCGTATCCGCCCTGCTAGTCAGCAGCGAACTCCGCACCGGCGGTGCGATGTGAGCTGGCCACCGGCGAACCCATCGCAATCATCGCCCCAAGGCGATGGGTTTCGCCGCGCGGCCTCCATCCGCGGGAGGCCGGCAATTATAGGGGGCGTCAATTGCGGGCGGCGCTGTCGTGGTCGATCGCAACGGCGCCAATGGTCGAGCAGGCCGGCATGGCGCCGCGCTCAGTCGTCGGGCCCGAACAGTTCGAAGCGCGGGAAGCCGACGCGCGGCCCTTCATCGACGAAATAACGCGGCCGGCGATCATCGTCGTCGCGCTCGGCGTCGCGATATCGGCCACGACCGTCATCACGATAGGCGCGGTCGGAATAGCCGTACCCGCGATTCGCTGAGCCACTGCTGCGGTCGATGTTGCGATCGTCGCGCGCCTGCTGGTCGGCGTTCCTGTTCGGCTTCTGATTTTGATCTTCGGCTTGATCCTGGCCCCGATCATAGCCGTGGCGCCCAACCCAGCGCTGGGCCGGTTCGGCGCGCCGCCTCTCTGCCGCATGCTTCAGGTCGGCGTCGCGCGCCTTGGCGTAGGCGTCCTCCGGCGCTGATGGCGGCTTCGCAGACGGAGTTTGTTGCG
Organism: Bradyrhizobium sp.; assembly: GCA_035293585.1. Taxonomy (GTDB): domain Bacteria; phylum Pseudomonadota; class Alphaproteobacteria; order Rhizobiales; family Xanthobacteraceae; genus Bradyrhizobium. The sequence goes on along the minus strand of DATGMN010000004.1, from coordinate 50,767 downwards.
TCTCCTGTACCGTCTGGCGTGGCGCCGGGTGATCCACCGGCTTTGCGGATTGCTGGCTCGGCGCCGCTGCCGCGACGGCAGGAGGCGGCGCCGCGGAACCGCCGTCGACCGCGTGATCGGCCTGCGTCACTTGTCCATTGATCGACGGGTCGGTGAAGGCAAGTGTCGCTGCCGTATAGGGCAGCGCGCTCGCCGGTGACATCGGCTGCGCCGGGCTTGGTTGCCCGGCCTGCGCAGCTGGAAGAGCGGGCTTCGCGGCTTCGGTTTTTGCAGCTGCGGCGACGTGCTTCGGCGGGGAGGGGCTCATCATGTTGCCGATGAGCAGCCCGCCGCCCAGGCCTCCCGTGATCGCAAGACCAACGGTTCCAATGCCGACAAAAAAAGCCGTCGAAGCGCGCATCACCCGCCTCCTCTTTCTTGCGGGCAAACGTGCGAACGTTGGCGATGTTCCGGGACAACGCAACCGGAACTGCTCAACCTTGCTGCGACCCGCGAGCCGTCGCGCCAGGCCGCATTGCCGGTGTTCACTGCCGCTTCCAGGTGACGTCGCGCGCCGTGCACGCGCGACGCCCAACCTTGCCTGCTTCGATCATTCGGCCTGCCGGCGCAGCGGCGCGCCTCACGGGAAAATCCCCATGAATATGGGGTAGCAAACTACGCCGCGCGGGCTAAGCTGAAGCGGAACTTCGCGGCTCAACGTGGGCGGGGCTCTTGCGATGACGTCACCGGCCGAAGACATACAAGCCAAGGACATCTCGATCCTTCTGGTCGAGGACGATCCGCCGACCAACTGGCGGCTGAAGGACGCGCTGGAGAAGGCGGGCTTCGATGTCGTCGCCGCCATGACGCTGGCCGAGGCGCGCGCGAGCCTCGAGTCGCGCCGACCCCGCGTGCTGCTCACCGACCTGCAATTGCCCGACGGCCACGGCATCGAGCTGATCCGTGAGACCCGCGCGCGCCTGCCCGACACCGAGATCATGGTGATCTCGATCCTCGGCGACGAGGAGAGCGTGATCAGTGCCATCACCGTCGGGGCCACCGGCTATATCCTCAAGGACGCCTTCCCGACCGATATCGCCGCGACCGTGCGCGAGCTCGTCGCCGGGCATTCGCCGATCTCCGCCTCCATCGCCCGCTTCATCGTGCGCCGCACGCAAAGCGCGGCCGAGCCGCCGCCGGGGCCGCAGCTCAACACCGCCAAGCTGACGCCGCGCGAGATCGACATCCTCTGGGGCATCGCCAAGGGCTTCAGCTATGCCGAGATCGCAAGCCATCTCGGCATGTCCCGGCAGACCGTGCCCGGCCACATCAAGAGCATCTATCGCAAGCTCGAGGTGCACACGCGTGGCGAGGCCGTGTTCGAGGCGCTGCAGCAGGGCCTGATCAAGCTGTGACGGACGAGGCGAAACCGCTGAGCGCAGCACCGGTCTCGCGCCCGCGGATAGTCGTCTCCCGCATTGCCCAATATGTCCTGCTTCAGATCATCATCGCGGCGCTCTGCATTCTCGCGCTGCGCCATCCCTTGCCCGAGCCGCCCGCGCGCTATCTCCTGACCGTATTCACGCTTCACGACCGCGGCGCCACGCGCGAGGTGATGCTGCCCGCTTTCGTGCCGTCGCGGTCGGGGATGGATGATCCCGCCATGTTCACCGGCAGCTTCGGCTGGACGCACAGCGATGCGGGCGGCGCGTGGTCGGTCTATCTGCCGCGCTTCACCAACGGCGTCGAGGTGATCGTCAACGGCACCTCGATCCTCGACAGCCGCCGCGACCCCTCGGCAAACCGGCCGGACCGCGACACGCCCGAGATCGCGGTCATCCCGGCCTCGCTGTTGCACGACGGCGCCAACGAGCTCGCGATCAGGCTCTATGTCTGGGGTCCGATCTCGGGTTTTCTGGATCGGCCGTTTGTCGGCCCCGATGACGTGCTCCGCCCCTATTTCGAACAGCGGACGCTCTGGTTCGTCACGCTGCCGACCGTATTCTCGGCATGGCAGGGCATCCTGGCGGTGATCCTGGTCGTGCTTTGGGCCGTGCGGCGCCATGAGATCGCCTACGGCATGCTCGCCGGCGCGATGGCGCTGGGAGCGATGCAGACATTCCTGGTCACGGTCGTGGACCAGCCCAGGCACCCCGAGCTCAACGCCACGCTGATCGCCTCGGCCCCGCTCGAGAGCGGCTTCGTGCTGGCCTTTGCGATCCTGTTCTTCACCCGCAGATGGCCGCGCCATGCCGCGCTGGTCTTCGTGCCGGGCGTGCTCGTGATGCTGGCCGGACTGCTCGGAACGCCGCAACTGCTCCGCACGGTGTTCATGGTGCTCGGCATCCCCGCGATCGGCATCAATCTCCTGCTGCTCGCCGCCGTGGTCGCCTGGTCGGAGCTGCGCAGGCAGGATGTCCCGAGCCTGCTGCTCGGCTGTGCCGTCACCATCGTCATCACCTGCCTCGCGCATGACCTGCTGGAGGTCGCGCAGATCCTGCCCGACCGGCGCATCTTCTTCAGCCGCCTGTCCTACTCGGTGCTGTTGATCGCGATCGGCGCCGGGCTCACCTGGCGCTTTGCCGGCGCGCTCAACCGCGTCGACGGCTTTGCCGCGCATCTCGTCATCCAGCTGCGCGAGGCCGAGGAGAAATTGCGCGCCGCCTTCGCCCGCGAGCAGGAGCAGGCGCGCGCCGCCGAGCTCGCGCGCGAGCGGACGCGGCTGATGCGCGACCTGCATGACGGGCTCGGCGGCCAGCTCGTCAGCATCGTCGCGCTCTCCGAACGCGGCGAGGACACCGGCGGCATCGGCGACGCCGCGCGCGCGGCGTTGAAGGATCTGCGCCTGGTGATCGATTCCATGGACGATATCGGCGGCGATCTGATGCTCGCGCTCGGCTCCTGGCGCGACCGCGTCGCCGCGCAGCTGCGCCCGCACGGCATCGCGCTGAACTGGCAGATCACGCCGCCGGGCCTGCCGGTGCATCCGGAGCTGCGGCCCTCGCATGTGATCCAGATCGTGCGGCTGCTCGATGAAGCCGTGACCAATGCGGTCAAGCATGCGGGCGCCAGGACCATCACGGTGCGGATCGCGACGCTCAACGATGCCACCGGCCCTTACGGCTCGATCACCGTGCGCGACGACGGCAAGGGGTTTGCGCCTGCGGCCGAGGGTAGCGGAAACGACCGGGCAGCGGGGCGCGGCCTGCGCAACATGCAGACCCGCGCCGCGCGCTGCGGGGCGACTTGCGAGGTGGTCTCCAGCGCGACCGGGACGCGGGTGAGGCTGACCTTGCCTCACCGCTTCCCGGACGGCGATATCCGTTAACGCCACACGCGGGTGTAGCCGACATGGCGCACACCATAGGGGGTGACGCGGGTGTAGCCGACATGGCCGACGGCGACCGGCCCACCATAATAGCGGCCATAGTAACCGACCCGCGCCACGCCGGCAGCGGCGACCGGGGCGACGACCACAGGCGCCGGCGTCGGAGCGACGATGCAGCCCTGCGGCACGCCCGCCGTCTTGCAGTACACGGCCGCCGCATTCGCGGGCGTGGCGGCGAGCGAGGCCGCCGCAATCGACATGAAGACAGCAGCGACAGCGGCACTCAGGGTTTTCGAAGCAAGCGATTTCGACTTGAGGGATGTGGACTTGGACATGGTATCTCTCCTTTGATCTGTTTGCCGGCTTCTCACGAAGCGGCCCTGTGGCCGTCGCAACCGACGCGGCGATACATGCGCCCAAGCGCTCGTCCCCAACATCCCATGAAGATGGGGGATGGCGGATGGCGGTGGTCCTGGCGGATTTTTGCAGCCGGAGGCGGGATTTCGGCCGGCGCCCATCTCATTGATGTCTAGGGATAATTGCCGAAATCGAGGCCGGCGAACCTGCCGCCCGGGACACCGCCTCCCATGATCATGGCATGGCCAGCGCGCCGCACTTCGACGAGGTTCTGGTCACTTTCAACACCAACCCCTGACGCAAAAAGGTGATGTCATGACCAAGTCGATCCAGACCAAGCCGATCAATCGCTCCTCCACGCTGCTTGCGCTCGCGCTTCTGGTCGCGGGCGCTTCGCAGGCGATGGCGGATTCTGCTCCCTCGATGCAGGAGAAGATGGCCTGCCGTGCCGATGCCCAAACCCTCTGCGCGCGGTTCATCGGCCAGCCGCCCGAGATGCGCGCCTGCCTCGCCCAGAACAAGGCGAAGCTTCCCACGCCTTGTCGCGAGGTCGTCGAAGCCCATGGTGGCTGAGAGCTGCGGCTGAGACCTGCGGCTGAGGATGGCCGCAAAGCCGCCGACCCGCGGGTCAGCAAGCGAGCCGCGGGTTGGCGTGCGGTTGGGATGTTTGAAAAGCCTCAGATCGCCGAGGCGACCTTCTCCAGCCCGATGACGCGGGCGAGCTTGCGCACTTCTTCCTTCTGGTCCTCGCGCAGCTGGAACAGAAGCGGCATCGCGGCCGACTTCAATCGCTGCACTTCCTCGGAATCCGGATCGATCGTGCCGGCATTGGCATTCGGGTTCGACAGCCGCGCCGCCTGGATCTTGCGGGCGATGCCGCGCAGCGCCTGCTCGATGCCGGGCCAGTAATATTCCTGGTCCGAGGTCAGATGCAGCCGGTCCTTGATGCCGGCGATCTGCACGTCCGACAGGAAGGCGTAGGTCTTCTGCGGCTGCGGATGGCTCGCGACCTTCGGCTTCGGCGGCGCCGGAACGGCGGCGGCCTGCACAGGGGCCATCGCCTTCACGGCTTCCCTGGCGGCATCGACATCGGCGTCGCTGGAGGAGGCATAGGCTTGCCGCAGCGGCTCGCTCAGCGCAGTAGCCGGCGATGCCTCGGCGGTGGACGTTTCCACCGACACGGCGACGATCAGCTTGTCCTGCTTGGCCTCGCGGTTGGACACCACGGTCCCTTTGAGGTCGGACAGCGAGGCCGCGACGCCGGCGGCCGGAATGCTTTCACGGGTGAGAATGCTGGCAACGGCAGACCCCGCGACAAGCAGGCAGGCCAGCGCCAGGAATGTGATCGACTTGGTCAAGCAACTCTCCGTCCCGGTCGGCTCGAATTCAGACAATTTGCGAAACACTGAGCGTTAATTAAGGCCTAAACGGGCCATGCTTGCGGCCGTGGCCGGAACCCGCGAGATACGGTTAACGCACAGAAAAACCTTGAAATTCAGGCAGCTAGCGCAAGCTCATAGGCTTCCTGGATGTCGGCGACGATATCGGAGGCCTCGAACAGGGCGCGCGGCTCGACCGAGCGCAGGCTCACCGTCCAATTGGCGCCGCGCGCCGTGCGCGGCGTCGACACCACGTCGAACTGGACCGTGCGGCACAGCGGATGCCGCTGCAGGGCGAAGTACACCCGCCTCCGGAGCTCATCGAGTGTCGCCGGCGTCTTGTCGAAAATCCTCTCGAGTGCCATTCGAGCAGCCCCTTTTCCCTCCCCCGCGCCCGAACCACGGGCCTCTCGGGTGACGCGGGGATTGTCGGGCTGCGCTGGTTAATGCCGCGTTAAGGTTAAGGGCCGGGCGCGTTCACGATTTTGGGCCGCGCGGGCGCGAGGCAGAGGCTGGCTTCCCTCTCCCCGTCCTTCACGGGGAGAGGGGCTCTCTCCGCGCATACGAAAGCGGAGGAGCATGCGGAGAGTCCCCCTCACCCGGATCGCATCTTTCGATGCGATCCGACCTCTCCCCGCGCGCGGGGCGAGGTAAGGGGAGCAAGCACTCACCGCTTCTCGATCACCAGGCTCTGCACGGCGCGGCCGAAATAGCCGCGCGCATCCGCCAAGCGCATCATCGCAAGCCCGGCGCCGTCGGGGCCGATCCAGGATTCGCCGTCCAGCAAGATCCATTCGCCAACGGGCTCGCGGGCCATGTTCACGGTGAGGTCGGCATTGAGGAAGGTCCAGTGCCGGAAATCGAGGGCGGCGGAGGTGCCGTTGGCGAAATCGGCGGCGGCAACCGCCCGCATCGCCTGCGAGACGGGGGATCCCTCCACCAGCGGCCGGTCGACGCGATACCAGATCGCGCCGGGTCCCGGCACGCCGAACCTGCCGCGCGCCGAGCGCAGCGACATGCCGGTGACGAAGGGGCTGTTGGAGAACCTTGCCGGGTCTTCCGGCGCCTCCTCGGGCCCCGGCAGCGTGACCTTTTCCTCCGGCAGATCAGCGGGCAGCGGCAGCGCCGTTGCTCTCACCTTCAGCACGGTCGCGGCCACCACCAGCACGCCGTCGGCCTTCAGCCTGACCGCGCAGAGCTGGATTTTCCGTCCCTGGCGCAGCACCTCGGTCTCGACGGTGAGCGGCGCCAGCGGCACCGGGCGCATCAGATCGATGGTGACGCGCGCAATCCGCATCTCCGACGGCGTGGCGATGCGCTCGGCCGCCCACACCGCAAGCGACGCCGGCGCGGCGCCGTGCTGCATGCGCGGATCCCACGGGCCGGCGGCGTTCGGGCCGACGAGGACGCGGTCGTCCTCGACGCGAAAAATGGCTTCCATCGATCAGGCCGCCGCGAGCAATGCAGGTTCACCTTGCGCGGAGCCGGGACCGGCTTGCGCGAGCCCGAAATCAGCTCGCGCGAGCCCAAGATCAGCTTGCGCGAGCCCAAGATCAGCTTGCGCGAGCCATGGGCTCGTTCGGCAGTTCGATGTCCACCTCCAGCGTCGAGACATGCTTTCCCCTGTCCATCTTGACCACGACCTTGTCGGGATCGAGGGTAACATGCCGCGAGATCACCGCGAGAATTTCTTCGCGCAGCCGCACCACCAAATCGGACTGGCCGAGCTCGCTACGCTCATGCGCCAGCAAGATCTGCAGCCGCTCGCGCGCGACAGCCGCAGACGGATTGCGGTTGGACGAGAACAGACGCAGCAGGCTCATGCAGCCCTCCGTCCGAGTAGCATGTTGATCAGCCCCTTGCGCTCCGTGGGCACCAGCATCGGCACCGTTTCGCCGAGCAGCCGCCTTGTCGCGTCGGTATAGGCGCGCGCCGCAGCGCTGGTCGGGCTGTTGAGGGTGACGGGGCAGCCGATATTGGAGCCGCGCAGGATATCCTGGCTCTCGGGGATGATGCCGAGCAACGGCGTCGCCAGGATCTCCAGCACGTCCTCGATGTTGAGCATCTCGCCGCGCGCGGCGCGTCCCGCGTCGTAGCGCGCGATCAGGATGTGCTTTTCGACGCGCTCGCCGGTCTCGGCCTTCACCGTCTTGGAATCGAGCATGCCGATGATGCGGTCGGAATCCCGGACCGAGGAGACCTCGGGGTTGGTGACGATGACGGCCTCGTCGGCAAAGCGCATGGCAAGCATCGCGCCGCGCTCGATGCCGGCGGGGCTGTCGCAGATCACCCAGTCGAAGCTCTGCCTGAGCTCGGCGATGACGCGCCCGATGCCCTCTTCGGTCAGCGCATCCTTGTCGCGGGTTTGCGAGGCCGGCAGCAGCCAGAGGTTTTCCAGCCGCTTGTCGCGGATCAGCGCCTGGCTGAGCTTTGCGACGCCCTGCACCACGTTGATGAGATCGAACACCACGCGCCGCTCGGCTCCCATCACGAGATCGAGGTTGCGCAGGCCGACGTCGAAATCCACCACCACGACCTTCTGTCCGTTCTGCGCCAACGCCGCGCCGATCGCAGCGGTGGATGTGGTCTTGCCGACACCGCCTTTGCCCGACGTCACCACGAGCACTTTGGCCATCATGAACCTCCTTTGAACTCACTGTTCTCTTCAAGTAAGCGGCGTGATCCGCATGATCCCGCCGTCAAGCCAGGCCTGCGCGGGCCGATTGCGCAAGGCCGCATCCAATTCTTCCGCGGTCTGGTAGTAGCCGTCGATCGCGAGCAGCTCGGCCTCGATCCTCTGGCAGAAGATGCGCGCCGACGGATTGCCGTTGACGCCGGCCATGGCGCGGCCGCGCAGCGTCCCGTAGATATGGATGGAGCCGCCGGCGACGATCTCGGCGCCGGAGCCGACCGAGCCGAGCACGGTGACGTCGCCGTCGGGAAACACCACCGACTGGCCCGAGCGCACCGGGCTGTCGAGCATGAGCGAGGCGACCGGCGGCTTCACCTCGGGCCGTTCGGGCTCGGCCACGGCGATCGCACAGGCGCGACCGCCGCTCAGGGCCGGCGGCATGGTCGAGGTCAGCAGCGATGCATCGACGCCCTCGATGCCGAGCACGCGGATGTTCTTCTTCTCGAGGCTGACGATCAGGTGGGTGATCGCGGAGCGGCTGAGCTCGACGGCGGAGAGATCGAGCACCACGGGCTTGCCGACGAAGAAGCCGGGCGAGCGCCTGAGCGTATCGTCGAGATCGCCGAGCCACTCGATGATCGGCACCACCGGCGTCAGCACGAAGGCGAGATAGGAGCGGCCGCGCAGGCGAACCGGCTGGGTGACTGGCTCCGCTATGGCGTCCATGGGGTTCAACTCGGCGTTTGTTTAAGGCTTGGTTAACTCAACGACCACCATGGTTAACGGCCGGTTAATTCCGGAACAGCTGTCAACAATGTCCAGAAGTGGCCGCAGAAATGCCCAATAGCGTGCCGGGTTAACAAAGACTCAACGCGGTTCTGCCCGGTTTTGAGCTTAATAAAGACGCGCCCGTGTTCCATCACTTCTCGTTGAAACGAGCAGACCGTGACGTCCGCGCGTGAGCTTCTGCTTTGCCAGAGGTTGCCGGGGGACGGGCACTGGAAAGATGGCTGCGCTGTAGTCTCCGCAATGCTTTTACGATTAACGATATTTTTGCGATTGTCTGGCCAGCGGCATCGCAGGCGTGTCATGAATTTGCTCGATTCATTCGAGCACGGCTGCGGCCCGAAGGGATTCACAGGCGCGCTCTGCTTTTCTGTATCTGGCCTCGACGGCCCAGGACGTGCCAGCGTGTGTCAGTTGCGTAAGTAGAGGAGTTGCGTATGAGTGTGCTGAGCGAGGAGACCCCGACCAATCCACAGGACCCGCTTCACTATGCGCCACGCCGGAGCGCCGCGCGTCCCGAACTGCGCCTCTCGAGCGTCAGCTCGGCGATCGGCGAGACGCCGTTCGACCGGCCTTCGAAACCCGATCCGGTTCGCCGCGCGCCGCCGCCGCCCACATCCCTGAGCTCCGAGCTCGAAAACGCGGTCTTTGAATCGCTGCGCCGGCAGATGGACCCGGAGGTCATTCCGGAGCCGCCCGGCCTCGAGGGCCGCCTGTGGCGGCGCGCATGGCTCGGCGTCGGCGCGGCCGTCGCGGTCGCAGCCATCGCCGCGGCGCTGTTCGTCACGCTCGCCCCGCGCGAGGAAGCCGGTGCTTCGCTTGCCGCTGCGGCGGCACCGTCTCCAGCACCGGACGACGCGACGAAGCCGACGCTGGAGCAATTCCGCGCCCTGATGGCGGCCGGCGACGGCGATCAGTCGGCCAACCACGAACAGTCCGACCGGCTGCTCAAGCAATTCATGTTATGGCGCCAGAAGGCCGATGCCGGAGATAAAGCTCGCTAGTTGAAATCCCAAGGGGGACAAACCATGGCTCATCACGCGTCCAGCACGACCTCGGCGCGGCATTGGCGGCGCCCTGTGTGCCTCGCCGTGGCGCTCGCCGGCATCCTCTTCACCAGCAGCTCGCAGGCGGCTCCAAGCGATGTGGTGCGCGACCTCGCCGGCCGCGTCGGACCGATCATCGGAGCGGCGCTCGCCTGCCCCGACATCGCGCAGGGGCGCATCCAGGGCATCGCCGACAAGTTTCGCGCCGTGATCCGGCAAACCGCAGCCAGCGATGCCGAGCGCGACGACCTGGCGCGCACCTTCGACCGCTACGTCACGGACGGCCGCAGCGCGATCAGCAACGGCCGGGTCGATTGCAAACTGGCCGAGCGCCAGCTCGCCGATCTGGAGCAGTCCATCTCCGGGCCGCCGCCGGCGCCCAGCACCACCGGCCCGTCGCTGTCCGGCGTCATCGCGCCGTCGCCGGCTGCCGCCGCCACCGCGCCGATGGTCTCGATCCCGCAGACGCCCGCCATGAACGTCCGCGGCGTAACCGCCAACGAGATCAGGTTCGGCATCGTCGCGCCGTTCTCCGGCGCGGCCCGGGAGCTTGGCCGGCAGATGAAGCTCGGCATCGAGACCGCCTTCAACCGTGCCAACGAGGCCGGCGGCATCGACGGGCGCATGCTGAAGCTGATCGCCGCCGACGACGGCTACGAGCCGGCGCGGACGCTCGACGCCATGAAGCAGCTCTACGACAAGGAGCAGGTGTTCGGCTTCATCGGCAATGTCGGCACGCCGACCGCGGCCGTGGCGCTGCCCTTCGCGCTCGAGCATCGCACGCTGTTCTTCGGCGCCTTCACCGGCGCCAATCTGCTGCGCAACGATCCGCCGGATCGCTACGTGTTCAACTACCGCGCCTCCTACGCCGAGGAGACCGATGCGGTGGTGCGCTATCTGCTCAAGCTCCGCCGTATCCCGCCGCGGCAGATCGCGGTGTTCGCCCAGCAGGACGCCTATGGCGATGCGGGCTTTGCCGGCGTCGCCAAGGCGTTCCGCACGCTGGGCTTGAACGACAGCACGATCGTGCGCCTCGGCTACAAGCGCAACACGGTGGACGTGGACGAGGCCGTCAATATGCTCAAGCTGCAGAAGCCCGCGATCAAGGCCGTGGTCATGGTCGCGACCTACCGCGCCGCGGCCAAATTCATCGAGAAGACCCACGACCTGTTTCCCGGCATGATGTACACCAACGTCTCCTTCGTCGGCTCGACCGAGCTTGCGGATGAGTTGATGCTGCTCGGCCCGCGTTTTGCGAGCGGCGTGATCGTCACCCAGGTGGTGCCGGCCGTCGGCGGCTATTCCAGCTCGGTGATGGAATACAAGAATGCGCTCGCCAAGTTTTTTCCGGGCGAGGCGCCGGACTATGTCTCGCTGGAAGGCTACATCGCCGCCAATGTGCTGATCCAGGGCCTCAAGCGCGCAGGTCCCCAGGTCGAGACCGAACGGCTGATCGACACGCTGGAGAACATGCGCAACATCGACCTCGGCCTCGGCACCGCGCTGGGTTACGGCAAGGGCGAGCATCAGGCCTCGCACAAGATCTGGGGCACCGCGATCGACGACAACGGCAAGTATCAGGCGATCGAATTGGAGTAGGGTGAGAAGGACTGCCGCCACCCGTTCACCTCTCTGATCCACTTGCGCTCGCGTTTAGATTGCGCTTGACTTCACCCGCCTCTGGAGAGGGCGGGTTCGGCTCGCATGAGCGAAGCGAATGCGAGCCGGGGTGGGGTGAAGCCGCACAAATGGTCTCGACATCGATCCGACGCGCCGCCGCGAAAAGGCTGCGAGCGAATGCCACACCGTACGAGCGCATCCTCTGGCGAACGCTCAAGGAGATTCCGCTGGAAGGCTCGCACTTCCGCCGGCAAGCGCCGATCGGTCCATACGTCGTGGACTTCTTTGCCCCGCGAAGCGCCTGATCATTGAGCTCGATGGCGGGCATCACAATGACGATCAGGAAGCGGAGCGTGATGCGAAACGCCAGCGCTGGCTCGAGCAGGAGGGATATCGCGTTGTTCGCTTCTGGAATTCCGAGATATCAACCAATCTGAACGGCGTCCTCGAACGAATCTACGTCGAGATCTATGGCTCGCGTGACGCGGAAGCCGTGCCCTTGAAGCACCGACGGCGCAGATAGACTGTCACCCCACCCCGCCCGCATCTTCGATGCGAGCGACCCGCCCCCTCCAGGGGGCGGGTGAAGCAACAACCTCTTCCGCAACTGCCCTGGCCGGTCGGCAAGGACCTCTCTTCACCCCCCTGGAGGGGGCTGGTCGTCTCACATTGAGCGCAGCGCAATGTGAGACGGGGTGGGGTGAAGCCACGCAAATGGTCTCGCCGGTGCGCGGGCTGCAATAGCCCCGAGGCTCGAAACACCGCATGCCCGACGAGGCGGTCACCCGATCGCTCCTACTTGGGGCCGGTGTTGCTCCAGGTGGGAACTGCGTTTGTCACGCCGACAGAGGGCCAATAATAGGAGCCGACCGACGGCGCGGTCACGGTTCCAATCGGATTTCCCGAGGTGCCATAGGTCGTTCTCGGCGGGGCTGTCGACACTCCGGACGATCCGGCATAGCCGGTCGACCCGACATAGCCGGATGATCTGGCATAGCCGGAGGGTGCGGCATGAGTAGCGGACCGCATCGTCGACATATGGTGCGTGGCATGCTTGTGCTTCCGCGCATCCGCAGCAGAGGGCGCCCCCGCAAGCACGACGGGAACAAGCGCGGCAATTGCCAGTCTGATCATCATCATGGTCGTTCTCCCTGTCGCCTAGATGGGGAGCAACGCGGGTTGTGCACGATCCGGCACTTCAATTCTTCGGGGGCATGTCACGGCTGCTTGTGCAGTCATGCAGCGCCGCATCCTGGATGCGCGCGGCCCTCCCCATCCGGGGAGGGGCATCCTTCGGCAGAGAGGCGATGCGCCGCCTCGCCTACAGCGGCTGGTCCGTCGCCTCGTCGTATTCCTTTTTGAAGCGCGCGATCAATTCCGCCGCGGGCACGACCTTGCCGATCGAGCCGACGCCCTGCCCCGAGCCCCAGATTTCCTTCCAGGCTTTCGGCTTGGCGCGCTCGCCGGAGGCGTCGGTGCCGAAGCTCATCTTGGAGGGATCCGACGTCGGCAGGTTGTCCGGATCCATGCCGGCAGAGACGATCGAGGGCTTCAGATAGTTGCCGTGCACGCCGGTGAAGAGATTGGAGTAGACGATGTCCTCGGCGCTCGAGGTCGTGATCATCTCCTTGTAGCGCTCCACCGCATTGGCCTCCTTGGTCGCAATGAAGGCCGAGCCGATATAGGCGAAATCGGCGCCCAGGATGCGCGCGGCGCGGATGGCGCGGCCGTTGCCCATGGCGCCCGACAGCGCGACCGGGCCGTCGAACCACTGCCGCGTCTCCGCGACGAAGGCGAAGGGCGAGATGGTGCCGGCGTGGCCGCCGGCGCCCGCCGCGACCAGGATCAGCCCGTCGGCGCCCTTCTCGATCGCCTTGTGGGCGAATTTCTGGTTGATCACGTCGTGGAAGACGATGCCGCCCCAATTGTGGACGGCCTGATTGAGCTCCTCCCGCGCGCCGAGCGAGGAGATGATCATCGGCACCTTGTGCTTCTCGCAAAGCGCGAGATCATGATCGAGCCGGTTATTCGACTTGTGCACGATCTGGTTCACCGCGAACGGCGCCGACGGCCGTTCCGGATGCGCCTTGTCGTAGGCGGCGAGCTCCTCCTTGATGCGATGGAGCCATTCGTCGAGCAATTCCGGCGGCCGCGCATTGAGGGCGGGAAACGAGCCGACCACGCCGGCCTTGCATTGCGCAATCACGAGATCGGGCACGGAGATGATGAACAGCGGCGCACCGATCACCGGGATCGAGAGGCGGCCCTTGAACAAGGCTGGCATGGACATGCGCGAACGTTTCCTTCTGTCTTAATTCCGCAAGGCGGGATGGTTTGCTTTCCACTGTAAAGATGCCAGACATCATGCCATGAAGGCAACTGCGGATGCAGCCGGAAACGAGGCCTAGCCCTCAGTCGATGCGGACCAACTCGGCGCGTCCTTGAGGCGGCCCTCAAGGTCGGGGACGCACCGAACCAGGAAAATCCGGTACCATTCCAAATCCTGGCGAACGGCCAACTCCGTGTCGGACAGCTTTCTGTCTTCACCAAGCGTGAGGCGCTCGCGGAACGCGAGCTTCGAAGGGCGACGGCCCCGCGCTCGCCGCGGGGGCCGCTCATCCTTCGAGGCTCGCTGCGCTCGCGCCTCAGGATGACGGATCGAAAGCTTCGCACGCAGTCCGGACTGTCAAAGCAGCCAGTAGACGATCAGGAATCCGGACACCAAGAGGGCGGCGCCGAGCAGCACCCACATCGTGAGATTCTTCTCGATCCTGACCCTGATCCATTCCCCGTAGCGATTGAGCAGGACCGCCGCGACAAAGAAGCGCAGGCCGCGCGCGATGATCGAGCACACGATGAACAGCCAGACATTGAAGCCGGCGAAGCCCGAGGTGATGGTGACGAGCTTGTAGGGGATCGGCGTCAATCCCTTGCCGATGATGATCAGCGCGCCCCAGGCCGAATAGCCGGCGCGGAAGGCCTCGACCTTGTCGGACAGATGGTAGACCTGGATCAGCCATTGGCCGAGCGAGTCGTAGAGCAGTGCGCCGATGGCGTAGCCCAGGATGCCGCCGAGCACGGACGCCACGGTGCAGACCGAGGCGTAGAGCCAGGCGGCCTTGGGCCGCGCCAGCGACATCGGGATCAGCATCACATCCGGCGGCACCGGGAAGAAGGAGCTTTCCGCAAACGCCACGCCCGCCATGATCCACAGCGCATAAGGCTTGTGGGCGGCATCGATACACCAGTCATAGATCCGTTTCAGCATGGCGGCGATGAACCATCATGCGCGGCATTTGTCCATCTCAAGACGGGCCCAATTTTTGGGAGGGAACTAAGCATGATCCGGAAAAGTGGAGGCCGGTTTTCCGAAAAGACCATGCTCAATCAAAAGCATTAGGGCGCGATGGCGACTGCCATCGCGGGCTAATGCCGCTTGCGCAGATTGCGGCCTTCCAGCGCGACAATCGGCCGCCGGGTGGCAACGCGGCCAGCCGCAGCCTTGGGCATTTTCAACGGCGACTTCGGCAGCTTCTCGGCAATGCCGAGCAGGTCCTCGCGCCGGTCCATCTCGCGCCAGACGTCGGCCGGGCGGATGCCCAAGGCGGCCCACAGCACGGCGAGGTTATACAGCAGGTCGGCGCTCTCGCGGATCATCGCATCCGCATCGCCGCTCACGGAATCGATCGCGACCTCGATGGCCTCCTCGGCGACCTTCTTGGCCATCTTGGCCGGGCCGCGCTGAAACAGCCGCGCGGTGCGCGACGTCGCGGGGTCCAGATGCCGGGCGGCAAGCACCGCCTGATAGAGCCGTTCGATCGAATCACTCATGACAACCCAGAATAGTCGAAAGCCATCGCCAGCGTGTTAACGCCAAGGCTCAAAACAAAAAAATCCGCCGGCCAATGGGACCGACGGATCAAGGTTAAGGGAGGAGCCGCTCAACCGCGGATGTCCGGTTGTGTTTTTGGCAGATTCGCCCCTGTCCCAGAACCGTACGACTACGGGCACCGTATTCATACGGCATCGCAATGGCGGCCCGCTCCTGGGCATCCCGATTCCTGCCAATCCCGCGACCGAACTGCTCATGGACCGTTCAGCCTGGATGCGCCAGAATGCCCGGCAGGGACGTTGCTCCGCACATTCGGACCAGCCTCCGGCAGAGCCGTCGATGTCCCCGGCGTGACATGATGCGTACAGGACGGACCAACGCATTCCGCTGTTTCCTCGCCGCGCTCGCAGGCCTCGCCCTGCTTGTGCCGGGTGGGAGTGGCCGGGCCGACGACAAGCCGCCGACGACGACAGAGCTTGCCTTCGATCGTCCGCTCGATGCCAGCATGGCGCCGTTCGTGCTCGCGGCCAGCCGCGGCCTCTTCGGTGCCGAGCATCTCGCCGTCGGCTTCCGGTTTGCCGACGGCTCGCCCGAGGCCATCGCGCGCGTGGCCTCCGGCGACAGCGAATTCGCACTCGTCGACATCAACGAGCTGATCCGCTTCCGCGACAGAGCCGATGCGCCGCCGGTCAAGGCGGTCTTCATGCTGTTCAACCAGGCGCCCTATGCCATCGTCGCGCGCAGGAGCCGCGGCATCCACGCGCTGTCGGATCTCGAAGGCAAGACGCTCGGGGTCGCCGACAGCGACCTGTCGTTCCGCTTCTGGCCGGCGCTGGCGAAGGCGAACGGCATCAAGCCATCCGGCGTGAAGGTCTTCAGGATGAGCGCCGCCGTGCGTGAGCCGATCCTGTCCGCAGGACAGGTCGATGCGGTGGACGGCTTCTCCTACCTTTCGGCGGTCAATCTGCGCGACCGCGGCGTGCCCGCAAGCGACCTCGTGGTGCTGCGCTATGCCGATTACGGCTGCGAGGCCTACGGCTTTGCCGTCATCGTCAACCCGGCCTTTGCAGCCGCAAAGCCTGACGCCGTCAGGGGCTTCATACGCGCGGTCATTGCCGGCACCAATCTCGCCATTAAGCAGCCCGAGCTTGCGGTCGACGAGGTCGTCAACCGCATGGATGGCGGGGAGCGCGAGCTCGAGCTGGACCGGCTGCGCACCGTGATCGCCGACAACATCCTCACCGGCGAGGTCAGGCGCAACGGTCTCGGCGGCATCGATCCGGCGCGCTTTGCCCGCGCCATCGACCAGCTCGGCGAGGATTTCAGGTTTCGGGGCAAGCCCGCCGTGACCGACATCTTCGATGACGGCTTCCTGCCGCCGGCGGGGCTGCGGCCGATCAATTGAGCTTGCGCGCAATCCCGGATTAGTATGCAGCTCTCGAAGCCCGCCGGCCGGCGGGCGCACGCTGCGACCTGGCCGGGGACCTCGCCTGCATGTTCCGCCTCTACATTCGTGTGCTCGAACTGCTCGGCAAGGAGGCGCGGCTCGGCCTCGTCCTCGCCTTCGCCAACCTGATCCTGGCGGCCGCGCAATTTGCCGAGCCGGTGCTGTTCGGCCGCATCGTCGACGTCCTCTCCTCCGACCAGCCGAGCTCCGCGGCCTGGCCGCTGCTCGGCGCCTGGGTCGGGTTCGGCCTGTTCACGATCGTGGCCGGCGCCGCGGTCGCGCTGAACGCGGACCGGCTGGCGCACCGGCAGCGCCAGGCCGTGCTCTCGAGCTATTTCGAGCACATCCTGCAGCTGCCGCTGACCTTCCATTCCACCACCCATTCGGGCCGGCTGATGAAGGTGATGCTGGGTGGCACCGACGCATTGTGGCGGCTCTGGCTCGGCTTCTTCCGCGAGCATTTCGCCGCCATCCTCTCGGTGATCGTGCTGCTGCCGCTGTCGCTGGTGGTGAACTGGCGGCTCGCGATCCTCTTGTTCGTGCTCTGCGTCGTGTTCACGCTGATCACCACCTTCGTGGTGCGCAAGACCTATGGCATGCAGAGCCGGGTCGAGGACTACTACAGCGACCTTTCGGCGCGCGCGTCGGATGCCATCGGCAACGTCGCGCTGGTGCAGAGCTTCGTGCGGATCGAATCCGAGGTGCAGGGCCTGCGCTTCGTCTCCCAGAACCTGCTCTCGGCGCAGATGCCGGTCTTGTCCTGGTGGGCGCTGGTCACCGTGATCACCAAGGCCTCCACCACCATCACGGTGCTGGCGATCTTCACCCTCGGCATCGCGCTGCACGGCCGGGGCCTCACCACGGTCGGCGAGATCGTGATGTTCGTCTCTTTCGCCACCATCCTGATCCAGAAGCTGGAGCAGGTGGTCGCCTTCATCAACAACATCTTCATGGAGGCGCCGCGGCTGAAGGAGTTCTTCCAGGTGCTGGACGCCGTGCCCGCGGTGCACGACCGCGCGGATGCGATCGAAGCCGGCCGGTTTGCGGGGCTGGTCGAGTTCAACGACGTCACCTTCTCCTATGACGGCAAGCGGCCGGCGGTCGAGGACCTCTCCTTCACCGCGCTGCCGGGCCAGACCATCGCGCTGGTCGGGCCGACCGGCGCCGGCAAGTCCACCGCGATCGCGCTGCTGCACCGCGCCTTCGATCCGCAATCGGGCTTCATCAAGATCGACGGCATGGATGTGCGCGGGATCAAGCTGACCTCGCTCCGCCGCAACATCGGCGTGGTGTTCCAGGAGGCGCTGCTATTCAACCGCTCGATCGCCGAGAATTTGCGCGTCGGCAAGCCAGATGCGACCGAGGAGGAGATGCGGAAGGCGGCTGCCCGGGCGCAGGCGCTCGAGTTCATCGATCGCGCAAACCACGGCCTCGATACCAATGTCGGCGAACGCGGCCGGATGCTGTCGGGCGGCGAGCGGCAGCGGCTGTCGATTGCGCGGGCGCTGCTCAAGGACCCGCCGATCCTGATTCTGGACGAGGCGACCAGCGCGCTCGACGCGGTGACCGAAGCCAAGGTCAACGCCGCTCTCGACGAAGTGATGAAGGGACGCACGACCTTCGTCATCGCGCACCGCCTGTCCACCATCCGCAACGCAACGCGCATCCTGCTGTTCGAGAGCGGGCGGGTGATCGAAAGCGGAACTTTCGATGAACTGGTCGCGAAAGGCGGCCGTTTTGCGGAACTGGCCCGCGCCCAGTTCATGGTGCGGGAAAACCAGAACCAGCGCGCGCAACAGGGCGGGCCGCACGGCGTGCCGGCCGGCGCCGAGAAACCCGACAGCTCCGCCGTCGAGGCTTGATTCGACGTCGAAATTCGGCCGTCTTATCCGCCGAATTAGTCGGTGGATGCCCCTGTTCTGGACCGCCGAGCCGGTATAGGTTTGCATCGCCGTGCGCGGTGCGCGCCGGAACATGCGTCAAACCCGAACCTCGCAATCAAAGCCCTTGTCTTCGTCTCTTCGAGAGGGGCAGGCCTTGAAGAGGGGATCGCAAAGGACCGGAATCTGATAGTGCCTCTGTCTCGCACCTCGCATCTCGCCTCGCCTCTCCGCGTCTGGCTTCGCAAGACCGCGCTGAACGGATTGCTCATCGTCGCTGCGCTGGTCTTCGCCGCGCCGCGTCTTGCGCACGCCGAGGCGCATCTTCTGATCGAGGCCGATACCGGCAAGGTGCTGGAGGCCGACAACGCCACCATGCCCTGGTACCCCGCGTCGGTCACCAAGATCATGACCGCCTATGTGACGCTGAAGGCGGTCAAGGACGGCAAGCTCACGCTCGACACGCTGCTCACGGTGTCGCCGACCGCCGCCTCGCAATCGCCTTCGAAGATGGGCTTCAAGCCCGGCACGCAGCTCACCGTCGACAACGCGCTGAAGATGATGATGGTGAAGTCGGCCAACGACATGGCCGTCGTGCTCGCCGAGGGCGTCGGCGGCTCGATCGACGGCTTTGCGGACATGATGAACGACACCGCGCAGAAGCTCGGCATGACGCAGACGCACTACGTCAATCCGAACGGCCTGCCCGCCGACGGCCACGTCACCTCGGCGCGCGACCTCGGCATCCTGGCGCGGGCCTTCCTGCACGACCTGCCGGAATATGAGTATTTCGTCCACATTCCCGCGATCCGGTTCGGCAAGCGCGTCACGCAGAATTTCAACAAGCTGATCGGGCGCTATCCCGGCGCCGACGGCTTCAAGACCGGCTTCATCTGCGCCTCCGGCTACAACCTCGTGGCCTCGGCCACCCGCAACGGCCGCCGGCTGATCGCCGTCGTGCTGGGCGCCTCCTCGGGCCAGATGCGGGCGGTGCGCGCCGCGCAGATGCTGGAGCGCGGCTTTGCCCAGAACTCGCTCGGCTGGCTCAAGCCCTCGCTCGGCACGGTGGAGAATCTGGTGCCGGTCGACGCCTCGCCGCCGAACCTGCGCGACGAGATGTGCGGCGGCCATCGCCACAAGCCCGCCAGCGACGAGGACGAGGTCGCGAGCAGCGGAACGGCCGGATCGGCCAGCACCGGCGAGACCAGCCCGATGTTCTACACCGCCGGCCTGCAGCCGCAGGTCACCAACGCGGCCGCGCTGATTGCGGGCCCGGCCGACACGGTCGAGCCGATCGTGGTCTATACCGGGCCGACCCGGACCGGCGCGGGGCTGATCGCCGCCGTCGCCGCCGATACGGCGAACCAGGACACGCCGAAGGCCAAGGGCCGGAAATCGCACATCGCGGCGAAGAAGCCTGATACGGCGGCCGATCCCAAGGGCGACGCCAAAACCGAGCCCAAATCGGACTCGCGAACCGCCGCCAAGCCGGCGGGCGCGAAGCAGGCCAATGCCAAGCCGGTCGCAGCCGCAAAACCAGCCGACAAGCCGGCGACGACGGCAACCGACGGCACGTCCGCAAAGCCCGCCAAGCCCAAGCCGGTCGCGGCCAAGAAGCCCAAGCCGGCGGCAAGCGGCGACGGCAAGCCGGCATCGCCCGACGCCAAGCCCGCAGGCTAGCCCAAAGCGCCGCAGGCCAGACTGATCGCCGCAGGCCAGTCCAGCGCGCCGGCCGTCAATCCAAAGCAGCTGCAGCATGTTGGGCGGCTTGCCATGTCCGCGCCCATAGCCCAATACTGCGGCAAAACAAGCCGTCCATCGGGGGCGGACACATGCTTTGGTAGAGGGGAGTAGCCATGGAGCGGATCTGGCTCAAGCAATATCCAGCCGGCGTGCCAGCCGACATCGACACCAGCCAGTATGGCTCGCTGGTCGACCTGCTGGAGGAGAGCTTTGCGAAGTTCGCCGACCGCAAAGCCTTCATCTGCATGGACAAGTCGATCAGCTACCGCGACCTCGACGAGATGTCGACGGCGCTTGCCGCCTACCTGCAGAGCAAGGGACTGGCGAAGGGCGCGCGCGTCGCGCTGATGATGCCGAACGTGCTGCAATATCCGGTCGCGACCGCCGCGGTGCTGCGCGCGGGCTACGCCGTCGTCAACGTCAACCCGCTCTACACGCCGCGCGAGCTCGAGCATCAGCTCAAGGATTCCGGGGCCGAGGCGATCATCGTGCTGGAGAACTTTGCCCACACCGTGGAGCAGGTGCTGGCGCACAGCCAGGTCAAGCATGTCATCGTCGCCAGCATGGGCGACCTGCTCGGCTTCAAGGGCGTGATCGTCAATCTGGTGGTGCGGCGGGTGAAGAAGATGGTGCCCGCCTACTCGCTGCCGTCTGCGGTCTCGTTCAATGACGCCCTCGCGGCCGGCAAGGGCCTCACCTTCGCAAAGCCGAAGCTCGGGCCCGACGACGTCGCCTTCCTGCAATATACCGGCGGCACCACCGGCGTCTCCAAGGGCGCGACCCTGCTCCACCGCAACATTGTCGCCAACGTGCTGCAGAACGATGCGTGGCTGCAGCCGGCGCTGGCGGCGCCGCCGCATGTCGACCAGTTGCTGGTGGTCTGCGCGCTGCCGCTCTATCACATCTTCGCACTGACCGCCTGCTATCTGCTGGCGGTGCGCGCCGGCGGCGCCAATCTCTTGATCCCCAACCCGCGCGACATTCCGGGCTTCATCAAGGAATTGATGAAGTACCAGGTCAACAGCTTCCCGGCCGTGAACACGCTCTACAACGGGTTGATGCATCACCCTGATTTCGCCAAGCTCGACTTCTCCAAGCTGAAGATCTCCAACGGCGGCGGCATGGCGGTGCAGCGACCCGTGGCCGAGCAGTGGAAGAAGATCACCGGCTGCTCGATTGCCGAAGGCTACGGCCTGTCGGAGACCTCGCCGACGCTGACCTGCAACCCCGCGACCGCGACCGAGTTCAACGGCTCGATCGGCATTCCCGTGCCCTCGACCCTGATCTCGATCCGCGACGATGACGGCAAGGAGGTGCCGATCGGCGAGGCCGGCGAGATCTGCGCCAAGGGCCCGCAGGTGATGACAGGCTACTGGAACAGGCCCGACGAGACCGCGAAGGTGATGACCGCGGACGGCTTTTTCCGCACCGGCGACATCGGCGTGATGGCGCCGGACGGCTTCATCAAGATCGTCGACCGCAAGAAGGACATGATCCTGGTCTCGGGCTTCAATGTCTATCCCAACGAGATCGAGGAAGTGATCGCAAGCCACCCGGGCGTGCTCGAATGCGCGGTGATCGGCGTGCCCGACGAGAAGTCCGGCGAGGCGGTGAAGGCCTTCATCGTGAAGAAGGACCCGAACGTCACCGCCGAGGACATCGTCAAGTTCTGCCATACCCAGTTGACGAACTACAAGGTGCCCCGGCACATCGAGTTCAGGACCTCACTGCCCAAGACCAATGTCGGCAAGATCCTGCGCCGGCAGTTGCGCGACGAGAAGACGGCCGCGGCGGCGTAGTGCGCGACAGCCAATTCCGTCATTCCGGGGCGCCCCGAAGAGGCGAGCCCGGAATCCAGAGGTTGCGGCGCGAGAGTCCGGGTTCACGCGTCGCGTGCCCCGGAATGACAGCGGGCAAAATCCGAAGCGATGTTTCCCCAGTCACAAAAATGCACTAGAACGTCCCCTCCCCGTTGAAGGAGAACCGACGATGACCATCCAAGTTGGCGACAAGCTGCCCGAGGCCAAATTCCGCGTCATGACGGCGGAGGGTCCGCAGGTCAAAACCACCGACGACATCTTCAAGGGCAAGAAGGTCGCGCTGTTCGCGGTGCCCGGCGCCTATACCGGCACCTGCCACAAGATGCACCTGCCGAGCATCTTCCTCAACGCCTACGCCATCAAGGACAAGGGCGTCGACACCATCGCCATCGTCTCGGTCAACGACGCCTTCGTGATGAACGCCTGGAAGCGCGACACCGACCAGCGTGACGAGGCGGTCTTCCTCGCCGACGGCAATGCCGATTTCACCAAGGCCATCGGCATGGAGCTCGACGCCTCCGGCAACGGTCTCGGCATCCGCTCCAAGCGCTATTCCATGCTGGTCGAGGATGGCGTGGTGAAGAAGCTCAACCTCGAGGCGGCCCCGGGCAAGGTCGAAGTGTCGGGCGGCGACACGCTGCTGGCGCAGCTGTAAGCCCCTTGTCGTCATTCCGGGGCGATGCGCAGCATCGAACCCGGAATCTCGAGGTTGTGGCGCGAGGTTCAGGGTTCTCGCTTCGCGAGCCCCGGAACGACGGAGTTAGTAACTACTCCCGCACCCGCTGCTGCAATCTCGCCATCGCGACGCCATCGCGGGCGAGCTGGTCGGCGCGTTCGTTTTCGGTATGGCCGGCGTGGCCCTTGACCCAATGCCAGTGCACCTGATGCGGCTTGAGTGCCGCATCGAGCCGCTGCCACAGCTCGGCGTTCTTGACCGGCTTCTTGTCGGCGGTGCGCCAGCCGTTCTTCTTCCAGCCATGGATCCACGCCGTGATGCCCTGGCGGACATATTGGCTGTCGGTGTAGAGCTCGACCGTGCAGGGCTTCTTCAGCGCTTCCAGCGCTGAGATCGCCGCCATCAGCTCCATGCGGTTGTTGGTGGTGTGGGGCTCGCCGCCCTTCAATTCCTTCTCGACATCGCCGAAGCGCAGGATCGCGCCCCAGCCGCCCGGGCCGGGATTTCCCGAGCAGGCGCCGTCGGTATACACGCTGACTTTCGGCAATTCACTCACGCGACCGGTCCTTCACTCAACCAGTCCTGCGGCGAGGCCATAGTCGCGCACGCTGTCGACGCTCTGGTGGAAGCGCAGCTTGCGGACATATTCCAGCGGATCCTTCGGGCGCACCAGCGCGCCCGGCGGCACGTTCAGCCAATCGACCAGCCGCGTCAGCAGAAAGCGGATCGCGGCGCCCCGCGCGAGCAGCGGCAGCGCGTCCTGCTCCTGCTCGGACAGCCTGCGCTCCTTGCCATAGGCCGAGAGGAAGGCGCGCGCCTTGGTGACGTTGAAGGAATGATCGGCCTCGAAGCACCAGGCATTCACGCAGATCGCGACGTCATAGGCCAGGATGTCGTTGCAGGCGAAGGTGAAGTCGATGATGCCGGAGAGCTGATCGCCCAGGAAGAAGACATTGTCGGGAAACAGGTCGGCATGGATGACGCCCTGCGGCAGATCAGTCGGCCACACGCCGCCCGAGAGATAATCGAGCTCGGCGGCGAGGAAGTCGCGCAGGCCCGGCTGCACGTCGTCGGCGCGCGCTTTCGCCGCCTCGAACAGCGGACGCCAGCCGGAAACCGACAGCGCGTTGGCCCGCGACATCGCGAAATCGCGACCCGCAAGATGCATCCTTGCCAGCGCCGCGCCGACGCCGGCACAGTGCGTGACGTTCGGCTTGCGCGGCCAGATGCCTTCCAGAAAAGTGATGATGGCGGCGGGACGCCCCGCGAGCTCGCCCAGCGCCTCACCGCGCCTGTTCTCGACCGGCTGCGGGCAGTTGATGCCGTGTTGGGCCAGATGCGTCATCAGGCCGAGAAAGAACGGCAGGTCGCCGCGCGCGACGCGCTTCTCGTAGAGCGTCAGGATGAAGCTGCCCTTCGAGGTGTGCAGCAGGAAGTTGGAGTTCTCGACCCCCTCGGCGATGCCCTTGTAGGACAAGAGGTCGCCGAGATCGTATTGGCTCAGATACGCGGCAAGCTCGTCGGCGGCGACGTCGGTATAGACCGCCATGAGCTTTAAGCCGCGTCGGGGCGCACCGAGCGCGGCAGCGGGAAGAACTCGTTCTCTTCCGCAGCCGACACCGTCTCCACATGCAGCTCGTAACGCTGGGCGAAGGCGTCCATGATCTCCTCGACGATCACTTCCGGAGCCGAGGCGCCCGCCGTGATGCCGAGGCTCTTGATGCCCTCGAAGCGCTTCCAGTCGATGTCGCTGGCGCGCTGGGCCAGCACCGCGATCGGGCAGCCCTCGCGCTCGGCGACCTCGCGCAGGCGCTGCGAGTTCGAGGAGTTAGGCGCGCCGACCACGATCAGCGCATCGACCACCGGCGCCACCTTCTTCACGGCGAGCTGGCGGTTGGTGGTGGCGTAGCAGATGTCTTCCTTGTGCGGCCCGGAGATGTTGGGGAAACGCCCCTTCAGGATGGCGACGATGTCGGCGGTGTCGTCAATCGACAGCGTGGTCTGGGTGACAAAGGCGAGATTGTTGGGGTCCTTCGGGGTGAAGGTATGGGCATCCTCGGCGGTCTCGATCAGGGTCACCGCGCCCTGCGGCAGCTGGCCGAGCGTGCCGACCACCTCGGGATGGTGGGAATGGCCAATCAGGAGGATCTCCCGGCCGCGCTTGAAATGGATCGCCGCCTCGCGGTGCACCTTGGTCACCAGCGGGCAGGTCGCGTCGAGCGAGAAGAACTTGCGCTCCTGGGCCTCGGCCGGAACCGATTTCGGCACGCCATGGGCCGAAAATACCACCGGTGCGCTGGTATTGTCGGGGATCTCGGCGAGTTCCTCGACGAAAATGGCGCCCTTTTTCTTCAGGCCGTCGACGACATATTTGTTGTGGACGATCTCGTGGCGAACATAGACCGGGGCGCCATAAATGGTGAGCGCACGTTCCACCGTGTCGATGGCGCGAACCACCCCGGCGCAAAAACCGCGGGGTGAACAAAGCACGACTTTCAGGTCAGATTTGGCGGGCATGGGAGCGATCTCAGGACCGAATCACCCCTCACCGGCGGGCCAAGTGATGGTCAGGTTACGGTCTATTCAGGTTACGACTTTGGCACTGGACGTGTTGGACTGGACTTGGGACTGCTTTCAAGCGCTGTCAAGGCACTTTACGGCCCGATCCGGCCCGTTAAGTGACCTGCATAACACAAAGCGACCTGGGTTACTTAACAAAAGATCGCGCTGCATCCAGGGTCCGGATTTACGGTCTCGGCCGCGCCCCAGAACCATTGCGCCAGAGACCCCGGAGGGCCTATATAGGGCCGAATTCCCTCAATCGTTAATGACCACCGGCTTCGCCTCCAGACAGGCGGGCGAAGCACAAAGGAGATTTGCCATGAGCAACGCACCGCTGATGCCCAAGGCGACCGCCGTCTGGCTGCTCGACAATACTGCGCTGACCTTCGACCAGGTCGCGGATTTCACCAAGATGCACCCGCTCGAGGTGCGCGCCATTGCCGACGGCGACGCCGCCCAGGGCATCAAGGGCATGGACCCGATCTCCAACGGCCAGCTGACCCGCGAGGAGATCGAAAAGGGCGAGAAGAGCCCCGATTACCGCCTGCGGCTGCAGGAGAGCAAGGTGGTGCTGCCGGCCCAGGCCAAGCGCAAGGGCCCGCGCTACACCCCGGTGTCGCGCCGCCATGAACGGCCGAGCGCCATCCTCTGGCTGGTCCGCAACCATCCGGAGCTGAAGGACGCCCAGATCATGCGCCTGGTCGGCACCACCAAGACCACCATCCAGAGCGTGCGCGACCGCACCCACTGGAACGCCTCGACCCTGACCCCGATGGACCCGGTCACCCTCGGCCTCTGCTCGCAGCTCGAGCTCGATTTCGAGGTGCAGCGCGCCGCCAAGGAGAAGCCGGTCGATGCGGCCTATGGCGGCGCCACGCTGCTGCCGGCCTCCGAGACCACGCGCAAGGAGGAGGAGTTGGAAGCGGCCGAGAAGTCGAATGACGACCTCAATGTCGACGCCGTGTTCGCCAAGCTGAAGACCATCGGCGGCAAGAAGCAGGACGACGAGGAGTAAGGCGAGCGGCTCCGCTGCGAAACCCTTGGGCTGTTATGCCCCGCTTTTGACGGCATGGCAGTGAGGCGGGCACAACTGCACGGCTCCCTTCCCGCATGCGGGGAAGGGTTGGAGGAAGAGAGTGCCATGCGCACCGAACCCGGGGCTTACCCCCCTCCCTGACCCTCCCCCGCAAGGGGGGAGGGAACGGAGAGAGCGCGACCCGAGGCCCCTCGGCTCAGGGGCTATCGAGAAGCACCTACCGAGAATGCCGGATAGGGCAGTGAGGCGGGCACGACCGGCCGGCTCCCTTCCCCCTTGCGGGGAAGGGTTGGGGGAAGGGGGTGCCACGCGCACCGAACCCGGGGCTTACTTACCCCCCTCCCTGACCCTCCCCCGGTCTGAACACCCGCAAGGGGGGAGGGAACGGAGAGAGCACCGCCCGAGGCCGCCTTGGCCCAGCGGCAAACCCGAGGCCTCTCGGCTCAGCAGCCATCGAGAATGCCGGATCAGCAAGCCTGCGCCGGTGATGGCATTTCACCAGATAACAAAAGCCGCGCTCCCGTCCCCCTGGGAGCGCGGCTCTCGCCTGAGCGGAGTCGCTCACGCGCAGGGCATCGCAGCGGATGCCCTAACGCCGGTTAGAACTTGTAGGTCACGCCGGTGCCGACCAGCCACGGATCGATGTTGGCGCGGCCGGTAACCGGGATGACCCCGTTGACCGTCGCCGAATAGTTCGGCTCCAGCCACAGCTTCTTGACGTCGACGTTCCAGCCCCAATGCTGGTTGAACATGTAGTCGAAGCCGACCTGCACGGCAGCGCCCCAGCTGTTACTGACATGCAGCTGCGTGACTGCAAGCCCGTTGACGGCCGAATTCGCCGCCGACTGGCTGTAGAACACCGTGTAGTTCACGCCTGCGCCGACATAGGGCTTGAACGCGCCGAAATCGGTGAAGTGATACTGGAACGTCAAGGTCGGCGGCAGCAGCCAGGCCTTGCCGATGGGCAGGCCGTTCAGCGATCCGGTGCCGTCGATCGTATGCCGCGTCACGCCGAGGATCAGCTCGGCCGCAATGTTCTTGGTGAAGAAGTAGCTGATGTCGAGCTCCGGCACGACCGAATCGCTGATCTTGAGCCCGGAGTTGGGTGACGACAGCGCCGGCACGCCAAACACATTGACGCTGCTGCCGCCGGCATCCGGAAGCACACCAAGCGCACGCAGGCGGATCATCCAAGGATTCCACGCTTCCACCGGAGGCGGCGGCGCTTTCTTGTAGACCGGAAGGTCGGCGGCCTGCGTCGCCGTGGCGAGCACCAGCAGCGATGCTGCGCCTAGCAGTAGTCTCTTCATTTCAATCCCCATCAACCGTGCGGGCGCACAATTTGCGCGACGCGTTTGTCAGAGCAGGTCGGGGGCGCTCTTGGATTTGACCTCGATCAAATGTGGCCTGAATGCGCCACGATGTTGCAGCATCGCCACATTTGATGCGAGCGAGTGGCAGGGAACGCGTGCGCGCGTCGCACGCAGGTTGTGGACGTATGACGGGTTCGCTTGCGCTCCCGCCGGTCCGGACTCAATTCGGATGGTTCAGCATGTATTCGCCGAGATCGCGCTGCTTTTTGTCGGCGCGGGTGAGCGCATCGCTGCGCTGGACGTCGCGGTCCTTCCGGCAGGCGACATATTGCGGCGAACCGGCCGGGCCGCCATGCGCCTGGCAATAGGCGTCGTCATCCTCGCTGAGCCCCGCGGACATCGGCGCCTCGTTGCGCGTGGCGCAGGCGGAGAGCAAGAGCGCGGCCAGGGTGAGGGTGATAAGGTGTCGGGCGGATATCGAGCGCATCAGGGTTCCAGGCATGATCGGCCTGCACTCAGTAGCGCGGATTGAGGAATTTGTAAGTCCCCCAAACGCCGTCATTCCGGGGCGCCTCGACGAGGCGAACCCGGAATCGCGCCACGACCTCTGGATTTCCGGGTTCGCTCGCGTTTTGCGAGCGCCCCGGAACGACGCGCAAGGGTTCACACCCGTCCCTTCAGCGCATCGCCGATTTCATCGAGCACCTTGGGATCCTCGATGGTCGCCGGCATGGTCCAGGGCTCGCCGTCGGCGATCTTCTTCATGGTGCCGCGCAGGATCTTGCCCGAGCGCGTCTTCGGCAGGCGCCCCACGGTGATGGCGAGCTTGAAGGCGGCGACCGGTCCGAGCCTGTCGCGCACCAGCGCGACGATCTCCTTCTCGATCTCGATCGGCGCGCGCGTCACGCCCGCCTTCAGGACCAGGAAGCCGCAGGGCACCTCGCCCTTGATGGCATCCCTGACGCCGAGCACGGCGCATTCGGCGACATCGGGGTGCGAAGCCAGAATCTCCTCCATGCCGCCGGTGGAGAGGCGATGTCCTGCGACATTGATGATGTCGTCGGTGCGGCCCATGACGAAGACATAGCCGTCCTCGTCCTTGTAGCCGGCGTCGGAGGTTTTGTAGTAGCCGGGAAATTCGGAGAGATAGGCTTCCTTGAAGCGCTCCTCCTGCTGCCACAGCGTCGGCAGGCAGCCGGGCGGCATCGGCAGCTTGATCACGATCGAGCCCATGGTGTTGGCGGCGACCGCCTTTGCTGATTCATCCACCACGTCGACCTGGTAGCCCGGCATCGGCACGGTCGGCGAGCCATGCTTGACCGGAAGCATCCCCAGGCCGACCGGATTGCCGGCAATGCACCAGCCGGTCTCGGTCTGCCACCAATGGTCGACGACCGGCACCTTCAACTGCGCCTCCGCCCACTCCACCGTCGGCGGGTCGGCGCGCTCGCCGGCCAAAAACAACGTGCGGAAGCGCGACAGGTCGTACTGCCGGATGAACCTGCCCTCGGGGTCGTCCTTCCTGATGGCGCGGAACGCGGTCGGCGCGGTGAAGAAGGCGACCGCCTTGTGCTCGGAGATGACGCGCCAGAATGCGCCTGCATCGGGCGTGCCGACCGGCTTGCCCTCATACATCACCGAGGTCGCACCATGGAACAGCGGCCCGTAGACGATGTAGCTGTGGCCGACCACCCAGCCGATGTCGGAGCCGCACCACCACACCTCGCCGGGATTGACGCCGTAGAGGTTGAACATCGACCATTTCACCGCAACCAGATGCCCGCCATTGTCGCGCACCACGCCCTTGGGGATTCCGGTCGTCCCCGAGGTGTAGAGGATGTAGAGCGGGTCGGTCGCGAGCACGGGCACGCAGGGCGCGGACTTGCCGGCAAGCAGCGCCTTCTTGCGCAGGCTCGCCCAGTCGTAATCGCGGCGGGGGGCGAGATCGCATTCGAGCTGCGGCCGCTGCAGGATGATGCAGGCATCCGGCTTTGCGGAAGCGAGCCTGATCGCCTCGTCCAATAGCGGCTTGTAGTGCACGATGCGGCCGGGCTCGATGCCGCAGCTCGCCGAGAAGATCAGCTTCGGCCGCGCATCGTCGATGCGGGTCGCGAGCTCCTTGGCGGCAAAGCCGCCGAACACGACGCTGTGCACCGCGCCGATGCGCGCGCAGGCGAGCATCGCCACCACCGCTTCCGGCACCATCGGCATGTAGAGGATGACGCGGTCACCCTTGCCGACGCCGAAATCGGTCATGACAGCCGCGAGCGTGGCGACTTCCTTGAGCAGCTCGGCATAGGTGAATTTGGTGGTCGTGTTGGTGAGCGGCGAATCATGGATCAGCGCCAGCTGGTCGGCGCGGCCGCGTTCGACATGCCGATCGAGCGCGTTGTAGCAGGTGTTGACCACGCCGCCGGCAAACCAGCGGCCATAGGCGCCTTGCGAGGGATCGAAGATTTTCCTGGCGGGCTCGATCCAGTCGATCTCGGCTGCCGCCTCCGCCCAGAAACCTTCGGGGTCGGCGAGCGAGCGGGCATGGATCTCATGATAACGGCTCTTTCCCTGAATGTTCATGGCGTCTCTCTCCCGCTGCGTCTTGCCCTGACCTGAACGGCCGCGGTGGTTTCCGGCCATGATCCTGATCAAAAGGTCGCGATTTTTGGACGTAT
The DNA here is from genome assembly GCA_035293585.1 of Bradyrhizobium sp. Lineage (GTDB taxonomy): Bacteria > Pseudomonadota > Alphaproteobacteria > Rhizobiales > Xanthobacteraceae > Bradyrhizobium. Next base: position 20,662 of record DATGMN010000004.1, on the reverse strand, counting down.
TTTCCGAGGGATGCGCCCGCGATTCAAGCCGAAAGACGGATTCGGGCCGAAAGACTTGCGCCGTTCGACTATTGCGGGGGGATCCTCTGAAGCTGATCCAGCCGCTCGCGCATGGCCTTCGCAAGGTCATAGCCGGCCTTGCCGAAGGAGGCGTTGCGCCGGGCGAGATATTCCGCCTGCTGGCGCTCGAGATCGCGCACCGCGCCGCGGTTGTCGACCATTGCCTGCCGCAGCAATCTGGCGTTCGCGGCATTGATCTCGCGATCGAGGTCGGCGAGAGCCGGATCGGCGCAGATCGCCTTCTCGATCGCGCGACGGGCCGTGGCACAGTTGAAGCTCGGCTGGCCCTTCACCGCCATCATCGCTCCCTGCCGCTCCAGCTCCAGTGCCAGCCGCCGGTAATTATCCCTGGAAGCCGCGTGATTCGGATCGAGCTTGAGCGCCGCCGAGAAATCAGCGAGCGCGCGCGGCCGGTCGCCCTTCTTCCAGTAGAGCTCGCCGCGGGCGTTGAAGATGTCGGCAAGCGCTGGATCGAGCCGCAGCAGGGCGTCGTAATCGGCAATCGCGCGGTCGGGCTGGTCCTGCCGGACAAATGCGCCGCCGCGCGCGGTGAGCGCCTTGATGCGGGCGGCGCGCGCCGTCTTGTCGCTGTCGATCAAGGTGCCGCAATCGGTCAGGATCCTGTCGTCGGCGCTTGCGGCAATCGCGGCAAGGCACGGCGCGGGATCGACCGCGGGCTCGCTTTCTGCCCCCGTGCCGGTCGCGTGCGCGGACACAAGGCAGGCGCAGGCCAAAGCCGCCACGCACGACAACCACGAGGCTTTCGACAGCCGGGCTTTCAACGCCGATCGCATTCCAAACCGCTTTCCGAATTCGCCTCTGTCGGGAACCGCAGGACGCCGCTTTGCCAAGGCGCCGCTCGCGCGGCAAATCTGCGGCATTATACAGGTTGATTTTGATGGCGGGTTCGATGCAACACGCCTTTTCTCGCCGCTCGACCTACGGATTTTCAGCTTGACCACTTTCGAATGGATCATCGGCCTGTTGCTCGCCGCGGTCGTCCTGTCGGCGCTGGCCCGGCGCCTCGGCGTGCCCTATCCGACGTTCCTCGCCGTCGGCGGCGCCCTGCTCGCCTTCGTGCCGGCCTCGCCGTTCTGGACACTGGATCCCAAGCTGGCGCTGGCGCTGTTCGTCGCCCCGGTTCTGCTCGATGCCGCCTACGACACCTCGCTGCGCGACCTGCGGGCCAACTGGCTGCCGGCGGCAACGCTGGTGATTGCCGCGGTCGGCGTCACCACGGTCGCTGTCGCGGTGCTGGCGCATCATCTCGTGCCCGACATGCCGTGGCCGGCAGCGGTTGCGCTCGGCGCCATCGTCGCACCCCCCGATGCGGCGGCGGCGACCGCCGTGCTGCGCCAGGTCAACCTGCCCCACCGGATCATGAAGGTGCTCGAAGGCGAGAGCCTGCTCAATGATGCGAGCGCGCTGCTGATCTACCGGATCGCCGTCGGCGCCGAGGCGGCGCGGCATCTGAGCTGGAGCGAATTCTCCTCCTCGATTGCGCTCGTGCTGGTCGGCAGCGTCGTCGCGGGCTTTGTCATGGTCCGGATATGGATCCTCGTCGCCCCGCGCTTCGAGGACGCGCCGAGCGCGATCATCCTGCAATTCGTCGGCACTTTCACGGTCTGGATCGTGGCCGAGCGGCTCGGCTTTTCCGGCATTCTGACCATCGTCGTCTACGCCATCGCGTTGGCCCAATGGGCGCCGGCGCGGACCTCGGCCCGCTTGCGCGTGCCGACCTATGCGGTGTGGGAGACGGCGGTGTTCATCCTCAACGTGCTGGCCTTCATCCTGATCGGCCTGCAGCTCGGCCCGATCTGGGACCGGCTCGACGACGCCGTCCGCTGGCAATATAGCGAGATCGCGGGCCTCATCCTGGCCGCCGTCATTCTCGCCCGCATCGGCTGGATCGCGATCTATCAGATCAGCCTGCGAACGCTTGTCGCCCTGCGACCGGTGCGCGCGAGCGCGACCATCAAGCTGCCGTCGGCAAAGAGCGGCATCATCGTCTCCTGGTGCGGCATGCGCGGCATCGTTACGCTCGCGGCCGCCTTCGCGCTGCCGGAAAGCTTTCCCTATCGCGACCTGATCCTGCTCACCGCCTTTGCCGTGGTGCTGGGATCGCTGGTGATCCAGGGCATCACGCTGCGGCCGCTGATCCTGCTGCTCAAGCTCAAGGACGACGACGTCGTGGCCGGCGAAGTCGCCCGCGCCCGCGGCGCCGCCTATCGCGCCGCCCTCGAGGAGATCGACGGCGATCCTTCCGAGGAGGCCGAGCTGCTGCGGCTGGAATATCGCGGCGTCCTGCTGCAGGCCGAAGGCAACCCCGATGGCGCCATTACCACGAGCGAGCTGCCCGCCGATCACCTCCGGCGCCGCGCGATCGCGGCTGCGCGCAACGCGATCCTGGACCTGCGGCGATCCGAGACGATCGGCGATGACGCGTTCCATCAGCTGGAGGAGGAGCTCGACCGCGCCGAGCTCGGCGCCAACGGATGAGCGGGCTCGATCTGCATTGCGTCCTGTGGCACCGTGCTGGCGTGACGACGCGCCGAGGTGACTGAGACTTGCGTATCCATGCCGCCGCCCTGCTCTATTTCGATGCCGTTCGCCGCGCCGGCTCGATCCGCGAGGCCGCGCGGCGGCTCAATGTCGCCTCATCGGCGGTCAACCGGCAGATCCTGAAGCTCGAAGCCGAAATCGGCGCGCCGCTGTTCGACCGTTTTCCCGACGGCATCAAGCTGACCTCGGCCGGCGAAGCGATCGCGCGCCATGTGCTGGTGGTGCTGCAGGACCTCGATCGCGCCCGCTCCGACATCGAGGGTTTGAAGGGCGCACGCATCGGTCATGTCGCGATTGCCGCGGTCGAAGGCGTCTGTGGCGCGCTGCTCGCCGACGTGATCCGGCGCCTGCGCGAGCGCACGCCGCGCGTCACCGTCGCGGCCGAGCCGATGGGATCGCTGGCGATCCCGAAAGCGGTGCTCGACGGCGACGTCGATCTCGGCATCGCCTTCGCGCTGCCGCGGCAGGCCGAGCTGCGCCAGGTCGCGGTCGGACGATTTCGGCTTGGCGCCATCATGGCGCCCGACCATCCGCTGGCCTCGCGGACAAAAGTCTCGCTGTCGATGTGCTTCGACTATCCCGTCATCATGCCGATGGGCGAGCTCTCGATCGGGCAGTTGCTGGCGCCGGCATTGGCGCGGCTCGCGCGCAATGTGCGGCCGATCATCCGCTCGTCCTCGATCGAATTGATGCGCGAGCTCGCCGAGCGCGGCATCGGCATCGCGTTCCAGACCAGGGTCGGGCTCGACAAGCACATCGCCGAAAAGCGGCTGGTGCATATCCCGCTGGATGCGGGGGGACCGATCTGGAGCGATCTCGGCGTCTATGTCCGCGCCGGCCGCGCGCTGCCGGCGACACTCGATCTCGCACTCCATATCCTGGCCGAGGAGCTGCGCGAACGTGAAGCCGCCGAGGCCCTGGTTCCAGCATAAGATACTGAAAAATATCGGATTTACGCCTGGCGCTGCCGATTCGGCATCGCCTTGTGCGAAATTCTCTGCTTTCTCGCTCGCCGTCCCATCGCTAGCGTCCGCACCGACCCTAGAGGAGGCCGCGCGACAATGCCGTCTGCGCTTTTCAAGTCCCGTGTAAACGCAGCATGAGCCGCGTCACAGGAGATCCCGCCATCCTGATCCACGGTGCCTGGCAGGGGGCCTGGGTGTGGGACCGCCTCATTCCCTTGCTCGCGCGGACCGCCGGCATCGTGCCGGTCGCCGTCGATCTTCCCGGCAACGGCAAGGACGGCATCAAGCCCGCCGACGTCTCGCTCGAGCTGTATGTCGCCCATATCGGCGGTGTGCTGAAACGGCTCGGCCGCCGCGCCAGTCTGGTTGCGCATTCGGGCGGCGGCGTCGTCGCCTCCGCGGTGGCCGAACGCTTTCCGGAGCAGATCAGCCGCATCGCCTATGTCGCCGGCATGATGCTGCCGAGCGGCATGGCCTTCGCCGACCTGGTCGCGGACGCCAAGCGCGATCACCCGGACGCCGCCGGCGTCGGACCGCATCTGATCTGGTCGCACGACCGGCTGACCAGCCGCGTGCCGATCCAGGTCGCGCTCGCGTATTTCTTTCACGACTGCCCGACGGCGGAAGCTGCGCTCGCGGCACAGAAGCTGACGCCGCAACCGGACCGCGGCCGCGCCGTCCGCGCCAGGCTGACGTCGAAGCGCTTCGGCCGCATCCCGCGGCTCTATGTCGAAGCCGAAGCCGACCGTGCCGTGATCCCGCCGCTGCAGCGCCGGATGCAGGCGCTGGTTCCCGGCGCCGATGTCGTGACGCTGCCGACCGGGCATGCGCCGCATCTCGCGGCGCCGCGGCTGCTTGCCGATGTGCTGACGCCGTTCCTCGTCGGAAGCGAGGATGGCCCGGCCTTTGCAACGCGCAAGCCGGACCAGCGCGAGCTCGAACATGTCGACGGTGCGACCGGATCGCGCCAGCGCGTCCGCAGCCGCAAATGATTTTTCGAAAACCTTGAAGCCCTTACCTTCGGGAGCCATCTCATGAAACGCTTGCTGCCATTTTCCGCCGCCGCTTTGCTGGCACTGACGCTTGCGCATGCGGCGCACGCCGCCGAGGCGGTGACCTTCATGCTCGACTGGCTGCCCGCCGGCGACAAGGCCGCAGTCTATCTCGGCGTCGAGAAAGGCCTGTTCGAAGCCGAGGGCATCAAGGTCACCATCCAGTCCGGCCGCGGCTCCAGCGACGTCGTGACCAAGCTCGCGACCGGCGCGGCCGACATGGGCACCGGCGGACTTGCCGCGCTGTTGCAGGCAAAGGCCACCGACAATGTGCCGGTCAAGGCGGTGATGTCGATCTACACATTGCAGCCCGATGCCATCTTCACCACCACGGACTCAGGCATTGCGAGCCTGAAGGATCTCGAAGGCAAGACGGTCGCAACCGCGACCTTCTCCTCGTCCAACGTGTCCTGGCCTCTGGTGTTGAAGGCAAACGGCGTCGATCCGGACAAGATCAAGCTGTTGAAGGTCGATCCCGGCGCACTGGCGCCGATGCTCGCCTCCGGCAAGGTCGACGCCACCATCAACTGGGTGACGGTGGCGCCGGCCTTTGCGGGCCCGCTGAAGGAGGCCGGCAAATCGTTCAAGGAGCTGCCGTGGTCGGCTTACGGCTTTGACGGCTACGGCCTCTCCGTCTTTGTCTCCGACAAGATGATCGCCGAGCGGCCGGAGACCGTGCGCAAATTCCTGAAGGCCTACCAGCAGGCGACCGAGATGGCGATTGCCGATCCGATGTCCGCTGCGACGGCGCTGAAGGCCATGGTGCCGGAGGTCGATGCCGACACCGCCGCCGAGCAGTGGATGGCTTCGATCCCGCTGATGGTCAATGATCTCTCCAAGAAGGACGGCGCCGGCGCGTTCGAGCCGAAGCTGTTGGCGACGACCTGGAAGTGGGTCGCGGAAGCGCAGAACCTGCCGCTGGACAAGCTCAATCCGGAGACGGCGGTCAATCGGGATTTGCTGAAGTAGCGATATCGTTCACTGCGATGACCGAAGCCGTCCCCTCTCCCCGCCCTTCGCGGGGAGAGGGTCAGGGTGAGGGGCCCTCTCCACGAGTTCGGTGCGCCGAGAGAGCCCCTCACCCGGATTGCATCTGGCGATGCAATCCGGCCTCTCCCCGCAAGCGGGGCGAGGCGAGACCGAGGGCGCGGTAGCGCCATCAATGCACTCGTGCACTCGCTGTTTAAGTAAGCCCAATGCCCCCCACTCAACCCGTGATCAAATTCACCGACGTCGGCCAGAGCTTTGCCGGCGGCGACGGCCGGCCGATCATCGCGCTCGACGATCTCTCCTTCGAGATCGGCCGGCATGAATTCGTCGCCGTGCTCGGTCCCTCCGGCTGCGGCAAGTCCACGCTGCTGCGGCTGATCGCCGGGCTGATCCGCGTCACATCGGGCAAGGTCGAGATCTTCGGACACGAGGTCACCGAGCCGCGCGACGAGATCGGCATCGTGTTCCAGAAGCCGACATTGCTGCCCTGGTTCGACGTGCTCGGCAACGTCACCTTCCCGATGCGCCACAAATACGGCTTTGTCGGCGATGTCGAGCGCAGCCGCGCCCGCGAGCTGTTGGCGCTGGTCGGCCTGTCCGACTTCGCGGCAAGACGGCCGGAGGAATTGTCGGGCGGCATGCAGCAGCGCGTGGCGATCGCGCGAGCGCTGCTGCTCGATCCCGACATTCTGCTGATGGACGAGCCGTTCTCCGCGCTGGACGCGCTGACCCGTGACGAGATGAGCTTCGAGCTGCTGCGGATCTGGACCGAGCGTCCCAAGACCGTGCTGTTCATCACCCATTCGATTCCCGAAGCGCTGCTGCTCGCCGACCGCGTCATCGTCATGACGCCGCGCCCCGGCCGCGTCCGCGAGATCCTGCATGTGCCGTTGCCCCGGCCGCGCTCCATGAAGACGCTGGAGGAGCCCGCTTTCCATGAGCTCGCCAACCACATCCGAGGCCGGCTGTTCAGCCGCCCCGTCGCGGCATGAGGCCGATCATGCCGATGCAGCGGTTGCGCTCGTGAAGCTCTTCAGGGGCCGGCTCGTCATTCTGCTCGACCGGTTCGCGCCGCCGCTTGCGTTCATCGCGCTGATCCTGGTCTGGGAAGGCGCGGCGCGGCTGTTTGCGATCCCCTCCTTCCTGCTGCCGGCACCGAGCGCGATCCTGCAGGCCATGCTTGCGACGCCGCTCCCGGTCTGGCTCGGCCACATCTGGGCAACGCTGCGCGTCGCGCTGATGGGCTATGCACTGGCGATTTTCGTTTCGATACCGCTCGCCGTCGGGCTCGCCTCCTCGCGCCTGTTGTCGCGCACGCTCTATCCCATGCTGGTGGTGGTGCAATCGACGCCGATCGTGGCGGTCGCGCCGATCATCGTGGTGACGCTCGGCGCCTCCGACCTGCCGCGCGTCGTCATCACCTTCCTGATCGCATTCTTTCCGATCGTGGTCTCGACAGTGACGGGCCTGCTCGCCACGCCCGACGAGCTGGTCGAGCTGTCGCGCTCGCTGCGCGCCGGCCGGACCCGCGAGATCCTGCATGTGCGGCTGCCCTTCGCGCTCCCCTACCTGTTCTCGGCGCTGAAGATTTCCACCACGCTCGCCGTCGTCGGCGCCGTGGTCGCCGAATTCGTCGCGGCGGAGAAGGGGCTCGGCTTCTTCATCGCGTTCTCGACGTCGTTCTTCAAGATCCCGCAGGCCTTCGCCGGGCTGGTCGTGCTGGTCGCGATCAGCCTGATCCTGTTCCGGCTGGTCGCCTTGGTGCAGAGGATATTTGCGCCCTGGTCGCTGCCGAAGTCGGAGCGGTGAGCCGCGCACGCTGCGGCGCCTTGATCGTGACCGGACAAGCGCCGATAAGGGGCTTCCAAGCGACATCCCGGGTCGGTCTCGATGGCATCGCCGCGCGCGACGATTGTGACGTTGGCGATCCTGCTGGCCTGTTCCGGCGCGTCCGGCCAGCAAGCGATCATGCCCCGCAGCATGCCGCGCCTTGGCGAGGTCGACGCGCGCTTTCAATCCTACAACATCGAAATGGTGACGGTCACCGGCGGCCGCTTCTGGAAGCCCTATGGCGTCCGGCCGGACCGTGAGCTCTATGCCGAGCGATCTCCGATCGATCTGACCAATGCGCGGCTGCGCAAGCTGACCGCGGCGCTGGGACCTGCCTACATACGAGTCAGCGGCAGCTGGGCCAATGCGACCTATTTTGCCGATCGGGATGAGAGCGGCCGCCCGCCGCCTCCCGGCTACACCAGCGTGCTGACGCACGCGCAGTGGCGCGGCGTGCTCGACTTTGCGGCGGCCAGCGTCGAGTCCCAGATCGTCACGTCTTTCGCTGTCAGCCCCGGCAGCCGCGATACCGGTGGTGCGTGGAGGCCGGAGCAGGCGGAACGCCTCCTTGGCTTTACGCACGCGCTCGGCGGGCACATCGCGGCCGCGGAGTTCATGAACGAGCCGGACCTTGCGCCGCAGAACGCTGCACCGTCGGGATATGACGCGGCGGCCTACGGGCGCGACTTCCGGACGTTTCGCGCTTTCATGAGAACGGCTTCGCCGGCAACCCTCATTGCCGGGCCGGGAAGCATTGGCGACAACGCAACTTCGGCGGCCGGGCTCGGGCCGCGCGATCTGCTCGCGGCCTCCGGCAGCGACCTCGACGTGATCTCCTATCACCACTACGGCACGCTCTCGGCCCGCTGCGGCGGACGCGGCCGGCCCATGCAGGCACTTCGGGAGGCCTGGTTCCTGCGCGGCGAGCCGGCGCTCGCCGTCTACAAGGCGCTGCGCGATCGATATGCGCCCGGCAGGCCGATCTGGCTGACCGAAACTGCGGATGCCGCCTGCGGCGGCAATCCCTGGGACGCGACCTTTCTCGACAGCTTCCGCTATCTCGACCAGCTCGGACGGCTGGCGAGAGCGGGCGTGGCGGTCGTCATGCACAACACGCTGTCCGGCAGCGACTATGGCTTGCTCGACGAGCAAACCTTCGCGCCACGGCCGAACTACTGGGCGGCGCTGCTGTGGCATCGCCTGATGGGCGCAGTCGTCCTCGATGCCGGAATGGCCGCGCAGGCCGGACTGCGCGTCTACGCCCATTGCGCTTCCCGACGGTCGGGCGGCGTGACCATCCTGGCAATCAACCCCTCCGGCCGGCGGCAGGCCTTCACGCTGCCGCTCGCCGCGATGCGCTACACGCTCGCGGCCCCGCGCCTGCAGAGCGGCACGGTGCAGCTCAACGGTGCCGGGCTTTCCCTGCGCGAGAGCGACACGCTGCCCGCGATCGCGGGCATTGCGACGGCAGCGGGAGTGATCGCCTTCGCGCCTCGCACCATCACCTTTCTCGAAATCCCAAACGCCGCGAACCCGGCGTGCCGCTAGCAATGTCCGCCGGGCATGAGGGATGCGCCTCCAATCGCCTTGCAGCGACCCGCAGTTTGGCCTCAGTCTCCGACAAGCTTCCATTACCGTTCCATCTCCAGGACCCGTCATGCCGCGCGTCACGATCATCGAGACCGGGATCATCTCCCCGCAACAGCGCGACCGGCACGGATCGTTTCCGCAGATGTTCCAGCGCATGATCGGCGCCGCAGATAGCACCATCACCTTCGACGTCGTCAGCGTCGTCGCGGACGAGCCGCTTCCCGATCCCGCGGGGCTGGAGGCGATCCTGATCACGGGCTCGCCGGCCGGCGTATATGACAAGTTCGAGTGGATTGCGCCGCTGGAGGATTTTGTGCGCGCCGCTTATGCAGGCAGAACTCCGATGGCCGGCATCTGCTTCGGCCACCAATTGATGGCGCAGGCGCTCGGCGGTATCGTTCGGAAATCAGACAAGGGCTGGGGCATCGGCCGGCATGTCTACGACATCGCGCCCGGCAACGGCGTGATCGACGGCGAGCACATTGCGCTCGCCTGCTCGCACCAGGACCAGGTCCTCGAGCCGCCGCGCGGTGCCAGCACCTTCATGTCCTCCGATTTCACGCCGCATGCCGGGCTGCTCTATGGCAACGGCGCCGCGCTCTCGGTGCAGCCGCATCCGGAATTTTCGGTCGGCTTCGCGCATCTCTGCTGCGACATGCGCGAAGGCAAGGCGCCGGACGATGTGGTGGCTGCGGCGAAGGCATCGCTGCAGCTGCCGCTGGAGAGCGACCGTCTCGGAGCGGCGATTGCGCGGTTTCTGTCCAAGCGCGCCCTTTCGCCACCATCACCCTGAGGCGCCGTCGCGAAGCGGCGGCCTCGAAGGCGACGGCCCGACTGCAACAGCGGGACCGTTCATGCTTCGAGACCCGCGTACGCGCCTCCTCAGGAGTACGGGTCGAGCACAGGACCTTCACACCCGCGCCATGTCCAGCGGCGGAGATACGTCGGCCGGGATCGGACAGTGATACGGATGGCGCGCGGTGCGGGCCGCGTGATCGGCTTTGGCGGCCTCGCGCAACGCCGCGTCGGTCATGAGCTTGCAGGCGGTTGCCGCCATCACCTTGGCGACGTGTACCATGCCCTTGTGCGCGGCCGGCATCTTGCCTTGTGCCACCACTTGCCATGTATGCAGGGGCGTCCCGATTGCCATCATCGCGCCATGGGCCTGCACCGTCGGCACCGCCCAGCTGACGTCGCCGACATCGGTCGAGCCGCGCATCAGGTTGCGCGGCGCGTCCAGCGGGATGATCCTGTCGCACAGCGGCGCATCGCTGCGCGGCTGGCCGACCGAGCGATAGACGCTGTCGATGTCGTTGTCCGTCAGCGTGTCCTGGATCTGCTTGGCGAACTGGCGGTCGGCCACATCGAAGGGCGGCGGCCCGAGCTGCTGCAGCGCATCGTGCATGGCCCGCTCCAGCGGCTCGTTGGCGAGCAGGTTCGACACCGCGCTGATGATCTGAGGCTCGACCCGGGTCTCCGTCATCAGCGCGGCGCCCTGCGCCACCTTCTTCACCCGCTCCACCAGCTCCTGCATGCCGGCGAGATCGCGGGCCCGCACCGAATAGCGCACTTTCGCCTTTGCCTGCACGACATTGGGCGCAATGCCGCCGGTCTCCAGCAACGCATAGTGGATGCGCGCATCGCTCGGCATGTGCTCGCGCATGTAATTGACGCCGACATTCATCAGCTCCACCGCATCGAGCGCGCTGCGGCCGAGATGGGGCGAGGCCGCCGCATGCGAGGCGCGGCCATGGAAGGTGAAGTCGATGCGGGTGTTGGCGAGCGACACCGCCGGCATCACCTCGCAAAAGCTCGCCGGATGCCAGGAGATCGCGGCATCGACATCGTCGAACGCGCCGGAGCGCACCATGAAGGTCTTTGCGGCGCCACCCTCCTCCGCCGGACAGCCATAATAGCGCACCCGCCCCTTGATGCCATTCTTCGCGAGCCAATCCTTCACGGCAACGGCTGCGAGCATCGCGCCGGCTCCGAGCAGATTGTGGCCGCAACCGTGGCCGTTACCGCCATTCTCGAGGGGGCGCGGCTCGGCGACGCCCGCTTCCTGCGACAAGCCCGGCAGCGCATCATATTCGCCGAGGATCGCGATGACAGGCCCATCCTCGCCAGCCTCGCCGATCATCGCGGTCGGAATACCCGCGACGTTGCGCGTGATGCGGAACCCTTGCCGCTCCAGCTCGGCGGCATGTTCGGCGGCAGACCGCGTCTCGGAATAGCACAGCTCCGGCGTCGCCCAGACCCGGTCGGAGAGTGCAATCAATGGCTCCTGCTTGGCGTCGACAAATTGCCAGATGTCGCGGCTGTCGTTCATGGGGCGAATGTCTCCTGATCAGACCGGTGGCAATGTCTAGCACGTCGGCGCACGATTTCATGCGCCAGTGAAGCAGGGCTATGGCGAGCGGGACGCGGAGCACGCGCGGGTTGAACTGGCACGGATCGCGCCCAAAGCCGCTGTCGCGACGAGCGCATACGACGGAGACGCATGTCGCGAAAATTTCACGATTGACACGGCTTGACGCGCATCGTCGTTCGTGATGTTCTATCTTTGTTCTTTTCATTCCTGGGTTGTGTCAGGGGGAGTTATGGATCAAGCTTGCACCGCCGAGCCCATTCAGCTCGTGCTTCACGACGATGACAACACACCGAGCGACTTCGTCTTGGAGCTGCTGCGGACGGTGTTCGGTCATCCTGAAAAGGACGCCATCGCGCTTACAGTCTTGAGCGAAATCCAGGGCAAGGTCGTTTTCGGCCCGTATCCTCCGGCGGTCGCCCACGCTCTTTTGGCAGCGGCCCAAGAGCGAATGCGACTGAGCGGGCACGAGGTGCTGATCACAACGGCCACTGCGGCGCGCGCGAATGGCACCTGTGACCTGTGCGGCGCGCTTGCCCCAAGCACGGAGGCCTCGCTTGCGGCAAAGACGGTGTTTCTCTGCGATGACTGCATAACGTCCGTCCTGGGCGCGGCGGAGCAATCGCCGCGCGGACTGAAATACGCCAACGATGCACTTGATCGGCATCTGGCTGGCGTCCCGCGCCACGAGCTGACCACGACAACGCGGATGTTTCCAGGCCATATGCGCGCGGATGTTCAGGTCGCGATCGACAAGCTGTTCGCGTCTCCGAGCGGATTTTTCGGCCTCCATGAGGAGTATCGCCACGAGACGCTGACGATCGCGCGCTGCATGAAAGGCGGCCGATTTCCTCTGATCATCGCCCCGCCGCAGTACCAGGAGGTGGACGTCGGCGATGGAACGCCAGTGCAGTGCATCGAGAATGGACTGTGGCTGTGCCGTACCGACGAGCTCCGCTATGCCGTTTTGCTGAGCCTTGATCGCGACCATGACCGCGGAACCTCGGTGCGCGTCGAGATCCTCGTTCCTGCGGGGGCGCGAGGCCAGGCTTTCGTTCAGCGCTGTTTTTCCGAGCTGGAAGCAGCCGTTCACGCAGCCCGTTCCTATCGCGGCAAGATCCTGTCGTTTGACGGCGGAGTAAACTATCGGGGGCGCGCGCGAGGCATCATGGTTCACAGATTGCCGCCGGTTGCGCGCGAGGAGGTGATTCTGCCCGAAGCCACCTTGAAACTGCTCGACCGCAATGTGCTGGGCTTTATCGCCAGGCGCGATGCCCTGCGGTCGTTTGGGCAATCGACGCGGAAAGGCATTCTTCTTTATGGGCCGCCTGGAACCGGCAAGACCCACACCATCCGCTATCTCGCCACCAATCTGCCGGACCACACCACGCTGATCATCACCGCTGAGCAGATGGGACTGCTGGAGGCCTACATCAGTCTCGCGCGGCTGCTGCAGCCGTCCATGGTGGTGATCGAAGATGTCGACCTCATCGCCCGCGCCCGTGACCAGATGGCAAGCTCCTGCGAGGAATCGCTGCTCAACAAGCTGCTCAACGAGATGGACGGTCTGAAGGAGGATGCCGATATTCTATTCGTGCTCACCACCAACCGCCCCGAGGAACTGGAAGGTGCTCTGGCTGGCCGCCCCGGCCGCATCGACCAGGCCATCGAGGTGCCGCTGCCCGATGCGACCGGCCGCAGCAAGCTGGTGCGGCTCTATGGCAGGGGCCTGCCGCTGGACGAAGCTGTCGTCACCGAGGCCGTGCGGCGGACCGAAGGCGTCAGCGCCGCCTTCATCAAGGAGCTAATGCGCCGCATCGCGCAGTCGAGCATTGCCCGTGACGACGGCCATTCGGTCACGTCTGGCGACATCGACGAGGCGCTTGACGACATGCTGTTCACCGGCGGCCGGCTGAACGTGAAGCTGCTCGGCGGCGCCCAGGAGATGGCCGCCGCGCGCGGATGAATGCTAAACGAGGAGCCGTGCGCCGCGCTTATTTGTACGTCCGCTTGTACATCGCCCGCATGTGCTCCTCGACCGTGACAGGCGGATATTTCGCTGCCTCGCCGGGAGCGAGGCAGGTCGGAATGCACTCGACCTTGTGGGCATAGTTGCCGGTGTAAAAAAACGGCACCGAATAGCGCTCCTTGCCGGACGTGTTGACGACACGATGCAGCGTCGAGCGGTAGCGCTCGTTGGTCCAGCGCGCGATCATGTCGCCGAGGTTGACCACATAGGTGCCGGGCAGCGGATCGGCATGTATCCAGCCGCAGCTCGCCTGGTCCCAGACCTGCAGGCCGCCGATCTCGCCCTGGCGCAACAGCGTGAGGCCGCCGAAATCGGTATGCGCGCCGGCGCCCATCTGCGCGGGATCGCCATGCGGGGGCTGTGGCGGGTAATGCAGCAGCCGCACGGTTCCCATGGCATCCCGGCAGTAGCCGGCGAAATAGTCCTCGGGCAAGTCAAGCGACAGCGCGATGCCGCCCATCATGCGCGCCGCAAGCGCCATCATGACGTCGAGATAGGCCTGCATGACGGTCCTGAAACGCGGCTGCGACGCCGGCCACTGGTTCGGGCCGTGATTGAACAGGCCCGCGAGCACGCGCGCGTCGTCAGGCGCATGCTCGGGGCCGATATAGTAGCCCTCCTTCAGATCCGGCGGCGCACCGGGCTCCAGTGTCTGGCCCTGCAGCGGCTCATAGCCGCGGTTGGCCCTGGACCGGGACTTGTCGAGCTCCGATTTGAAGTCTGCGGGACGCGCGAAGAAGGACGCCGCCTCGGCAAAGACGTCGGCGACCAGTGCCTCGTCGACGCCGTGATTGGAGATGTAGAAGAAGCCGTTATGCAGGCAGGCCGCGCGCAATTTCGCTGCGACTGCCTTGCGATCGGCAAGATCCGGCGAGGCCAGGCCGCCGATATCGATCACCGGCAGGCTCGCTGCCGACACCCGCGCCGCTTGAAGCATCTCCACGTTCCTCCGCCGCGGCTGCGATCCGCCGCCCGCTTTAGCTAGCGCGGCGCCCCGTGGCCCGGATGCTCAAATTGTCGGCAGAAACCCGATCTGTCGGCGCATTTTTTATCCACCCGCGACTTTCATCCACCCGCGACCTGCGCCAGGTCCCGCATGCGCCCGAGATCGACCACGCGCCCATGGCTGACGACGATCCGCGGCGGCTCGTGAAAGCGCAACGCATCGGTGAGGTCGGCCTGGTTGAGGACCACCAGATTGGCCCGGCAGCCCGCTGCGAGGCCGTAACCCTCGAGGTTCATCGCGCGCGCCGCACCCGTCGTGATCATCTCGTAGAGCGTGCCGAGCTCGCCCCGCCGCGTCATCCAGAGCAGATGCGAGGCGAGGAACGCCACCTCCAGCATGTTGTTGCGGCCGAACGGATAATACGCATCTGAAATATCGTCCTGCCCGAAGCAGACATTCACCCCGGCCGCGAGCAGGTCCTTCACCCGCGCATGCAACGGGCCGGTGTGGGGATCGCTGACGACCGAGACGTGCGCCCGCCGCAGCAAGGCGGTCAACTCGCCGAAATAGTCGTCCGGATAGAGCGCCATCGCCCGGCAATGATGGGCGAGCGCACGCCCCCCGTAGCTGCGCGCCAGCGCCGTGCGCGCCATCATCTCCAGCGTGCGCATCGCACCATCCCCGACGTCGTCGAGCAGCATGGAAATGTCGGCGTCGAAATCGGCGGCGAGGTCGAAGCAAAGCTCGATATGCTCTTGCGCATCCTGCTCGGTCGCCTCGATCCAGGGAATGCCGCCGACCACGTCGGCGCCCAGCGCCATCGCCTCGCGCATCAGGGCCGCAGCGCCCGGCTCCCGGACCAGGCCGTCCTGCGCGAATGCCACCACCTGGATGTCGACGATGCCGTGAAACTCGTCGCGCACCGCAAGCAGCGCCTTGATCCCTTCCAGCCGGGCCTTGCTGTCGACATCGGCGAAGGCACGGATGTGGAGATTGCCGTGCAGCGCCGCGAGCGCCACCGCGCGCCGGGCATTCGGGATGATCCAGGCGGAATCGTACTTGGCCTTCACGACCGCCGCGAGATCGATCGCCTTCGCCGCCTCGCCCATGCCGGCGGCGTGGTAGGCCTCGATCGCGGCATCCGACATCATCGGCAGCGTCCACACCTTGCACAGATGCAGGTGCGGATTGACATAGCTCGCGGTGACGAGCTTGCCGCCGGCGTCGACCACCTCGCAGGCAGCGACATCGATCCGCGCGCCGACGTCAAGAATGACGCCGTCCGCGATCGCGATGTCGGCGACACCATCGCGCCCGAGCAGGCGGGCGTTTCTCACGATGATGTCGGCCTGTTCGGACATTGCGCCTCTCCTTGCTCCGCGACCGAAGCAAGAAGGATGCCGCCGTCCGCCTTATGCGCCCTTGCCGCGGCCGCTCTTCTCGGCCGCGCGGCGCAGCGCTTCGGCCAGCGCACCGCCGCCGGCCTGCGGCTCGCTGTTGCGGCCGGGCGATGTCTTCGCCGGCGCGCGCGCCCCGCCGCCGGCCCCCTTGGCATCCGCCTTGGGCCCGACCTCGTCGTCGAGCCGCAACGTCAGCGAAATGCGCTTGCGCGCGACCTCGACGTCCAGCACCTTCACCTTGACGATGTCACCCGGCTTCACCACCTCGCGCGGGTCCTTGACGAAAGTCCTCGACATCGCCGAGACGTGCACGAGGCCGTCCTGGTGCACGCCGATGTCGACGAAGGCGCCGAACGCCGCGACGTTGGTCACCGTACCCTCCAGGATCATGCCGCGCTTGAGGTCCTTGATCTCCTCGACGCCTTCCTTGAACACCGCCGCCTTGAACGCCGGTCGCGGATCGCGCCCGGGCTTCTCCAGCTCGCGCAGGATGTCGGTGACGGTCGGCAGGCCGAACGTGTCGTCGACAAAGGATTGCGGCTTGAGCTGGCGCACGATCTCGCTGTTGCCGACCAGCGCCTTGATGTCGCTTTTGGTCGCGGCGAGAATCCGCCGCACCACCGGATAGGCTTCCGGATGCACGCCCGAGGCATCGAGCGGGTCTTCGCCGCCATTGATGCGCAGGAAGCCGGCGCACTGCTCGAACGCCTTCGGCCCCAGCCGCGGCACCTCCTTCAGCGCCTTGCGCGAGGTGAACGGCCCCTTCTCGTCGCGGTGCTGCACAATGCTCTGCGCCAGCGACGGGCCGATGCCGGAGACCCGGGACAACAGCGGCACGGACGCGGTGTTGAGATCGACGCCGACCGCGTTCACGCAGTCTTCCACCACCGCGTCCAGCGACTTCGCGAGCTTCGCCTCGCCGAGATCGTGCTGGTACTGGCCGACGCCGATCGCCTTCGGATCGATCTTGACCAGCTCGGCCAACGGATCCTGTAGCCGCCGCGCGATCGACACTGCGCCGCGCATGGTGACGTCGAGCTCGGGAAGCTCCGCGGATGCATAAGCCGAGGCCGAATAGACCGACGCGCCGGCCTCCGACACCACGATCTTGGTCATCTTGAGGTCCGGCAGCAGCTTCACCAGCTCGGTCGCGAGCTTGTCGGTCTCGCGCGAGGCCGTGCCGTTGCCGATCGCGATCAGGTCGACGCGATGGGCGACCGCAAGCTTGCCCAGCGTCGCGAGCGCCTCGTTCCACTGCCGCTGCGGCTCGTGCGGATAGACCGCGGTGGTCGCCAGCACCTTGCCGGTGGAGTCGACGACCGCAACCTTGACGCCGGTGCGATAGCCGGGATCGAGCCCCATGGTCACGCGCGCACCGGCCGGCGCCGCCAGCAACAGGTCGCGCAGGTTGGAGGCGAACACCCGCACGCCCTCGGTCTCGGCCGCCGTCCACAGCCGCATCCGCAGGTCGATGTTGAGATGCAGCTGGATCTTGGTGCGCCAGGCCCAGCGCACCGTCTCCATCAGCCATTTGTCGCCCGGCCGGCCCTGATCGGAGATCGCAAAGCGCTTCATGATCTTCAATTCGTAGGTGCCGGGCGGGGCCGACGCCGACGGCTTGACCTCGGTGGCGGCCTGCGGCTCCGGATCGATCTGCAGATCGAGCACCTCTTCCTTCTCGCCGCGGAACATCGCGAGGATGCGGTGCGAGGGCATCTTTTGCAGCGGCTCGCTCCAGTCGAAATAGTCCTTGAACTTCTCGCCTTCGGTCTTCTTGCCCTTGCGCACCGAGGAGACCATGCGCCCCCTGGTCCACATTTCCTCGCGCAATTCGCCGATCAGGTCGGCGTCCTCATCGAAGCGCTCGACCAGGATCGCGCGTGCGCCGTCGAGTGCGGCGGCGACGTCGGCCACGCCCTTCTCGGCATCGACGTAATCCTTTGCCACTTTCTTCGGATCGTTCTGCGGCTCTTTCAGCAGCAGCTCCGAAAGCGGCTCGAGCCCGGCCTCCTTGGCGATCTCCGCCTTGGTGCGGCGCTTCGGCTTGTAGGGCAGATAGATATCCTCCAGCCGCGCCTTGCTGTCGGCGGCGAGGATCGTGGCCTCCAGGGCGGCATCGAGCTTGCCCTGCTCGCGGATCGAGTCGAGGATCGCCTTGCGGCGCTCCTCGAGCTCGCGCAGATAGGTCAGCCGCTCTTCCAGTGTGCGCAATTGCGCATCGTCGAGCGCGCCGGTCAGCTCCTTGCGATAGCGCGCGATGAACGGCACCGTCGCGCCGCCGTCGAGCAGCGTGACAGCAGCTTCGACCTGCTGGTCACGAACGCCAAGCTCCTGCGCAATTTTCTGATTGATGTTTGCCACGCAAAATCCCTCTGGAACCGATCGAGGCAACCGAACTGCCGTCGCGGGGACGTGCTTATGGACCAGGTTCGATTGATTCATCAAGCGGCAAAGTGAAGCAAATCACCGTGCTCGCATTGCGGCAGCAATCGAGCCGGCTTTCCACAGGTTTTGCGAGGCGATCAGTATGAATGGCTATCGTGCTTCAGCTCCTTTCGCGCATCGATGTTCGACGGACCGCGAGCCTCAGCCGGCCGCCGCGACCTCCTTCTCGATGATGCTGGCAACGCGCACCGGCGTCTCCAGCATCGAATAATGTCCGGCATCGTCGATCATCTCGTAGCTCGCAGCGGGATAGGCCGCCGCAAAGGCATTGTGCGAGGCGTCGCCGCGGTAGAACGGGATGTCCTGCGCCCCGTTCACGACATGCATGGGAGCGGCAAGGCCGTGCGTGTCATCGGTGATGGCCTGCGTGGTGAACATCCTGAGATAGCCGCGCATGGCCTCGATCGTGGCGGCATCGCGGGCGATCTTGAGCTTGCGCTGCATCCAGCCGGCGCCATAGCGATTGGATGTGCGCGCATTGATCGCGCGCGCAGCCGCGTCGTTGTCGTCGATCACGGCGTTGAGCGCCTTCATCGCGGCCTCGTCGGCATGAAAGCCGGTCGGCGGCACCGGCGAGAACAGGGTTACGCTCTGGATTCGCGACGCCGCGGCGAGCGCGATTTTCTGGGCGATCAGGCCGGACATCGAATGCCCGACCAGATGGAAGCGCGAGAGGCCGAGCCGATCGACCGTGCGCAGCACGTCGCTTGATGCTTCCTCCAGCGTGCAACTGCCGGTCAGGCTCCGCGACCAGCCATAGCCGCGCAGATCGACGAAATACAGCGTGTGCCGCGCGAGGTCGAAATAGGGCAGCGTCGGCTCCCAGTTGACGTGATCGCCGAGCCATTCATGCAGCACCACGCAGATCGCCGGGCCGTCTCCGACGCGGCAAAGACCGAGCGCGTCGGCGGTGGCGAGCTGCGGTCCGGGCCAGGGCGACGGCGGCCCCAGCGAACTTGCCTTCGCAGGCTCGGCCGCAACCGGCGCGGCGATCATCGCCGTGGTGGCGGCCAGGCCCAGGCCCTGCAACATGCCCTGCAAGAGATGACGACGCTTCATTCGATGCTCCCCGAAGGCTGCTGCTTGTTCTGGACGCAGAAATAGCTTGCAGCCCTGCGCGGGGGGAAATTGATTTCTGCAATCACCTCATTGATAAATCTCATTCCGACCGCTTCCGTCAGGGGATTTTCGCCGATGCCGACCACCCTCGATATCGACACGCTCAGGTCGCTGATCGCCATCGTCGATCTCAGGAGCTTCTCCCGCGCGGCCGAGCGGCTCGGCCGGTCGCAATCGGCGATCAGCCTGCAGATCGCCCGCCTCGAGGGCCTGGTCGGACATCCCGTGCTCGAGCGCGCGCGGGGGCGGGTGATCGGCCCGACCGAGCGCGGCGCGGCGCTGGTTGCGCATGCGCGGCAGATCGTCGAGCTCAATGAACAGGCTGTCGCGTCGATGCGCCACCCGGCCGCGGGCGAACGGATCCGGCTCGGCGTGCCCGCAGATTTCCTGGAGCGCAATTTTTTCGCAACGCTGGGCGAGATCCGCGCACTCTATCCGCAGGCACAGCTCGCGTTGCGCACCGACGTCTCGGCGCGGCTCGCCGAGGATGTCGATCATGGCCGGCTCGATCTCGCCTTCTTCAAGCGCGCGCCGTCGCACACCGCGGATGCTGCGATCGGCTGCGAACCGATGGCCTGGTTCGGCAATGCCGCGGCCGCGCGGCACGGCGACCCGATCCCGCTGGTCGCCTTCGCCGAAGGCTGCGCTTATCGCGACGAGGCGTTGCGCAGCCTGCGCGGAGCGAAGCTCGACTGGACCATCGCCTGCGAGGCGCAGAGCCTCGCGGCGCTGGCCGGCGCCGTCAATGCCGGCCTCGGCTATGCCGCCCTGCCGCTGCGGCTCGGCGCGCGCAAGCAGCTCAGCCGTGCCGAACGGCATACGAACCGGCTGCCGGAGCTCGATCGGATCGAGCTCGCGCTCGGCTTCGCCGCGGGCCGCGAGCCGCCGTTCGCCCGCGCCATCGGCAACATCATCGCCGAGCGCTGCGCGCTGGCGTGAGGGTGGACTATTGGCTGTCTGTGGTGACCCCGGCTCAGTCGCGTCGTCCTCCGTCCTTCCGGCGCAAGCCGGAACCCATACCGCGGGGTCTTTCCGTGGCGCTCGGTGGCGGACGATCATCGCAACAACGTTGGCCTGTGGTTATGCGTCGTGGCTTTCCGCCGGGACGACAATGAGGACACGCTTCGTCATCCTCGCGGCGCCTTGCGCCCGAGCTTTGCATCTTGCTTCACGCCCGCAAAACGAAGAGGGCGCGGGGAAGGCCGGGTGGCCGCATGCACCCGGGGCCTGCGCGCAAGAAACATTGCGCGAGGCGCGTAGACCACAGGTACAGGCGGTGACAACCGGCCTTCCCCGCGCGATGGTG
>DATGMN010000003.1:0-11024 GCA_035293585.1 Bradyrhizobium sp. | reverse complement strand
AAATGGTGGCAGGCGCGGATCGCCCGGCAGAAGGAAATCGACGCCTCGATCGCCGCCAAGGCGGAGTTCGAGTATCTCTACGACAAGCCTTACACTGACAGTTCGCGCGTGCGCGTGGCCGGACCGTTCACGGTCGAGAGCCTCTCGCCGCATCGTGCCGTCGCGGTCGATGCCGACGATCGGCTGATGGAGGGCGTGGCCGAGCCCGGGCGCCGGTATCGCCACAACGGCGCCGCCACGCCGGAAGATTTCGCCGCCATGATCCTCGAGAACCTCAAGGCCGCGGGCGTGCAGCAGGCGCACAAGGAGGACCGCATCACCTTTACCGCGCTCACCGGCTGGCCCGGCAAATATATCTGCGCCGAAGGCCGGTTTATGGAAGGTGACAAGGAACGGCGCGCCGGCATCCTGATCGGCCCCGAATTCGGCACGCTCTCGCGCCCGGACCTTGTCGCCGCGGCGCGCGAGGCGGGCGATGCGGGGTTCGATGTGCTGATCGCCTGCGCCTTCAATTACGACGCCCACTCGGCGGAGTTCGACAAGCTCGGCCGCGTGCCCGTGCTCAAGGCGCGCATGAATCCCGACTTGCACATGGGCGACGATCTGAAGGCGACGGCCTCGGGCAATCTGTTCGTCGTCTTCGGCGAGCCTGACATCGACATCGAGACACTCAAGGACGGGATGATCCGCGTCAGGATCAACGGCATCGACGTGTTCAAGCCGCAGACCGGAGAGATCGAAAGCGGCGGGCCGGAATCGATCGCGCTCTGGATGATCGATACCGACTACAACGAAGAAAGCTTTTTCGTCCGTCACGCCTATTTCCTCGGGGCGAACGATCCCTACAAGGCGCTCAAGACGACGCTCAAGGCCGAGATCGACGAGGAGGCGTGGGCGAGCCTGAATAGCGACACGTCGCGGCCGTTCCCAAAGCCGGCCTCCGGCCGCATCGCGGTGAAGGTCATCAATCACCTTGGCGACGAGGTGATGAAGGTGTTTTCGGTGTAGCGATGCCCAGCGAATCTTTGGAACTCCTGTTTGTAGTCATCCCGGAATTGCCGCCGGAATCTGGCTTTATCCATCACCCTATTTCTCGCAGCGGAAACCCGCGGTTTTATCGCCCCGCGGAGCTAACTGACACGGGCGAAGCCCGGACTGAGTGGCTTCAGTTCTTTGAGGAAATCTTCGTGGGCCTATTCTGGAAACTGGGTCGTCCGGTTCCCTTCGCCTTTCGAACGGCAAACGGTCACGTGCGCTCCCTTGATGCGGGATGCCTTCGGTGGCTCGCCAATCGTAAGCCGCCCGCAGTCAACTTCATTCTTGAGCAAGGGCTCATCAAAGCCGCAGCGCCATCCCCTGCTTTGCTGGCTCGCTATGAGTCGCAAAAAGCCGAGCTGGTCGACCGCGTCACAGCGCACGTGAAACAGCCATAGCCGGTGCGTGATGGAATTCAGGATCGCCGATACCTTCACGGATTCGCTCTCGCGCCTGACAGCGCAGGAGCAGAAGGCCGTGAAGACGACGGCGTTCGACCTTCAGCTCAATCCGGCGGCGCCGGGCATGAAGTTCCACAAGATCGACCGCGCCAGGGACCCGAATTTCTGGTCGGTGCGCGTCAACGCCGATATCCGCCTGATCGTGCACAAGTCCGCCGCGAGCCTGCTTCTTGCCTATGTGGACCATCACGACGACGCCTACAAATGGGCCGAACGGCGCAAGATCGAGCGCCACCCGACGACGGGCGCGATGCAGCTCGTCGAGATTCGCGAGCGGGTCGAGGAGATTGTAGCGCCGCGCCCGCAGGCGGAAGAGCCTGTGACTGCGCCCGCTCCCGCGCTCGTCAAGCCAAGGCTGTTCGAGAACCTGCGCAAATTCGAGCTGATGGCCTTCGGCGTGCCGGAGGAATGGGTCGATGATGTGCGGGGAGCCGATGAGGACACGCTGTTCGATGTCATCACCCACCTGCCTCAGGAGGCCCAGGAAGCGATCCTGGGGCTTGCGGTTGGCGAAAGGCCCGAACCACCGAAGGTGCTGCCGGTCGAGGCCGATCCGTTCACTCACCCCGATGCGCAGCGGCGCTTCCGCGTGCTCACCAAT
Organism: Bradyrhizobium sp.; assembly: GCA_035293585.1. GTDB lineage: Bacteria > Pseudomonadota > Alphaproteobacteria > Rhizobiales > Xanthobacteraceae > Bradyrhizobium. Next base: position 8,927 of record DATGMN010000003.1, on the reverse strand, counting down.
GTCGAGGAACTGGAGCGCGCGCTCGACTACCCTTGGGAAAAATGGGCCGTCTTTCTGCATCCGGACCAGCGCGCTTTGGTCGAGCGCTCGTTCGGCGGGCCGGCCCGGATTTCAGGGTCGGCCGGCACCGGCAAGACCATCGTCGCGCTGCACCGCGCCGTGCACCTTGCGCGACAATCGCCGGACTCACGGGTGCTGCTGACGACGTTCTCGACCGCGCTTGCCAATGCCCTGCGGGTCAGGCTCAGCCATCTTGCCGGCAATGAGCCATCCGTCGCCGGGCGCATCGTCGTCGAAGGAATCTTCGACCTGGCGCGCCGTCTTTACACCGAGCGCTTCGGCGCGCCGTCGATTGCGGCAGATGACACGATCCGGGCGATGCTGGCTGACGCGGCGCAGAAGGAGCAGCCGGCGCGGTTCGATACGAACTTTCTGCTGAATGAATGGACCGATGTCGTTGACGCCTGGAACCTGCAAAGCTGGGAAGAATACCGCGATGTCGCGCGTCTTGGACGCAAGACCAGGATCGGCGGCAGGCAGCGCGAGCAGCTTTGGGACATTTTCACCGGACTGCGGACGGCACTCGAAGCGCGTGGGCTGACGACCTGGCCCGGCGTATTTGCGCGCTTGACCGCGGACCTGTCCGGTCGCGGCAAACGGCCGTTTGACTTCGTCGTTGCCGACGAGGCGCAGGACCTTGGCGTCGCGCCGTTGCGCTTTCTTGCGGCACTTGCGGGAGGGCGGCCGGATGGCCTCTTCCTCGCCGGCGATCTGGGTCAGCGCATCTTCCAGACGCCGTTTTCCTGGAAGGTGCTTGGCGTTGATGTCCGCGGCCGTTCCCACACGCTGCGCATCAACTATCGCACGTCGCACCAGATCAGGGCGCAGGCCGACCGGCTGCTGCCGCAGTCCGTTGCCGATGTTGACGGGCTTGTCGAAAGCCGGAGGGGCACGGTCTCCGTCTTCAACGGCCCGCCGCCCGTGATCAAGGTTGTGTCTAACGCAGAGAAGGAGACGGAAGCGGTTGCCGCCTGGATTGGCGAGCGCCTGCGCGAAGGCTATCAGCCGCACGAAATCGGCGTGTTTGTCAGGGCCGAGCCGCAGATGGAACGCGCCCGGAAGGCGGTGCGCGTTGCCAAGGCCGACTACGTTGAGCTGGGTGAAGATGCTGCCTCTGCTGCGGGCAAGGTCGCAATCAGCACCATGCACCTTGCCAAAGGTCTTGAATTCCGCGGCGTCGCCGTCATGGCGTGCGATGACGGTGTGCTGCCGCTTGAAGAGCGGATCGAGGCCGTCTCCGATGAGTCCGACCTCGAAGAGGTCTACAACACGGAGCGCCATCTGCTTTATGTCGCCTGCACCCGCGCCCGCGATTGCCTGCTGATTACCGGCGTCGCCCCGGCATCGGAGTTTCTTGCCGACCTGACCGTCAGTACTGCGGAGCCTGCTGCCGGTCATGAGGCAAGCGGCATGGCCTCGGCGCGAAACGCTGCGGGGCGAGCGCCATGAACGCGATTCGAGAGGCAATGTGACATGACGGCCCCTATCACTGCTGCGATGCTCTACGATCTGGTCGGGTGTCCGCATCGCGTGACGATGGACCTCTTTGCGGACCCGGCTCAGCGAGACGAGCCCAATGCCTTCGTCGAACTTCTCTGGGAACGTGGCTCCCTCTACGAGCGCGAGGTCATTGCCGGTCTTAAGATGCCTTTTACCGACGTTTCTCCTTTTGCGGCTGAAGAGAAGGAACGCCTTACGCTTGAAGCGATGGAGCGGGGCGACGCCCTCATCTACGGCGGGCGAATTCAAGCGGACGGATTGCTTGGCGATCCTGACCTGCTGCGCAAGGAGGGTGCCGGCTACATCGCAGGCGACATAAAATCGGGAGCCGGCGAGGAAGGTCCGGAGGACGACTCAAAGCCCAAAATCCGCTACGCCGTACAGCTTGGTCTCTATACGGACATCCTGGAAAGGAAGGGTTTGTCCGGTGCCCGGCGGGCATTCGTTTGGGATATTCACGGCGACGAGGTTCCTTACGATTTTCAGGGGCCCTACGGAAAGCGCGATCAGCGAACGCTGTGGGACGACTATCAGGAGGCGCTTGCCGAAGCAGAGGCGATCGTCGCGGGCCGGCAGCAGACGCTCCCGGCTTACGGAGCCGTTTGCAAGCTCTGCCACTGGTATTCCGCCTGCGTGAAGAGCCTGAAGGAAGCCGGCGATCTTACCATGATCCCGGAGCTAGGCAGGTCCAGGCGCGACACGATGTACGGCGCAGTGCGCTCCGTGGCTCAGTTCGCCGCCGCAGACCCCGCAACGTTCCTTGCTGGCAAGAAGACCGTGTTCCCCGGTATCGGGCCGGACACGCTCCAGAAATTTCATGACCGCGCGAAGTTGCTGACCGCCGATGACGCCAGGCCATTTCTTCGCTCGCCCATTCACTTGCCGGATTTTGAACGGGAGTTGTTCTTTGATATCGAGGTCGATCCCATGCGGGATGTTTGCTATCTGCACGGGTTTGTTGATCGCCGCGGCCGCGTTAATGGCAGCGAGCAGTTCGTTTTTGCCTTTGTCGATGACATAGAGCCGGAATCGGAGCGGCAGGCGTTTGCGCGCGCGTTGGACCTGATTAGAGAGCGTCAGCCCTGTGCCATTTACTACTATTCAAAATACGAACGCACGATCTACCGCAAGCTACAGCAGAAGTATCCCGATGTTTGCAGCGCGCAGGACATCGAGGACCTATTCGACCCGGCGCACGCGATCGACCTCTACAACGACGTGGTGAAAAAGGCGACCGAATGGCCGACATGGGATTTCTCGATCAAGACCCTGGCCAAGTATCTCGGCTTTTCTTGGCGCGATACGCATCCGTCAGGCGCAGCATCGATTGAATGGTTCCACAGATGGGTAGCGACCGGCGATCCGGCGATCCGCCAGCGCGTGCTCGACTACAACGAAGACGATTGCCGCGCGACCCGCGTTCTTCGGGATGCCCTTGATGACCTGACTGTGATCCCGCGAGGTGCAGCATGAACGCCACGTCGCCGGCACATGACGCCCAGAAGACCCTATCCGATCTCAGGGACCATCTTGCGCGTCACGATAAACCCATCGCCTTCTTCTTTGGCGCCGGCACGTCATGCGCTGTCCGCGTTCCTGCCGAGGGCGGCGAGACACGCCCGCTCATACCGGCTGTCGCCGGGCTCACCGCAATCGCCAAGGATGATGCCGCGAAGCTGGGCGAGAAGTATGCGAAGGCGTGGGATTCGATCGAGGGGCAATGCAAGGAAAACGGACACGACCCAAATGCTGAAAACATCCTCTCGCGCTTGCGCATGATGATAAGCGCCGTCGGCAATGACGATACGCTTCTGGGCCTCAAGAAAGACGAGATTGAGAAGCTCGAAGAAAGCGTGCGCAAGACCATCGCGAGGGTCGTCACGCCCGACCTGACCGGCATCCCGAGCGATTTTCCGCACCGCAAGTTCGCCCGCTGGCTCGTCAAGACATCGCGGCAAAAGGCCATCGAGATATTCACCGTCAACTACGACGTTCTCGTCGAGCACGGCCTTGAGGCTGAGCGCATCCCTATGTTCGACGGTTTCGTCGGAAGTTATCGCCCCTTCTTCCATCCCGACAGCCTGCGCCGTTCGGAATCCGCCCCTGGAGCCAACTGGACGCGCCTTTGGAAGATGCACGGATCGGTGACGTGGCGGCGGATCGATCAGGACGGGCGGGTAAGGGTCGTCCGTGGTGAGCCCGATCTTGCCGGTGAGATGATCTACCCGTCATTCCAGAAATACGATGAGTCACGGCAGCAACCGTATGCCGCCTTTACCGACCGGCTCAGCCGATTCCTTGAGCAAGACGACGCCCTGCTGATCGTTGCGGGATTCAGCTTCGGTGACGAGCACATCAATAATCTGATTTTCGGCGCCTTGGAGAACAGGCCCCGCACGCACGTATATGCCCTTCAGTTTGACGAGTTGCCCGGCGAGGGCGATCTCGCGAAGCGTGCAGGCCAGAGACCCAACATGATCGTGGTGGGACCGCAGACCGGAATCATTGGCGGCCGGCGGGCAGCATGGGCTCCGGTGGAAAGCCCTTCATTTATGGCTGACGTGTTCGAGCTGAAGGAGGCAACACCCGCCGGGGGCGAGCCAACGAAAACCGGGCGCATGAAGATCGGAGACTTTGCCTGCTTCTGCGATTTTCTTCAGTCCATGACGGCGGGCTAGTTCGCCGTGCCTCTCGTTGATCCCACATATATCGGCCAGGTCGCTTCCGTTACCGGAGCCATCGTGCGCGTCCGGCTTCGCGAAGACATGCCCTCAACGCTCGTAATGATCGGCGGCGAGTCTTACCGCGTAGGCCAGATCGGCGGATTCTTTCGTGTCCCTTTGGGCTACACAAACCTTTACGCCGTCTGCACCCAGATCGGCGCCGACGCGGCCCCGCCGGGCAGCGCTGAAGGCGCTTCCGGCGCAGCTCTTGAAACCGATTCCCAGCTTCGCCTTTCGGGTTTTCGCTGGATGACTATCGTGCTGTTCGGCGAAGGTCTTGGTGGTGAATTTGAACGCGGCGTCGGCCAATATCCTACGGTTGGCGATGAGGTTCACCTGGTCACCAATGACGATCTCAAGGTGATCTACGGCTGGTCGAAGGGCAAGAAGGGCACGATCTCCGTTGGCCAGATAGCGGCCACTTCGGGAATCTCCGCCGACATCAGCGTCGCCGGTCTGGTCAGCCGGCACAGCGCCATTGTCGGATCTACCGGCGCAGGCAAATCGAATCTTGTCACCGTCCTTCTTGAAACAGTCGCCGACGGCAGCCTGCCGAATGCCCGCGCGATCGTCATCGATCCACACGGCGAGTATGCGACAGCGCTTGGCGACAAGGCGCGGGTATTCCGCATCCGGCCCGATGAAGCAGCAGGAGAAAGGCCGCTCTGGGTACCGTTCTGGGCGCTTCCGTTTTCCGAGCTTCAGCAGCTCACGCTGGGCGGTCTCCAGCCGAACCACGAAGCCGCTATCCGCGATCAAGTGCTCGACATGAAAGTCGCTGCGGCGCAGCGTCTTGCGATACAACCGCCGCCGGAGACGCTCACTGCGGACTCGCCTGTACCTTTTAGCATCAAGCGCCTTTGGTATGAGCTGGATAAGTTCGAGAGGGTAACCTTTCCGGTCGCCAATCCGCAGACAGACGACAATGCCAATGCTCCGGAAGAGGTGGGCGATGCCGCAGCCCTGAGATCCGATCGCTACCCGGCAGCGAGTCCGTATAACCAGGCCCCATACAAAAACCAGCGCAAGCGGAACATCGAACGCCACCTCGACCTTATGCGCAGCCGCCTGAAAGACAGCCGCTTCTCGTTTTTGTTCTCGCCCGGCGGAGGATATGAACCTAACCTTGACGGCGAGGTCGCGACCGATCTGGACTCATTGGTTCGGGATTGGGTTGGGCACGACAAGCCCATCACGATCTTCGATGTTTCCGGGTTGCCGTCCGAAGTGCTCCCGACAATTGTCGGCACGATGCTCCGGGTGGTCTACGACATGCTGTTCTGGGCGCAGGACCTCCCGGTCGGGGGACGCGAGCAGCCGCTCCTCGTTGTCCTAGACGAGGCCCATCGGTTTGTTCCCGAGGGTGACGAGACCTCCGCCCACCGCACGCTGTCGATGATTGCAAAGGAGGGGCGGAAGTACGGGACCGGTCTCATGCTGGTTACCCAGCGCCCGTCGGAAATCGACAGCGCCGTGCTGAGCCAATGCGGCTCCCTGATTGCGTTGCGGATCACCAATTCAGCGGACCGCGCCAAGGTTACTGCCGCCGTCCCGGATGACCTTGGCGGGCTGGTTGAACAGTTGCCATCGCTGCGGACGGGCGAGGGCATATTTCTCGGCGAAGTCATGCCGATTCCGTCGCGCGTTCGCGTGCGCAAGGCAAAGCAAAAACCGGTCGGCGATGATCCGAAACTGCCGGAAGTGTGGCAGGTGGCCGAACGGCCTGACGGCGCTCTGTATTCTCGCGCTCTCGCGAACTGGCGTGCTCAGTCTACCTCTGCCGAGATTGATGAGAATGATGACGAGGGGGAGGAACCTGCCAATGCCTGAAATGATATTTGTCGATTCATCGAATGTGGAAGCGATCGGCTACGATGCGACGACGCAGGAACTTCATGTCCGGTTCCTGAAGTCTGGCGAGACCTACGTCTACTACGGAGTGGAGGAATGGGTCTTCCAGGAGTTTCTGCAAGCGGATTCGAAGGGTACCTATCTCAATACACGAATTAAGCCGAACTATCAGTACGGCAAGCTATGATGGCGTTGCTGCTTGGCGCGTGCGGTTTGCGCTGAATCGGGCGCTACTCGCTTTGCTCCTGGAGCCGCCGTCCCTCGCGCAAGATCGCGTGTCAAGTATAACGCAAGCGCGACCTGGCGGCACGGCGCAATGCTTGGGATGCGGTGCTCCTCGACAGGCCGCGATTTCCGGAATGGGACTACCACCCGACAGGTCGGCTTTCGTTCGAGTTCGAGCAGGTCTATGTGCTCGGGGGAGGCACTGCGCCTCGTCGCAGCTTCCGCGACGCCAAGGTTCAACGGCTCGAGACCATGGCGAGCGAGATCGGCGTGGGGCTCGCAGTGCTCGCCGCCGCAAAGACAGAGCAAAGGCTCAAGAGGGAAGCGGAGGAGCGGAGAAGGGAGGAAGAGCGACGCCTGCGCGAACTGGCGGAGCGTGCCAAGCATATCGAGGATCGTCGCATCGCTGGCCTTGGGGCCATTCTGGCGGAACTCGACGAGCTCGATCGGCTGCGCCGGCTCATCGCCATGCTCACGACAGAAGTCGCGGCCGAGCCGACGGCACGCCTTACGACGTTCCTCTCCTGGGCACAGGATCATCTGGCAAAGCGCGAAGCGCGGCTTTCTGCGCCGGCGATCGAGGAGCGGTTCGCGGCCGCGCATTTGTTCGGCGACGACGACGATCACGCCTTCACGCCGTCGAGATGGTACTAAAGCGATAAACTTGGCGTGCGAGCCGATGGCGATTGATTGCCGGTCGTGCTAAAGCGATGACGGTATTTCTCACGCTGGCGTGCAGTGCGTTGCGTGATCGACGAAGCGAAGAAATCGACCGATCGTTGTCGATAGTCGCTGAAACCTCGTTGAATCGGAATCGCGCGATTTCTTGTTGAAAATCAGCACCGGAAATTTTTGTCGGTTCGCAGTTCGGATCGCGACGCGCGATCGAAAAAAATTGCGCTGAAAAATCAGCGCATTAAGATAGCCAAAAATAGATGAGTGGGCGCGCCGGGGGCGTACCGTGGGATAGTCCGGGATAGGTGGGCGCGCTGCAGGCGATCTGGTTGCACCGATAGTTACCGATAATCGTTGCACCGCTTCGTCACTAATATCTCGAAGCCCCACGACTTCCGGGCAGTCCAGCGCTGACCTTGCCGTTCTCGTACCAGGTCTTGGAGCGGTTCACGATAGAGACCACCGAAAGCATCACCGGCACCTCGATTAGCACGCCGACGACGGTCGCGAGCGCGGCGCCCGACTGGAAGCCGAACAGGCTGATCGCTGCGGCGACCGCCAGTTCGAAGAAGTTGGATGCGCCGATCAGGGCCGAGGGGCCGGCGACGCAGTGCTGTTCGCCGGTGAGGCGGTTGAGCAGATAGGCGAGCCCCGAGTTGAAGTAGACCTGGATGAGGATCGGCACGGCGAGCAGCGCGATGACCAGCGGCTGCGCCAGGATCTGCTCTCCCTGAAAGCCGAACAACAGGACGAGCGTCGCAAGCAGCGACACCAGCGAAAGCGGCTGAAGCCGGTCGAGAAAGCGCTTCAGGGCCTGATCGCCGCCGGCCGCCAGCAGGCGACGCCGGAGAAGCTGCGCGGCGATCACCGGCACGACGATGTAGAGCGCGACCGACAGGACAAGGGTATCCCATGGGACGGTGATGGCCGAGAGGCCGAGCAGCAGCCCGACGATCGGCGCGAAGGCGAACACCATGATCGTGTCGTTGAGCGCGACCTGTGACAGCGTGAAATGCGGCTCGCCTTTCGTCAGGTTCGACCAGACGAAGACCATCGCCGTGCAGGGCGCAGCCGCGAGAATAATGAGGCCTGCGATGTAGCTGTCGATCTGACTGGCCGGCAGGTAGGGCCGGAACAGATAGCCGATGAACAGCCAGCCGAGTGCGGCCATCGAGAACGGCTTCACGGCCCAGTTGACGAAGAGCGTGACACCGATACCGCGCCAGTGGTCCCTGACCTGGTCAAGCGCGCCGAAGTCGATCTTGACCAGCATGGGCACGATCATGAGCCAGATCAGCGCCGCCACCGGCAAGTTCACCTTAGCGATCTCGGCCGCGCCGATCGCGTGGAAGACGCCGGGCATGACATGGCCGAGCGCGACGCCGGCCACGATGCAGAGTGCGACCCAGAGGGTGAGATAGCGTTCGAAGGTGGACATCTTGGCTTCCTATGCCGTCGCGATGCGGTGGCCGTGTTCGTCCACCACGCGTTCGCCGTTTTCCTTGATAAACTCCCCTCGTTGGGGCGGGAGGAGATCGAGCACTTCCTCTGACGGCCGGCAGAGCCGTACACCCTTCGGGCTGATAACGATCGGCCGGTTGACCAGAATCGGATGCGCCAGCGTCGCGTCGAGCAGCTGGTCATCCGTCTTGCCCGGATCACCGAGACCGAGCTCGGCGTAGGGCGTACCCTTCTCGCGCAGCAGCGCGCGGACGGTGATGCCCATGCGAGCAATGAGTTGCTTGAGCATGGTCCGGCTCGGGGGCGTCTTCAGATACTCGATGACATGCGGCTCGACGCCGGCATTGCGGATCATCGCCAGCGTGTTGCGCGAGGTGCCGCAGTCGGGGTTGTGGTAGATGATGACGTCCATGGCGGGCCTCACGCTGCGCT
>DATGMN010000002.1:0-15313 GCA_035293585.1 Bradyrhizobium sp. | reverse complement strand
GCACTTCAAGGACGATGCGACCGCGTTCAATGCCAAGAAACACCAGGTGATCGAGGGCAAGGGCGTCCTCAACAACCGGATTTCGGAGTACCTGTTTCAGCACCTCAACGACATCGGGGTGCCGACCCACTTCATCCGCCGTCTCAACATGCGCGAGCAGCTGATTCGCGAGGTCGAGATCGTGCCGCTGGAGGTGGTGGTGCGGAATGTCGCAGCCGGCTCGCTGTCGCAGCGCCTCGGCATCGAGGAGGGCACCCAGCTGCCGCGCTCGATCATCGAATTCTACTACAAGAACGACCAGCTCAACGACCCCATGGTGTCGGAAGAGCACATTACCGCGTTCGGCTGGGCGACGCCCCAGGAGATCGACGACATCATGGCGCTTGCCATCCGCGTCAACGATTTCTTAACCGGACTTTTCCTTGGCATCGGCATTCGCCTGGTCGATTTCAAGATGGAATGCGGACGCCTGTTCGAGAACGAGATGATGCGAATCATCGTCGCCGACGAGATTTCCCCCGATTCGTGCCGGCTGTGGGACATCAAGTCCAACGAGAAGCTCGACAAGGACCGTTTCCGCCGGGATCTCGGCGGGCTGTTGGAGGCCTATACGGAGGTCGCCAAGCGCCTCGGCATTCTCATGGAAAACGAGCGGCCCGCTGGCTCGGGCCCGGTCCTGGTCAAGAGCTAAAGGGGGATGCGGGTGAAAGCACGTGTCACCGTCACGCTGAAATCGGGCATTCTCGATCCGCAGGGCAAGGCGATCGAGGGTGCGCTGAAGTCGCTCGGCGTCGATGGCGTCGCAAGCGTCCGCCAGGGCAAGGTGTTCGACATCGAGCTTGCGGGCGCCGATCGCGACAAGGCCGAGGCCGCGCTGAAGGAGGCGGCCGACAAGCTGCTCGCGAATACCGTGATCGAGAATTACCGGGTCGAACTCCTGAGCTGACCGCAACATGAAAGCCGCCATCCTCGTCTTCCCCGGCATCAATCGCGAGCGCGACATGGCGCGCGCGCTGAGACTCATCTCGGGCCACGAGCCCGCGATGGTGTGGCACGCCGAGACGTCGCTGCCGGCGGGCACCGATCTCGTCGTGGTGCCCGGCGGCTTCTCCTATGGCGACTACCTGCGCTGCGGGGCGATTGCCGCGCGCGCCCCGGTCATGGATGCGGTGCGCGACTACGCCGCCAAGGGCGGGCTGGTGCTCGGGGTCTGCAACGGCTTTCAGATCCTCTGCGAATCCGGGCTGTTGCCGGGCGTGCTGATGCGCAATGCGCGGCTGAAGTTCATCTGCCACGACGTGCATCTGCGCGTCGAACGCTCCGACACCCCGTTCACCCGCGGCTACAATGCAGGGCAGGTGATCCGCGTGCCGGTCGCCCATGGCGAGGGCAATTACGAGGCGGATGAGGAGACGCTGAAGCGCCTCGAGGGCGAGGGGCGCGTGCTCTATCGCTACTGCTCGCCGGATGGCGCGGTGGACGATGCCGCCAACATCAACGGCGCGGCGCATTCGATCGCCGGCATCGTCAACGCTTCAGGCAACGTGCTCGGCATGATGCCGCATCCCGAAAACCATGTCGAAGCCATCATGGGCTGCACCGATGGCCGCGGCCTGTTCGCAGGCCTTGTCGCGCATCTGGAGCGGGCGGCTTAGCGCGCGCTGCGCAAGCGGCGCGCGGCATTGGCGAGAATTTCAACTTAATCGGTAGCGCCGCGGCGGTCATATTTCTGTCGTCTCGATGGCTTGACGCAACCCGGGATTGTCGGGTTGCGACCGGCGCGCTATGAAGCTTTCAGGACCTTTTGCTTCATGGAATTGCCGTGCCGCTTGGAATCGTTCTGCTGCTGCTCGACATCACCCTGATCTACCACGCGTCCCGAACGGGACGCCTGCAGCCCTGGGCCTTCATCATCCTGATGGTGCCCGGGATCGGTGGTCTTGCCTACATCATCGTGGAGCTGGTGCCGGAATGGGTGAACGGGCCCGACGCCCGACGTGCACGCCGCCGCATGTCCTACAAGCTCGATCCGGAAAAGGTCTATCGCGAATTGGCCGATCAGCTCGCCGTGAGCGACACCGTCGCAAACCGCGCTGCGCTGGCGGACGAATGCATGGAGATCGGTCGCTATGAGGAAGCCGAAGCGCACTACGATCACATCCTGACGCTGCCGATCGGCGCCGAGCCGGTCTTTGCGCTCGGCAAGGCGCGGGCGCAATTCGGGCGCAAGCGTGCCGCCGATGCAATCGCGACGCTCGATGAACTGCAACGGCGCTGGCCGGAGTTCCAATCCCCAGAGGCCCATCTGCTTTATGCCCGCGCACTCGCCGAGGCCGGGCGGCTGAGCGAGGCGCTGGACGAATATCGTTCGGTCGCCGCCTACTACCCCGGCGCGGAAGCGAAGGCGCGCTACGGCTCGCTGCTTGCGATGATGGGCCGCACCGGCGAGGCCAAGGTCGTCTTCACCGAGCTTCTGGTGCAGATGAAGCGCGCGCCGAAGCATGTCCGCAAGGCGCAGGCCGAATGGCTGTCAATGGCGGAAAGAGGCGTTTCAGCGTGATGCCAGCGGTGCCGGGTATCGCCTGAAGCGCCGCCAGCTGGCCTGAAACTTGCTCCCGGTCTCCCGTTCGCCGCTGGCGACAGACGACACGGGAGATCTCACATGCTCATTCGGAAGGCAATCGGCGCGCTGGCGCTCACGGCCGCGTTACTTGGCGGCCAAGCCGCATACGCCGACATCACGCTGCGCATCGGCATGACCGCAGCCGATATTCCGACCGCAACCGGAATGCCCAATAACGGCTTCGAAGGCATGCGCTTCATGGGCTACCCGATCTTCGAGGGGCTGGTGCTGTGGGATCTGACCCGTACCGACCAGCTCGCCACGCTGCGGCCAGGCCTCGCGGAAAAATGGGAGCAGAGCGAGGACGGCAAGACCTGGATCTTCCATCTGCGCCATGGCGTGAAGTTTCATGACGGCACCGACTTCAATGCGGATGCCGTGATCTTCAATCTCGATCGCTATTTCAATGCCAACAGCCCGCAATATGAGCCGGCGAGCTCGGGCATCACGAAAGCCCGCGTGCCTCTGATGGCGAGCTACAAGAAGGTCGACGATTATACGATCGCCATCACCACCACTCGGCCGGCGTCCTACTTCCCCTATATGGCGGTCTATATTCTCTTCACCTCGCCCGCATCGTTCGAGAAGGCCGGTCACGACTGGTCCAAGGTCGCGACCCTGCCGGCCGCTGGCACCGGGCCGTTCAAGATCACCCGCATCGTGCCACGGCAGGAGGCCGATCTCGCGCGCTTCGACCAGTACTGGGACAAGAGCAAGCTCGCCAAGGTCGACAATGTCGTGCTGATGCCGATCCCTGAAGCCAATTCGCGGCTCGCAGCCTTGCGCTCCGGCCAGGTCGACTGGATCGAGGTGCCGCCGGCGGATGCCATCGAGTCGCTGAAATCGGCGGGCTTCGTCATCACCACCGGATCCTATCCGCATGACTGGCCGTGGCTGTTCAACATCGGCGCAACCAACAGCCCGTTCAAGGATGTGCGCGTGCGCCAGGCGCTGAATTATTGCATCGACCGCAAGGGCCTGGTGGAGCTGCTCAACGGCACCGCCGAGCCCTCTGTCGGCTGGCTGAAGGCCGGCGATCCCGATTTCGGCAATCCCGAGAATCGCTACAAGTTCGATCCGGCCAAGGGCAAGGCGCTGCTGGCGGACGCCGGCTACACCGCGGCCAAGCCACTCAAGTTCAAGGTGATGATCTCGAACTCCGGCTCGGGCCAGATGCTGCCGTTGCCGATGAACGAATATCTGCAGCAGAACCTCAAGGACGCCTGCGGCGTCGACGTGGATTACGACGTCGTCGAATGGCAGGTCTTGCTGACGGCGGGGCGCGCAACCCCCGACAGCCCGAGCCTGCAGGGCGCGATGGCGCTCAACATTTCCTCTCCCTCGTCCGATCCCGGGGTGATGGCGCGCTATTTCTCGTCCGCCAATTTCGCGCCGAACGGCTTCAATTTCGAGCAGTGGAAGGACGACCTGTTCGACCAGGCGCTGAAGTCGATTGAGGTCGAGACCGATCCGAAGGTGATCACGGCGGCCTATCGCGAAGCCAATGAGCGGCTGGTCGACAACCCGCCCTGGCTCTACATCGTCCACGACCTCAATCCGCGCGCGATGAGCCCGAAGATCAAGGGCTTTGTCTCGCCGCAGTCGTGGTTCGTGGACCTCACGCTGGTCGGCATGCAGTAGCGGCGGGGGCGCGGAGAGGCCGGTGCAGGCTATGCCTGCGCCGGCTCTCTCCGTCTCACCCGCTTGATGGTGCCGGAGAAGGTGAACAGGCGCCGCTCGGCGGATTTGAGTTCGCCGCGAATGAAGATCAGCGAGCCGCCGGCGCGGGTGACTTCGCCCACGCATTCGATCAATTCGCCCTCGCGCGCCGCGTCGAGGAACTCGCTGGAGAACGACACCGTGACGCCGGGCCCGCGCAACTCGTGGCTTGCAAGCGCAAACAGGCAGTAATCCGCAAACGTCATGAAGCAGCCGCCATGGACGTTGCCACTTCCGTTGAGATGCTTCTTCTCGACCCGGAATGCGCAGCGGACCCGGCCATCGGCCTCCGTCCGGTGCCAGAACGGTCCGGTGTGGCTCTCGTAGCTGTCGCGGGTCCAGGTGCGCCAGCCCCTGAATTCGCCGTCGGTTGCCTCGTGCAGGTCAGGGCGCTGGACGGGGGCGGATTTGGTGATGTCGTGCAAGGGAAAAAGGGGCCTTCAAATGCGGGGTCCGGCTCCTTAAATCCGATCTGACGGAATTGCGCAAACCCCAATGGACGGCAAAGCTCTGGACAGCGGGAAAATGGTCCGTAAAAGGCCTTTTCCGGCCTTGCCGATCTTTCTAATACGGCGTCAGGACGGACGGAATTCGGGCCCGCGCCGGGCGGGGTTCGCGAGCCACCTCCCTTCAGCCCATTCGGCCCGAAGGGGCCGAAACCGAGACAATCGCGCCCGCGGGACCCCTTAACTCATGCGAAGCAACGAACCGCAGATCACCCCCGAGCTCGTGGCCTCCCACGGGTTGAAGCCGGACGAGTATGAGCGGATTCTCAAGCTGATCGGGCGGGAGCCGAGCTTCACCGAGCTCGGCATCTTCTCGGCGATGTGGAACGAGCACTGCTCGTACAAATCCTCCCGCATCCATCTGCGCGGCCTGCCCACCAAGGCGCCCTGGGTGATCCAGGGCCCGGGCGAGAATGCCGGCGTGATCGACATCGGCGACGGCCAGGCCGTCGTGTTCAAGATGGAGAGCCACAACCATCCGAGCTATATCGAGCCCTATCAGGGCGCGACCACCGGCGTCGGCGGCATCCTGCGCGACGTCTTCACCATGGGCGCGCGCCCCATCGCCTGCCTCAACGCGCTGAGCTTCGGCGCACCGGAGCATCCCAGGACGCGGCATCTGGTGTCCGGCGTGGTCGCCGGCGTCGGCGGCTATGGCAATTCCTTCGGCGTGCCGACGGTCGGCGGCCAGGTGCGCTTCCACACCCGCTATGACGGCAACATCCTGGTCAACGCCATGGCGGTCGGCCTCGCCGACGCCGACAAGATCTTCTATGCGGCGGCGTCCGGCGTGAACATGCCGATCGTCTATCTGGGCTCCAAGACGGGGCGTGACGGCATCCACGGCGCCTCGATGGCCTCGGCCGAGTTCGACGATGATTCCGCCGAGAAGCGTCCGACCGTGCAGGTCGGCGATCCCTTCGCCGAGAAGCTGCTGCTCGAAGCCTGTCTCGAGATCATGGCCAAGGGCTGCGTGATCGCGATCCAGGACATGGGCGCGGCGGGGCTGACCTGCTCGGCGGTCGAGATGGGCGCCAAGGGCGATCTCGGCGTCGATCTCGATCTCGACGCGGTGCCGACGCGCGAAACCGGCATGAGCGCCTATGAGATGATGCTGTCGGAAAGCCAGGAGCGCATGCTCATGGTGCTCAGACCTGAGAAAGAGCAGGAGGCCGAGGCGATCTTCCGCAAATGGGGCCTCGATTTCGCCGTGGTCGGCTACACCACGCCGAGCAAGCGTTTCCGCGTCAAGCATGGCGGCGACGTCATGGCCGACCTGCCGATCAAGGAACTCGGCGACGAGGCGCCGGTCTATGACCGACCGCATGTGGCATCGCCGGCATTGCCGATCGTTCACGCGCGCGACGTTACGCCGCCGATGAGTATTGCGGCGGCGCTGCAAAAACTGATCGGAACGCCCGAGCTCTGCTCCAAGCGCTGGGTGTGGGAGCAGTATGATCACGTCATCCTCGGCAACACCGTGCAGCGTCCCGGCGGCGATGCCGCGGTGGTGCGGGTGGAAGAGGGGCCGAAGGGCCTGGCACTCACCGTCGACGTCACGCCGCGCTATTGCGAGGCGGATCCGTTCGAGGGCGGCAAGCAGGCGGTGGCCGAGGCCTGGCGCAACATCACCGCGGTCGGCGGCCGGCCGCTTGCGATCACCGACAATCTCAACTTCGGCAACCCGGAAAGGCCCGAGATCATGGGCCAGTTCGTCGGCTGCCTGAAGGGCATTTCGGAAGCCTGCCGCGCGCTGGATTTCCCTGTCGTCTCCGGCAATGTCTCGCTCTACAACGAGACCAATGGCCGTGCCATCCTGCCGACGCCCTCGATCGGCGGCGTCGGCCTGCTCGATGACTTCACCAAATCTGCCTCGCTCGCCTTCAAGGCCGAAGGCGAGGCGATCCTCTTGATCGGCGACACCCAGGGCTGGCTCGGTCAGTCCGTCTATTTGCGCGACATCTGCGGCCGCGAAGAAGGGGCGCCGCCGCCGGTCGATCTCTCGGCCGAGAAGCGCAATGGCGATGTGGTGCGCGGGATGATTCACGCGGGCACCGCGACATCAGCGCATGATCTCTCCGACGGTGGTCTCCTGATTGCGCTGGCCGAGATGGCGATCGCGAGCGGCATCGGTGCGCGGCTGCTGGCTGCACCCGCAGCGATCGTGCCGCATGCTTATTGGTTCGGCGAGGACCAGGCGCGCTATCTCGTTACCGTGCCGGAGACGGAGGCGGGGCTGGTGCTGGCGAAGATGCGCGGCGCGGGCGTACCCTGCACCCGGATCGGCACCACCGGCGGTGACGCGATTGTGATCGCTGGCGAGGAGGAGGTCCCGGTTTCCACGCTCAACGCGGCGTTCGAAGCCTGGCTCCCGGCCTATATGAGCGGCGCCAGCCAAGCTTGAGCGGCGCAGGCCCTACGGCAGGTCGGCCACCGCAACAAGCATGGTGAGGCTGAGGGCGGTGGCGATCAAAATGGCGGCTAATCCCATTGCTGTATCCTTGTTTCGTGGAGTCCTTGGGGCGCGCGCCTCCCTGCACGCGTGAATGCAGGTTTGATGCCAGAAGGGACCGCACTACAGCACGTGGTTAGCACCCGGGATCTTGCGGAGCAGGATGGTCGCACCCCAGCTCAACAGCACCGTCATGACAAAGGCGATCAGCGCCTTGGCGATCGCAGGCCAATCATAGTCGAACATCGCGTATTGCAGCCAAAGCGCGATCGGGTAGTGCACCAGGAACATGCCGAAGGCGTCCGGCTGCATCGGATCGAGAATGCTCCAGCCTGCGCGCTTGAAGCGCAGGAAATAGGCGAGGATCGTGAACATGATCGCGATCGAGAACCATGCGAAGAAGAGGCCGTAGATTCCCTCATACCAATGCGGCAGCTCCACCGGATTCCCCAGAATCTGGCGCTTGATGTAGATCATCCCCCACATGCCGCAGTAGGGAATGAGGGAGACTGCGATCCAGCCCCAGCCGCTCTTCGCCAGTCGGCCGTCCGGGGCAAGGAGACCGCCATTCAGGTTCTGCAGGCCGATGCCGACGCCGAAAAAGAAATACGACGCATAGAGCAGCACGCGGCCATGCTGGACCGCGAACGGCCCGAACTCGAACCAGCTTCCCGGTCCGAAATGGATCCGTCCGGGGATGTAAAACACGGCGGTGATCGCCAGCATCACCACGAAGAAACGGGCGGGGTCGTCACGTCCCTGCAGCGACAGGCGGTTGATCCAGTCGAACGCATTCCGTGAGATCAGGAAGACGAGGCTTGCAACCACGTCGAAGCCGAGCAGCACCCAGAGAAACCAGATCGGCCCGCTCGGCCATGGCCCGACCGTGATCGTCGTCCACCAGAACTCCGAGAAGCCCACCTCGGGATGCTGGCGCAGCGAGATGGCGTAATAGGCGATCGGGATGACGGTGAAGGCGCAGATCACGAAGGGCAGGCCGAGCCGGATCAGCCGATCGCGGAACTGGTCCAGCGGGCCCTTGCGCACGAGCCCTGGCCACACGAACAGTCCCGACAGGAAGAAGAACATCGCCATGAAGAAACTGTCGGTGGCGAGCACGATCATGTCGAAGCCGACAAAGAACTTCGGATCGGTATGGCCGAAATAGGTATAGGGGATCACGGCATGGTGAAGCAGCACAACGAGCGTGAGAAAGGTGCGCGCGCGGTCGAGCGCCATGTTGCGCGTCTTGACCTGTGGTGCAGCGCGAGCCTCGGCGGGTGCCGCCGAATCGGAAATGGAAGTCACAACACGCCCCCGGGTCAGCTGTTGCTGATTGAAATGTTGCTGCCGGCAATCGGATTTAGCAAGGACCAATTGCCGCGATAAATCGGCGCCAAAAGCGCTCCTGAAGGTAGATTTAGGTTGCCAATGGCGCAACTCAAGCGCGGGAGCGGTATCGCAGGAGGCGGCGCTCAGGAACCTTCCGCTGCCGGCCGAAGTTTAATCGGCAATGTCGCGACCGTCGCGACACCTGCTGGAGGACGATCCGTGACACTTCTGAAATGGGCGCTGGTGTTCTTCCTGATATCGGTCGTCGCCGGCATTCTCGGCTTTACCGGAATATCCGCAGCCTCTGCCGACGTTGCCCGCATCCTGTTTTATATCTTTGTCGTGATCTTCCTGGTGCTGTTGATCCTGGGTCTGACGATATTCCGGGTGTAGCTCCCCGCGCTCACGTCACTTCCTCGATCTTCACCTTGTCCGGATAGAAGGCGAGATGGTTGGCTATCTCCGCCATTGCCGGGAAGGGCGTCTCGTAGGTCCAGATCGAGTTCTCGATCACCTTGCCGTCGGCACGGATGCTGAAATAGCTCGCGTCCCCCTTGTATGGGCAGTGGGTCACCCGGTCGGTCCGCTGCAGCAGCTCCATCCTGGCGTCTTGCCGCGGTACATATTGCACGGCGGGATATTTCGCCTCTTGCAGGGTCAGCGCATGGGTCGTTTCCGCAATGACGGTATCGCCGACGGTGACCCGCACCCGTTTGGGATTGGCCGTGATGGTGATGGGATGGTCCGGACCGGGAAGTTTCATGATTTGAAGCCCTCTGACTGAGCGAATGACCTGGCCGATCGGCGCCGCCGGTTGTGACCGCCGGTCGCACCTGCTCGCCGGTTTGTAATGACCGAAACTGAAATATAGTGGCACAGTAGGTGACCTAGAAGGCCTTTCACGCTAAGTTGGCGGAGCCGGTGTCCGCTGAGGCTGCCGGCCCTGTTTTTGCATCGCCGGCAATGCCGGACAATAAGGAGCCAGACCGGGATGCCAATGGACGCCCGCGATATCGAGTCGATGATCAAGGCAGCGATCCCCGATGCCGAGGTGACGATCCGCGATCTTGCCGGTGATGGTGATCATTACGCCGCGACCGTGATTTCCGAGTCGTTCCGCGGCAAGTCACGCGTCCAGCAACACCAGATCGTCTACCAGTCGCTGCGTGGCCAGATGGGGGGTGTGCTGCATGCCCTGGCCCTGCAGACCGGGGTGCCGGGGGGCTAGGCCTTTCGCGGCCAACCCGGGGGCGGCAAGCGATGGCGAGCCATGAGCCGCGCGGCACACTGTTCCGCGCGCTTGAGCCGAATAAACCAAGCCGCGTGACCAACGCCGAACTGCTGTTCGACCTGGTGTTCGTGTTTGCGGTCACCCAGATTTCACATTTCCTGCTGTCCCGACTCACGCCGGCAGGCGCGATCGAGACGACGTTGCTGTTCCTGGCCGTCTGGTGGGTCTGGGTCTTCACCGCCTGGATCACCAACTGGCTCGATCCCGAGCGGACCGCGGTCCGTATTCTCCTGTTTCTCCTGATGCTCGCCGGTCTCGTGCTGTCGATCTCGATCCCGCATGCCTTCGAGGGCCGTGGCCTGTGGTTTGCGGGAGCCTATGCGGCGATGCAGGTGGGACGCACGGGTTTCTTCGTGTTGGCGGCGCCACCGTCGCGGCAGGCGGTGCGTCGAAACGGTGCACGCATCTTCACCTGGCTTGGCGCATCCGCCGTGTTCTGGATTCTCGGGGGGCTTGCCGAAGGCGAGCGGCGGCTCTGGCTCTGGGGCGTCGCGCTGGCAATCGAATATGCCTCGCCGCTGGCACGCTTCTGGATTCCGGTCTACGGCGCCTCCACGATCCAGGACTGGTATGTCGAAGGCAGCCACATGGCCGAGCGCTGCGCCGGCTTCATCCTGATCGCGCTCGGCGAATCCATCGTCGTGACGGGGGCAACCTTCGCCGATCTGAGCTGGACGGCGTCGACGACGGCGGCCTTCGTGTCAGCCTTCGCTGCCAGCATCGCGATGTGGTGGATCTATTTCCACAGGGGTGCCGAGGCCGGCTCCGAAAAGATCTCGAAATCGGCCGAGTCCGGGCGGTTGGCGCGCTCGGCCTACACCTATCTGCACCTGCCGATCGTCGCCGGCATCATCCTGTCCGCGGTCGCCGACGATCTGGTGCTGGCGCACCCGGACGGCCATTCCGACCTGACGACGGTGGCCTGCGCCATCGGCGGTCCCTTGCTGTTCCTGGTCGGCACCATCCTGTTCAAGCACAACATTCGCGGCTTCCTGCAGCTCTCCCATGGTGTCGGCATCGTCGCGCTCGGCGCTGTGGCGTTTTTCGGGAGCGATTTGTCGCCGCTGATGCTGTCGCTGCTGACCACGCTCGCCTTGATCGTGGTGGCGGTGTGGGAGTCGCTGTCGCTGCGATCCGAAGCCTAGCCACGTGACGCCGGGAGTTTTGCGCCCGCGGTGTCTTTGCAGATATGCCCAGGCGCGACATCCGAAAACGCCGTAAGGGCCGCCCAACAGGTAGGCCAGCCGCGCGTTCCGAAATGCGGCGCCACCACCGAAACGCGACTGCCCGGGGGACGTCGTCAACGACGTGATGCTGGTCAGCCCTCGGCCACCAGCGCGTGCACCGAGAACATCTTCGCGGCATCCGTCCAGGACTCGCAGACCTTCCAGCCCGAGCCACGGGCCAGCGCGGCGAAGCGCTCGATGCTGTATTTGTAACTGTTCTCGGTGTGAATGCTTTCACCCGGGCGGAACACGAAGCTGGTGCCGAGGAAGCGCACGTGCTGCGACTTCTTGCTGATCAGATGCATTTCGATGCGGTGCCGCTCGCGGTTATAGATCGCGCGATGGGTGAAGGCGGAGAGATCGAAATTGCCGCCGAGCTCGCGGTTGATTCGCACCAGCACATTGAGGTTGAAGCGGGCGGTGACGCCGGCTGCGTCGTTATAGGCGTCGTAGAGCACGCGCTCGTCCTTCTCGAGGTCGACGCCGAGGATCATGCGCGCGCCGCGTCCGAGAATTTCCGCTGCGCTGCGCAGGAAGCGGCACGCCTCGTGCGGCTCGAAATTGCCGATGGTCGAGCCTGGGAAGAAGCCAACCTTGGGGAGATCGGCGATCGCGTCGGGCAGCTTGAAGGCGGTGGTGAAGTCGGCCGCGACCGGATGTACGGCGAGCGCCGGAAAATCGCGGCGCAGGGCATCCGCCTGGCTCTTGACGAACTCGCCGGAGATATCGACCGGTACATAGGCCGCCACCGCGCAGCGCTCGAGCAGCAGACGCACCTTGGTTGTCGCGCCTGCGCCGAATTCCACCAGCGCGGCGCCCTCAGGCACGAAGGATGCGATCTCGCCGGCGCGATCCTTCAGGATCGAAAGCTCCGTGCGGGTCGGGTAATATTCCGGCAGCCGTGTGATCGCCTCGAACAGCTCCGAGCCGGTCGCGTCATAGAAATATTTCGGCGACAGGCGTTTGGGCTGTTGCGAGAGGTCCTGGATGGCCTCGCGTGCAAAAGCGCTGGTCTGTTCATCGGGCAGATGCGCGTCGGCCAAAGCTGTCGCATGCACATTCATGATACTCTCCAGAACGCGCTTTCCGGCGCGGTTGATCTCGATTCGGATGGCAAGCCCTCAGACTGCGTAGTCGGCGAGGCGGAGTCCCGTGAATTGCCAGCGATGCTGCGGATAGAAGAAGTTGCGGTAGGTCACCCGGCTGTGGCCGTCAGGGGTGGCGAGCGATGAGCCGCGCAACACCAGCTGGTTGACCATGAACTTGCCGTTGTATTCGCCGAGCGCGCCATCGACCGCGCGGTAGCCGGGATAGGGTGAATAGGCGCTGCGGGTCCACTGCCAGACGATACCGAAGGCGTCGTTGAGCTGGTTGCCGCGTGCGGCGACCTCCCATTCCATCTCGGTCGGCAGGTGCTTGCCGCTCCAGCGCGCGAACGCATCCGCTTCATAATAGCTGACATGACAGACCGCGGCTCGCGGGTCGACCGGCTTGAGCCCGGCAAGCGTCATGACGTGCCATTGCCCGTCGATCTCGCGCCAATAGAGCGGCGCCTGCCATTGCTCCTTGCTTGCGACCGCAAAGCCGTCCATCAGCCATAGCGTCGCCGTGGAATAGCCGCCGTCGCGCATGAAGGCGAGCCACTCGGCGTTCGTGACGAGGTTGCGGGCAATCCTCACCGGTCCGACAAGGGCGCGGTGCGCCGGTTTCTCGTTGTCGAAATGGAAGCTGTCCTCGCCGTGACCGACCGTGTGAATGCCCTCGTTCAGGGTGAGCCATTGCTCGTCAATGCGGGCCGATGCCGGGAAGCGCCAGGCTGCATCATAGGCGGGGAGGATCGGGTTCTGCGCAAAGGCGTGCAGGATGTCGGTGTAGATCAGTTCCTGATGCTGCTGCTCATGGTTGAGCCCCACTTCGACCAGCGGGGAGATGCGCATAAGTGTGTCGTGATCTGCCGCCTGGAAGAACTTGACCACGGCCGCGTCGACATGGCGGCGATAAGCGGTGATGTCCTCTGCCGACGGGCGGGTCAGGTCGCCGCGCCGATGACGTGCGTGACGGGGGCCGGCGCTGACATAATAGGAATTGAACAGGAAGGCATAGTCCGGATGAAACGGCTGATAGCCGGGACAATGCTCGCCCAGCAGAAACTGCTCGAAGAACCATGTGGTGTGTGCCCGGTGCCATTTCGCCGGGCTCGCGTCCGGCATGGACTGGACAAGCTGGTCCTCTGCGCTCAGGGGCCGAGTGCGCTTTTCGGTCTCGTTACGGACCGCGAGATACGCTTCCACCAGATTCTGGGCGAGGGAGCCGGAATCGGAGAAGAGTGACGGGGTATGGGACTCAAGTCTGGCCGTAGCGGATGCTGTCTGCGTCACAATGATCTCCGGTCGACGAGAGAACGTCGGTCTTAAAGACTGGTTCCAGTCGGATAGTTCGTCCTAGATAGGGGTTCGGTTACGGTAAAAAAGCCTCCCCGGATGATGATATTGATGTCATCAGGCAATGGGGCCGTCCGCCACGACCGAAAATGGGCTTGTTGTCCCCCGTGACGCATACCAAATACTCGTCAATTTACTTTGGCAGGCCAACGGTTTGCGCTACAAATAGGGCAGTCGGGTGAGGCGGGCCCTCGAAGGAAAGCAGAAATGAGCATCGAGCAATTCATCGACAATGAAGTGAAGGCCAATGACGTCGTGCTGTTCATGAAGGGGACGCCGCAGTTCCCGCAGTGCGGATTTTCCGGCCAGGTTGTGCAGATCCTGGATCACATCGGGGTCGGCTATAAGGGCCTGAACGTGCTGGAATCGGCCGACCTGCGCAACGGCATCAAGGCCTATTCCAACTGGCCCACCATTCCCCAGCTCTATGTCAAGGGCGAGTTCGTCGGCGGTTGCGACATCGTCCGCGAGATGTTCCAGGCCGGCGAGCTGCAGCAGCTGTTTGCCGACAAGGGCATTGCGGTCGGCGCATCGGCAGCCTGATCATGCTGACGCGCCGGATTGGCGGCGCGCAGCTTGAGGTTGTTGTCGCCGATATCACGACGCTAAGCGTCGATGCCATCGTCAACGCCGCCAATTCCTCGCTTCTGGGCGGGGGCGGCGTTGATGGGGCCATTCATCGCGCGGCCGGGCCGGAGCTGGTGATGGAATGCCGTGAGCTTCGCGGCTGCAACACCGGCGACGCCAAGATCACCAGGGGATACCGGCTGCCGGCCGGTCACGTCATTCATACGGTCGGGCCGGTCTGGCAGAGCGGTGACCGGGGTGAGGACGATCTGCTGGCCTCGTGCTATCGCCGTTCCATCGAGCTCTGCCGGCTCCATGCGCTGACTTCGGTCGCCTTTCCCGCCATTTCCACCGGTATTTATCGCTTTCCGGCTGATCGGGCCGCGCAGATCGCGATTGCAACGGCTGCCGAAGCATTGCCGGCGGCCCCATCGCTCGAGCGCCTCATCTTTTGCTGCTTCTCGGACGCAAGTGCGCGGTTCCACGAGGAGGCCCTCGCGGCGCTTTCGGGCCCTTGTGCCGATCAATCCGGCAGCTAAACTCCCGGCCTTCGCAAGGGAGGGGGAAATGAACTTGCGCCCAATGTTGCGGCTGCTTGGCTGCACCGCATTGCTTTGCATTGCCACGTCATCGGTTCGCGCCGAGGGCACCTTTGATATTCCGCCCGGCGCGCACTTCAACCAGGAGAAGCTCGCCCGCGTCGGCGATTATCTGCGCGACCAGGTGGCGCAAGGCAAGATCCCCGGCGCCGTGCTCCTGATCCAGCAGCATGGCGTGCCGGTCTATCACCAGCTCATCGGCGTGCGCGATACCGCGACCAAGTCGCCGATGACGGATGACACCATCTTCCGGCTGTTCTCGCTGACCAAGCCGATCACCAGCGTGGTGGCGATGCAGCTGATCGACGAGGGCAAGCTCTCCCTCAGTGACCCCGTCGCGAAATACATTCCCTCTTTCGCCGATGTGAAGGTCGGCGTTGAGAAGAAGAACGAGGACGGCAGCAGGACGCTCGAGCTGGTGCCGCCGAACCGGCCGGTCACCATCATGGACCTGATGACCCAGACCTCCGGCATCGCCTATGGCTTCTATGGCGACAGTCTGGTGCACAAGGCCTATCTCGCCGCCGACATCTATCGCGGCGACCCCGACAACGCGG
>DATGMN010000001.1:0-88293 GCA_035293585.1 Bradyrhizobium sp. | reverse complement strand
CGGCAACCGCACGCTTACGCAGATCATTGGAAATTGGTCGGACCATCGATGCTGGCCTCCAGCCCAGCCAGCATCTTGAATCATATTCGCCCGAAATCGGGAATCCCTCCCGATTCAATTAAGTTGTGAACCGCTCTAGCGCGCGGCAAGCGTGCACGCATGACGGACGCCGTCCTTGCCGAGATAGGAGTGGGAAGCCGCATCGTAGGAGCGGTAATGCCGTGCGCAAACGCTCGTATCGCTCGCCGGTCCGAAATAGACCTGGGACGGGTAGGGTTGCGGGGAGCGGTATGGATTGCTCTCGAGCCAACCGGCTGAGCCGACCGAGGCAACGGGCGGGTTGGCGGCAAAATTGCCGGGGAACATGCCGTTGGTCGGAACGTCGCGATCGTCGTTGCGCGCATCGAAGGTCCACCAGGGACTGGTGACGCCGTAGCGCAGCGGACGCGGGCCGAAATAATCGCCTGCACAGGCGGGCGCGGCCAGGAGCAGCGATGCCAGCAGCGGCGCAAGCAGCGCAAGGGTGAGTTTCAGGCGAGACATCATTGATGCAGGCTCTTCATTCATGGCCGGATCGTCCCCCAATCACCCTTCCATCCCGTGAGATGTCCGTTGCGAAACTGCAAATACAGTCCGTCGCTGCGGACCGAGAGCGCCGCGCCCTTGGTGTTGGGGACGGCCAGGAACAGCTCGTTGCCGGGCCGGCCGCGAACATAGTTCAGGGGCACGCCGAGCACTTGCGACGCCTCATCGGGCGTCATGCCAAAGCCGAGCGGCACGCCGTTCGGCGGCGCGACGGCGGTGGACTGGGCGAACGCGGGTGCCAGTGCCACCCAGGCTGTCAGGGCAATCGCGAGTGGGTACCGTGCGCGCATCCTTCACTCCACCGACGCAGAAGCGAGCGTGCCCTGCGGGGTCCAGCCGCCGCCGAGCGCCTGGAACAGGCTGGTGGCCGCTTCCAGTTTGTTGAGCCGCACCTGCACGAGCGTGAGCTCGGCGCTGAACAGAGTCTGTTCCGCCTGTAGCACGGTGATCAGGTTGACGGTGCCGCCGCGCAGCTGCGTTTCCGCGACCTCGAAGGCCTTGCGCGACGCCGCCACCACGTTCTGCTGCAGTCGTTCCTGCAGCGTGAACTTCTGCAGGCCGATCAGCGCCTTCTCGACGTCGGAGAAGGCCGAGATCACGGCCTTGCGATAGGACTGCAGATCCTGCAGTTGCACGCCCTTGGCCTGCTTGAGCTGGCTCTCCAGGAGGAAGCCGTCGAAGATCGGCTGCGTCAGGCTCGCGGTCATGGTGTAGAACCACGCGCCCGGCGTGAACAGCGATGCGAGCGCGGCGCTCTGCACCCCGGTCGTGCCGGTCAGCTGGATCTGTGGAAAGAACGCCGCGCGCGCCGCTTCGACGCTGAAATTGGCGGAGGCGAGCGTGGCTTCGGCCTGCCTGATGTCCGGCCGCTGGTAGAGCAATTCCGACGGCAGGCCCGGCGCCACCCGCGGCACCACGATCTGACTGGTGGAGCCGCCGCGCACGTTGAAATTCGCCGGCGCCCGCCCGACCAGTACCGCCAACGCTGCGATGTTCTGGTCGCGCGTCACCTCAAGCGGAGGAATGTCCGCCCGCTGCGTCGCCACCAGCGCCTCCTGCTGCGAGACATCGAGCTGCGAGGCCGTGCCGCCGGCGAACTGGGTCTTGATCAGGTTCAGGATGCGTTCGGCTGCCGCGAGATTCTGCCGGGTGACGCGCAGCTCATCCTGCGCGGCGAGAATTGTGAAATAGGTGTTGGCCACCGTCGCCATCGTCGTCAGCGTGACGACTTCGCGATTGTAGCGCGAGGCGGTTGCGCTCTCCTCGGAGGCTGCGAGCGTCGCGCGATTCTTGCCCCAGAAATCGAGGATGTAGCTCGCGGTCAGGCCGGTGGAGTAGATCGAGAGGTTCGTGCCACTGCTACTGACGACATTGCCGCCGGCGGCACCGCTGGAGCCGCCGGACGTGCGCTCGCGCTCGGCGCTGGCATTGCCGCTCACGGTCGGCAGCAGCGCGGCCCCGGAGACGCCGACCTGGGCGTCGGCCTGGACGATCTGGGCGATGGCGACCGCAATGTCGTAGTTATAGGTTTGGGCAGCGTCCATCAGCGCAGTCAATTCGCGGGAGCGAAAGCCGCGCCACCAATCGACCGCCGGCGGCGCGGTATCGGCTGCAGCACCCTTGGGGCCGGCGCGATAGGCTTCCGGTACGTCGAGATTGAGCTCGGGCCGCTCCGAACCGAGAATGCAGCCTGACAGCCCCGGGCAGAGTGCAAGTACAAACAGCGCGGATATCGTGCGGCTCCTTGCGCCGCCGCGCATGCGCTCATGCCGGATGGGCGTCCGGATGCGACTGACAACTCGGGCTGATAAGGGTCTCGGCATTTACTCGCCTGGCTGCAGTGATGGCCCGGGCGTGTAAGGTGCCACGTTGCCCCGACGACGTTGGCTTCTGAGACGAAGCCTGTCCAGATACAAATAGATCACAGGTGTGGAATAAAGTGTCAGCACCTGGCTCAGCGCGAGTCCGCCGACGATCGAGATGCCGAGCGGCTGGCGCAGCTCGCCGCCATCGCCGACGCCGAGCGCCAGCGGCACCGCGCCGAGCATGGCGGCCATGGTCGTCATCATGATCGGACGGAAGCGCAACAGGCAGGCTTCGCGAATCGCATCCAGCGGAGACAGGCCGCGCCTGCGCTCCGCGTCCAGCGCAAAGTCGATCATCATGATCGCGTTCTTCTTGACGATGCCGATCAACAGAATGACGCCGATCAGCGCCATGATGCTGAATTCGGTCTTGAAGGCCATCAGCGCCAGCAGCGCGCCGACGCCGGCCGAGGGCAGGGTGGAGAGAATCGTCAGCGGATGCACGTAGCTTTCATAGAGAACGCCGAGCACGATATAGATCGTCACCAGCGCCGCGAGGATCAGGAAGGGCTGGTTGTCGAGCGAATCCTGGAACGCCTTTGCGGTGCCCTGGAAGGTGCCGCGGATCGTCGCAGGCACGCCGATCCGGTTCATCGCGGCTTCGATGGTCGCCGATGCCGTCCCCAGCGAAACGCCTTCCGGTATATTGAAGGAAATGGTGCTGGCGACGAGGAGACCCTGGTGATTGACGCCGAGCGGGGTCGCGCCGCTGGTGAAATGCGCGACCGCGGAGAGCGGTATCATCGTTTCCTGGCTGGTGCTCACGGCCGAGCCTGTCGAGGACACGCCTTTGCCGGTTGCGCCGATCGAGTTGGTGGCGAGATTCCGTGCGGCCTGAGCGTTGGCGGAGTTCGCGCTGAAGGTTGCGCCTCCGGCAACGACGGTTCCGGCCACCGCGTTGGTCGACTGCGAGCCGCCGACCGACGCGCCCGACGTGCTCACATAGACGTCCTTCAGCGTCTCCGGGTTCTGCCAGTAGCGCGGCGCGACCTCCATGATGACGTGATACTGGTTGCGCGCGACATAGATGGTCGAGACCTGGCGCTGGCCGAAGGCGTCGTATAGCGTGTTGTCGATCTGGCTCACCGTGATGCCGAGTCTGGCCGCGGCGTCGCGGTCGATCACGAGATCGGATTCCAGTCCCTTGTTCTGCTGGTCGCTGTTGACGTCGGCGAGATCGTGCTCGCGCTGCAAGGCGGCCAAGATCTTCGGCGTCCATTCGTTCAGCTCTTCCAGCGTCGGGCCCTGCAGCGTGTACTGATATTGCGCGTTGCTGGCGCGCCCGCCGACCCGAATGTCCTGGACGGCCTGCAGGAACAGCGTCGCACCCGGCACCGCCGCCATCTGGCGCCGCAGCCGCATGATCACCCCGTCGGCGGAGATCCTGCGCTGGTCGGTCGGCTTCAGCGACAGGAACATGAAGCCGGAATTGGTCTGGCCGCCGCCGGTGAAGCCGACCACGGTCTCGACGGCGGGGTCGTCCTTGATGATGTTGACGAATTGCGTCAGCTTCTGCTGCATCAGCTGGAACGAGATGCTTTGATCGGCCTGGATGATGCCGATGATGCGCCCCGTATCCTGTTGCGGGAAGAAGCCCTTGGGGATGGCCCTGTACAGATAGAAATTCAGCCCGAACACCGCCACCAGAATCATCATCACCGAGAGCGGATGCCCCAGCGCCGCGGTCAGCGTGCGCCGGTAGAAGCCGAGCATGGCCTGGAAAAAGCGTTCGGAGGCGCGGTACAGCCGGCCATGTCCTTCGCCTGTCGCCTGCCGAAGCAGGACGGAGCACATCATCGGTGTCGTCGACAGCGACACCGCGAGCGAAATCATGATGGAGATCGAGATCACCATCGCGAATTCGCGGAACAGCCGTCCGACGATGCCGCCCATCAACAGGATCGGGATGAACACGGCAATCAGCGAGATGCTCATCGAGAGCACGGTGAAGCCGACTTCGGCCGCCCCCTTCAGGGCGGCCTCGAGCGGCGACATCCCCTCCTCGAGGTAGCGGGTGATGTTTTCCAGAACCACGATGGCGTCGTCGACGACGAAGCCTGTCGCCACCGTCAGGGCCATCAGCGACAGATTATCGAGGCTGTAGCCCATCAAATACATGGCGCCGAAGGTCGCGACCAGCGACACCGAAACCGCAACCACCGGAATGATGGTCGCGCGCAGGCTGCGCAGGAACGCAAACACCACGATGATCACGAGCAGCACGGCCAGGACCAGCGTCCGCTCGACGTCGCGCAGCGAGGTGCGGATGGTGGTCGAACGATCGACCCCCAATGCCATGTCGATCGCCGGCGAGACCGAGGCGCGCAGCGTCGGCATCAGGTCCTTCACCGCATCGACGGTGGAGATGATGTTGGCGCCGGGCTGCCGGTAAAGAATGATCAGGATCGCTGGCTTGCCGTTGGCAAGCCCGGCATTGCGGATGTTCTCCTGCGCGTCACTGACCTCGCCGACATCGGACAGTTTCACCGGCGCGCCGTTGCGGTAGGCGATGATCAGCGGCTTGTAGTCGTCGGCCTTGTTGGCCTGGTCGTTGGCGTAGATCTGGTAGCGCTGGTCGCCGACATCGATGCCGCCCTTCGGGCTATGGGCATTGGTGTTGCCGAGCGCGGCACGGACGTCTTCGAGGCCGACGCCGTATTTGTAGAGGGCTTGCGGAATCAGGTCGACGCGGACCGCGGGCAGCGAGCCGCCGCCGACCACCACCTCGCCGATGCCTTCGACCTGCGACAGCTTCTGCGCCAGCACGGTCGAGGCCGCATCGTAAAGTTCCCCGCGCGTGAGCGTGTCGGAGGTCAGGGTCAGGATCAGGATCGGCGCATCGGCCGGGTTGACCTTGCGATAGGTCGGATTGCTGCGCAGGCTGGTCGGCAGGTCCGCCCGCGCGGCATTGATGGCGGCCTGCACATCGCGCGCGGCGCCGTTGATGTCGCGGTTCAGGCCGAACTGCAGGGTGATGCGGGTCTGTCCGACCGAGCTCTGCGACGTCATCTCGGTGACGTCCGCGATCTGTCCCAGATGGCGCTCGAGCGGGCTCGCCACGGTCGTTGCGACGTCCTGCGGACTTGCACCCGGCAGCGTCGCCTGCACCGAGATGGTCGGGAAATCCACCTGCGGCAGCGGCGAGACCGGCAGCTTGAAGAAGGCGACCACGCCCGCCGCGGCAAGTCCGAAGGTCAGAAGCGTCGTCGCGACAGGCCGGCGAATGAAGGGTGTGGACGGGCCCATGGCTCAAGTCACCCGCCGACCTGGCCCAGGCTGCGCGGCCGCCCCGAGAATCGGATCGCCAGCCGGTCGAACCACAGATAGATCACCGGTGTCGTGTAGAGCGTCAGCAATTGGCTGACCAGCAGGCCGCCGACGATCGACACGCCGAGCGGATGGCGCAGCTCCGAGCCCGCGCCGGTGCCGAGCATCAAGGGCAGCGCGCCGAGGATCGCCGCCATCGTCGTCATCAGGATCGGCCGGAAGCGTAGCAGGCAGGCCTGGTAGATGGCGTCGCGCGGCGGCAGCCCCTCGTTGCGCTCGGCATCGAGCGCAAAGTCGATCATCATGATCGCGTTCTTCTTGACGATGCCGATCAGCAGGATGATGCCGATAATGGCGACGATGGTCAGGTCGTGGCCGCCGATCATCAGCGCCAGCAGCGCGCCGATGCCGGCCGAGGGCAGGGTGGACAGGATCGTGATCGGGTGGATGAAGCTCTCGTAGAGCACGCCCAGAACGATGTAGACCACCACGATCGCGGCGAGGATCAGGAACAGCTGGTTGGTCAGCGAGGCCTGGAAGGCGAGCGCCGCGCCCTGGAAGCTCGTGATGACACCGAGCGGCTGGCCGATATCGATCTGCGCCTGCTTGACGGCCGCGACAGCTTCGCCAAGCGACGCGTCCGGCGCCAGGTTGAACGAGACCGTGGCCGACGGGAACTGGCCGAGATGCGAGACCTGCAGCGGCGCGATCGTCTCCCGCACCTTGGCGAGGGTCATCAGCGGCACCGGCGTGCTGCTCACCGAGGACGGCAGGTAGATGTCCCCCAGCGATTTCAGCGAGGTCTGCAGCGACGGATCGGCCTCGAGGATGACGCGGTACTGGTTGGAGTTGGTGAAGATGGTCGAGACGATGCGCTGACCGTAGGAATCGTACAGCGCATTGTCGATGGTGGCCGGCGTGATGCCGAAGCGCGCGGCCTGGTCGCGGTCGATGTCGACGAAGACGGCAAGGCCTTGGGCGGCGATGTCGGTCGCCACGTCGGCAAATTCCGGCAGCGTTCTGAGCTTGTCGACCAGCTTGGGCGTCCATTCGGCGAGCTGCGCCGGATCGGCGTCCTGCAGGATGAACTGGTATTGCGTCTTGCTGATGGTGCCCTCGATGGTCAGGTCCTGCACCGGCTGCATGTAGAGCGTGATGCCCGTCAGCCCGGAGGTCGCATTCTTGATCCGTCGCATGACGGTCGAGATGTCCGACTTGCGCTGATCATGGGGCTTCAAATTGATCAGGATGCGGCCGTTGTTCAGCGTGGTGTTGGTGCCGTCGACGCCGATGAAGGAGGAGAGGCTGTCGACCTCCGGATCCTTCAGGATGATGCTGGCGAGCTGCTGCTGCCGCTCGGCCATCGCGGCGTAGGAGACCGACTGCGGCGCCTCCGAGATGGCCTGGATCACGCCGGAGTCCTGCAGCGGAAAGAAGCCCTTGGGGATCGCGATGTAAAGCCACGCCGTGAGCGCAAACGTCCCGAGCGCAATCAGCAGCACGACGGTCTGGCGGTCCAGCACCCAGTTCAGCGTATGGCCGTAGAGCGCGATCACGCGGTCGAAGGCCTCGCGGTTGAAGCGCTGGAAGGTGTTCTCCCGGCCGTGATCCTCCGCCTTGAGCAGTTTGGCGCAGGCCATCGGCACCAGCGTCAGCGACACCACGGCGGAGATCAGGATGGTCACCGCGAGCGTAATGGCGAATTCGCGGAACAGCCGCCCGACCACGTCGCCCATGAACAGAAGCGGGATCAGCACCGCGATCAGCGACACCGTCAGCGAGATGATGGTGAAGCCGATCTGCTCGGAGCCGTGCAGCGCCGCCTCGAGCGGCGATTCGCCTTCCTCGATGTAGCGGGAGATGTTCTCGATCACGACGATGGCGTCGTCGACCACGAAACCGGTCGCAATCGTCAGCGCCATCAGCGAGAGATTGTTGAGGCTGAAGCCGAACAGATACATCGCGCCCAGCGTGCCGACCAGCGACAGCGGCACCGACAGGCTCGGGATCAGGGTCGCGCGAGCCGAGCGCAGGAAGACGAAAATGACCAGCACGACCAGGATCACGGCGAGCGTCAGCTCATATTCGACGTCCGCGACGGAGGCGCGAATGGTGACGGTGCGGTCGGTGAGGATGTTGAGATCGATCGCGGCCGGCAGCGTCGCCTGCAGCGACGGCAGCAGCGCCTTGATGCCGTCGACCACCGAAATCACGTTGGCACCCGGCTGCCGCTGGATGTTGAGGATGATGGCCGGCGTCTCGTTCATCCATGCGCCGAGCTTGTCGTTCTGGGCGGCATCGACGACGTCGCCGACGTCGCTCAGGCGCACCGGCGAGCCGTTCTTGTAGGCGACGATCAGGGAGGCATAGTCGGAGGCGTTGTGGATCTGGTCGTTGGCGTTGATGGTATAGGCCCGCATCGGGCCGTCGAAATTGCCCTTGGGCGTGTTGACATTGGCGTTGCCGAGGGTGGTGCGGAGGTCGTCGATGTTGAGCCCGTAGGCTGCGAGCTTGCGGATGTCGGCGCGGATGCGCACCGCCGGACGCTGGCCGCCACTGATGCTGACCAGGCCGACGCCGGGAAGCTGCGAGATCTTCTGCGCAAGCCGCGTGTCGGCGAAATCCTCGACCTTGGTCAGCTGCATGGTCTTCGACGTCAGCCCGAGCGTCAGGATCGGGGCGTCGGCCGGATTGACCTTGGCATAGATCGGCGGCGCCGGCAGGTCGGACGGCAAGAGATTGCCCGCGGCATTGATCGCGGCCTGCACCTCCTGCTCGGCGACGTCGAGCGTGATGGTGAGCCCGAATTGCAGCGTGATGACGGAGGCGCCGGCCGAGCTCACCGAGCTCATCTGGTTCAGGTTTGGCATCTGCCCGAACTGCACCTCCAGCGGCGCCGTCACCGAGGAGGTCATCACGTCGGGGCTCGCGCCGGGATAGAAGGTCTGCACCTGGATGGTCGGATAGTCCACCTCGGGGAGTGCAGCCACCGGCAGGAATTTGAATGCCAGCATGCCCGAGAGCATGATGGCGATCATGAATAGCGTTGTCGCTACCGGCCGGAGGATGAATGGCTGCGACGGGTTCATTGCTTGGGCTCGCCCTCCTGGCGCCGCTTCTTGGCGCCATTCGGACTGTTCTGCGCCGGTGCTGTCGCGCCCGGCGGATTATTCGCGTTCGCCGCGTCGCGCAGGACGATCTTGGCGCCGTCGCGCAGCTTGTCGGCACCGTCGATCACCACGCGGTCGCCGGGCGCGATGCCGGAAAGCACTTCGACACGGTCGCCGTCGGTGACGCCGAGCTCGACCTTCCGCACCGATACCGTGCTGTCGGCGTTGATCAGATAGACGAAGGTTCCGGGCACGCCGCGCTGGATGCCGGCGGTCGACATGGTCGTGACATCCTTGTGGGTGTCGAGCAGCAGGCGAATGTTGACGAACTGGTTCGGGTAGAGCGTGCGCTGCTCGTTGGGAAATAGTGCCCGCAGCTTGATGGTGCCGGTGGTCTGGTCGATCTGGCTGTCGAAGGTCGCAAGCGTGCCGTCGGCAAGCTTGTTGGCGCCGCTGCGGTCGAGCGCGCTCGCGGGCAGCACGGCGCCCGCCTGCAGGCGCTTGGCGATGGCCTGCAGATTGTCCTCGGGCACGGTGAAGAGCACGCTGATCGGCGCCAGTTGCGTCACCACGACGATGCCGTTGGTGTCGCCGGGCGTGACGTAGTTGCCCTGGTCGACCTGGCGCAGGCCGACGCGGCCGTCGACCGGCGACACGATCCTGGTGTAGTTGAGGTTGACTTCGGCGGATTGGACGGAGGCGCGATCGGCTTCGACCGTGCCCTGGTCCTGCGCCACCAGCGCGACCTGCGTATCCAGCGTCTGGTGCGGCACCGCGTTTTGTGCGGCGAGGCCCTGGTAGCGCTGCAGATCGACCTGCGCGCCCTTCAAGAGCGCTGCGTCCCGCGCGAGCTGGCCCTTGGCCTGCGCCAGCGTTGCCTCGTAGGGACGCGGATCGATCTCCGCCAGCAGGTCGCCTTTCTTGACTTCCTTGCCTTCCGTGAAATCGATCTTCTGCAGGTAGCCGCTGATCTGGCTGCGGATGGTGACGGTGGCGAGCGAGGTGACCGTGCCGAGCGCATTCAGGGTGATGTTGATGTCGCCCTTCTTGATGGTCTCGTCGACGACGGACATCGGCGGGGCATTGCGGCCTGCGCCGCCGCGGCCCTGCGGCTCCGGCGCCGGGCTCTGCTTGGTCCACCAGACGATGCCCCCGGTGACCAGGAGCACGATGATCGTGGTGATGACGGAGCCCCAACGAGATCGCGGCTTGGCAGGCGAAGACTCGACCTGAGGCGTCCCGGTCGGCGGCGGCTTGAGCGGCTTGTCCATGAACCTTGAGTCACACCGGGGTTGAAGGATTAGAACTTTCGTCGTGCCTGGAGATTACCCGTTCCGCCATCCCGAGGACATTCCGACCCACAACATTTTGAACGCCTGTGTCCCGTCTTGTCCCATTAACTTTATGAAAGAATTGGGATTTCGTCCCCGAATCCGGTTTGTTGAGGCAATTGCGCAACGGCCGGCCGGAGCCGTTCCCCGGAGCGGTCGCGCCACCTGCTGCGGCGGTTCATCGGTCCTGCGGCAATGGGGCCAGCGATTTCCGTCCCGTCCTCCCCTTCGGCACGGCGTTCCAGAATGCTTCTGCGGCATTGGTCATGCGCGAGCGCGGGCGGAACAGGCAGATGGCGATGTCGATATCCCAATCCTCGGCGCCGGCGCGCAGCAGGCGGCCGGTGGCGAGATCGTCCTTGACCAGGCTGCGCGGCGCCCAGGTGATGCCCCGTCCCTCGCGCGCCATGTCGATCAACAGCATGACCGGTGCGGCGAAGCTCGGCATGAGCGCGGCGGCCGGCTCCTTGCCGGCCAGCACCGCGGTGACGATGCGCCCGATTCCCGAGCCCGGATGATAGGCGAGATAGGGCAGTGGCGCCGCTTCCGAGCCAGGCAGCAGGTAGCGCGGTTTGGCCTTGCCGCGGCGCACCGGGCGGGCGGCCGGGGCCGAGACGGGAATCAGCACGTCCCGGTCGAGCTCGACGCGCTGAAAATGATCGGAATCGAGCCGGCTCGCGAGCGCAGGATGATGATGGGCGAGCAGGAAATGGACCCGCGCGTCCAGCAGCAGCTTTTCGCAGGCGGCAAAGTTGGCGGCGACGAGTTGCACGCCCGCGCCGGCCGCCGCGTCGTCGGCGTGGCGGATCCAGTGGGGAAAGAAGGTCTGCGACAGCGCATGCGTCGCGGCGAAATGGATGGTTTCGGCCTTGAGCCGCGCCACCTCCAGGGCTTCCTCGCGGCCGGCGACGACGCGGCGCAGCACATCTTCGGCCACATTGCGGAAGGTGGTGCCGGCCGGCGTCAGCGTGAGCGTATGCGACGAACGCTCGAACAGCGGCGTTCCCAGCCAATCCTCCAGCGCCTTGATCCGGCGGCTCAGCGCGGGCTGGGTGACATGGCGGCGCTCGGCGGCGCGGGAGAACCCGCCGTCCTCCGCGATCGCCAGAAAATCCTCCAGCCAGATCAGGTCCAAGATGACGTTTCGTCCTCAATTCATGCCGATATGGCATTAGCGTCGGCAAGCGTCTAGGTCCAATGTAAATCCGTCCAAAAAGCCAAAGAACAACGGGACGCTCAGCGC
Source organism: Bradyrhizobium sp. (assembly GCA_035293585.1). Lineage (GTDB taxonomy): Bacteria > Pseudomonadota > Alphaproteobacteria > Rhizobiales > Xanthobacteraceae > Bradyrhizobium. The sequence goes on along the minus strand of DATGMN010000001.1, from coordinate 76,892 downwards.
CAGGACTTTGCATCAGGGCGCCAAAGGGCTGGGAGAAACCAATTGCAGATTGCAGCCACCTCGCTCGATCCATCCGTATCCGCTGACGTCGTCGTGCGGCGCCGCAAGCCGCTGTGGCGCGAGCAATATGTTCTGGTCGCCGCCGGTGCCGCGCTGGGCGCGCTGATCGGCGCGCTGTTTCCGGCTGTCGCCGTCGACTTCAAGCCGCTCGGCGACGTCTTCATTTCGCTGATCAAGATGACCATTGCGCCACTGATCTTCCTGGTGGTGGTGACCGGCATCGCCCAGGTCGGCGACATGCGCGCAGTGGGCCGGATCGGGCTCAAGGCCTTCGTCTATTTCGAAGCGGTCACCACGCTGTGCCTGCTGTTCAGCCTCGTGGTGGTGCACTTCGTGCAACCCGGTGCGGGCGTCGCCCCCGCAAACGCCCAGCAGGCCGAGACGGTGTCGCGTTTTGCGCAGGCGCATATGGAATCGCTCTCGGACTATCTGCAGCACATGGTCCCCGACAGCTTCGTCGGCGCCTTCGCCAAGGGCGACGTGCTGCAGGTCTTGGTGCTGGCGCTGCTCACGGGAATCGGGCTGCTGCTGCTCGGCGAGCGCGGCGCCGCGTTGCGCGGCGGCATGGAGCGGGTGACCGAGCTGGTGTTCAAGGTCGTGCACGTCGTCGTCGCGCTGGCGCCGATCGGCGCCTTCGGCGCGATGGCGTTCACGGTGGCAAAGTTCGGCGTCGGCACGCTTTATGCGCTGGCGCTGCTGGTCGGCACCGCCTGGGCGATGATGGCGTTCTTCATTTTCGCAGTGCTGGGCCTGATCTGCCGCTTCGCCGGCGTTCGCCTGATGGACCTGCTCCGCATGCTGCGCACCGAGTTGCTGGTCGTGCTCGGCACCTCGTCGTCGGAGACGGCGATCCCCGGCATGATGGAGAAGCTGCCGGCAGCCGGCGTCGGCCGCGCGGTGGCGGGCCTGGTGATTCCCTCCGGCTATTCCTTCAATCTCGACGGCGTGGCGCTGACGCTGCCGCTCTCGACCGTCTTCGTTGCGCAGGTCTATGGCGTCGAGCTGACGACGGCGCAGCAGCTCAGCCTGTTCGTGGTGATGCTGTTTACCTCCAAGGGGGCGGCCGGCGTCACCGGCGGCGCCTTTGCCGCGCTGGCCGCGACGGTGATTGCCGCGGGCCTGCCGGCGGAGGGGCTTGCACTGTTGCTCGGCATCGACCGCTTCATGTCGCTGGCGCGCGCCATCACCAACACCATCGGCAATGCGGTCGCCGCGATCGTCGTCGCCAAGTGGGACGGCGAGTTCGATGCCGCGGCCTGGATCGCCTCGACTACAACCCCGACTGCAAAGTGAGTATCGATGAATACAGATAAAGACGCTCTGCCGATCATTGCCCTCGTCCCCGGCGACTGCACCGGCATCGGCCCCGAACAGACCGCGCGGATCCTTTCCGACGACCGCCTTGCCGATGTCGCACGCCTGGTCGTGGTCGGCGATGCCCGCGTCCTGGACATGGGCATGGCGCATGCCGGCGTGAAGCTCGAGGTCGAGCGCGTCGTTTCGCCCGCACGGGCCGCGTTCAGGAACGGCGTCGTGCCGCTGGTCGATCTCGGCAACACCGATCCGAAGCTGCTTCCGCTCGGCAAGTCCAACGCCGAATCCGGCCGCCTCACCGGCGAGACGCTGTCGCGTGCGATCGATTTCGCCAAGGCGGGCGAGGTCGACGCCATCACCTTTGCGCCGCTCAACAAGCGCGCGATGTTCGACGGCGGCTGGAAGTTTCCCGACGAGCACAAGATGTTCGCGAGCCTGCTCGGCCACAAGACCTATTTCTCCGAGATGAACGTGCTCGACGGGCAGTGGATGTCGCGGGTGACCGGCCACCAGTCGCTGCGCGAGGCGCTCGACGGCATCAACCCCGGGAGCATCACCGATGCGATCGAGCTCGCCGACCGCATGATGAGGAAGTCCGGCATGGCGAAGCCGCGCATCGCGGTTGCGGCGCTCAATCCGCATGCCGGCGAGGGCGGCCTGTTCGGCCGTGACGAGATCGAGATGATCCGCCCGACGGTCGAGGCTGCCGCCAGGCGCGGCATCGCCTGCAGCGGGCCCTATCCGGCTGACACCGTCTATGTTCGCGCGTTCGCCGGCGAGTTCGACAGCGTGGTCGCGATGTATCACGACCAGGGCCAGATCGCGACCAAGCTGCGCGGCTTCAACCGCGGCGTCACGGTGACGGCGGGGCTGGACACGGTGTTCACCACGCCGTCGCATGGCACCGCGTTCGATATCGTCGGCCAGGGCGTGGCGAAGACCGGCGCGCTCGAAAGCGCGGTGCGGCTTGCCGCGCAACTCGCCAATGTCAGGACCCGGGAGGTTGCCCATGCCCATCACTGATCGCAGAACCTTGCTGCAGACGGCAGTCGCGCTTCCGCTCGCGACCGCGGGCGCCGGCGTGGCGCTTGCCGATGCCGCGCAGGCGCCGGCCGCAGCACCGGCAACGCCGGCCAAGGGCGTCACGCGCGCGCTGGCGCATTATCTCGTCACCGCCTCCTATGACGACCTGCCGGCCAATGTGCGCAAGGAAGGCGTGCGCACGCTGCTCAACTGGGTCGGCGTCGCCATCGGCGGCTCGCGCCACCAGACCGTCGACATCGCGGTCAGCGCGCTTGCGCCATTCTCCGGCCCGCAACAGGCCTCGCTGTTCGGTCGGCGCGAGCGGTTCGACATCATGAACGCGGCCTTCATCAACGGCGTGTCGAGCCACATCTTCGATTACGACGACACCCACCTGAAGACCATCATCCATCCCGCAGGCCCGGTGGCGTCGGCGATCCTGGCATTGTCGGAAATGCAGCCGGTCTCGGGCAAGGATTTCCTCAATGCGCTCGTGCTCGGCGTCGAGACCGAATGCCGGATCGGAAATTCGGTCTATCCCAACCATTATGACGTCGGCTGGCATATCACCGGCACGGCCGGTGTATTCGGCTCGGCGGCGGCGGTCGGCAAGCTACTGAAGCTCAACGAGCAGCAGATGGTCTGGGCGCTCGGGCTTGCCGCCTCACAGCCGGTCGGCCTGCGTGAGTCTTTCGGCTCGATGAACAAGAGTTTCAATCCGGGTCGCGCCGCCGCCGACGGCATCTTCGCGGCTCTGCTCGCCTCCAAGAATTTCACGTCGTCGAACGAGATGATCGAGGCCAAGCGCGGCTGGGCCAACACCGTCAGCACCAAGCAGGATTACAACGAGATCCTCGGCGACCTCGGCAAGCGCTACGAGGCGGCGCTCAACACCTACAAGCCGTTCGCCTGCGGCATCGTCATGCACCCGGCGATCGATGCCGCAATCCAGCTCCGCGACGAGAACAAGCTCACGGCCGACCAGATCGATCACGTCGATCTCAAGGTGCATCCGCTGGTGCTGGAGCTCACCGGCAAGAAGACGCCGCATGAGGGTCTCGAAGGCAAGTTCAGCATCTATCATGCGGTGGCGGTCGCGCTGGTCGAAGGCGCCGGCGGCGAGAAGCAGTTCAGTGATCGCGCCGTCAACGATCCGACCATCGTCGCGCTGCGCGGCAGGGTCAATCCGGTGATCACGCCCGGGATCAAGCCGGAGCAGGTCGACATGACCGTGGTGCTCAAGGATGGCCGGCAGCTGCATCGCTATATCGAGCATGCGGTCGGCAGCGTCGAGGTTCCGATGACCGACAAGCAGCTGGAGGTGAAGTTCACCGACCTCGCCGACGGCATCCTGCCGGCGCCGACGATCCGGCGAGTGATGGATGCCTGCTGGAACGTCGAGGGCCTGTCGGATGCGGCCGAGATCGCCAGAATGTCGGTTTCGGCATAATCGGCCGGGACCGCGCATTGGCGCCCTGCGTCCGCCTTCCACGATGTGAGAGGCGGGCGTTGTCGTAACAGCCTGCCATTCGCCAAATCACTCGACAAAGATCGGACGTTGGTGAAGATGTGCGTCATGACGAACCGCGCATGGCGACAAGCGCGGACATAGCGATAGAGCGGGACAACCCGCGTGATGCGAGGGAAGCGAAACATGAAGCTGAAGCAATGGATGGCCGGCGCGGGCGCACTTGCCCTGCTGCACGGCAGTGCGGCGCTGGCCGCGACGGTCGATATCTCCGCCCATGATATTGGCGGGCAGGTGGTCGGAGAGAAGGGACCGGAGGCCGGCGTCTGGATCATCGCCGAGACAAGGGACCTTCCGACCAAATATGCAAAGGTGGTGGTGACGGACGATCAGGGCCGCTACGTCATCCCCGGTCTGCCTGATGCCAACTACAAGGTCTGGGTTCGCGGCTACGGCCTGTCCGACAGTGCGGCAGTGGATGCGCGCCCGGGCAAGCTCGTGGATTTCAACGTGAAGCCCGCCGCGTCGGCTGCCGCCGCGGCCCAGCTTTATCCCGGCATGTACTGGTACTCGCTGCTCGAGATCCCCGCCGCCAATGAATTTCCCGGCACGGGCGACAAGGGCAACAAGATGTCGCCGAACATGAAGAGCCAGGCGCAGTGGGTCGATACCGTCAAGAACGGCTGCCAGTCCTGCCATGCCCTGGGCTCGCGCGGCATTCGCGAGGTGCCCAGGATATTCTCGGATGGACACAGCTCATCGGAGGCCTGGGCCATGCGCACGCAGGCCGGCCAGGCCATGGAGTACATGGCCGTCGTGCTCGACAGCATGGGGCCCGAGAAGGTCTATTCGCTGTTCTCGAAATGGACCGACCGGATTGCGGAGGGCGAGTTGCCCTTCGACAAGCCGGAGCGGCCGAAGGGCGTCGAGCGCAACGTCGTCTACACCATGTGGGACTGGGCCTCGCCGACGCACTACCAGCACGACGCCATCTCGACCGACAAGCGCAATCCGCAGCTCAACGCCAACGGGCTGATCTACGGATCGCCGGAGGAGAGCACCGACCTGATCCCGACGCTTGACCCGGTCAAGAACGTCGCCTCCACCATCAAGGAGCCCTATCTCGATCCCAAGATGACGGGGTCGGAAGACGTTGCGCGCGGCACCTCGGCCTATTGGGGCGATGATGCGATCTGGGACGGTCACACCAGTATCCACAACGTGATGATGGATGAGGAGGGCAAGGTCTGGTTCACCGCGCGGCTGCGGCCGCCGGAAAACCCGGACTATTGCAAGCAGGGCTCGAGCCTCCCGTCCGCCAAGGTCGATCCGCAGGCCACCTCGGTGCGCCAGTTGTCGCGCTTCGATCCCGCGACCGGCAAGTGGGACATGATCAACACCTGCTTCTCGACGCATCATCTCTACTTCGGGCACGATGGCAACGATACGCTGTGGATGAGCGCGGGTGGCCCGGCGCTCGGCGGCGGCGTGGTCGGCTGGCTGAACACGAAGCAGTTCCGCGAGACCCATGACGGCGTCGCGTCGCAGGGCTGGACGCCGCTGGTGATCGACACCAACGGCAATGGCAAGCGCGACGCTTTTGTCGGGCCCAAGGATCCGCTCGATCCCGCCAAGGACAAGCGCGTCATGGCGTCGTTCTATGGCGTGATGCCGAGCCCGGTGGATGATTCCATCTGGGGCCAGTCGATGGACCGCGGGTTTTCGCGCGTCGACCAGCCTGGTTACCTCATCCATGTGACGTTGGGCCCGGACCCCGCCAACACCGCGCTTGCCGAAATCTATCAGCCGCCGGAGGGCACTTTCGGTCCGCGTGGCATCGATATCGGGCTTGACGGCGTAGTGTGGACCGCGATGTCGAGCGGCCACATCGCAAGCTTCGATCGCAGGCTGTGCAAGGGCCCGCTCAATGGCCCGACCACCGCGGACGGCAAGCAATGCCCGGAGGGCTGGCACGTCTATCGGATGCCGGGTCCACAATTTAAGGGCATGGACCCTGCGGGCAGCGCCAACCACGCCTATTATCTCTGGGTCGACCGCTACAACGTCCTCGGCCTCGGCGCCAACGTGCCGATTGCGTCCGCCAATGGCGGCGAATCGCTGCTGGCTCTGGTCAATGGCGAGTTCGTGACCTTGCGGGTGCCGTATCCGCTCGGCTTCTTCACCAAGAATGTCGACGGCCGGATCGACGATCCCGCCGCGGGGTGGAAGGGCCGCGGCCTCTGGACCACGTCGGGCACGCGGGCGAACTTCCATGGCGAAGGCGGCAAGGACGCCTATCCCAAGGTCTTCAAGGTGCAGTTGCGGCCCGACCCGCTCGCGCACTGAGTCCTTCAAACCATGTGTGGCTTCGCCCGTGACCGCGCGGGGCCGATCGACGGAGCAAGATGACGATGCGACATACCTCTCGACGCGACCTGTTGGCCGTTGCAACGGGGGCGGCGGCCGCCGCCGCGATCTCCGACGCGACACCTGCCGCCGCACAAGCGGGACCGAAGCCGATCTTCGACGTGCCGATCACGACCATTCCGATTGTCGGCGAGACCGGCGTGTTCCAGGTCCGCCGCATCTATTGCATCGGCCGCAACTATGCGGCGCATGCGATCGAGCGCGGCTCGGACCCGAACCGCGAGCCGCCGTTCTTCTTCCAGAAGCCGACGGACGCGATCCAGAATGTCGCGATCGGTGAGGTCGCCGATCATCCCTATCCTTCGCTCACCAAGAACTATCATCATGAGGTCGAGCTGGTGGCGGCGCTGAAATCGGGCGGCACCAACATTGCGCCCGAGCAGGCGCTCGACCATGTCTATGGCTACGCGCTCGGCCTCGACATGACCCGGCGCGACCTGCAGAACGGCATGGCGGCGGAGAAGAAGCCGTGGGAGATCGGCAAGAGCTTCGACCATGCCGCGGTGCTCGGGCCGATCCACCCGGTGACGAAGGTCGGCCATCTCACCAAGGGCGCGATCTCGCTCGCGGTGAACGGCACGGTGCGGCAGTCCTCCGATCTCGGCAAGATGATCTGGAGCGTCGCCGAGCAGATCGCCAAGCTCTCGGAGGCCTTCGAGCTCAAGGCCGGCGACATCATTTATTCCGGCACGCCGGAGAATGTCGGTCCCGTCGTCAAGGGCGACGTGCTCTTGTGCAAGCTCGAGGGATTGCCGGACATGTCGATCAGGATCGTGTAGGGGCGCCGCCTGTGACCGCCCGCGCCGTCAGAACGTCGGCGGCGTGCAGGCGGAGATCACCTCGCAGGGCTTGTTGCCGACGCAGCGGAAGCGGTGCGGCCTTCGGCTCTCGAAATAATAAGCATCACCCGGGCCCAGGACGCGGCGCTCGCCGTCGACGGTGACCTCCAGTCGCCCCGAGATCACGATGCCGCCTTCCTCGCCGTCGTGCACCAGCGGCACCCGCCCGGTATCGCCGCCGGGGCCGTAATGCTCCTTCAATATCTGCAAGGACCGGCCGAACAGATTGTCGCCGACCTGGCGGTAGGAGATCGGCTTCTTGCCGATCTCGGTGAGCTCCTCGGCCTTGTAGAAGGCCTTGCGCGGCTTCTCCGGTTCGATGGCGAAGAATTCGGCAAGCCCCATCGGGATGCCGTCGAGGATGCGCTTGAGCGCGCCGACCGACGGATTCATCTGGTTCGACTCGATCAGCGAGATGGTCGAATTGGTGACGCCGGAACGTTTGGCGAGCTCGCGCTGCGAGAGCTTGTGCCGGTCACGAACGAAGCGGAGTCGTCCACCGATATCGACGCTCATCGAAGATCCCGTGTTTGAGGTGTTGCGGATCGCACAAATATGCCTTTGTCCATCCAATAAAATCAATAGCTTGCGGCGATGCAGAAAAGGACTTGTTGCAAATGCTTGACCATGGTCCAGCTCGGCCCCAGCAACGCAAAGGAGCGCCGCCGTGACCGTCCATCAGATTCCGAACACCCTGCAGCTCGAGTCCTTCTGGATGCCGTTCACGGCGAACCGGCAGTTCAAGGCAACGCCGCGTCTCGTCTCCTCCGCCGAGGGCATGCACTACACCTCGGTCGACGGCCGCAAGATCCTCGATGGCTCCGCCGGTCTCTGGTGCGTCAATGCCGGCCACGCCCGCCCGCAGATCGCAACCGCCGTCGAACGTCAGTTGATGACCCTGGACTACGCGCCCTCGTTCCAGATGGGCCATCCGATCGCCTTCGATTTCGCCCAGAAGCTGGCGGAGATCGCCCCCGCCGGCCTCGATCGCATTTTCTTCACCAATTCCGGCTCGGAGTCGGTCGACACCGCACTCAAGATCGCGCTCGCCTATCAGCGCGCCGCGGGCCAGCCGACCCGCACCCGGCTGATCGGCCGCGAGCGCGGCTATCACGGCGTCGGCTTCGGCGGCATGTCGGTCGGCGGCATCGTCAACAACCGTCGCGCCTTTGCGACCCATCTGCCCGGCGTCGACCACATCCGCCACACCCACGATCTCGCGCGCAACGCGTTTTCGAAGGAGCAGCCGGAATACGGCGCCGAGTTCGCCGACGACCTCGAGCGGCTGGTGGCGCTGCATGGCGCCGAGACCATTGCCGCCGTCATCGTCGAGCCGGTCGCGGGTTCGACCGGCGTGCTGGTGCCGCCGAAGGGCTATCTGCAGCGGCTGCGCGAGCTCTGCACCAGGCATGGCATCCTCCTGATCTTCGACGAGGTCATCACCGGCTTCGGCCGCCTCGGCACGCCATTCGCTGCGAATTATTTCGGCGTCACCCCCGACATCATGACCACCGCCAAGGGCATCACCAACGGCGTCATCCCGATGGGCGCGGTGTTCGCGAGCCGCAAGGTGCATGATGCGCTGATGACGGGGCCAGAGAGCCAGATCGAGCTGTTCCACGGCTACACCTATTCGGCCCATCCGGTGGCCTGCGCCGCAGGCCTTGCCACGCTCGGCATCTACCAGAGCGAAGGCCTCCTGACCCGCGGCGCCAAGCTTGCCGCGCACTGGCAGAAGACCATGCATGGCCTGCGCGACCTGCCGAACGTGATCGACATCCGCACCATCGGTCTCGTCGCCGGCATCGAGCTCGCCCCGCGTCCCGATGCGGTCGGCGCCCGCGGCTATGAGGCGATGGTCGAGTGCTTCAACCGCGGCCTGATGATCCGCATCACCGCCGACACCATCGCGCTGTCGCCGCCCCTGATCGTCAAGGACGAGCAGATCGACGAGATGGCCGGCATCGTCGCCGAGGCCATCAAGCGGGTGGCCTGATCCTTGCTCGGCGCTGGCGCAGTCCACATCTAGATGTTGTGAGATGAGGCTGGCGAGTTCCGGGGGTCACCTCTCCCAAAGGGGAGAGGTCGGATCGCATCGAATGATGCGATCCGGGTGAGGGGTCAGGATTTCTCGCGGGAGACGTGGCCCCTCACCCGGATTGCTTCGCAATCCGACCTCTCCCCGCCGGGGAGAGGTGAAGCGAGATGCGCGAGCGTCGCGCGGGAGCTCTTGGCTTTGAACGTACTCATTCTCGGCGGCGGCGTCATCGGCGTGACGTCCGCCTACTATCTTGCCAAAGCCGGCCATGCGGTCACCGTCGTCGACCGCCAGCCGGATGTCGCGCTTGAAACGTCCTACGCCAATGCCGGCGAAGTCTCGCCCGGCTATGCCTCGCCCTGGGCCGGTCCCGGTGTGCCGGTGAAGGCCGTCAAATGGCTGTTGATGACGCACGGCCCGCTGGTGATCCGCCCCAAGCTCGATCCGGCGATGTGGGTGTTCATGGCCAAGATGCTGCGCAACTGCACCAATGCGCGCTACGCGGTCAACAAGAGCCGGATGATCCCGATCGCTGAATATAGCCGCGACTGCCTGCGGGCGCTTCGCGCCGAGATCGGCATTCACTATGACGAGGAGAGCCGCGGCACGCTGCAGTTGTTCCGCGAGCAGAAGCAGCTCGATCACACCGGCGGCGACATCGCCGTGCTCAAGCAGTACGGCGTTCCCTACGAGGTGCTCGATCGCACCGGCTGCATCAAGGCGGAGCCTGCGCTCGCCGCGGTGAAGGACAAGTTCGTCGGTGGTCTGCGGCTGCCGCAGGACGAGACCGGCGACTGCCACATGTTCACCCAGGCGCTGGCTGCGCGCGCGGCCGAGCTCGGCGTGCAGTTCAAATTCGCGACCTCGATCCAGCAGCTGGTGGTGGAGGGCAAGCGCGTGACCGGCGTTGCCACTTCCGCGGGGGTGATGAAGGCCGATGCCTATGTCGTCGCGCTCGGCAGCTGGTCGCCGCATCTGTTGCGCCCGCTTGGCATTTCAATTCCGGTCTATCCGGTGAAGGGCTATTCCATCACCGTGCCGGTGGTCGATGCTGCGGCAGCTCCGGTCTCGACCGTGATGGACGAGAGCTACAAGGTCGCGATCACACGGCTCGGCACACGCATCCGCGTCGGCGGCACGGCGGAAATCTCGGGCTACTCCAACATCCTCCACGCCGCGCGCCGCGCCACTCTCGATCATTCGCTGACCGACCTGTTCCCCGGCGGCGGCGATCTCAAGGATGCAAAGTTCTGGAGCGGCCTGCGCCCGATGACGCCGGACGGCCCGCCGCTGATCGGGCCGACGCCCTACAGCAACCTGCATCTCAACACCGGCCATGGCACGCTCGGCTGGACCATGGCCTGCGGCTCGGGCCGCGTGCTCGCGGACAGCCTGAGCGGCCGCAAGCCCGATGTCGACATCGGCGACCTCGCGATGACGCGATACGAACGGCGGTTCGGCTGAGGCGTGAGCTCTCTCCGTCGTCCCGGCGAAGGCCGGGACCCATAACCACAGGCCGTGGTTTTGCGAAGGTCGTTACAGACTTGAGACCGAACGCGCTCAGCTCAACAGCAACGCCATGCCGGGATCGCCCTTCTCCATCGCGCGGCGGTAGGCGGGGCGGGCACCGATGCGCGCGAGATATCTGACGACGTTCGGACAGCGCGCGAGATCGTAAGGCTGGAAGTAGCGCATGGTGGTGAGCGAGAAACCGATCATGATATCGGCGGACGTGAATTCGCTGCCCGCGAGATAGTCCGCCTCGCGCGTCCGCGCCTCGACGAGATCAAAGGCGAGGTCGACGCGGGTTTTGGTGGCGGCGAGGATCGGATTGTCGTCGGCGAGCTTGAGCCGGTTCAGGATCATCAGCCGACCCATGGCGGCCTGCAGCGTGCCGTTGGCGAAGTGAAACCAGTACAGGAATTGCGCAAAGCCGGGATCGCCGGCGGGCAGCGTCAGCCGGCCGTTGCCGTATTTTGCGATGATGTATTCGACGACGGCGCCCGACTCCGCGAGCACGATGTCGCCGTCGGTGATGACCGGGGCCGCCCCGATCGGGTGCAGCGCCTTGTAGTCGGGCGGCGCCAGCATGGTCCTGGCGTCCCGCGTGTAGCGCTTCAGCTCGTAAGGAATTTGCAGCTCCTCGCAAAGCCAGACGATGCGTTCGGATTGCGACTTGCCGAGATGATGCACGGTTAGCATGGTTGGTCCCCCTTGGCGCGCCGGCGGCGTGGCGTTCAAGCGAAGATAGGATGAAGTGCGTAGGATGGGTAGAGCGAAGCGAAACCCATCAACGTCGCGAAGACAATGATGGGTTTCGCTTGCGCTCTACCCATCCTACTTACGGCGCTCCTCATCCCGCCGTCACGCAATTCACCCACAGCACCACGGCCTTGACGCGCCTGTCCGGATTGCCGAACCGGTGCGGCCGGCGGCTGGCAAAGCGAAAACTGTCGCCGGTCTTCAACCGCCAGGTCTCGTCGTCGACGGTCAGCGTCATCTCGCCTTCGAGCACGAGGCCGGCTTCCTCGCCGTCATGGGTATAGAGCTCGTCGCCGGTGGAGCCGCCGGGCTCCATGTGCACCAGGAACAGATTGAGCTTGGAGTCGGCACCCGTGGGATTGAGCAGCTGCTTGGAGATGCCGCTGCGCCACAGCTTCAGCTCGGCGCGCTCGGCCGAGCGGATGATGACGCCGGCCGACGCGCTGGTGCTGCTTGCCTGGTCGCCGAACAAGGCGGCGATGCCGACGCCGAGCACGTCCGCAAGCGTCGCCAGCACGCGCAGCGACGGCGAGGAGAGGCCGCGCTCGACCTGGCTCAGGAAACCGACCGAGAGATCGCTGCGGCTGGCGACGGCTTCCAGCGAGAGAGCGGCCTTGCGGCGCAGGTCGCGCAGCCGCTTGCCGACGGCGAGATCCATCGCCGGCTCGGTCGGTTTGGCCTTTGCCTTGGATGCCGCCTTGCCCATTCTGCTACCGCGGTTGGATGAAAATACCCGCTTTCATGTGCATGAAAATCGCTTGCCAAGTCCAGCGGAATGTGACCACAATTTCATATTGGTGAAAATAGCTCCTGACCGGCCGTCCGCAAAGCCTCTCTCCGATCACATCGCGCGGAGCCGCCGTCGGGAGACCCCAAGGAGGTCGTGTGATGCCCTTCAAGCGTCTTGCCCAATTTGCGCTTCTCGCGTTGTCGCTGGCCGCCGCCCTGCCTGCTTCCGCGCAACAGGTCCTGAAGGTCGGCTCGACCCCGACCGGGGTGCCCTTCACCTTCCTCGACACCAAGACCAACGAGATCCAGGGCGTGATGGTCGATCTGATCACCGAGGTCGGCAAGGAGGCCGGCTTTGCGGTGAAGGTCGAGCCGATGCAGTTCTCGGCGCTGATCGCTTCGCTCACCTCGAACAAGATCGACATCATCGCGGCCGCGATGTTCATCACCCCGGCGCGCAAGGAGGTGATCGACTTCTCCGACCCGATCTACACCTATGGCGAAGGCCTGCTGGTGCCGAAGAGCGACACCAAGGAGTACAAGAGCCAGCAGGATCTGAAGGGCGAGGTGGTCGGCGCGCAGGTCGGCACCGCCTTTGTCGATGCGCTGAAAAAGTCCGGCCTGTTTGCCGACGTGAAGGCCTACGACAGCATTCCCGACATCCTGCGCGACGTGAACACCGGACGCCTGAAAGCGGGCTTCGCCGACTATCCGATCCTTGCCTACAATCTGAAGCAGGGCGGCTTTCCCGACGCGCGCCTCGTCGACAGCTACATGCCGACGGTGATCGGCTCGGTCGGCATCGGCGTGCGCAAGGGCGATGCCGAGCTGCTCGGCAAGATCAACAGCTCGCTCGCCAAGCTGAAGGCCAACGGCACGGTCGAGAAGATCCTCGCCAAATGGGGGTTGAAGGCGCAAGGCGTCTGAGACGGACGTTCGAGGGGCGAGTGAGGCGACAGGGGCTGGCGTGAATGGAAAAACTCGCGAGCGACGCCGTCGAGTTCCTGCCGATCCTGATGCACGGCGTCGCGCTGACGATCGTCGTCACGCTCGGCTCGCTGATCCTCTCCACGCTGCTCGGCCTGGTCTGGGCGTTGATGCGGGTTTCCGGCATTGCACCCTTGTCATGGGCGAGTGCCGCGATCATCAACCTGATCCGCGGCATCCCGATCATCGTGCTGTTGTTCTATCTCTACTTCGTGATGCCCGATCTCGGCATCACGCTGACGGCGATGCAGGCCGCGATCATCGGCCTCGGCATCGCCTACTCCGCCTATCAGGCGGAAAATTTCCGCGCCGGCATCGAGGCCATCGACAAGGGCCAGATCGAGGCGGCGCAGGCGATCGGCATGGGCTGGGGCCTGACCATGCGGCGGGTGATCCTGCCGCAGGCGGTGCGCATCGTGCTGCCGCCCTATGGCAACGTCATGATCATGATGCTGAAGGATTCGTCGCAAGCCTCCACCATCACGGTGGCCGAGCTCGCACTGCAGGGCAAGTTGATCGCGTCGTCGACCTTCAAGAACACCAGCGTGTTCACCCTCGTTGCCCTGATGTATCTCACCATGAGCATCCCGCTGATCCTCCTGGTTCGGCATTTCGAGAAGCGCGCGGGCCGTAAATGATCGAGCTTCGCGACGTTCACAAGCGCTTCGGCAGCCATGAGGTGCTGAAAGGCATCACCGCCTCCGTGACCAAGGGCGAGGTGGTCTGCATCATCGGCCCCTCGGGCTCGGGCAAGTCCACCATCCTGCGCTGCATCAACGGGCTGGAGAGCTACGAGTCCGGCGACATCACCATCGAAGGCGCGCGCGTCGATCGTCATGCGCCGTCGATCGTCGCGATCCGGACCCAGGTATCGATGGTGTTCCAGCGCTTCAACCTGTTCCCGCATCGCACCGCGCTGGAGAACGTCATCGAGGGGCCGGTGTTCGTGAAGAAGGAGAACCGGGCGCAGGCGATCGAGCGCGGCCGTGCGCTGCTTGCGCAGGTCGGCCTCGCCGACAAGGCCGATGCGCATCCGCCGCAGCTCTCGGGCGGCCAGCAGCATCGCGTCGCCATCGCGCGTGCGCTTGCGATGCAGCCCAAGGCGATCCTGTTCGACGAGCCGACCTCGGCGCTCGACCCGGAGCTGGTGGGCGACGTGCTGTCGGTGATGCGCAAGCTGGCGGAGGCCGGCATGACCATGGTCGTCGTCACCCACGAGATGGGTTTTGCCCGCGAGGTCGCCGACCGCGTGCTGTTCATCGACGGCGGGGTCATCGTCGAGCAGGGGCCCGCCGAGACCGTGCTCAACCAGCCGCAACATGCGCGCACGCAGGATTTCCTGCGGCGCGTGCTGCATCCGATGTGAACTCCAGGGTGTGATGAACGGAGGATGATCGTGTCCGATCGAAGCGAGCACCGAAATCTCACCGTCACCCTGAGGAGCGCGCCGTCGGCGCGCGTCTCGAAGGGCGACGGCCCGACTGCTGCAGCGGGGCCGTTCATCCTTCGAGGCTCGCTGGCGCTCGCACCTCAGGATGACGGGTCGATATAGGTTGCTGCTTCACAATCTCAACGCTTCGGACCATTAATGACCACGCCCGTTCGCCTTCCCTTGCCGCCGAGCCTTTACGCCGACACGGCCGTCGCGCCGGTCGCGACGCCCCCGCTTGACGCCGACAAGAGCGTGTCCGTCGCCATCGTCGGCGGCGGGTTCACCGGGCTGTCGACGGCGTTGCATCTGGCGGAGCAGGGCATGAGCGCCGTCGTGCTCGAAGCGCAGGAGCCGGGCTGGGGCGCGTCCGGCAATAATGGCGGGCAGATCAATCCGGGGCTCAAGCACGATCCGGATACGATCGAGGCCGATTTCGGCCGCGAGCTCGGCCGCCGCATGATCGATTTCGCCTACGGCACCACGAACTTCACTCTCGACCTGATCCGCCGCTACCAGATCCCCTGCGAGGCGCGGCAGAACGGCACGCTGCGCGCGGCCTATAACGAGGTGGCTGCCGCCGGCATCAAGGCGACTGCCGAGCAGTGCATCCGCCGCGGCATGCCGGTGAAGCTGCTGGGGCGCGAGGAGATGCGCAGCGTAACCGGCAGCGATCGCTATCTCTGCGCCATGCTCGACCAGCGCGGCGGCGATCTGCATCCGTTGAGCTACGCGCGCGGGCTGGCGCGGGCGGCGATCTCGGCCGGTGCGGCCGTGCATGGCGAGACCAAGGCGCTGTCGCTATCGCGCGACGGAGCGCGCTGGTGCATCACCACGCCGCGCGCGACCGTCACCGCCGACAAGGTGCTGCTCGCGACCAACGGCTTTACCGACGATCTCTGGCCTGCGTTGCGCCGGACCATCGTGCCGGTGTTCTCCTCGATCGCGGCCACCGCGCCGCTGCCGGATGAGGTGGCGCGATCGATCATGCCAAGCCGGCCCGTGCTCTATGAAAGCGGCCACATCACGGTCTACTACCGCATCGACCAGCGCAATCGGCTGTTGATGGGAGGTCGCGGCCCGATGCACTGGATCAAGAGCCCGTCCGACATCTCCTACCTCATCCGCTATGCGGAGCGGCTGTGGCCGCAGCTTGCGGGCGTGAGCTGGACCCATGGCTGGAACAGCCGGCTTGCCATCACCGCCGACCATTATCCGCATGTACACGAGCCCGCGGAGAACCTCTTGATTTCGCTTGGCTGCAACGGCCGTGGCGTGGCGCTGTCGACGGCCATGGGCGCGCAGCTCGCGCGACGGCTGGTCGGTGGCGCAAGCGCGGAGATTGCCATGCCGATTACGGGCATCAAGCCGATTCCGATGCATGCGCTTTGGCCGGTTGCGGTGACCGCCACGGTGCTCGCCGGGCGAGCACGGGATCGGTTGGGGATTTAACGACAACGACTTAGGTCGCGGCGAGTGCGCTCAAGCTGATCCGTCATCCTGAGGTGCTCGCGTCAGCGAGCCTCGAAGGGCGACGGCCCGGCTGCTGCCACGGGGCCGTTCATCCTTCGAGGCCTCCGCTGCGCTACGGCGCCTCAGGATGACGGAGTGAGATGTGGGTGTACGTCGAAGTCGCTCCGCTCACTTCGTCCCGAACATCCGGTCGCCGGCGTCGCCGAGGCCCGGCAGGATGTAGCCGTGGTCGTTCAGCCGCTCGTCGACGGCGGCGGTCCAGATCGGCACATCGGGATGCTCTTTCTGGAATTGCGCGACACCTTCCGGGGCGGCGAGCAGGCAGACGAAGCGGATGTCGCGGGCGCCGCGCGCCTTCAGCAGCGAGGCGCCGGCACAGGCCGAATTGCCGGTCGCCAGCATCGGGTCCATCAGCACCGTGGTGCGGTCGGAGAGATCGGTCGGCGCCTTGAAGTAATACTCCACCGCTGCAAGCGTATTGGGATCGCGGTAGAGGCCGATATGGGCGACGCGCGCCGACGGCACCAGCGCCAGCATGCCGTCGAGAAAGCCGACGCCGGCCCGCAGGATCGGCGCGAAGGTGATTTTCTTGCCGGCGATCTTGGGCGCCTTCATCGGCGACAAGGGCGTCTCGATCTCGACCAGTTCCAGCGGCAGGTCGCGCGTCACCTCATAGCAGAGCAGCATGCCGATCTCGTTCAGGAGCTCGCGGAAGCCCTTGATCGAGCGGTCGCGCTCCCGCATCAGCGAGAGCTTGTGTTGCACCAGGGGGTGGCTGACGACATGGACGCTGGCTGTCATGTCGGAAGGTGTACATGCTCGAGTTCCCTTCCGCCAGCCCGAAGCGCAGGCACGGCCATGCTCCGTTGGGGACAGCGGGCGCGCGACGGCCTTGCCGACCCGCCCAAAACTTTGGTTTAGTCGGCGGCCGAGCCCGGCGGAAGTCCGGACGCCGCGAGGGAACGAAATGAGCGATGCGAGTGAGGGCGCGGTGCGGCCGGTTGACGAGATCGCGAGCTTCCATGCCCATATCTATTATGATCCGGCGACGACGAAGCGGCTCGCCGAGCGGCTGCGTCATGCAATCGGCGAGCGCTTCTCGGTGACGCTCGGCCGCTGGCACGATGTCAAGGTCGGGCCGCACGACCAGGCGATGTACCAGGTCGCCTTTGCGCCGGAGGTCTTTGCCAAGTTCGTGCCGTGGCTGATGCTCAACCATGGGGGCCTCAGCATCCTGGTGCATCCCAACACGACCGATCCGCGCCGCGATCATCTCAAGGACGCGCTCTGGATCGGAGAGCCGCTTGCGGTCCACGAAGACCAGCTGCCGGATGAGATGGAGGCCGAGATCGCGCCGGCGCCGAATACGCAACCGGTGCTGCGGCCTTAGGCGCTGCCCGTCGCGCGAATGGTTGCGGCGAGCAGCTTCAGCGTATCCCGGCTCTGCCGGTCCCTGAGATTGGAATGCAGCACCACGTCGCGTGACGGCAACCGCGGCAGGCCAAACCGCGCGCCGACATCGATCGTGCCTGGCGGCGCGACGCGGCGGCCGAGCGCGGCAACGGCAAGGCCGGCGGAGACTGCCGCGCCGATCGTGGTGATGCCGCCGCCGACAAAGACTTCCGTCCAGGTGATGCGCGCGGCCTTCAGCGCCTCGACCGCCATGCTTCGCACGCTGCAGGGCGCGGCCTGCGTCGCAACGCGCAACGGCTGGCCGGGATGGTGCTCGAAATCGGGCGCCGCCATCCAGGCGAAAGCTTCCCGCAAAATGGTCTCGCCGTCGCGGCGGCGGTTGTCGTGGCGCAGCACGATCGCGGCATCGATGCCGCCCTGCTCGAAATCCACGAGCACCTCGCGCGAGGTTGCGATCCGCAGCTCCAGTGTGAGGTCGGGCGCGGCGGCTCCCATCCGCTTCAACAGCATCGGCAGCTCGGCGCCGACGACGTGATGGCTGATGCCGACCACCAGCCGCCGCTTCTTGACGCCGAAGGCAGCAACCGCGCCGTGATGCGCATCGATCAGGTTGCGCGCCGCCGCGAGAAAGGAGTCGCCATCCGCCGACAGCCGCACCTGGCGCGGCGTGCGCTCGAGCAGCCGGCGGCCGAGTCCGTCCTCGAGCCGCTTGATCTTCAGGCTCACCGCGGACTGCGTGGTGTCCAATGCTTCGGCCGCGCGGGTAAAACTCTTGAAGTCGGCGGTCAGGACGAAGGCCTGCACCGCCTCGATATCCAGGGCTTTCATGTCGGGCCCTCCATGCTTCCATCATTTTGAATTGAAATCACTGATATAGGAAATCATCGCATTTCGCAATGACAGGAAAGGCGCTATGTTTTCTCCCGACGGAGACGAATTCCAGAGGAGACCAACATGCCGTTCACCCGCGTTTCGCTACGGAGAGGCAAACCTGTCGCCTATCGCAAAGCCCTGCTCGATGGCATCTACCGCGCGCTGCGCGCGGTGTTCGACGTGCCCGAGAACGACCGTTTCATGGTGATCAGCGAGCACGACGAGCCGGATTTCAGCTACCCGGCCGAGTATCTCGGCATCAGCCACAGCGCCGATATCATTCTCATCCAGATCACCATCAGCAACACACGCCCGCGGCCTAAGAAGCAGGCGCTCTATCGCGAAATCGTCGCCGAGCTTTCCAAGGATCCGGGCGCGAGGCCGCAGGATATCTTCATCAACCTGGTCGAGGTCCTGCCGGAGAACTGGTCGTTCGGCAACGGCATCGCGCAATATGTGGCCGACCAGGGCTGACGAACAAGCAATCGCAAACCAACGAGAAGACGCCCGATGTTCATCGTTCATTACGGCCACAGGCTGCCGGCCAATTACGACATCAGCCTCATCCGCAAGCGCGCCTCCGAGCGCGGCCATCTGTTCGATGCGATTCCCTTGCTCCCCTTCAAGGCGTTCCTGCTGCGCGAGCGCGGCCAGTATGGCGCCATTTCGAGCGAGTATTCCTCACTCTATCTCTGGCGCACCGACGAGGGCTTTCGCGACTTCCTGGTCGACGGTCGCTACAAGTCGGTGACCGACAGTTTTGGGCGCGCGGCCGTCGAAACGCGGGTGGCCCTCGACGCGCGCAAGGGCGTCGGCCGCGTGGCGCGCTTTCTCTACAAGCAGGAGCAGGACATCGGGGTCGATGCCGACCTCACCTCGCTCTTCGCCGCCGAGATCGAGCGCAACGCCGTGATCGCGCGGCAGAAGGGCACGGTGGCAGCCGCCGTCGGCGTCGACGCGCAGAACTGGCGGATCACGCGCGTTCTGTTGTCCGAGGAGGAGCCGGGCGAGGGCAAGGCGGGCGTGGCTTATCAGGTGCTGTATCTGGCAAAGCCGCTGCTCGACACGCTGCCGGAGTAGATTCGTAGAGTGGGCAAAGCGAAGGGCGCCCACTGTCCATAGTGGGAATGGCAGGCACGGCGAAGACGCCTTTGCTCACCCTACACCCGGTGATGGCGCTCTACCCGATCTCCTTCCGCACCATCGCCGCCGCGTCCGCCATCGCCTTCAGCTTGCCGAAGGCGGTTGGGCGCGGCATGTATTTCATGCCGCAATCGGGGGCGAGGACGAGACGCTCGGCCGAGACATGCTTCAGCCCGTTGCGGATGCGTGCTGCCACGATCTCCGCTGTCTCGACTTCGGGATCGCCGAGGTCGAGCACGCCGAGCATGATGGTCTTGTTGGACAGATCCTTCAGCACGCCGAGATCGAGTTTCGGTTGCGCAGCCTCGATGGAGATCTGCGCGGCCGAGGTGTCGCCGAGCTCGGCTAGGAAGGAATAGCCGGCCGGCTTGCTCGAGCCGGGCACGACCGCCGCATAGCCGAAGCAGAGATGCACGACGGTCGGCACGGTGATGCCGTCGAGCGCGCGGTTGATGGCCTTCACCGCATAGCGCCGCGCGAGATCCGGGTTGTTGCGCACCCAGGGCTCGTCGAGCTGGATCACGTCGGCGCCGGCTTTCTCCAGCTCGCGTGCCTCCGCGTTCACTGCGTCGGCAAAGGCCATCGCGAGCTCTTCGTCGTCCGCATAGAATTCGTTCCTGGCCTGCTGGCTCATGGTGAACGGGCCGGGCAGGGTGATCTTGGCGGCGCGATCGGTGTTGCGGCGGAGGAATTCCATGTCGCCGAGCTCCACGGCGCGCGTGCGCCTGATCTTGCCGACCACCCGGGGCACCGGCGTCTCCAGGCCCGCGCGGGAGACGATTATCGCGGGATTGTCGGCGTCGATGCCTTCGAGCGCTGTCGCAAAGCGGTTGGAATAGCTCTCGCGGCGGATCTCGCCGTCGGTGACGATGTCGATGCCGGCGCGCTCCATGTCGCGAATCGCGACAATGGTCGCGTCGTTCTGCGCCTCCTCCAGATGCTCCTCGGCCACCCGCCATAGCCCGTGCATGCGCGTGCGCGGCACCGATTTCGACAGCATGGCGTGATCGACCAGCCAGTCCGGCTGCGGGTAGCTGCCGACCACGGTGGTGGGCAACAGATGGGTCGGCAAGTTCATGGCGGAAGTCCTTGTTTGGGGTCTTTGCGGCGCAGCTTACACCGCGCGCGCTTCGTCCTTGACGGGATTGCGCAGAGTTCCGATGCCGGAAATCTCGACCTCGACCACGTCGCCGTCCTTCATCCAGAGCGGCGGCGTGCGGTAGGCGCCGACGCCGCCGGTCGTCCCGGTGACGATGACGTCGCCGGCTGCAAGCTCGGTGAAGGTCGAGCAATAGGCGATCAGTGCCGGCACGTCGAACACCAGATCCGAAATCGGCGCGGCCTGCACCTCGACGCCGTTCAGGCGCGTCGCGATATTCAGCTTGCTGACGTCGGGAATGTCGTCCGTCGTCACCAGCCAGGGACCGAACGCACCGGTGCCGACGAAATTCTTGCCCGGCGCGAATTGCGAGGTGTGGCGCTGCCAGTCGCGGATGCTGCCGTCATTGTAGCAGGCATAGCCTGCGACATGGGACAGCGCGCGCTCGCGCGGGATGCGGCGGCCGCCCTTGCCGATGATCACGGCAAGCTCGCCCTCGTAGTCGAAGCGCTCGGATTCGAGCGGACGGATCATCGGCTGGCCGTGACCGACCTGGCTGTTGGCAAAGCGGGTGAAGATCATCGGATGCGGCGGCGTGGGGTGGCCGCTTTCGGCGAGGTGGGTGGCGTAATTCACGCCGATGCAGAAGATCTTGTCCGGGTCGGGAATGGTCGGCAGCAGCTCGACCTCGGACAGTGCGTAGTCCGGGTGTTCGTTCCTGAACGCATCGAGGTCGGCGAGCGAGGCCTTGGCGAGAAGACCCTTGAGCGTGGGATAGGCCGGCAGCCGCCGGCCGGCGTCGATGACGCCGGCATCGGTGACGATGCCATAGCTAAGGGTCTGTCCCTTGCGGAAACTCGCGATCTTCATGTGTCTATACTTTCCTGGATGGTTGAAACATAGGCGTCGATCGGCTGCACCAGCCGTCCTCTTTGGATCGGCACGCAATCGGACGGAAAATCCTGGCGGAAGCGGGCGCCGGCGATCGCGGCGCGGTCGAGAAATTGCGCGAGATGCGCCATCGCACCGGTCGGCAGGTCGTGGAGCACCATCAGGGTCCAGGGGTGCGCTCTGCAATGTGCAAGCGCGCGCTCGACCCAGCCGTCTGGGTCGTCCCAGTCGCGCGGGATTGCGTTCCACAGCACGCAGGAGAATCCATTGCCAGTGAGATAGCCGACGACCGACGGCTTGAGCAGCCGCGTATCGAGATTGCCGCCGCCGCCGAACGGACGAAACCAGCACGCCTCATGTGCGAGCGCCCCGATCAGGCCTTGCGTGCGGCCGATCTCGCGCTCGGCGGTGCGCATGTCGCTCTGCTGTCCGAGCGGTACGGCGTGGGTGTAGGTGTGATTGCCGATCCAGTGTCCTTCGTCGCGCGCGCGCGCAGCAAGACGGCGGCGGGCAGGGTCCTCGAGCTTGTGCCCGATCACGAAGAAGGTGGTCTTGAGGCCGCGTTCGCGCAGGATATCGAGCACGCGCGGCGTGACCTCCGGCTCCGGGCCATTGTCGAAAGAGAGCGTCAGATCGAACACGCGGTCTCACTCCATCAGGTCGCCGGCTGCACCGCGCCGGAGATGTCATCGGCGGCGTGCTGGCCGCCGCGGGTGCCGGTTTGCCAGATCGCACATTTCGTCTCGATCCATCGGATGGCGGCGTTGAAGGCAACCGCCATCGCAAGCACCAGGAGCACGCCGGCGAAGACATGGGGGCTGTCGAGAATGGTGCGGTAGCGCGAGATCAGGTAGCCGATGCCGGCGGATGAGATCAGCATTTCCGAGACCACGACGCCGACGATGACGAGCGCGCCCCCGACGCGCAGGCCCGCCAGTACGGTCGGGATCGCTGCCGGCAGGATCACGCGGAACAGGCGCTGGGACAGCGTCGCGCCCATGCTGCGCGCGGCCAGCAGCAGCTGCGGATCGATGGTCTGGATGCCGGCGGCGGTCGCAAGCATGGTCGGCAGGAAGCCGTAGATGGATGCGAAGGCGATCTTGGATTCCGCGCCGATGCCGAGCCAGACCGTGAAGACCGGATAGAGGATGACGAGCGGCACCGCATAGAGGCTCGATACCATCGGCATGATCAGCACGCGAGGCCGCGGCAGGCTGCCGACGACGGCTCCCGACAGAATGCCGCCGCCGCAGGCGACAAGCATGGACAGCCCGACCTCATAGAGCGTGACCAGCAGCGCCTGGCCGTATTCGGCGGCGTCGCCGAAGCCCGCGATCAGCGTCGATGACAGCGGCGGCAGGAACAGCGCGGGGATCAGCCCTGCGCGCGGCAGGATCTCCCAGAGCGCGATCAGGATCACGACGATCAGCCATCGCAGCGTGGCAGCCTTCATCATATCCTCACGCGGTCTTTCGGATGTGGCGCCAGATGCGATCGCGCAAGGCGCCGAACGCGTCGCCGCTCAGCATCTCATAGGTGCGCGGCCGCGGCAGCGAGACCTGCAGATGATCGACGATGCGGCCCGGGCGCGCCGACATCACCACCACCTCGTCGGCGAGATAGACGGCTTCAGTGAGGCTGTGGGTGACGAAGACGACGGTCTTGCCGGTCGCAGCCCAGATCCGCAAGAGCTCGTCGCCCATGGTCATGCGGGTCTGCTCGTCGAGCGCGGCGAAGGGCTCGTCCATCAACAGCACCGGCGGATCCTGCACCAGGCCGCGGGCAATGGAGACGCGCTGCTTCATGCCGCCGGAGAGCTCGTGCGGATGCCGCTTGCCGAAGCCCTCGAGCCCGACGAGCTTCAGCGCCTCTTCCGCCTTCGCCCTGCGCTCGGCCCTCGCGACGCCGCGCAGCGCCAGCGGGAATTCGACATTCTCCTCCGCGGTCAGCCATGGGAACAGGCTCGCTTCCTGGAATACGACGCCGACGCGATCGGGGTCCGGTTTTGTGATCGGCGAGCCGTTGATCAGGATGCTGCCGGAGGTCGGCTCGCGAAGGCCCGCGAGCATCATCAGCAATGTCGACTTGCCGCAGCCGCTCGGTCCCACCAGCACGACAAAGCGTCCCGGCTTGATCTCGAGCGAGACCTGCGACAGCGCGACCACTTCTGCGCCCGCCGTCCGGAACACCTGGCCGACGTCCTTGATCTCGATCGCGCCGGCGCGCTGTGCCGGCCGCAGCGGCGTCACGTTCGCCAATGGCTGCATCGCGTTTCCACCCATCTGATGATTTCGTTGAAGGCGATGGCGATGACCGCAACCATCACCACGCCGGCCAGCAGCTGCTTCATCTGGAAATTCTCCCCCCAGGTCGCGATCTGGTGGCCGATGCCGTCGCGCGAGGCGTACATCTCAGCCAGGATCACGCCGGTGAGGTTGAAGATCATGGAGATGCGCAGGGCCTCCAGGAGCACCGGCAGCATGCTCGGCAGATACACGCGCCAGGCGGTCTGCGCCCGCGTCGCGCCATAGGAGCGGGCGACGGTGAGATATTCGAGCTTCACCGACTCCACCGCCGTCGTGGTCGACATGATGACGATGAAGATGGTGGAGAAGAAGCCGAAACCGACCTTCTGCGAGAAGCCGACGCCGAACACCAGGATGAACATCGGCAGGAAGATCGATTTCGGAATCGAGAAGGCGAAGAACAGCAGCGGTTTCGCCACCTCGGCAAAATAGCGGTTCTCCGCGATCAGGAAGCCGATCAGGCCGCCCGCGGGCACCGCCAGCGCAAAGGCGGCAAGCACCTCCGTCGCGGTGACCGCGAGATCGCTGCGTACGCTGCCGCGCTGCAGGAGATCGGCGAGTGCGCCAAGCGTATCCGACGCCGACGGCAGCAGACGCGGATTGACGATGCCGAGGCGCGACAGCGCCTCCCATAGCGCGAGCAAGGCGACGACGATCGCGATGCGTCCGAATGCGATGGTCCAGCGATCAGCCATTGCGGCCATCTCTCACGGCTTGGTCGGAACCGGCTTGAACTTGGTCGAGATCACGTCGTCGGCCGGGACGATGTCCTTCAGGCCGCCGAGCTTGGCGAGATCGAGCGAGAGCTGCACGGCGCCGTGCACGTTGGCGGCCGACATGTCGCCCGAGGTCTCGAGCTTCAGGATCGTGTTCTCATATTCCAGCGCAGCGATGTCCGTCGGCATCTCGTAGAGATCGGCGATCAGCTTCACCGTGGCGTCGCGGTTGTTGCGCATGAAGGCGACGGCCCCGTAGAGCGCATTCAACGCCTTCTGCACCACATTGGGCTTGGCATCGGCGAACTTGTCGAGCACGATCCAGCCCGCGGTGAGGTTGGGCGGCACCGCGGTGGCGTAATCGAGAATGGTGCGGGCATCGCCGGATTTCAGGAGCTGGAAGCTGAGCGGAGAATAGACCACCGCGGCATCGACATTGCCGGCCATCAGGTTCGGCACCAGCCCGCCGCCGCCGACCGGCACGCGGGTGAAGTCGATCTTCTTGTCCTGCGCCGTCCACAGCGCGAGCACGTCGGAGCCGGAGCCGGCCGCGGTGATGCCGACCTTCTTGCCGTTGAGGTCTTTCACATCCAGCGTCGATTTGGCCGGCACCATCAGTTGCCAGCCGTAATTGCCCATGGTCGCATTGGCGACGATCCTGGACATCACGCCCTTGGTGCGGCCGGCCGACACCAGCGAAGGCGGGTCGAGAATGATATCGGCGGCGCCCGCCGCCATGCCTTCGAACGCCTCCGCGCCGGAGCGGTAGATGGTCAATTCGGCGGTGATGCCTTCCTTCTCGAACAGCTTTTGCCGCAGCGCCGTCTCGGCGACGGTCGTCGGCCAGAAGGTCTTGGTCGGAAGACCAACGCGGATGGTCTCGGCGCGCGACGCTGTCGGGAGGATGAGGAGAGCCGTGGCGAGTGCCGCAGCTGCAAGCTGGCGAGAGATGTGCCGAGAGATCTGCATGGTGTTCGTTTCCTCCGTTCTGTTCTTGATTATGCGGGAGCGTCGCTCCCATTGATGTCAGGGTATCTCAGCCGGCACCGCTTGCTTCGGCGATCCCTGGTGCGCCGAGCTCGACCGAGCGCATGGTCGTGGAAAAATGGCGGGCCAGCGCCGCGACCGCGGCGTCCGCGTCGCGCGCGAGCACGGCGGCGACGATCGCGGCATGTTCGGCCTCGACATCCCGCAGCTCGCCACCGCGGCGGCGGATCGCCAGCCTGCGATAACGCTCGCTCTGCTCATGCAGCACATCGCGGAAGCCCAGCAGCCATTGCGAGCCGCAGGCGTTGACCAGCGCGCGGTGGAACACGCGATGGCGCGTCACCCATTCTTCATAGTGTACGGTGGGATCATCGGGATAGTGGTAAGGCACGGCCTTCAGCGCTTCGAACGAGGCCTCGACCGTCGCGAGCCAGTTGCGATCGCCGCGCTCGATCGAGCGGCGCAGCGCAAGCCCCTCGATGTCGATCCGGGTCTGCGTGACGTCGGCGAGGTCGGCAAGCGACACCGGGCTCACGCGGAACCCGCGCTGGTCCGAAGCCTGCACCAGGCCGTCGGCGACCAGCCGCGACAAGGCCTCGCGCACCGCCGCGAGGCTGACCGAGAACTGTTTTGCCAGCCCCGCAATGTGCAGCTTCTGGCCGGGCAGCAGTCGGGTCGACAGGATGTCGGCCCGCAGCCGCTCCTGTACGGCCGAAGTCAGGCTCCGCGGCCTCTCGGCCGCGCCATCGGCGAAACTCAGTCCAACGCTTCCCATGGGCGGAGGATGACCGCAGCGAGATGGATCGTCAATCGAAAATCGATTTTTTCTCCGTAGCGGCCGTCCTCTTCCTCGCAGCCGTCCTTCCGGTCATTCCGGGGCGATGCGGCAGGATCGAACCCGGAATCTCGAGATTCCGGGTTCGGTCCTGACGGACCGCCCCGGAATGACGGAGGCGGAGGGAGCGATGTGTCGCCTGTCTTCTGTATACCGAAATGGGCCGATTTACCCTCGTGGCTTGCCAATTTCTAGATTATTGTATACATAACGTATCCATAACGAAGAACGCACGGAGGACTCCCATGGGCAAGCCATTCCCCATGAACGCCTGGTACGCCGCCGCCTGGGATGCCGAGATCAAGGCGGCCCTGATGCCGCGCACCATCTGCGGCAAGCATGTCGTGATGTACCGCAAGGCCAATGGCGAGGTGGCGGCGCTGGAAGACGCCTGCTGGCACCGCCTGGTGCCGCTGTCCAAGGGCCGGCTCGAAGGCGACACCGTCGTCTGCGGCTATCATGGCCTGAAGTTCAATGCGCAGGGGCGCTGCACTTTCATGCCCTCGCAGGAGACCATCAATCCGTCGGCCTGCGTGCGCGCCTATCCGGCGGTCGAGCGCCATCGCTTCATCTGGCTCTGGATGGGCGATCCGGCGCTGGCCGACCCCGCCGACATTCCGGACATGCACTGGAATCACGATCCGGCCTGGGCCGGCGACGGCAAGACCATCCATGTCAAATGCGACTATCGCCTCGTCGTCGACAATCTCATGGATCTCACCCACGAGACCTTCGTGCACGGCTCGTCGATCGGCAATTCTGCCGTGGCCGAAGCACCGTTCGACGTCACCCATGGCGAGAAGACCGTCACCGTGACGCGCTGGATGGAGGGCATCGAGCCGCCGCCGTTCTGGGCCAGGCAGCTGCAGAAGGACGGCCCGGTCGATCGCTGGCAGATCATCCGGTTCGAGGCGCCGTGCACGGTGAATATCGATGTCGGCGTCGCGCCCGCCGGCACCGGCGCGCCGCAGGGCGATCGCTCGGCCGGCGTCAACGGCTTCGTGCTCAACACCATCACGCCGGAAACCGAGACGACCTGCCATTATTTCTGGGCCTTCGTGCGCAATTATCGGCTGACCGAGCAGCGCCTCACCACGGAGATCCGCGAAGGCGTCTCCGGCATTTTCCGCGAGGACGAGCTCATTCTCGAGGCGCAGCAGCGCGCCATCGACGAAAACCCGGACCGCGTGTTCTACAACCTCAACATCGACGCAGGCGCGATGTGGGCGCGTCGCCTGATCGATCGCATGATCGCCAAGGAAAATCCCGTGCCGCTGCGCGAAGCCGCGGAGTAGGCGATGGCCGAGCGCGATATCGATCGTTCCGTCTCGCAGACCGTGCGCGCGCAACTGACGCTGCGCGACATGATCCTCTCGGGCGGCCTGCGGCCGGGCGAGCGCATCTCCGAATTGCAGGCGGTCGAGACCACCGGCGCCTCGCGCACGCCGGTGCGCATGGCCCTGGTGCGGCTGGAGGAGGAGGGGCTGCTCGAGGCGATTCCTTCCGGCGGCTTCATGGTGAAGGCGTTCTCCGAACGGGACATCGTGGATTCCATCGAGATGCGCGGTACGCTGGAAGGGCTTGCGGCGCGCTTTGCCGCCGAGCGCGGCGTCTCGGTGCGCGATCTGGAGCCGCTGAAAGAATGCCTCAACGAAATCGACGGCCTGGTGCAGCAGGACCCGATTTCGGTCGAGGCGTTCTCGGCCTATGTCGCGCTCAATGCGCGCTTCCACGCCCTGCTCACCGAATTGTCGCGCAGTCCGCCCCTGATCCGGCAGATCGATCGCGCCTCGGCGCTGCCTTTTGCCTCGCCCAGCGGCTTTGTCATGGCGCAATCGGCGCTGCCCGAGGCGCATCGGATTCTCTTGATCGCGCAGGATCAGCATCGCGTCGTGATCGATGCGATCGAGAACCGCGAGGGCGCGCGCGCCGAGGCGGTCATGCGCGAGCATGCGAGGCTTGCCGCGCGCAATCTGCGCCTCGCCTTGCGCAACAAGACCCATATCGACCTGCTGCCGGGGCTTGCCTTGATCAAGACGGCGAACGACTAAAGGGAGGCTGGCATGCGCTTCATCGAGACCTGGACGCAGGCGACGCTTGTCGCAACGCGCGACCTCACGCCGTCCGTCCGCGAGTTCCTGCTGCGTCCGCAGGATTTCGTGCCCGCCTCCTATCCGGTCGGCAGCCATATCGATGTTGCCGTCAGCATCGACGGTCGGCCCGAGACGCGGTCCTATTCCCTGGTCGGCGAATGCGGTGCCGACGGCTACCGTATCGCCGTGCGGCGCGCCGAGGAGTCCCGCGGCGGCTCGCGCTATATGTGGTCGCTCAAGCCCGGCGCGCGGCTTGGCATCACGCTGCCGACCTCGCTGCTGTCGATCGACTGGACGCGGCGCAACTATTGCCTGGTGGCGGGCGGCATCGGCATCACGCCAATCGTCGGCGCGGCGCAAGCGCTCGCCCGCCGGGACGCTGCCTTCACGTTGCACTATGCCGTGCGCTCCCGCGAGGATGCCGCCTATCTCGATCTGCTCGCGGGCCTGCTCGGCGACCGCTTGAAGCTTTACGCGGGCGCCGAGGGCGGGCGCCTCGACCTTGATGGTGTCTTTGCGTCGTTGCCGGCGGACACCATGACGCTGTTGTGCGGACCGATGCGGATGCTCGATGCCGCGCGCCATGCCTGGCACGCGGCCGGCCGTCCGCTCGCCGATCTGCGCTACGAGACTTTCGGCTCGAGCGGGCTGTTGCCGACGGAAGCTTTTCGCGTGCGGCTGAAGAACGAGGACGTGGAGATCGTTGTCCCACGCGACCGCTCGATGCTCGATGCGCTCAATGACGCCGGCTTCGAGGTGATCTCCGATTGCCGCCGCGGCGAGTGCGGCATCTGCGCCATCGACCTCGTCGCCAGCGAGGGCGAGATCGACCATCGCGACGTCTTCTTCAGCGAGCGCGAGAGGCGCGACAGCCGCAAGATCTGCGCCTGCGTCTCCCGCGCCCGCGGCACCATCACCGTCGACATGCTGTACCGGCCCGACGCGGTGTGATGGTCTCAAGCAAGAAGCGTTGGGCTCTGACCCGTCATTCCGAGAGCGCGTGAAGCTAAATCGAACCGTCATCCTGAGGCGCCGTCGCGAAGCGACGGTCTCGAAGGATGAAACGGCCCCGCTGCGGCAGTCGGGCCGTCGCCCTTCGAGACGCGCGCAAGAGCGCGCTCCTCAGGGTGACGGTTCGATAGTGCGTAAGATGGGTAGAGTGCAGCGAAACCCATCATCTTCTTGGAGCGGCGAAACGATGGGTTTCGCTGCGCACTACCTATCCCGCATTTCTTCACTTGCTCTCAGGATATGAGCGCTCTCCCGGGACGACAACCTCGATCGTCATCGCACTGTCATCAAATCGTCGCGCACAAAGCAAGCGCATCCGCGCGCCATTGTCGTTGAGCCAACGCAAGGCGGTCATCGACCGGTCTGATACTGCTCGCCATCGCATTCTCTCTCACATCGCGGGCCGAAGACATGACGGACATAGATGCGTTGGCGCAGGAAGGTCATCTCTTGCGAGGGCTTCGGGACGCCTGCCAGCAGGCCTCGCGCCAGAGCGACATGCTCATTGCGCTCGCCACGCAGCATGGCGAAGCCATCGGTCGCAGCCAGCTTGATGCAGCGCGCGCGACGGTCACGTCATTGCAGGCCCTGCTGCCGCGGCTTCTGATCCCGCGCGCCGATGCCGTCGTCTCCGACTATGTGCGCGATGCGTCGCAGCGCTGGATCCTGTTCCTGGAAACGCTGTGCCGGCGCGGCGACGCCGCGATTGCGCGCGAAAAGGAAGGTTTCAAGCCGGTGCTGGCCTTCGATTACGACATTGTCGTCGACGGCCGCACGCTCGATCGCCCCGTCAACTATGCGCTGGTGAGCATCCAGCCGCCGGAAGGCATCAAGCTGCCCCGGCCCGACGCGCGGCCATGGGTCATCATCGATCCTCGCGCAGGTCATGGCAGCGGAATCGGCGGCTTCAAGAGCGAATCCGAGGTCGGCGTCGCGCTCAAGCACGGCCATCCCGTCTACTTCGTCATCTTCTTCCGCGACCCCGAGCCGGGCCAGACGCTGGCCGACGTCTGTGCTGCTGAAGCCGCGTTCCTGCGCGAGGTTCACGCCCGTCATCCGCATGCGCCGAAGCCGCTGGTCACAGGCAATTGCCAGGGCGGCTGGGCCGCCATGATTCTCGCCGCCACCCATCCCGACCTGATGGGCCCCGTGGTCATCGCAGGCGCGCCCTTGTCCTATTGGGCCGGCGAGATCGGCCGCAACCCGTTCCGCTATTTCGGAGGCCTCGCCGGCGGCGCCGTGCCGGCGGCCCTGACCTCAGACCTCGGCGGCGGCAAGTTCGATGGCGCCAACCTGGTGCTGAATTTCGAGCTGCTCAATCCCGGCAAGACCTGGTTTCGCAAGAATTTCGATCTGTTCGCCCATGTCGACAGCGACGCCGAGCATTTCCTCGGCTTCGAGCGCTGGTGGTCCGGCTTCTATTTCATGAACGACAGCGAGATTCGCTGGATCGTGGAAAACCTCTTCATCGGCAACAAGCTCACGCGGGGCGAGGCGGTGTTGAACGACGGCACGCCGATCGACCTGCGGCGGATTGAAGCCCCCGTCATCGTGTTCGCCTCCCACGGCGACAACATCACCCCGCCGCAGCAGGCGCTGAACTGGATTGCTGACCTCTATGCAACCGCGAGGGAGCTGGAGGCCTGCGGCCGCACCATCATCTATACGCTCCATGACAGCATCGGCCATCTCGGCATCTTTGTCTCGGCCCAGGTCGCCAACAAGCAGCATGAGCAGATCGGCTCGGTGATCAAGACCATCGAATCGCTGGCGCCTGGTCTCTACGAGATGCTGATCACCAAGGACGAGAACGGTGTCTATACCGTCTCCTTCGAGGCGCGCACCATCGAGGACGTCCTGAAGCTCGACGACGACCGCGAGGAGGAAGTCGAATTCGCCGCCGTCGCCGGGTGGTCGGAGTGGGCGACCAAGACCTACGAGTTGGTCTGGCAACCCGTGATCAAGTCGCTCGTCACGCCACAGACGGCGGCTGCCCAGAAGCGCTTCCATCCCATGCGGCAGCAG
This sequence comes from Bradyrhizobium sp., assembly GCA_035293585.1. GTDB lineage: Bacteria > Pseudomonadota > Alphaproteobacteria > Rhizobiales > Xanthobacteraceae > Bradyrhizobium. The sequence continues at coordinate 45,451 of DATGMN010000001.1, read as the reverse complement.
CAGTATTTCTTCTCGCACAAGAATCCGCTGTTTTCGAACTTCGGCGAGCTTGCCGAGGACATTCGCGAACATCGCACGCCGGCGGCGTCCGACAATCCGCTTCTTGCAGTCGAAGAGCTCGTGGCCGATCAGGTCGAGCACGGCTGGAATTTCCTGCGCGACACGCGCGACGCGTTGATCGAATTGTCCTTCCATTCGCTTTACGGAACGCCCTGGATGAAGCAGCTCGGCGCCGCACGCCATGCGCGGCCGCAGGCGCACGACATCCGCAAATTCCCGCATGTCCAGGAGGCGATCCAGCGCGCCAAGCTCGGCGGCTATGCCGAGGGCATCGTCCGCATGCTGATCCTCCTGGCTCGCTCGCGCGGCTCGGTGCGGCGCGACCGGCTGGAGCGCTCGGACCGGCTGTTGCACGCGCGGCCGCCGTTCAACTCGATGACGGCGGAGCTGCGCAGCCGCATCATCTTCGAACAGTCGTTGGTCGTGGAGTTCGCCGGCAACGATGCCGTCACCACGCTCGCCGATCTGCTCAAGGACCCCGTCGACCGCTACAGCGCGCTGAACCTCGTGCTCGATGTCGCCGGTCCTGTCGAGGATATGGATGCGCCGACGCTTGCCATGTTCCGCCGCTTTCAGCAAACGCTGATGACGATGGCGCGGGACTGGCACGACCCCGCGCTCGAGCCGGGCGCCGCCGCTGCGCCGGCCTCTGCGGCTGCGGCGAGGTAAGCGCGCCCCGCGCAGCTCGGCTCGCCCGTTTTTGGCGATTGACCCTGCAGAATGCCCCCGCTACCTGTTTCTCCCGCGATTATTCGGCGGTAGCGAAGGTTTACCTCTCCCCAGCGGGGAGAGGTCGGATTGTGCGCAGCGCAATCCGGGTGAGGGGCAACAACTCTCTCGAGAGACCATAACCCCTCACCCGGATCGCATCTTGCGATGCGATCCGACCTCTCCCTTCGGGAGAGGTGAGAGCAGCAACGCGGCTCGGCGGAGACTGCGCGGGAGAAACAATGAACAACAACAACGAAGCGTCCGAATTCGACTACATCATCGTCGGCGCCGGTTCGGCCGGCTGCGTGCTCGCCAACCGGCTCTCGGCCGACGGCAAGCATTCCGTGCTGCTCTTGGAAGCCGGCCCGAAGGACAAGAACATCTGGATCCACGTGCCGCTCGGCTACGGCAAGCTGTTCAAGGAGAAGACCGTCAACTGGATGTACCAGACCGAGCCGGAGCCCGGCCTCAACGGCCGCCAGGTGTACCAGCCGCGCGGCAAGGTGCTGGGGGGCTCGAGCTCGATCAACGGCCTGCTCTATGTGCGCGGCCAGCATGAGGATTACGATCGCTGGCGCCAGCTCGGCAATGCCGGCTGGGGCTATGACGACGTGCTGCCCTATTTCAAGAAGGCCGAAAACCAGTGCCGCGGCGGCGATCAATATCACGGCGCGGACGGACCGCTGCCGGTCTCCGACTGGCGGCATCACGATCCGCTGTCGGAAGCCTTTGTCAAGGCCGCGGTCGAGGCCGGTCTGCCCTTCAATCCCGATTTCAACGGCGCGACCCAGGAAGGCGCCGGCTTTTTCCAGACCACGACCCGCGGCGGGCGGCGCGCCTCGACCGCGGTCGCCTATCTGCGTCCCGCGCTTGCCCGCGGCAATCTCAAGGTCGAGACCTCGGCGCTCGGCCAGCGCCTGCTGTTCGAGGGGCGCCGCGCCGTCGGCGTGGAATACCGGCAGGACGGGATTGTGCGCAAGGCGCGTGCCCGGAAGGAGGTGCTGCTGGCGAGCGGCGCCTACAATTCCCCGCAATTGCTGCAGCTCTCGGGCGTCGGACCGGCCGACCTCTTGAAGCAGCACGGCATCGACGTCGTGCTCGATGCGCCGGGCGTCGGCAACGACCTGCAGGACCACATGCAGGTGCGGATCGTGATGCGTTGCGCGCAGAAGGTCACGCTCAACGATATCGTCAACCATCCCGTGCGGCGCGTCTGGGCCGGCGTGCAATATGCGGCCTCGCGCCGTGGCGCGCTGACGATCGCCGCCGGCACGGCAGGCGCCTTCTTCAAGACCAGTCCGCGACTGGCCTCGCCCGATATCCAGATCCACTTCATCCCGTTCTCGACCGACAAGATGGGCGAAAGGCTGCATTCGTTTTCCGGCTTCACCGCCCATGTCTGCCAGTTGCGCCCGGAAAGTCGCGGCTCGCTGCGCATCAGGAGCGCCGATCCGTCCGCGCCGCCGGAGATCCGCATCAATTATCTCGCGACCGAGACCGACCGCCGAGCCTTCGTCGACGGTCTGAAGATATTGCGCAACATCCTGGCCGCGCCGGCGTTGAAATCCTTCTGCGCGGGCGAGGTGTATCCGGGCGCGAACGTCACGAGCGACGAGGACCTGCTCGAATTCTGCCGGCAGAACGGCTCGACCGTCTATCATCCGACCTCGACCTGCCGGATGGGCAGCGATTCGCTGGCGGTGGTCGATCAGCGCCTCAAGCTGCGCGGCATCGAGGGCCTGCGCGTGGTCGACGCCTCCATCATGCCCGACCTGGTCTCGGGCAACACCAATGCGCCGACCATCATGATTGCGGAGAAGGCTTCTGATATGATCCTGCAGGACGCGCGATGATCGGGGAGGTTTCCTGAGTGACAGCATTTCGGATCGGCACGCGCAAGAGCGCGATGGCGCTGGCGCAGACCGAGGAGATCGCGCGGAGGCTTTCCGCCGCCGTGCCCGGCCTCAATGTCGAGATCGTCAAGTTCGACACCACGGGCGATAGCGACCAGACCGGCAAGCTGCTCCCCCACGGCGGCAAGGGCGGCGCATTCGTGGCGCAGATCCGCGCCGCGGTGATCGGCGGCGAATTGCAGGCGGCGATGCATTCGCTCAAGGACATGCCGGGCAATGAGGACACGCCGTCGCTGGTGATCGGCGCCACGCTGTCGCGCGACCCGCCCGGCGACGTGCTGGTGCTGCGCCCCGGGCTTTCGCTGGATCAGCTGCGCGAGAACCGCGGCCAGGGTTTCAAGATCGGCACCAATGCGGTGCGGCGCGCCGCCTATGTGCACCGGCTGTTTCCCGACGTCGAAGTGATCCACTTCCGTGGCGCGGCCGACACCCGCGTGCGCAAGCTCGACAATGGCGAGAAGCAGCGGCTGCCGGACGGCGGCGCCGTGGGACCTGCAGATGCGCTCATCATGGCGCGCTCGGGACTCGAGCGGGTTGGCCTTGCCGACCGCATCGCTCATGAATTCGCGATTGCGGACATGCTACCCGCGGTCGGGCAGGGCATCGTCGCGGTGGAATGCGCGGCCGCCGATTGGGAAACGCGACGGCTGCTTGCCAATATCGATGATCCGATCGCGCATGTTTGCGCGGATGCCGAGCGCGAGGTGCTGTGGGTGCTCAACGGCCACTGCAATTCGCCGATCGCGGGCTTTGCCGAGATCAGCGGCGCGGAGATGTCGCTGCGCGCATCGGTGCTGGATCTGTCCGGCGGCACCATCCTCGAAGCATCAGGCAGCGGCCCCGCCAATCGCCCGCGCGAGCTCGGCCGCGCGGTCGCGTTCAATCTCCTGGCAAAGGGCGCGGCCCATATCATCGAGCGAAGCAGGCCGGTGTGAGTGGGGCGGCCGCCTCGCTCCGCATTCTCCGCTGTCATCATCCGTGAAGGCGGATGATCCGGTCACCCCAGGCTTCTCAATAACCGACGATGGTGGTTACTGGGATGTCCTGGCTGTGCGGGACAGCACGATGGTGGTTAGGCGAGCCTATCCCCCGTACGCCCGCACCCGTTTCACCATCTGCTCGACATGCGCGAGCGGGGTTTCCGGCTGGATGCCGTGGCCGAGATTGAAGATCAGCCGGCCGCCGGCGTAATTCGAAAGCACATCGTCGATCGCGGCGTCGAGCGCGGCGCCGCCGGCGATCAGTGCCAGCGGATCGAGATTGCCTTGGATTGCGACCTTGCTCTGCACCTGGGTTCGGATCAGCTCGGGCTCGGCCGCCCAGTCGATGCTGACGGCATCGACGCCCGTCTCCGCGACATAGGCCGGCAGCAGCGCGCCGGCGCCGCGGGGAAAGCCGATGATCCTGGCACCGGGTCTAGCCTTGCGCACGCCTTCGACAATGCGGCGGGTCGGCGCGATCGACCAGCGGGCAAACTCGCGCGCCGGCAGCACGCCGGCCCAGGTGTCGAAGATCTGCAAGACGTCGGCCCCGGCGTCGAGCTGGCCGATCAGATAGCGGATCGAATTCTCGACCAGCGCGTCGATGATCTTCGCAAAGGCGTCCGGGTGGCGATAGGCGAACAGCCGCGCCGGCGCCTGGTCCGGCGTGCCGTGGCCGGCGACCATGTAGGTCGCGACCGTCCAGGGCGCGCCGCAAAAGCCGATCAGCGCCACCTCGCGCGTGAGCTCGGCGCGTACCCGGCGCAGCGCCTCGAACACCGGCTCGAGCTTGCCAAAATCCGCTTCGCGCTCGAGTTCGCCGATCTTCCCGGGCGCATCGAGAGGATCGAGCCGCGGACCTTCGCCGGCTTCGAATGCAACAGTGCGGCCGAGCGCGTAAGGGATGACCAGGATGTCGGAGAAGATGATCGCAGCGTCGAAGGCAAATCGGCGGATCGGCTGCAGCGTCACCTCGGCGGCCAGTTCCGGCGTGAAGCACAGATCGAGGAAGCCGCCGGCCCTGGCGCGCACCTCGCGATATTCGGGCAGGTAGCGTCCGGCCTGCCGCATCATCCAGAGAGGCGGCACCTTGCGCCTGCGGCCGCCAAGCACGTCGAGGAAGGGCCCCTGCAGAAGAGGTTTTGTATGGAGATTCCCGGTCAAGCGCAGGCTCCGCAAGCGTAGTCAGGAGGGGATCGATCCCCCTGATACACTGCGGACGCCCGCTTGGCCAAGCCGCGCCCCAGACTTGGGCGGCAATCACCCGACGGCAGCACCATTGGATCGCGCGAACAGGTCTCGCCTCTGACGCTCTCTCGGTGCCGGCGGACCGCCCCGAGATCGAAAGACCTGACGGGCTGGTGTCCGGCCTTTGCGATCTCGGGGTCTCCTCCGCAATGTCGGCGTGGATGGTGAGGGTGCAATCTCACGACCGGTAGTGGAGCGCGAGTCTTGTTCCCCGTCTGCCCGGTATTGAACATGAACTCGAAAAATTGCCATGCGGAACCGCGCCGGCTCGCTTGCCCCGGAAATATCGCCGGGAACAGGGGCCGAGGCCGGCGCGTTGGAGGATCATGGAGGACCTCATGGTCATGAAGAAGACAGCTGAGACATTCAACCCGGCGCCGCATGACAGGCTCGCGGATGATGCGCAGGAGGCGCGGCGGCTGGATCACGAACTGCATACCCAACTCGAGGCCGGACTGGTGGACAGCTTCCCGGCGTCTGATCCGGTCAGCGCCGCGCAGCCCGCGCCGACGCGACACGATCGCCGGTCGGACCGCCGAACCGGGCAGCGCAAGACCGAGCACGCGGGCGCATCGCCTTCGCTCTGGGATCGCCTGCGCGCCGCGTTCCACTGAGCCCGCAAGGATACCGTCGACTTCATCGACGTCGCTAACTCCTTAGCGACGTCGTTTCGCTGCGCCCCGTAACAGTCCGGAATCCCTCGTAAAGTTCGTGAAGTCGTTCAATAATGCGGCGGCGGCTCGTTCGCGGGCCTTGGCAGGCCGGCTTCGGCTTCCTGCAGGCGCTCGCTCAAATTCGCGACCTGGCGCTTGAGCGCATCGATCTCGCGCCATTGCGCGGTGACGGTCTCGTTCAGCGTCTCGATGGTCGCGTCCTGAAACATCAGGCGGGCTTCGAGCGCCTCGATCCTGTCTTCCAGTGCCGCTTCACTCATGACTGGCCTGCTCTTCAACGGTCTGCTGCTGGAAGGGCTGCGTAGAGACGGCCTGGGTGCGCGGAGATTCCTTCAGACCATGGCCGAGCGCCACGCGCTCGTCGAACACAAAGCACGCGCCGCGCCAGCGGCTATCGGCCTCATCGATCTCTTCCAGATATTTCAGAATGCCGCCCTTCAGATGATAGACCTCGGCAAAGCCGCGCGCGAGCAGGTGGCTGCTCGCCTTTTCGCAGCGGATGCCGCCGGTGCAGAACATCGCGATCCTGCGATGCCTGGCCGGATCGAGCCTGGCAGCGACGAAATCCTTGAACTGGCCGAAGCTTGCGATGTTGGGATTGACGGCGCCTTCGAACGTGCCGATTGCGACCTCGAAGGCGTTGCGGGTGTCGATCACGAGCGTGTCGTCGGCCGCGATCAGCGCATTCCATTTGGAAGGCTCGACATAGATGCCGACCCGCCTGGTGGGATCGCACAGCTCGTCACCCAGCGTGACGATCTCCTTCTTCAGCCGGATCTTGAGCCGGCCGAACGGCATCGCCTGCGCGGTGGAGAATTTCAGCTCGAGCCTGTCGAGCCGGCCGCCGAACAGCGTGCCATCCGTGAGCTCCGCGACCAGCGCGTCGATCGCATCGGGCGCTCCCGCCAGCGTGCCGTTGATCCCCTCGGCCGCGAGCAGCACGCTGCCTTTCAACCTGAGATCGGCGCAGCGCGCACGCAGCGGCTCGCGCAGCGCGCGGAAGTCGGCGAGATCAGTGAACTGGTAGAAGGCGGCGACCTTGCAAGTCATGGCTGCCGGTTTAGCAGGCAGGCGACAGCCGCTCAATTGGGCCGTTGCGGCACGTCCCGTGCCGGGGCGGCATGGCGCCCATTCTCTGGCATACCAGGCATTGCGGGAGGGTGCATGAATATGTCATGAAGGCGCGCTTTGCGCCGAAATCGCAGGTCGAAACCCCATAAAAGTGAGCCTTTGTCTGATGAGGAATTTCCATCTCGCCGGCCGTTCCACGGTCCATGCCCAGAACGGCATGGTCGCCACCTCGCATCCGCAGGCCGCGCTGGCGGCGATCGAGGTGCTGAAGGCGGGTGGGACCGCGGCGGATGCGGCGGTGGCGGCTTGCGCGCTGCTCGGGGTGATCGAGCCGCAATCGACCGGCATCGGCGGCGACTGCTTTGCGCTGATCCAGCCCCGCGGCGAGGGCAGGATATCGGCCTATAACGGCTCGGGCCGCGCGCCGATGGCCGCAAATGTCGAATGGTATCTGGAGCGCGGCATCCGCTCGGTGCCGCTGACCTCGGCGCATGCGGTGAGCATTCCCGGCGCCATCGATGCGTGGGAGACCATCCTGCGCGATCACGGCAAGTTCGGGCTCGACCGCCTGCTGCAGCCCGCGATCCAGGCGGCCGAGGAGGGCTATGTGGTGGCGCCCCGCATCGCCTTCGACTGGAAGAACCAGTTCGAGAAGCTGAAGGCCGGCACCAATACCGAGCGTTATTTGTTGCCGCACGGCAAGGCCGCGGTCGCCGGCGACGTGATCCGCCAGCCCGAGCTCGGCAGGACGCTGCGCGCCATTGCCGCCAAGGGCCGCGACGCCTTCTACACCGGCGAGATCGCCGAAGACATGGTGGAGACGCTGCGCTCCATCGGCGGGCTGCATACGCTCGACGACTTCGCCAGGCACACCACGGAAGTGACCACGCCGATCGGCACCATGTACAAGGGCCACGACGTCTGGCAGTGCCCGCCGAACGGCCCCGGCATCACCATGCTGGTGATGCTCAACATCCTCTCGCGCTTCGACCTGACCAAGTACGCGCCGCTGAGCATCGAGCGCTTCCATCTCGAAGCTGAGGCCGCGCGCATCGCCTACATGATGCGCGAGGAGCACATCGCCGATCCCGATCACATGAAGGTGGACGTGGCGAAGATCCTGGCCAAGGAATTCGCCGACGAGCATATCAACAACATCCGCACGGACCGCGTGCTGGAGCTGCCCAATGTGGCGCCGCCGATGAATCCGAACACCGTCTACATCACGGTGGTCGACAAGGATCGCAACGCCTGCTCCTTCATCAATTCCATCGCGCATTCCTTCGGCTCGGCAATCGTCTCCAACAACACCGGGGTCCTGCTGCAGAACCGCGCCGGCGGCTTCCGCATCCAGCCTGGTCATCCAAACTGCATCGCCGGCGGCAAGCGGCCGCTGCACACCATCATCCCGAGCCTCGTGACCAGGAATGGCCGCGCGGTGATGCCGTTCGGCGTGATGGGCGGGCAGTATCAGCCGGTCGGGCAGTCGCATGTGCTGACCAACATCCTCGATTATGGCTGCGACCTGCAGGAGGCGATCGATATGCCGCGCGGCCTGCATTATGAGGGGGTCTACCAGCTCGAGGACGGCGTGCCGGCTGCCGTCGTCGAAGGCCTGAAAAAGATCGGCCACAAGACCACCAGCGTGGTCTCGCCGCTCGGCGGCGGACAGGCGATCTGGATCGACTGGGACAAGGGTACGCTGACCGGCGGCTCCGATCCGCGCAAGGACGGCTGCGCGCTCGGATATTGATGTCATCAAAATATGACGGCTTGACCGGTGGTCATGCCGCGCACATTGCGCTAAACAGCCTCGCGTTTGGACAAAGGCGAGGTTGGTTGCGATGCGGAATATGAAGTTTTTTGTCGTGGCGGCCATGGCACTGTTTGCCATGCTGTTCGTTCCTTCCATCGCCTCCGCCCAGAACACAGGAAAAGCCGTGACCACAGCTTCGGGTCTGCAGATCATCGACACCACCGTCGGCACCGGCGCCTCGCCGAAGCCTGGTCAGATTTGTGTCATGCACTACACCGGCTGGCTCTATGAGAATGGCCAGAAGGGCAAGAAATTCGACTCCTCCGTCGACCGCAACGAGCCGTTCGAATTTCCGATCGGGCAGCACCGCGTGATCGCCGGCTGGGACGAGGGCGTCGCCACGATGAAGGTTGGCGGCAAGCGCACGCTGATCATTCCGCCGGCGCTCGGCTACGGCGCGCGCGGCGCCGGCGGCGTCATCCCGCCGAACGCGACGCTGATGTTCGATGTCGAATTGCTGGCGGTGAAGTAGGCCTCGCGAGCGACGCTCTACTCCCTCGTTCCGAGAAGCCGCAGGCCGATCTATCACCGTCATCCTGAGGCGCGAGCGAAGCGAGCCTCGAAGGATGAACGGCCCCACTGCGAGAGCCGGGCCGTCGCCCTTCGAGGCTCGCTCCGCGAGCACCTCAGGGTGACGGATCGGCCTTTAGTACTAGTACTAGTTTCAGGTAGTGCGCCAGGTTGGGTCAATCCGCCGCGCGCTTGGCTGCTCCCGCGGCGCGGTCGACCGCGTCCTTCGTGGCGTCCTTGGCATCGCCCATGGCCTTCTGGCCCTTGCCCTTGATCTCCTGAACGGCGCCTTCGCCCTTCATCTTGTCGGAACCGGTTGCTTCGCCGATGCCCTGCTTGGCCTTGCCCATGGCCTCATTGGCGGTGCCCTTGATCTTGTCGGTGGTGCTGCTCATGAAAAATCCTCCTCTATGTTGCAAAAGCCAACGGTCTGACCGTGAAAAAGTTCGGACCTCACGGCTGGCCTGCGCGCACGGATTTTTGTAGCTTCGGCTTGGAACCTATCGAAAGCAGCGCAATGTCCCACGATCACAGCCACTCGCACGGCCACACTCACTCGCACGATCACGACCACCATCACCACGATGACGAGCGCTGGAAGCATGACGGCGTCCGCGTCATTCCCGGCAACCAGCTCGATCCCAACGTGCCCTCGACGGCCGGCATGGACCGCAAGGCTGCGATCAATTTTGCCCGCGTCGGCGCGCAGAAATTGTGGGCGGGCACCGTGACCATCAAGCCCGATGCCAAGACCGGCGCGCATCATCACGGCCATCTCGAAAGCATCATCTATGTGGTGAAGGGCAAGGCGCGCATGCGCTGGGGCGAGCACCTGCAATTCACTGCGGAAGCCGGCCCCGGCGATTTCATCTTCGTGCCGCCTTACGTGCCGCACCAGGAGATCAATGCCAGTCCCGACGAAGTTCTGGAGTGCGTGCTGGTGCGCAGCGACGGCGAGGCGGTCGCAATCAATCTCGACATCGAGCCGGTGGAGAAGCCGGAGATGGTGCTGTGGGTCGACCCGGTGCATCGGGATCCCCACGAGAATAAGTGACGTTGTAAGCCGTCATTCCGGGGCACCTCGAAGAGGCGAACCCGGAATCTGGCGCGACAATCTCGAGGTTCCGGGTTCACGCTGTGCGGGCCCCGGAACGACGGTGTCAATCAAGCAAAAACAACACAAAGGTGAGGTGGCCCATGACGCTCGTTCGCTACGAAAGCGCCGATCATGTCGCAACCATCACCATGGCGCGGACCGAGGCGCACAACGCGCTCAACGATGCGCTGTGCGAGGCGTTGCGGCAGGCGTGGCTGCGTTTTCGCGACAGCGACGATCGGGTCGCGGTGCTGGCCTCGGCGGAAGAAGCCTATTTCTGCGTCGGCGCCGATGTGCGCGACCTGCCGGCCAACATGTGGCACGCGGTGCCGGGGCTCGGGGTCGAGCTCGACAAGCCGGTGATCGCGGCGACCTCGGGCTGGGTCGTGGGCGGCGGTTTTGTCCTGGTGCAGATGGCCGACATGTGCGTGGCCTGCGAGACCACGCGCTTCCTCTATCCGGAAGGCAAGATCGGCACCACCGCCGGCGGCGTCTCCTCCGTGGTGTCGCGCATGCCGCACAAGATCGCCATGGAGCTTCTGCTGGTCGGCGATGAACTCTCGGCCGAGCGTGCCTACCAGATCGGCTTCGTCAACCGGCTCGCGCCAAAAGGGCGGCATCTTGCCCTGGCGCAGGAGATGGCGGCGAAGATCGCCGGCAACGCGCCGCTGGTCGTGCAGGCGCTGAAGAAACTCGCCAGGGAGGCCATGCCCAAGGGCCCGCTCGAGACGGTGGCCGACGTGCGGCGGCTGCTCGACACCGTGCGCGACAGCGAGGACCTCAAGGAGGGCGTCAAGGCCTTCAAGGACAAGCGCAAGCCCGACTTCAAGGGCCGATGATCGCGGCATCGTGTGCGCACGGCGTCGTGCACGCCCGCTTCAAAATTCAGCATCATCCTGCTAGGCTTTATTGATCGACCGATAAGCAACAACGATCAACCCGGAGGCAACGGTCATGAGCGATTTCGAGCTCCCGCGGCGCGGCCTGATCAAGGGCGCAGGCCTTGCGCTCCTCGCAGGCGGTCTCGGTGAGGTGGCTGCCCCGCAACGCGCAGCCGCAGCGGACGACAAGGCGTCCGAGATCTGGAGCAGCGAGTATTGGGCCAGGAAGGGCGACGTTCCCCTGTGGATGTTCCGGAAGCGACTCGGCGCACCGAGGCCGGGCGAGCCGCCCCGGCCGGTGGTGTTCTTCGTGCATGGGTCCTCGGTCACCTCGCGCGCCTTCGACCTCACCGTGCCGGGCAAGGGCGAATATTCCGTGCTGAACGAGTTCGCCCGCTACGGCTTCGACTGCTGGACCATGGATCACGAGAACTACGGCAAGTCGGGCCGTACCTCGGGCAATTCCGACATCGCAAGCGGCGTCGAGGATCTCAAGGCCGCCGTCGAAGTCGTCGCGCGCGAGACGGGCCGCACGAGATTCCACTTCGTCGGCGAATCCTCGGGCGCCTTGCGCGCCGGTGCCTATGCCATGGCGGCGCCCGAACATGTCGACCGCCTGGTGTTCGCGGCCTTTACCTACAAGGGCGAGGATTCGCCCACCTTGAAGAAGCGCGCCGAGCAGCTCGACTTCTATCGCTCGCATAACTTACGCAAGCGCGACCGCGACATGATCCGCTCCATTGCCACCCGCGACAAGCCGGGCACCTCGGATCCCGCGGTGATGGAGGCGCTCGCCGATGTCGAACTGCAATTCGGCGACCAGATCCCGACCGGCACCTATCTCGACATGACCGCCAACCTGCCGGTGGTGCACCCCGAAAAGGTGCAGGCGCCGGTGCTTCTGATCCGAGGCGAATATGACGGCATCGCCGCGGTGCCAGATCTCGAGGAGTTCTTCAACAAGCTGCCCAACGGCGACCGGCAATTCGTCATCCTGCCCGGCACGGCCCATTCGGTCGTGCTCGCGATCAACCGGCAGCTGTTCTGGCACGTCACGCGGGCCTTTCTGACCATGCCGACGCCGATTGCGACCTGAGGCCGCATTCTCCGCTTTGGTCGTCCCGGCGCAGGCCGGGGAGCCGTACCGCGGACTCTATCGTCAAGCGCGCTGCCAGTTGGCCTTCCTCGCAACGGCATCTGACTGGGGTTATGCGGTCCGGGCCTCGCCGGGACCACGGCGCAAAAAAAACGCTGTCCCACTGTCGGCTCGCTGCCCGCCGGTTCGTCCTCTGTCCATTGCCCAAGGAGGAACCTGCTTCATGTCCAAGATCGCTCCCTGCCTCTGGTTCGACGGCGAAGCCGAGGAAGCCGCGAATTTCTATGTCTCGCTGCTGCCCAATTCGAAAATCGACACGGTGCAGAAGAACACGGTCGACGGCCCCGCCGGCAAGGCCGGCTCGGTGCTGGTGGTGACGTTCACGCTGGCCGGCCAGAGCTTCATGGCGCTCAATGGCGGCATGCGCTTTGACTATACCCAGGCGGTGTCGTTCAAGATCGACTGCGAGGATCAGGCGGAGGTCGACGGGCTCTGGGCTGCGCTCACCGCCGGCGGCGGGCAGGCTATTCGCTGCGGCTGGCTAAAGGACCGCTACGGCCTCTATTGGCAGATCGTGCCGACGGCGCTGCCGAGATATCTCGGCGGCGAGAACCGCGAAGGCGCCGCACGCGCGATGCAGGCCATGCTCGGCATGGTCAAGCTCGACATCGCCGCGCTGAGGCGCGCTTATGAGGGCAATTAAATCGTCGGCGCGCGCCAGACCCCGCGCGACACCATGATCAGCGAGCAGATCGCGGCATAGGCGATCAGCGATGCCGCGACCATGGCGGCGAGGCCTGCCATGCCGGCATCGAATCTGGTGACCGCGAGCCAGCCGAGGCCCGCGGCAACCAGGATGCGCGTGATGGCGGCGACGAATGGCCACAGCACATGGCCTGCGCCTTGGGCTGCGAAGGCGAGCACGAAGCCAAAGCCGAGTGCCGCATAGGTCGGTGCGACGATTCGCAGGTAGGTCGTGGCCTCGCGCAGCACCTCGGTATCATGGCTGAACAACGTGACCCAGAGCGGCGGATAGGCCGCCACGACGAGCCCGATCGAACCGGTCAGCGCCACGCCGACAGCGCACGAAATCCAGGCGATGCGCCTGGCGCGCGCAATCGCGCCGGCGCCGACGGCGATGCCGACCATGGTCAGGGTCGCCGTGCACAGCCCGAACAGGATCGGGATCAGGATGTAGTCGAGGCGCGAGGCGATGCCGTAGGCCGCGAGTGCCGTGGTGCCGAACAGGCCGACGGTTCCGGTCACGACGATGACGGTCAGGTTGGTGAGCACCGCGTTGATCGAGGTCGGCACGCCCACCCTGAGAATGTCCGCAAACAGCCGTCCCCGCAGGCAGCCCGGCCTCAGGGTCAGTCCGCCGCGGCCGCTAGCCATGTAGCGCAGCAGGAACAGCATCGCCCCGCAATAATACAGCGCAAAGGCGACGCCGGCGCCGGCGATGCCAAGCCGAGGCGCCCCGCCGAGGCCGAAGATCAGGATCGGTGACAAGGGGATCAGCACCAGCGCGCCGACCAGCGTCACCATCGCAGGCACGCGGACATTGCCCGAGCCGCGCAGCGCCGCGGCCTGCAAGTTGACGATCCACACGGGGATCGAGCCGGCGAACAGGTAATTGGAGTAGGTCAGCGCCGCCTGCAGCGCCTCGTCGCGCCCGCCGAGCGCGCGATACAGCCACGGGCCGCCGCAGATGACTGCAACCGAAAACAGCGCGCCGACCATGACGGCAAGCACCAAAGCATGAAACAGCAGCGCCTCGGCATCGTCCTTGCGTGCCGCGCCGATGGCGCGCGCAATCGCCGACGACACGCCGCTGCCGAGCCCGCCATTCGACATCATCGTCATCAGCATGAACACGGGAAACACCAGCGCGACGCCCGCGAGCGCGCCGGTGCCGAGAAAGCCGACATAATAGGCTTCGGCAATGTTGACCGCCGTCTGTGCCACCAGCACGACCACGGTCGGCAGCGCGAGGCGGATCAGGGTGGGCAGCACCGGGCCGCTGAGAAGCTCGGCGCGCCTTGCCTCGCTTCGGACCGGTGGAGAAGACGAGGAGGCCGGCCCGATTTCGGCCTTGGCAGGCGGCGGTGCTTTGCGGCCGGCATGGCGCGGCGGCGCTTCTTTCACATCGGTCACGGCGTTCACTGCTCCGGCGGCGATCGTCGCTTATTATATTACGACTGAAATATATAACAGCTTGCATAATGCAAGGCAGCATTGCCCGGGATCGCGCTGCTGCCGTTCAATTGAGCAGATTGCTCAGTCAAGGATATGCCGCCGGGCTAAAGGCCGCTTGGGATGGGCGCGGGCGCCGATTGCCGCTGCGACGGCATCTGCCGGTGCCGATGGATCGGCCGAAACCCGTTCCGCTAGTAATTGACCCGCAGCCCCACGCCGCCATGGACGGTGTTGCCGACCGGCTGCGGGCCGAGCGTGCCGTTGACGAAGATGTCGGCGACCCAGCCCTTGGCGAGTCGGAAGCCGAGCCGCCCGCCATACTCGAACCAGCCCTGGTTGCCCATGGTCGGCGCGACCAGCCCGTCGCCGGTGACGGTGGCGACAATGCCGGAATTGGCCGCGAAGGAGTGCACATAGAAGCCGTTGATATTGCCCTCGACGCTTGAGCCGAACAGATGCGTCCACTGTCCGCCGACCTTGACCAGGCTGGTCGTGTCGGTGCCGCTCGCGAGCGTCGCGTCGAAGGGATTGAATGACGTCGCCGGATCCGAATAGCCGCTGACATGCTGCCAGAGCTGCCAGAGCTCCACGGAGCCTGCGACCTCGTCGCGCGGCGACAGCCGGCTCATCCATCCGGCGCGGCCGTAGACCGCGTAGTTCGAAGCATCGGTCGAGCTCTGCAGCGACACCGCGCCGAGACTCGTCGTATAGCTGCGGCTATAGCGCGCCCGCTCGAACGGCGTGAGCACCGCGCCGATATCGAAGAACGGCCGCGACGATCCCCAGTCGGTGAAATCATAGCGCAGCGCGAAGGCGCCGATCGGCGCGCTGGTGATGTGATAGCCGTTCTCGCTGTATTGGGTGTAGGCGATGCCGGCGAGCAGCGACAGGTTGTTGGTCAGCTCCTTGCGGCCATGGATGCCGGCCATGAAGGAGCCGACGGAGCCGAAGGCCGAGACGCAATCGGAGCAGTTGACCTGCTCGTTGACGCCAAGCAGCACCGAGCCGAGCACCTGGTTGGTGATCATCTGGTTGAAGCGTTGGCCTGCGAGGCCGTTGATCGAATCGCCGCTGGAGCCTGCGCCGGTCGGCGTCGGTGTCGGTGTCGGAAGTGTTGATGGTACGGGAGTTGGCGACGGTGTCGGCGTCGGCGTTGGCGAACAGGGATTGTTGAAGTTGCCTGTCGTGACCACCTCGCTGGCGACAATATTGTTGCACTGCGCGGCCGCCGGCCGCGTCTGGGCCAGCGTCATCAGCCATACCGCCGCCATGAGGGCCGCGCCGAGGGCGGAATTCCTGGCAAGTGACCTCGGCATCGCTATCGCCCGCACAGAATGCCACCGTCATCGACCGGCGGACTGATCGTCGGAGAGGCATCGGCAAACGTGCTGACGGCGCAGAGGCCGGCAGCCGCCGCGCAAGTGGCGGCAAAATTCCAGCCAGGGGCGTTGCCATTCGAACCGTGCGTCTTGTGGATCGTGGTCTTGCCGCCGGTGAGCGTGATGATTGCGGTGTCGCCGGCCTGTGTAAGCTGCACGCATTGGAAGCTCAGCGTGCAGATGCTCGCAGCGCCCTCCTGCAGCACCACCGTGGTGCTGCCGCGCTGCGACAGGATGTCGAGGATGGTACCGCGCACGCCGATGGTCGCGAGCGGCGTCGTGATCTTGTAGGCGGCCTTTTCCGAATGGCCGGTGACGAAGCGGAAGGCGCCCGTGGTGAGCCGGATCGCGATGTCGCGATAGCTGTGCTCGTCGTTGAATACGGTGCGGTCGAGCTTGATGGTGGCGCTGGGGCCGATCGACAAATTGGTGCTGTCGGCCATCACAAAGCGCGCCGCGCTGTCGATGCCGGTGCGCACCACCTCGTCGCGCAGCATGCTGTCGCCGACATTCACGGGCTTGGTCGCCTCGCCGGCGACGCGCACCACGTTGTTCTGAATGACGACGGCCTCGCCGACCCGCGCCTCGCTCGCGAGCGCAAATGGTGCCGCGAGGATCGCGGCGAGACATGAGAAAACGAACAAAGCGCAGCGACGCGAATGCATTTCAAAATACCGAATGAAGGTCCCCTATCTAGCGGATAACTTACGCCGGCGCTGTTGCAATTTTGGCACAGACGCAGCTGTATCCGCCGTCCGTTGGTGCTAAGACGTGCGCGATGCGTTCAACGCAATCGACAAGAAAATTGAACTCTTCCACACTGCTCTTGACTGCAACAGCACAACGATGCGATCGGCCGTGAAAATGCCGCGTGACACGTCCGACGGCCTGTCTCTCGCGCAATGCGGCCTTGCTTGCATCGTCATCTTTTTCTGCGCGCATGTCGCGTTTCTGGCGGGGCTGACGACGCCGGAAAAATACGTCTTCGATGAAGTGCACTACGTGCCGGCGGCGCTGCAAATGCTGGAGCCCAGGCCCGACGAGCCGATGCTCAACCCAATGCATCCACCGCTCGCCAAGCAGATCATCGCGCTCTCGATCCATGTTTTCGGCGACAGCGCCTTCGGCTGGCGCTATCCCGCGACCGTGTTCGGCGCGCTCTCGGTGGTTGCCATCTATCTCTGCGCGCTCGCGCTGTTCAACCGGCAGGGCGCCGCGATCGCAGCCGGTCTCATCGCCTTCTTCAACCAGATGCTGTTCGTGCAGGCGCGGATCGCGATGCTGGACATTTTCGCGCTTGCCTTTGCGCTGTTCGGCATTGCGGCCTTTCTGTTTGGCTACCGCCGGGAGCGGCCGCATACGCTGTTTGCCGCTGCGGGCGTTTGCTTCGGTCTTTCGGCGTCGTGCAAATGGAGCGGACTGTTTCCGCTCGCGACCGCCGTCCTGATCGTCATGGTGATCAGGCTGATGCAGCGCTGGCGCACGCGATTCGCCGACGGCAACGAGGCGGACTGGTATCGGCCCGATTTGTGGCCGGGTTTCAGGCTGCGGCACATCGTCGTCTGCTTTGTGCTGCTTCCCGTCGTCGGCTATCTTCCGAGCTTTGTCGCGCTCTACGGGTTCTCGCTCTCCGATCTATGGGAGGCGCAGCGGCGCATTTTTGCCGACAACACCACGACCGCGATCGCCGGCCACACCTATATGAGCTCGTGGCCGTCATGGCCGTTCCTGATCCGGCCGGTGTGGTACCTGTTCGACAGGGTCGACGACGATTTCATCGCGGCGATCGTGCTGCTCGGCAATCCGCTTGTGCTGTGGCCGGCGCTGCCGGCGCTCGCCTTTGCCTTGCGCGACTTTGTCGTGGCGCGGCGGGCGGACGCGTTGCTGGTGCTCGCATTCTATTTCGGGCCGTACCTCGCCTGGGCGCTGCTGCCGCGTACGCTCGGCTTCCTCTATTACTACCTGCCGGCCGCAACCACGGCCGCGCTCGCGCTGGTCTATGCGCTCACCCGCGAAGGCGTGCCGCGCTGGCTGCTCTGGGCCTATGTCGCCGTCGCCGGTGCCGGCTTTGCGGCGATGCTGCCCATTTCGGCGGCCTTCGTCGGCACGTCCATGGAGACCTTCAACCGCTTGATGCTGTTCCAAAGCTGGATTTGAGCCGTAATCTTCGCTCTACCCGGCCGCAAAATCAGATCAAAAGCTGAACCAGGGGATACGGCTCCAGTAGATGTGGCTGTGATAGAGGTGGGGCCAATAGACCGGGAACGGCTCCCAATAGGCATAGCGCATGTGGCGGCGGTGGGCGTAGTGGCGGCGTGGGCGAGGCGTCTCATCGCTCGCCTGCGGCGAGACGGGCTCGGCGCTCTTGTCGGCGCTTTTGTCGGAGCTCTTGGGCAGGATGGACGGACGCGGCACGTTCACGGGCGGCGCGTCGCTTGTTGCCGGCGGCGCTGCGGTGGTCGCTGCGGGCGCGGCAGGAGCAGCCGGCGCGGTGTCGTCGGCACGCGCGGACAGTTCGGTGGCGGCCATGGCCATCAGCGCTGCCGTGCTGATTGCGAGGTAACGGATTCTCATCTCGATCCCCTTGATGCTGGTGCCGCGCGGCGGCGAAAATCGGATTATTTGAATCGTCTGTCTGAAACATGCGATCCGCCTGCCGGATTGCCCGGCAGGCGGGCTTCGTCTCGAACCGTCACTTCTGTGCGGTCTTGGTTTCCATGTTGACCACCTGGACGCGGCGGTTGAGCGGATCGGCCGGGTTCTGCGGGTCCTTCAGCTTGGTCTTGCCATAGCCGACGGTGACGAGGTCCGTGCCGTTGATGCCGTACTTCTGGATCAGGAAGGTCTTGATGGTGTCGGCGCGACGCTCCGACAGGTCCTGGTTGTAGGCATCGCCGCCGATGCCGTCGGTGTGGCCGGCCACCACGAAGGTCGACCCCTTCAGGCTCGGATTGGACAGTGCCTTGCCGAGCTCCTGTGCCGCCGGCAGCGAGGCCTTGCTGATCTCGGCCGAGTTGTAGTCGAAATTGATCTCCAGATCGATGTTCGGCTTGGTCGAGGCGATCGAGGCGATCTCCTCGCGCTCGTCGAGCGACAGCGAACGCGTCCTGCGGTTGCGCACGCTGGCGAGGAACGTATCTTCCTTCGCCTTGGCGGCCTGATCGATCTGCGGCTCGCCCATCGATAGACCTCGCGTCAGCGGCTTGGGCTGCAGCGCATGGACGATCTGATCGGCGGGAACGGTGCCGTCACCTGCGATCGCCAGCCCCGCGGTCATCGTGAACGCGGCGCAGACTGTGATCGCCTTGATTGCGGAAAACTTCACGAAGCTGGTCATTGTCGTAATCCTCAAAAAATTGTCGCCCTTTGGCGTTTTGGATGCTGCGACCCTACGCGAGGTTCAAAGCGCTGAATGTGACTCAGGTCACAGGACGGTGAGGGTCAGGGGTGAGGCGCCAACAAGAGTCTGTTTTCGGCGCATCTCGGCATTCGGCGTCCAGGAATCGATCGCGTCGCGGCAGCGCGGGCCCCGGTTCGATACGTCCATCGCCAGCGTGATGCGCATCACAGTCTGCACGCCCGAACGAGAGCAGAGTGCGTCAAGGAAGCGGCCACGGCCGCCGGCGGTTCAGGGGAGAACGATCATGCGCACCTTGCTAGCAGCACTGTCACTCGCCGTACTTCTCGTCTCCAGCAATTCCGCGCTCGCCGACAAGCGCGTCGCCTTCGTGGTCGGCAATTCCGCCTACAGAAACGTGCCGCAGCTGCCGAACCCGGTGGTCGACGCCAGGTCGATGGCGAAGGTGTTGCGCAATGTCGGTTTCGACGTCGTCGAGGGGGCGAATTTGTCCCGCGACAAGATGACGGAGAAGCTGCTCGAGTTCGGCAAGAAGGCCGAAGGCGCCGACGTCGCGGTGTTCTATTATGCCGGCCACGGCATCGCGGTGAACGGCACCAATTATCTGCTGCCCATCGATGCCGACCTGAAATCCGAGATGGATGTGAAGCTCGGCGCCGCCATCAATGTCGACGTGACGCTGGAGCAGACCATGGCCGATGCCAAGGTCAAGCTCGTGTTCCTCGACGCCTGCCGCGACAATCCGTTCGCCGCCAGGATCCGCTCCGCCAAGGCGACCCGCAGCATCAGCGTGGATGCGGGCCTTGCCGAGATGAAGTCGGGCGAGGGCACGCTGATCGCGTTCGCCACCGGCCCCGGCCAGACCGCGCTCGACGGCGAGGCCGGCACCAACAGCCCGTTCACCCGGGCGCTCGTCGCCAACATCACCCAGCCTGGGGTCGAGATCCAGCAGGCGATGACCAAGGTGCGTGCCCAGGTCAACGACGAGACCAGCAAGAACCAGCTGCCCTGGGGCCACACCAATCTGACCGGCGACGTCTATCTCAACCCGGTCGGCATTCCCGCCGACAAGCCGGCGGAGAGCGCGAGCGCCAGCTCGCCGGCTGCGCCGGCGTCTCCCGTCGAGCTCGAATTCTGGCGCTCGGTGAAGGACTCCAACAAGGTGGAGGAGCTCAACGCCTATCTCACCAGCTACCCCAACGGCAGCTTCAAGTCGCTGGCGCTCGCCCGCATCGCCTCGCTCCAGGACGGCCCGTCGACCACGACGCGCAACCTGACCACCGGGATCGATCCCGCAACCTTCACCGAGGAAGCCGACCAGACCTCGGAAGCTCAGCTCGGCCTCGACAAGGCGCAGCGCCGCGACGTGCAGCGCCGCCTCACCGGCCTCGGCTTCGACATCAAGCCGAGCGGCAGGTTCGACGACGACACCCGCGGCGTCATCAAGCGCTGGCAGGCGGCACGCGGCTATCCCGCGACCGGCTATCTCAACACCCTGCAGCACAAGGCGCTGGTGTCCGAGATCGTCTCCACCCGCGTGGCATCCTCCGACGACGGCGATGACGACGAGACGCATCACATCCGTCATTCCGGCGGCGGTGGCCGGCACTACCGTGGTGGTGGCGGCGGACCGGGCGCCTTCTTCGGCCACATGATGGGCGGATTGTTCGGACGCCGCTGAGCCCAAGACTGCTTGTAGCGGCTCTTTGTAGCGACTCCTTGTAGCGACTCCCTGCAGCGGCAACCTTCACCGGCCATCTGGGGCGGCCTCCGTTCGCGGAGGCCGCTTCGTTTGGAGACTCGCCGGTTCCCGGCCCTCAATGCGGTCGCGGGGGCGCCCGGCTTGGGCCGGGCTTGAGCCAAGAAATCACCCAGATGCGTGCTTACCGCTGCGGTGTCGCCCGACCAAGAACAAGATTAACGTCATTCGAGAATCAGCTTAAGCAGGACCGTGTTCTCCCCCACCAAACGATCAAGTGACTACCAGGGCTATCGCTCGGGCAACTCCGACCGGACCGGCTCCTTCGGCTCGCTGCCGATCCTGATCGGCGCCGCCATGATCGCGGCAGCGATTCTTCTGTCCACCCTGATCACCGCGCTGGGCACCCGCTATGTCGCCGTCGAAGGCCCGACCGACGACTCCGCGTGGCTGGTCGACCGCCTCACCGGCACGCTGTACAAATGCGAGGCACAGGGGCGCGGCAAGGCCACCTGCGATCCCGAGACCGCCACGGGCAGCATCGCGAGCAAGCCGAAGCCGTGACGCTGCGGCGCCCGCGCAACAGCGGCCCCGCATCGCTTTGCAGCATCAAAAATGTCTTTTTTCCGAAACCTTGCCGGGACAAGATGCGTATTGCGTTGAGTCCGGCATGGCGCCGGATTTTTCTCCAGCGAGGTTCACGATGAGATTATTGATCACGGCTGCAATGTTTTCGGTGCTGGCGCTGTCGCCCGCTTCGGCCAAGATGATGGCCTGCACCGGTGCGAATATCGGCGCGTCGGCGCAAATGATGGAGCCGGGCCAGACCCCCGCGAACAAGGAAATCGCGGCGGCCAACACCGACATGAGCAATGGCAAGATGCGCAGCGCCTGCATGCACTACATGAAGGCGCAGAAGATGAGCATGGCCAAGTAAGGTCTGCCAAGCAGGATCTGCCAAGCAGGATCGACCACGCGAGTTCTGCCAAGTCAGGCCGCAAGAGTCTTTCATTTTGATCCTCGCCGCGCCGCCGACAAGGTGGCGCGGCTTTTTCTCGGCCTCTGGCGGGGCGGTCGAATCTCGCTAAATTGGAGGCGTGTCCGGAGCGAAATCACCCCATCCCCTGAGCCAGCTGGAGGCGCGGCGCATCTGGCTGCGCGCGCAGCGGCTCGATTCCGCCTGCCAATTCGGCGCCGGCAGCCAGGCCGTGGCCGATGCCGTCGCCCATCTCGGCTATGTCCAGATCGACACCATCAACGTCATCGAGCGCTGCCACCACCACATCCTCTGGAGCCGCATTCCCGACTACCGCCGCGCCGATCTGCGCCAGGCCCAGAGCGTGGACAAGAGCGTATTCGAATACTGGACCCACGCGCTGTCCTATGTGCCGAGCCGGGACTTGCGCTTTTTCATTCCCTTGATGCGGCTGCACAAGCGCGAGCGGTCGCGCTGGTTCACCTCCGTCACGCCCAGGGACATGCGCAAGGTGATGCGGCTGATCCGCCAGGGGCCGCTGACCATCCGCGACATCGACGACGATGTGCTGACCGAAAAGGAGCATCTGTGGGCGAGCCGCAAGCCCTCGAAGCGGGCGCTGCAATTCGCCTTCTATACCGGCGCGCTCACGATCTCGGAGCGCAACGGCATGCTCAAGACCTATGACCTGATCGACCGGCATTTCGGCTGGGAGACGCCGCCGAAAGCCGCGAGCAGAGGCGAGGTCGCCGCCTATCTGCTGGATCGGGCCTTGCGCGCGCAAGGGGTGGTGTCGCTCGATTCGACCTGCCATCTCGACGCCCCGAGCAAGCCTTCGGTGCGCCGCCTGATCGAGACCCGCGTCCGCCGCGGCGAACTGGTCCCGGTGGCGATCGAGGGGGCCGGCAAGCAGGAGCACTGGGCGCGCCCGCAGGCCCTGGAAGACAACGGCGAGGCCGCGCCCGGCCTCGTGCACATCCTCTCGCCCTTCGATCCCCTGGTGATCCAGCGCAAGCGCACGCATCTGATGTTCGATTACGAGCACCGCTTCGAGGCCTATGTCCCCAAGGACAAGCGCAAGTTCGGCTATTTTGCGCTTCCGGTCCTGGTCGGCGACGACATCGTCGCGGCGATCGACCTGAAGACCGACCGGCAGAACAAGCAGCTGCTGCTGCAGCAATGGAGCTGGGTCGGGAAGGGCGCCAGGCGCGGCGCGCGTCGCGAGCTGAAGCCCCGGATCGAGGACGCGCTGGGGCGGTTCGAGACGTTTCAGCTCGGGGAGTGATTTCCTCCGTCATTCCGTAAGTCTCACCGTCATTCCGGGGCGCCTCGAAGCGGCGAACCCGGAATCTCGAGATTCCGGGTTCACGCTTCGCGTGCCCCGGAATGACGGAGCAAGTTGCATGGCGCCCGCGCGTCCACGGATACGACTCTGCCACAATTCCATTTGACTCGACCGCCCCAATGCTGAAAACCGGCCCCGAACATCAACAAGAAACGGGCAGGGAGAAACATGAGCCAGTCCGCCAGCTTTGCCGCAACGAGCGCAGGGACCCGCAGCGAAATCGAGACATCCACCATCCGCGCCATATCCTGGCGGCTGATTCCGTTCCTGGTGCTGGCCTACTTCTTTTCCTATCTCGACCGGGTCAATCTCAGCTTTGCCGCGCTCACCATGAATGCGGAGTTGAAGTTCTCGCCGCTGGTCTTCTCCTGGGGCGCCGGCATCTTCTTCATCGGCTATTTCATCTTCGAGGTGCCGAGCAACCTCGCGCTGGAGAAATTCGGCGCCAGCCGCTGGATCGCCCGCATCATGGTGACCTGGGGCATCATCTCGGCGCTGATGGCGACGGTGAACAGCGAGTGGAGCTTCTATCTGCTGCGCTTCCTGCTCGGCGTCGCCGAAGCCGGCTTCTTCCCGGGCATCATCCTTTATCTGACCTACTGGTACCCGGCCGAATATCGCGCGCGCTTCCTGGCCGCCTTTGCGCTGGCCGTTCCGGTCTCGACCGTGATCGGCGCGCCGATCTCGGGGCTGCTGCTCGGGCTCGACGGCGTCTTCGGCCTCAAGGGCTGGCAATGGCTGTTCATCGTCGAGGGCGTGCCCTCGGTGCTGCTGGGCATCGTCACCTGGTTCTACCTCACCGACAAGCCGGAACATGCGAATTGGCTGACGGCTGAGCAGAAGGCCTGGCTGTCCTCCCGCCTCAATGCCGAGACCGCTGCCAAGCAGGCGGCCAGGCACATGACGCTTGCCGAGGCGCTGTCCTCGTCCAAGGTGATCATGCTGAGCCTGATCTATTTCTGCTTCGTCGCCGCGCTCTATGGCATGCAGTTCTGGCTGCCGACCATCGTGAAGGCCTTCGGCCTCACCAATGCGCAGACCGGCTTTGTCACCGCGATCCCCTATCTGTTCGGCACCATCGCCATGATCCTGTGGGCGCGCCACTCCGATGCATCCCGCGAGCGCGTCTTCCATGTCGGTGCGCCGTTCTTCCTGATCGCGATCGCGCTGGCCGCCTCCGCCTACATCTCGGACCCGACCATCACCATGGTCGCGCTGAGCGTTGCCGCGGTCGGCGTGTTCTGCGTCTTTGCGGTGTTCTGGACCTTGCCGACCGCCTGGCTCTCCGGCACCGCGGCCGCCGGCGCGATCGCGCTGATCAACTCCATCGGCAATCTCGCCGGCTTCGGCGGCCCCTACCTGATCGGCTGGATCAAGGATTCCACCGGCTCGACCGCCAACGGCCTGCTTGCGCTCGCCGTGCTGCCGCTGATCGGCGGGCTCCTGGTGTTCCTGGGCGGACATGAGAGCCAGGTGGAGTTCGGCGCGGCGGAGCGGGCCAAGTAGCTGCATCCCCGGCGCACCGTCATTCCGGACGACGCGCAGCGCGCGTCGATCCGGAATCTCGCGCTTGTCTTGCTCCTTCGCTGTCAACCTCGAGATTCCGGGTTCGCGCGTCAGGCGCGCCCCGGAATGACGGGAGTTCGCGGCTTTATCGCAAAACATCGGCCTGTGATCATGAGCCCCGACCTGCGCCGGGCCGACCCCGCCGGCTTGCCGACATGAATTAATGTTCACGAAATCATGATTACTGACGATTATTGACTTTCATCAGTGAACACTCGACACTCATCCCAAGGTCAGACCGAGGGAGTGTCCGATGTTGGCCCGGTGGATTTTTGCAAGTTATTCCAAGCTGTTGGCGGGAGCGATGCTGGCCGCTATGGCGGTGGCGCTGGCCGGCTGCAATGACAGCGTGGCACAAAAGGTCGAGCCGAACCGCCCGGTTCTGGTTGCGACCGTCCATTACGAAGCAGAGACCCCGGAGCGCAGCTTTGTCGGCACCATCCGGCCCAGGATCGAGAGCGATCTGGGCTTCCGGGTCCCCGGCAAGGTGGCGAAGCGGCTGGTCGAGGTCGGCCAGCGGGTCGAGGTCGGCCAGCCGCTCGCGCTCCTGGATGAAGTCGACCTGAAGCTGCAGGCCGAGCAGGCCGAAGCCGAGCAGCGCGCCGCAACCGGCGTGCTGGCGCAGGCCGCCGCGGCCGAAACCCGCGCCAAGAACCTGAAGGTCTCCGGCTGGACCACCGATGCCCAGCTCGACCAGGCCAAGGCCACGGCCGACGAGGCCCGCGCCCGGCTCAACCGCGCCGAGCGTCAGGTCGAGCTGACCAGGAACTCGCTGTCCTATGCGACGCTGGAGGCCGATGCCCGCGGCGTCGTCACCGCGACCCTGATCGAGCCCGGCCAGGTGGTGGCCTCCGGCCAGACCGCCATCCGCGTGGCGCGGCTGGCCGAAAAGGAAGCCGTGGTCGCTATCCCCGAGACGCTGGTCGATCGCGCCAAGACCGGTACCGCGAAAGTGTCGCTGTGGTCGGATCCCAACAAGACATACGCGGCGCGCCTGCGCGAGCTGTCGCCGAGCGCGGACCCGGCCACCCGCACCTATCTCGCAAAATTCTCGCTGCCCGACGTCGGCGACAATGTCGAGCTCGGCATGACGGCGACGCTGACGCTGTCCGATGCCGCCACGATGCGTGTCGCGCGGCTGCCGCTGTCGGCGCTGTTCCGCCAGGGCGGCGACCCCTCGCTCTATGTCGTCGACGACAAGGGTGAAGTGACGCTGATGCCGGTCAAGGTGAAGGCTTACGAAAGCAACGCCGTGGTGATTTCGAGCGGTGTGCCCGAGGGCGCCAAGGTCGTGGCGCTCGGCGTGCAGAAGATCGATCCGAGCGAGAAGGTGCGGGTCGTCTCGTTGCTGTCGTTCTGAGCTGCCGTCATTGCGGGGTGCGGGCGAGAGGTCGATCCCCGAGTCCAGCCCCATGGGATTGCTCCGCTTCCCCCGCAATGACGGTTCCGTTCTGGTCGCGCATGATCTGCGCAAAGAGGCTTGCGGATCATGTGTGCCGGTTGACCCCGATCGTCGAAACTGGAGGGTGACATGAAGCGCTTCAATCTGTCCGCCTGGGCGGTGAGCCATCCCGCGCTCGTGCTGTTCTTGATGATCGTGCTCGGCACGGCCGGCCTGTTCTCTTACCAGCGGCTCGGCCGGGCCGAGGATCCGTTCTTCACGGTCAAGGTGGTCAACGTCTCCGTGATGTGGCCGGG
The DNA here is from genome assembly GCA_035293585.1 of Bradyrhizobium sp. Lineage (GTDB taxonomy): Bacteria > Pseudomonadota > Alphaproteobacteria > Rhizobiales > Xanthobacteraceae > Bradyrhizobium. The sequence goes on along the minus strand of DATGMN010000001.1, from coordinate 19,178 downwards.
CGCCACCGCCAACGAGATCCAGACCCAGGTGGCCGATCCCATCGAGAAGAAGCTGCAGGAGCTGCCTTACTTTGAGAAGGTGCAGACCTATTCCAAGCCCGGCTTCACCGCGATGCAGGTCACCTTCCGCGATTCGACGCCGCCTAAGGAGGTGCCGTATCTGTTCTACCTGCTGCGCAAGAAGCTGGTCGACGTGCAGGGCGATCTGCCCGCAGGGATTCTCGGCCCCGTGGTCAATGACGAGTTCTCCGACGTCGACTCCATCCTCTACATGCTGACGGGCGACGGCGCCGACTACAAGCAGCTCAAGACCGTCGCCGAGGGGCTCCGCCAGCGGCTGTTGAAGGTCAACGGCGTCACCAAGGTCGATATGTACGGCGCGCAGGACGAGCGCATCTTCGTCGAGTTCAGCCACGCCAAGCTCGCCACGCTCGGCATCACGCCGCAGGCGCTGTTCGATTCGCTCGCCAAGCAGAACAATGTCGTGCCGGCCGGGACGGTGGAGACGTCGTCGCAGCGCGTGCCGCTGCGCGTCACCGGCGCACTCGACGGCGCCAAGGCGGTCGCCGAGACGCCGGTCGAAAGCAACGGGCGCGTGTTCCGCCTGGGCGACATCGCAACCGTCACCCACGGCTATGTCGATCCGCCGAGCTTCGTGGTGCGCCAGGAAGGCAAGCCCGCGATCGGCATCGGCGTCGTCACCGCCAAGGGCGCCAATATCCTCGAGCTCGGCAAGGACGTGAGTGCCGCGACCGCCGATTTCATGAAGGCGGTGCCGCAGGGCATCAATGTCGAGCAGATCGCCGACCAGCCCAGGGTGGTCGAGCAGGCGGTCGGTGAGTTCGTGCACTCCTTCGTCGAGGCGCTCGCCATCGTGCTGTTCGTCTCGTTCCTGGCGCTCGGCTGGCGCACCGGCATCGTGGTCGCGCTGTCGGTGCCCCTGGTGCTGGCGATCGTCTTCATCGTGATGGAATCGATGTCGCTCGACCTGCACCGCATCACGCTCGGCGCGCTGATCATTGCGCTCGGCCTTTTGGTCGATGACGCCATCATCGCCGTGGAGATGATGGTGGTGAAGATGGAGCAGGGCTGGGACCGCATGAAAGCGGCATCCTTCGCCTGGGAGTCCACGGCGTTTCCGATGCTCACGGGCACGCTGGTGACCGCGACCGGCTTTCTCCCCATCGGCTTCGCCAACTCGGCGGTCGGCGAATATGCCGGCGGCATTTTCTGGATCGTGGCGATCGCGCTTGTCGCATCCTGGTTCGTCGCGGTGATCTTCACGCCCTATATCGGCGTCAAGCTGCTGCCGGACATCAAGAGCCATCACAACCACGATCCGCATGCGATCTATGAGACGCGCATGTATCGCGGCCTGCGCTCGGTGATCCAGTGGTGCGTCAACCACCGCATCACCACGGTTGCGGCAACCGTCGCGGTCTTCATCGCCTCCATCATAGGCTTCGGCCATGTGCAGCAGCAGTTCTTCCCGCTGTCCGAGCGGCCGGAGCTGTTCCTGCAGCTGCGCCTGCCCGAAGGCACCGCCTTCAACGTCACCGAGAAGGCGGTGAAGGAGGCGGAGACGCTGCTCAAGGGCGACAACGATATCGAGACCTACACCGCCTATGTCGGCCAGGGCTCGCCGCGCTTCTGGCTCGGCCTCAATCCGCAGCTGCCGAACGAGGCCTTTGCCGAGATCGTGATCGTCGCCAAGGGCGTCGAGGCGCGCGAGCGCATCAAGGCCAGGATCGAGAATGCCGCCGCCGACGGCAAGCTGAACGAAGCTCGCGTGCGCGTCGACCGCTTCAATTTCGGTCCGCCGGTCGGCTTCCCCGTGCAATTCCGCGTGATCGGGCCTGACACCAACAAGGTGCGCGAGATCGCCTATCAGGTTCGCGACATCATGAAGCAAAATCCCAATGTCAAGGACGCCCAGCTCGACTGGAACGAGCAGTCGCCCTACCTCAAGCTGGTCGTCGACCAGGACCGCGCCCGCGCGCTGGGGCTGACCCCGCAGGACGTCTCGCAGGCGCTGGCGATGCTGATCTCGGGCGTGCAGGTCACGACCGTGCGCGACGGCATCGAGAAGGTCGGCGTGGTCGCCCGCGCCGTAGGGTCGGAGCGGCTCGATCTCGCCCATGTCGGCGATCTCACCATCACCTCCAAGAACGGCATTGCCGTGCCGCTGCAGCAGATCGCCAAGATCGAATACTCGCATGAGGAGCCGATCCTGTGGCGGCGCAACCGCGACATGGCGATCACGGTGCGCAGCGACGTCCAGGACGGCGTGCAGGCGCCCGACGTCACCAACCAGATCTGGCCCAAGCTGCAGCAGATCCGCGATCACCTCGAGCCGGCCTACCGAATCGAGCCGGGCGGCGCGTTCGAGGAATCCGCCAAGGGCAATGCCTCGATCTTCATCCTGTTTCCGGTGATGGCGATGATCATGCTGACGCTCTTGATGATCCAGCTGCAGAACTTCGCGCGGCTGATCCTGGTCTTCCTCACCGCGCCGCTCGGCATCATCGGCGCCTCGCTCGGCCTCAACGTCGCCAACGCCCCGTTCGGCTTCGTGGCGCTGCTCGGCCTGATCGCGCTCGCCGGCATGATCATGCGCAACACCGTGATCCTGGTCGACCAGATCGAGACCGACGTCGCGCACGGGCTGCCGCGCAAGGAGGCGATCGTCGAGGCCACCGTCCGCCGCGCCCGCCCGGTGGTCCTGACCGCGCTCGCCGCGATCCTGGCCATGATCCCGCTGTCGCGCTCGGCCTTCTGGGGCCCGATGGCGATTACCATCATGGGCGGCTTGTTTGTTGCAACCTTCCTGACCTTGCTGTACCTCCCGGGGTTGTATGCCCTGTGGTTCCGCAACAGCCTGGAAGAGAGCGGCAGCAAGGATGTCGCGCCGCAGCAACACGGAGAACCCGCCTTTCCGCTTGCTGAGGCCGCCGAATAGTTGAACAGTGCGAGCACGAATGTCGAGCAGGCCATGACGCTGATTTCCGAACATGTCGAGCCGGACACCCGCGAGCGGATTCTCGTGGTGGCGGAGCGTCTGTTCCGGCAGATCGGCTATCAGAAGACCACGGTTGCCGACATCGCCAAAGAGCTGCGCATGAGCCCGGCCAATGTGTATCGCTTCTTCGAATCGAAGAAGGCCATTCACGAGGGCGTCGCGCGCGGCCTGATGGGCGAGGTGGAGACGGCGGCCGCCGCCATCGTGGCAAAGCCCGGGCCTGCGGCATCACGGATGCGCGAGCTTCTCACCACCATCCATCACATGAATTCGGAGCGCTATGTCGGCGACTCCAAGCTGCATGAGATGGTCGAGATCGCGATGGAGGAGAGCTGGGACGTCTGCCTCGCCCACATGCAGACCATCACCGAGAGCATCGGCGGCGTGATCGCGCAAGGGGCGGCGTCGGGCGAATTCAGGGTGTCCGACGTATCCACGGCCGCGCTGTGCGCCTGCACCGCCATGGTCCGCTTCTTCCACCCGCAGATGATCGCCCAGGCCATGGACAAGCCGGGCCCCACCATCGATCAAATGATCGATTTTGTGCTTGTCGGGCTTGGTTCGGGGAAGGCTGCAGGCTAGTTTCCTTGCTGCGTCATTCCGGGTTCGCGCTGGCGCGCGCCCCGGAATGACGGTGTGGAAATGGTTCTCCGTCATTGCGAGCTTCGTCGCTTCGCTCTCCGCAATGACGGCTGTGGAATGAGGAATCAAGGTGGCAGAGAAGGACATCCATTATTACGAGCCGGCCAAGGGCCATGGGCTGAGGCACGATCCGTTCAACGCCATCATCGCGCCGCGGCCGATCGGCTGGATCTCCTCGCGCGATGCCAAGGGCAATGTCAACCTCGCGCCCTACAGCTTCTTCAACGCCTTCTGCTACACCCCCGCCATCATCGGCTTTTCCTCCACCAACTGGAAGGACAGCGTCGCCAATATCGAGGAGACGCGCGAGTTCTGCTGGAATCTGGCGACCATGGACCTCGCCAAGCAGATGAACGCGACCGCGGCCCATGTCGGGCGCGACGTCGACGAGTTCAAGCTTGCAGGCCTCACGGCGGTGCCGAGCCGGCTGGTCAATGTCCCCAGGGTCGCCGAGAGCCCGGTCTCCTTCGAATGCAAATTGTCGCAGATCGTCCAGCTGCAGGGCGCCGACGGCAGAAAGGCCGAGGCCTGGCTGACGCTGGGCGAAGTCGTGGCCGTCCACATCGACAAGGCCTTCATCAAGGACGGCGTCTACCAGACTGGGCTCGCACACCCGATCGTGCGCGCGGGCAGGCGCGGCGATTATTTCGAGATCAAGCCCGAGAACATGTTCGAGATGATCCGGCCGGATTAGGAAGCTCTGTCCACACTCTCGCAATTCATCCTCCCCTGGAGGGGGAGGATCGCTCGCATGGAATGCGAGCGAGGTGGGGTGAGGCCGCGAAGACGGTCTCACGACTAATTCGACACGAGCCCCTTCGCCAACCGAAACACCGACCTGGTCGATAGACTGTCACCCCACCCCGATCGCACATTGCCTGCGCGATCGACCCGCCCCCTCCAGGGGCGGGTGAGAGTCTGCGGCGGCTTCCATGCCCGGAACCGGGGACAAAATGCCCCGTTATTGCTGCGGCAATTTCACTTGATTTTCAGTGCACAGACCCGCCCAATTCTTTACCCTTTCCTTGAAAGCTCCTTGCGGACCGCACGCCGTCGCTTGCCACCAAAGGACATCGCCATGAGCTCCTTTCGCCGCGACTACATCACGAAACCGATCTTTTCGCTGGCACGCCGCGCGCTGCCGCCGATGTCGGACACCGAGCGCGAGGCGCTGGAGGCGGGCGATGTCTGGTGGGACGGCGAGCTGTTCAGCGGCGATCCCGACTGGTCGAAGCTGCTGGCCTATCCGCAGGCTGTGCTCACCGCAGAGGAGCAAGCCTTCCTCAACGGCCCGGTCGATGCGCTCTGCGCGATGCTGGACGAGTGGAAGATCAACTGGGAGTGGCGCGACCTGCCGAAGGAGGCGTGGGACTTCATCAAGCGGGAGAAGTTCTTCGGCATGATCATCCCGAAGGAATTCGGCGGGCTCGGTTTCTCTCCCTTCGCCCATTCCGAGGTCGTGCGCAAACTTTCCTCGCGCTCGCTCACTGCGGCGGTCACCGTGATGGTGCCGAATTCGCTCGGCCCCGGCGAGCTGTTGATGCGCTTCGGCACACGGGAGCAGATGGAAAAATGGCTGCCGCGCCTGGCGTCCGGCACCGATATTCCCTGCTTCGGCCTCACCAGTCCCGAAGCCGGCTCGGATGCGGCCTCGATGGTCGACACCGGCATCATCTGCAAGGGCAATTTCGAGGGCAACGAGGTCCTTGGACTGAAGCTGAATTGGCACAAGCGCTACATCACGCTCGGCCCGGTCGCGACGCTGCTCGGGCTTGCCTTCAAGGCCTATGATCCGGATCATCTTGTCGGCGACAAGGACGATCTCGGCATCACGGTAGCGCTGATCCCGACCCGCCTGCCGGGCGTCGAGATCGGCCGGCGGCATCTACCGGCGATGCAGGTGTTCCAGAACGGCCCGAACCACGGCCGCGACGTCTTCATCCCGCTCGACTATGTCATCGGCGGCGCAACGCGGCTGGGTGAGGGCTGGAAGATGCTGATGACGGCGCTCGCCGCCGGCCGCGGCATCTCGCTGCCGTCGCTGTCGGCGGCGGGAGCAGCCTATGCCGCGCGGACCAGCGGCGCCTATGCCCGCATCCGCGAGCAGTTCGGCATCCCGATCGGCCGGTTCGAGGGCATCGAGGAGCCGTTGGCGCGCATCGCGGCCACCGCCTATCTGCTCGACGGCGCGCGGCGGCTGACTTGCGCCGCACTGAACGAGGGCCACCATCCCGCAGTCATCTCCGGCATCATGAAGCTGCAGGCGACCGAGCGGATGCGGACGGCCATCGACGACGCCATGGACATCCATGGCGGCAAGGCCGTCATCGAAGGCCCGCAGAACTATCTCGGCAATCTCTACCGCTCGGTGCCGGTCGGCATCACCGTGGAAGGCGCCAATATCCTGACGCGAAACCTGATCGTGTTCGGGCAGGGCGCGATCCGCGCCCATCCGTTCCTGCTGGAGGAGATGAACGCGCTTGGCGAGGACGACCGCGAACGCGCGCTCGATGCGTTCGACTATGTGTTCTGGAAACATGTCGGCCACAGCCTCAAGACCCTTGCGCGCGCCTTCGGCCGCAGCTGGAGCTTCGGTCTGTTCGCGCCCGCGCCGGATGCGGGCGATGCGACGCGCTTCTATCGCCAGCTCTCGCGCCATTCGGCGGCGTTCGCGCTGTGCGCGGACATGGCGCTGCTGACGCTCGGCGGCGCGTTGAAGCGCAAGGAGATGCTGTCGGCGCGGTTCGGCGACATTCTATCGGAGCTCTATCTGCTCTCGGCGGCGTTGAAACGCTGGCAGGACGAAGGCCGGCAGCGGGAGGATTTCCCGCTGCTCGAATGGTGCATGGCCAGCGGGTTCAGGACGATCGAGAATCGCTTCGCCGAAATTCTGGCCAACCTGCCGAACCGCTTCGTCGCGGCGATCCTGAAATTCGTCGTGCAGCCGTTCGGTGCGCGGGTCGTCGGGCCTTCCGATCGCGTCGTGCGCGAGTGCGCGCAGATCGTGCTGGAGCCGTCGGCCGCGCGCGATCGTCTGACGCCTGATCTGTCGCATGTCGACGACGACGGCCCGCGGGCGCGGTTGGAGAAAGCCTTCCTCCTGGTGACATCGGCTGATGACGCGCACCGGAAAATGCGGGCCGCGCATCTGCGCGACCTGAACGAGGCGCTCGAGCGCGGCGTGATCACGCAAGGCGAGGCCGATCAGCTCGCCGCCGCGCATGAGGCGGTGGCGAAAGTCGTCGAGGTCGACGATTTCGCGCCCGAGGCGCTGTCGCCGATTTACAGGAAGGGCGCCGACGTGCACCAGTTCTTCCAGGAGCTGGGTGAGCAGAGGGCGGCGAGCTGATGGCGCGGCCTGTCTTCATCATCGACGGCAGCCGGACGCCGTTCCTGAAGGCGCGCACCGGGCCCGGGCCGTTCACGCCGGTCGATCTCGCCGTGCAATGCGGCAGGCCGCTGCTCGCGCGCCAGCCGTTTCCGGCAGATCGCTTCGATCAGGTCATTCTCGGCTGCGTCAATGTCATTGCCGACGAGATGAACCCGGCGCGGGTCGCCGCACTTAGGCTCGGCATGGGCGAGGACATGGTCGCCTTCACCGTGCAGATCAATTGCGGCTCGGGCATGCAATCGATCGATACCGCATATCGCTACATCCGCGAAGGCAACGCCAACCTCATCCTGGCCGGCGGTACCGAGGCCCTGAGCTATGCGCCGCTGGTCTGGCCGAACCAGGGCGTGCGCTGGTTTGCGGGGCTCGCCACCGCCAGGAGCCTCGGTGCGAGGATCACGGCGGCGTTGAAGATCAAGCCGAGCTATCTGAAGCCGGTCATCGGCCTCGAGCGCGGCCTCACCGATCCCATCACCGAGCTCAACATGGGCCAGACCGCGGAGGTCGTCGGCCATCTCTTCGGCATCACCCGCGCGCAATCCGACGCCTATGCCGCCGAAAGCCATCGGCGGCTGGCGCGGGCGCAGAAAGACGGCTTTCTGAAAGGCGAGGTCGAGACGGCGTTCGCGCGCGACGGCAGCTTCTTTGATCACGACGACGGCGTGCGTCCGGATTCCACACCGGAGACGCTGGCGAAATTGCGCCCCGTGTTCGAACGGCCCTGGGGCCAGGTCACCGCCGGCAATTCCTCGCAGATCACCGACGGCGCGTCCTGGGTAATCCTCGCCTCCGAAGACGCCGTCGCGAGATATGGCCTGACGCCGAAAGCCGCGATCATCGACAGCCAATGGTCGGCGCTCGATCCCTCCATCATGGGGCTGGGGCCCGTGCTGTGTTCGACCGCGATCCTCAAGCGCAACGCGTTGACCTTGCAGGAGGTCGACACCTGGGAGCTGAACGAAGCCTTTGCGACCCAGGTGCTCGGCTGCCTCGCCGCCTGGAACGACGACAAATTCTGCCGCGAGATTTTGCAGCTCGACGGCGCCGCCGGCGAGCTCGACCGCGCCAGGCTCAATGTCGACGGCGGCGCCATCAGCCTCGGCCATCCCGTCGGCACCTCGGGCAACCGCATCGTGCTGCATCTGGTCAACGCCATGAAGCGGCTCGGCACCCGGCGCGGCATCGCCACCGAATGCATCGGCGGCGGGCTCGGCGGCGCGATGCTGATTGAGACGGTGTGACCATGCACTCGAAGATCATGGACGTGCTCGAAGGCCGCGTGCTGACGCTCGGGCCTGCACCCGCCGCCGGCCCGTACCGGCATTTCAAGCTCACCCGCGATGCCGACGGCATCGCCTGGCTCCTGTTCGACCGCGAGGGCGCGAGCGCGAACACGCTCTCCGCCGATGTCATGGAGGAGTTTGACCAGGTGCTCGCCGCGCTGGAAACCGAGCGCCCCGCGGGCCTCGTCATCCGCTCGGCGAAGCCATCCGGCTTCATTGCAGGCGCCGACGTCAACGAATTCCGTGGCGCCAGCGATGCCGCTGTGGTGGAAACCGCCATCAGCCGCGCGCATGCGGTGATCGATCGGCTGGAGGCGCTACGGGTGCCGAGCGTTGCGGTGATCCACGGCTTCTGCCTCGGCGGCGGGCTCGAAGTTGCGCTTGCCTGCCGGTCGCGCATCGCGATCGACAATGCGCGCTTCGGCTTTCCCGAGGTGATGCTCGGCCTGCATCCGGGCCTCGGCGGCACCGCGCGCTTCACGCGCCTCGTCAATCCGATGCAGGCGATGACGCTGATGCTGACTGGCCGCACCATCGATGCGCGGCGCGCGAAAGCGTTGGGCCTTGTCGATGCGGTGACGCAGGAGCGCCATGTCGCCGGCGCGGCGCGCGATGCCGTATTCGGCCGCCTGAAGCAGGCGCGGCCGGGCGCCTTGGTCACGGTGCTCAACTCTGCGCCGGCGCGGCGCCTGCTCGCCGCCCGCATGCGCAAGGAAGCGGCGAAGGCGGCTTCGCCGGCCCATTACCCCGCGCCTTACGGCCTGATCGACCTCTGGGAGAAGCATGGCGGCGACAAGGCCGCGATGCTTTCGGCGGAGAAGCGCTCATTCGCCGATCTGATGGTGACGCCGGCCGCGCAGAACCTGATCCGCGTCTTCTTCCTGCGCGAGCAGATGAAGAAGCAGGCCGGTCGCGGCAACAAGGTCCGCCATATCCATGTCATCGGCGCTGGCGCCATGGGCGGCGACATCGCCGCCTGGTGCGCCCATCAGGGACTGCGCGTTTCCCTCGCCGATATGAAGGCGGAGCCGATCGCGTCTGCAGTCAGGCGGGCCGCCGAGCTGTTTGGAAAGATCATCCGCAAGCCCATTGATGTGCGCGACGCGCTGGATCGCCTGATCCCCGACATGGACGGCGAGGGCGTGCGCAACGCCGATCTCGTCATCGAAGCGGTGCCGGAGAGGCTCGAGCTGAAGCAGAAGGTCTATGCCGGCCTCGAGCCGCGCATGAAGCCCGGCGCGATCCTGGCGACCAACACATCGAGCATTCCGCTGGAGGATCTGCGTGCCGGCCTGCAAAAGCCCGACCGCCTGCTCGGCCTGCACTTCTTCAATCCGGTGTCGCGCCTGCAACTGGTCGAGGTGGTGAGCCATGACGGCACCGATGGCGCGCTCCTGAAGGAAGCGCTGGCCTTTGTCGGCGCCATCGACCGCCTGCCGCTACAGGTGAAAAGCTCGCCCGGCTTTCTCGTCAACCGCGCGCTGACGCCCTACATGCTCGAGGCCATGCTGATGCTGGACGAAGGCATCGACAAGCTCACCATCGACGCGGCGGCCGAAAAGTTCGGCATGCCGATGGGTCCGATCGAGCTCGCCGACCAGGTCGGCCTCGATATCTGCCTCGATGTCGGCGACATGTTGCGCGCGAAATTCGGCGGCGCGCTTCCCGACCCGCCGTCCTGGCTGCGCGAGAAGGTCGTCAAGGGTGAGCTCGGCAAGAAGAGCGGCAAGGGCTTTTACGACTGGCGCGACGGCAAGGCCGACAAGTCCCGCGTGGCGCCTGCGCCGCCGCCGACCGACGAGATGATCGATCGGCTGATCCTGCCGATCTCGAATGTCTGCGTCGCAGCCTTGCGCGAAGGAATTGTTGATAATTCCGACATGGTCGACGGCGCCATGATATTTGGCACGGGCTATGCACCATTCCGCGGCGGCCCGCTGAACTATGCGCGCACGCGCGGTATCGAGAGCACGGTCTCGACATTGCGCGCGCTTGCGCAGAAATTCGGCGGCAGATTCGCGCCCGACGCGGGCTGGGAGACCTTCAAATGACCGATACCAAAGCGCAGGCGCCGCTGGATACAACAGGCGAGCCCGGCGGCGATCTCTGCATCCGCACGCTGGCGATGCCGGCCGACACCAATGCCAATGGCGATATTTTCGGCGGCTGGCTGCTCAGCCAGATGGATGTCGGCGGCGGCGTGTTTGCGTCCAAGGTCGCGAAATCCCGCACCGTGACGGTTGCGATCGAGGCGATGACGTTCAGGAAGCCGGTCTATGTCGGCGATCTCGTTTCGGTGCACGCGACATTGGTGCGGCTCGGGCGCAGCTCCATCACCGTGCATCTCGAAGCCTGGGTGCTCCGCCGCAAGGAGAGTCGTTCGATCCTGGCGACCGAAGGCAATTTCACCTACGTCTCGATCGACGAGCATGGTCGCCCGCAGGCTGTGCAGCGCAGCGACGGATCGAGTGCGACTTAAGTCGTGCATGATCGCTTCGAAAAACTGCTACACACTTTCCGGATCGTGCGCGAAGGTGTCGTCGTGATGGCAGGCGCGTGACTCTTTGACGAATGTGACGACGTGAAAATGCCGCAGCCGCCCGTCATTGTACGGGGAACGAAGCCGCCTCGAATCTGTTATAGGGGCCGTGGGGACTAGAGAGCGGGTGGATATGTCCGATCGCTACATTATCGAGATCGGATCGCAGCAGGCGGGCATCGTCGTGCGCGGTCCGGAAGGTTATCGTTTCTTCGCAGCATCCCAGATCTTCTTCCAGCTCGAAGGCCGCGTGTTTCGCAATGTGCGGGACGCGGAGCGTGCTGCGGCGCGGTTGATCGAGGCGGCGTGAAGCGGTTGTGTGCGGCTTGTTGCAGAGCACACCGGCGTTAACGATTTCAGCGCCGTCGTTGCGGGTTCGCCCGTTCGAGGCGCCCGGAATGACGGAAGCAGATTGACCTCGCTCTCGAACCGCCGCTAACCTTGGCATGTTCATTCGCGCCAAGGCAATGCCGTGACCGGGCTCACTCACCGCCAATCCGAAATCCTCAATCTCGCCCGCGCCTCCGGCCGGGTGATGGTGGAAGACCTGGCTCGCCGCTTCGACGTGTCGGCGCAGACCATCCGCAAGGACCTCAACGATCTCTGCGAGCAGCGCTCGCTCACCCGCATCCATGGCGGCGCGATCATCGCCTCCGGCGTGGAAAACCTCGCCTATGAGGCCCGCCGCTTCGTCGCCGCCGACGAGAAGAAGGCGATCGGGGCTGCCGCGGCCGAGCTCATTCCGAATGGCTGCTCGCTCTTCATCAATATCGGCACCACCACCGAGGAGGTCGCCAGCGCGCTGACCTCGCATGAGGACCTGCTCGTCATCACCAACAATCTCAATGTCGCGATGCTGCTCTACCGCCATCCGCGCATCGAGGTGATCGTGGCGGGTGGCGCGGTGCGGCGTGCCGACGGCGCCGTGGTCGGCTCGACCGCGACGCAGCTGATCGGCCAGTTCAAGGTCGATTACGCCATCATCGGTGCGTCCGCGATCGATGAAGAGGGCGCCTTGCTCGACTTTGATTACCGCGAGGTGCAGGTGGCGCAAGCCATCATCGCCAACGCCCGCAGCGTCATCCTGGTCGCCGATTCCACCAAATTCACCCGCAGCGCCCCGGTCCGCATCGCGCATATGAGCCAGATCCAGACCTTCGTCACCGACCAGCCGCTGCCCGCGGGCCTGCACAACATCTGCCACTCCCGCGGCATCCAGGTGATCGAGGCCACGGCGAAGCCGCCCGCCGAGACCGACGAGGCGAGTGGCGAGGCGGCGGCTGACGCCGTCACGCTGCGGCGCGCGTGAGGGCGTCGACTGCTTGAAGTCGGCGGCGCGCTCCGAACCATCCCCGTCACCCTGAGGTGCCCGCGGACCGCGGGCCTCGAAGGGCGACGGCCCGGCTGCCGGCAGCGGGGCCGATTCATGCTTCGAGGCTCGCTTGCGCGAGCACCTCAGCATGACGGGGTGAGAGTGGCGGCCTTCCTAGGCTGCCCCCTCGGGATAAGGCTTGCGTCCCAGACTTTCGTCTTATCCCCGCTCACTTTCGCATTGCAGCATTTTCGTTTTCGGTTGCTTTCGTTTCTGTTGTGATTTACTGGAAATCGAAAGTGAAATCGCCAGCGGAACGGCGAGCGCCGGGGGAAGCGTCTTTGGATCGAATTTTTGACCTCGCAATCATTGGCGGCGGGATCAATGGCTGCGGTATCGCCCGCGATGCGGCCGGGCGCGGCAACACGGTATTCCTCTGCGAGATGAACGATCTGGCGAGCGGGACGTCGTCCTGGTCGACCAAGCTCGTGCATGGCGGGCTGCGCTATCTCGAATATTACGAGTTTCGGCTGGTGCGCGAGGCGCTGATCGAGCGCGAGATCCTCTGGCAGATCGCGCCCCACATCATCCGCCCGCTGCGCTTCGTGCTGCCGCACCACGCCGGTCTGCGTCCGGCCTGGCTGCTCAGGCTCGGCCTGTTCCTGTATGACCATATCGGCGGCCGGGTGCTGCTGCCGCCGACCCGCTCGGTCGATCTCGCCAGCGACGCCGTCGGACGTCCGCTGATCTCGGGGCGCTACAGCAAAGGCTTCGAATATTCCGACTGCTTCGTCGACGATGCGCGCCTGGTCGTGCTATCGGCCCGCGATGCCGCCGACCGCGGCGCCGACATCCGCACCCGCACCCGCGCGGTCGACATCCGCCAGCACGACGGCATCTGGCAGGTCACGGTGGAAAACACGCTCTCCGGCGTGCGCGACACCATCCGCGCCCGCGTGCTGGTGAATGCCGGCGGCCCCTGGGTCGAGGACGTGCTCGCCCACGGCGCCGGCGTGAACGCCAAGGCAAAAGTGCGCCTGGTGCAGGGCTCGCATATCGTCGTGAAGAAGCTCTACGAGCACGACCGCGCCTACATCTTCCAGAACGCCGACGGCCGCATCGTTTTCACTATTCCCTATCAGGATGATTTCACGCTGATCGGCACCACCGATCGCGACTATGATGGTGACCCGGCCAAGGTGAAAGCCACACAGGAAGAGATCAAATATCTCTGCGATGCGGTGAGCGAGTACCTCGCAAAGCCGGTGAGGCCGGATGACGTGGTGTGGACCTATGCCGGCGTTCGTCCGCTCTACGACGACGGCGCCAGCGAGGCCAAGGCCGCGACCCGCGACTATGTGTTCGAGCTCGACACGCCCGGCGGCGCGCCGCTGCTCTCGATCTATGGCGGCAAGATCACGACCTACCGGCGCCTCGCGGAAGAGGCGCTGGAGCGGCTCGATGCCTACCTGCGCAGCTCCAAGTCGCGCGAGGGATGGACGGCGAAATCGCCGCTGCCCGGCGGCGACATGGACGTCTCCGCCGTGCCGGCATTGACGGCCGAGCTCATCCGCAACTATCCCTTCATCACCCAGGAGCATGCGGCGCGCCTGGCCCATGCCTATGGCACGCGGGCGTCGCGAGTGCTGGGTGGTGCAAAGTCGGCTGCCGATCTCGGGATATGCTTCGGCGCCACGCTGACGGAGAGCGAGGTCAAATATCTGATGGCGTCGGAATGGGCGGTGACATCGGAGGATATCGTGTGGCGCCGCTCCAAGCTCGGCCTGCGCATGACGGCGGCCGAGATCAAGGCGCTGGACGACTGGATTTCAGCCTATGGCGCGCGCCGGGAAACGTCCCTGCTGGAAGCAGGAGGCCGCTCATGAGCGTGACGCTCGAGCATGTGACCCGGGTGGTCGACGGCATGGAAACCATCCGCGATGTGTCGCTGACCTTGCAGAGCGGCACGCTCGCCGTGCTGCTCGGGCCGACGCTGTCGGGCAAGACCTCGATCATGCGGCTGCTCGCCGGCCTCGACAGGCCGAGCTCGGGCCGCGTGCTGGTCGACGGCAAGGACGTCACCGGCATCGACGTGCGCCAGCGCTCGGTCGCGATGGTCTACCAGCAGTTCATCAACTATCCCTCGCTGACCGTTTACGAGAACATCGCCTCGCCGCTGCGCGTGCAGGGCAAGCCGCGCGAGGAGATCGAGACGCGCGTTGCGGAGGCCGCGCGGCTGTTGCGGCTCGAGCCGTTCCTCAAGCGCACGCCGCTGCAGCTCTCCGGCGGCCAGCAGCAGCGCACCGCGATCGCACGCGCGCTGGTGAAGGGCGCCGATCTCGTGCTGCTCGACGAGCCGCTCGCCAATCTCGACTACAAGCTGCGCGAGGAGCTGCGCGCCGAGCTGCCGCGCATCTTCGAGGCGTCGGGCGCGATCTTCGTCTATGCGACCACCGAGCCGTCGGAAGCGCTTCTGCTGGGCGGCCGCACCATCTGCATGTGGGAAGGCAAGGCGCTGCAGAACGGCGACACCTCCAAGGTCTATCGCCATCCCGAGACGCTGCGCGTGGCGCAGGTGTTTTCCGATCCGCCGCTCAACCTGGTCGGCATCGAGAAGAGAGGCGGCTCGGTGCGCTATTCCGGCGGCGTCGAAGCGCCGGCAACGGGGCTCTATGAGAAGATCGCGGATGGCGCCTATCGCGTCGGCTTCCGTGCCCATCAATTGGAGATCGGCAAGGGCGTTCCCGGCCGTCACGCATTTCCTGCGACCGTCGCGGTCACCGAGATCACCGGATCTGAAAGCTTCGTGCATCTGAAGCGCGATTCCGTGAACTGGGTCGCGGTGCTGCATGGCGTGCACGAGTTCGAGCCGGGCCAGGCGCTCGATGCCGTGCTCGATCCCGACAATATCTTCGTGTTCGATGCGGCCGATCGCCTCGTCGCGTCCCCTGGTTCGGCGTGAGGGAGATGCAGCATGGCTCGCATTGACCTCGTCGATCTCGCCCATTCCTACGGCGGCAACTCCGCCGATGAATCGACGTATGCGCTGAAGCCGATCTCGATGACCTGGCGGCAGGGCGGCGCCTATGCGCTGCTTGGTCCGTCGGGCTGCGGCAAGACGACGCTTCTCAACCTGATCTCCGGCATCATCGCGCCCTCGCGCGGCAAAATCCTGTTCGACGGCCAGGATGTCACGCCGCTGTCGACCCAGAAGCGCAACATCGCGCAGGTGTTCCAGTTCCCCGTGATCTACGACACCATGACGGTGGGGCAGAACCTGGCATTCCCGTTGAAGAACCGCGGCGTCGCCAGGCGCGACATCGATGCGCGGGTCAAGGAGATCGCGCATCTGCTCGACCTCACGCCCGATCTCAATCGCAAGGCGACGCGGCTCACGGCCGACGCCAAGCAGAAGATCTCGCTCGGCCGCGGCCTCGTCCGCTCCGATGTCGCAGCCGTCCTGTTCGACGAGCCGCTGACGGTGATCGATCCGGAGCTGAAATGGCAGCTGCGCTCGAAACTGAAAGCGCTGCACCGCGAGCTCGACCTCACCATGATCTACGTGACCCACGACCAGACCGAGGCCCTGACCTTCGCCGACACCGTGGTGGTCATGCATGACGGGCGGGTGGTGCAGAGCGGCACGCCGGCGGAATTGTTCGAAAAGCCCGCGCATACCTTCGTCGGCTATTTCATCGGCTCGCCCGGCATGAACATCATGCCGGCCGAGGTGAAGGGCCGCGAGGCAAGCATCGGCGGCCATGTCATCTCGCTCAAGCGCAGCTATAATTCGCTGCCGGCGGGTGCCAGGATCGAGATCGGCGTCCGGCCCGAATTCGTCGACATCGCCAGCCCGGCGCCAGACTTGCTGGCCGCCCAGATCGAGCGCATCGACGATCTCGGCCGCATGCGCTTTGCGCGCGTCCGCGTCGGTGACGTCAAGTTTTCCGCCCGCGTGCGCGAGAGCTTTGCAAGCGCCGACGGCAAATGCGGCCTGATCTTCGATGCCGCGCATGTGCATGTCTATGCCGACAGCCGTCTGGTCGAGGGGACGTCGTAGATGGAAAAGACGGTCAACCAGAAAGCCTGGTTCCTGGTGCTGCCGGTATTCCTGGTGGTCGCGTTCTCCGCGATCCTCCCGATGATGACGGTGGTGAACTATTCGATGCAGGACACCTTCGGCAACAACCAGTTCTTCTGGAACGGTGTCGGCTGGTTCAAGGAGCTGCTCGATCCCTCGACCGATCTCGGCGGCCGGTTCCTGGCCTCGCTCGGACGCAACCTGTTCTTCTCGGGCGTGATCCTCGCCATCGAGGTGCCGCTCGGCATCGTGATCGCGCTGTCGATGCCGCGCGACGGCTGGCAGGTCGCCGCCTGTCTCGTCATCCTGGCGCTGCCGCTGCTCATTCCGTGGAACGTGGTCGGCACCATCTGGCAGATCTTCGGCCGGCCCGACATCGGCCTGCTCGGCTATGTGCTGAACAGCATCGGCATCGACTACAATTACGTCTCGAACGAGTTCGACGCCTGGACGACCGTCATCGTCATGGACGTCTGGCACTGGACGAGCCTGGTGGCGCTGTTGTGCTATGCCGGGCTGAAGTCGATCCCCGACGCCTATTACCAGGCGGCGCAGATCGACGGCGCCTCGCGCTGGGCGGTGTTCACCGCGATCCAGCTGCCGAAGATGCACCGCGTTCTGCTGATCGCCGTGCTGCTGCGCTTCATGGACAGCTTCATGATCTACACCGAGCCGTTTGTGGTGACCGGCGGCGGGCCCGGCAACTCCACGACCTTCATCTCCATCGAGCTCGTCAAGATCGCGCTCGGCCAGTTCGACCTCGGCAAGGCGGCCGCGATGTCGCTGGTCTACAATCTGATCATCCTGATCGTGTGCTGGATATTCTATACCGTCATGACCAATGCCGGCGTCCAGCGCCGCGTCACAGAGGGGGCGAAATGATGCACTCGATTCCCGGGCGGCGCATCATCATCTCGGCGTTCCTGATCTTCCTGTTGTTGCCGATCTACTGGCTCGTCAACATGAGCTTCAAGACCAACAACGAGATCGTCTCGACCATGACGCTGTGGCCGCACCATCCGACGCTGCAGCACTACGTGCGCATCTTCACCGACGAGAGCTGGTATTCCGGCTACATCAACTCGCTGAAATACGTCGTCCTCAACACCATCATCTCGATTTCGGTGGCGCTGCCCGCGGCCTATGCTTTCTCGCGCTACCGCTTCCTCGGCGACAAGCACCTGTTCTTCTGGCTGCTGTCGAACCGCATGGCGCCGGCCGCGGTCTATGCGCTGCCGTTCTTCAACCTCTATTCGGCGATCGGGCTGTTCGATACGCCCTGGGCGGTGGCGCTGGCGCATTGCATCTTCAACGTCCCGCTCGCGGTCTGGATCCTCGAAGGCTTCGTCTCCGGCGTGCCGCGCGAGATCGACGAGACCGCGTTCCTCGACGGCTATTCGTTTCCGCGCTTCTTCGTGAAGATCCTGGTGCCGCTGATCGCGAGCGGCATCGGGGTGGCCGCCTTCTTCTGCTTCATGTTCTCCTGGGTCGAGCTCCTGCTCGCGCGCACGCTGACCTCCGTCGATGCCAAGCCGATCTCGGCGGTGATGACGCGCACGGTGTCCGCCGCCGGCATGGATTGGGGCCTGTTGTCCGCCGCCGGCGTGCTCACCATCATCCCGGGCGCGCTCGTGATCTGGTTCGTCCGCAACTATATCGCGCGCGGCTTCGCGCTCGGCCGCGTGTAGGAGGCGCCCCATGGACAGCATCGCATGGATGGCCTGGACGTTGCCGACGGCGATCTTCTTCGCCTGCATCGCGCTGATGCTCGTCGTCATGACCTGGCTCGCGGTCGCCTATCCCGAGGTCGAGCGGTACGGGGTGCTGCGCATTCCGACCACGCGCGGCGACCGCCTGTTCATCTCGCTGATCCTGGCGGCCGTCATCCATCTGTTGTGGATCGGCCTCGTCGGCACCGACACGATCGCAACGCTGCCGATCGGTGAAGAGGGATTTGAGTTATCGAGCCTCTGGCTCGCCACGCTGATTTCGCTGGGGGTAGCCGTGGTCGTTTTCCGCACGGTTTAGCCAACGAAAAAAGGAGCAGATCCGGGGTTCAACCCGGGCCTGAGGAGTAAGTCTGTCGCTGCAACGGAGGAACAACATGCGACGCCTAGAACCAAGCAAGGGGCCTGTCACCAGGACCCGGACGTTGATGATGACGAGCGTGTTCGCGCTGATGGCGGCATCAGCCGCGATCACCGCGCCCGCTTACGCTGACGAAGCCGCCGCCAAGAAGTGGATCGACGAGGAGTTCCAGCCTTCGACGCTGTCGAAGGATGACCAGATGAAGGAGATGCAGTGGTTCATCAAGGCCGCTGAGCCCTTCAAGGGGATGGAGATCCACGTCGTCTCCGAAACCCTGACCGTGCATCAGTATGAATCCGAGAAGCTTGCGAAAGCCTTCGAGGAGATCACCGGCATCAAGGTCAAGCACGACATCATCCAGGAAGGTGACGTCGTCGAGAAGATCCAGACCCAGATGCAGTCCGGCAAGAACGTCTATGACGGCTGGATCAACGACTCCGACTTCATCGGCACCCACTTCCGCTACGGCCAGGCCGTCGACCTCACGGAGTGGATGAAGGGCGAAGCCAAGGACGTCACCGATCCGACGCTCGATGTCGACGACTTCATCGGCAAGTCGTTCACGACGGCGCCGAACGGCCATCTCTACCAGCTGCCCGACCAGCAGTTCGCAAACCTCTATTGGTTCCGCTACGACTGGTTCACCAATCCGGACTACAAGGCCAAGTTCAAGGCCAAGTATGGCTACGACCTCGGCGTGCCCGTGAACTGGTCGGCCTATGAGGACATCGCTGATTTCTTCACCAACGACGTCAAGGAAATCAACGGCGTCAAGGTCTATGGCCACATGGACTACGGCAAGAAGGATCCCTCGCTCGGCTGG